>NZ_VAUW01000087.1 GCF_005771495.1 Maribacter sp. ACAM166
GTAACTTTAGAGTAGATTACCATAGATAGATTTTTAGATTAATGAATTGAATTTCAACACTTTAATTTACTGAAAATCTATCTTTTTTGTTGCATAATAATCAAATATTATTAATCGAACTCAGGTTATTAGACAGTATGCAGCTAAGAATATGGGAGTTATTCCTGAAGGTCTAAAAGAATTTGCAGAACCGTTATTAGTAGATGATAGTTATGTTACCAATGAATTAATGCTGTACAATCTTTGGAATAATTTTGATAATGATAGAGAGGTTTATTTAAATAAGACGAAAGATATTATCGGACTTCCTAATAAGAATGTTCGCTTACTATGGTTAACCTTGGCCTTAATAACGCCAAAATATAATTCATCAGAAAAAATAACCTATTTAGAGGAGTTACTTGGGTACACAGCATCAACCTATAATCCAGAAGTACGACAGATTGCTTTTCAATACTTAAATGAAATTAAGGCACTTAAAGGTGATGGTATTCTGAATTTGATTAAGGCAACCAATCATCATTCATGGCAATTCAGAAATTTTTCAAGGCAGTTATTAAATTCTTTATTGAAAGATGATTTAAAGAAAAAAGAGATTGTCAATGCTGTAAAACAACTAAATTCCTCAGATTTGCGTTATATTAAAACGAAATTGAATTTACCATGAGAGCTTTAGTAATTTCTGGCGGAGGTAGTAAAGGAGCCTTTGCAGGTGGTGTAGCGCAATACCTTATTCAAGAAGAAGGTAGAAAATATGATTTATTCGTAGGTACATCTACCGGTAGTTTACTTATTTCTCATTTAGCCTTAGGCAAATTAGAAAAAATAAAAGAAATATATTCCAATGTCAATCAACAAAGTATTTTCAATAATTGCCCTTTCTTAATTAAGAAAGTTCATGGTAATGAAGAAATTTCTATAAATCACTGGAATGTTCTGCGAAATTTTATTTTAGGAAAAAAGACGTTTGGAGAAAGCGAAAATCTGAGGGATTTAATTCGTAATAGCCTAACTACAGAAGAATTTGAATCCTTGAAGAAAGGCATGTCTGATGTGATTATTACCGTGTCAAATTTATCCTTAAACCAAGTTGAGTATAAGTCCATAAAAGACTGTACTTATGATGAGTTCTGTGATTGGATATGGATTTCAGCTAATTATACACCATTTATGAGTTTGGTTCGTAAAAATGGTTGTGAGTATGCTGATGGTGGTTTGGGAAGTATTGTACCCATAGAAGAGGCGATTAAAAGAGGAGCAACCGAGGTAGATGTGGTTGTTTTACATACAGAGGTAAATTATCTAAATAGAGTTGCTTCAAGAAATCCATTCGAATTGATTACGACAATGATGAGTTTCATTTTAGATCGTATTGAGAATCAAAATATTAGAATAGGAAAATTGGTCGCTAATCAAAAGAATGCAATTATAAATCTTTATTATACACCAACTATTCTAACAACAAACTCGTTGATTTTCGATAAGGATAAAATGACCTTGTGGTGGAAAAGAGGTTATTTATATGCTAAAAACAAAAACGAAGAAACAAATCCTATTGAGCCAAATTTGAATGAATAAGCTAGCCCAGTACGCAGTTTTAGTTAGTAATTAACAGAGAAGTCAGTAGACCGAAATCAATTATAAATTAGTGAAAATTAAATTTTTTAAATTGAATTTTGAAAACTATACTTGATTTTTGATAGTTAAGTTGAACTTACTCTTTGACTTAAATCTTATTGAGTTATACGCCTAGTATCCGTTTTATGTTTTTATGATAAATAGGTTTCGCTAAGACCATTCTTTCTATAGTTTTATGAAAAATACTTTGCTTGAATTGAGAGCGGTTGATCCTAAAACAAAATTCATCAAAGTAAGCTTGTACGTGCCATTTGCTTACGTGAGTTGGTATTGCTCTTAACCAAGAGTTTAATTGCATGATCACTATGTGCAGTTCTTTGAAATTTTTACCGTTGTTACTGAATTTCTGTTCGATATCATAGTCCTTTTTTAGTGGTGAATATCCTCTCCATTTATCTGTCACTATTTTTGCATCTGTACTTATAT
>NZ_VAUW01000088.1 GCF_005771495.1 Maribacter sp. ACAM166
AAAAACGCTGTTAGAATTACAAGAAGCTTATAATATGCTGATAGGAATTGATGAAGATGAATTTTGATCGTTTCCTGGTTTTTTATTAAACAGAGATTTTAAACGTTCATACACTCTCGAAAGGGAATTAAAATATAGGTTAATATGGATAATTATTCAACAGAAGGTTCTTCTGTTTCTGGTGGCGTCAAAAGTAAAGGCTCGTGCCTTACGTATGGTTGTAGTCAGTCAGATGTATATGATTGGATGGCGGATATTGTTATGCCTCCTAATTATAAAGTTTGCAATATTGTAGAGATAAAATTCAAAGGATCCCGAAAGGAATTCTATCTTAATCTTCAAAATATATATTTCAAAAGTGGAGAATTGGTTGTTGTAGAGGGCAATATGGGTGGTCATGATGTTGGACATGTTTCCTTAACCGGTGAACTAGTAAGTATGCAGCTCAAGAAAAAGAATGTGCGTACGGAGGAAGTAGTTAAAAAAATCTATCGCCGAGCCACTCCTGTTGATGTAACTAAATGGAAGCTTGCCAAAGAGATGGGATTAGATACTTTGTATAAAGCACGGGGTTTAGTTAAAGAGCTTGGCTTATCTATGAAATTAACCGATGTAGATTATCAGGGCGATATATCTAAAGCCACATTTTATTACACCGCCAAAGGACGTGTGGATTATCGGGAGTTAATTAAATACCTGTCCAAAGCCTTTCATATACGCGTTGAAATGCTTCAAATTGGGATGCGTGAGGAAGCGAATCGCATTGGTGATATTGGTCCTTGTGGAAGTTATATATGCTGTCATACTTGGTCTACTAATTTTAAAACTGATTCTCCTTTTGCGACTCGTTATCAAAATTTTTACAAGCGAGATACTTATAAATTTGAATGCTACATCAACGATGAGACGTTGAATAAAGACGGTAGTAAATTGGATGATTTGAAGGATAAAACGCAAAAAAAAATAGTTTCCAAGGTCTTTTTTTATGAAAATGTTGTTGGTCAGGATAGCATAACTCGTTTTGATACTAAAACTAATAAGCGTAAAAAAAGCCATAATAAACACAAACCGAAAAATTATATTTAATACATTAAAAAAACATGTCAGAACATAAGGTTAATTTAAGTTGGAATAATGAGTCAGAAGATTTCTCTTATAAAAAGTATGATCGTACGCATAGCTGGAAATTCGAAGGCGGTACTGTTGTTAAGGCATCTGCCGCTCCTGAATATCTTGGTAAAAAAGAATTTGTAAACCCTGAAGAATCTTTTGCCGCCGCTTTGGCAAGTTGCCACATGCTCACCTTTCTAGCTGTCGCGTCAATGAAAAAATACATCATAGAAATTTATGAAGATAATGCAGTAGCTATATTAGAGAAAAATGAAAAATCAAGAATGACAATAACAAAACTTTATTTGAGGCCAAATATAACCTTTATAGGAGATAACATTCCAGATAAAACTATAATAAATGAAATGCACCACCGTGCACATACAGAATGTTTTATTGCAAACGCGGTTTTAACCGAGATAATTATTGAACCGGTATTTTGATTGAATATAAACGAGTTATATATCTATTTTTTATTTTAAATAAAAAATAGATTTAAGTGGTTGTTTTGGAGCAAAGTGGTTTTAAACGTTATTTGTTTTGCTTTATTTGAACTTTTTCTATTGGTTTTTTGTCATTTAGAGAAAAATCTGGTAGCCCAAATATTGTAGTCTTTTGTTTTGATCCATAGTTCGGTTTCATGGGAAGTTAACAAACGACAAATAAAAACTAGACTAGGCTTGGTCTTAACCAGAAGCTTTGTATACTTTTATAAAGGCACAAAATCTTATTTGTTTAGTTTTATTCACAAAATATAAATCGAAAAAATAAGATTATGCTTAGTGGGTAGCGGTAAGAAATCGTTTGTTTAGCCATCCAGGTTTTACTTAAAACATTAGCAAAGTTCAATTAAGGCTAATTCCTACTTATTTGAACTAGTATAATTAATCCCACCC
>NZ_VAUW01000089.1 GCF_005771495.1 Maribacter sp. ACAM166
GAGATGATTTGGGAAAACAAGGTTATATTTAACATAAGAGAAAGGTGTGGTTTTGAGTGCACCACAAAGGTAACTTTGAGGAACAGAATTCCCTTTCTCTTTTTTAATCGTTTAGGACGCTATTGATCTAAAACCTTTAATTTCTAGTACGACTACCTTGTTTCATCAAAAACGGTCACTTTAGGCAATAGTTATCCTGCACAGCCATTACGCTGTTCTGATTTGGGATATTTTATGTTGTTGTTCTACTTTGTTTATCCAATGTTTGGGTGGTCCTCTGCTGTCAAACATAAAGACCGTTACCAAAATACCTTCTTTGCACCTAGGGCACCTTCGGTGTAAAATCGGCGGTGATTCTTGTTTTGGGGGTGGTTGCCCCATTTCTGCCATGAGCAGCGGTAATACTATTTTCTTTTTAGTACTACTTAAAAAACCATAGTGACGTATACGTACAAAACCCTTGGGTAAAATGTGCAGACTAAAACGCCTTATGAATTCTGAATCACTTAAACTAAGTAGCTGCTTTGCACCCCCTTTTCTATAATCCTTGGCAGTAAAACTAACCTTGCCATTAGCAAGTGATTGTATTCTGTGATTACTAATAGCGATCTTATGGGTATAGCGCCCTAAGTATTCCACAACATATTTAGGGTTTGCAAAAGGGCGTTTGGCATACACTACCCAATCTTTGGCGAAGAGTTTATCATAAAATGACTGTGGCTTGTCAAACTCCTTTCTGATGTTTTCTACAAAGCGTGCTCTAAAGACCTTACTCATTGCCTTTACTGGAAATAGGTACTTGCCTTTGTTTTTGGCATAGTTCCATTTTCCCTTTCCACTAATACCGCCTCCCGGAACGATACAATGTAAATGCGGATGCAAACTTAGATTCTGACCCCAAGTATGCAGTATGGCCACCATACCCATACTGGCACCAAGAAACTTTGGGTTGGCTCCAAAATCTTGTAGTATACTCCATGCGCTTTTAAACAAAATAGTATATACCTGTTTTGGAGCATATAAGCACAGCTGGTTCATTGTATCGGGCAGGGTAAACACCACATGAAAATAAGGCACGTTCAGCAGTTCCTTTTCCCGTGCCCGTATCCATTGTTCGCGTTTGTGCCCTTGGCACTTCGGGCAATGCCGATTGCGGCAGCTGTTGTAACTTAGGTGTAGCTGATTACACCGCGGGTTGTTGCAACGGTCTATATGACCGCCAAGTGCGGCAGTTCTACATTTGCGTAAGCCATGCAAGGTGCGTAATTGCCAAGTGTTGCTGGTATACTGTGATAACAGTTCTTCATTACGTTCCAATACATCGGCCACCTGATATAAGGGCCGTGACATTACTGAGAGCCGTATAACTTTTCCAAGGGACTGAAAACAGCGCTTTTAGAGCATTGGGAAACGTGCAGGTACACCATGGTCGTTTGAATGTCCACATGCCCCAAAAGGTCTTTTAGGCTCATAATGTCCAGCCCCATTTCCAACAGATGTGTAGCATAGGTATGACGGAGACTATGGGTGGTTACCTCTTTTAGGATACCGCTATGTTGCCTGGCCTGTTTTACTACCCATTGTACCCCATTGGGCGACAGGGCGACGGGTCTACCCGATCTGTCATTGCCATTAAAAAGCCATTGTACCGGATGCTCCGCCGCAAGATAGGTTTGTATGCCACGTACGAGCAGATCGCACAGGGGTACATAGCGGTCTTTGCGACCCTTGCCCTGACGGATATGTAGCCGTTTCCTGTCCATATCTACATCCTTAATGTGTAGATTGCGCAGCTCTGCGTTGCGAAGACCGCAGCCGTAAAGCAGCGCCAATAGCAAACGGTGCTTCTGTAGCTTGGGTGTTTTTAATAGTAGCTTTACTTCTTGCCTGCTCAGTACT
>NZ_VAUW01000090.1 GCF_005771495.1 Maribacter sp. ACAM166
ACCTTTGCTCTAAGGTCAATTGTTTGTAATGTTTCATCAAAACGAATATAAATATTGAGCCTAAAACAGATGGGGCTAGCCCCATCTGTTTTAAATATTCGTGTTGCACTTATGACTTGAACTTAGACTTTTATTAAATAGTGATTTTAGTATAAAAGAAATTTCGTAACTAATCAGTTTGTCTTTTGAGGCTTTGCTTCAGCGATAAGAGCCAATGCATCCAAGACATTCATTCCATTTTTGATTGTGGTATCTATGACGGATCGTATTTTGGCAAAGTTCTGGGCTGCTTTTGCGGTTTTGAACTGCCCCGATATTTTCTGTTTCACTTTCACATTGCGAATGGCCCTTTCGGATGCGTTATTATCCGAGGGGACATCTTGTATGAAAAGAAATGTGAACAGATGCCTTCTTTCACGGCACATACGTTTGTAAAAGGTATAGAGTTCCCCATGTTCTTTATCGGGAGGTCTTTCCATTAGCTTACCTAGTCGTTGTACGATATTGGTCCTTTCAATATCCCGTTGCCCGATATTCTGATTTTTGGATAGATTGATGGCATCATAAAGCAACGCCTGGAAGTTCTTGCCCCATTGGTTACCGCCATATTTTTCGTTCAGGTAGTTTAAATGTCTCAATAGATGTGGTAGGCAGGTCTGATGGTATTTTGCCTTGGTGGCCATTTGTGCCCTCCATCCATCACGTACCAGAGTAGCATTGGGGAAACCATGGGGAAAATTAGCCTCAATAGCCAACTTGCCCCTTGTGTTACTGTGGGCGATATAGGTCAAACGGGAAGTTTGCCAAGTCCAGAACCAATTTTTGTCACCGTTTACCTTTACACCTGTTTCATCCGTTCCGATAACCATGGCACTGGAGATTCTTTCCCTAATCATTTGATAAAAAGGTGTTGCCCTATTGGCAAAACGATTCAATAAACAATGTAGACCGCCTTCGCTGATGTCGATATTGAAGACATCGTTCATCATTTCCTTCATTCTCGCAAAGGGCAAATACTGGCGCGCGTGAAAATAGCCGATAAGTGCTTCGATATTTCCCCCATAGCTTACGGGGGCATCCACTCCTTGGGGGAAATCCGTCACGGTGCATCTGCCACAGTCACATTTTTTACCGTAGGTGCGGTACTGGGTCCAAACAGCTTTAACAGGTGGTATGTCCACAATTTGACGTGTTCTATGCCCGACAGCAATGACTTTCTCCAAAGACAGACCACAATTGTTGCAATATTGGGGAACTAAATCTATAATCCGGTCGGGTACGGATGTCATTTCCAAGGTATGCCCTTTACGGCCCAGCTGACCACCTGGCTTTTTACCGGTAGATCTGCGAAGACTTTGATTCTTCTTTGGACGGTTCCCGTCCTTGGAAGGTGGAATCGAACTGTTACGGCTGTTCTTGGGGTTTTCATATTTGGCAAGGCGTTCACGCAGTTGCGCATTCTCCTTTTCAAGTTCGAGCACCCGGTATTCAAGCCTTTCCAGACGCATGATAAGTTCCGATATAATCCTGTCCTTCTCGATAGAAACAAGATCCGAAATTATTGGTTTCGATCCAAATTATTCGGTAACTTTATTTAAACTGATTAGTTACGAAATTTCATATCAGTTAGGGTTTAATGAACCTTCATATTTTAGTCAATACTTCACAAAACAGGAAGAGGAATCTCCTTTAGCATTTCGGCAAAAAAAGTTCAATAATTATATCTAAAAGTTCATTTTATATATTCTCTAAGTTCAAGTCATAAGTGCAACACGAATATTTAAAACAGATGGGGCTAGCCCCATCTGTTTTAGGCTCAATATTTATATTCGTTTTGATGAAACATTACAAACAATTGACCTTAGAGCAAAGGT
>NZ_VAUW01000091.1 GCF_005771495.1 Maribacter sp. ACAM166
GTAACTTTAGAGTAGATTACCATAGATAGATTTTTAGATTAATGAATTGAATTTCAACACTTTAATTTACTGAAAATCTATCTTTTTTGTTGCATAATAATCAAATATTATTAATCGAACTCAGGTTATTAAGTTGGCCATAGCGGAAGGATATCTTGAAAAAGACCCATTTGCATTACACAAGCCCGGTAGGGTCATACAAGAAGTGATATTCCTTTCAACTGATGAATTGAAGCTCCTTGAGGAACACCACTTCAAGCAGGACAGGCTTCAATTGGTTAGGGATCTTTTTGTATTCTGTTGCTACACAGGGTTGGCATATCATGAAATGTCTAAATTAAAAAGAGAGCAAATAATAAAGGGGTTTGATGAGAATAAATGGATTCAAATGAAAAGGGAAAAGACTGGTAGAATGATATCTGTTCCATTAATGCCAAAAGCGAAAGCAATATTGGCTAAGTATCATAATACTGGAATTTATGCATTACCAAAATTTAGTAACCAAAAAATTAATTCATACCTAAAGGAAATTGCAGGCACGGTAGGCATAAATAAATCCATCAGTCATCACACATGGCTAGGAAAACATTTGCGTCTACAGTGTTACGTTATAATGATGTACCTATAGAAATAGTGAGTGAACTTTTAGGGCATTCTAGTATTCAGATTACCCAGGAGTATTATGGAAAGGTAGTCCAAAAGAGGGTTAGTCAAGAAATTTTTAGGTTGATGAGAGAGAACAATTGAATTAAAGGAATAAACAATGGTTAATGTGTTACAGTTTTTTAATTGTTCAGAATAAAGTCTTTCCATAGTTCTGGTGTAAAGAATTTACTTGGATGCTTTATAAAATATATTTTAATATTTGACCTATCATTCTTCAGTAATCTTGGTATCGCTCCATTAATTTTCTCAAATCCAATCTCACTCGTAGTGTAACTTTCACCTAAATTATTTCGTAATCCTACAAACTTTGACCAAGTTGTTCCTAAAAATACACATTTTTCTGGCTTTACCATTTGGATAATAGATCTTAAAACCTTGGCTCCATTTTGATAGTCGGTTTTGTTAGGTCTGGATCTGATATTATCCATTGGCCTTTGTACCAATTCGTGAAACATTATACTTTCCCAAAAACCAATTCTATCAGATTCAGTTTCAAATTTTGGAGCTAATGTTTTCTCAATGTTTCGAGCAAATTTCCTTTTATGATGTGGATTTTCAATTCCATGCTCGTAGGCAACAACTCTTGCAAAATCATTTTTTTCTAAACGACTCTGTGCTATTTGCCTTTTCAAGCCTTCTTCTTTTTCCCAATTGTATACACTTTCACCTACGATGAGTAATTTATTATTACTTTTTAATGCTTTATGACCAATCCAAGGAAGATATTTTATTCCATCAATCTGTAAAAACTGCTTGTCAAGTTCAAACGTACAATAATCCTCTAATTTCATTTTTTGAGTTTAAGAAAAGACTTTAATATTTTAAAAGTAACTAATTTTAGTTGCTAATCATTTGAATAGTTCTCCAAATTAATTCAACATTCAAAAGTTTGGTTTAAAATTTTTAACAAAAAACTTAGATGTAATATCAATCCTGTCCTAAACGTTTTCAAGAATGAATAAATTTACTGATTTGATTGACTTAGATTCATAAATCAATGGTTTTTCAAAATAGAACCCCCTGTATAGTATTTTGTTTAGGCGGCGGATGGTCTTGAAAAGGGTGGTCGAGCCATTTTTGGAGGTCTACCTTAACAAAAAGGTTGAGTCTTATAAAAGCGACCAGATTTGATAAGTACCATTTGTATTTTGCCATAGCTTTCAGT
>NZ_VAUW01000092.1 GCF_005771495.1 Maribacter sp. ACAM166
GAAGAAAAACTAATGAAAGAACATAAAAAGTTATCTGTATTAGCATCCACAGCTATATGCGGAAATGATATAAGCTCATCTGTATTATATGTATCTGCTCTAGCCATTGCCTTTGCTGGACAATACGCTTGGATTACACTACTTATTGTTTCGTTAGTGCTTTTTCTATTTAGGAAAATATATGGAGAAGTTGTTGGCGCATTACCCTTAAACGGTGGCGCCTATAATGCGTTATTAAATACGACTAGTAAATCTATGGCATCCTTTGCCGCCACATTAACGATATTGTCTTATATGGCTACAGCAGTCATTTCTGCAAATGAGGCCATTCATTATCTCCATCATTTGATTCCTGCAATTCCTATAATCATTGCCACCATCATATTACTTAGCCTTTTTGGTATTCTTACTATTGGCGGTGTTTCAGAATCTGCCAAAGTTGCTATAGCAATTTTCCTTTTCCATTTAGCATCTTTTGCTATACTAAGTGCTTTTATCATTTTCTTTCTTCTAAATAATGGTATTGAAATATTTATAGAAAACTGGCACTTACCAACCAAAGGAGGAAGTATAACGAATGCTATTTTTCTTGGTTTTGCAGCTTCAATGTTAGGAGTTTCTGGTTTCGAAAGTTCAGCCAACTTTGTAGAAGAACAGCAAAAAGGAGTATTTCCAAAAACATTGAAAAATATGTGGATTGTAGTGAGTATTATTAATCCCTTAGCTGCGTTGTTTGCTCTTTCATTATTTGCAATACCTCTATTGCAAAGTGATGCCTATCAAAATACGCTGTTAATTGAAATGGCATCTCACGTAGGTGGTAATTGGTTAGCAATCTTAATTGCTATTGATGCATTTTTGGTACTTAGTGGAGCTGTACTTACAAGTTTTGTTGGAGTTTCAGGTTTATTGGAACGTATGGCACTTGATCGTATTTTACCACAGTATTTTTTAAAGAAAAACAAAAAAGGAAGTTCATATCGTATTATTATTGTTTTCTTGCTCTTAACGGTATCAGTGTTACTAATAACGAAAGGAGATGTTAAGTTATTGGCCGGTGTTTATACCATTTCCTTTTTATTGGTGATGGCACTGTTCGGAATAGGAAACATACTATTAAAAGTAAAGCGCAATTCGTTACCTCGGCCTGAAAAAGCAGGATGGCTTTCAATATTGGTTGCAATTACGGCTGTTATTGTTGCTTTGGTAGGAAATGTAATAATGGAACCAAAAGTAGGAGTGCCAAGTAATTTATCTGTCTTCCTTGAATATTTTGTTCCATTCATTGTATTGATTCTGATAATGCTGAACCGGACTGTATTGCTAAAAGTCCTATTGAAGTTAATCCACTCTGTTTTTGATCCTTTTAGAAAATTAGTTTTGAAGACAGACAAGAAAATACTTTCGGTCATTGATGATATTAATTCTCAGGAATTTGTTTATTTCACAAAGGATGATGGTGTAGAAACCTTAAACAAGGTCATGCTCTACATTCAAAATAATGAACACACAAAAAAATTGAAAATAGTGACCGCAATTAGAAACGGAATTGCAATCACTGAACAATTTAGGAATGATATTAATGTCATTGATAGAGAATACCCCATGATCAAGATCGATTTTATTGAGTTAGATGATCACTTTGGTCCTGAACTCATCAATA
>NZ_VAUW01000010.1 GCF_005771495.1 Maribacter sp. ACAM166
TCAGAAGCCGAGCTATCAGTCTTTCAATGGATAGAAACTTGGTACAACAGAAGAAGAATGCACTCTACATTGGGGTATAAAACCATAGAAGAATTTGAAAACGAAATGTATAATCAACAAATAGCAGTATGACTCTTATCTAATTGTCCACTTTTTTATTGCAAGTCTAGTGTCTACAAGAGGTTTACATTCGGTTATGAATTCGCCTCTATGAAATTGTTCAAATACGGCCTTCTTTAATAGTGAACGAATGGAAAATATAATGGCAATCAGGAAATTTGTAACCAGTTTCGCCACAGCGGTAATCTATCTTTTGCCAAAAAGCAGGAAGAGAAGATTGGCCCATATAAATGGAACTTTGGTTTAAGTGTTGTCAATACTTAAAGTGCTTTTCATTTAGATAGTGAGTAGATTAAAAATGTAGTTTAAAGACTAAAAATGTTTTAAATATTAGGGCATTCAATAAGAGGGCCTTTGTTGATATAATTCGCATTAATGAACGATTAATATTTAAAAAAGCCCAATCAAAAGAAGTAAGATTGGGCTAGCTAAACTTAAAAAATAAAATTAAAACGTAAATGCTAGTTTTGTGAATATCCTTGTTCCGTCAAGACCAAATTGTGTTGTTTGCCAAGGATACTTGAACCTACCCACAAAATCCAAATTCCTATCGTTAGGTACACCACCATTATTGCTGTAAGCATCAGCGAAAGTATCTGGATATACATTAAAAAGATTATTGGCCCCTAGGGTAAAATTGATTTTATCTGTAAATTCATACGAGAAACTTAAATCGGTCAAGGTTTTTGCACCATATGTAGCATCATCTGCCGGATTGCTTGGATGTCTGTAGGTGACTTTCCCATAGTTCATAAAAGATAAATTGGTCGAAAATTTATTGATTCTATAATTCGCAGAAGCGATAATCTTTTTTCTTGGTCTCCAACTTTCAACTCTTGAGACATCCTCTCTTGAAAAAATTGCATCTTCAAGTCCGTTATTACTAATAAAACTTGGAAAATTGGTCCCAGTGACTTGCGTTTTATTAAAGTTAGCAGCAATGCTACCCCCTAAATAACCTTTACCCAACGCTATGTTATCATAGCTAAATACAATATCTATACCTTCTGTTCTGGTATTGATAGCGTTCAAGAAGAAGCCTGCAGAACCAACATTGACCCCATCTAAAGTTTGATCGATTGGGTTGGTTGGGTCTCCTGTCGGGGTTACTTGACCCGAAAGAACGATTCTTTCATCAACATCGATTTGGTAAGCATCTACTGTAATACCTGCATTTCTACTGATACGATAGGTAAAACCGGCGCCGACATTAAAAGAAGTTTCAGGGCTTAATTCTGGAATGCCCAATGCTCTAAGTGCAGGATCGGAATTGTTCAAAATACCGTTCTGCTGTATTCCGTTTTCGGTCAGGGTCGTTGTAATGGCCGTATAGAATAATTGGTGTAGAGAAGGAGCCCTAAAACCACTACTTAAAGAACCTCTTATATTTAGTTTTTCATTCTGTGATTTCCATCTTGAATTCAGTTTCCAACTGGTGTTAGAACCAAAATCGCTATAGTTTTCAAAACGTAAAGCACCACCAATTAAGAATGATTTTGAAATATCATAGTTGATGTCCGTATAGATACCTAGGTTGTTACGGTAGTCATTAGATGCATTTTCTGGCTTAAACCCACCAAAGGATTCAGAACCTGTTCTGTCCGCCACATCTGGCGTTCCATCGCCGTAAGAGGCAAACTCACCTTCTTCCGTTACGAAGCGTTCTGTACGATGTTCCGCGCCAAATGCTACGGTTACAGCACTTTCATTAGCTCCTTCGAACGTACGAACCACATCAAGGTTATTCACTACGTGACTGAACTGGTGAGCTCCATTGTAAAAATCAGATGGACTACTCGCCCCAAAAGATTGATTAAAAGAATTGGTAATGTAGTAATCTATTCGGTTTTTTCCCATGGTAGAACTTAAATCAAAATTCCACTCGTTATAAACCGTTTTAATTCCTAATGCTAAGGTGTTGTCTTTGATTTGTGGAGACATTTCTGCCAAGAAGAAATCCTGTCCTGGATAGATTTGTTCAAAACCAGTTACCCAGTAAGGTACACGAGCAAATTGCGGAGCAGAACCAGAACGATTAGCTAGGGTACCAAATGAGTAAATTTCAGTTTGGCTAGCTTCGTCCAAGGTATAACCCATGTTGTAGCTAAAGTTAGTAATGGTCATGTCTGGTAAACCAACTTGAAAACCTGCACTTGGATTTCTATCTAAAAATGCAGTTAAATCATTAGTATTGTAATCTGAAGTTTCGGAAACACCCCAGTAAGCAGCTTCATCTGCTACACTGGTAATGGCCCCTGCTCGTTGTGACCTTTTCTGGTCAAAGTAGTTCAAGGTGAAGTTGGCATACCCTTTATCCGAAATATTAACTCCGAAACCAGTCTCTATTTGATATTGCTCACCATCTCCCTTAGATGTTGTGCTAAAGCTTGTGTTTACAAAAGGTTCTGATGCCTTTTTCATAACTAAATTTATGACGCCAGCCACGGCATCAGATCCATATTGGGCAGCAGCACCGTCTCTTAATATTTCTACACGTTCTAAAGCGGCAGATGGAACAGACTTCATATCTACACCGACCTCACCACGGCCAGGGGTTACATAACTATAGACGAGCGCACTTGCATTCTTTCTTTTTCCATTGACCAAAACTAAGGTTCTACTAGGAAAAAGACCTCTTAAATCTGCAGGACTAAAATGTGCAGCAGCATCAGAAATTGGCTGTTGGGTAGCGTTGTAAGAAGGTACCTTGAACATTAATTGTTGATCAAGCACGCCTTGTCCAGTTTTGGCCAAATCGGCTATTCTTATATTATCTACAGGTACAGGCGAATCAAAAGAAGTTCTAGGCTTACCTCTACTACCGACAACGATTACATCGTCGAGTTGGGCCGCACTTTCATTTAACACTACGGTTATACTGTTTTCACCCTCTACGGTGATTTCTTTCGTTGCAAATCCAATATAAGAAACAACCACTACTGTATTTTCATTGTTTAGGGTAATCGAAAAATTACCGTCAAAATCAGTAGTCGTACCATTGGTGGTACCTTTCTCTAATATGCTGGCACCTCCTAAAGGCTTTGCATCCACATCTGTAACAGTTCCGGTAATTGTTGATTGTAGTATAAAAGAGGTCTCGATTTTAGTATCAAGTTGTTTACTGTTTTGTGCCTTTTTTACTACTACTGTACCATTCTCTGTTAACTCATAAGTAAAATTAATCGGTGAAAGACAATTTTTAAGTAGCGTCTTTACCTTTACCACTCCTTTTTTCAAATCTATTTCCGGAGCATTTTTAATTAAATCATCCCTGTAAATAAAGTTGAAATCTGTTTGTTCGTTAATCAGTTTAAAAATCTGTTTTACCGATAAAGAAATGTCTTTCTCGATTGTTATGTCCACATCCTGCGAAACTCCCGTATTAGGACTAAGTGCGAAGGTAAGGGCGCAACAAAAAAAGATCAATGTTTTCATAATTGTTTTTAAGAGTCTGTCTCCAAAATAGGAGGTCGATCTGATGAGAATATTTTTCATAATTTTACATTTGAATTAGTTATACATTGTTTTAGTGAGCATTGTTAATTATTTCCAATTGAGAAAGACTGCTACTGTCTAAGGTTCAAGCCTTTTCTTTTTTATTCCATTTTATTTTATAGTTATCGTTTTATTGTTGACCTCAAAGGTTACCTCATTTTCACTTGTAGCTTCAATGAGTTTGATTATACCCAAAAAAGAATCCGTCCTTTCCAAGACTCCAGTAAATACATAATTTTTTAATTCTGCCGATTCAAATATCACTTCTACATCGTACCATCTTGAAAGTATTTTCATGATTTCGACCAAAGACTTTTCATTGAACGTAAATACTCCTTTCACCCATGAAATTTCTTGTGAACCATCTACCGCTATTACCTTTATCCCGTTGGACTCATTGTTGATTATAGATTGCTGATTGGGATTGAGAATTTCTTCGAACCCATCTTTTTTAACAAGTACCTTACCCTCTATCAACGTAGTAGCTATTTCATGATCATCAGAATAGGCTCTTATGTTAAAATGTGTTCCTATAACGCTGATTTCCTGTCCATCGCAAATCAGCGAAAATGAAGTGTCGTTGTTATCTGAACTTGGTGAAACTTCAAGGTAAGCCTCCCCATAGACTAATTCAATTTTACGCGTCTCATCTTTTGAGAATACTGTCGGAAACTTAAGTTTCGAATCTGAATTCAACCAAACTTTAGTTCTGTCAGATAATTGGATGAAAAATTGTCCGCCTCTAGGAACTGTTAAATAATTATAAGTCTTCGTATTTAGCTTTGAAGCTTTCTCTGTGTTTTTGTAAACTAATTTTTCACCATTGCTCGTCAACTTATCCGTTGCATATTTCTTGCCTTTTTCAAGAGTTATTTCATTTCCGTTATCCAAGGTCAGTATCGCTTTATTAGAACCAGATTCTATCTGTATTTTATAATCTACAACCTCAGTCTCTATATTATTTGATTGTATATTGAAGGTAATAATGCCAAACAAAATTAATACCGATGCAGCTACTGCTAATTTTTTAAACAGCTGGATTCTTTTTTTACGCTTCTGTCTTTCAACTTTTTTGGCGATTACTTTTTTGGCGTTTTCCACATTATAGTTCTTCATGAATGCATTGGTTAAATATTCAGTTCTAACGTATTCATTGAACGTATTACTGTTTTTATTGTTTTTTATCCAACTATATAACTGGTCAAGTTCTTCATGGTTAATTTCCTTGTTCAAGAACTTAACAATTAGTTTTTGTGCTTTTGACTCCTTCATCATACTTTTATTACGTATCATTGTTGCAAACCCCTCTACTTATTTTCACTTTTTTTTTGAATTAGTGATAAAGTTTTATAGTTTACTGAAATTCAAGTATTAAATGGGTTTTAAAAATCACTTTTTTTTAGCCCAAAGATTAAAATTGGGAGATTCCAAGGCCTACGATTTTTTGATGGAAGATTTTTATCAAAATCTTTGCCTTTATTCATATTCATTGATACATGACCATGAAAAAGCTGAAGATATTGTACAAAACGTTTTTGTTGAACTTTATGTTAAAAGGACAAATATAAACCCAAAGCTTTCCTTAAAAAATTACTTATATCGTTCTGTATATAATGGGTTTATTGATCAGTATAGAAAAAACAAACCCGTTATTAATTTAGAAAAAAAATATTTAGAAGCTTTGGATCATGTCGTTGAGAATGATTCAGAGAACTTAGAAGAACTATTAGGCAAACTTCAACAAGAAATAGACAGTTTACCTAAAAAATGCAAACAAATTTTCTTATTGAACAAGAAGGAAGGCCTGACCCATATTGAAATATCAGAGTATTTAGGAGTTTCAATTAAAACTATTGAAGGCCATATGACGAGAGCTTTTAAAATATTGAATAAGAAATTAGGTGCTAAGATGGATGCACTACTCTTTTTATTATTTAAATTTTAATTGAAATATCAATTTTAGACAAACTACCCCATTAAAAAAATGCTAATTTTCTTACATTCTACACAACTAATACAACACTTCACACAATTGCATACTTCAAATCTATAGTCAATTACTAGATTAACAAAAAAACATACATCACATATCAAGCTACTCCCCCTTTCTATAAGAACTGTCTTTTCATAAAAAATAAGTAACACATGAATTCACTTATCTACTATGTCGCGATTGCAGCCATAATTTTTAGCGTATACGTTATTATTTTCATTGTAACAGGGCTACTAAGAAATCGATATAATCCATAAATATGATACTGCCTATTTCAAACCATCATTGTTTTAGAATAGTTTTAAACGTTTAAAATAAGACAATACCTAGTTTAAAGTTTTTGTCTTCAGACCATTTAGTATTAAAATCAGTCTATTGTTTGTGTGAAAAAGTATAGGCACAGGTCATACTAGACAACTACATACGGAACCAAAATACAAAGAAAAAGGGTACGATTACCGATGGTAACCGTACCCCTTTATGCCTTATTTAAGTACTTATTCTTTAATTATATTATGGACATGTTCCCCAAACGGGCTCTTGACTAGAATCCATTCCTGAAAATTCAGATGGTCGTGAGCCTATTTCTGTTACGCACCAAGCGCTAAGGTTTTGATCGAATGCGTCTGCATTGTAAAACATATAACTCATATAGGTAACCTTCGAGGTATCCCAAGCACCAATGGGTTGGTTAAAACTAGTTGCACCACGGAACATCTCGGACATATCGGTAACATTCGACGTATCCCAATCCTCAATGGGTTGATTAAAACTAGTTGCAACATAGAACATATACTCCATACGGGTAACATTCGATGTATCCCAAGCCCCAATGGGTTGGTCAAAACTATCGGCATAAGAGAACATCTGACTCATATCGGTAACCTTCGAGGTATCCCAAGCCCCAATGGGTTGATTAAAACTATCTGCAAATCTGAACGTGTTACGCATATCGGTAACATTCGAAGTATCCCAGGTACTTATATCTTGATTAAAAGTAGAACGATTATAGAAAAGTTCACTCATATCTGTGATTTTAGAGGTAATGACCTTAGAAAGGTCCGCACCGTCAGTAACAAGAGCTTCCAATGCTTCTTTATTCTCCACAACGGTATAGGTTTCATTGTTAAACCTATAATCTCCTGCCTCAACCCCTACTAGTGCTTTTAGAGTAATTCCATTTTCTGCTACATAAATTATAGAGCATCCACTACTATTCACATCGGTATCGGCCACCGTATTGGGGCAAAGGTCGATCACATCGGGTACACCATCTTCATCGGTGTCTACCGTATTATAACAGGTAATCGTAGTAGCTGTAAGGCTTTCCCCGTCATCTAATATTCCATTGCGGTTGTCATCTATAAAAACTTGAATAACAAGACCACCTAAAGCGCAGTCTTCTAAATCAGCGCTGCTGACGCTAATCGCTGTAGGGCTACCGTCAATACCATTCTCACCGTCCGTACCATCAGCTCCGTTGCAAATAGTATCTTGGGTAATAATCGCTTCTGCGGTATCTAACGCACCATTGCCGTTGCTATCTACATAAAAAGTATAGGTTTTGCCACCGTTTGAGCAGCTCGTACTTTCATTAAATATAACGCCAATCGAATTACCGTTGACTCCGTCCGATCCATCATTCCCATTTGTTCCGTCTGTTCCATTACACAGCTCAAATTCAGAAATCAAAGCTTCTTCAGCGTCTAATGTACCGTTGGTATTTGTATCCGTAAAAAAACGAATTTGGGCACACCCGTTAGCTAGAACAATTTGTTCCATACTAATGGCAAGACCGGCTTCACCGTCTAAACCATTCGCACCGTCGGCGCCGTCGGCAACTTCGTCTACCGTACAGGACGAAAAAATAAGTAAAAGGGAGGCAAAAAATAATGGGGTACGCTTCATATAATGTGTTTTTTAATTTGAAAATTGATGTAGTTACCATCTAAGGTGTTAAAAAAACCTATAGACTGGTTGATATAACGTACTATGTACGATAAATATTACAATTTATATCAGAAAATAATTCTAGCTAAAACGTTTCGTTTGTTCGGAAAATTTAGGTGAAGAAAAAACACCTGTTACGATGACCGAAATAAACAGAGCCTGCGACATCAATCACTTTTATGTAAACTACTGTTGCTCAAGAATTAAATGAATATTTAAATCGGCATACAGGTGTTAAAGAGCTTACCCAACAACAAAGAAAAAGGGTACGATTACCGATGGTAACCGTACCCTTTTTATGCCCTATTTAAGTACTTATTCTTTAATTATATTATGGACATGTTCCCCAAACGGGCTCTTGACTAGAATCCATAGCTGAAAATGAATTTGGTCTTGAGTCTATTTTTATTGCGCACCAACCGCCTAGGTCCTGATCGAATGCATCTGCTTGGGAAAACATAGCTCTCATATCGTTAACATTGGAAGTATCCCAAGTACTAATATCTTGGTTAAAATTATTAGCTATATAGAACATAAAACTTATATTAATAGCATTCGAGGTATCCCAAGTACTAATATCTTGGTTAAAAGTAGCAGCATTACTAAACATAGATTTCATATCACTAACATTAGAGGTATCCCAAGCCCCTATGGACTGGTTAAAAGTATTAGCATGATTGAACATAGATTTCATAGTAGTAACCTTCGAGGTATCCCAAGCCCCAATGGACTGGTTAAAAGTATTAGCATGATAGAACATAGATTCCATATTGCTAACATTCGAGGTATCCCAAGTACTTATATCTTGGTTAAAAGTAGTTTCATTATAGAAAAGCCATTTCATATCCGTGATTTTAGAGGTAATGACCTTAGAAAGGTCCGCACCGTCAGTAACAAGAGCTTCCAGTGCTTCTTTATTCTCCACAACGGTATAGGTTTCATTGTTAAACCTATAATCTCCTGCCTCAACGCCTGCTAGTACTTTTAAGGTAATTCCATTTTCTGCTACATAAATTATAGAGCATCCACTACTATTCACATCGGTATCGGCCACCGTATTGGGGCAAAGGTCGATCACATCGGGTACACCATCTTCATCGGTGTCTACCGTATTATAACAGGTAATCGTAGTAGCTGTAAGGCTTTCTCCGGCGTCCAATATTCCATTGCGGTTGTCATCTATAAAAACTTGAATAACAAGACCACCTAAAGCGCAGTCTTCTAAATCAGCGCTGCTGACGCTAATCGCTGTAGGGCTACCGTCAATACCATTCTCACCGTCCGTACCATCAGCTCCGTTGCAAATAGTATCTTGGGTAATAATCGCTTCTGCGGTATCTAACGCACCATTGCCGTTGCTATCTACATAAAAAGTATAGGTTTTGCCACCGTTTGAGCAGCTCGTACTTTCATTAAATATAACGCCAATCGAATTACCATTGACTCCCTCCGTTCCGTTGGTTCCATCATTACCGTTTGTTCCGTCTGTTCCATTACACAGCTCAAATTCAGAAATCAAAGCTTCTTCAGCGTCTAATGTGCCGTTGGTATTTGTATCCGTAAAAAAACGAATTTGGGCACACCCGTTAGCTAGAACAATTTGTTCCATACTAATGGCAAGACCGGCTTCACCGTCTAAACCATTCGCACCGTCGGCGCCGTCGGCAACTTCGTCTACCGTACAGGACGAAAAAATAAGTAAAAGGGAGGCAAAAAATAATAGGGTACGCTTCATATTTATTTGTTTTTTAATTTGAAAATCGATGTAGTTACCATCTAAGGTGTTAAAAAAATCTATCGACCGGTTGATATAACGTACTATGTACGATAAATATTACAATTAATATAAGAAAAATAATTCTAGCTAAAGCGAGTAAAAAACAGTAGTAAATCTACCAATATTATATATTTTCTATACCAGAAAAGTTATTCGAGAGTTTGAGAATAAGGCAAGCGGTAATTTGGTCGAATACCCTTTAGTTCGGAACCGATAATCTCGTACACCCTAAAAATTAAAAAAATTCTTTAAGAACTCGTTGCAGCTAGTATAGAAAGGGAGGTGATTAATTGAATGGACGACCAACTTCGGAAGAGATTTTGAAAATCCAATCTTACAACGTTGCCACTAGGACGAGTTTTAAAACCTGCCGTATAAAATATTTATATGCATTAAGAGTGACCGCTTAATATTCTCGATAAATAAAATGCTGTTTTACTCTGTTTGTTTTTTGCGACTATTTCTGGTATGCCTGCTGCTACCATTTTCCCTCCTTCTTCTCCTGCTCCAGGCCCCATGTCGATAACCCAATCACTTCCAGCAATTACCTGCATATCATGCTCCACTACAATTACGGTGTTGCCGGCATCAACTAATCTTGCCAGGTGAAGTTGTAATTTTTCTACATCGGTTGGATGCAAGCCCGTTGTTGGCTCGTCTAAAATATAAAGCGTTTTTCCTCGGTTCAACCGTTGTAGTTCTTTTGCCAGTTTTATACGCTGCGCTTCTCCACCAGAGAGTTCTGTTGCTGGTTGACCTAAGCGTAAATAACCCAAACCTACCTCTTGCAATACCTTAAGGGGACGCATTACGCGGTCTTCTTTCTCAAAAAATTTTGCTGCGTCATTTACGGTCAAACCAAGAACCTGAGCTATATTTTTTTCATGATAAGTGACTTCTAAGGTTTCAGGATTATAGCGCGTGCCTTCACAAACAGGGCACGGAGCATAGACACTGGGCAAAAACAAGAGTTCGACCATCACAAAGCCTTCGCCCTCGCAATTGGGACAACGGCCCTTTCCGATATTAAATGAAAAGCGACCAGCCTGATAATGACGCGATTTAGCTAATTTTGTTGTCGCAAATAATTTTCGCACCACATCAAACAAGCCCGTATAAGTAGCCAAGTTGGAGCGTGGTGTTCTACCAATTGGTTTCTGATTGACCACAACCATGCGTTTTATGTTTTCTGAACCCGCGGTAATCTCACCACCCTGCGTTGCTACAACTTCCTGTTTCAAGAGATCTTCCTCTTCTTCTTCTTTTTCTGAAGAAGAGCCGTTTCTTAGTTGGGTGGACATTAGCTCTACCAAAACCTGACTCACCAAGCTGCTTTTACCCGAGCCTGAAATACCAGTAACACTCGTTAATACACCTAAAGGAAAAGATGCCTCAAGGTTGATTAAATTATTTTTGGTAACTCCGCTTAAGTTGAGCCATCCAGAAGGCTTTCGCGGTTTGGGTTTTTTAAAAGGGAGGTCGTTAAAAAGATGTTCCCTGGTTTTAGATCTTGAAATATCTTTTAAACCTACTGGAGGACCACTATATAAAACCTCACCACCACCTTCGCCAGCATCAGGACCTACATCTACTAACCAATCGGCATGGCGAATCACATCTAGTTCATGCTCGACGACAAAAAGCGAATTCCCGCTAGCTTTCAATCTATCCAACGTTTTGAGTAAAGCTTCGGTGTCAGCGGGATGCAATCCTGCAGAAGGCTCGTCTAATACATACACCACTCCAAATAAATTACTACGTACTTGGGTCGCCAATCTTAAACGTTGATGTTCACCAGGAGATAGGGTCGGTGTGCTTCGCTCCAAAGACAAATAACCCAGCCCTAATTCTAACAAAACGTCTACTCTTGCAACAAGATCTTCGGCAATACGTTGTGCAACGAGTGCTTTCTCTTCGTAGCTTTTGGTCAATTTATCTAAACCCGGCGCCGAGCCATTTCCATAAGGAGAGAAAATAGCATGTAATTTTTTCAATGGCAACCTCGAAATATCAGCAATATCATAACCAGAAAAAGTGACGGAAAGAGATTCTGGCCGTAAGCGTTTGCCATGACAGGTAGGACATTCACTGCTGATCATATATTTAGACACACGCTTTTTCATCAACATACTTTGCGTATTTGCAAAAGTGTACAATACCAATTTTTTGGCACCCGTGTAGGTTCCCATATAACTTGGTTCCCGCTTATTTTTAATGGCACGTTGCACTTCCTCCTGATCTAAGTTTCGGTATACCGGTACCTTAGGTTTTTCGTCTGTAAATAAGATCCAGTCACGATCTTTTTGTGGGATATCTTTCCAAGGAACATCAACATCATATCCCAGTGTGACTAAAATGTCGCGAAGATTTTTACCCTGCCATGCCTTGGGCCAGGAATCTATGGCTCCTTCCCGAATGGTTAAGGTATCATGGAGAACCATGCTTTTTTCTGTGACTTGGTACACGCGACCAAGTCCATGACATTCTGGGCAGATGCCTTCTGGAGTGTTGGTTGAAAAAGAATCTGCATATAAAAGAGGCTGGTTCGGTGGATAATCGCCTGCGCGGGAATATAACATACGTAACAGGTTAGACAATGTGGTCACGGAGCCGACCGAGGATCTGGTGGTTCCTGAACTGCGTTGCTGCTGTAAGGCAACCGCAGGAGGCAAACCTTCGATCTCATCGACTTCTGGAATTGGCATTTGATGAAAAAGTCGCCGTGCGTATGGTGACACAGATTCAAGATATCTTCGTTGAGCTTCGGCATACAAAGTGCCAAAGGCAAGTGATGATTTACCTGAGCCAGAAATTCCGGTAAATACGACCAAAGCATCACGGGGAATTTCAAGACTTACATCTTTAAGATTATGTTGTCTTGCTCCACTTACAGAAACGAAGCCTTCTTTTTTGCTTCTTTTGTCATGTGTTAGTTCCATATGTTCGAATATACCAAGAATCGACTGATACAGCTTTTAAGTTCGAAGGTTTTTCAATCCTGTCCGGAATTCAATCTGCAACAGTTCAAAATCTAGGTAAGACTTCTTTCTTGAATAGCATTTAGAAGTGCTTTGACCTTACTTTCTTTTTTTCCAGAAGTCTGACTCCAATATTAACGACTTCACTCATGTACTTTAGCCTTTCTTCTGACATTCGACTATCGATAAATTGGTCGAAGTAATTTCCCCTAGAAATTGAAATGTTTTTACTCAACGGTGCAAAAATTAGTGTAAATATAATTTTGAAAATAGCACAAAACACAGTTGGTTATCCACTAAGTAGCTACCAATATTTTCACAGTTTCATTAAAAATGGTACTCATAACCCAAGTTCAAATAAATCTAACTAGGTTGATTAGACCTTTTAAAGGTTTTGAACAGTCAAAATTGAAAAAAAGAACAGAAGATTCATAGTCTTAACACGTTTGTTTTCTAAGGCTTTTATGAAATAAGATAGGTTTATCGAAACATATGGGTGGGATTGAATATTGAGATTGTATTGAATTTTTCTTAGGTAAGCCATGTAGGTTTTCCTATTTGTTAATGAACCTCTCTGTTTATATTCTTTGCCTCCTTTCAGTATTTCAATTCATAGGATCACCTCAGCTTAGAGCGCTAGTAAAGGAAACGTGCAAGCAATTCAATTTGTTTTACTGTGTAAATTTAAAAAAACTATTCACAGAGGCTATTACGCAAAATTCGTTCTAACATTCAAAAACTACGCTCCCTTTCTATAATTTTTTTTCGAATTAGCAAGCTTGATATCAAACACTTGCATCCGCCGCTTCAACAATAGCAACCCTATCAACCGGCAAGTTGCTTATAAAAGAATACCTTTAAATTTAAATGATTAAAAATGGTCAAGCACATACATATTGTTAATGCCATCTCTGATTCCTTAATGATTTTAAATGCGGATTGTGAAATTATTCTCACTAATGATTCATGGGACAAATTCAATAAAAATAGTGCTAGAAAACTTAAAAAGTCGAAGACAGGACTGACCTATTTAAAAATACGCAAAAAAGCAACCCTTGAAGATAAGGAAAGGGAACAGCAAGCTCACAAAGGTATTTTGTCTGTAATTAATGAGGAGGTTGACCATTTTGAAATGGAATATCCTTGTCATAGTGCCGACGGACCACAATGGTTTTTGTTAAGGGTTGCTAAAATAAAAGAAGTGACGCCGATGGTGCTGTTGACTCATATTGATATCACGGCCGTTAAAAACAGTGAGGAAAAGCCTGATGAAAATTTTAGTGACATCGTGGCGGGTGTACAACAGGAAAAGATATATAGGGAAGGCGAAACACTTTCAATGAGTGTATCTAATATTATTAAGCAAACTGCAGATTCCTTTATAGTTACCGATGAAGATGTTGTAATTATATATACAAATAATGCAGCGATAGAACTTTCGGGTTACAGTAAAGAAGAATTGCAGGGTGAAAAACCTACTATATTAAATTCCGAAAAACATCGTACTAAATTTTATGGAAATCTATGGAAAACGATTGGTGCGGGAGAGGTTTTTAAAAGTGTAATAATGCACAGAGAAAAAAATGATGAATTGTATCATGAAGAGACAACTATTACTCCCATAAAAAATGTAAAAAATGAGATTACCAATTTCACGCTTAAGGGTAGAGACATTAGTGCACGGGTTTTGACATTAGAATCTTTAGAGTATTGTAAAGACAAGTTTCGTGCTATATACGAATATTCAAGAGACGCGATAATTATTCATGATGGAAGGAAGTTTTTGGACTGTAATATAGCGACTTTAAAAATGTACAACGTTGATGAGAAGGAAGATTTTTTGGCAATGAAGCTGGAAGATTTACTCTCTAGTTTCTTACCAAATGGTCAGCCGATTACTGAGCTAATAAAGGAGCAATTCGATAAGGTTTTAGTAGCGGGAACCATTGATTTTGAAGCGATTTCTAAACGAATGGACGGAACAACTTTTGATTCGGAAATATTGTTCACTAAAATAGAGCTAAACAAAAAGACGATTATTCAAATAATAGTACGGGATATTTCGTCACAAAAAATTACCAAGGAAAAACTCATTCAAGCAAGGAAAAATTTTAGGGCATTGGCCTCACGGATTGAAAGAATTAGGGAAGAAGAAAAAACGCTCATCGCAAGGAACATTCATGACGATTTAGGGCATTATTTAACGGCCCTTCTTATGGATCTGCACCATATCAGTAAAAAACCGGAGTGTCAGGGTAATGACATAGCAGTTGAACTACAATCAATGATCAGCTTAACCAACAGTTCTATCGAAACAGCCGAACAAATAGCGGCCAACCTTAGGCCAGGAATATTGGATCAACTCGGGCTTAGTGCAGCCCTTGAGTGGCAACTGGAAAAGTTTATGAAAAGAAACGAAATGAAAATCAATGTCAATATCGAACCACATGACAAAGATCAGCTTGATCAGGCAAAAACAACAGCCCTATTTCGTATTTTTCAGGAAATACTGACCAATATTTCACGGCACGCCAAAGCAACTAGCTTAAACGTTGTTTTGAAAAATAACAATAAAAACATCCAGCTTTTTGTTAGTGACAATGGTATAGGGGTAACAAATAAAAACATTGATAGTATAAATTCGATGGGATTGCTCGGAATGAGAGAAAGAACTAATATTGTAGGGGGTGAGTTTTTAATTTTTTCCCCTAAACAAGGCGGAACTGAAATAAATGTCACAATCCCCAAATCAAGATATACACTATAATGATATTAAAAATACTGTTAGTTGATGATCATCAAATAATAAGACAAGGATTAAAAAATATAATTGATGACAACTTTGCTCAAGTGCAGTATGGTGAAGCAGGGAATACGCCTGAAGCCTTAAAATTAGCAATTGAACAACCTTGGGATATTATTCTAATGGATATAAATATGCCTGGAAGAAATGGTCTTGAAGCCATTAAAGAATTAAAACGTAATGGTATAAAAACTCCAATATTGGTATTAAGCGTATATCCGGAAGATCAATTTGCGTTGCGAGTAGTCAAGGCAGGTGCTGCTGGTTATCTCACTAAAAACACAACCCCTACATTATTGGTCAAAGCCATTAAGACTATACTCGACGGCAAACAATATATAACAGAAGCTATGACTAGAATACTGATTTCACATGTCAGTAAAAAAGATCAAAAGAATGGCCATTTCACGTTATCGAATAGGGAATTAGAGGTGTTGCAATTAATAGGAAAAGGCCTATCTGTATCGCAAATTGGTGATGAACTATCATTAAGTGTAAAAACAATAAGTACCTTCCGATCCCATATACTTGTAAAAATGAATATGAAATCTAATGCGGATATGATTCTGTACGCCATAAAAAATGATCTTGTAGACTAACTACAATTGTTCTCTTTTTTTAATGAAATACCATTTTGTTAATTCTATTTTTTAGCATTAGCCACAGCTGTTAAATTCGATGGTTGAAACATCCCTTTTTTTCAACGGAATCAAGGTTTTATCCCTCGACTTGATCTTATCTGTTTTGCTGATAACCGATAGATAAAGCAGACAGCTCGCACAATAGAACCTGTACCTCGAACAGGCAAGTATGCCTCCCGATAACTTTGTGATCGTGCCGATTCTTTCTACTGGCCAACCCAACCTGCTTTAAATAGGGACAAATAGACTCCATAAATCATCAGTAGTTCTTTTCCTACCCCGAAAGCATTTAAAATAGACTACAAAACACATAGGACAAACACCTATACTTTTTTAAGCCTTTCCCCTAACTGTGAATCGCCAATACAAATCTAAATTTGCAGAGTAACAACGATATATGAACAATGTTCAAAAGAAATATCAACGTTCATAGAATTAGTAGTCAATTAGGATCGGCAATTATTAGGTTTTGGAGAACTTTAAGAAAACAAACGCATATAATATGCTATACCTAGAAAACGCCATCTTACTTGCAAAAATCCTATTGAAAAATTATAAAAATAGTATCGAGTTCAATGGCCTTCCTGTAAGTTCGATACACTTGTTAATATCACGCGGAGACAAAAAACATGAAGATGTGATACGGTAATGTTTTTAGCTAATTATTAAAGCTGAGAAATATGGAAAAAAACAAGCACAACGCACTCCTGATTAAAAAAAACAAGGAACTGACAGAGCAGCTGTTATCGGCGAATAAAATATTGAAGCATAAGAGCCACTTATTAGAAATAGAGGTTTACTTACACAAGAATGCTCTGGAAACCCTTAAAATAAGTACAGACAAACTTAACAACCTAAAACAGGAAAACGACTCGCTTTTTGATTCAGAAAAGCGATTGAAGTTCTTACTTAAATCTACTGCTAGCATAACATATACCTGTGAAACAAAAGAACCTTTTGGGGCAATTTATATCAGCGAAAATATACATGAAATTACTGGTTACACACCTCAAGATTATATCCGGGATCCTAATTTTTGGGCATCAAACGTTCATCCAGACGATAAAGAGCGGGTTTTAAGTAGACTCTCAAGTTTTTTTGCAAAAGAAAAGTACAGGCATGAATACCGCTGGAAATACAAAGACGGCGAGTATCGTTGGATGAGCGATGAGTTAAAAATTATATATGATAAAACGGGAAAACCTATCGAGATGGTTGGTAACTGGAAAGATATCACCCTACGAAAAAAGTTGGAAAGTGAACTCATAAAATCCAAAATAGCAGCTGATAAAGCAAATAGGGCAAAATCACAGTTCCTGGCCAACATGAGCCACGAAATACGTACACCAATGAATGCTATCATTGGCTATTGCCAAGTTCTGGGAAATGATAGAACCTTGACCAATGATCAAAAGACAAGCGTTCATCATATTAACAAAGGCGGGGAACATCTACTGGGAATCATAAACGATATACTGGATATGTCTAAGATAGAGCTGGGAAAGGTCACATTGTCACTTAACGCATTTAATTTTCATAACCTGCTAAAGGACATCCATGAGATGTTACGTATAGTGATGGCAGACAAAAACCTACAATTCTCAATCGATATAGGTTCAGATGTGCCAGAAATCATATATAGTGATGAAAGCCGTATTCGCCAGGTACTATTTAATTTAATGGGAAACGCAGCAAAATTCACCAAAAAAGGAAGCGTGCGTTTGGTTGCCTATTTAAATGAAAATAAGATTATGATCGAAGTGTCAGACACGGGGATTGGTATACCCGAAGATGAACAAGAACTTATTTTTAACGCATTCGAACAGACCGATCAGGGTACGAAAACAGCCGGGGGCACCGGTCTTGGTTTGACTATTGGTCAACAGCTAGCAAGGTTAATGAATGGTCAGCTAACTGTAAAAAGTAAAATAGGATTTGGCTCTACATTCTATTTTTCGTTTGAATACACGGCTGTTAAGGGTGAACAAATTGAAAATAAATCAACAAAAAAAAAGGTGCTTAGGTTAGCCGAAGGGCAGACTGAAATGCGTGTTCTTGTGGTTGATGATAATACTGAAAATCGAGACATTATAAAAAGACTTCTTCAACCGATTGGCTTTAAAATAAAAGAGGCTAAAAATGGTAAGCAGGCAATTGATCTTTATACCCAATGGGGACCCCAAGTGATACTTATGAATACCATAATGCCCGTTATGAACGGAAAAGAAGCAACGATAAAAATAAGACAACTAAAGGATGGGAAAGATCCCACAATTATTGCCGTAAGTGCCGGTGCTTTTGATGACAAAGGGGAAGACCTACTTGAATTAGGTGCAGATGCTTTTGTACGCAAACCTTTTATGGAAACAGAATTACTAGAAAAAATAAAGCAATGTGCGAAAATTGACTATGAATATGAGCCAATCGTTACATGTACAGAAAATAAAAAAGAGCTAATTGATGCAAAAATAGAACTAAAGGCTTTGTCCGATGAACTAAGGGACAACCTTAAAAAAAGTGCAACTGAAGGGGATATCGACGCCATTGAAGCACTTATCGACGACATTAAAGTGGTCAACCTGCCATTGGCAAAATATATTCAAAGATTAACAGGTGATTTTAACTTAGAAAAAATACAGCAATTATGTTATTAGTGTGTTTTTGTAAACTAAAATAGACGGGCAATCGAAGCCTAAAGCACACTAAAAAACAATACAAGCAAAGACATGAGTCATACCATACTTATAATTGACGATATCCCAGAAAACCTAAAAGTGCTTTCTAGAATCCTTAAACCCGAAGGTTATAAGGTAAGAATCGCTAATAATGGGGAGCAAGCCTTATTGAGTATTAAAAACAACGCACCAGACATCATATTACTTGATATTATGATGCCAAATATGAATGGATTTGAAGTGTGTGAGAGGTTAAAGAGCGATGAAAAAACAGCTGACATACCTGTCATATTTATTAGTGCTTTATCAGAAACCGCAGAAAAAGTTAAAGCCTTTGAAATGGGCGGGGTAGATTATATTGAAAAACCATTTATAGCAAAAGAAGCAATTGCCAGAATAAGAACGCATTTAACCCTTAAAAAACAACAACAGGATCTTAAAAAAGCGTTGCAACATTTAAAACAAATGCAGGTACAATTGGTACAGTCTGAAAAGATGTCCTCATTGGGTGTGCTTACCGCTGGTATTGCCCATGAAATAAACAATCCGGTAAACTTTATTAATGGAGGCGTGATTGCTTTGGAAATGAGTTTTAATGACCTTAGGATGATCATGCAAAAGTACGACTCAATAAATTCAACCGACACTGGCACCCTTAACGGCGTTTTAAAGGAAATAGAACTCCTTAAATCGAAATATGAATACGACGATATTAAAGAATTGATACCACAACTAATAGATGATATCAAACTAGGGGCGACTCGTACTTCGGAAATTGTTAAAGGACTGGGAGTCTTTTCAAGAATCGATGTAGGTGAAATGGTAGAATCTGACATTCATGCAGGACTTGAATCAACATTGAAAATTTTACAGGTCAAATACAAGAATGGTATTGAAATAAAAAAAGAATACGATCCTACATTGCCTGTTATAAAATGCCATCCCGGGAAGATCAATCAGGTCTTTTTGAATATTATAAACAATGCCATAGCGGCTGTTGATGGTAATGGAACAATTACCATCAACACCAAAACATTTAAGAATAAAATAGATATCAGTATAAAAGACAACGGGAATGGAATACCGGAAGAAATATTTCAAAAGGTTTTTGATCCATTTTTTACCACTAAAGATGTAGGATCCGGGTTGGGATTATCAATATGTCATAGCATAATTGAATCACATAACGGAAAAATCAGTATTGCAAGTACAATGGGAGAAGGCACTGAATTTACAATCAGTATTCCTAAGATAAAGTAAACAGTTATGGAAGCAGAAAAACTTAACATACTTTACGTAGATGATGAACCAAGTAACATTCGTGTTTTTGAAACGAATTTGAAACGTCATTATACAATTTTCACTGCGCTATCTGGTGCTGAAGCACTAAAAATACTTGAGAAAAATCATATAAGGCTAATTATTACGAACCAACTCATGCCAAACATATCGGGCATGGAACTGTTAAAACAGGCCACGTTAAAATGGCCCGATATAAAAAGTATCATGGTAACGGCATACGCTGACATCAATATGGTAAAAGAGGTAAGCAGCGAAATAGGGATATTCAGTTCTATAAATAAACCTTTTGATTTTGGTGAAATGAAAGCACTAATAGACGGGGCGCTTCAAGTGTACCAAGTACATAACGATGAAAAGAAAGCTTTGCTATTAATGGAAGAAAAAGCAAATAAATTTCATAATATATTTAAAGCGATAAGTGATGTTTTTATTCGGGTGAATAATGACGGCATCATTGAAATGATATCACCGTCCGTTTATGAACTTTTTGGCTATAGACCTGAAGAAGTAATTGGAAAAAATAGTGTGAACGTTTTTATGGATAAAGAAAATGCAACCAACGATTTTCTTCTAATAAAGGAAACGAGATCTTGCAATAATTTTGAAACAGATCTTTATGCCAAAGATAAATCACGCTTACATGTGTTGGTTAATTTCAGGATACGTACTGATGAATTTGATAGGCCCATTGGCATAGACCATTTGATAAGAGATGTAACGCAATTTAAACTACAGCAAAAAACACTTGTGGAAAATGAGCTTAAACTCAAAAGCTTTTTCGATATCGCACCGGTGGGTATAATCTTAAATGATATGCAAGGGCATTTCATCGAAATAAATCGAGAGTTTTCAAAGTTTACAGGATATTCTATCAATGAACTGAATAAACTTTCTTATTGGGAGTTAACCCCAGATGACTACAGAGTACAAGAACAAATACAGCTCGATTCGTTGGCAAAAATAAATAGTTTTGGCCCTTATGAGAAAGAGTATATTCATAGAAACGGACAGCGGTATCCCGTATTGATAAATGGAGTGAAAATAACTGGTAAAAATGGTGAAGACTTAGTCTGGTCAGTAGTTAAGGATATTACCCGGCAAAAGAAAGCTGACGATACTATTGAAAATCAGCGAGAACGACTTGCATTGGCAGTTAATGCAGCTCAATTGGGTATATGGGACTGGGACATTAGTAACAATAGCCTTATTTGGGATGATACTGCATATAGTTTGTATGGCCTAAATAAAAGTGATTTTAGAAAGCCTTATGATATCTGGGTTTCTCAAATTCATTTTGAGGATAAGACCTATATCGATGCAGAAATTCTTCTAGCTTTAAACGGTGACAAAAGCTTCGATACCGAATTTCGGGTTATTTGGCCTGATTATTCTGTACATCACATTCATGCTACTGCCAAGGTGATCCGTGATGATCAGGGCACGGCTATTCGCATGATTGGAACGAACAAAGATATTACAGAAAAAAAGGAAGCCAAAATAATGCTAGAGGCTTTACGAGAGGTACAAGCATCATTTATTACAACGTGTAGCTCTCAAATACCTTTCGATAACCTATTGGATGTTTTGTTGCACACAACAGCTAGTGAATACGGTTTTATTGGTGAAATAGTGGTGGATAAAAACAAAAAACCTACCCTTGAAATACAAGCTATAACCAATGTATACCCGAACGAAGAAAAAGGCTCGTTTTACAAAAAAATAACCACTGAAGAATTGAATTTTAAGAACCTTGATGCTCTTTTAAAACAAGTAATTACAACTGGTAAACCAATAATTTCCAACGAGCTTTATACTGATCCATATAGCGAGGAGCTTTCTGAACATCATTCTAATCTGGGTAGCTTTATGGGTATGCCATTATACAACAACGATAAATTAATCGGTATGGTGGGAGTGTCCAATAGACCTGGGGGCTATAATGATTCGTTCATTGATAAACTAGAGTTGCTATTAGCCACATGTGCTAACTTGTTCATAGCGAAGCAAAATTTAGCAAATAAGCAAAAGATTCAACAAGAATTAGTTGCCTCAGAAACCATGCTCAAGACCAAGAACAAAGAATTAGAACAATTTGCCTACATCGCCTCTCACGACTTGCAAGAACCTCTAGACACCGTAAGTTGTTTTGCTAAATTATTAGAAGAAGAGTATAAAGGCAAATTAGATAGCAATGCCGATCGTTATCTTGATTTCATTCAGCAATCTACCAAGAGAATGAAAAGCTTAATTACAGGCTTACTTGAGTATTCGAGAATAGGCGGTAAAAGAAAATTGGAAAAGGTGAATTGCAATAAATTACTGGCATTTATAGAAGAAGACCTGCACGTTCTTATTCAAGAAAAAGAAGCGGTTATCACTTGCGAAGAACTTCCAGAATTACTGGCCTACCCTATTGAAATGAAACAATTGTTCCAAAACCTCATTAGTAACGCTTTAAAATACAGCCAACACAATGTTCCCTCCATTATTCATATTTCTACCAAAAAGCTAAAAGATGGCTGGCAATTCAAGTTTATGGACAACGGTATCGGCATTGAAGAAGAGTTTAAAGAAAAGATTTTTATCATTTTTCAACGCTTACATAACAAAGAAGACTATGAAGGCACTGGTATCGGCCTTGCACAGTGTAGAAAAATTGTTACAATGCACAATGGGGAAATTTGGATGAAATCAAATCTAAATGCAGGAAGTGCATTTTATTTCACGATTAAAACAAACGAACAATGACAAATAAATTAAAACGTATTTTACTTGTAGATGATAGTCGAGAGTTTAACTACCTCAACAACTATATAATAAAGAAAAATGGCTGCACAGACCACATACAAGTTGCTGAAAACGGTCAGCAAGCCCTAGATATATTGAATTTAGGAATTAAGGAAACGAATCTGTTTCCAGACTTAATCTTGCTTGATTTAAACATGCCCTGCATAAATGGGTGGGAGTTTATGGAAGCGTTTAAAGAACTAAAATTCGATCAAAAAGATGAAATTATAATTGTGATTCTTTCTTCATCCATAAACCCTGAAGACAAAACAAGAGCAGAAAAGATAAAGGAGGTATCTGGGTTTGTGAATAAACCCCTAACCCCCGAAAAATTTAATATTTTACTAAAAGAGCACTTTAATAGTACACCGGGTCATACTGATAAGTTTTCCTCAAATAAAAAGGGTAACGCTCATCAGTTTATGCCGTCTTTGAGCATTAGTGATTTATACAGAAAATTGAATTTTTTACAAGAAAATAATGTGGCAAAAAAAAATAGGAAGCCTTTATTCTTTAGCTATTAAATTTTAAAAGATAGCCTCAAAAAAACGGTCTTATTTATCTAACAGTAGTGCTTTTTCTTCGAATTAATTTTATGACATTTATTATGAAACACCTTAGTTGCATCGTATTATTATGCTTCACTTTCCTCAGTTTTGGACAGGTGAAAATAGGCAATAACATCAACACCATTGATGGTGCATCTATATTGGAGCTTGATAGCCAGACCAAGGCATTTGTTCCTACGCGCATTACCAATCTACAAATGAAAGGAATGACACCCTTAAAAGGGGCATTGGTCTACAATATCGATTACGACTGTATATTCACTTTTGATGGTGCAGCATGGAAAAGCCTTTGTAATTCTGGCATAGTGGTCACTACCGCTATCGCTGGGCCGACCAATAACGAAGCCGGTGATATCTGGATCGATGATACATTCAATCAAGTGAGTGTTTGGAATGGTTTCGCATGGGTTCTCATAAATACCAACCCGAAAAGTGGCGTAGGGCAACCCTCACCTACTACGGTAACAGATCCTGTGGCCGGCGATATTTATGTAGATCGCACCACTGGCGGTATGTTCGCTTACAATGGTACGACATGGACTGAAAACAGTATATCTAGTGTTGGGGCCGGCCTTAGTATTTCCCCATCGGGTAATATAGAACTTGGAGGGGAGTTGACCCACCCTACCGTTATTACTACGAATGCCACGAACACTTTGGCCATTGAAGGGCTTACAGAAGTAACCGACAACACCATAAAGCTACTTGCTGTCGACGAAACCACCGGAGAACTGCACACTACGTTAGCTAGTTCGTTTATGAAAAGGGAAGAGCTCATTATCATAGCGGTTAACGGACAGCAGGAATTTTCCACTCCCTTAGCGTTTACCGATCTAAAAAATATAGCTGTCTACCGTAATGGTATAAAAATAGATTTTACCGCTTCAGGAAGCAACCTTATAAAACTGGAAACCAATGTTATATGCTTTGAAAGCGACGAAATTAGAATCGTTCAATTTTTCTAGAAATCATTAAAATTTTATTAATTATTATTAACTATTACCCTAAATTAAATATTATGAACAAAAAGACGTACCAAAATGCATTCAAAACCGGAGTTTTGGCTCTGACACTGCTTACCTTCGGAATAGGTAGCGCACAACAAGTAGTGGGCGACGCCACCAAACAAGGTGATGTTGTTCCCGGTACTACAGCAACTGCCGGAGCCGTTCGTGTGGTCGACAACAAGGGGACTATTAAGTACCTGCAATCCAAAAACGGAATTACCATGCTCTCGAATACGACCGACGATGTAACCACAACGACCTGGCAGTTGGGTGGCGCACTTACAGATGACACCTTTATCGACGTTGATGGAAATATTTTTGGTCTTGATGGTATCGAGTTGATAGACATCGCGACCGAGAGTGCTTCTTCAGATGCCACGACTGCGTCAAGCGCTGGTACAGGCACTGGTTACACTATTTTAGTACGGGACGAAGCGACCGGGGCAACTAAAAAGTTATTGGCCACGGATCTAATACAAAGCGGACAGGAAAGCTTTACGGCCACAGCGGCGCAAGCGGCCTATCCATTAACGGGCAGCCCGGTATTACCGGCCTTCAGTCAAGTATGGGTTTATAGAAACGGGGCGAAACTAATCGCCAATGTTGATTATACCGTTGCAACATCTACAGTTACCTTAGTGCCAAATACGACAGTTCCTAATGATTGGGCGGTCTATGACGGTGACGTAATCGAAGTACAATTTGTGAAGTAAGTTTCTATTGCATAGCGCTGTTCATGATTTTTTGACTAGCGCTATGCTTTATTACTCTATTTGTTACTACATAAATTTTACGATTTTACGATTAAAGAAAAATCAACCCTAGTGCTTTCGTGTTTTTAGACTTCCCTAAAACAAAATTTTTCTATTTAAATACTCGTAGCCATTATTAGAACACGTACCAAATATCGCTTAAGTACTCTTGCCATGCTCCTATTTTTACAAATTGGGATATATGCACAAGAGAAAATGGTCATTGACCAGAAGGGTACGCTAGTGAATGTCAGGAATACTATCGTAACTACGGCTGCGACTACCCCTAACGCTCCCCTACAAAATGATATCTGGTTCGATACTACCGCCGAGGTCACTAAAATATATGATGGCAGCACTTGGCTGACCATAAATTTAAATGCCCTGGCCAATAAAGAAGACAGCGCCAATAAATCTACGGATACGAATTTAGCCGATGATACCAATACCAAGTTCCCAACAGAACTCGCAGTAAAAACGTATGTCGATGCACAGCTGGTCACATCAGACGATGACGATATTACGGGAGTATCATTCGACGGAACCAATTTGAAAGTAGACGAAGGGGAAACCTCGTTCAGTGCAGACCTATCCGGTCTGCGAGATAGTGATTGGTTTCAAGCAAATAGTAACAACACTGCAACCAATATCAATCAGGATATCTATACCATGGGAAATGTTGGTATAGGCACGAACAATCCACAACGGGGACTTCATATTGCAGGTGAAAACTCGGTTTTACGATTATCTCGTTCAAGTGATACGGCAGCGATGATCTTTGATCGATACTCGGGTAGTATGAGCAATACCTTGAAATCCTTTCAATTCGGAATGAACGCCTCAGGTGCCGGAGTAGGTGAATTCTTTTTCGCCGACTATAATGAAAATATAAGCGGTGGTTCCTATACCCGAATGATGACCTTTACCGATGGCAACGAAGTCATACGCTTTAACCAATATGGTACTGGTAATTTTAGCTCTACCGGATTTTCATATATTCTTGGAGTTGACACTGATGGTGATATCGTCGAAGTCGATTTAAGTAGCTATGATTCAGATGCATCTGATGATTTTTCAGGGGATTATAATGATTTAATCAACCAGCCTACTAACAGCACTGTTTCAGGTACTGAAGGCTCTATCTTTTTTGCGGATACCGATGGTACGCCAACAGAGAACAATGCCGCACTATTTTGGAATGCCAATGATACCAGGCTTGGTATCGGCACCAACAATCCGACCCAGAAACTAGAAGTGAACGGTACTATAAAAGCCCTAAAAATTTTCAATGGAGATGGTACGCAGGGTAGCCCATCGTACGCGTTCAATGACGATACGGATACAGGTATTTTCAACGCAGCTACAAATGAAATAGGTATTTCAACTGGTGGCCAAGAGGCTATGAGAATAGATGCCGAACAACGGGTAGGAATCGGGACCAAAACACCAAACTCCACACTACATACCAATGGTTCCTTTTCCACAGCCATTATTAAAACAACAGGAGATTTGACCTTAAACGAGACCCACCACACTGTTATTCTGGGTGAAGATCATGATATCACCCTACCAAGCGCTTCTCAATGTAAAGGACGAATTTATATTATAAAAAACCCGACGAAGCATGATTCGTCAATTAGCGATTTCCTAAATAACAAGGGTGATGTTGATAATACATTAAAAAAAGAAGGTCTACTATGGCTACAGAGCGACGGTTCTGATTGGCAAGAACTAACGACTACAAAATGATATCGAAGTTTTATATTTTTATGGTATTCGTAAGTTGCATTTTCAACTGTTCTTCGGTAAAATGCCAGAATACACTTCGCAATTTCGGGAACCTTAAACTTTTAAATGAGGCCCAGATGGGGTTTCATGTAAATCTGGTCAATGATGGTACATTTGATGAAAACTCGGGGCGTGTAGGCTTTTTTGGCGAAAACGGGTTTCTGACCGTTTCGGGTGCGTTTCGTCCAATTTTTTATGATATGGAGGTTATGGTCGCCGATGATCTTATGCTTGAAGTCGGTGTTGGGGTAACCAATAACCTGAACCTTATTCTGGGAGACATCAATACACCAAGATCATTTTTAGATGTCAATTTAGACTTTATCGACCAAGCCTTCTATTCAGGGCTGTCAGATACTACAAAAATTGATGGCTACGCTTCACTTACACATAAAAAAGATTTCACCTTTCCCGTAGGTTATGGCAACGAATTCAAACCCTTACAGTTACTTTCAGAAGATATAAATGCCAGCGCAAAGTGCGCTTACTTTCAAGAAGACCCCAACTACCCAACAAGCATTATGTCATCCTATCCTACTGAAAAGCGCACGGCTAAGGTAACAGCCGTGAGTCCGTATGAGTTTTGGGATTTAGAAGCTATAGTACCTTCAAGGGTACGACTATTCTGGAATCAGAACAGTCGCTTGGAAAACGTTGTAGAACAACTAAAAAACTTACGGGTGGTCGGTTGGCACATAGAAAAAGATACTTGGGTAAGTCTGGGCATCACAATGGTTTCAGGAGATCTGCAATCAGGCACTATTACCTCAGCTATTTTTGACCCCCAAGAGTATGGTGCTATTACGTTTGGTAGCCTAGACAACAAGGCTGTTGCAGATTTAGGAAACTATCTTTTAACACCGAACGGCGATGGCGTTAATGACGTTTTATATTTAGATGCAATTTCACTTTCCCCGGGCAATAATTCGCTTCAAATCTATAATCGTTGGGGGCGATTGGTCTATGAGGCCGAAGATTACCAAAATAATTTTGACGGATTTGCCAATGTAAATTGGGTAATCGAAAGAAACAGAGGGCTTCCCGAAGGGGTCTATTTTTACATTTTAAAATTGCATGATATCAATTTTTCACATCAAGGGTATTTGGCCATCTACAGGTAACACCACAGTCTTAGCTCCCTTTTTTAAAACGTTGATGTTAAGAATCACTATGTGCGTTCAACCCATTTTAAAAAATGAGCCCTGCGATAAGCCTAACAACCACCCTTTGGCAAGCCTTTTATTTCAAGAAGTTTTAAATGTAGGTTCGGATCTCTGTACAGATCGCAAGAAGCCTTCCACAAATAGAGGCCCTATTTCATGCATTCACAGCATATTTAGAGTTCATTTAAACTATAGGTTTTCTTGGTCTTCATCAGTTTCGTTTAATTTCAGAACTGGTAACAAAGGAAATTTATTAGTACATTATATAGTTAAAGTTCAATCGGTCAGAATCTAATCAACAAAACGACAGATTCAAATAATAAATGTCAGTACTCAAAACGCTTATTTTAGTATTTGTAGGCTCCAAAAAGGAATCGTACCTCACCTTGGCAAAAAAGATGAGCGATGGGGAGCTGGTCGATAAAATAAATGCCTCAAAAGACAGTCAACTTTTTGGTATTCTTTATGACCGTTATGGTAACAAGGTCTATAACAAGTGCTTTAGTTTTGCTAAAAATGATAGTGATGCAAAAGATCTCACACAAGAAATTTTCCTAAAAGTCTTTTTAAAATTACAACTTTTCAATAGTGATAAGGCATCTTTCTCCACATGGTTGTACGTCATGGTCTATAACTTTTGCATTAATTACGTGAACAGGGACAAAAAGAAAGAAAACAGGTCGGAACCTCTGGATGCCCATGAGTATCATTTAAGTGAGGAAAACGTTGAAATCGATGAGATAAACACCTTAAATGCCGAAAAACTTACCAAGGCTCTTGAATTATTAGCCCCTGAAGAAAAATCACTTTTACTATTAAAATATCAAGATGATGTTTCTATCAAAGAATTACAAGCTTCCTTTGACGTTGGTGAAAGTGCCATAAAAATGAGATTGAACAGAGCCAAGGCAAAAGTTGTAAAAATTTATGATACACTTTAAATATGAAAGAGAATATTTTCAAACAAATAGAAACAGATAAGAAACTTCCAGAAGAAGCAAAAGAGGAATTGGTATCAAATATCGAGACGGCTAAATTATTCCAAAGCTTTACCGAACTTTTTGGTACTGAATATTTATCCGTTTTAAAAGACTTCTTCAAAAATGATAAAAAGGAAGAATGATTATAGCATTAGCGCTTATTCTAAATAACAAATAAACGTTTTGATGTGACCTTTTCATTTATCTGGGTAATAAGCTATAAGAAGGCTGCAATCGTTTAATTCCCCAAAAGTGTGAACGTATGGGTAAAGAAGTTATTTTTAAAAGAATGGGGCTTCCTTTAAAAGAAGTTCCTTCAGATTTAAGAAACACGGTTTTATCTGACATTGAAGATGCCAAACTTCTCATGCACCTTACAAGGTTTTTCTCTTCAGCGTTTACATTGACGGCAAAACAGATTTATAAAAACCTAAAGCAACATAAAAAACCATAAACCACAATAAAATGGAAACAATTACTACTTGGAAAGAGTTGACTGCAAACACTATTAATGAGATGGGAAGAACCATCATGGAAGCCGTTCCGAACATCTTTGGTGCGGTATTGATCCTATTGATCGGATGGCTGATAACCAAAATCATTATTTTGGTGCTAAAAAGGGTTTTAAAATTCGTTAAGGCCGATAAATGGACAAATGCCCTGAATGAAAAAGTATTGTCCGGAAAAACCTCCTTAAAATTCGATATTTCAAAGGTGATACTGATTTTTGTTAAATGGATATTATTCCTAGTGTTCCTCATCGCAGCCGCCGATATAATGAAATGGGAAATTGTCTCACAAGAAGTTGGTAATCTAATGCACTACCTTCCAAAATTATTTAGCGCCATAGCAGTGTTCATGGTCGGCCTGTATATAGCGAATTTTGTAAAGAAAGCCATCAAAGGGGTATTCGACTCCTTTGATCTTAGAGGTGCCAAACTCGTAAGCACCTTGGTATTCTATATCATTGCCTTCATCATTACGGTTACCGCCTTAAACCAAGCAGGCATCGAAACCGTCATTATTAGAAACAATACCACTTTGATTCTTGGAGGCTTTGTAGCGGCCGTGGCCATCTCATTTGGTCTTGGCTCAAAAGATATTGTCAAAGATATTATTAGAACATCCTACGCACGTAAAAAATTTAAGATCGGGCAAAAAGTTACCTACAAGAATGTATCTGGTACTATTGAAGCATTAGAATCTCTTACCATGGACATACGAACCGAACAGGGGCTACTAGTTGTACCGATACATAAAATCATGGAAGAGGAAATACTGGTTACGGAAGATTCCAAGTAATTTGAAAATTATTTTTTGTTTAAAATGTGACCTTTTGAAAAATTGGTGTAAAAAGAATAGACAAGTAATAATCTTTTAAATATTTAAATAATGAAAAAACACGTACTCTTCTTTGCAATAGCTTTAATAAGTGTGTCATTGGCGGCACAAAAGAAACCGAAAATTAAAGGAAATAAGGAAGTAACCCAGGTTATTAAGGAAATTCAAGGTGAATTCAATGCATTAGAAATAGACGATGCATTGGAAGTCACCATAACCCAAGGCAACAATAATGCCTATGCCTTGAACATAGACAGTAACCTTGTTGACATTCTTCAGTTTTCCGTTACCGATAGCATATTGAAAATATATACTTCAAATAACATCACAAGCAGTAAAAAGTTGAAGATCAACTTAACTGTTGTTGAAATTGAACATTTAATTTTGAAGAACGATGCTAAAGTAAATGGAGAAGGCAGGTTCACAGCTAAAAAATTCTATCTTAATGCGTACAATTCTAGTCGGATAAAAAATTTGGATGTTAGAGCTGATGATGTGACCATTACATTGCACAGGGATGCCGGAGGCGACATAAAAGTGAAGTCGGAAAATACGACCATAGTGATGAATGATAGAACGGATTTAAAGGCTGATGTCATTGCCGACAAGGTAAGAGTTACGTTGAACAACTCAGCTGACTTAGACCTTAATGGTGATGCGGACTATGCAAGCTTCAATTTGAAGAAATCCGGGAATTTAAATGCTAGAAAAATGAAGATCAGTTCTGCCGACCTTTACACTTCAAACAACTCTGATGTATATATTAATGCGTCTAGAAACTTAGAAGTTTATGCTCAAGGTAAGAGCAATGTATATGTTTACGGAAATCCCGAAGTACAGATTAAAGGGTTGACAGATAAATCTAAGATTATAAAAAGGTAAGCACATACTGCATATTTTTAACTCCCTACAACTAAGGTTCGAATGCCTCTCTTATGGGAGGCATTTTTTTTAATCTAACGTTTTTTGTGACTTTTTTAAAAGTCTGTGTATACATAGTATAACCATAAAACATACACGATTGAAAAATAGAAAATATCAAAAATAGCTGCAAAAGTTTGGTCGAAAAAGTAGGTCACCTAGAAGATGCTCTATTTAATCATACCGATAAGAATTTGGAAAAAGCATTGAACAAACTGAACAACGACTTTTCAACGACCATATCTTTATTTCCAAACTTGAGGTCTCGTATGAGATACAGGTTTCACATGTAAGAAAGCAGCATAATCACGCTACTTTGGTTGTCAAAAAAAATTATAAAATGAAATTCAAAACTATTCTAGCCCTATTATTTGCAGTTATAATCGTGATTTTTTCGTTACAAAACGCAGAGGTTACCGATGTTAAATTTTTACTTTGGAAATTATCAATGTCCCGGGTTCTTATCATCTTAGGTAGTTTCGGGGTCGGTGTTCTTGTTGGTATCCTTGCCTCTATGAAACGTCAATTAATCAACACTAAAAAATAATAATCATGGCCAAGATACTTTCCGTAGAACTGCAAAAAATACCTAAATATATTAACGTAGGAGATGACATCAACGATTTAACCGTACTAACAACAATACAGTTCCATGAACTGGATCTAAAGCTAGAAATGCCTTATTGCTTACATGTTTTCGTTTATGATATTCATGGAGCTTTAGATGCCCCCCTTGTTATACCTAATTGGGACGAAAGCGTCGTTGTTTCGATCGCTTTAGGTAGAAAAGATGATCTTCTAGGTCAAGAAGCGACCATGATAAAAGCAACTGAGGCGAAAATGACGATAGAGACTCCTATGGCGCTTACTTTAGGTAGATTTAATAAGGAGATGTCACCAATTAGCAGAAAATTAGAAGTATTTGCTACTATGGCTCCAATCGTTGGAAGGGCTTCCAAATATTCTGAGCCGTTTACCTCACAGATTACCTATTAAATAGGCACTCTTAGAACTTAGAACATGTTTAAAACCCCACTTTGAGGATATGAATACATCATTCAGCTTAGCCAGCACTTTCTAATGATAGATATCGAGGTGGCTATACCCATATATTTATAGAACGATGCGATAGAAAATCGTGTGGGCGAATTAAAACAAAATTCGAAGTTTAAATAAAGGATGAGGTACGACACTATTTTGATTAGGTAAACAGTTCATAGTTGGGTTATATAAGTAATGTAAGGTTTTTGCAACGCTACGTTAGCGTACTGACATGAGCAAAGTAACATTGAATAACACTAAAAAAGAGTTTGTAGTACGGAACCGATATTTAATAGATGATTCTATTTTAGGACTGCCAAATTACTTCAAATTATCAAATTAAGAATTCAGACCAATAGGAAGAGCTAACTGAAAGCGATAAAGTTAATATCCTAAGTGGTGTTTGGGATTATCAGCAAGGTGAAACTATGAAATTCAGTGAATTTTTCTTTAAGGAAACTATTAAACATACGATATATCCATCACCTTTTCGATTCTATTGAACAGGTCTTCGGGATCAAAAGGTTTAAAAATAAAACCGTTCATGCCACTTTTAAAAATCTTGTTCTTCACTTCAAGGAATACCGAGGCCGATAGCGCCAAGATTGGTAAAGTGGTATTGAATTTTCTGATTTCCTGGGTGGAAGCATAGCCATCCATTATGGGCATTTGAATATCCATTAAGACTACATCGTAATTGTTTTCCCGTACCATATTTACGGCCATTAGACCGTCAAAAGCTACATCTACAACTAGATTGGCCTTTTCTAATATCTGTCTGCCGACCATAATGTTGATTTTGTTATCCTCTACCAGCAATATTCTTCTGCCCTTTAGATTTCGCTCTTTTTTAAGGGTGTTCTGATCTACCTGCCTGTTTGAAGCCGGTTTTAACTCTAAATCAAAGTAAAAGCGACTTCCGACCCCGACATCACTTTCTATTTTTACTGTAGATCCCATGGCTTCCACTATACTTTTAACGATTGGCAAGCCAAGTCCGGTACCTCCATATAAACGATTTGTACTAATAGAGGCCTGGGTAAATGGCTGCCATATTTTTTCTTGTTGTTCTTGAGTAATACCAATTCCGACATCTATGATTTCAGTACGCATAAGCACATTTCCATTTATGTGCTTATGCCTTATTATTTTTAAAGTCACATTTCCTTTTTCGGTAAATTTTATGGCGTTAGAGACCAGATTGTTGATTACCTGATTGAAACGCACGATATCTAACCAGACATTTGGAAGTTCTTCATCAATCTCCAAGTCTAAAGCAATCCCTTTACTTAAACAAGCAGGCTCATGTATCTTTTTTATCTGCTTTACAGCTGCCAATATGTCTGTGGGAATTAAATCGAGCTCGATTACGCTAGTTTCCATTTTGCTGAAATCCAACACATTGTTTAGTAAATTCAGCAATATTTTCCCCGAATAGTTCAGTGCCTCTATATTGTCCCGTTGGTCTTCTCTAGGGTTAGTATCGCCTAAGATATGGGAGAGCCCAGTAATCGCATTCAGCGGAGTTCGAATCTCATGGCTCATCATGCTCAAAAACCTAGACTTGGCATTTGATGCCTCAATGGCATCTTCCCATTCATTATGTATGTTCGAATAAAATCGAGCGTTGATGAAAGAGAAAAATATCAATTGATAGGTAACTAGAACTATATTGGTAAAAATGGAAATAGGATAAATATACTTTCCTGCGAGTAAAGCATCCATCTTTGTATTTGTAAATAGGTTAAAATCCGTAAAATACAGAAGAAACCAAAGTGCAATTGACAGCACTGGAAAAATTACGATATAGTTTTTTTCCCGTCTAAACGAAAAAAACACAAAAGGTAATGCCATGGCAAACATCAATATAAATTCCACACTGCCGGCCTTTCCGACGAACGAAGAAGTTATGGCAACGCTCAAATTAAAAGCGATTATATAGATGATACGCGCCAGAGTAAGGTTTCCTTTTTTAGAAATAATAGCAGAAAACACAAAAAGAGGTACCGTTGCCCCAATATAATTGCTCAGCTCCAACATATTCAAGCTTCTAGCTAGAATACACCAAATCACAGAAATGACCGAGGTCAATAGAGAAAGTGTAAAGACAATTTCCACTCTACGTTTAGAGAATTCAGGCATAGTTTTGAAAGATTAATTTATGTTAATATAAAAGCGAATAAACTTCCTCGATACAAGCATACGAGGTATTCAATAGAATATTTTTATCAATGAATACCTTGAATTTTTAAACTTCCTTTTCTCATACGAAATAAGCTTTGGGGAATTGAACCCTCATAGATTTAATGTGTTTTTTAATGTTCATACTGGTTGAATATTACATAGTATAGATATTTTTAATTTTCTGAAACATCAATACTCGTACGAGTATTATGTTCTAATCGTGGTCCTTATAACCATAAGATTGTCAACAGTTAAATTCTTTAAAATTTCTTTTGACGAAGCAAATAATAGGGCGACTACCCTATGAATTAGTTTTTGTCGGCCAAGCGAGTTTAAACTATGAGTCGTGTTTGTGAAAATGATGTGCCTTTTTCTATAATAAATTTGTCCATTATCAAGTATCGTATTTATTCTATTACATTAAAGAGCAATATTCTTAAAAAAGTAAGAAAATTCCTATTTTATGTTGTTACATGACGTTAAACGTGTGTGAAAGTATCGATAAGCGAAGTGTACTATTCGATGAATGACTATTCAATTAGAATTTTTCTTACCTACTATTAAATTACCAATCATTTTAAAAAAGAGTAATTAGGTGAAATTAAAGGGAATTATACATAGATTTTTAGGATAATCGTTCCTTACCAATACAATTTTGATTTCCGGATAAAATTTAACATCCGTGGAAATGATTGAAAACTTATTGATAATACGTTTATCAAAGGCTTTAACGGTTTGTTCCCTTTTCAGAAAAGTATACTTGATCCTTACGCTTAATTATAGTCCTTAAAAATCATTTAAATAGTGAAAAGCTTCTCATACAAAGTACGAATCCCGTGATCGAACATACAAATAAACCTATGTTCACTTAATTGAACTTATTAAAAACCCCAATCGTTTTTCTTCAAGGTCCGAAGAATCAGATTAGTTGGTATATAAGTTTAAGATTTTTTGAAAGAAACAAACCCATGTACCATTTCTACAGCTCCTACCCAAAATTTAACAAAACCAATAAATTTGACGAATTTTAATTAAAAACGAATTATGAAAACGCTGAACATATTAAAAGGCAGATTGATCGACTAGAACTGGATTCTCATCAAATAAAAATGCTAATGTTAAGCGAAACTGATACAGCAAATGGAAATTTGATTTCCGAAAGCGACCTTAGAAATGAGGACTCTAAATGGATTGGGCTCGCAATATTTTCGACACAAACTACTAAAAAGACAAAGAAATATATTTTAAATTATTGGAATAAGCGGAATAAAATCAACCAAGACGCTCAAAAATTGAACTTAGCGATTAAAGAGCAGACAAAATTACCACAACTTTCTGAAATGGAGAAGTCCACAGACTTGAAGAATACTAGAACTGTTATAATGGTACATTATAGCATTCTCTACCCAATTCAAAAACCCCAAATACTAATAACCGGATTTTAGAACAATAGGCAGTAACCTTAAAACCTCTTAAAGGTAAAATACGGCGGTACAAAGTAGAACTGCCTGTAAAAAGCTACAATCTAGGCCTAAAAAGTTCTAATTAGCCTATCTACACAGAACTTATAGTGTTCAATCTCACCTTTATTTAAACTTTGCTATACTTACGAATGTTTTACAAATAGTAGTCGTTTAAGTAAAGCCAAAGTGTTCCATAAGCGTATATTTAAAGAAAAGAGCATTGAGCTTCATTGCGCCCATCTCGTTAACTATTTTTGTGCTTATTGGTACTTATTTCTTTGACTGACTTCTTAAAAATACGGCGGACGAACTTTCGAATTATTTGAAAAAATAAAGTTATATCCAGCATTAGCGAAAGATGTTGTTACGTATTGCTCCACAATAATAACTTCGAGAAACAGAATTACCTTTCTCCTTTTTATAAATCTGAATTCTGTTATAAATATAAAATGTTCAGATAGTTTACAGCCTAAGATTCATCATAATCTCATGGGTAGCATTAGCTATATTTCTTACGTTACTGCTATTTGCAAATTCATAGGCATATCCTATCTGTACTACTTTAGTGACATTAAATATGAATAGACCACTGATACTTTCATTGATACGATAGGCCGCCCCGAGTTCAAAATTTTCACTGAACGAAAATCTACCCGTAAGATCAACAGACAAAGGTGCTGCAGCCACATATCTGAACAATACCGTTGGTTTGAACACTATACTATTTCTCAATTGAAAATTATACCCACCAGCAAGGTATATGTGTTGCCGGTCCGTTCCTGTTCGTGCGATCCCATCTTCTTGTTCCAATCGATTATTACTTAAGATTTTTGGTGCGGACAGAGATAAAAAATAATCTTCGTGCTTTAAATAGACTCCTGTTCCAAAATTGGGATTAAACCTACCTTTCAGTTTCATTAGGTTAGGGTCTGCCTGTACACCGTAAGTAACCAGACCATCAGTATTTGCTTTGTAGGAATTAAAACCGGCCTTTACCCCAAAATATAAATCGTGCTGATATGATAATTTAAGATGATACGAAAAATCAGCTACGATGGAAGTCTGCCTTTCTATAAATGTCTTATCACTAATAATGGATAGTCCCAAGCCAATATTCTTACCAACTGGTGTTCCAAAAATAAAACTTTGGGTCTCGGGTGCGCCCTTTATATTGTTCCACTGGCTTCTTACGTTTATACCTACGTCAGTGGTGTTATTGGCTCCTGCATAAGCAGGGTTTATAAGATTCATATTATATATGTACATTGTATAATTAGGATCTTGCTGTGCGAATGCCCCGGTAACGGTTAAAAAGCTAAGGGCTAGTACTGTTTTATATATAAATTTCATTTTATTGACTTCTTATTTATTAATAATTGATGAATATCCAACCTTTCAAGGGATCAGTACCATTGCCCAAATTGACTATATATAAATAGGAACCGGTAGGAAGCAGGGTACTGTTTGCATTGTGTCTTCCAGTCCAATCATTTTGATAGTTATTGGCGATAAAGACTTCATGGCCCCATCGATTATACACACGAACTACGTTATTTGGATAATTATTAATACCAGGTACTATCCAGGTATCGTTTATACCATCTCCATTTGGCGTAAAAGCTTCTGCTGGTATTAAAAATGGTTCAACAGTAGTAGGAAAACTATCACTAGTATCTAAAACCCCATCATTATCATCATCGGTATCGATGCTATTAGGAATACCATCTTGGTCAGAATCTAATGGGAAATCATTAGCATTTTTAGCGTTTGTTCCTTCGGTAATTTCAATCTCGTCAGAATACCCATCATTATCATCGTCCAAGTCTTCATTATCCCCTGTACCATCATCATCTGTATCTTCAAATTCATCAGCATTGTTAGGGAAAACATCTTCGTCGTCGCTAATGCCATCGCCATCCGCATCCCTTTGCGTTTCCGAACAGCCATTTTCATCTACAGGTTCTCCTGTTGGTGTGTTAGGGCATTCGTCTTCACTATTTATGACACCATCATTGTCATTGTCACATTCCCCAGCATCAACAATCATCCATTCATAGGTATCTATTATATTTTGTCTGGCTTCGGCACCTTCGCAGTATATAGAACTTCCACCGTTAAAGGATACGCTATTTTGAAGTCCTAAAGCACTCCATCCATTTAATAAGGCATCATAATTAATTGAAGACAAGCCAGCTTCAAAGAATATATTTTCCATAAGTGTTACATTTGAAACATCCCAACTACCTATATTTTGGTCAAAATCAACGGCACCTGAAAACATTTCTGCCATATCAGAGACCTTACTCACATCCCAAAAACCTATGTTCGAGTTTAAATTTGCAGCGTTTGCAAACATGAAAGACATACTATCTACCAAGCTTAGGTCAGGAGCATCTACCGCTGAAATAGTAAGGTTTAAACATCCATAAAAAGCTACGCTCATGGATTTCCAAGAGCCAGCACCCCATTGCTCTAAACGCAATAGTTTCTCCTTGTCACCATCATTATTAAAATAAATTCTAGGAAAATCACCTTTAATTTGAACCGTATATGTACCTGCCCTACCATAATCGTGAGTAGCATTACCAGTAATGCCAAATTCATCAAAAATACCGTCACCATCCCAGTCTACATCGTAGTTGTAACCAGCGCCTGTTGTTGGTATAGTTATGGAGGTGTCATCTGAAGCTCCTAGGTTATCGGTTTTCCAGGTGGTGACAAAAGCACCGGTAGTATACCCATTTTCGTTAACTCCCAAATTAAGGTTTATGGTAAATGATGCAGGGGAGGCGTCTTCTGCATTGTCATTATCTATGGCGGCTAACGTAAAGCTCTGAATATTAGCGGTAGTTCCATCAGGGTCAAAGGTAAGACCGTCAGCTTCAATCTTGGTAAGAACGGTATTGGCTGTTACAACAGTGCCATTTGACAAGCTTAATAATCCATTTTCAGGTAATGATATTATTCTGTAAGAAACTACGGTACCATCGATATCCGTTCCAGTTGGATCATCTAACAAAGTGATTCCTGCGGAAAGTTGTATTTCTGCCGTGTTAACAACATCGTTTGTCGACGGAGCGGCGTTAACAGTTAATGTTCCAGTTTCCTTCGTATTTAAACATTTATTATTATCATGGGTCACTACAACAAAGTAAACTGTTCCATCTAATCCGGCAACATCATTTACGGTAAGCGTATCTGTAATTTCACCGTTATAGTTGGCATCGCTGGCTAAAATTGCAGCACCATCAAATTCTGGATCTCCTACAAACCACTGATAGTTTATACCACTACCCACATCAATAACGGAGATATCTGTATAATCTGGAACCGTGTTAGGTACGGTACCCGTAAAGGACTGCGTACTCGTTGCACTAACAGCAATGCTAAATGTCGTTGAATTACCAGAAGTGACCAGTTTGTCTATCGGTGTCTGGTTAATTACATATTCAGTGGCGGTAACAATGGCTAGCGATGAAGCCTGTACTTGACTACTCCCTCCGTTGTTAGGTATCCCATTGGAATCAACGGTTCCTTCATCATTATCGGACAAGTTGTTGCTTGATGTCAAATCGGTAAGGGTGTAGTTGCCCGATCCTTCTAAAGCATCTGCACAACCATCATTGTCCGAATCGGTATCAAGGTAATCCGCAGTTCCGTCCATGTCGGTATCTATGGAGCTACAGACTTCTGTTAGTCGGACATTGTCGTACAATAGAGTCGCATATGTTGTAGCCCCTATTACTGGGCTATTCTCCCCGCCTAAAATAAGTCTTTCATAATGTTGATCAACTGAGAACGTAAATGTAAACTCGTCCCAGTCGAACATAGCAATGTCAATATTTACCCTCACTAGTTCTACTATGTCTCTGTTCTGAAATTCTTGTGCCAAACTTGGCTCTGCAGAAATGGTATTAGGTGTGTTTAGTGGCAAGAGTATTTCTTCTTTTAAACCATAAACTACAAATTCGCCGTTATAGGCACCACCGAAATTAGAAGATTCGTTCATGGCTCCAAGAGCAATGCGCATGGTGTAAGTACTGTTCTCGACTAAGGGAGATGCTAATTGGTTTGCGATGTACTCTGTATAGCCTCCTCCTTTCTGACTTAACGAATTTAAAAAACCATTACCATCATAAGCGGGTGGAGGAGAAAAGCCATCGTACGAATAAACTCCATCATATAAATAGTCTGATGTAGCAATGTTCGCTTGACTCCAAAAATCACAATATTCATTTATTTGACCAAGGCCATTAGGAGGTGTAGTATATTCTTCAAATGATCCGTTGTTGATATAATCGAAAGACGTATTACAATACCCTTCATTGTAATCAAGGACACCGTCATTGTCATTGTCGAGATCAAGGTTATCCGTAACACCATCGCCATCAACATCTTGTGCCGTTACTACGTTAGAGAAAACAAAAATAAATGCCAAAGATAATAAAATTGAATAACGATAAATTTCTTTTTGCGTAGGAGACTTGACCCTGAAAAAAAATGATGGTGCGTAGCGGCTATATTGTGTGGTTATAAATTGTTGCAAAGCAGAAAAAATTATATTTTTAGAGCTTATTTCTTGTTGATTTTGGATAGCGTTGAATTTATACATCTAGAAAGAATAAATTATTTTTTGCTTGTAAAGCACAGGGTTAGGTATTGAAAAAAAATAAAGGCATTATCAGAAATCGTACTTTAAAGTTCAGCAGTGTAGTGTTCATTTTATAGCTTAAGCGATTTAACACTAGGATCAAAAGATTTGAGGTTTAGGTCAAAAAAACAATTACAGTTGTGATAATTTTATTCTCCGCAAAAGAGATCGTAAAGCAGGCTTATATATCTCCAGTAAGTGACTATCAAAGAATATGAACTTTCTAAATAATTCTTTTGTGATATACTTCCTTCCTAGAAGGAATTTTTCATTGAGACCAACTTCGATAAGTGAAGTGTTTTGACTTATAGCCAAACTGCTGTAGTTCATTTAGATTAAGTTTGAATAGAAAGATACCTTTCTAAAGAATTTTTCTACCGTAAATCCCCTACTGTTATAAAATACCATAAGAACTATGATTACTAAAAATGTTCTCTTTTGAAAAAACAAAGTAGGATAAATCATTATTTGATAAGAATTAGATTACAATACTTGAAAGGTAAATATCAATATAATTAAAATCTATATTCGTATTTTTGTTGTGATAGTCAAAAGAAATAGTTGTGAAAAGGTCGATTAATGATGCGAAACAATCGACTAAACATATGTTATGATGTTCAAATTATTTTTACTTTAAATGAGCAAACTTAAATAAGATGCGCAAAGGATAATTTTAAAGGGTGTGATACTAAATTAAAAATAAAATCTTTCCTATCCGAAAATTACTATGAGCATCATGGTAGGGATTTAGCTCTCAAGGAGTATTAAAATCAAATACTTCTTTCTCATGTATGTACACCATCAACCATTCTGCAGAATACAAAAGTTTTGTTTCGCATAAAATTTTATCTATTAGTCTCTTTACCTAGACAATAGCGTAACAAATTACTGATAAAGTAACGCCGATAAAAAACATCAAATTAACCAGAAGCTATATTATAGCAGTTGTTGACTTTAATCATATTTCATATTTAACTCTATTCATTAAATAGATAAACCAGACTCAAGTTAGAACACGTTGTCGGCGAACTGAAAGGAAATTAGATAGTTTCTATTTGAAATTTTAGCGTCTATTATAGAAGTGGTTTTAATTATTATTTCAACTCTTTACTAGAAGCCAATTCTGAAAAGAGTTTGCAATCTTCAGATGATTACTAGGCCTATTTCGTACCATTTTAAAATTGGTAAATGCGGTCGAAAAATTTATTTATTGAAACAAAAAATACAGCCAAAAACCAAGTTTTACTTAGCACGCCTCTTTACCCTCATTTCTACAGCGTAATCTTTAGAAAATATTTCCAATAAAATGCAATAGAGCACGTTTATTTCCGTTAAGAAGTTATTTCCCACAACAAAGTAGGTTTAGTATTACTCCTAAAATGTTTAAACGGCAGCCAACACATGACCAATTATTATTTAAAGCTTGCCTTTTTGGCAGCTATTTTCCAACTATTTACTTGGAACAGTAACGCTCAAGTAAGTACCACATTTCAACAAACAGATTTTGACACTTGTGGGGAGTCTTTGCCGACATCTGAATTGAATTTAGGAGACCTTGTAATGTCAGAAGCCTTCGCTACTGATTTTGCATTTGGCACCTATACTTTTTTTATTCAGGCACCTTCCAATTTTCAAATCAACGCAGCCAATACTTCGTTTACTGGTACCGATATTACTAGTGCTACCGTGGCCCAATCTGCCGGTGATGTAACCAAACTAGAAATTACGCTAACCGTAGCGGCCGAAACATCGGTAGATATTTTGACCTTAGAAAATGTACGGATTCAACATATTTCAGGGACTACCACAGACGGAATTATTAACTATGATTTAGGTGCTAATCAAAATAACCTTAATGGTTTAGCCGATGGGGACACCTTGGCTACCGTTACATTTAACGCATTAAGCGAAGGAAATGGTGTAGATCAGAATATATGTGCCTTGGCCGATGCACAAGACATTAATATTACCGGAGCTACCGTTACCCAAAGCAGAACCTATGCATGGCAAAAACAGGAAAGTGGGTTCTGGGACCCTATTCCAAATTCTAATACGGAACAATTAGCCGTAAGCAATGCTTCTATTTCCAACGGGGTAAACAGGTACAGACGTATTACTACCTTTATGGTAAATTCAGAAACCTGTACCCTGACCAGTACCATGGCGACCATTACAGTAAATGAAATTTATCCGGGCAGTATTACCGAAGGAACAGGTCAGAATATTTGTGCTACCGAAACTCCCGCTCAATTGAGTACTTCTGCTGATGTGGCAGTTACTGTTGGCGGAACAGCGACCTATCAATGGTATAAAAATGATAGTAGTACCTGGGAACTTATCAGTGAAGCGAACGAAACCTTTTATCAGCCAAACGCTTTATCCACAACCACCAAATTTAAAAGAAGAATCACCAATGTACTCAACGGCCTGAGCTGTTTTGAAGAAACGCTACCGGTGACCATTACCGTAAATTCTACCGTAGCAGGTGGTATTGCTGTTGACCAAGAGGTTTGTACGCTAAATGATTTACAGGTATTGACCATAAACGGCGGGAATAATAATGGCACCTACCAATGGCAGAAAAATAACTCAGAAACCTGGGAAGACATTCCCGGCGCTACCGGAATCAACTATAACGCAAGTACTAATCTAAATCTGGGAGTATCCGAATTTAGAAGGGCTACTACCGTTTCTGGTGCTAATTGTGAGGGTGTAAGTACCGTAGCGACTATCACCTACACTAATTTTTCAGAAGGAAGTATCGCAGGTACACAGACCATTTGTAACGGAGAAACCCCAAGCCTTTTCAATTCCACCGAAAATGCCAGTGGAACAGGTACGATTAGCTACCAGTGGGAACAATTTGATGGTGCTAATTGGGGTCTTCTTGACGGGGAAAACGGTACTACCTATCAGCCTGAACCTTTACAGCAGACCACTACTTTTAGACGTAAAGATGCTATTGAATTAAATGGTTACACCTGTACGGAAACGACCAATGAACTAACGGTTACGGTAAATTCTACGGTTATTGGTGGCACCACTACAAATCAGAATATCTGTGCCCTGAACGAATTGCAATTGCTAACGGTCAACAGTGGGGAAAATAATGGTACCTACCAATGGCAGAAAAATAATTCTGGCACTTGGCAGGATATTGAATTTGCTACCCAGAGTACATATGATGCGAGTACTAATGTAAATCCAGGAGTAACTGAGTTTAGAAGGGTTACTACCGTTTCCGGTGCCAGTTGTGAAGGCATTAGCACCGTCGCCACCATCACCTACACCAATTTTCAGATAGGTAGTATTTCCAGTGGACAGACCATTTGTTACAATGAAACTGCGAATACCTTAAATTCCGATACTAACGCTAGCGGTACGGGTACCATTAGCTACCAGTGGCAACAATTTAACGGGACCAATTGGGTGACCGTTACCAACCAAACCGGAACCGCGTATGCGCCAGGAAGCTTGCAGGAAACTAGTTCCTTTAGAAGATTAGATGCTATTGAACTCAACGGATTTACCTGCTCAGAAACCACCAACGAAATTACGATACAAGTACTTGCAGAAGTCCTTGGTGGCGATGCATCTGCCAACCAGACCATCTGTAGCGATGAGACGCCATCTACAATAACGATTACTAATGGAACTACGACCGGATCAAACATTAGTTACCTATGGCAATCCAAAACATCTGGCAATTTTGCCAATATGGAGGGCGAAACTGATGCCAGCCTTACCTTTTCAACTGCACCATCAGCAACGACAAACTACAGAAGACAGACTATCGTCTCTAACAATGCAAAAGTATGTGCAGCAGTTTCTACTGAAAGTACCGTTATTGTAAATACCATTACTGCCGGTGTCATAGGTATTAACCAAGATGTATGTGCCGGAGAAATTCCTGAAACGATAGTAAGCTCAAGCAACACTTCAGCCGAAGGAACTGTATCCTATAAATGGGAATCCTCTACGGATAGTGGTGCTAATTGGAGTTCCATTTCTGGGGCAACTGGTGCTACATTTACTTCGGGCGTATTGGAGACTACTTCGAATTTTAGAAGATTGGATTTCAGTCTTTTGAATGGTAAGACTTGTACGGCATACACGAATGAAATTACCATAACCGTTGCAGGTGCTATCGATGGTGGCGACGGTTCAGCAGAACAGACAGTATGCGAAGGACAATTGCCAACCACAATATCTGTCACCAATGGAACGCCTGCAGGCACAGGAATCACCTTTCAGTGGTACAAATCAACAGACGATACTAATTACGCAATCATTACCGGAGAAACGGGAGAGACCCTTTCATTTTCCTCAGGAATTTCAGCATCTACCTTTTTCAGGAGAGCAATAACCTTATCTAACAACGAAACCACCTGTACGGCGAATAGTTCGTCTACTTTCGTGACACTTCTTTCTTTATCCGAAGGAAGTATTGGTCAGACCCAAACGGTTTGTGGAGGCGCCAATGTTCCGCCGCTAACCAGCACGGCCGATGCGGTTTCGAACGGAGCAATTACCTATTCGTGGCAAGATTCATCAAATGGTGATACCTGGTCTGCTATAGCAAATGCTACACAGGCTACATTTACACCCCCTATTACGGAGGACATTCAAACCTATTTTAGAAGAAGGGCAACAGCTACTTTGCAAGGAACAACTTGTGACGTATTTACGCAACCTGTTATTGTTTTTGTAAACCGATTTGAGGATGCGGCCAACCATCGTATCACTTTTTCTAGCAACACAACTGCTCCTTTTGAAATCTGTAATCAGGCCGATCCAGATGCTTTTGCAACCAATTTTGATTTGATTGCTTCAGGTGATTTAAGCTACCAATGGCAAGTATCCAATGATAATATTAATTTTTCAGATATTGGCCAAGCAACTAATGTTGTATATGACGCACCTGCGGTAACTGAAGATATCTATTATAATAGAATTACCACATCTACCCTAAATGGAGTTTCTTGTATTGTTACCAGTAATACGCTAGAATTTATAAATGCAGGCAATGCCACCGGCGGCAGTATTGAAACGACCAATATCATTAGTGGAGACCCAAGCTTGGAGGTTATTTGTAGGGGAACTATTCCAAGCCCTATGCAGCAGAGTTCTGCCGCAATGGGAAGTACATTATCCTATCAATGGTTTTCAGGTGGAACGCCATTAGCCGGTGCAACAGGAATAGACTATACCCCAACCGTTGCCATTAACGCAACATCAAGATTCGTACGTACCACCTACAGCGAAAATATAAATGGAAATACCTGTGAGGTAAATAGTAATGCAATAACGGTCTTGGTACCGCAGGGCAATGCTATTGGTGACGACATTACGCTTTGTACTGGCGAAACGCCACCAACCTTAGGGGATGTTAGCCTTATTGAGGGTGAGGCCTTTTTAGACTTTCAATGGTATGATTCTACTGATGGCTCTGCATTCGGAATAATTGATGGGGCAACATATGCTACCTATTCCCCAAATTCAGCGCTTACTGAAGATCTATATTTTCGTAGAGGTTATATAGCGACCGTTGAAGGCGTACAATGTGATTCAGAAAGATTCAGTAATACCATTCAAATTTTTATAAACGATGTGGATGGAGGTATTATTTCCGAAGACCAACAAATCTGTTTTGGCGAAGATCCAGGACTATTAAAATCTAGTGCTGACGGAACGGCTAGAGGAGTATTGAGTTATCAATGGTACTCTTCGGAAGATAATGCGACGTGGGATGTTATTATTGATGCTAAAAATAGCACCTACGACCCTGAGGCAGGTGATTTTCCAACACGTTACTTCAAAAGAACGGCTATTTCCTCCCTTAACGGTGTGGATTGTACTATGGATAGTACTGTGATTATGGTAGCCGTAGCGGAAGAAATTGAACCAGGGGTTCTAAATAGCGACCAAACGGTTTGCGAAGGAGTTGCTCCTGCTGCTTTAACGGTTACCGGTGGTAGTTCATTTGGTGACCAAAGTATTAAGTGGTATTCATCCGTAGACGGTATGATTTATAATGATACAGGTGTGACTACGGCCTCCTACTTGCCACCGGTACCCACGCAGACTATGTATTACAAGAGAACGATAACCCGAACCTCTCTGAACAATCTTACCTGTTCGGTAGAAACTAATGTAGTGAAGGTAACATTGAACAAAGTGGATGCTGGAGCTATTGTAGGAAATCAGTCGGTATGCGAGGGTAGCCAACCAGATGCTCTGGTTGAGGTGAACGTTTCCACTGGTGCGGGTCAACTTACTTATCAATGGCAGTCATCACCCGACAATCAAGTCTATGTTGATGTTGCTGGGGCCAGGCAACCAAATTATGTGCCGCCAACTTCATTGACGACATCCACCTATTTTAAAAGAGTGGTGACCAGTAGTTTGAACGGGGTTTATTGTACCGATGATACAGCGCCAGTTTTGGTGACCGTAATACCGTATCCTATTATAAATAATGATGCAATCATAGCAAATGATATTACGAATGTAAGTTGCTATGAAGGTAGTGATGGTAGCATCGTCATCCCTAATGGAAGAATTACAGGGGGTAATACGGCCCAAAAACAGATCAATACCGTAACTCTTTTTGGAACACCCGAATTTGATAGTACGTATAGCATCATTATCGATACTATTGTATATGAGCATCAGGTTACTTTGAACGGAACGAACCAGAACCAGACCAATGACGAGATTGTTCAGGCCTTGGTTTTAGAAATCAATCAAGCTACAGGGAATCGATTGAGTCCTGTACTAGCATCAGCGAATGCAAATGAACTTGTATTAACCGCAAAAATCGCCGGTATAGGATTTACTGCTTTTGCAAGTACCAACAGTACTACCAATGCCGGAGCTTCAAGTGTCATTACACAAGAAAACCAAGTAGCCAATACGTATGAATGGGTAAAAGCCGGGGATAATTCCTTTACAGCTTCATCCCTAAGCATCCATAATTTAAAAGTAGGCGTTTACTTTTTAACCGTTTATAATCAATTTTGCGATGTTACCTCAGAAGCATTCTTGGTCTCGGAACCCGATGAATTGATCTTGGATATTGCCGATACCTGTAACACAGCACTTACCGCAAACAGTACAGGAGGTATCGCACCATTTACCTTTACATTAACCAGACCTGACGCAACAACATCCGTAAGCACTTCCAACAATCCGAATATGACCTATAAGGGTCTTACTGGTGGGGCTACCTATACCGTCTCCGTGAAAGGAGCTACGTGTACCATTGCCGAATCAGCATCGGTCACCCTACCTTTTGGATTGCAGTTCGATGCTGCGTCCGTCGTAGTGGAAAATGTAACCTGTTTCGGTCAAAACGATGGCAGCATCAGTTTAAACAATGGAACCACTACCGTAACAGGAGGCACCCCTTCTTATAATTTTGTTTGGACAGGCCCTGATAATGCCACCTATAACACACAGAACATTGACAACCTGGCTCCTGGCGTGTATGTATTAAACGTAACCGATCAGATTGGTTGTTCTGCAACATATACAGCCAACATCGCCTCAAAATCCCTATTGGAGATTGACAACGTACAGGTAATAAACCAACAGTTGAGATGCGCCGGTGATACCGATGCGGAAATTGGCATACAAATCAATTCTGATAATAGTGCACAACTACAGATTAATTGGTTCAAAAACGGGACTAGTTTTGCCACCAATAGCACTAATCTCACCAATTTAGAATCGGGTAGTTATGAAGTGGTGGTTACCGATACCAACAGCGACCCTAATGCACCTTGCACTGCACGCCAGACTATTGTCATTACGGCACCGCAAGTTTTTAGCGCTAGCGAGGTAGAAAGTAATTCAGCACAGTGTTTTGACACCAATGCCCAAAGAAGTTTCACCTTCAATGTACGTGGTGGTACAGCACCTTATGAATACAACGTGGATGGAAATACTGCCGTGCTGTTCTCAACTTTACAGACTACTATTTCTGGCCTTTCGAATGATAACCATGAAATTACTGTCACTGATTCAAACCAATGTACAGTGCAGACTTTTAATATAGAACCATCAGAACCCATAGTGTATAACGGCACAAAATCAGTTACGATAGCTGCTTGTGAAACCAGTTATGCCTTTAACTTGGATACTGGTTTGGTAACCGGAGGAACTCCATTTCTGGATGCCAACAATGACACGTATTATTTATACGAGTGGAGAGGCCCTAATAATTTTATTGCCCAAGATATCACCAGTTTTGAAGCGATAACAGGAAGTTATTTCTTGACTATTTTAGATAGTAATAGCTGCGGATCAGTAGAGGTAGAATTCCAGTTCAGTCCTACATATGACCCTATAACGGTTAGTAAAACCATAACTCCCGTAAGTTGTGGGGCAGATGATGACGGTGCAATTTCAATTAACATTGATGGGGGCAACAGGCCCTACTCTATAGTCTGGGAACAGGAAGAACCCGGTACTAGCACCGACCCTAATCCAGTATTTACGCCTTTAGGAAAGAATGTAACCCAACTTAATAAACTTCCAGAGGGTAGGATACGACTAACGGTTACCAGTAATATTCTTGGCTGTGATGCCGCTAACACCTCGTACAGGTATCAGGAATTGATAACGATCAACAAGACGGAATCACTTCGTTTGGTCGATGGACCATATTATGATGATGCCTTGTGCTCTGATACGCCAGGAAATATTTCAGTTACCATATTCGATGCACAGAACGGTGAGTTGAGTTTTTATTATGAAGGTGCTTTGGTGCCTGCTGTTGAAACAGCACCGAATACCTATTCTTTACAGATTGCAGACCCAGTTAAAAATGCAACCCTTAACGTAGTAAACAATTTGGGATGTGGATTTAGCACTCCACTAAGCGTTGCCGTAACGGAGCCCTCTTTTGAGTACAGTTCCACGGAATTCGATATCACCGGCCTGTTATTGACCAGGGAAGATATACGGTTTTTGAATACCTCGGTAATGGAATTTGACCAAGCTGTTTGGGATTTTGGAGATGGTAGTCCATTAGTAACGGTAGAACCAGAAGCAGATGGTATGTTGACGGTGCATAATTTTGATTTTCCAGGAGTTTTTGATGTAACCTTACTGATTTTTAATGCCCAAGGCTGCAGTAGGGAAATTATGCAAACCGTTCAAATTGGTTCAGGGTATGATGTTATGTTCCCAAATGTATTCTCGCCAAATAACGATGGTATCAACGACTATTTTCAAGGAGAATTTACAGGAATCTCCTCTTTTACCTTCCAGGTTTATGATATGTGGGGAAATCTTATTTTCACTACTGCCCATGATTATAATGACCTACCCGAAAACTGGGGCTGGGACGGAACCTATACCGATGGGAAAGCCTATGAAAACCTATCCTTCAGGTTTATATTCGTAGGAACCACAGGAGACAACCAACAAATAACCGAAACTGGCGAAGCCACAATATTAAGATAATGGTCAAAAGACTTCAACAAATAACATTCATTCTATTTTTTATAGCCTTGGGTGCAAAGGCCCAAGATAAATTCATTTATAACTTAAGTAAGGTTCCAGTATCCTTGAACCCAAGTTTTCATGCCTTCAAAGAAAAGACAAAAATTGGGGTATTGGGAGAATTGGCGAGCCAAAACCAAGGAAACCAATCACAACATAGGTATGCATTTGGCTCTACCTTTTTTGAGGAGTATAATTTTCAATTGGGGGTTGACCTTTTTAGCAATAACTTAAAGAATAGTGGGTTTAATTATACCTCTGCGTCTATGAGTTACATGTATAAACTACGCTTACCAAATGATTGGTTATTGTATCCTGGGATAACAGCGGGCTATAGTAATTATAAGTTCGATTTCAACAATCTGACCTTTCAAGACCAAATAAACATATTTACAGGTCAAATTAGTGCAAATACTATTGACCCAACTGCATCATCGCGAAATGTTGGATATTTAGATTTGGGAGCTTCTGTATTGATGCATAACGATATTAATATGCTTTTTGGGCTGTCCGTCAAACATTTGAACCAGCCTAAATTATCTTCTGAGGAAAGCGAAAACAACGTAAACTTGAATATGCTGGTATCCGGTCAATTTGGGTATGAATTGGACATCAACAAATACAATCAGTCTAAACTTCCAGAATATTCTTATCTGTATTTTTTCAATACCGTTTCCCTTCAAGGTTCCAATAGTAGATTAGATTTTTATCAGGACCTGCAATTGGGGAATATAAGTCTTGGAGTCAACGAACACTTTAGTTTTTTAGAATCGGCAACGTTTTCAGAGGTTGGTATAGCCACCAGTATTACCTTAGAAACTTTTGAATTTGGCGTAAACTATAGAATGCCATTTGGTAGCGAAGCAAAAATGTTTCTTCCCAGAGCGTTAGAACTGTTTCTTGTGTTTGATATATCCCGATTCAAGGAACGCGGCAGAAAAGATTACAGCAAGTTTTATGAGTAACCTATTTTTTCTGACGGATACTAAACCCAATTTTTTTGTTACAGTATATTTGAAATTATCTTAAAATGATTGGTGCCAACACATTGAAAACAATAGTCTTTCTTACCCTAGTTAGAATTAATAAATGTACTAACATCATGTCATACATTTTCAGATTTCCTTCAGGTGGAAGATTTAATATCCACTCGGATTAATTTGGTTTGCTTCACTCCAAATCTTTAAAAATAGGAAATCGTATAATCATCCTTCTTTTCTATTTTACCACGGCATTTGTCAAAAATTTCTTCAACTCCATGCTTACAATCCAACATTTGCAGTTGCACATGTAATCTCTTTATCTTGGCTGTTATAATTTCCAATTATAGCTAAATATGTGGCTGGCTTTCAGCATCTTTGGGTTCAATTCCAATGGTTTGCAAATTGCCCCAGTGAGCATTATTTCTTCCTTTTTAAGTACGCTGTTCCGTGCTAGTTTAGACAAAGTCCTTTCTAATTATTTTAGCCTTATTAAGACAGAATGTATCCTTCTCCGAAAATGTATACCTACATTTTTGTAAGCTTCCCTGAAAATAGAACAGTCATAATTCTAATTTATTAACTTTAAATTCAGGGGAGCAATAAATTCAAAGTTGACTTAGAACAACATTAAATGTATAATTAAAGCATCATTTTTGCTGTTCCAAAAATGTCACTAGCGAAGTAAACTCCTCATAACTTAAAGAATTGACCAACCCAACTGGCATCATGGAATTTTCCAATTCCTTTCTTTCAGCAATGTCCGATTTCATTAGTTGAGTTGCTACGCCGGCAATGTTCGTCAACGTAAGCTCATTTGCCGATTCTTCTGTAACGAAGCCTATATAAAATTGCTCGTTCTTAGTTTGTATCTGTACGGTTGAAAACCCTTGCGAAATCGAGGCATTTGGTTTTAAAATCGACTCGGCGATTTGTTCCCTGTTCATAATAGATCCTATTTGTCCCATAAACGGGCCCTTCATTATCTCGCTACTTTTTAAGCTATGACAGGTATAACATGCTTGGGTCTTGTAAAGTTTGGCACCTAGTTCAAAATCTCCCTTGATTTGCTTTATAGCCAACATGACATCTTCTATAGATGTTTCCCCCACCTGTCCTTTTTTGTTCTTTATCTTTTCGAGATCAGCAATGGGCTTATCTTCTTTCGGTAAAATGGGCGCTATGGTTCCGAATTCAGCCACTTCCAAACGATACTTTGTATTCAGTGCAGCATAGAAATCTTTCCCATCCTCAGGGGCCTTTTTCCATTCACGGACCATAAATGTCCGAATTACCTCTGTTGATTCCCAGGCTTCGGTCTTATAATAAGGCCCTTGTGTGTCAGGTCTGGTGCTCCACCACCATGATGTATCATAGGGAGCTTCTTTATGAAAAATACGTGCCAGAGCATTCATCAGTTTTTCCTTTTGAAGGTCATCAGTTGTACTTTTATAAGCCTCAATTATTCCTTTAACCGCCTTTGACTCGTGCATATACCTCAATGCCCAAAGTGCCAATTCTTGATTTTCTGTGCCAATAGCCTTGATACAGTCGTCCATGGCATTTAGCTGAACAAGTGCCTTGACGGCCAAATGAGGCAGAACAATGTCTGAATTGGGACTAGCATGTGGGCCTTCTAAACCCGGTTCTGGAGCTACAAATGAATCTGGTACGGATATATCCATCAATGCCGTTACCGCTTCCTGTTTTCCCAAACGCCCAAGTCCAATAATCGCCGATGCTACAGTTCTATCTGATTCTGCGTGTAGCGCTTCTAAAAATGGAGCTACTGGAACCCCTTCAATATGCTCCTTTCTATCACTTAGTGCCCTAAGGGCAAATTCTTGTACTGAGATGTCTTTCGACAATGTAATGAGTTCATCGATCCCTTTTTTACCGGTTAGTTGGGCATAGGTAAAAATACCCGCGGCACGTACTTCTAAGGGCTGTTCCTCGTCCTTTGCAATTTCTAGGGCATTAATCGCACCTTTTCCCCTTCGTAACAATTCGTATTGTGCACTCAAGCGGGTTTTTGCGTTGGTTGATTTTAACAAGTCTGCAACGCTCTTTGTCCAGAAAAAATCTTTTATTTTGGGAAAAGCAGCATATTGGAGTCCGGTTGGGGTTACCCTGACCACATAGCCTTTATCGGGGTTTCCCGAATATCCTGCACCGTCCCATGCCGAAAGGTACATGGCTCCAGAAGCATCGACATCGACATCTGTGATCTGCGGTAATTTGATAAACTGTTCCTCATCTTGCTTAAAACTGGCACCATCTTCATTAAGCCTATGCATGTATAAATAACTTCTGCCCCAATCGGCCATCATAGGAGTTTTGTTATAATGTTTTGGCCATCGGCTATCGTCAAGAAAAAGGGCTCCGGCACCCGAACCGCCACCCACGTCAACAAGGGCTGGCAATGTTTCTTCAGTAAAATGTTTGAAAAGAACGGGATACCCGTATTCGCCTGTTTGTATTTGGTGAATAAATCTGACGTTCCACCCTCCACCATCGTTGGTATTACCTCTTGTATAAATATTCATGAACGGGTCAATGGCTACATCGTATATATTACGTAGACCATGGGTATATACTTCCATTTCCGTACCATCGGGGCGTACGCGTACGATGCCTCCTCCGAGCATAGTCAATTGAGTGCCATCGCGATCAGTAGCATTATGGAATCCGAAATCACCCACGGCAATATAAATCCACCCATCAATTCCCATTTGTATTCCATTGGTCGCATGATCTGTTCCTCTTTCTCTTAAATAGGTAGGATTGCTGATATCCTTAATCAAAACTTTTGGAGAACCATCGGCGATACCATCCCCATCTTTATCCTCAAAAACAACCAAATCCATATTTTCAGCTTTTTTAGTACCAGCTGAAAATCTTGTGTAGAGCACAAATACTTGGTCGCCAATGGGTAATATCCCCCTGGGGTTGTCGACTTGCGCAAAATTAGTATGAGAGTCAAGAATGCCGTCGTGATCACAGTCAACTAAACGTTTGATATAGCCCTTTCCCATTTCCTTGCCTAAAGACCCTATCATATCAACTCCTACATATACCTCACCAGTAGGAGCCACGGCCATACATGCTGGACTTGGTGTAAGATTGGGACCTGAAAATGTGGTAATATTCAAGTCTTCAGGCCAGTTTAGTATCCCCGCCAATGAGTCGATTGAAGGATAATTCACAGGTGCAGCACTCTTATGACAAGGTGCTTCATTCTTACAACCATTAAAAATTAATAAGGATATCAGTAGAAAGCCAATCTTTTTGAGCATAATAAGGGTTTATGGTTATAATGGAATACTATATAAAATTGAAACTGCAATTTAATGTAATGTGCTGCGAAGTTGCATGCCCCTTTCCTTTTTTTAATTGGAATAAATTTATTTACTACCCCTTTTCCTTTAAAAAAACTTTGTAATGGCGTTATTCAATTACCAAAATATTTTATTTAATTGTAAATATACCTCGTACTTTTTGCTATTTTAACTAGACAATTTGTTTAACTAATGTATAGGCTACCGAATACGGTTTTAGCGAAAAAAGCATGGAATAGACCTAAAATTAGGGCTTTTGCAAAACTCACAATCCGAAGGTCACTGGTTCGATTACACTGCCAATACGTGTAGATATCACTTTACCCCAGGTGAATTTAATTAAAACTGAAAAAGGAACAGCTGTAATATATACAGCCTGCTCCCTTTAAGTCTCGGTTTTAATCAATATTTTCTTTGTCCATCCAATATAACAAATAAGGAATGTTGTAGGCGTGTGTCCAACCAAATACACGTAAACCTTGGTTAGTTTGCCAGTTGGTAAATCGACCCTTACTTTCAGGAAGGTTTGAGATTTTTAAGAGATCATCACTATATGCTTTTGCATCGTCATATTCTTCTGATGGTTTTTTCAACTCACCTATCTTTAAAACCTCTGCCCTTGATAAGGCTTCATTTAAATATCCTTTTTCACCACTGAATTCATAGCCAATAAGCAAAGGATATATTGTAGCTAAATAAGACTCCATTTCATGATTTAATGGAGGTACATCCCGAACCCATCTGGCATGGTCCAATAGTGCTTTTCTTACTTTCTCATCGCCTGTTATTTGTTGATATTTATAGAGCCCTTGAGCTACATATGTTTGACTATATCCATATCTATCTAATAACAGATTTCCTCCCTGTCTTTTTTGAAACTCTAGCATTAAACCGACTCTCTCATCCAACTCATTTTTATACTTCTGCTGTTTGGTTGCATCATAAAGCTCCACAAGATTAAGTACGGACAAATACAGTCTTCTCCCTCTTAAATCATGCTCACCCCATATTCTGTTTAAATACGTATCACCAGTCATTCTTGCAACTTCAAGTGCCCTATGGTCTGCTGAAATATAATATGAAGCAATCCAACCCTGGACCCAAACATGTGCACTTAATAGCGCGTACCAATGCTCGTTAGCATGCCTTCTACCTATTCCTAAATAAGGTGTTGATTCTGGTTCGTCTTCATAGTTCCAAAAGTCAATTGCATCATTTATCTCCCCGTAATACGTACGCTTTTTAGGCCAATGAATATTATCTACATCCATAGTATGCCGACTCATAGCCTGTGCCATATTGAAATATTTAGGATCTCCTGTACGCATAAAATTGGTCCATAACATAAAATCTACAGTCGGCTCATTATTAGTCCATTGTACCCACCGGTCGTTAAAGAAATAACTCTTTCCATCGCCATAATTGAACATACCGTACCAAGGTTCATGCTTTTGATTGTAGCCCCACCATTGATATCTATATTGTAAAGCATTCTCAAACTCTAGATGTTTGGTTGACGCAGGCGCCATATTTCCATAAACCTTAGAGTTTGTATACCATTCAGGTTTTGCATGTGCCACAGGACTATTCAGAACGTAATCCATTTTTTGTCCAACTTCTTCCTTTGTATCATTATCATGAAAATAATAGATAAATTCTGTAGTCTTAGTAATCCCTTGGGCAAAATTCCCTAGCATTCCACCATCAGGTTCCGTATTATGCCTTGCAAAATTCATAGGGCCGTTTTCCAATGGCCATATACTTCCAGTAAGTAAACCGGAAATCGGATCTATTTTAATTCCTTTTGGATATTCTTTTAAAAAATTCTTTATACCTACACCTATACCCCTTTGTCCATCAGCAACATTCACCCATCCTTTTGCCCGTTGAGACTTAGCTACGTTTTCCTCACCTTTTGAAATGGTAGCTTCAAATTGAAAACTACCTTTCTTTTCTTCGGTTTTCTCTTTTTTAAATCCATCTCCATAAAGGCTTCTTAGGCTTGTGCTCTTTACTCTATCAGGCCCTTGTTGTAAAAGTTTCACGACTTTATTGTCATTTAATGAGACATCTTTCGTTATTTTTTTGGCATCATCATTTTGCCAATCACCTTCGGTAATGGGTATCGAAACGTTAACGTTTTCATTTAAATGGTACTTTAATTGAATTCCACTTGCAGCTATTTCATCATTTGGTTGTGTCCATCCAATATCCTTTTCAGTTTTTTCAGATATAATACTCGTATTCTGAGTGGCAATATTATAATGCTCTCCTTTTTTAATTTTATGTTTATCAGGTACGCCCGTATACGTTAAGGTGTGCAGTACCTTAACATAACTTTTTCCAGCATAGGCGTGCAACCACATGGTGAAAGGTGAAAGGTTGTTATCTTCCCTATTGTATGTATACGTCCCCTCTACCTTAAAAATATCATGCATAGGACCAGAGCCCTTTTCCCTAAAAACTTCATTGATAACCGCTTTGGATGCATCAATCCCCGCATCATCCAACAAATCCAAAAAGGAACCTCTATTCTTCTCAGGAGAAGTAGCTATAAGTTCACGCTCTTCAAATTCTCCATTTTTGTTTGAATCTAAATAAACTTCATCGAGAAAACCATTACCCATTTTATGAATAGAGAAGGAAAGTGGCCCTGTGTTCACTTCGATTCCACCTTGCGGTCTCATATTGTTAGTTGATACAATTTTTTCTTTCGAAAGAATCGGTACAATTGAATCACCGTATTCTAACACATACTCCGATCCTTCTTCAGAAAAGAAGAAAACCCACACCCATTTTACACTATCATCTAATGGGCCCCAATTAGCTACCTCAGTTGTTTGACATGGAATCTCAATTCCATCAGAAGTTAATAAACGTAAATGGTCTACAGAATAAAGCTCACCTTTTGGGAATGGTATGCCCAAGGTAACTGGCGCTCCTAACTTATTATTCTCAATAGTAATATCGACTCGTTTTCCAGCTTCTTTAGTTGCGCAAGATTTCAATAAAAAACCCACGATTAGAATGGTTATTAGTAGTCTCATTTATATAATATTTTTTCACTATACTTTTCAGATAGGAACCCTGCCGGTATTGACATAATACCGTATGCTAGAATGAAAGTGAACGGTAAAACCCAGTGGAAGTAAGGCTTAAATTAAAACTATCCTTAACATCTACAATAATCGAATTAAGTATGTTCGTACTGAACGATATTACAAAAAATACGAGCATTACCAATCCAATAATATGGTCATACCCTTTTGCAGTAGGCTTACTATTTTCCATTATTAGTTTGGTTGGTTATTTTAATTATAAATGATACTGAGAAAGTTAGCGACCTACTAGTTACTTACTACCCAACATCGGAAACATCTGCTTAATTTCTTGGTCTGTTGGCTGTTTCCCATATTCGCAAATTTCAAAAAACTCAACTTGTTTCACGTTAGAGACATCAACAGTAGGATACCATTTCTTTACAGCTTCCAAAGTACTTGCATCAGGTTTTCTATTCATCCATTTTGCCTTTAGCCAAGCCAAACGCTCTGTTTCACCCGATGGGATTGTAGATGGATCAGTTCCATTGGTCCAAGGACCCCATTCAAACATTTGCGACTCATGCGCTGCCAACCCCTTTACTTTCGTATCAATAACATCATCAATTATTACTGCAATATCCTTTTGAAAAGGATAGGGTTTTTTAAAATTATCATTCATGTAAAGAAATACTGGATTCTTTTTAAGCGGCGGGGTATCTGGAGCAACATTGGGCACAATGTTCATGTACGCAGCATCTTGCACAACCGATCCCGCATTCCTATGATCTGGATGATAATCATTTGGTCTAAGTCCTAGTACAATATCCGCATTCCAATTTCGAATTCTTCTAATGACATCAAGCCTTAAAGTCAATGTGGGAAATAGTTCACCATCATGATTATCTAGTACTTCATATTCGGCAATGCCCAAAGCTTTGGCTGCGTCTTTTGCCTCTAGCCTACGCCTTTTCGCTAAGGGCCCTCCTCCCATACTTTGATGACCTGCATCACCATTGGTAAGCGCCAAGAATTTCACATTATGTCCCATTTTAGCAAATAATGCCGCTGTCCCTCCAAACTTTGAATCACAGTCATCTGGATGTGCGCCAATTGCCAATATGTTCAATACCTTTTTCTCTTGTGCCTTACTTGTTGTGAATGCTAAGCAAAGGAAAATAAATAGTGCTAAGTTTTTCATTGTATAATTTATATTTAATTAGGTAAAAAATTTATAATCGTTTTTCGCATCACTTCATTTAAAGCAACTTTTAACTACGGTATTTTAAAATACTTTTGGTTGAGAAGAACCCATAGTGCCATAAGTAGTAAATTCATAGTATGGGTTCAATCAAACTAACTCAAACAATTAAACTCTTTCAATACCATTCATGACAATTAATTTTGAACAAAATTTGAATTGATGTCCATTTCACGTTGAGGTATAAAATATAGATCTCTTATATCACCAGGATTAATAACATCTGACTCAGCTTCAATTAATTTATCATTTACAACCCCAAACCTTTTAAGGTCTGCCCAACGATGATTTTCAAACGCAAGTTCTACTTGTCTTTCTTTAAGTAATTTGTCTTGAAAAGAACCTGGTGTAGCAGCGTCAATATCATCCAAACCAGCTCTAGTCCTAACATCGTTTATCAATTCATAACTCTCAGGTGATTCCCCTAAGGCTTCGGCAAGCATTAACAGAACATCTGCATATCTAAAAACCACAAAATTATTGTCGGAGTCATTTTCTGTCGGCGGGTTACTTTCGTATTTCCTTACATAATTCTGTTCTATGACCTCTTCATCAACGTTAATCCAAGAAGTACCCATAGAAGGCTCAAAACGAAGGTCCCCTTCCTCAAAAGCGCTTACCAGTGTCTCCGTTGGTCTATTTCTTCCAAATCCCTGCCCAGTCTGTAAATCACCGCTAGGGGAAAATTCATTCGTTAATGTAGTTCCCTGACCTATACCACCACTACTAAACTGTACTTCAAATATCGACTCTACATTATTCTCATTACCTATACCCCATAAATTGGCATAATTTGGCACCAAATCATAGTTGTAATTATTGATAATTCGTCGTAAAGTAGTTTCAGCATCACCAGTATTACCGAGTGTTAACTGAACTTTTGCTAGTAGCGTGGCAGCCGCACCTTTGGTTGCCCTACCTAAATCACTTGATGGATAAGAAATAGGCAGACTACCTTCAGCAGTAGCTAAATCTGATACCAATTGTGCATACACAGTGGTCGCATCTACTTGGGTAAGACCATCACCAGGAACAAATGGAGTTAATTGCAATGGAATATTGCCAAAGGCAACAGCTAAATGATAATACATTAAAGATCTTAGAAAAATTGCCTCGCCTATTATTCTATTCTTGAGACCTTCCTCGATATCAACTACCTTTTCTATCCTTTTGAGAATAACATTACAGTTCGCAATTATCCGGTACGATCCGCTCCAAGCAGCATCTATCTGTTCATTTAAAGGATCTTCGGTAAATTGGTTGATTTCAGTATATTGTCTAGCCAAGCCTGTTGCATCAGGGCCTTGATCGGTGTTGTCAGAACGCATTTCAAACAATGCCCAATAGGCTCTATTATAGACGCCTGTATCTTGCAACCCTGCATAACTTGCATTTATGGAAGCTACAAAATCATCTGCAGTATTAAAGAAATCAGCCTCATTCCTGTTGGAAATTGGCGCTAAGTCCGTAAAATCCTCGCTGCATGCTGATGTGACGCATATTGTTAAGAATACTATGATTATTTTTTTCATCTTTTACAGTTTTAAATTAAAAAGTTAGATTAACACCCATGGTAAAAGATCTTGTTAGTGGATAGGCACCATAATCTTCTCCAGGAGTCAAGCTATTATTGGATATGTTACTAACCTCTGGATTATATCCTAAATAATCCGTAATTGTAAAAAGGTTAGTCCCTGTAATATAAAATCTCAGTCTATCGATACCACTTTCACCTAATAATTTCTCGGTAGGTACTGAGTAGCCTAGCGTAACATTTCTTAGACGAAGAAAAGAGCCGTCTTCTACTTGAAAAGAAGAAGGTCTGTTGTTATTTCCATGGTTACCAGTCTCCCTATCAGCTCTTGGTATTTTTCCATTTCCTGGATCAGAGGCTGAACGCCATCTATTATTAAATACGGCATAAGAATTAAAATTTGCCTCCCCATTTTTCATGTGACGTGAGGTTAGATTTAAAATCTCGTTTCCTTCAACTCCTTGAATTAAAAAGCTGAAATCAACATTTTTATACCTGAATTGGTTATTAATCCCCCATGTAAAATCAGGAAAATAACTTCCGGTAACGGTTCTATCATCAGGCGTTATTTCACCATCTCCATTAATATCCTTGAATCTAAAATCGCCCGGAGCAGCATTAGGAGCCTGAGTATCTGTAGGTGCGTTATCAATATCAGCTTGCGTTTGATAAACACCATCCATTACATAACCATAATAACTACCTATTTGATCGCCTACCCTAGTCACATGCCTAACACCAGCACTACCAGCTGAAAATATAGGTTCGTTACTTTCATTAAGAGACAGTACTTCATTCTTATTTGTAGAGAAATTTAAGTCCGTGTCCCATGAAAACTCTCCAACAAAATTCTTAGTACTTAGTGCTAATTCAAATCCACTGTTCTCTACTTCTCCTAAATTTTGTAGCGTTGTCTGAAATCCTGAAACCGAAGAAATACTAACATTTAATAATAAGTCTGAAGTCTTCGTAGTATAATAATCGGCCAATAAAAAGACCCTATTATTGTACAGACCTAGCTCCAAACCTATATTAGTTTGTTGCGACTTTTCCCACGTTAGTTCGGGGTTGGGAATGGTACTTTGTATCAGTCCGTTCACCTCGTTTCCAGCAAGGTTGTAATTATCTGGGGAAAGAAGCCCGATTGCTCCATAATTTGGAATTTCAAAGTTTCCTGTTTCACCCCAACTAAATCTAAATTTTAATTCTGAAATAGCATCTACGGATTGTAAAAATGACTCTTCATTTAAACGCCATCCTGCAGAAAAAGAAGGAAAATAACCGGTTTGATTATCAGAACCAAATCTAGAGGAACGGTCAGAACGTATCGTACCGGTAAATAGATATTTATCTTTGAACGCATAGTTTACTCTAAATAAAGACGAGGCTAAAGTCCATTGTTCCTGTATTGAATTACCTGCAAATACTTGACCTCCACTTATAGTCGTTACCAAATCATCTGGGAAATTGTCTGCCAAAACTTGCTTTATAGTAATATTATCTTTCTGAGCAGTATACCCGAGAACAGCATTTATAAAATGATCATCGAATTCTTTTTCCCAATTCAACGTATTCTCCCACACCCAGTTAACCTCAGTAGAAGAAGTTGCTTGCGCATATGACTCACCCTCAGTGGCATTTCTGTACAATAATGTATTCGCTCTGTAAAAGTCTTGATTATATAAATTTATATATGTACCACCAAAAGTCTTAAAGGTTAACTCGGGTAAAATTTCATAGGACAACCCTAAGGATGCTCGAGTCTGAAACTGAAAAATTTTATCGTCAATGCCTTCAATAATGGCTAAAGGATTACTCGCGGTGGTTGTTGCTCCGCCTATGTAGGATTGGTTGTTCAGTTGATTTATCGTACCATCTGAATTGTATGGAGCTACCGTAGGAGAATGTACCAGTGCTGAATAAATAATACCAGGTGGTCTAGCAAAATAGGGTGCAGATGCAGGTACCCTTTGGTTTTCCGTGATTGTTGGGGCTACCCTAAGGTCTAAGTTCAATTTATCAGTAAGCTGAGAATTTAAGTTTAACAAGATATTGTAACGCTCAAATTTGGCTTTTTCGACAACACCAGTTTGCTTATAATATCCTACCGATGTAAAGAAACTTGTGTTGTTCTTTATTGGTGAGGCATATGAAAAATTATAATTGTTAACAATACCGGTCTTAAAAATAGCATCTTGCCAGTCTGTATCAGTACCGTCCCAATTGATAAAGGATTCTGGCATTTCATAATTGGCATTCCCCCTATCGCCAGGTCCAATAGGATCATTAATTGATGCACCTTCTACTGAAGACAGGTAATTATTATTTCTTGCGTCTCTCGTAAAATCTATTAGTTCTGGGGCATTCATTAAATCAATTTTGTTGGCAACATTTTGCATACTGACAAATGAGTCAAATGAAAATCGTCCCTCATCCGTAGAAGATGCCTTTTTTGTAGTGATTAACAGCACTCCATTTCCTCCTCTAGACCCATAAATTGCTGCCGCCGAAGCATCTTTCAATACTTGTATTGACTCAATATCATTTGGATTTAAGGTTGCAAGTGGGTTTACTGGCGGTGGCTGAAAAGCTGCTCTTCTCCGGGCCACCCCTCCATTAACACCTACCGAGGTAAGGTTTCTAGATATTGGAATTCCGTCTATCACAAATAATGGGTCATTGCCTGCAGATATCGAACCTGAACCTCTGACTCGAATGTTTGGGCTTGCGCCTGGCTCACCAGAAGTTTCTTGAACTTGAACACCAGCTACTCGACCAATAATAGCGCTCTCTGGACTTAAAGACGGTACCTCAACAATCGTTTCTTGAGAAATCGAGATAACAGATCCCGTTACTCTTTTTTTAGCTAAAGTTCCATAACCAACCACTACAACTTCTTCTAAAGCTGCTGCATCTTCAACAAGACTTATCGTAATAGAAGTTTGACCTGAAACATCTACTTCCTTGGATTTGTATCCCAAATAAGAAACTTTAATTCTGGAAACACCTGTTGGCAATGCTATTTCGAAATTTCCATCAAAGTCAGTTGTTGTTCCAACAGTTGTACCTTTGGCTATAACCGTTGCTCCCGGCAAGGGTATTCCGCTCTCGTCTAAAACGGTTCCTACAAGACTTATCTGTAAATCAGGCAGTTCTACCTTTTTAACAGGAACGAAGTTACCCAGATTAGCCTTTTCCTTTTTCTTTATCACAATTTGGCTAGAAAGTATTTCATACCCCAAATCTGTACCATTGAACACCTCTTTCAAAACATCTTCAATACAAAGATTATTTTTTCTAATTGTCACTGTACGATTTAAATCTACTTCAGATGCCTCGTAAAAAAATTTATGCCCTGTTGTATTTGTTATTGTTTCAAATATGTACCCTAGATTCTTATTTTCAGTACTAATGGTTACAATGTTTTCCTGTGTGCAGTTACTTGCATTAGCGTAGCTAAAAAATAGCGACATACATAAAAAGAACATTAAGCTCTTAGGAAACTTTAGAGCTTTAGCACATATAGTTTTCTGTTTTTTCATAATTAATTTAGTCTAGTTAGTATTTGTTTCTTTTTGTCAGGAATTGATTCAAATCATAGGCTTACTTGTTTTTTAATAATAATTATTCTACCTTTTTTCGTGTAACTAAAATGTGTGTGAGTTTGTATTGTTTTTAAAATAAAATCAATACCCTCCTTATCAAACATACCAGTGAACTTTCGTTCTCCGAGCATTTCATTTTCATTGATAATTTGAACATTGAATTGACGTTCTAATTTTTTTATTATTTCAGACATTTGTTCATTCTGAAAAGCTATTACGCCATTGACCCATGATATGTAGGGGGTTACATTAACATCTTCTATGATAAATGACTTGTCTAAAATTTTAGAATTCGTGACTTTTTGAGATGGTTTCAGCATTGCTAAGTTTTCCCTCCTAAAACTTTTCTCATTACCTACACCTACAGAACCTTCAACCAAAACCACTTCAGCTTTATCATCTTCTTCATAAGCAGAAATATTGAAGACTGTTCCAAATACTTGGGTATACATGTCATTAGCTTTAACTATAAATGGCTTTATTGGGTTTTTTGTTATTTCAAAAAATGCTTCGCCCTTTAAAAGAACTTGCCTTTTATCCAGACTTGCAAAACTGGTCGGATACGTTAACTCTGATCCAGAGTTCAACCTTATGATTGATCCGTCTTCTAAGGTGACTCCTAAAATTTTTCCGAAAGGAACTTTTAAGGTATTACTACCCGATTTATTCTTAGTTTTTTCTTTATTGTTCTGATATAATACGCCATTGTTCAAATGAATACTTGTTAATCCATTATTGACGTGCATTAAAGTGTCTTGATCATGTTCAAGATGTATAATCTCGCCGCTATCCAATTGAAGTGTTATTGCATTAGAATTCAATTTGGGTTGAATTTTGAATTTGGAATATCTATTGATTATAAAATAAGTTGTAGAGGTAATTAATATCAATATTGTAGCAGCGTATTTCCACACCTGCTTGGTTGCGTAGAATGGTAGCGCCTTCGTCTCTTCTTTAACTTTTATACATTGTAAAAATTCTTCAAAAGCCACTTCAGAATCCCACGATTTATTTTTGTAATTAACTAAAAAATCAGCCTGAACAAATTTTTTAAATACATCTTGGCTTCCCTCCTTCTTTACCCATTCAAAAAGAATTGAAATCTCTTCAGTGGTCGCTTCTTGAGAAAGATATTTTGTAATTATTGTTCTAATATCAAGCTTGGTCATGTAAAAAAATTAAAACCCTTTAATTAAGAGACGTATATTTTCTTAAAAACCCCTACTCGAAATTTATTTTATTAACAGAATATTAAATTTATTAGCGAATTACAGGTCTAATTTATGAAGATTAATCAATATGAGCTCTACCTAAAAGAAGAAAGGGGATAACTGTGTTCTTAGTCTTTTTAAGGCCTTAGACATGTGAACTTCAACAGTTTTAATTGAAATATCTAGCTTTTCAGAAATTTCTTGATACTTAAGTCCTTCCTTTTTACCCATTACAAATACTTTTTTACATTGATCAGGTAAATTTTCAATTTCAGTTTCAACCAATTTTAGCTTATGCTCAAATTGGTTGAAATCAATAGCTACAATATCAGAATAAGCCTCTTGTTTTAAATGCTCCAAAAGCTTAAATTCTTTCTTAACCTTACGCTTATAATCAATAAAGAGATTGTAGGCCATTTTAAAAAAGTATTTCTTAAGCCCATTATTTTTAATAGATAATGTGGCCCTTTTATCCCAAATTTTAATAAAAGCTTGTTGGGCTATTTCCTCGGCTAATTTAGAATTGCCAGAAATTGCTAAAATATAGTTGCATAATTGTTTATGATAACTTCTAAAAAAATAGTCATACGCAACCTCAGAACCCTTCTTAAGCTCTTCAATAAGCAACTTATCATCTTTGTAGCTGTTATTGTCCATATTGATTATTTTTATAAACCAACTTTCGACCTGAAAGACTGGCTCAAATTTTACAATAAACAAACTAGCCTTGGTTAAGCTATAAAAGTTGAATTATGGTTAAAATTAATTTGACCAGGCACAACCTATAACCATTCAGTAAGGATTACTCAATGGTTAAAATTAGACTTCAATACAATTCACTTGCATAAAAAGAAACAAACAATGTTATTAAAAATTTAACAATTATCATTATAATTCAAAAATAATTCAAATAGAGTTGAATGTAATTTGGATTTAATACGATTTATAATACCTAGAAATGAATTACTCAATTTCGAATTTACTTATGTCTAAGTTGAAGTCATAAGTGCAACGTACTTATCTTTTAGGACTTCAATTGGGTTCTTATACTTGAATTTTTTAATGGGTCTGTAATTTAGTAGTCATTCTACTTCTATTATCCTTTTGACCCAAACCTGTCGAAGCTCTATTTTCTTAGAAAAAAATCTTCTGATGACACCTATTCAATTCTCTACAATCTCTTTGGCCTATGACGTTTAAGGTTTCGTAAAGGCTCATAAATCCTTCAATGCGCTTTTTTAGACCTTCACCAAAAAGAATCTGTTAGACTTGGTACTGTGGCGCAAATTAGCATTACGCTGGGTGTGTTCGACAATATAAAGCCTAGCAGGTTGCTCTTGCTTAGGTATGTTACGTTTCAACTCGCGGCTTAAAGTACTTTTATAGACACCTACTAGAGTGGCTATTTCTTTCTGTGATAATCCTTCTTTGAGTAGCGACTAAATTTGATACCTTTTGAAAAAGGAAACGTTGTTTATAATTTTTCATGTAAGATTGGTGTTGCATATATGACTTGAACTTAGATGACACAAAAATTAAAAGGAAAGAAGTTCTACTAATCCTCTCAGGTTCTGCTTCTTGAAAACATTTTAACATAGGCTTAACCCGCTTTAACCTAGAATTCGCAACCTATGTCTTATACTCCATGTTAATGAGTAATAAAATAAAAACAATGAGCGACACAAGAAAATTCAAAAGGAAAGTAGAACAATCAAATCCTACGAATCCGTCTGGGGGCACCGATATAAATAATAAGACATTTGATATTGACAAGAGAACTATTGATGAGAATCAAAGTAAAAAATAGCTTCAAAAAGAACAATGCAACCGCATTATTTTAATGTAGATATGATTTAAAATTACCGATGCAAAGGCATTAGGTGCTCCCTAGAATTGAAAAGAGAAAAAGGGCTTTGAATCAAAGTTGCCGTTTCACCTGAATTTCACGAAGGGATTGAAGGAATTTGGTCTCCAAAACACATGTTCTTGGCCGCAGTTAACAGTTGTTTTATGACGTCTTCTTCAACTCTAGCAAAAATCCAATACGGCATTTTACGAGTTTCAGCTATCAGGTTATGTGAAAGCTGGAAAATGAACTAATGATGAACCAGATTTATCTTAAACCTACGGTCACAATCACCAATGTAATACCTAAAAAAAAGGCGATACACATTTTGAAAAAAAAGTAAAAATCATGTATGACAACCCTCTCAATTGACTCAAAAATCACTTTGGAAACAATTATTCAGATAAAATCCATTTTAATAGAAAGCATATGAAAACCAAGATAGAACTAGAGCAGAATATAATAAGTATCACCGCCAAAATTCACAAAGAATTCCCCGAGTTATCTAAACACATAACTGAAATACCGGTAAACGATTCTGAAGAGGATGAAATAGATATCAAAAACCTTGAGGACTATTATCATTCTTTAGTTGAGATTTTAAGTAAATATGCTAAAACACATAGAGAAGTATGAAAAGGAAAGCTCACAGAACGAAAAAGATTAAAAAGAAGATATAGCTTGAAAACGAGTAATTAAACTAAGAAAATACAATTATGAAAATTCAATTTAATACCGACAAAACGATTAGTGGTAATGAAAAAGATCAGCATTATTTTACTTCCTTGATAGAAGAAGGGCTGAGAAATTTTGAATCCCATATTACAAGAATAGAAGTTCATCTATCAGATGAAAATGGAAATAAGGAAGGACCTAACGATATACGATGTTTGCTGGAAACAAGAATTGAAGGCAGACAACCTTTAGCAGTTTCATGTCAGGCCGATACCGTTGAACTTTCTGTATCTGGTGCGATTGACAAACTTACAACTTCTTTAGAAACAATTCTTGGAAGGATGCAAAATCATAATACAACCACATAATAAAAGTCAAAATGAAAACACAAAAAAAGCTAGGAATTTGGATGGATCATTCAACGGCAAATTTGATTGATCTAAATTTCAAGAAACACAGTCGTTCCATAACATCAGATTTTACTTTTAATACAAAAGAAGAAGCGTTGAACAGAAGTGAAAATCTTATGCATAATAAAAGGCAGCAAATGCATGAAGCCTATTACAAAGAAATTGCTGATGTGATTTTAAATTATGACAATGTGCTTTTATTTGGCCCGACAAATGCAAAAACAGAACTACATAATTTATTGAATAAGGATTCACATTTTAAGGATATAAATATTGATATCCAATCCGCTGATAAGATGACGGATAATGAAAAAGAGGCGTTTGTCGTAAATCATTTTGAAAATACATAATAAAAAATGAATGATGAGAATCTTCTCTTTTGGAAAATGCAGTGTATATAGGGAATCATTTGGTTTGAAATTATATTTTGGATTTTCGCTTTGATAAATCGAATTCCATGTCAGCGAAACAAGCTGGGTTTCCCTCTTGACATACCACAGAAACGTTTCGCTTCCATGTAATAAAGAAAGAATATCAGGGCGGAAAAAGCAATTCTCAAGAAATAACCTGAGCGATCTCAAATTAGAAAAAAGAGAACTTGGAAATATTTAAAGCAGAATTTACGCCCTGATGGTTGAGTAGGTTAAAGAACTTACAGGTTTTACCATGACATTTTAAAAATTAAAAAAATGAATAAAGAAAAATTAAATCTCCCACCCCAATTAGGAAAAATACTTGAGTACTGGCGGTTTATTGTCGCATTACTATTTTTAGCAATTATTTTTTCGTTATCAATTTTTCAGATAAGTACTGAAGAAGTGGGTGTTATCACTCGATTCGGAAAGTATGTGAGACAAGTAGAACCGGGATTGAATCTTAAAATACCCTTCGCTGAGGATGTTTATAAAGTTCCGGTAGAACGGCAACAAAAACTGGAATTTGGTTTCCGAACCTCGAGAGCAGGGAAAAACACTCAATTTGCATCATCAAGTACAAAAGATGAATCACTAATGCTTACTGGAGATCTTAATCTTGCAGAGGTGCAGTGGGTTGTACAATACAGGGTCGATGATGCCTACAAGAATCTTTTTAAGGTCAGAAATCCTCAGAGCACTCTGCGTATTATTTCTGAAGCAGCAATGAGACAAATTGTAGGTGACCGCACCGTAAATGAAGTGTTGACCGTTGGCCGTACGGAAATAGCAAGTGAGTTAGAGGTACTCATTCAGGAAATATGTAGAGAGTATTCAATGGGCATCAAAATAGAACAAGTAGTGCTTCAGGATGTCAATCCGCCGGAGCCTGTAAAAGCAGCTTTCAATGCCGTGAATGAAGCTCAGCAAGAAAAGGAAACGTTAATTAATCAAGCAAAATCGGAATACAATAAAGTAATACCGAAAGCAAGAGGGCAAGCGGAAGAAACCATTCAACAGGCTGAAGGATATGCTGCCGAGCGTATAAATAATGCGGATGGGGAAGCGGCTAGATTCACAGCGCTGTATAATGAATTTATTAAGGCACCTGAGGTAACAAAAAGAAGGATTTACCTTGAAACAATGTCAAATGTGATACCCGAAATCGGGAACGTAGTCATAACAGACCAAAAAGGCAGCAGCGTGTTGCCGTTATTACAAATGCAGATGAACAAGAAAACAGAAAATAATGAAAACTAAATCAATCTTAATTGGAATATTCGTCATTATTACCCTGATAGGTTTAAATAGTAGTGTGTTTATTGTACAGGAGAAGGACCAGGTGGTAATCACTCAGTTTGGTAGGCCCGTCGGAGAAGCTATTGTCAAGCCCGGGATGTACTTCAAGTTGCCCTTTATACAGGATGCTAATTATTTCGAAAAACGCTATATGGAATGGAATGGCGATCCAAACCAAGTGCCGACCAAGGACAAAAAGTTCATTTTTGTCGATACCTATGCAAGATGGCAGATAACAGATCCACTTCAGTTTTTTAAACGGCTAACAAACGAACGGGGTGCGCAATCACGTATAGATGATATTCTGGATGGAGACACAAGAAATTTCATAGCGAATAATGACATTGAAGAAGCTGTGCGTACGAGTAACAGAATCCCTGAATCATCCGATACTGAAATCATTGGTGACTCCCTGGCAAAGATTTATGTAGGCCGGGATAAAATTCAGCAAATGATATTGGAATCGGCGAACAAACAGACGAAGGAGCTAGGAATTAAGATACTAGATTTTCGATTTAAACGTATCAATTATGTGCAGGAAGTACAGGACCAGGTATATGAGCGAATGAAAAGCGAACGTTTCCGAATCGCTGATAAATTCCGCTCAGAAGGTCAGGGAGAAGCATCACGAATTAATGGTGAGAAAGAACGGGAGCTTAAAAATATACAATCCCTTGCATTCAGAGATGCTGAGATGATTAAAGGTAAGGCAGATGCCACCGCTGCCTCTATTTATGCAAAAGCTTATGATAAGTCGAATCAATCGAGAAGCCTTTATGGCTTTCTGAAATCAATGGAAACATTTGAGAAAACATTTGATGGAAAAACATCCATTTTCATTTCAACAGATAGCGAATTGTATAAATACCTAAAAAAGATGGATTAACGTTTTATGAAAAAACAGATTGATGGTGATGATTTTTTTTAACTAGAAAGTCAAATTAGCTGAGTTCAATTGGTAAGTGTGCCGCACTTACCAATTGAACTCATCAACTCCTTTATCCAGAAAAAAATTGTTCCCGATTATTTTACTAACAAAAACAAACAAAAATGACAAATTTAAATAAACAAGAGGCTCAGAACAGAATGAAAGAAATTGATACTTTGTGGGCTCTAAAAGGAAAATCCATTTACAGAGAAATTATTTTTAAGAATTTTGTCGAAGCATTTTCTTTTATGACATCAGTTGCAATTATTGCTGAAAAGTCAGGCCATCATCCAACTTGGGAAAATGTATATAATAAAGTCAATATTGCTCTTAGCACCCATGATGCAGATGGACTCACGAATAAAGATTTCCAATTGGCAAAAGGAATTGATGAGATACTAACAAGCTATACAAAACAAAATGATAAACAATAACACCCTGTGGGTCGCTACTGACCATAGCTAAGTGTTGTATGAAATTTCAACCCATGCAAAACTTTTGTCCTCTTACAAAAACAACCGGATTATGAAATTTTTAATATCAATATTGCTTCTAACTTCGTTCACTTCTTGTGGACAAGAAAAAAACAAAACTGATACCACTCATAAATTTACTAATCACCTAATTCACGAGAGTAGTCCTTACTTATTGCAACACGCCCATAATCCTGTGAATTGGTATCCATGGGGTGAAGAAGCGTTAGAAAAAGCAAAAATGCACAGTATTAGAAAAACTTACCTGAAAAAATAAAAAGATGTAGCCAAACCAAAAAAAAAAGTTCAGGAAAAAGCAGCGAAAGAAACAGAAAAACCACATTAAATCCATTGCGATTATTAGCTCCATAAAACATCCGCCTTATGGAACTGGTAATTAAGTAGAAAATTAGTTTTTTTAACTTAAAGTAAAGAGGGTAATTACTCTCATTTTAATTCATAAATGGCAGCCTTTATATAGCTTACACTTACTCCAATAATCTCGTCTAATATGCTTTTTAGTGGCACACCACCCTAAAAAGCAATTCTTCGTTTCATCTTAAAATAATCATAATCAATACACAAGATTAGAAATACACATTATGTTTAACTATATTTGAATAAACATAAACAAAATATAAAAATGGATATTTTAAAAGAAGCAACAATCTTTGAAAAAGCCAAAATGAGTCATATGTCTACTAGTGACAGGGTAACAGCTTCAAGAGAAGCAAAACGACTTGTATTAGCAATCAATGAAATTTATAAGAAGACAAAAGATACGACACTAATGGACGTAATGAAGCGGTTAACCGTTAAGAAAAAAAGAATTGATATTCGATTAAAAGGAAGACCTGATTCAGGAATATAAGCACTCTAAAAAGCAACGAATTAAATGTTCTTGGAGCAGTTTTATAACTTTGCTGTGCTAAACCTACTGGACGATAATTTTAAGACTGATATTGTCAAAAACAGTACACTCAGACGTTTATACTGAAATATGAATTGCAATTTTAACTCAAGAATTGAGAGAATTTATAAAATCTTGCAGAAATAATCTTGATGCTTCTATACCCCTTTGTAGGTTTACTATATTAAACCTAGTACAAAGTGGTGGTGTACTTTCAAAATGTCTAGAAACTGAACAATTTGAAAAAGCGCCATTTTTATTTCTTGAGGACACACGGAAAAAGTTTTAAATATATTGCTTTGGAATTACAGTAAAAACATAAGGCGTTATGCTAACTTTATCAAAACATAATACGTTTAGTAAAATTTGTCCGTGAGGGTAATAACAAATTACTCGAGAATATAATAAAACATTTTCCCTTAAAGAGAATCTTTAACCTTAATGAAGTGTCAGCAACAGCTGCATTTTTGTTGTCGGGACAAAGCAGCTTTATTATGGAAATATTTGAAACAACTTATGGGATTGCATCTTTTAAAATATAGTTATGAAAACAATTGATAAAGCAAAATTATCTCCAAGTACATCTACTGAAATAAAAAGACAGTCAATTTATGATATAACTATCAATACTATAGGTGGAAAGCCTATTTCTCTTTTAGAATTTGAAGGGAAGAAAATTCTTTTTGTCAACGTTGCTTCCGAATGTGGATTTACAAAACAATATAAAGAGCTGCAGACGTTGAGTGACAAGTATTCAAAAGAACTTATTGTTATTGGTTCGCCTTGTAATCAGTTTGGTAAGCAAGAACCGGGAGATGCTTTACAAATTCAAGAATTTTGTGAATTAAATTTTGGAGTTACCTTTTTACTTACTGAAAAGTTAGACGTGAAAGGAAGTCAGCAACATGCCTTGTATAGATGGCTTACGGATAAAGACATAAACGGCAAAAAAAGTTCTAGTGTAAAATGGAATTTTCAAAAGTATTTAGTTGACGATAAAGGACATCTTATTGATTATTATTATTCAATCACAAAACCGATGAGTTCAAAAATCACTAAGTATTTATAATTTTATAACTATTATTAAATTTTAGTTTTGCATTTCTGACTTTAACAATGGAGGGTTGTGTAGATTCATGATTTCTCCTTTATAATTTTACTAATTTAATGGTTTGGCAGTAAAGTTCTTTCCTTCCCATACTTATTCTATCGTATCATTTTTAACACCTTTTCTTGCAAACACGAACAATACTTTGTTTTAAATTTCTGAAAACTACCTAGTAATGGAACCTAATAGTTTTTACCAAAATTGTTTGTGGCATCTCGATTGGACATTCCGCTAGCAATCATATTGTGTTTTTTATATTGCACCACATAAATTGGTTAAGAGTTCGCCCACTACATCTATACCCTCTTCTGTTAACAAGCGGCGCTCTGAGAAAGACTCCACACTACTATGCGATTTCGCATACTTCCTTAGTCGTTATTTCTCTGTAAATGTTTAATTACTGGAAACTTCATCTACAATTTTTTGAGATTATTCTATTTATTGCTCTATACTTGACTTACAAACTCTCCACTTTTAAAAATAGCAAAAGCGGTTACGCTATCTGTCATATCCAGCTTACGACGTATTGTAGCACGACCGAATGATTTTCTTGTATAATCGCTGTAAGAATATCTTAATCTAACATCTGGAACATAGCTGTTTTATATTTCTTATCTTAATGCTAAGAGATAGCATTCGATAAAGCGAAGCCTTGATTACCTTTTACTAGCAACTAGTTTGAAGAGAAATAAGCTGCGTAATCGCCCTTAAGGTTCTAATTCATAGCGAGGGGGTATTCCAAAATATTGACACGGAATTATAAGTCCCAAATACCAATTTTTTATAACAAGGATAGCGGTAAATTTCTTCAATTAGCGGATAATTGATATATTATATTTAATAGTTCATTCTATTAATTTTTATTTTTTAAAAACCTTCTAAAATGAATTTACAAAAAGTAACTTTTAATAATAAAGAAGGACAAGTACTAGAAGGCAGATTAGAACTTCCAGTAGACCGACACCCTCATAATTATGTGATTTTTGCCCATTGTTTTACCTGCAACAAAAATCTGTTGGCCATAAAAAATATCGTTAAGGCACTAACCACAAATGGTTTTGGGGTACTGCGTTTTGACTTTACGGGATTAGGCGAGAGCGAAGGTGATTTTGCCGATACCAATTTTTCTGGCAATGTCGAGGATCTTGTTGCAGCAGCAGATTATCTTCATAAAAAACACACTGCCCCTACCTTACTTATCGGCCATTCTTTAGGTGGTGCGGCCGTAATTTTCGCAGCAACGAAAATACCTTCAATAAAGGCGTTAGCCACTATAGGTGCACCCTCTAGCCCTTCACATGTACAGCACTTATTAAAAAGTAGCCTAGAGGAAATCGAGGCCAATGGAAAAGCCGTCGTAAATTTAAGCGGAAGGGATTTTACCATCAAAAAACAGTTTTTGGAAGATCTTAAAACCAAATCGTTACCTGAGACCGTAAAAAAACTGCGTAAGCCGATATTGCTGATGCATTCCCCGCAGGATACGACCGTAGGTATCCAAAACGCAGAGGAGATATACAAGGCGGCCCATCACCCTAAAAGTTTTGTCTCATTAGACGGAGCGGATCATCTGCTGATGAACAAAAAAGATTCCGAGTACGTTGGTGAGGTCATTTCGGTTTGGGCAAAACGCTATTTGATGATTGAAAACGAAGAAAGACTTCCGAAAACGAAACATCAAGTAGTGGCTAGCCTTGATTCCGATGACGGATTCACAACACAGATGAAAGTTGGAAATCACTTTATGGTCGCTGATGAACCCATAGAGTTTGGAGGAAACAACTTTGGTCCGTCGCCTTACGAATTGGTGTCTTCAGGTTTATCGGCCTGCACGGTAATGACCCTTCAAATGTATGCCAAACGGAAAAATTGGCCATTAGAAAATGTATTGGTACATACCACCTATGGCAAGACCCACGCCTTAGATTGTGAAAGCTGTGAGAATAACACAGCAAAAATAGATACGTTTCATCGAGACATACAATTGAACGGCGCATTAAACCAAAAACAAAGGGAGCGTATGTTACAAATTGCTGATAAATGTCCGGTACATAAAACGTTAAACAGCGAGACACAAGTGATTACCAAATTGTTGGATAGTTTGCAGTAGCGCTAACCAGAAGTTGCATTCGCAGCACTAGCCCCACAAAAAGAATTACCGATGATATAGTCGGAAAGGGATGAGAAGTGCGAAGCATAGAATATTGCAGGCTAAGGGAAGCGCATAATCACTTTTTCTTTAGAGCTCCGCCACTAAAAAAGCTATCAAATAACAAAAAAAACCAAGTTTTCGCTGTTTAAATTAGCTCTATATTTTAATTTTAATTGACATCTATATAAATTTTAGCGGCCATTCAGTTCGGTCGTATAGAAAGCCGGTATGGAAAACCACATCCCCATAAAAGAATCGGAGTCTCCCAAAAATTGCCCTGTTCTTGGACCATCAATAGCCTCGGTTAAACATTCCACTCGTTTCCTTCATTATCCTTTACCAACAACTCCGAAACAGCATTGTCCACATATTCGAAGTCTAACATTGCTTGTTCACCAACGAGATCAAACGATACATTGAAATTTGGATTCCCAATTAGCAAATAATTTCTACCACTATAGGTTTCCCTAATAAAAGTATTGGATCAGAAAACTGAAAATATATAGGCCTTTGCTTACAAACCATTTAGAATGGTATGAACTCTCTCCTTTGAGGGTAATCGCGGGTCTTTGGTTGACTGTCATTTCTGAAATTTTTGAATCCCCTTACCGCAGACAAAAATGTTTCCTATACAAGGTCTTACGCCATTTCTTTCGATGATGTTTTATGAAAAGCCACGCTAAAAAGCTCATCGGCATGTAAATTGAACCAATTTTCAATAATTTAATTCTTCGTATAGGTCTAAAATATCAAATATAGACCTTAATGAAAGATGGGGTGAAATTGCCATTTGGCCTTTATGAACTTTTTATTAAAAACAAGATAATCAACAAGTGGCTTCATACCAAAAAGAGGGTGAAACCACCAACATAAGGCATGTCTTACTGAATATCAAGTCAATACATCAATTCCAATAAACTTTCGTTTTATGGAAAACTTATTAAGTTGAAATAAAAAATTCAAGTTGATGCTCTTTAACTAATAAAATTTTTTAGATTTTTATAAAACTATCCAGTTCGGTCCTACTTGATTAAAATCCAAAAAATCGACTATAAAAGACAGCAATATTCCTTTTTAAAGGAATGGGATTCCGGTAGATTTTATTTTAGACTAAGAAAAACGGAAACTATAGTCATTCTGACAACCCCTGAATTTTATAAAATTTTAGTAATTTTACTATTATTCGAATTCATGACAGCCGAGAATAAACATTACCAAAGATACCTACAAGCGCTAGCGCAATCCTCTTTTTTAAAGGATTCTAGTGCCGAGTCCCTTGAGCGGCTTTTAAGCCAAATGATAGTGGAACGGTGGAACGTCAAAAGTTTTAAAAATAGTTTAGAGGTAGCTACCACCTTTCACTTTATCGTTTCCGGTAGACTTAAGGTGTTCAAGTCAAATCCCGATTCTGGAAGAGAACACACCGTCTTTGTTTTATCAAATGGAGATGTTTTCGATGTTCTATCCCTCTTCGATGCAGAACCACACGATGTATACTGGGAAGCCTTTGACGTATTGGAAGTCTTAAAAATTCCTATGGATCAAATGCGTTCTTGGATTAATGATTATCCAGCAATGCATAAGGCTATTTTGTACTATTTAGGGGAGCGTATGCGACAACTTATGGATGTTGCCACCGATGTAACTCTTCATAGTACCTTGGTACGCCTTGCCGCTTTACTGCTTAAAAATATAAATGGCGAAACCCGAAAATTGGAATTAATCAATAATTTGCCCAACGATGAAATTGCAGGTATGATAGGCACTACAAGATCTGTAGTTAGCAGACATATTCAAGAATTAAAACGTTGCGGGGCTATCTCAGTAAGCCGTAAAAAAATCAACATTAAGAATCTAGAAATACTTTTATCGATTGCTGAGGAAAAATATCTTCCCTAGTTCTTTCTTCACGAGGTAACACCCCTATTTACCCAACTAGTTTTTATTTATTTTAAAAAAATTAACATCAACAGGTACCTAGGTACCTGTTCTGACGCTCCTAATCACATAACTTTATTGAGCTATGAAAAATTATCAAGTGGGTTAAATCGGCTGCAGCACAAATAATTAGTGAACCATCCATACTATTCTAGAATTTAAAAAATAGTACGATTTACGCTTAAATCATTTTTTAAAAATTTAAAAAATGGAACGAAATAGCCGAGGCAAAACCAAATCGTATCACACCCTTAAAAAAAATTTAAGTAATAGATGTCATTATCAGTAAAGCGTTTGTTCAGAAGCAGGAAACCTATCGCAAATGCAATGGTCTTAAGCTCGTTTAATTTAAAATTCCCCAAATCAACGCACATTTTATGGCAACAGACAGGTGTTTTTAAATGGCACGTTAATTTCAAGCATAAAAAGAAAAAATGTACGGCTTTATTCAATAGCGAAGGGACATGGCTAGAAACCATCACCTTTATTTCATGGGATAAAATTCCTGAACAGATACAACGTACGATGGAGGAAAAATATACTCGTAATGGACTTCAACAAATCTATCATGTTCAAACTCCCAATCGAAGTATTTATGAGATAAATCTTAATACTAGTTTATACTCACTTAAACTCCTGTATGACCACTCAGGTAAAATTGTAGGCAAATTGTTCTTGTAAAATCACTTCACCCTAGAAGCTTAGCTCATTATTCAATACATAGGAAAATGGGTGGAACTGATTTTATCAAGTCTACCTTATAAAATAACGGAAACTATTAAAAATGATTAAAGAATTGACTAAATCCCAAGAACTCCTTAACCGAAGAAAAGAGGCGGTTGCTAACGGTGTTGGCGTTTTTAATACGGCTACGGTACAAGTTGCAAAAGGAGCAATAATTATTGATGTCGACGGGCGGGAGCTTATTGATTTTGCTGGAGGCATTGGCGTTGTAAACGCTGGTCATTGCCCTGAACCTGTTGTGGCTGCGATACAGGAACAGGCCGGAAAGTACCTGCATACCAGTTTTAATGTGGTTACCTACGAACCCTACATAACACTCTGTGAAGAACTGGCGGAGATTTTACCACATGGTAAAAAGACAAAGTCTATGTTAGTAAGTACAGGTGCCGAAGCGGTAGAGAATGCTATCAAAATTGCACGACAAGCCACTAAACGCCCTGCTGTCATTTGCTATACTGGGGCCTATCACGGGCGGACTATGATGGCGATGACTTTGACAAGTAAAGTGAGTTATAAAAATGATTGTGGCCCTTTTGCTCCAGAAGTATACCGTCTTCCTTTTCCAAATTTTTATAGGTATCGTGGGTCACGTGATATGGATCAATTTGTAGAAGACGAACTCAAAAGGCTTCATGAAAGTGCGCTTAACCTGGTGGATGTAAAAAGCGTTGCAGCTGTAATTATAGAACCAATACAAGGTGAAGGTGGTTTTAATCCTGTTCCTCAAAAATACCTAGAAGGACTAAGAGACTTTTGCGACGCGCATGGAATTTTATTAATCATGGACGAAATCCAGAGTGGATTTTGTCGCACAGGGCACTGGGCAAGTTGGCAACATTACGGGGTGCAACCTGATATTAGTACGTATGCGAAATCTATGGGGTCAGGTCTGCCTATTGCCGCAGTCGTTGGCCGGGCAGAAATTATGGATGCTGCGGCTATTGGCTCTATTGGTGGCACCTACATCGGAAGCCCTATCTGTTGCGTTGCGGCATCTGCGACAATCAAATACATGAAAGATATTAATTTGAATGAAAAAGCCTTCAAAATAGGTAAAGTAATCATGGATAGATTACACCATTTAAAGCAGCAACATTCTGAGATTGGCGATGTAAGAGGAGTAGGCGCTATGGTAGCCATTGAATTTGTCAAAAACGGAGACCCTAGGCAGCCTAATTCCGAAATATGCCCTAAAATCGTGAAAGGTTGTGCCGAAAACGGGTTAATTATTTTAAGTGCAGGTACCTATAAAAATGCATTACGGATTTTATCACCTTTAGTAATAACAGACGAACAATTAGAAAAAGGCTTATCTATTTTGGAAGCCGAAATTAAAAAAGCAATACACACTATATGAAACCATTCGCAATCGCAGGAATACAAATGAACGTGTCGGCTGTCGCTTCCAATGTGGAAATGATGAAGCTGAAAATTGATATCACCATGAATCTTTACCCTTGGATAGAGATGATTATGTTTAGTGAACTTTGTGCTTTCGGCCCTTTGACGCACACCGCACAACCAATTCCAAATAATTTTGAAGTTGAAATGCAAGCCAAAGCCAAAGAATATGGAATATGGCTACTTCCTGGCTCTATATTTGAAAAAAGTGAAGATAAAATTTACAATACGGCAACCGTTATCAATCCTCAAGGGGAAATTGTAACCCGTTACCGTAAAATGTTTCCTTTTTATCCTTACGAAACTGGTGTAACACCAGGAGAGCATTACTGCGTATTTGATGTGCCAAATGTGGCTCGATTTGGGGTGTCTATTTGTTATGATATGTGGTTTCCTGAAACCATCAGAACATTGGCAACCATGGGTGCCGAAGTTATCATGCATCCTACCATGTCAGGAACTATCGATAGAGAAATCGAATTATCTATCGTAAGAGCTATGGCTTCTATTAACCAATGCTATTTATTTGATGTCAACGGTTTGGATACTGGTGGGTGTGGTCGATCAATTGTATGTGGGCCAGACGGACGCGTATTACATCAATCTGAAGGCACCGAAGAAATTATCCCCTTAGAATTGAACATTGAAAGAGCTAAAAGAAGTCGCGAATTAGGCATTCTTCGTTTGGGACAACCTTTAAAAAGCTTTAGAGACCATTTAAAGTCAAGCCATTTTGGTATCTATCAACCCAATTTAGAAACGCCATACCTTGATTCTTTAGGGCCACTTATCAAACCTACACGTTTGGATAAAATCACAGAACTAAAAATCAAAGAAAACGCATTAGCACAAAAAGTCTCCCCTCTCAAACAATAAGTATAATCGTTTAATTTAAAATAAAAAATATGGGTGGAATTCCAATGAATAAAAAGAGTAAAGAAAAAGCAATTAAAGATTATGTGAGTTGGTTCGAAATACCTGCGATTGATTTTCAACAAGCAGTACATTTCTATAATCACATATTTGGAATTGATATGGCTCAAAATATTACGGATGTCAATGCCATGGCCTTTTTTCCAGTTACGTCAGGTATTGGCGGAGCGGTAATTTCAGGCCCTGGATCAATTCCTTCTGATAAAGGCCCACTACTCTATTTAAACGGAGGTAACGATCTAAACAATGTACTTAATAAAGTAGAAGAGGTAGGCGGCCGCGTAGTTATGACAAAAACTCTCATTAGTTTAAACGAGGGGTATTTTGCCATTTTTTTAGATTCACAAGGAAATAAACTGGCCTTGCATTCAAAAAATTAAAACGTGACTAAAAATAAAACAAAAACTGCACCTTATTATAACATCGGACAACTTCGGGTCGATTTTTGGAACAAGCTAAAAATTGAAACCTCCGAACTAACACGTTGTCATAAAGGGTCTGTAAATGAAAAAACACACAAACAAAAAGTAACGGAGTTACTAAAAGATTTAAAAGGGGTGGAATGCTTTTTCGCCTCTCCCGGAAAGGAGCGTTTGCAAAAACTAGAAAGTGCATTTATAAGTCAAGAATATGCCTCCTTAGCCAATTTGGTGTCGGAAACTACAAAGCAACTGGTGGGCGACAGCTATAAGAGTAATCCAGAATTTATTGATTTTGAAGAGCAAAGTATGCAGTCTGCCGAGGAACATGACCAGCATAATAGCGTTCGGAAAAATCATTTTGAGGTTCTATTTGTTGACAATATTTCTGAACAAGAAGAGCATAAATTGAAGCATAATTTAAGAACGCTACAAACATCAAATGACAAATTCAGTTATGGTGTCGTAGTACAACGTTCTTTTCAAGACGCTATGATCACGTTGCTTTTCAATCATAATATTCAAGCTGTTGTAGTGCGATATGCCCCGCCTTATCATTCAAAGCTAATTACACCACTTATAAAACCCTATATTGAAGAAGTTACTAAGCATGATTTTTCTTCAAAACCAGAAACTGATCTTGGGCCTATAATTGGCGGATTAATCAAACAACTTCGGCCTGAGCTAGATACGTATTATGTTACAGATACATCTTTAGCACACTTAAAAGATAGTACTATAAAAGGGTTCAGACGTATATTCTATCAAACAGAAGACATACAAGAACTACATCTAACTATTATGCGCGGTATAGCTGAACGTTATAATACCCCATTCTTTTCTGCCTTGGTGGAGTATAGTCAAAAACCAACTGGGGTCTTTCATGCCATGCCCATATCTCGTGGAAATTCAGTATTTAAATCCAGATGGATAAACGATTTTGGTGAATTTTATGGCCGAAATATGTTTTTGGCTGAAACATCAGCCACAACAGGTGGCCTAGATTCACTATTGCAACCAACGGGGCCAATTAAAAAAGCGCAAGAGATGGCACGCGATGCCTATGGTTCGCAAAACACCTATTTCGTAACCAATGGAACATCTACTGCAAATAAAATTGTTATGCAGGCCTTGGTTAAGCCTGGAGATGTGGTTCTAATTGATAGGGATTGTCATAAATCGCATCATTACGGATTGGTTTTGGCAGGTGCTTATCCAGTGTATTTGGATTCCTACCCGATTGAAGAATACTCTATGTACGGAGCGGTTCCTTTAGAACAAATTAAAACGAAGTTATTAAAGCTTAAAGAAGCCGGAAGACTAGATAAAGTGAAGATGCTACTCTTGACCAATTGCACTTTTGACGGTCTTGTTTACAATGTACAGCGCGTTATGGAAGAAGTGCTCGCCATTAAGCCCGACATGGTCTTTTTATGGGATGAAGCCTGGTTCGCTTTTGCAGGGTTTGCATATAGTTATAAGCAAAGAACGGGCATGTTCACTGCAAAAAAGCTTTATGAAAAATATAGCAACGCTAATTATAAAACAACGTATAAAGAACATGTAAAAGGATTAAGTGGTGGAGAACAATCATTATTGCCAGATCCTGATAAGGTTAAAATACGTGTCTATGCTACTCAAAGTACACACAAAACGTTGAGCAGTTTTAGACAAGGCTCTATGATTCATATTTGGGATGAGGATTTCCGTAGAAAAACTGAGAACACCTTTCTAGAAGCCTACATGACCCACACTTCTACATCACCAAACTACCAGATGTTGGCGTCTTTAGATATTGGCAGGCGGCAAGTACAACTTGAAGGATTTGAATTGGTCGAAAAAAGTATTGAAATGGCCATGGTACTCCGTGCTAAGATTAATGACAATCCTCAATTGAGTAAATACTTTGATGTTTTGACTGTTCATGATTTTATTCCAGATAAATTTCGCCAAACTGGTCTTAAGGAATATTATACCCAAAACGAAGGTTGGAACCGCATGGACGAGGCTTGGCAGAAAGATGAATTTGTTCTGGACCCTACAAAAATCACCTTATATATTGGAAAGACTGGTGTAGATGGTGATACTTTTAAAAACAAATATTTAATGGATAAATTCAATATCCAAATTAACAAAACGTCTCGTAATACGGTACTATTCATGACGAATATTGGTACCACTAGAGGTAGTATCACCTATCTGACTAATGCACTTTTAAAAATTGCGGATGAGTTGGATGATGAGTTAAAGGCTTTAAACGATAAGGAAAGGGAAATACGGGATAAAAAGATACATTCATTAACCAAAGAAGTGCCACCATTACCAGACTTTAGTTATTTCCATCAATCATTTCAGGCTGTGCCAGGAGTGCCAGGAGGCAATCTGAGAGAAGCCTATTTTTTAGCATATGATGAAGAAAATTACGAATATGTTCCATTAAATGACTGTTTATCAGTTATGGCCACAGGTAGGAATCTGGTAGCTTCCACTTTTGTAATCCCTTATCCTCCTGGCTTTCCTGTATTAGTGCCAGGTCAAGTGGTTAGCGAAGAAATCATCAACTTCATGACGGTTTTAGATGTTAGTGAAATTCACGGATACCGCTCTGATCTTGGTCTTCGGGTATTCAAAGAAAAAGTGCTGGATAGGCATAAAATCACCACATCAATGGGCGGCATGTCCATTGGAAAAAAGAAATAGCAATTAATTTAATTTTTGAAACATATTCATATGACTACAAAAAAAGCAATAGACACAAAAAAAGCGGAAAAACCAATTCGTAAAAAAGTAACACCTGCAAAAAAGACTTCTAAAAATGAAGTACTTAATGGAGTCGCTGATATAAGACGATTCTTTCATAAAAATGAAACACCGCTATATTTTATTAGTGCAACCAATTTCAATATGCTTGGTGCAGATGAATGGATAAAAGGATTTAAATTTATATGCCATATCGAATGTTTTGATGGACTGCATCCCAATGTGTTTTCACCACAGCAGGAAATTCCTCATGATGAATTTACGAGTATTGAGGATATTAACAATTACCTACTTCAGCATCCTGAAGTTCAAGCGTATTTGAACCTCAGAAAAAAAGGAAAGTCCGCAGGAAAAGCTATGTTTTTAATGTTTGATGAAAAAACGGAAAAGCTCGCTAAAAAATTAGGCCTTGAAATAATGTTTCCTCCGGCTAAGATGCGAACCTTAATGGATAATAAGGTAAACACGAATAGATTAGCTGAAAAAGCAGGTGTACCTTGTGTGCCATACGTACTTTCTCCTGTTTCAGATTATGCGCATTTGAATAAAGTTTCTAAAATTCTTGGCACCGATTTAGTTATCCAAACGCCTTTTGGTGATTCAGGTCATACTACATTCTTTATCTCTAATGAAGAAGAATTTAAAAAACATGAAGAGGAGATTATCAAAGAAAAAGAAGTCAAAATAATGAAACGCATCAATTGCAAAGGCTCCGCGATTGAAGCCTGTGTAACAAGGCACGGTACTATAGTTGCTCCTTTAATGACAGAACTTGTTGGCTTTAAAGAACTGACCCCTTACAAAGGCGGTTGGTGTGGTAATGAAATTTATCCGAATGCATTTAGTCCTGAAATTCGAGAAAAAGCAACAAAATACACGCAATTATTCGGTAATCAGTTAAGAAAAGAAGGATATAAAGGTTATTTCGAATTGGATTTTCTTATCGATCAAGATAATGGAGAAATTTATCTTGGGGAATTAAATCCGAGGGTTACGGGCGCGAGCTCCATAACCAACCATGCAGTTTTCGCATTGGCAGATGCTCCTCTTTTTATCTTTCATATTTTAGAATGGATGAATGTTGAATACAGCTTAAATGTCAAAGAAATAAACGATCGATGGGCAAGACAAGAGAACATAGACGGATGGAGTCAATTAATCATTAAACATACCGAAGATACTATAGAGTATGTTTCTCAAGCTCCAAAATCGGGAATTTGGAAAATGTTTGATACTGGTCACATACAATTTGATAGGATGGATACCCACAGAAGAGCGGTAGAAACCGAAAACGAAGCATTTTTTCTACATATTGCTAAAGAAGGGGACTATTTGTATGAAGGTGCAGATATGGGTATTTTGGTGTCAAGAGGTCGCATGATGACCGATGATTTTAAAATCAACGCACGTGCACAAAATTGGATCGATGCCATTCGTGGAAAATATGTGTCAGAAATTGTAGAAGATAAACGAGAGAAAATTGCACTAACGGGTAGTTTAACCAAATAAGCAGCACAAACACTTTGAATGGTATTTACCATTCATATCGCCCATAAAATTTTATGGGCTTAATTTTTATAGATACACTATGCAATTAAATTTTAGTACGGTCTCTGAACCGACTACTGCAGGAGCAAAATGGAATAAATTATTTAATACCTTTTGGCCAGGATACCGAACTTGGTTTTTGTCAAAAGACACCGTGAACACACCTGATTTGCAGACTTCACAAGATGCGCTAAAAAAATATATGCCTAAAATGTGGTCAACGTATGAGCATCTGTGCACATTGACCAATGCCGACCCTGTTATTGCTCGTTTTTTGACAGGATTTCAGCCGCCAGCATATATCAGTGCTTGTGCACAAGCAGTCATTAAAGCAGATGAAATTCAACTAGTCCGCAATTATGATTATCACCCAGATTTACTGGAAGGCACCATATTATTGAGTAAATGGAATGACCATAAGGTGATGGGTACTTCTGATTGTTTAATTGGAATAGTAGATGGCATGAACGATTCAGGACTTTGTGTTTCCCTCACATTTGGAGGTAGAAAAGAAGTTGGTTATGGATTCGGAATTCCTTTTATTTTAAGATATGTATTAGAGTTTTGCACCAATACAGCTGAGGCAGTAAACGTATTAAAAGGCATTCCATCGCACATGTCATATAACGTGACTATAGTTGACAAAACAGGGGCTTCTAAAACAGTACAATTAGCTCCTGATAAAGCACCATTAGTAACTAACGACTCATTCGCTACAAATCATCAAGGTGAAATAGATTGGCCTGAAAATGCTCAATTTAATCAAACAATAAAGCGGTATAATTTTATTAAAAATTACTTGAAATCAAAAAATATTAGTGCGAATGAATTAGCAAAGGCCTTCTTGCATTCTCCGTTGTATAACACAAAGTTTACTGAAGGATTCGGAACCTTATATACCTCAGTTTATCAGCCAGAAAACTTACTTATGAAAGTACTCTGGCCTTCTATGGCACTAGAAAGAAGTTTCGATAATTTTGCTGAAGAAAATATCCTCATACAATACAATTCTACTATGCAACCCGTTATTCCTTCTAACACTTTGGGGGCAGCTCCTGTAGAAAGTAATGAATATAGATGGCAAGATGCAGTTGTGGATTCATTGGTCAATGGTATGGCTGGTAAAAAAACAAAACAAAAACAAAAAGAGCTTCGTGATCGACTAATGCCTGGCGGTGAAATAGCTTGGGAAGTAGTAGTTGATTATTGGAACGAACCTGTTGAATATTAATTTGGCAAATTAAATGGTATAAAAAATGGAATTCAAAAGTAATAACCCTTACAATGATGAGCAAGTTGGATTATATACAGCACTTACTCAAGAAGCCTTAGTTGAAAAGCTAAACAGAAGCCAAGTGGCTTTTGAGTCTTGGAGAAAAGTTCCACTTTCCAAACGCTGTCATCTAATTAAAAAAGCAGGACATGTATTACGGGATAACGTAGAAGTGTATGCCAAAATGATTACGTTAGAAATGGGGAAACCTATTGAAGAATCAAGAGCAGAAGTGAACAAATGTGCCTGGGTGTGTGATTATTATGCTGAAAATGCAGCGTCGTTTCTAAAGGACGAATTCATTGCTACCGATGCCTATAAAAGTTTTGTTAAGCATGACCCTATTGGTGGCGTGTTGGCGATAATGCCTTGGAATTTTCCATTTTGGCAAGTTCTTAGGTATGCAGCGCCGACTTTAACAGCAGGGAATACAGGATTATTAAAACACGCTCCAAATGTTTTTGGCTGCGCGCAATTAATCGAAGAAGTTTTTATTAAAGCAGGGTATCCTCCTCATGTTTTTCAAAATTTGATAGTTCATCATGATCAAACAGAATTTATAATTGCACACGAAGCAGTAAAAGCTGTAACCTTAACAGGAAGTGAGAGAGCAGGTTCAGCAGTTGCGGAAATTGCGGGTCGACATATCAAAAAAACGGTATTGGAACTCGGCGGTAACAATGCTTTTATTGTTTGGGAAGATGCCGATATTGATGTGGCGGTTAAAACCGCTATTAATGCCCGAATGTTAAACTGCGGGCAAAGCTGTATTGCGGCAAAGCGCTTTATTTTAATGGAAAGCATATATGACGAGTTCGTCATAAAATTCATCGAAGCCGTAAAACAATTAAAATCGGGAGATCCAATGAACGACAATACCAAGATAGGACCACTAGCGCGACTTGATCTTGCGGATCAGTTGAATAAACAGGTGAATGAGTCAGTAAAAAAAGGCGCAAAATTATTGCTCGGAGGAAAACAAAATGGTTGCTATCATGAACCAACCATTTTGGGAGATGTAGTGCCAGGGATGGCTGCTTTTAATCAAGAAACTTTTGGTCCTTTAGCGGCAATGATTAAAGCTAAGAATATAGACCATGCCTTTGAACTCTCAGAAAATTCTACCTATGGACTTGGAGTAACCGTATTTACCAAAAATATTGAAAAGGCATTAAAATATGTCGATAAGATAAACGATGGGGCCTATTTTATTAACGAATTAGTGAAATCTGATCCTAGACTACCTTTTGGTGGAACTAAAAAATCAGGGTATGGTCGCGAATTAGCAAAAGATGGTATGATGGAATTTATAAATCGGAAAACCGTTTATGTAAAGGAGTAGTTGAAGTTGTTTAAAAAAAGTAAATTTAACGCGGCTTTGTAGGTTATGAATTTACGGTTGAAAACCAATAGTTCAAAACTAAATTATAGGCCAAATAAAACGCACAATAGCTTATTTAGGTATGGAAATAGTAAATCATATTTTTGAGACTGAAATCCTCAAATTGGGCAGTTATACCCTAAAGGTTTCTCAGGTGTTCTCCATTTTGATTATCATAGTGACTACCAAAACAGCATTGTGGCTCATCCGTCATGCCCTTTTTCGCAAGTATAAATTCAAAAACATAGATAAGGGAACCACGTATGCCATATTTCAAATAATAAAATATGTACTTTGGGTAATGGCTATTGCATTGGGCTTTGAGGCTCTGGGAATAAAAGTAACTTTATTATTAGCTGGTTCGGCGGCACTATTAGTAGGTATTGGACTTGGATTGCAGCAAACATTTAACGATGTAATATCGGGAATCATCTTGCTTTCGGAACGGTCTATAAAAATAGGGGATGTATTGGAAATTGATAGTGATGTTGTTAAAATCGAAAGTATTGGTCTTAGAACTTCTAAGGCCATCAATAGGGATGACATTTCCATAATTATTCCTAACTCCCTAATCACCACTAGTAAAGTGATTAATTGGAGCCACCAATCACATCAGGCCCGGTTTAAAATAGATGTTGGCGTAGCGTATGGGAGTGATGTGGATAAGGTTATAAAAATTTTGGAAGAAAGTGCTTTTGAACACCCTGAAATCCACGATATAAAATTAGTAGAAGCACGATTGTTGAACTTTGGAAACTCCTCATTAGATTTTCAGCTTTTATTCTTTAGTTCAAGCATATTCAGAATAGGAAAAGTAAAAAGTGATATCAGAAGAATTATAAATAAAAAATTTAACGAGCACCAAATAACAATACCCTTTCCACAAATGGATCTACACTTTAGATCCAATGAAAATGATAAGTAGTAAAAGCTTGAAAAACAACATTATATATTCTCAATCAAATGTGTTATAAATTACCGGGGCGTGCTGTTGAATACCGAAGCTTTTTTGTTTTTTTAAATGAGTTTCTCCCTCTTAATTTATTCTATTTTTATACGGGGCATTCGCTTTCTTGTAACGGTATGAAATAAACATTATTTAGATGGAACAACTGATAATATATGCAGGATTTTTAATTGCCGTCTACGCCGTAATTGCAAACGATGTCATACAAACTCTTGGAACTTTTATTGCTTCAAACTCAAAAATTAAATGGTGGTTTCTTTGGGTTTTTGCCGGCTCAATACTAACAGTCACCATACTATTTGGGTGGTATACAAACGGCGGCGATGCGTCTTATGGCAGGTTATCAGAGATACCGTTGCCAAACCCTATGCCTTGGTGGTATCTATTGGCGCCAATTTCTTTGCTTGTTATAACCCGTTTCGGTATTCCAGTTAGTACCACTTTCATGATATTGAGTGTATTTTCTTCGGGTCAGCTCATTGAGAAAATGATTCTTAAGTCCGTTTTTGGCTATTCCTTGGCCTTCGTTGTGGCTTTGATTCTTTACCTACTTATATCGCGTAAATTTGAATCTCCAGCATCCATTCGTTTGATGGACAAGAAAAAGCAGCGGAAATACTGGTTGGTAGCACAATGGTTTTCTACCGGGTTTTTATGGTCACAATGGTTGATACAGGATTTTGCAAATATTTTTGTTTTTTTGCCCCGACAATTGCAATTATCCGAGCTTATGATATCCTTAGGTATCATTCTTTTGATAATGGCCTATATATTCAATGCCAAGGGAGGCAAGATTCAGGAAATCGTAAACCAAAAATCGAACACCCAACATATACGATCGGCTACAATCATCGATGCCTGTTATGGTATTTTATTGTATTTTTTTACTACTCTCAATGATGTCCCTATGAGCACTACTTGGACTTTTGTCGGTATTTTGGCAGGTAGGGAAATCGCCATAAGTTATCTTTTAAGAAAAAAGGAATTAAAAAAGACCTACCATTTAATAATCAAAGACTTTGCAAAAGTCAATATTGGGCTCATGGTAAGTATATTGATTGCTTATTTGATTCAGTATTATAAGGGCTAAAGATCCTTTCAGAAAAGGCACATATTTTCTAATTCTGAAGCCTTAATTAAAAGCCACACCTTCAGATTCTATGTTAATAATATAATACAACCTTCGTTTTACGGCACTATATTGTAACTTTTCATAAGACCTAGTTTTGCCTACTGGCTTTAGTCCATTCATCTTAGTTTTAAGTATGAGGTAGACTATACTCTTTTGCGATTTTGACTTGTGAGCTGGCTTTTAAACGTGTAGTATACGAGCAGTTCTGATTAATTTATCCAGAGACTGCGGTAATCTCTTGAAATTGGCTACAGATCTAGACTAAATGAAATGACTAAAGCTATACGGTTGTGAAACTAGGCATCTGATTATTGCCTAAAAAAGGTGTAGAATACCATTTTACCGGAGTGCATTACCCTATTTTATATGCGTACCATTTTCTTGTCCTTTTTAGTATTCTCGTTAATTACCCTTTTATAGGACACCTAGGGTTCATTTAAATGACCCGAAAATCTTCTAAAAAATAGCGTTTCGATGAACTTTAAGAAAGTTTAGGGAACGAAATGGAAGAATGAACCGTTTTTGAAATGGTCAATGATGTACCATTTAGGGTGGGACTACTTAAAACATGTTCAAATAAGTAAAAACAGATTTACTTAAACTTTGATAGCTTATCATGTAGTTCTGTAAAACGTTTGTTTAAAAAAATTAAAGGATTCGTTTATACGTATTCCGAAATTCTTCTCAGTTGTTTGTTCTATAAAATTTTCAACGGTTTCCACTATGTTTTTTTCAAAGGCAACGTAAATTTAAAATCACTTCCCACTCCTACTTCACTTTCGACCCTAATAGTACCACCGAGCTTTTCCATAATCTCTGTACAAAGGGTTAATCCAAAACCAAAACCTTTTTCTTTTGCCGTACCTAAAGAGGATATATTTGCAGATGTACCAAATAATTTTTTACTCGTTTCTTCATTAATTCCAACTCCATCATCAGAAACAGTGATTTCAACTTGGTCTTGTTTTGAAATTACGTAGACATCTATATTCCCTCCTGGTTTAGTGAACTTGATTGCATTTGAAATAAGATTTCGTAAAACTGTTTTGAACATTTCCTTATCTGAAAACACTTCAATGTTATCCGATTTAATTTGATTTAAAGCTATATTTTTGGCTTTCGCAATTGAATTTGACCGTGCGACTACTTCTTGGATAGTTGAGGATAAATATATTTTTTCTGATTTATAATTTAGTTCTCCTGTTTGCAATTTCGCCCAACGTAATAAATCATCAAGCAACGTAAGTGCGTTTTTGGCAATTGAATTTATCATACCTAAATACTGTTCAAATGCTACAACATCTAAATCTTCCACATCTTCAACTAACAGTTCTGATAATGTCAAAATATTTATAAATGGACCCCTTAAATCATGGCCAATTATTGAAAGTAGTTTGTCTTTAGTTACATTTAGTTCTCTAAATTGTGCTTCCCTTTCTTTTAATATCTGTTCTGATTTTTTGCGGTCGGTAATATCACGAACGACTCCAATAAGAAATTTTTTTTCATTAGAATCGATAAACCTCGACTTCCTAGTGGAAATCATTATGGTTTGTCTTCCTCTTACCGTAAGCGACTCCTCATTTATATTTTCCAGTCCATCTGTTAGGACCCGTTGATCAATTTTTAAAAAACTTTCACGCTCAACTAGAGGAACATGTTCTGCAAGCGTTTTACCAATCATTTCAGGCCTTGAAAGATTAATCATTCTGCAAAAGGCATCATTAACAAAGATTAACCTACTTTGGTCATCCTTTACGAATACCGCATCCCCCATATTATCAAAGATGCTATGGGTGTATTTTTCAATTTCTTCATTGTTTTGAAATGAAGAATACAATCGTAAAATTTCATTTTGTTTCTTTAATTCAACAATCTGATTTTTTAATTCCTGAAGGGTCGATTTATCTTGCATTTTTTATCACTTATAAGGTATAAGTTAGGTATAAAAAAATCAATTCATTACATACCCAATATGTCAGTTATACTATATGTATGTTATGACTTATGTAAATAGGTAAATAGGTAAATAGGTAAATAGGTAAATAGGTAAGCTTAGATTATCCCCATTTGAAAAAAGAAAAACACCATCCTAAAAAACAACCATTTTTTAGAACAATTTAATAAAGTACAAGGCTTTAACCTATGAGGAACCCGTACCTGACTTTATTTAGTGTTCTTTCTAATTATTCTTTTATGGGGTACTCAGATTGTATTTCGCCAACACTTTATTTAAACACTCTGTACACTACCACTTCATTAAGCCCATAAATTTTAAATTGAGGTATCAATTAAATAGTGTATATTTTAACTTTAATTTCAACTTTTAACTATGCTTTTTGGTATGCTCGTCTAAGTACAAACGAAAAATACCTCGACGTATAAATCGAGGCTTTTTAAAGTAGGGTGGCGATAAAAAGAACATCTACACAGATAAAGTTTCCAGTTCTTAAAAAGGACGTAAAACCCGTTGTAGACTTTTCTAATAGCACTTAAGCTAAAGTTTTAAACAAAGAATTAATTTGAATTGGAGTAAGTAAAACAAACAATTAATAATTATAATTATGGCAAAAAGTCAAGACTCAAAGAAGAATGTCAAAAAAGCACCTGTAAAAACTGCGAAGGAAAAGAAAGAAGAAAAGAGATTGAAAAAATCAAAATAAAAAAGAAGTTATCTCTTTTCTGTACGGACTAGCAATTACAGCCAAAGTTTAATGAAACTAGCGCAAATATATTAGCGAATAGGGCAGTATTCTTTGGTTGTTAACAATCATGGTCACGCAATTCTATTTTACACATAGATATTGAGTTTTCAACTTTTAGAGGGCACAATCATCAATGAATCAAAAAAGCGGGTGGTTATTTTGCCGCCAGGAGTCAAAAAAGTGTTGTATGCTCTTGACCAAGGCCAGTAAATCAAGAGTGATTGGCGAGTGTAGAAAATTAGACTGAGGTAGCGTATTCCTTTTTCTTGTCCCCGATAATTTAGGTAGAGATTACACCAAAATGATAGAAAAGGAATCAATTTTATCAGACCCCCCCAAAAAGAGGCTTATGATATAGTTGCAGTTTTCGAAGATTTCTATGAAGATATGTCGAATCTATTTACCCAAAATAAAACAATAAGGGCGTTATCCGAAATAGATAAAATTAGGAAAATATCAGAAACGAATAATCCTCTAAGTGCCCCAGCTGCATCTCTAGATAGACTTGAAATTGTATACGATGCATATGGTACCATTTTGATTTCGCCTAAAGATAAATCTGGTTTCATAAAACATATAACTCAATTAAATCCGAAAATTGAAGTTACATACAAATTAAAAACCTAGTGCTACAGTTTAAATTAAGTGTTTTTGGTTAGTGTCTACATAAGGTTATTTATTGGCATTGATGTTTTTATATATTTAAAGTAAAACCAAAACTTATATTTGAAGAGCGATCGTCTTCTAGACTAGAATTAAAGTTAATCACAGAATAATTATATAGTGCGGAAAAACTGATTGTTTTCGTGAGGGGTACTTCCGCTTTGAATTGGCTTAATATTCTATGATTTCCAATATTATTGTATTGAGGTTGAAAGTATAAAGTTCCAGTGATATCGAGATTATATCTTTTGAAGGCTTGGTTTAATGAGACGTAGCTACTATTTCTATGATTATAGAATTTTTGGTCGGTTAACTCGATTGTCTCAATTTCATACATATATGAATTGCCAAAATAGACACGTGTCCTATTAGTGGCGAGGAGTTTAAACCGAAATCCAATCCCCAATAGGCTTCTCTCTGTTATAGTAAGCTTTTTGTTATTCTGGTTTTGCGCAAATGCTTCTAAACGAACGACATCAGATAACTTCTGGTTAAATCTTGCATGCATAAAATATGAGTTCTGAAAATCTTCGTTTTTAGACCGTATCAGGTTAACGTTACCTATTAAGAAATAAATGCTTTTAAGATTCTTTGATTTCAACTGTGTACTCAGATTAGACCCGATTTGAAGAATATATGCACCGTTATTATCTGTGTAATTAAAAAGTAGGTCACTATTAAGAACAAACCTGATGGAATCTGTATGCATACGTTTAGATTCGATATTGACCAGTTGAGCCTGTAGGAAATAGCCAAAAAATAATAGTGAAATACACGTAATCGTTCGAATAAAATTCAAAGAATATTTCATGAGATTTATAAGGAGTTAATTTATTGGACGTTTGAGAAAGCTAAAAGATAATAACAAAATTATCGCTATTTTTATTCTGAGAAAAGTTTAAATAAAGGATTCTAATATTGAAGGTGAAATCTATTAAATATAGAATTTGAAAATGTCAGATCGAGAGGAAAAACTTTTAAAGCTCTTTCGTTGCATCTGAAATACTACATTTAAGCTACTCAAAACCTATCTATTTAGAAAATGAACCGAAGAAACTTTATTAGCTCATCGACCGTTGTTGCCGGAGCCGCAATTTTCACTGGATTAAATTCGTGTAGCCCTAGTTCCGAAAAAAAAAATAAAAAAGCTATCGATGAACATAGCACTTTTATGACTAAAGGTATTTCGCCTATTTCTACTGATGAACTAAAAAGTAGAATTAGCAAAGCCCAACGGCTAATGCAAGAACAGGAAATCGGTGCTTTGTTGTTAGATGCCGGAACATCACTAAAGTATTTTACGGGCCTATCTTGGTGGCCGAGTGAACGCCCCATGATTGCAGTTGTTCCCGCTTTTGGTGAAGTTCGCTATATCTGTCCGGGTTTTGAAGAAACTCGCCTTAAAGAGATTATTGTAGTGGGCTCTAAAATATATCCCTGGCAAGAAGATGAAAACCCGTATGCCCAAGTTGCTTTAGCGATAGCCGAAGCTGGAGTCTCATCAGGTAAAATCGGTATTGAGGAACGTATGCGTTTTTTTATCTATAATGGGATAAAGAAGGAAGCGCCACAAATGGCCTTTATTAGTGCGGATTCAATTACCATACCCTGTAGAATCATAAAATCCCCTGCTGAAATTGCCCTGATGCAAAAGGCAACGGATATTACTACACGTGCGATTCAAAATGCCCTTGGTAGCCTGAAAGTAGGCTCAAGTCCTTCTGACTTTGCACATGCCATTGAAATGGCCCATAAAAACCTTGGTGGATATCATGAATTCGGGATGGCTAATTTTGCGGAAGCTTCAGCTTTCCCCCATGGCAGTACCAAACCGCAGGCATTGAAAAATGGAAATATTGTGTTAGTAGACTGCGGGTGTGCGGTCGAAGGCTACCAGTCAGACATTAGTCGTACGGTTGTGTTTGGCGCAGAACCTACGAAACGACAACAAGAGATTTGGGACTTGGAGAAAAAAGCTCAAGCGGCAGGATTCGCCGCCGCCCAACTCGGCATGCCGCTTAAAAATGTAGATGCCGCAGCCCGAAAGGTAATTACCGATGCTGGGTTTGGCCCCGAATACGAACTGCCTGGATTGCCACATAGAACAGGCCATGGTATTGGAATGGACGGTCATGAATGGGGCAACGCTGTAAAAGGAAATGAACAACTATTACAACCAGGTATGTGCTTTAGTATTGAGCCTAATATTTCGATTGTAGGGGAGTTCGGAGTGCGTCTCGAAGATTGTGTATATATGACCGACCAGGGGCCTAAATGGTTCTCTCAGCCTAGTCCTTCAATAGACCAACCCTTTGTTTCGTAACAACAAGATTCTTACAGCGTAACAAAGAACAGTTTTGTGCCTGCGTTGCTTTTAAAAGGTAAAGTTCAAATAAAGGATACCTCTTAATCGTATTTGAGCATAAAACTATCAGTATTTAATTTAAAAATTGAACAATTACTATAGAGGTAAGATTCCTAAAAATCAGGGTTAAGTTCATCTAACCTCGAGGCTAATTGCTCATTCACTTTTGCACTTTATTAAGTTAGTTAAAACACCGTTTGAGCAAAATTGATGTTGTTCATTTTGTAATTTTAGTTTATAATCAAATAGTTTCAAATGGATACAGGCAAGAAGATTCAAGATAATGACAAATTATTTGGGCGCGCAGAAAAGGATGTCCCGAAAAGTGGTGGTCTAAGTCAGGATGACCATGATAGGGAGTCCATTGGAAATTTAAAGGATGTAATAGGAAAACCTGTTAACAATGGAGGAGTGGCAACTTCGAAATCTGACTTACAGCTAGAATTGCAGTGGTTAGAAGTGCGTGATGAATATCTTTCACATTATCCTGATGTGCAGGATGCAGACTTCGAATATGGAAAAGGAAGTTTTTCAGTCATCATCGAAAGTATAGCAAAAAGAAGGCAACGTACATCGAAAGAGATACGTGATGAAATTATGGAATGGTCTTCAACTAAATAAGGACAATCTTTAAAGTCTAAAAGAGGTATCTTTATTTCTATAGCGCATGAAACAAATTCAAACTCTATTTAAATTATTAAGGTATATAGTACAGTTTAACTTATTTTATTGAATAAATTATTAGTATGAAATGGCAAGGAAGGCGTAAAAGTTCAAATGTAGATGACCAAAGGGGCAAGTCTAATTCAAAAAGAGGTATCGGTGGTTTTAGTCCCATGTTGATTGGCCCATTAATTAAGATTCTTTTTTCAAAAACCGGTTTGATTATCGTAGGACTGTTTCTTGTATTTTCATTTGTTACCGGTACTAACCCCATAAGTTTACTTGGTAATTTTTTTCTTGGGAGCGAGAGTCAAACCACATCTACGGCACCCTATGAAGGTACTGAAGAAGAGAATACCCAGGCCGACTTTAGTGCTACTATTCTGGCCAGTACCGAAGATGTTTGGAATGATCTTTTAGACAATTACCGCGAACCTACCTTAGTACTTTTTACAGGTTACGTGGCATCTGCATGTGGTTCCGCCTCTAGTGCTACGGGGCCTTTTTACTGTCCTGGTGATGAGAAATTATATCTTGACCTCAGTTTTTTTCAGGATATGGAACGACAAATGAATGCTCCTGGCGACTTCGCACAAGCCTATGTCATTGCACATGAAGTGGGTCACCATATTCAAAAGCTTATGGGAACTATGGATAAGGTAAATAAACTCAGAGGGCAATTAAGTGAGACAGAATTCAATAAATACTCCGTTCGATTGGAACTACAGGCCGATTTCTTAGCGGGTGTTTGGGCAAATCGCTCTCAAAGTATGACGCAAATGATGGAGAAAGGTGATCTTGAAGAAGCCCTTAATGCAGCCAATGCCATTGGCGATGATCGGTTGCAGCAGCAGTCGACTGGAAAGGTAGTTCCCGATTCATTTACGCATGGCACATCAGAACAGCGAATTCGATGGTTTAAAAAGGGGTTTGAAACTGGAGATATTTCGCAGGGAGATACTTTTAATGCAACATCTCTTTAATTGAAGTACAGTAAGACCCTCGATCATTAATCATTCAAATACCTAAGCAAAAGCTTGAAATAAAACAAGAGCTTAGCCTATGTGCCGTAATTTACTCGCAGGGAAATGGTACGTCGTCACGCCAAGCTGACGAGAACACTGTGAAATATTCATAAAAAATAAGGTTCATTAAGCCAAACGCATCCACTAACTATAAGAAACTGACAATAAGATACTTAAAAGGTTAAATACCATATGATTTAAATTGTCACCTACAAAAGTTTGGGTGAGCAGGGTCGCTGTAATCAAGGATTTGTGCAACAACGTAGCTCTGATAGCATTTACTTTTATAAACGAATAGTTGAAAAAGGTTAATAGTTTATTTTTCCCAAAAGGTTCATTAAAGCCGAATGCTCAAATGGCTAAATTCGCTACACCCCAACTCCCGAATTAAAAATGATTACCTTAAAGTCAAAGTTTAAATAAAGGTCAATTCAATTTCACTTACAAAAGAATAATGCTGAAAGTATCATCCAGACTTATCAACTATAGTACATTGCATAAATAAATTATTATCATGAAATTAAACTTATTGTCTTGTGATGCTCAGAGGCCAGATAGAAGGGCTATAGCCAAATGTATTGCAGAGATTTCATCTAACATTGATGAATCCTTATCGAATGAACTTACGGATATACTCTTAGAAGGAGACGCTGTAGATATTGAGATGGAAGACAGAAACTCTGGTTCTGCTTTAAGATCTTTGCGTAAACTAAGTATTGACTACGAAATCGTAGAATGAACCAAACCTCTTATCAAAAGCCCTAGTCCATCACTCTACTGTCTACCTTATATTCCTTGTAGCACCTGCCACTCAATAATAGAGAACCAATTAATGGCAACGATTAAACATCATCACTTATTCTAGTGCACACCCATTGCTCCATTATCCACCGTATATGCTAGGCATTTTGATTTAAAACCAAATGAGATTTTTAGCTCTATTTTTAATTAATATCAAATACAATATAGCCTTATCCAAAAACCGAAGAGTACTTAGCCAGCCCAAAACAATAGATGTGGCTTCACAGCCAAATTTAAAATGTACACCTAATCTTTACAAGGTATTTTTAACGTTGGCAACAACAAATGAAAAAAACTCAATTTACAAGTTCTAGAATCTTATTGACGGTTTTTTTATGATCTACACCAAGGCCTTCTTTTTGGTAAACTAATTCTCCCCCTTGGTCAAAAACGCTAATAATATTAGAATGAGAGAAATCCATTGGAGAAATCTTCTTATAGTTTACAGCCAAAACTGCGGCAAATTCTCGGGTATCCGCTACAGATCCTCTAAGAAAAACCCATCGATTGGAATTCATTTCGTTTTCTACGGCGAAATTCTTTAACCGCTCAGGTGTATCAGTTTCAGGGTCAATACTCACCAATACCATTTTTAAATTATCCTTACCTGCTTGCGGAATCTGCTTTTCAATAGCCCTCATATCGGCTGCCAACCTAGGGCATGCAGCTTGGCAAGAAGTATAGATCATGACCATTACCACAACGTTTCCCTGTAAATATTTCAATTCAACCTCTTGATTGTCTTGGTTTGTCCAAACCGATGGAAGGTTATATATCGACATGTCTGATATTTCATTCGTTTCTTTAATTTTTGGTTCGTAGACCTTTAGTTCCATTTTACAGACAGAACAGATTCCTGGAGCTTCATACGTTTTATCGCCTTCACACTTCATAGGGCATTGGTACGAGATTGTAGCCAAATCATCCTTTTTCTTTGTATTACAAGAGATAAGTGTACTTATTACAAGGAAGAGAATAAGTATCGTTTTTGAATTTTTCATTTATTTTATATTTGGGGAACGTCCATCGCACAACGAAATCCTAGATTCTTTACTGCGTAGTTGGCCTTCATACTTCCACGAAAGGCATAGCGCATAAACGCGGCATAATTCATTAGATCTGAAGCCCCAACAGCCGCGCTACCACAGAAAAGATTACTGTCCTTGTCTACATCTTTTCTTGATTCTCCGGAAATCAACACTGCGTTGAAGTCCATGGTCCATTCCCAGACCAGCCCGTGCAAATCATAAACACCCCAATAGTTTTTAAATGTAGAGCCGACTTTCTTCTTCAAAGACTTGGGAGCCTCGTACCAATCTAATATACTTTGGTTATAGGATTCTTTTTTTCTAGCATCTGCTGTGGTTTCATCAGCCATCGCTGCATATTCCCATTCATCGATGGTTGGCAATCTTTTACCTTGACATTCACAATAATTCTTTGCCGCAAACCAAGATACACTTGTTACAGGGCCTTCTGCGGCTAGCATTTTACCGTAGGAAAGATCACCTTCCCAATCGACTAAATAATTACCATCGGCGAATAACCGTATTACCTTATTTTTTTGCCATTCCGGAAATTCCCTGACAAATTCTAAATAGTCGGCATTAGTAACGGGGTAAACATCCATCGATAAATCAGCTATCGTGACGGCCGTTGAATCTACCCCATATAAAGGAATATAAGTTCCACCCTTAATTTGTACCATTCCCTCTTGTGACCGAATTGTATGAAAGGTCAAAGCAGCTAAGAGTACAATCATAATTTTAAAGAAAGAACTCATATTTCTAGTTGATTAATTACTATTTCGAACTGCTTTTACCATGGATGGTACTACTTCTTTTTTATCATTGCCCCAACTATTATATACGTATGTCAGCACGTTTGCCACTTCATCATCAGACAACGTCTGTGCGGTCATAATACTATTATACTTTTCACCATTAACTGTGATTTCACCTGTTTTACCATGTAAAATTATATCTATCGCTCTGTTAACATCTGCGTTAAGGTAATCGGATTTTGCCAAGGGTGGAAACGCATTAGGTATTCCTTGTCCTTCTGCTTGATGACAGGCAAAGCAGGTCTGCATATACGTCTGTTTACCGAACTCCATTCGTTCTGCCATCGATTTGGCAGGTATTTCTGATTCGGGTAAAGCATCCGAAGAAGGCATTTTTTGTATACCACCACCTTCGGGTAGGTAAATATCATCTCGCAACTCACCCGAATACACAGCTTCGTTCTCATCGCCCTGAACTTTGAGCATTCCCAATGCACCTTTATTGAATGCCCTGAAAATAGAGTGGTCTACTAAAATGAAAGTTCCCGGCACTTCTACCTTAAACTCAACAATCGTAGCGCCCCCAGCCGGAATCAAAGTGGTCTGTACATTTTCATTGATTGAACTTCCACCTTCAATATGAACCCTATCAAATATTTCCCCGATTACATGAAAGGACGATACGAGATTAGGACCACCGTTGCCTACATAAAGCCGTACAGTTTCACCAACATTGGCGGTAATGGCATTATCGCCTGTAAGTGCGCCTACTTTACCATTAAATACCACATAGTCAGCTTTTTCATCAACTGCTTTTTGCATATCGAAAGGCTGCAATCCACGATCACCATTGTTGCCTTTGGTATAAAAATCGCCTTGCATGATATAATATTCCTTATCCACATCTGGCAGGCCTTCTTCAGGCTCTACTAAAATTAGACCGTACATTCCGTTTGCAATGTGCATCCCCACGGGAGTCGTAGCACAATGGTATACATAAAGACCAGGATTTAGTACTTTAAACGAAAAAACTTTTTCATGACCAGGAGCCACAAAAGAAGATTCGGCACCACCACCAGGACCTGTAACGGCATGAAGATCTATGTTATGAGGTAATTTATTATCAGGATGATTTTTTAGATGAAATTCTACCTCATCTCCAACCTTGGTTCGGATAAAACTGCCAGGTACTGTTCCTCCAAATGTCCAGTACACATATTTTACCCCATTGGTCATTTCACCTTCCTGTTCAAGGATTTCCATATCTACAATCAATTTTTTGGCCTTTCTCTTACCGGTTGGCGGAGGTACATTTGGTGGTGAAGTCAATGTGGCAATCATTTCTACCGTAGCAGGAATTTCCATACTACTGGTAAATTTACTTTCCTCTTTTTTATTGTTTTTACATGATAAAAATGTTATAAAAATTACTATGGCAAAAAGTAACCTTGTAGACTTAAGGATACTAAATTGATATGTTTTCATACGTATGGTTTTAATTATTTCTAAAAATTTTGTTAAAAATAGATGTTTTAAATACGCAGTAATATGACAATTGTCATATTACTGCGTATTTAAAATGATGATTAGTTATTGTATAGAATTGGTGTAATCGTTACCATAACCCATAACCAATTATTGGTATTACCGTCAAAATTATTTTTGATATATTCCATCCCTTCCGCAGCGAAAAGATGAGAATAACCACCCGATAGCGAAATATTCTTATCCATAGTATATACATAAGAAAAATCTGCTTCTACACCCAATTGATTGGAAACATTTGGTGCGATTTCAGAAGGGGAACTAAAATTATGCAGTGCCATTGTCACATTAGAGTGCTGGTCTACAGCAAGTATAGTCTTGAAATAAACATCCCACAGTCCAACATTTTGGTTGTGATTGCCTACATAGAAATAGTCCATTAAACCATTGAATTTATGATTGGTGCCATAAAACGGGGTAAAGGCATCATTCTTACCGTTCTCTGGCGCGCCACCGTTGTTACCGCTTAGTAGTTCTGTGCCAAGGGTGAATTTCAGAGTTGGTGAAGATTCATAATTCGCTTCTAGTGCTAATAAATATGCATTGATATCATTATTGGCAACATCTTTCCCCAATTGATAATAGAGATTCGACATAAAATCTATTTTTCCGAAAGAATACTTCAAATGGCCGCCGAGCGTCTGAGAATATCGAGTTTCATTGTTCTCAGAATTGGTGTTATCAATAAATTGCATCCCATTGTTCAACACTAGAAAACTTGCTTGTAAGTCTTTAAAATCTTTATGTAACCAAGCGTATTGCATGCTTTTATAAGTTCTTGTGTTTCTTAAGGTTGTTCCGGTTAAATTTTCGGCATCTTGATTAAACGCAACACCTAAATCGAATCTAAATTTTTCATGTGAAAACTTTATAAGTGCAGCATCGTGGCTACGGGCTTGTTGCGCCCATCCGACATTTCCGAAAATACGGTGGTCGTCATAGAGAATCTCTTGACGCCCCAGCTTAAGCGAAAAGTCTTTGTTTAATAGAATTTCTCCCCAAGCCTGATGAATACTAAGTCCGCTGTTGTCGGCTATGTTCAATTGTGGTACGTCTCCCCAGACCCGAACATCTTGTAGGCTCAGGTAAAAATTTAGTTTTTCGTTAGCATATCCTAAATTTAATCGTGTACGTTGTGAAACAAAAGCTGCGGGATCTGTCTCATCGGGGAAAAGAGTCTTAAAACCATGTCGGTATTCAAAACGGGGGCGTAGTTCGGTATCAACGGTAAATTGTGCATTTACACAGTGAATTAAAAACATTAAAAATAATGGTAGAAGGATTTTGATTGGCTTCATTAATAGAAAATATCTTGGAATTCGTACGATTAAACACTTGGTCGATTCAAAATTCGGTATAAAAAAAATCTAGACATATGACTTTCATCAGGTTATTTGGATAATTATAATTGAGAACTATTATATCGTTCAGCTACTTTGTAAGTGGAAGAATAATTGATTTACTGGTTTTATAATTAAATTGCATCCAAAATAATAAGATTGAAAACCCACGTAAAAATTGCGTTTACCTATTTTATACTGGCAGCTGGTTTTGGCATTGTTTTACGGTCCATTCATTCTTTTGAAATACCGATTAATTATAAATTTATTGTGCATACCCACTCTCATATAGCACTTTTAGGCTGGGCGTATGTAGCATTGACGACGTTAATCCAAACATTATTTTTTCAAAGTGACGTACAGAATAAAAAGTATCTAAAAATATTTTGGTTTACTGAAATCACCTTAATCGGTATGCTATTGACCTTCCCTTTTCAGGGCTATGCACTGTTTTCTATTATTTTTTCTACCCTGTTTTTGTTCGCATCCTATTGGTTTTTTTGGTTTTTCACAAAATACATCAAACAGCAATTCAAACAAACGAATTCCTACAAATGTATTAAAGCGGCTCTGTGGTTCATGGTACTTTCTAGTATTGGACCGTGGACACTTGGCATCATTATGAGCACGTTAGGGGCGGAATCGATATGGTATAGATTAGCTATTTATTTCTACCTTCATTTTCAGTATAACGGCTGGATGGTCTTGGCCCTGTTCGGGTTGTTCCTTTACTTGCTTGAACAATACCAGATCGTACTAGACAAGAAGACGTTTAAAAAGTTCTTTTGGAGCATCAATATCGGAATTTTACTTTCATTTTTCCTATCTACCCTTTTTACGCATCCACCAATAATTCTTAATATTTTGGGAGCTATTGGGGCCATATTACAATTGACTGCGTTCGGGTTCTTGATAAAACTGACAGTCCGTTTAATAGAAAAGCAAAAGATATTTTTTTCTTCTTTACAAATAGGAATGTTAAAAAGCATTGCGTTTATATTTTTTATTAAAATGGCTCTCCAGTTACTTACCGCACTCCCCTATTTTGCCAATCTGTCTATCACCTATTTAGATTTCACCATAGGGTATTTACATTGGACATTTTTAGGAGCGATAACAATCAGCCTATTTTTTTTACTTGACTATTTTAGATTACTGAAAATTTCAACAAAAGGGTATTACATATATGTATTTGGGTTTGTATTGACCGAAATACTTATTTTTTACAAAGGGGTAGCCGGTTGGCAGGGGTTTTCTCTTTTTGAAAATTATTATGACACTTTGGCAATTGGGAGCGCATTAATACCCTTTAGCTTGATTTATATGCTTGTTTGGAACAAAAAACATTCTGACTATGTACCTGACTGTTAAACTTCATCATCCTTTAAAACTATGAAAACCATAACCTAATTAAAAAGCGTGTGGTAAGCCCAACGACTTTCAAATGTCACATTAGCGTGTTTGGCTAATGTATCTTTTTTATTGTTGTCCATTTTATCAGAAATACGCCCTGCCGTTTTTTCAACATGATAAGAACCTCTTAATTAGACACTTTACCTCAAGCTTCACCAACTTTCCAGAAGTATTTAATTTCATCAGAATCTTTTTCCAATTGTATTTTTCACCTCAATCATAGGTACTACCCAAAGCTTGGTCTTTCATATATATCGTTTCTATTATTATTTTCAGTGAATCCAATTCTTATTTTTTGACTGACCTAATGCTGAAGTTTAATACTACATAGGATTATGTGTAAGAATAATTTGTATCATAATTCCAATTATTACCAACGTGTTATATAACAACTAAAGCAGTCATTTAACGGTCTCATATTCCGGTTCATATCATTCACGTTTTATTGGTGATTTCATCCAATCATCTTGGCACTCGATATATATTGGCAAAAAGAAGTTGAGATACCCCTGAAAATGATTTTAGTAGTAAAAAAACACATCTGCCTTTTTAATATAGTGGAACAAATCGTAATTGGTAATGCTTGTGAGAATTTTTAAGATGTTGCTCTTACTAGGTCCGACCATTTCATGTAGCATACAAGGGCTGCTAATATTGCGCTGGCTTATTCCTAAGACATAAAAATTTATACGTTTCTCACCATCTATAATCCTAACAATATCCAAAATAAATTGCTTTTGTTCTTCATCGGTCAAGAAAAAATCGCCTTTTGGACCTCTGATTGAGGAAATGATATTGTGCCTGGAAAGCTCCTGCAACAATTTGCCAAGATATGCTTCGGATACATGCATGGTGCTATAACTACCCTTAACCATCATTTTTTATCCTTCATAGAATTCATATAAAAGAATAGTACTGCCTTATCTGCATATTTTGAGGAGTTGAAAAGCATTTTTTTGGTACGATTAAAATCAGTGTACACTATAAAAGAGATGTTTTTGTCCTTAATATGATACATATCATATTTATAGTAAAGCCCAGAAACTATTTTTGAACTTTAATTAAAAACAAATCATATGAAAATCAATGTTTTATTATCAGGTATCATGTTGGCTTTACTAGTAGTAGGGTGTGGTGGTAAGGAAGAAAAGAAAAAAGATGGGTTTAGTGTAGACCGTTCAAAAGCTACAGAAAATTCTGTAGCAGCTGTTCCAGAATCTGATGCCGTTCCTGCATCACAACGTATTACGCTTGATGATAAAGGTGTTGGGCAGATTACGTCTATAACCCTAGACGCTGAAATCAACACTGAAATGGCTGCAGCTGGAAGTGAAATCTATAAAATGAACTGTACAGCTTGTCATAAATTAGATAAAAGGTTCATTGGTCCATCTCCAAAAGGAATTCTAGAAAGAAGGAGTCCCGAATGGATTATGAACATGATTCTAGACCCTAAGCTAATGACAGAACAAGACCGCTGTGCCAAAGATTTGTTGATAGAATTTAATGGGGCTGCCATGGCAAATCAAAATCTTACCGTAGCGGAAACCCGATCGATATTAGAATATTTCAGAACCCTATAAAGTATAGAGAAAAGAGAATACGTTAGAAAAACCTTTTCTCTCTATTTAATTTTCGCTGTTCTGATTTCAAATAAATAATCAAAGTATTAACTAGAAACTATTATTATGAAAACAACCAAATTGAGATTCCTATTCGGTTCGTTTTTGATGCTTTTTTTAATCATCAGCTGCAAAAATGAGACTAAGACCACAAACGCGAAAGCTTCTGCAGAGACTTCAATAGTAGCAGATACGGAGAATAAAGGACAAGCCTTTATTGAAGACGATGGTTCAGCGCCCAATGTTTTACAAATAGCTATTGGTTCACCTGATCATACCACATTGGTAGCTGCAGTACAAGCTGCTCAATTAGAGAATGTTTTAGTAAACGCTGGCCCATTAATGGTTTTTGCACCTACTAATGCTGCTTTTGATGCGCTGCCTGATGGTACGGTTGAAAATTTATTGAAACCAGAGAATAAAGCAGCTTTAGCAAATATTTTGAAACATCATGTTACTGCGGGTAATTATTCTAAAGATTTTCTGAAAAAATTTAAAAAATTAGGTCAGGCAAATGATCAAAACACAACAGTTGAAATAATAGGTGATGATGTCTACGTAGGTGGTGCTAAAATTATTGCAAGTATTCCTGCTGGAAATGGAATTGTACATGTTGTAGATAAAGTAATACTACCTCCAACACAGTAATCAAATAAAAATAAATAACAAACATTAACCTAGAAAAAATGAAAAATTATAAAAATTATTTAATGGCACTATTGGGTTCTACGATACTCTTTAGTTGCGGTAACCAAAATGGGGAAGGTTCCTCAAGTGGTGCACTTAATTCTAGTAATGCAGAAAAAGTGTATGTAGCACCAGGTGAACAAGATGAGTTTTACGCTTTTATGTCAGGTGGGTATAGTGGAAATCTTACCGTGTATGGTTTGCCTTCAGGACGAATGTTTAAGGAGATTCCTGTATTCTCTCAATTTCCAACTTCTGGTTATGGCTATTCTGAAGAAACAAAGCCTATGTTAGAAACTTCATTTGGATTTGTACCCTGGGATGATTCCCACCACCCTGATATTTCGCAAACAAATGGCGAACTTGATGGTAGATGGATTTTTATTAATGGTAACAATACTCCACGTATTGCTAGAATCGACCTTCAAACGTTTGAGACCGCTGAGATAATCGAGGTACCCAATAGTGCAGGGAACCATAGTTCTTCTTTTATTACAGAGAATACAGAATATGTAGTAGCAGGAACTCGTTTTTCTGTTCCTGTTCCGCAACGCGATATGCCTATAAATGAATATAAAGGTAATTTTAAAGGTGCCTTATCATTTATCTCTGTTGATCCCGATAGTGGTCACATGGCTATTAAATTTCAGATATTAATGCCTGGTTTTAACTATGATTTATCACATCCTGGACGTGGAAAATCTCATGGTTGGTTTTTCTTTACTACCTATAATACTGAAGAAGCTAACTCTTTGTTAGAAGTTAATGCATCACAGAATGATAAAGATTTTATTGCGGCAATTAATTGGAAAAAAATTGAAGAGTATGTAAATAATGGTGGTGGAACAAAAATGCCTGCTAATTATGCGCATAATGTTTATAGTGATGAAACACATTCCGCAACTTCGACAATGGTAAAAGAAGTATTAACAGTTGACCCAACAAAGATACCAGGTGCTGTTTACTTTTTACCAACACCAAAATCTCCACATGGTTGTGATGTTGATCCATCTGGAGAATATATCATTGGAAACGGAAAATTATCAGCTGATCTTACCGTTCACTCATTTGATAAAATGATTGCAGCTATTGAAGGTAAAAAGTTTGATGGTGAAGCGTATGGTATTCCAATTTTAAAATTCGAAGATGTTTTAGCAGGTACTGTGAAAAGTGGTGGCTTAGGTCCATTACATACCGAATTTGACGGAAAAGGAAATGCCTATACAACTTTCTTTATTTCTTCTGAAGTAGTAAAATGGAAATTAGGTACTTGGGAAGTAATTGATAGAAAACCTACTTTTTACTCTGTAGGCCACTTAATGATACCTGGTGGAAATTCAAGAAAACCATTTGGTAAATATGTAGTAGCGATGAACAAAATCACAAAAGACCGTTACTTACCTACAGGTCCAGAGATGGAACATTCAGCGCAATTGTATGATATTACTGGAGATAAGATGGAGTTGATCTATGATTTCCCAACACATGGTGAACCACATTACGCTGCTGGTATACCTGCTGAACTAATAGCACCAAAATCTAAGAAAATCTATAGACTTGCAGACAACAAAAATGAGTATGCAACACTAACCCCAGCTGATGCTCGTGTAGTGCGTGATGGAAAAGATGTGCATATTTATATGTCAACAATTCGTAGCCATTTTACACCTGATAATATTGAAGGCGTTAAAGTAGGAGATAAAGTTTATTTCCATATTACAAATCATGAACAAGATTTTGATGTACCACATGGTTTTGCTATGATTGGACAAAACACTTCAGAATTGTTAGTGATGCCTGGCCAAACCAAAACTTCTATTTGGGAACCTAAAAAAGTAGGTGTATGGCCTTTTTATTGTACAGATTTCTGTTCTGCATTACACCAAGAAATGCAGGGTTATGTTAGAGTATCACCAGCAGACTCTAATTTAGAACTATCATGGTCTTTAGGAGATTAAATAGTCTATAGTAAGTTAATTTCTTTTGAACTTAAAGCGGGTAATGTTTATGACTTGCCCGCTTTTTAACATTACAGACCACCTTCTACAACCCATAGTATAAATAATTTAAAGTGTGTAATAATGAAAAAAGCAAGTATACTAATGATAGTAGGCCCTTTGTTTTTATTGGGATTGTATTTTTTTCCTTTATGGAATATTATGCTGGGTGCACCTCAGTATCCTGAACCATTAGGTATGAATATTTATATAGATGGTATAAAGGGTTTTAACGAATTTGATATTCAAAATATAGATGGTCTTAATCATTATATTGGAATGAAAACAATACCCAAGCCTGAAGAAATGTGGGAATTTGGTATGTTTCCAATAGTAATTGGAGCTATGGTATTTTTAGGAGTGCTTATAGGAATTTTAGGCTTTATAAATAAAATAAGCTATAAATGGTTTTTAGGATGGTTTATTTTAATGTCTATTTTAGGTGTTTTAGGTATGTATGATTTTAATGCATGGATGGTAGATTACGGCACTAATTTAGATCCTCATGCTATAATGAAAATGGCAAACCCAGATGGTACACCAATGTCCTATAAACCACCACTACTTGGGAATGCTAAAATGCTAAATTTTGATGTAGCTTCATGGCCAAGAACCGGTGCTTATATGATGTTTGTTGGCATGATGTTGACCTTGATTGCTTTTTATTTAGGATGGCAACAAAGGAAATCTACTTTTCAAGAAGTAAAAATGAAATCACAAAAGTAATCGCTAAAAAATGAAACAATTCTTATATTTATTAACCCTGATATCGCTATCATTTTCTTCTTGTAGCATTAGCCCTAAACCAATTGCTTATGGCAGTGATGGTTGTCATTTTTGTAGTATGACTATTGTTGATAAACAACATGCTGCTGAATTTGTAACTAAGAAGGGAAGGAGCTATAAATTTGATGCTTCAGAATGTATGCTGAATTATTTAAAAGGAATTGATAAAGAGTCGGTAGCGCTATTTTTAGTAAACGATTATGACGCTCCTGGTGAATTTATTGATGCTACAAAAGCTACTTATCTTATAAGTAATAATATTCCTAGTCCTATGGGGGCCTTTTTAACCGCTTTTGAGACTTTAGAAGCAGCTGAAAATGTGAAATCTATTAATAAAGGAGAATTGTTTACATGGAAACTATTGCAAGAACGTTTCAAGTGATTGAAAAAAAATCAAATAATAGAACAAGTATATGATAATTCATCAATTAAAAACAAAAGAACATTCTAATTTTTGTACGAAAATATTGCATTAGGCAAAAGCAAATTCCAATACCAAATTTTTTATTTTTCAATAATGCACTACACACAAAGTCTATTAGCGGCTATATACTTCATTATAGGAACTTCTCTTTATGCGAACACTATTCCCATTTGTTCTAGTTGTAAAGTAACATCAATTAAAAAAGGAATTGAAATTGCTAAAGATTTTGATACTTTATTAATTAAAAAAGGAGTCTATAAGGAGTTTAATATTCTTATAGATAAGCCTTTGACCTTGCTGGGAGAAAATTTCCCAGTAATTGATGGTGAAGATCAAGGAGAGATTATCAGAATAGTCTCCGATAACGTCACAGTAGACGGGCTATTTATTATTAACGTCGGCACGAGTTATACTTCAGATTATGCGGCAATTCGCGTAGTTAGAAGCGAACATTTTTTAATTCAGAATGTGGTACTCGAAAAATTATTTTTTGGCATCTACCTTGAAAAGTCAAATAACGGAAAAGTATATCATAATAAAATAATTGGCGATGCTAAAGACGAATATAATTCAGGAAATGGTATTCAACTTTGGTATTCAAAAAATGTTGAAGTAGATCGAAATATAGTACAAGGTACTCGCGATGGTATTTATTTAGAATTTTCTGACCATATTACTATTAATAATAATATAAGTACAAAAAACCTTCGTTACGGGTTACATTTTATGTTCTCAAATGATGATGTTTACACCAATAACACATTTGAAAACAATGGCGCAGGAGTCGCAGTCATGTTTTCAAAGCGGATACTAATGAAGAATAATACCTTTAAAAAGAACTGGGGTACCACTTCATTCGGAATCCTATTAAAAGAGATAAATGATGCAGAAATAATTGGAAATACTTTTGAAGAAAACACCATAGGTATTAATGTAGAGGGCTCGAATAGAATTAAGTACAATAACAACAATTTCATCAGAAACGGATGGGCCGTTAAAATTTTAGGTGCGTGCTACGAAAACACATTTTCAAACAATAATTTTTTACATAATTCTTTTGACCTATCCTATAATAGCAAGTTGAATGATAATGTCTTCGACTCTAATTATTGGAGTGATTATGCAGGCTACGATTTGGATAAGAATGGTATCGGTGATATACCCTATCGACCTGTAAAACTGTTCTCATATATCGTAAACAAGACTCCAGAAACTATTGTGTTATTGCGAAGTCTGTTCATGGATATCATCGACTTTTCAGAAAAAGTATCGCCTGTTTTTACTCCTGATAATCTTTTGGACGCTAACCCCCTAATGAAGCAAGTGAAATGATTCAAATTGAAAATCTACATAAAAAATTCGGCAAGAACGAAGTCCTCTTGGGTCTAGACCTGAACATTGAGAAGGATGGGATATTTGCCGTTTTAGGCCCGAACGGTTCCGGCAAAACTACTTTAATCAAAAGTATTTTGGGTATGGTAATACCAAACCAGGGTACTATTCTTATGGATGGAATAGCCATTAAAAAAAATTGGAAATACCGACAGCAAATCGATTATCTACCCCAGATAGCTAACTTTCCTGGTAACCTAAAAGTCAAAGAGCTTATCCGAATGATAAAAGACCTTCGCCAAATGCCTAGCGAAGAAGAAAGACTAATCGCACTTTTTAAACTCGAACCGTTTTTAGATAAAAAACTGTCCACACTATCAGGAGGCACCAAACAAAAAGTCAATATTGTTTTGGCTTTTATGTTCGATTGTCCGCTTCTGATTTTAGATGAGCCTACTACAGGTTTGGATCCTGCCTCCTTAATTCATCTAAAAGAATTGATACAAAATGAAAAAAAGAATGGAAAAACTATTCTTATAACCTCTCACATCATGCAATTCGTTGCAGAAGTGGCAGATACTATCGTTTATCTTTTAGAGGGAAAAATCTACTTTAAAGGGAGTATCGATGAATTAATGACGAAGACCCAACAAACTAATCTTGAACATGCCATAGCGGCTATTGCAACAACACACGACAATGCTTAAAATACTAAAATATAGCTTTTACGACCTTATTCGTAGCCGATGGAGTTACGTATATTTCTTGTTCTACCTGATTCTGGGGTTTGTGCTACTATTCTTGAATAATGACGTTTCTAAGGCAGTCATAACTTTAATGAATATCATTATTGTACTTGTACCACTTATCGGTACCATTTTCGGTATTATGTACTACTATAATTCTAAAGAATTTACAGAGTTGTTATTGGCGCAGCCCATAAAGCGCTCTTCTATTTTCTTAGGTCAATATTTGGGTGTCGCAGGTTCATTGACCATGAGCTTGGTCTTAGGATTAGGAATTCCATTCGTACTCTATGGATTATTTAAAAGTGATGCAATTTTTGATTTTTCTTTACTATTGGTCACCGGAGCTTTTTTGACCATGATATTTACCGCCTTGTCCTTTAATATTGCGATATCGAACGAGAATAAAATTAAAGGCTTTGGCTATGCTGTTTTACTCTGGTTGTTTATGGCGGTCATTTACGACGGTCTATTTCTAATGTCTTTGATTATTTTTAAGGAATACCCTTTAGATACTTTTTCGTTGGCTGCAACGATGTTTAACCCGATAGATTTATCGCGCACTTTGATTCTCTTAAAGTTAGATATTTCAGCCCTGTTGGGATATACGGGAGCGGTATTCAAACAATTTTTCGGAACAGACCAAGGCCTAATCATATCCTTGTTGATGTTGATTTTATGGACAGTATTCCCTATTTGGCGATTGAGCTATAAATCAAAAAGACAAGATTTCTAAACTTCTACTTGAATGTGGTACGTAACACACCATAACCTTTCTTGTAATCCTCCACTCTTAAATATATGTATCTAAGAGTGGTTTCAGGATACTATATTATGCATAGCTTCTAAATTCTGTACAGCATTCTTCTCCGTAAGTGTTGAAATAGATAAGATTACATACTGACTATATAAGTGTCAATTAAATACCATCATCCTTTAAGATTTTAAAAACAATACCATCTAATGCAGAAGTAACTGGAATCTGACAGGCCAAACGACTCTCACCTGTTACATTACTAAGTATAGATAATGTATTTCTTTCATCACTATCTACTGTTTCAGAAATATGACCTTCCAATATCTGAATGTGACAAGTACCACACCATGCCCTTCCTTTACAGTCTCCCCACTCTTCAATATACTTATCGAAGAGTAGTTCCATTAAATTATGATACTCGTAAGGCCTAAATTCTGCACGGTATTCTTCTCCAAATTCATTAAAATAGATAAAATACATTCCTTCTTATTCATGAAGTTTCCTCAAAATAAATTGGCGATTATAACAGCACTACTGAATACAACACTTACTATAAGCATGTTAAATGTAATTTTAGACTTCAGTTGAGCCAATACCGCTGCATTATAACCCATACAGAGAATAGTAATGAGAAACACAAAGGTCATTTTTACTGCCATTGGCATTTCGTTCATAAGCAAAAGCATTACGGCGGCCGATCCTAAACAACTTTGTGCTATAATCGCGATTGCGGCATAACCCGTTTGATCTTTTTTGAATTCAGTCAGTACACCATTGTACCACTTTAATAGCGGATTTACTCTTTTTTTAGATCCAGAATGTGTCATCGGTATTGTCATTGAATTTTTCATCGCTATGTATTTTTAGAATTGTTTGTAATTGTTCTTCAGTTGCAATCTTTTGAATTTCGTTGAAAAGCACCCGTTCTTCAAAGCGAATATGCTGTTCTAATTCTTCCTCTATTAGGCTCAATGATTTTGAAGGGCTATCGGTTTCGGCAAAAAGCCGATGCAGCCTTTTATGTTGTGCGAGCGCTTTTTTAATCATTTTATGGTCGTTGCCCAAAATGGGGAAAATATGATTTTCCTCTAGCTCAAAATGAGGCACTAGATGTGTAATATAAAACCAGTCCACATATGTTTTGATTCGCTCTTCTGCTATTCCCTTTGAAAATCCTGTGCGGATTTTCCAACAGAGTAACAAGCCATGATGGTGTTCACGACTTACCCCTTGTAATGCTTGGCTCCGTTTTATGGGCTTGATTTTTTTTAACTCCATGTTTTTGATTAAGAAATGAACTTTTGTTCTAGCAACTCGGCTTGCGGAAAAAGTATATTATTTTCCAAATGGATGTGCCTATGCAAGTCTTCTTCGAATTCTTTTAATAATGAAAATGTTACTCGGTAGGTACTGCAAGCATCGGAAGGCGGTTTGTAATCATGGCTTAGTTCTGCTATTTGCCTAAACCGTTCCCCTTCATTCTCGTGCTCCTGCATCATCATGGCTATCGGATTTTTGACCGTACCAAAATGAGGTCTGTCAAGCGATTGGTTCTGCTGTTCTGCCTTAATCATTTTACGTATCCAAGGAAAAAGTAATAGTTCCTCCTTTTTCATGTGCATAGACAATTCGCCCGCTGATGCGTTGAAATGTTCTTCAATTTTTAACAGTTCGGGATGTAATTTTCCATGCACCTTAGAAAGTTTGTTCAGGTATTGCTTTAAAACAGGAATGCGATCTTCTACATACCTATGGTGTTTTTTTTCGATATAGTCGGCAAGCAGGTCTAAAGGCCATGATTTAAAATCGGTATTTTCGTTGGTGGTCTGCCTTTGCACCTCATCTATTTCTGTAAGTAGTTTGTCGGCATCAATACCGTTTTTTTTGGCAACTTCTTCTATACTACGGTTGCCTTTGCAACAAAAATCGATTTTGTGGTTTTTAAAAACTTGTGCGATACGATAGTCTGCGGCAACCATTTCTCCTATTGTTTTTTCTAAAGTATATTCCATAATTTTTTATTTAAAATTAATTTCAGATTCTACGGCCATTATCGCTAGTGCCTCTAAGTCATTTAAAATGGTCAGGGTATGTTCCTTTTTTGCAGGAACAACAAAACAATCCCCAGCTTTCAATAGATGCTCCTCATCTTTCATTTGCAACAGTGCCTCGCCAATTTGCACCACAATAACGGCTTCTTGAGTACTGTGATGTGCAGGCATCTTCATTCCTGTTAACCCCTCAACTTTTATAACCTTAATGGTCTTGCCTAATGCCAAATGTGTCAATTTAGGCGTATTTAATACTTCCATACATTTTGTATTTACCTCTCTCCCTATTGTACCTAGTGTGCCAAAACATAGGGAAGCTTTATATCTCTTTTATTTTTTTAATTCTTATTTTTTTACTAAATAGGATATAATTGTCCGATTTAGGTCTAATTTTTTTAGCGTTTTAAATACGTTAATCCCATTTCGAGACCTGTAGCCATTTCGTAGAGACTTGTATTTTCGAGCATTTTTCGTAAATCATTACGTATACCTACGAATTTCTCGTGTACAGGACATGGCTTGTCTGCATTACATTCTTTTAGACCTAACCCACAGCCAACATATATTTTATCTCCATCGATAGCATTTACGATTTCGCTTAGCATTAACTTATCAATTTTAGTTCTGTTAATATCAAAACCACCATATGCTCCTTTTACGGAATCAACTATATTATTTTTTGACAAAAGCTGTAAGATTTTTGCTGTAAAGGCTACGGGAGAATCTATTTCCTTAGCAATTTCCTTTAAGCTTACCCTCCTACCCTCTAAAGAATTCAAGGCTATGTAGGTAGCTGACCTTATACCGTATTCACATGCTTTTGAAAACATTTACATAGTTTTAATTACTCTACAAAGGTAGTATAATTTTTATATCGGACAAAATTATCCTGTTTAAATTTAAGTACTACTATATTGCTGTTACGATAACCTTCGGTTTCATGAAAGTTATGAAACAAAATCCTAGTAGGAACAAAGTAAGTATATTTAAACAGTAGCAGATAAAGAACCCGAAAAAGTGGTGGAATTAATGGAGAAGTTAATGGATTGGCAGAATAGGGTAAATGCTCCAATTCCGACCGAATTAAATCCTGATTATATTTCAAAAAAATAAATAATTTTATGAAGATAAATACAATGAATTTAAAAAAAATATACTCCGTAGTACCCATGTTCGCCCTACTAATGATTGCTTCATGCAATGAACAGAAAAAGGAAACAAAAACTAATGAAGCTATCGTTTCGCCCAATATCATCTATATACTCGCCGATGATTTGGGGTACGGGGATTTAAGCTCTTACGGTCAGAAGAATTTCGAAACCCCGAATATAGATAGGCTTGCATCGCAGGGAATGCTGTTTACCCAGCATTATTCCGGTAGCACGGTCTGTGCTCCTTCTCGTTCCGCTTTAATGACGGGTATGCACACAGGGCATACCGTTGTTCGAGGGAACGAGGAAATTCAACCAGAAGGACAGTATCCTATCCCAGAAGCCACCTATACCATTGCTGAGATGTTCAAAACAAAGGGGTATACTACCGGTGCGTTTGGAAAATGGGGATTAGGTTTTCCTAAATCTGAAGGAGATCCAACAAATCAAGGATTTGACACTTTTTTTGGATATAACTGCCAACGCTTAGGCCATCATTATTACCCGCACCATTTATGGTCAAATAGGGATTCCATAACTTTAAAAGGAAACGAAGGAAATAAGAAGGGAATCTATGCACCTGAACTGATCCATGAAAAAACCATACAATTTATAGAAACAAATAAGGACAAACCATTCTTCTTATATGTGGCTTCCATAATACCCCATGCTGAACTAGCAGCACCAGAAGAAGTATTAAAAAAATATAGAGGGAAATACCCACCTGAAAAAATATATGAAGGTCTTGATTCGGGTCCCGAATACAGAAAGGGATCCTATGAATCACAAAAAGAAAGTCATGCTGCTTTTGTAGCCATGATTTCCATTCTAGACCAACAAGTAGGGGATATTATGGATAAGGTGAAGGAATTAGGTCTGGATAAAAACACCATAATCGTGTTTACGTCCGATAATGGACCCCATCAAGAGGGTGGTGCCGATCCCGATTATTTTGATAGCAATGGTGAACTTAAAGGGTATAAACGTGACCTATACGAAGGTGGTGTTCGAGTACCTATGATTGCAAGCTGGCCAGGCAAAATTAAGCCCAACACGAAAACAGATCATATTTCGGCCTTTTGGGATGTTTTTCCAACATTAGGAAACCTCATCGGAGCAGATATACCAACCGATTTAGATGGAATTTCATTTTTGCCGACTTTGCTTAATGCTCCTCAAGACCAAGAAGAGCATGACTATTTATATTGGGAATTTCATGAAAAAGGTGGAAGACAAGCGGTGCGCATGGGAGATTGGAAAGGGGTTAAATACAATGTTCTAAATGACCCGAACGCACCCATCGAACTCTACAATTTAATTGTAGATATCAAAGAGGAACATGATGTTGCTGTAGACCAGCCCGATATTATAAGTACCATGAAAAAAATATTAAAAGAAGCTAGGACACCTTCGGATGTTTTTACCTTTGGTCAAGATACATATTTGGGTAGCGAATGATTATTGGGTTATATATAATTCAGTCGTAGATTTTATACATCTATTACTGAATTATTTCGTAAAAATTCGAATTAAACTAGATGAACAGTTTATTGCCGAAATCTTAAAAACTGCTTGACTTTTTTATTCAATAGTACTTCTCCTTTTTTTGACAATTTTGTATGTTTATCAAAATTGCTGATCTGTACATCAATATTATCCTTTTGCCCAAACACCGATTGATAGCCCGTATTATTACTACAAGGCACTTACAAGCCTCTCTTTCAAAGCCGACCATCGTTCCCTAAAAACACACTTGAGGTGAAGCTCTGGTTAAAAAAATTAAAACTCTGTTTCTTGAATTAAAAGTTATAATATACTACGCCAAAGAGAGGTTACAACTGGTAAAAAAGATCTGGTCTCACAAACCTAACGAACTCCATAATCGAAGTACCATTTTCATCTTCAAAAGTATCCAATGCATATAGAAATTATAATGAATTGGAAATAGTTGATTAAGACATTTCACTTTTAGACAATCTAAGTATAAAGATTGTTTGAAGAAAAAATTAGCATATTACATAGAGTAAAAAGTATTTCTCTCGCAAGCTTAGTTTCAATTGAAAAAAGGCTAAACAAACTACGTCTTCAATTTAATACCAATAATATAATTCCCCTTGTGGAAATAATCAAAAACTCAGGGCTTATTTGAAAAACTGTATTTAAATTTCCCTTCCCTTTACGGATAACCGTAAAGACCTTTGGTTTGAAAAACTTAGGTTTGAAATGTAGAAATTAAAGCTACTTACTTTAAACAAAAATCTTCATCATATTGACTTTAGGCCATCCTACTGAAAAGGTGTTCGGGGGAACGAATCGATTTAGTAGGATTGGTCTAATTTTATAATTCAATACAAACGACATAGATATTTAAGCAATTAAGCTTAAAACCAATTGTAGACTTCCAGCTTAATTAAGATACAAATGCTACATTTGAAAGGTAACTTAATTTAAGTATTATGAGGGTTTTGGTTATTTTATTGTCTATTACACTTATTACTATAAGCTGTAAACAAAGTCTTAAAAACGATAATTTTTCAAATGAGCTTAACATACGAGAAGCAAAAAATTTTGCCAAGCATGATTGGCAAATGGACTCTATCTACAACCGACTGAACTTAGAAGATACTGCGAATGATTTAAATTGGAAGGCAGCCATTAGCCCGCATGACAACTATCGTTTTGCAGGTCAGCTCTATCATGAATCGTTAAAAGGGATTAATGCTCCAACTATTATTTTAATAGGGGTTGCACATAGAGCCCGAAATTTTAACCTTCAGGACAAACTTATTTTTGGAACATTTACCGAGTGGGAATCACCTTACGGAGGCATTAAAGTCTCATCATTAAATAAAGAAATTATTTCCCATTTACCTAAAGACAACTTTGTAGTGCATGATAGTATGCAACTAATTGAACATTCGCTCGAAGCTATTATACCATGGCTACATAAAAAAAATAGAAATGCTGAAATTGTTCCGATTCTTGTCCCATATATGGATTACGCAACTATTGATTCTTTAAGCAACAATCTTGCGGAAGTTGTGGGCAACATAATAGATGAAAAGAATTGGGAATATGGAAAAGATGTGGCCGTAGTCATTTCAAATGATGCAGTGCATTATGGCGATTTGGAATGGGGTGATTCTAAAAACATGGCACCCATGGGCACGGATTCTCTCGGAACTGAAAAGGCAAGAGCTATGGACTTAAAAATTATAGCAGAATGCTTGTCAGGGCCTGTTTCCGATGATAAAATTAAAAATTTTACTGAATATACCGTTCAAAAAGAGGACTATAAAGAATATAAATGGGTCTGGTGCGGTAGGTATTCCGTACCATTTGGATTATCATTTGCAAACAATCTTAATTTATTACAAAATAAAGAAAATCTTGAAGGCACCTTTTTAGGCTATCAAACTAGTATTGACCATCCGCTCATTGAAGTAGAAGATTTAGGCATGGAAGTAACAGCACTTTCAACAAATAGACACTGGGTTGCCTATACAAGCATCATTTACCAATAAATATATTGGTAAATGATCCTTGTATTCTTTTGTGACCTTGTTAAAAGCCAATTTTGAATAATGGTACAAAATTATAATTTACGATTTGGTGTATAGGGTGCTCCTATATTCTCTAAATCTGCTTCAAAAGCTTCTAATTTTGTAAGATAGTTTCTTAATTCAGTTTGGAATTTGGCAAAATCCCCTGAAGCAATATCAATATTCATCTTTTGGGTTTCAGTTGGAGCCTGTGTGGTTTCCCAATGGGCATAAGTTACTTGACCTACCCTAGAGCTAATAGAAGGCGCCACTGCCTCATCTTTTGATTGCTTGACACGATCACCATTCAAGTTAGAATTCAATTTGTTTAGTTCTACATTCAACTCTTCCAACCCTACAAATAAACTCGCTGTTACTTTTGGCGTATTTACCAATGCCAATTTCATATAGCGAAGACGCTCATTTATCTCTTCCATCTTCTGGCTAGCATTTGATACTTGTCTAGATAGTTCAGCAGTCCTTTTTTGAAATGAAGCTACCGAAGAATAATCTACAGTTGATGTTGTATTATTTACTGGTTTTACAATAAAATTTTCTGAATCCCCCTGCGGTACCAAATTTCCACCGAATAAAACATAAAGCTGCACACTATATTTTCCTGGCACTGCCAATGGGCCTTGAGCATCACCTGCCCATGGTGGCTTAAATTCTGGTACCGTCAAATCTATTGGATCCGGTGGTGAAAGTCGCAAATCCCAGTTCACCCTATGAAGTCCTTTTTCGTTATTACCTTCTATCCAACGTATTTGTTGGCTATTTTCATCACTAACTAAAAGTAACACTCGTGGTTCATTCTCTTCGGCCTCCTCTCCTAGTTGTTGCCATCCTGGAAATGGAATACTTAAATTATTATTTTTTAAAGATTTTTCATTCTCATTACGAATAGATGTTGATGTCTTAGGAATATCTGCTAAATAATACGTGAATAATGCCCCGAACGGAGGGTTTTCTGTTGCAAAGCTGGTTGACCCTAAAGTCGGCATGCCTTTAGCTTGCATAGGTGTATTTGGCACATACCACCATGCATCTCTAACTGAAAATAACATATTTGTTTGTGCTTTAAGCGTATTCGCTATTTCCCTTAATGGAGTATAATCGTCCAAAACATAGAAGCCCCGACCAAATGAAGCACCTACTAAATCATTATCTCTTGGATGTAGTTCTAGATCACGGAAGGGAATAGTTGGTACGCCAGATTTTAATTGAATCCAATTTTCACCCTTATTGGTAGAGAAATAAATTCCAAATTCAGTACCTATGAACAACAAATTGGCATTAACAGAGTCTTGTTTAATTACCCATACTATAGTTTCGTCTGGAAGATCTCCAACTATAGATTTCCATGACCTACCTCGATCAGAACTCATAAAAAGATACGGTTTGAAATCACCAAATTTATGTGCGTCGGCACTTACAAAAACAGTATTCACATCATGATTCGATGCTTCTACATCATTTATAAATGAAAGTACTGGTACTTTAGGAAGCGCTCCGCTTCTCCTCCAATTCACACCTCCATCTTCACTGATATGCACTAATCCATCATCTGAACCGACATATAATAATCCTTCTACTTTTGGCGACTCCGAAATTGAGGTCAAGGTTGCATATTTTGACATCGCACTATTATCATATAATGCATCAACGCTCCACACCTTACCCATCATATCCAACTCATACCGGTTGCGATTGGTAGTTAAATCGCTACTTAATGACTTCCAAGAATTACCTTGGTCATCACTACGCCAAAGTCTGTGAGACCCATAATATAACCTTTTGTTATTGTGTGGACTTATTACTAATGGACTATCCCAATTCCATCGTTCTGCCGTTTCTCCAGAACCAGGTTGCGGTTGTATATCCATTCCTTCCTCAGTTCTACGATCATAACGATTAAGGTTACCCTCTTGAATTTCCATATAGACAATATTAGAGTCTTTGGGATCAAAGGCATTATCATAACCATCGGCCCCTAATGGAACATACCAATCACTATTACGTACGCCTTCAGTATTCATTGTTCTTGACGGTCCTATTAAAGAACCTAAATCTTGTGCGCCCCCAACTATATTATAAAATGGTTCTGAATTATCTAAAGAGAGCTTATAAAATTGAGCAATCGGTAGATTTGGAAAATGCCTCCATGTAGTACCCTCATCGAAAGTTTCGTACAATCCACCATCTGTTCCTGCTAGTAAATGTTTGCCATTATTAGGGTCAATCCAAAGTGCATGGTTATCACTATGTTTTTCTCGTCCGGTTCCTAAAACCTTAAAATTTTCTCCTCCATCCCTTGAAACTCGAATAAAAACATCCATCTGATAAATTAAATCAGGATTCGATGGTGAAATTTCAATCTCTTGATAATAATGAGGACCTGTACCTCCAGAAATATACTTGTTTTGAAGCTCCCAACTTTCTCCTTTATTTACAGATTTATAAAATCCTTTTTCAGAATCATTGGCTTCAATAGTCGCATAAACAATATTAGAATCAGCAGCGGTAACAGCCAAACCAATCTTACCCATATCCCCTTTAGGTAAACCCGTGCTTTTTTGAGACCATGTTTCCCCATTGTCCGTTGATTTATAAATTCCCGATTTAGGTCCACCGGATAGCAATGCCCATACATGCCTTCTACGTTGATAGGCAGCAGCATAAACTATATCAGGGTTGGAAGGGTCAAATTCGATATCGGTAACACCGGTATTCTTATCAATCTCTAAAACCAAACTCCATGTTTTACCCCCATCTATTGTTTTATATAATCCACGTTCGCCTTCTGATGACCATAATGGCCCTTCGGCAGCAACAAAAACAACATCACTATTTCTTGGATCGACCAGAATCTTACCGATGTGCTCCGATTTTAACAGACCCATATGATTCCAACTCGTACCACCATCATTGCTCTTATACACACCATCTCCCCAACCAACATGCCTTCCACTAACATTTTCGCCAGTACCTACCCAAACCACTTCAGGATTATTAGGGTCGATTGTAACCGATCCAATGGAATAAGAAGATTGATCATCAAAAATAGGTTTCCATGAAATTCCATTGTTCTTAGTTTTCCATAAACCACCAGACCCAACTGCTATATACCAGCTACTTGGATCTTGAGAACTCACTGCTATATCTGAAATTCTCCCTCCCATAACCGCAGGCCCAAGTGAGCGAAGTTCCAAACCATTAACCGCATCAGAAATTGCATTTTTCTCCACGGTTTGAGATTTGATAGTTGAAGTAATAAAAAGAGTGAAAAAAATCAAGAAAAGGCCAAGAGAATAATTTTTGTGTGACATAAATATTTAAGTTGATAATTCTTAACCAAACGGCTAAGTTGTCTATTACTGAATAGTAAAAATAATTAACTACGATGAATCAATGGTATAGCAGCTACTTTTTGTTTGGGTTTATTCTATATCTGATTTTAGATTTCTATTCAATATTATTGTAAGGAATGACTTAGTCTAAACCACAAGCTGAAAATCAAGTACAAATTCTTACACTTAAGCTTTTTCTTTGTACACATACAACGCATTAAAACCAGATAAAAAAGTTATTTAAAAAGGATTGAATCAATATATTAATCGTAATATTGCAATGAACAAATAATATAAAAAATGGGCTTAGCTAAATCGGAGATGTTTACAGACCATCAAAATGAGATTGCACTTTTCGCAAAAGTTTTCGGACATCCTGCAAGAGTTTCCATTTTACAACATTTATTTAAAATTGATTCTTGTGTTTGTGGAGATTTAGTCAACGAAATTGGATTGGCTCAACCTACCATTTCTCAACATCTAAAAGAACTAAAACACTTAGGTCTAATAAAAGGAAATGTTGAAGGAACAAGTGTTTGCTATTGTATACATAGAGAAAATTGGACTGCAATGAAAACTATTATGTCCGAATTTCTTAATCAAGACCTTACTTACAATCAAGATTGTTGTTAAAGAAATTGAGTTCATTAGTCATACAATCACAATAAAAAATTTATAATTATGAAATTATCAGAAGCGAAATTAGTTTTAGAAAAATTAGAAACCATCGGTTTTCAATTACCAAACGGAGAATTAGTACCTAACCACTTTCACGTAACAGAGGTTGGTAAAATCACAAAACATTTTATTGATTGTGGCGGTACTGTAAGAAACGAAGAAGTGGTAAACTTTCAACTTTGGAATGCGAATGACTATGATCACAGATTGCACCCAGAGAAGCTATTGAATATTATTGAACTTTCAGAAAAGGTTTTAAAAATAGAAGATTTGGAAATAGAAGTAGAATATCAAGCAGAGACCATTGGTAAATTTGGACTTGAGTTTGACGGAAAAAATTTCTTATTAACTTCTAAACAAACCGATTGTTTAGCGAAAGACAACTGTGGAATTCCGGCTGAAAAACCAAAATTACAATTTTCTGATATCCCAGCTGCAAATTCTTGTGAACCAGGAAGCGGTTGCTGCTAAAATAATAATATCAACTTAAGGAAAATGATAACAACACAATCAACTCTATTTTTAGAAATAGAAAAACTGATTAAGGAATTGAATCCTCAAACTATTTCAGATGAACGTAAAGCTGTTTTACAACCGTTAACAGATTTTATTCAAAAAAAAGTTTCTGCTCAACAAGAAATTAGAATCAACTTTATTTGTACACACAATTCAAGAAGAAGTCATTTATCGCAAGTTTGGGCACAAACGATGGCTAATTACTTTACTATTAAAAACGTATTTTGTTATTCTGGCGGAACTGAAGCTACAGCACTTTTCCCGATGGTTTCAGAAACATTACAAAACTTAGGGTTTAAAGTAAAAACGATTTCAGAAGGTACCAACCCTATTTACACGATTAAATATTCTAAAAATGAGCATCCAATAATCGGATTTTCTAAAAAATTAGATGATGACTTTAATCCGAAATTAGAATTTGCAGCAATCATGACTTGTTCACAAGCTGATAGAGGTTGTCCTTTTATTGCGGGCGCAGAAAAACGTATTCCTATTCCTTTTGAAGACCCAAAAGTATTTGACAACACACCTCAACAGGCTGAAAAATACACCGAAAGAAGTTTGCAAATTGCAACTGAATTATTTTACGTTTTCTCTCAAGTAAATTCATAAAAATGGCTTCAAAAAAATTAAGTTTTCTAGATAGCTATCTAACTTTATGGATATTTGTCGCAATGGCATTCGGCGTTAGTTTTGGTTATTTTATCCCAACGTTCCCTAACATTATAAACTCATTTAGTAGCGGAACAACAAATATTCCGATTGCAATCGGTTTAATTTTAATGATGTATCCGCCTTTGGCAAAAGTCAATTATTCGCTATTACCTAAAGTTTTTAGAAATACAAAAATCTTATCTATTTCACTTATTTTAAATTGGATAATTGGTCCCATTTTAATGTTTGTCTTGGCAATTACATTTTTACGTGATTACCCTGAATATATGGTCGGACTAATTTTAATTGGTTTAGCACGATGTATCGCAATGGTTTTGGTATGGAACGACCTCGCAGAAGGAAGTAGCGAATATGGCGCAGGTTTGGTAGCCCTAAATAGTATTTTTCAAGTGTTTGCATACAGTTTTTATGCGTGGCTTTTTATAACGGTTCTTCCACCCTATTTTGGATTTGAAGGTGCTATTGTTGATATTTCAATTGGTACAATTGCAGAAAGTGTAGCAATTTATTTAGGCATTCCATTTGTGATGGGGATATTAAGCAGACTACTATTAGTCAAATTAAAAGGAGAAGAATGGTACACCAACAAATTCATTCCAACAATTTCGCCAATAACCTTAATCGCACTGTTATTTACAATCGTAGTTATGTTCTCTCTAAAAGGTGAATTAATTGTAGAAATTCCAATGGACGTATTGATTATTGCAGTTCCGTTACTTATTTATTTTACCGTCATGTTCATCATCGGTTTTTTCTTTACCAAAGCAACAGGAGCAGAATACGACAAAACTGCTGCGGTTGCATTTACCGCAGCAGGAAATAATTTTGAATTAGCGATTGCCGTTGCTATTGCCGTTTTTGGACTAAATTCTGGACAAGCATTTGCAGGAGTAATTGGCCCATTAGTTGAAGTTCCAGCCTTAATTTTATTAGTTCGTGTTTCCTTTTGGTTACGAAAAAAATATTACGGAAAACAACTACCTAAAGCTACACCCAATTAAAACAACCTCTGTTCAACTAGTGTTTAAATAAGAATATTTAATTCGTTTTAAAATAAATAGAATAGAGTTATATATTACAAAAACACTGACTCTAAAACATTTATAATTAATATCTAAACTTTAAATTTTGGTAATGGTATTACTATGACTCCTAAAAATACCATGATTAGTCTCATTCGAAAAACACAATTTACCTTCATCAAACCCGCAACAAAAACACATATTGAATAAGGCCTTAAAATTAAGGACAAACCCACCATCGACCGACGAGAATCTTCAGGTTATTTTGGTGCAATGTGTACCCACAGGGTTCAATTAACCGATGTTACTCAAGTTGACAATGAATTAGTAGAATGGCTTACCGAAGCTTACTCAAAGGCCCACTAATACAAGTTTGTATGTCTTAAGATATCTCAAAATTAACTGAGAAAAAAATCCTTTGATTTCTTAGTACAGTACCTTTGCATTATGAGTAATGTGCAAACCGCAATTAGAACTACCTATTTCAGCATCTTCGGAAACATTGCCTTAGCATTAATTAAAGGGTTTGCAGGTTTTTTTGGAAATTCATACGCACTTATCGCCGATGCCATTGAGTCGACTACAGATATATTTGCTTCAGTTTTAGTACTCTTGGGATTTAAATATGCCAAAAAACCTGCAGATGAAAACCACCCCTATGGGCATGGAAAAATAGAACCGATAATTACTTTTTTGGTGGTCGCTTTTCTAGTCATTTCGGCAACGGTTATTGCGTATGAAAGCATCGAGAATATTCAAACTCCGCATAAAGTCCCTAAACCTTGGACGTTACTTGTGTTAGGAGTTATTATTGTATGGAAAGAAATTTCGTTTCGTATCGTCATTAAGAAAAGTAACGAAACAAACAGCTCCTCTTTAAAAGCTGACGCCTGGCACCATAGAAGCGATGCGATTACATCCATCATGGCATTTTTAGGAATCTCTATTGCCATCATCTTTGGCAAAGGCTATGAAGCGGCCGATGATTGGGCAGCCCTTATTGCATCGGCATTTATCTTCTATAATAGTTATTTAATATTAAGACCGGCGCTAGGCGAGATAATGGATGAGCAACGGTACGATGACCTATTGGCAGATATACGGCTAAAATCATCCGAAGTAAGCGGAGTTATCGGGACAGAAAAGTGCTTTATCAGAAAAGCGGGTATGAAATTTCATGTGGATTTGCACGCCATGGTAAATGGTGATATTTCAGTAACTGAAGGTCATGATATTTCACACCGATTAAAAGATTATTTACGTGCGGAACTACCCAACATCGGTCACGTATTAATTCACATAGAACCAGGTGACCTTTAGTTTGGGGTAAAAAGGATATAATCTACTGCGTCAAATATCGATAGAACTAACAAAAACTTATTAGAGCCTAAAGCTATTCTCGATACGTTTTTTCTACATTATATTTAGAAAAAACACTCGAATTGATACACGTTTTTGAAATCTATTTAAAATTCACACCGAGTTATAAATGCAACAACGCTAATGCATCTTCCGTTTTTCCTTCTTCCAACCATTTTTGTGCAAGCTTATGAATTACCAATGAATTCATAGTACCTTCTAAAATGGTTTTTACTTCGTGATGTTCTGCGATTCGGCTTATAGATTCCTTCGTTGGTAATTGCTCTAAATTTCCTAATCGACCTAAATTATTACCCGTTAATACCGAACTATTACGAACGGACTCAGAAAGCATATCAACTCCGATTCCCTTAGTACGGATTGGTTTAGGAATTTCAAAAAGGGCATCACCATTTGCCCTGCAATACCAATTACCTCCCATTCGTGCCACTAAATCTAGTTTTGGGGTGTCGAGATTGCCGTCAGCATCTAAATATGATTTTTTTACATGAATCTGTACCACCTTAGCCAAAACTAAATTTCCTGCACCTGGTCCGTCTCCCAAAGCAATCACCCGATCTACTACACATTCAAATGCCACAGGAGCCTCTCCTACTCTTGGCGGCTTCACTTTATCGCTGGGCACTTGGGTAAAACCAGCTTTTACAAATTCATTTACACCCTCCTCATATTCGGTACTAGATAGAGACATTTGCTCTACCATATCATAATTAACGATATTGATGACAGTCTCCTTTACTTCTAGCACATTTTCTAAGGTATGCTTCGTAGTATTATCACGACCTCTTCTCGAAGGAGAGAAAATCATGATGGGCGGATTCACACTAAACAGGTTAAAATAACTAAATGGACTCAAATTCACGTTTCCATCCTTATCCACCGTACTAGCAAAACATATGGGTCTTGGCGCAACGGCAGACAACAAATAGCCGTGTAGCTCTTGCTGTGAAATATTGTTTGGGTCTATAGAATTAATATCGTTATTCTCTGACATACTACTGTTTTCGTTTTGTGCTATTTAGCAAATTACACACTCGGTAGAATAGTTCCAGATACTTCTCCAAAACCTACTCTAACTCCTTTTTTTTCTGCGAAACCGCGCATGGTAATAGTATCGTAATCCTCAATAAAGGTGCGGGTACTTCCATCTTTCATTTCAAATGGTTTTTTACCGCCCCAAGATATTTCGAGTAATGACCCATAAGATTTTTCATCCTTACCAGAAATGGTGCCTGACGCCATTACATCACCTACATTTACGTTACACCCATTTACAGTATGGTGCGCCAACTGTTGTATCATATTCCAATACATATACTTGAAATTAGACGTGCTAATTACCGTTTCATTTGAATCTTTTGGAGCCATTCCAACTTCTAATTGAATATCATAATTTTGATTTCCATCGCATTTCAAATACGACAGCACTTCTGGTTGCTGCGAAGGACCAGAAACTTTAAAAGGCTCCAAGGCCTCGATTGTAACAATCCAAGGTGACATTGACGATCCAAAACTTTTTCCTAAAAACGGACCTAAAGGCACATACTCCCATTTTTGGATATCACGGGCAGACCAATCATTGAACAAGACCAATCCGAAAATATGTTCACCTGCATTTTTGGTTGAAATACGCTCGCCCAGCTTCGTGTTTTTTCCGATTACAAAACCCATTTCCAATTCAAAATCTAAGCTTTCCGAAGCTTTAAAAGTTGGTTCAGAGGCATCCTTTTGCTTCACTTGACCCATAGGCCTATGAATTGATGTTCCACTTACTACGACGGAGGAAGCCCTGCCATGATACCCTACCGGAATATGTCTCCAATTTGACAAAAGAGCATTTTCTGGATCACGATACATTTTACCGACATTGGTAGCATGTTCGATACTCGAATAGAAATCAGTATAATCACCAATGCGCACAGGAAGATGCATTCTTACTTCTCGTTGCGCAATAAAAACTTCTGGATGATTTTTTAGTGGTGAATTCTCCAATACCAATAATCGTTGTACGTCTAAACGTACCTTATTCGTAAGCTCCTTCCCTAAACCAATAAATTCGTTGAGGGTTGATTGTCTGAAATAAAATGAATTTACTTCCAACAGTCCTAAATCTGCCACAGCTGATAAATCCACAATCTGTTTACCAATGGCCATCCCTACTTTTAAGGTATTCTCATCTAAAGAAAAGATGCCGTACGGAAGGTTGTAAATTGAAAAATCGGAGTCTTTGGGAACTGAAACCCATGTTTTTAGTGTAGTCACGTTTGTGATTATTTCTTATTCTTTTTCTAACCAAGATTTATAATAATCTCTATCATCTAATTTCATCGCATTCTCAGTTACCATTAAAGGTTTAAAGGTATCAATCATGACTGCCAATTCATCAGAACCTTTTTTTCCGATACTACGTTCTGCAGTACCTGGGTGCGGACCATGTGGTATACCTGCCGGATGCAAAGAAATATTACCTGGCTGCACTCCGTTTCTACTCATAAAATCACCATCGACATAGTACAACATCTCGTCAGAATCTATATTTGAATGGTTATAAGGTGCCGGTATGGACAGCGGATGGTAATCATACAATCTAGGCACGAAAGAACAGATTACAAATGCATTTGTTTCAAATGTCTGATGCACTGGTGGCGGTTGGTGAATACGACCGGTAATTGGTTCAAAATTGTGAATAGAAAATCCGTATGGGAAATTATACCCGTCCCAACCTACTACATCGAACGGATGCCCTATGTACACCATTTCATGCATAACCCCTTGTTTCTTCACCTTGATCAAATGCTCATTGGTATCGGTAAAGGTTTCTAAGTTTTGCGGTAAATTATAATCACGTTCACAAAATGGCGAATGCTCTAATAATTGTCCAAACCAGTTACGATAACGCTTAGGCGTATAAATCGGCGAAAATGATTCCGCATATAATATCCGGTTATCCTCCCCATCAAAATCAATTTGGTAAATAGTCCCTCTAGGTATAATCAAATAGTCTCCATATTCAAACGGAATCTTACCAAAAATGGTTCGCAACGTACCTGTACCCTTATGAATGAACAACATTTCATCGGCATCGGTATTCTTATAGAAATAATCAGTTAGCGATTTTCTTGGAGCCGCAACACCAATATGCACATCACTGTTTACCAATAACGGTTCACGTGCTTCTAGAAAATCATCTTTTGGTGGCGCATTAAAACTCACCAATTTTAACGAACGTATATTTTTATCCAAGGCAATTTTGGGCGAAACATCGGTACTCTTTAAAATCTCCTTGACCATGGTTGGCCTATTATGGTGATATAATAAAGAGGACATACCGTCAAAACCAATTGTACCGAATAACTGTTCTGAATACAATTCACCATCCAGCTTCCTAAACTGCGTGTGCCTTTTAGGGGGTAGTTTTCCTTGTCTGTGATATATAGGCATATACGTTCGTTTTGCAATTAAAAAAATGCTTCCTTTAAAATTAAGCTATTCTAAGTGTATCAAAAAACTTGTTGAACCTATAAAGTTCCTCTCAATTCTTGCTCACGTTCGATAGCTTCAAATAAAGCCTTGAAATTTCCTTTCCCAAAAGAAGTAGCTCCTTTTCTCTGTATAATCTCAAAAAACATTGTTGGTCTTGCCTGAACGGTTTTGGTGAAAATCTGCAACAAGTAGCCTTCATCATCTCGATCCACCAAAATACCCAATTTTCTTAGCGACTCAATATCTTCATCAATCTCACCAACTCTATCGGTCAACACATCATAATATGTGGTTGGTATTGTAAGAAATTCTACTCCCCTATTTTTTAAGTCTGCAACTGTCTTGACGATATCATCTGTAGCTACGGCAATATGCTGCACACCTTCGCCTTCATAGAATTCTAAATACTCATCTACTTGAGATTTTTTCTTACCTGGAGCAGGCTCGTTAATAGGAAACTTGATACGGCCATTACCGTTACTCATTACCTTACTCATCAAAGCAGTGAAATCAGTTGAAATATCTTTATCATCAAAAGACATAATCTGTTTAAAGCCCATTACATTGGCATAGAAATCTACCCAATAATTCATTTTACCTTCATTCACATTCCCTACCATGTGATCTACAAATTTTAAGCCTGTAGAAGTAGGTTGGTAATCACACTTCCATTTCTCGTAACCTGGGAGGAACGTTCCTTTATAATCCTTACGCTCTACAAAAACATGTACAACCTCACCATATGAATAGATTCCTGAGCGTACTACCTTACCATGATCATCCTTTTCTGTTACGGGTACCATGTAACTTTTGGCACCTCTTTTCATAGCCTCTTCATAAGCATATGTGGCATCGTCTACCCAAAGAGCGGTCACCTTAACTCCATCACCATGCTTATCAACATGTCGTCCTACATCTGTACCACTTTTCAAAGGAGATGTTAATACTAATCTTATTTTGTCTTGCTCTATCACATAAGACTCAAATTCTCTACTACCCGTCTCTAAACCTTTATAAGCTAAAGATTTAAAACCAAAAGCAGTCTTGTAATAATATGCTGCTTGTTTAGAGTTACTTACATACAGTTCTAAATAATCTGTACCATTAATCGGCATAAAATCCTGTGCCTCTTTGTGTTTGTTTTCTACTGCGGTTGACGTTGACATTGTATCTAATTTTTATCTTGTTTATTGTTGCTTACGCAACGTATGTACTAAAAAAAGTTATACTGTTGTAGTTTGGGATTTCATTAAAACACCTAATGAGACTAATAAAGCCTTATTCGCTTCTCTTGTACCAAATGAGATACGGACTTTACCAGGAGCACCAAAATTCCCCACTGGTCGCACCATGATACCACGCTGCTCTAAAAAGACTGTGAATTCCGTATCGGGTACAGGTGGGTCAATTAGAACAAAATTACCTTGTGTTGGCCAGAATTTAATATGTAAAGCATCAAGGCCGTTCAAAACGAATTTTCGTTCTTTCTGAACCAATGCGACCGTTTGGTTGACAAAATCTACATCTTTAAGAGCGGCAATCGCACCTTCTAATGCCAAGGAAGAGAGCAAAAAAGGCTTACAAATCTTTCGCATATAATTACTAATTTCAATTGGAGCATAGCAATACCCTACGCGCAGACCGGCCAAACCATAGGTTTTTGAAAAACTGTTTATACCGATTACGTTTTTACCTTCAAGTACAAATGGTACAGCAGAAGTATAATCCTCCGCTTCCGAAAAATGACGGTACACCTCATCCAAAACCAAAATGACATGTTCTGGCAACCGCGCAATAAATTCGCGTAACTCCTTTAATGGAATATAATTTCCTGACGGATTATTGGGCGAAGCAAGAAAAATCAATTTTGTCTTATCAATAATAGCCTCAAGAATGCCTTCTAGGTTATAGTTATAATCGGCAGTCATTGGCACATTAATAGCATTTGCTCCCATCCACCGTGTAAAAGCAGTATAGGGCAAAAAGCAAGGCTGAGAAACTATAATCTCGTCATCTTCTCGTAAGAATGCTTTAGAAATCATATCGATAATTTCAGACCCACTATTGGCCGTAATGAAATTATCTACACGCAACACTTCATCAAAATCTTTTACCAAAGCCTCTCGTAATCGAATATCGGTATTGTCTGGATAAAAGCTTAAATCATCTAACGTATTCTCTAAGGCTTGTTTTACTTTGGGTGAATATCCTAACGGATTTTCGTTAGAAGAAAGTTTATGTACCGTAACACCTTCTGGCACTACAATTTTCTTACCACCACCTTTATAGGTGCTGTCTTCCAAAATATATTTTTTAAACCCTAATTGCATATACCTCTTGTTTTAAACCTTATCTGACGATGCAAAAGTACACTTTATTTTTTATATTGTTGCATCAACAACAATGTTCACAATAAACTGCGTTACTTTTGAAGGATAACCAAATGATTTATGGACAGGACAGAGGGATTTGGCGTTTATATAGACCGTACCCTTAAAAAAGTACAAAGCACTTTTTTACAGGTATTTGCAGAAAACAATATTGACCTTACCATTGAGCAATGGGTCATTCTACAACGTGTACATTTAGAAGGTAAAGATGCCTCACAGGCAGACATTGCCAAATCTAACTTTAGAAATCGTGCTACTACCTCTAGGGTCATCAGCGGATTATGCAAAAAAGGACTTTTGAGAAAATCTAGATTTAGGGACGACCAAAAGCGTTATAAATTGGTCGTGACCGATGAGGGCACCGCTCTAATGAAACAGGTTATGCCCTATATAAAGGATTTAAGAAAAGCAAGCACCAACGGTATTTCTGAAGCAGAATTTGAAATTTTCTATAAGGTATTGGACCAATTATGGGAGAATTTTGACCAATATGAGGGTCGCTCATAGGCGTAATTCGAACTATAAACAAAATAATAAAATTTTTAATTGGTTTTGGCTTTACCAATCTATAAAATTCACTAAATTTGCACCCACATTTGAAAAAATAGTGACGGTGGCATAGCTCAGCTGGATAGAGCACCTGCCTTCTAAGCAGGCGGTCCTAGGTTCGAATCCTAGTGCCATCACCGACGAAACCCCTAGTATATACTAGGGGTTTTCTTTTTTCCGATATAAATTGAAAAAATAAACCACTCTAATGTGCATAGTTTGTGCTTAGTTTTGATTTTAACAAAATATTAATATATTTTGATGTCAATCGTGCTGTTTTGAATGATTTGATGTACATAGGTTTGAACTTGTTTTATAAAACGGCCGATTTACGGCACATCCTATATTGATTTTATTAACTATTCTCGTATTACATTGTGAAGATGAATTTATTTAGTTCTTATAGGTATTGTCTTTTTTGTCAATACTAATTGATATACACAAGGAATCACGACCAGATTCAGAATGGTCGCAGAAAGCAAACCACCCAAAATAACCACAGCCATTGGACTTTGTATTTCACTGCCAGGTTCGCCTCCCTTCAAAGCCAAAGGAATAAGGGCCAAGCCAGTCGTAAATGCGGTCATCAAAATAGGGTTCAACCTATCTAATGCCCCCGACTTAATTAGCTCAAAACCTTGTATTCCTTCCTTTCTCAAATCCTCATAACGGGAAACCAATAAGATTCCGTTACGAGTTGCTATACCAAACAAACTAATGAAACCGATTGTCGCTGCGATGCTGATGATACCTGATGTAAAATACACTATCAAAATCCCACCAATTAAGGCTAATGGGAGATTGATTAACACCACAAAAGCCAATTTCACATCTTTAAATTCATAATAAAGCAATAGAAATATAATAACTATTGCAATAATTGCGGTTATCATAAGTAACTGAGATGCTTTAGATTCGCTTTCAAATTGTCCTCCATATTGCACACGGTAACCTTCGGGCATATTCACATTGTTCGCAACGACTTCCTTAATTTCGTTAACAGCTCCTCGTAAATCCCGCCCTTGAACATTGGCAGCCACCACAATTTTACGTTGCACATCTTCTCGATTTATCGTGTTTGGACTGCTTACCGAAGCAACCGTTGCCAATTCGCCCAAAGTAGTTTGACCTCCATTTGGTAAACTGATTAATGTATTTCCGATGTTTTCTATATTATCCCGAAAAGGTTTTTCATACCGAACCACCAAATCAAAATACTTCTGACCTTCATAAATCTCTCCTGCTTCTTCGCCTGCAAAGGCTATATCCACTTGTTCCATTAGATTCCCTACTGTCATTCCATAAGCTGAAAGAATTTGTCGTTTGGGTTGGATGCGTATTTGTGGTACTTCAATCTGTTGGTCAACCGCAACATCCGCCAATCCATCAATGTCTTTGATGTTTTGCTCCACGCTTTTCCCAACTTCAAAAAGCTGCTGCAAATCTGAACCAAATATCTTAATGGCAATATTAGCCCGCGTACCAGATAGCATATGGTCAATACGGTGGGCAATGGGCTGTCCCAAAGTAATATTAACACCTGGTGCAATACTCAATTTGTTTCGGACTTCCTCAAAAAACTCTTCTTTGGTTTTGTTATTTAAAACAAAAGGCACATCTATTTCAGAAGCATTTACACCTTGTGCATGTTCGTCCAATTCGGCACGCCCTTGTCTTCGGGTAACGACTTCCACTTCGGGTAGATCCAATAAAATTGTTTCGATTAAATACCCTGTTTTATTGCTTTCTTCCAATGACATTCCTGGTGGGCCAACCACACTTATAACCAATGAGCCTTCATTAAATTCGGGTAAAAAACTTCGTCCCAATTGGGTTAAAACCAACATACTAACAATAAAAGCAATAACTGTTACACCAATAATGGTTTTAGGTATTTTGGTAGCACGTTCCAAGAGATTGCCATAATGTTTCTGTAACCAACGCTCCACTTTTGTACCTTCGGATTGTTTCTTTAAAAGCTTTTCATTATCCAATAAATAGGAACATAAAATTGGTGTTACGGTAACCGCAACAATCAAAGATGTTAAAACTGAAGTCACGAATGCAATTCCAAGAGGTTGCAACAAACGTCCTTCCATTCCGCTTAAAAAGAACAATGGAATAAAGGATACAATTATAATCAAGGTTGCAATGATGATTGAGCTTCGTATTTCTACCGAAGCATCACGTACAACTGTAATAGTTGATTCACGTTCTGATTTTGGCTTCCTGATATTTTCTCGCAAGCGTTTATAAACGTTTTCCACATCTATAATGGCATCATCAACCAAGGCACCAATGGCAATTGCCATACCTCCTAAACTCATTGTATTTATGGTATAACCTAACCATTTTAATATGATTATGGATACCAATAATGAAATAGGAATTGCTAATAAAGAGATTAAGGTTGTTCTCCAATTCATCAAAAAGATGAAAAGGATAATCATTACAAAAAATGCACCTTCCAATAGGGTCTGATTCAAATTGCTGATGGAAGCATCAATAAAGTCCGACTGTCTAAATATTTGACTTTTGATGTTGACACCTTTGGGCAAGGTTTTTTGTAAATCGGCAATAGCTTCATCCAATCGGTCTGTCAATTCCAATGTATTGACATCAGGTTGTTTTGAAATGGTTAAAATCACTGCTGGCTTTGCATTTAATGAGCCATCGCCAATTTTATCGGCAGCTCCAATTTGAACTGTTGCTACGTCCTTAATTTTTATGGTCTGTCCATTGACTTGTTTTAAAACTGCTTCCTGCAAATCTTCTAAAGCATAAGCTCTACCGCTACCTTTAATGATGTATTGATTACCATATTGATTGATTACTCCGCCTGGTGCATTCGCGTTTGCTTCCTTAACGTGTTCGACCAATTCAGAAAGACTTACATCGTAATGCTTCATTTTTTCTGGGTTGGCAAATACTTGGTATTGTTTGTAATCGCCTCCAATGACCACCACATTTGCAATACCTCCAATCGCTTTTATACGTGGTCTGATTGTCCAATCAGATAAAGTTCTTAATTCCATTGCTGACAAACTATCAGACGTGACACCCAAGAGCATTATTTCGCCCATAATGGATGAAATTGGTGCCATGGTGGGTGCGCCAATACCTTCAGGCAAGTTTTCACGAACCATCGGGATGCGTTCACTTACAATTTGTCGCGCCCGATAAATATCGGTTCCCCATTCAAATTCTACCCAAACAATGGAAATTCCAGCTGCCGATGAAGAACGAATCCTTCTCACATTTGGCGAACCATTTAAGGCTGTTTCTAGTTGATAGGTTACTAATTTTTCTACTTCTTCAGATTCCATTCCGTGGGCTTCGGTAAGAATAGTTACCGTTGGTGCTGTAAGATCAGGGAACACATCAACATTCATTGTGCGAGCATAGTATATACCTAACACACTCAATGCAACCGCTCCCAAAAGAATGAGCAATCTATTTTGAAGTGATATTGATAATATTTTGTTTAACATTTCTCTTTGTTTTAATGTTCGTGACCGTGAGCAGGTGTTGAGCCTGACATTGAAGCCATTTTAACTTGGTAAGCTCCTTTTGTGACTACCACTTCGCCAACTTCCAAACCTTGTAGTATTTCTACATTTTCTCCATTCCGCTTTCCTATTTTCACAGGTCGTCTTTCAAAACTTTCACCTGAAAGTTGAACAATAACAGAATAACTTCCATAGTCCTCCAACAATGCACTTACAGGAATTATTGTGTTTTGGGTTGCATTGCCCATTGCAATTTGAACCTGTGTTAAACTGCCTTCTGGCATATCAACATCGTCATTTACCTTTGCAAATACTGAAATAAGTGGTCGAGTATTATCTACATCTTTAGCAATAGAAAGGATGGAGCCTCCAGAAGTTGCTATGTTACGCCATTGTGCATCGTTAGTTTGATACCATACACCCTGTGCGTTTTCCATTGTAAGGCCATACGAAGGTGCTATTTGTGTTTTTAATACTCTAGATTGATGGGTGCCTACAGTTACCATTCCTACGCCTTGCTCTACATAATCGCCATTGGCAACATTAATAGCTGTGATGTACCCATTAAAAGGTGCACGAATTTGTTTTCCACCACCAGAAACTCCTGACGAAAGACTTTCGTAATTTGATTTAGTAATGCTGTAATTGCTTTCTACTTTTTCAAATTCTGCCTTAGGTACTATTTTCGATTCGTATAACACCTTCTTTCTGTCATATTCAGATTTCGCTTGTTGGTATTTTGCTTTCGCAGAAGCGATATCGGTACTCAAATTATTAGATGCTAAACCTTGACTGTTTACATTGATTAATAACTGTCCGCGTTTTACCAAAGTACCTTCAGTAAGATTGTTTACAGCTAAATCTACTACACCATTAGATTTAGCCACCATTGTTTTTACTGAGCCCGGTGAAGGTGTCCAAACACCAGATGTATTGATAACATCATAGATTTTTCCATTAATCACAGGTGCTGTTTGAAAATCGATTTTCCAAGCCTGTTCTTTTAAAAACGAAATTCCCGCAGCTTCACTTGCAACACCTAAAGCATTAATAGCATCTTCTTTAGAAGCATAAACAATAATGTCGTGAATGATTAACCTATCACTAAATGTGGACGTTTTAATATCAAATAGTAACTTGAAATTACCCGCTTCTTTAGGTTGTAGCGATGGTGAGAAAATACCAGGTGATGATGGTGATTTCGCCGTATTACGAATACCGTTATCACCCTTAATTAAACTTACGGTAACCTCGCCTTCACGAACAGGTTTATGTTTATCTAACACGGTAAAATGTGCAGCAAAACGACTATTTTCACCAACGACTAAAGCCGGAAATTCAACAAATAATTCTGTTTTATTTGTCCACAGTGTCATACTTTTTACAGGAATCGTTTCCACTTCTGAAGCAGTACCATCCTCTTTTTGATTTCCGCAGGACATTATAAGCAGTGCGGATAGTAAAGTAATATATTTCATAATATGATATTATTGAATTACACCTATGATGTTGTAATTTCCTTTAGTAGTTAAGGTGATAGTGATGTCTTTTGAGCTTGTGTTTTTCCAATACCAACCGTGAGAACCTTTGTAAGGAATAGTAACCTTCCCTTTTGCAGCATCTGCAGTACCATTAGCATAGCTTTCAAAATAGCCCTTTGGATAACTGCTTGTATCTTCTGGGTCTCCGTGAAAGTCATAGTGTAGAGGCGCATTTGATTTCCACTCATAAACTAACTTTTCATATTGGCCCACTTTAAATTTATATTCTAAAGCAATCCTGTCCTAAACGTTTTCAAGAATGAATAACTTTACTGTTTTCATTGACCTAAAGCTACCGTTTTGGTTTTTTTCAGAATAGAACCCCCTGTACGATATTTTGTTTAGGCGGCGGATGGTCTTGAAAAGGGTGGTCGAGCCATTTTTGGAGGTCTACCTTAACAAAAAGGTTGAGTCTTATAAAAGCGACCAGATTTGATAAGTACCATTTGTATTTTGCCATAGCTTTCAGT
>NZ_VAUW01000093.1 GCF_005771495.1 Maribacter sp. ACAM166
CTTTACAGCTTTAGACATACCTACATTACCAAACTCTATCGTAAGTTGCTTAAAGACACCTCTCCTTTCGCAGCAAAAAGTAACTTAATGCTTATAACCGGTCATAAGTCCATGTCGGCATTGGAAAAATATTTAAGGGATATCGATGCAGAATTGGCGAAAGATTATTCGGACCTTTTAAAATAATTACACATGGCCCTGGAAAAAACACTTCAAGATTTAATTATAAAGCTCAATAGGCCGCTGCTTTTCTTTGTTCCAATGAGTCTTATTCCCAAGGGTGAAATGGAAGGATTGGACGCTATAGAATTGGAGGCATTTTTTGACAACGTTGTTCTTTACAGTACTGATGGCCAGATTAATGAAATAGGTTCTGGTTCAGATTATATTCAATTGTTTGAAAAGCCATATTTATTTGAAAAAAATATTCTACGATTAATAGATGAACAAGCGGGTTTAAACCCTTCACAATTCGCTGGGTTAATGGAAAAATATATACTACACCTCCGCTTTTTTGTATTCATAACTAAATGGATGGACGAACACATTAGCGAACATTGTGATATTAGTGAAAATTTGAAAACCTATTTCGAGTTTCAAAAAAATGCATACCTAAACCATAAGCAGGAAATAGAAACTAAATTCAGTTTAAAAATAATCACTGATCTATCTTCTAGTCAAATTCTGACCTATCTTAAAAAAGATACTCCACCCAGTCTTTATGACCTCTTGAATAGAGAAGAAAAATCACAGGTGACAACGAAGTTAGCAACCACTAAAAGTCAAAAAAAACCTAATACTGACAAGCAAATTTTGATTACGGATAAGGAAGCAAGAAGTTTTCTGTTGGAAACTGTTTTTAATCTTGAAGGTTGATTTCACGCTTTTCCTGGAATCGTTCAAACTAACTATTAGTTTTGTAAATTATCAAATCTTTGTACCCTTGATGCATAAATTAGTTATTATACGTTAAACAAACGTACATTTAACGCTAAATGGATACAAAATACTACACTTGCCGTTATTGTCATGAAGAGTTCCTTCCAAAAAGAAGGCATGTCCAAAAGTTTTGTAGTGCTAGCTGTAGGTCAAAAGACCATCACCAAAAGAATAAAACTCCTGTACTAAAGCCTACAACTACAAGTGCTACTTCAATAAATAAGATTGATAAAATGAGTGCTGCAGCAATCGGTAATTCAACTGCTGGCACCCTTGCTGCAGATGCATTGAAATTTGCGTTTACAAAGCACAATGATAAACCTGCAACTAAAGGAGATATTCTAGCTTTAAAGAGCAAAATTCAGCGTTATCAAAAAATAATCAATATGCAAATGAGACCAGATGGGGCCATTCCCCACTTTGATATGGAGACAAAAAACGTAGTGTATTTAAAACATAATATGCTTTCTAGATAGCATATTAT
>NZ_VAUW01000094.1 GCF_005771495.1 Maribacter sp. ACAM166
CATTGGTAATTGTTTGTAGAAATATAGACATAAAAAAACGGTTTAGAGTGAACTAAACCGTTGTTTTGCTTGATTTTACTAATGTAGCGAGAGCGGGGCACGATCCCGCGACCTCCGGGTTATGAATTCTGAGACAATTGTACTAATATGGTCTTATTTGGTTAGTAATCAATTAATTATGAATAAGTTATGAAATAATTAAATGTTATATAACCATGTAAAAACATCAAATGTTGTACCTATGTTGTACCTGTAAATTTGTATATTTAAGTATTATAAATAATAGACATGGCGACAATACAAGCAGTCTTGAGGAAGAAACCAAACAAAGCAGGACAATTCCCTATAACTATTCGTGTAACTAAAGATAGGAAATCATCATACCTGTTTACTGGACAATACATTGATGAGAAGTTTTGGGATGAAAAGTTCAATAGGGTAAGAAAATCACATCTCAATTCAATTCGCTTGAACAATCTTGTGGCAAAGAAGCTTTCGGAGGCAAATGATAAACTCATTGATAGCGATGCTGAAAGTACAGGACAATCTGCTCAAAAGATTAAAAATATTATAGTCGGCAAGACAAAAATGGGCTATTTTGAAGCAAGCGAAGTATTTCTCTCCAACCTCTTACAACGAAAAAGATTTAATCAACATTACAATCAAGAAAAAAGGCTTGACATATTTAAAGCCTTTTTAGGACGAAAGGAGCTTTCATTTACTGATTTGGATGTTACTTTATTGAAGAGGTTCGAGGCATATTTACTTTATGAAAGGAAGGTTGCGCCAAGAACGGCTATTAATTATCTTATGCTTATTCGTACGATTTATAATTTTGCTCGAAAAGAATACCATGTAGACGACAGGAATTACCCTTTTGGTAAAGGCAAAATCCAAATCAAGTTTCCCGAATCGGAAAAAATCGGGTTGAATAGGGAAGAGGTACAACTTTTAGAAATGGCAGAAGATTTAACACTGGCCCAGCAGCACGCTGTCTACACTTGGTTGATGAGTTTTTATTTTGCGGGAATCAGGGTAGGGGATGTGCTACAGTTAAAATGGTCTGATTTTATTGATAACCGTCTTTATTATCGAATGGGCAAAAACAAGAAACTCGTATCCTTGGCAAATCCTAAAAAGGTTGAAAAGATATTGGAATATTATTCTATTTCGAAAGAAAAGAGAGATGGTTTAATCTTTCATTATCTAAAAACCTGAGTTCGATTAATAATATTTGATTATTATGCAACAAAAAAGATAGATTTTCAGTAAATTAAAGTGTTGAAATTCAATTCATTAATCTAAAAATCTATCTATGGTAATCTACTCTAAAGTTA
>NZ_VAUW01000095.1 GCF_005771495.1 Maribacter sp. ACAM166
GTTCCTTTAGATTTGAATTTAGAAATAACACATAATTATCTTAATATTGATGTTGTTGAAAAGAGGGGTCTGGGGGAGACTAATATCTTATTAAATGTTCATATTTTTATTGAAAAGAGCGGGGTGAACTTTGTACGGTTCTAGAGCTTCATCTCTAATCACAGTATTAGTCCTCGCTCTTTTATAGTCGGTTACAAAGGACCAGATAGAATATTAATTAGTAATAAATTACTAAAGGTTTTAGTCAAAGTAACCATTAATTTAATAATTGAACATATGGAAATTTTAGAAACCGTTGGCGTTGATATCAGTAAGAAAGTGATCGATACGCACCTTCACAAAAAAGACCTACACCGGCAATTTGAGAACAATAAAAAAGGTTTTAAGCAAATGGTCAAGTGGTTGGAAAAGAATAGTGATTTCCCTAGAGAAAACCTCATGTTCGCCATGGAACATACAGGAATATACTGTTACAATATATCTCTCTTTTTGTTTGCAGAAAACTTTAATTATGTGATTTTACCTGGATTGGAAATTAAACAGTCTATGGGAATGACCAGAGGGAAAAATGACAAAGCAGATGCTAAAAGAATAGCCCTCTACGCTTATGAAAAACGGGATCGCCTAAAATCGCATGTCCCAAGTTCTGAGAGTATCGTTAAATTAAAACGCTTATTCTCACTACGTGAACGGATGGTAAAACAAAGAGCCGGCTATAAAATGAGTTTAAAGGAGCAATCGGAAATACTTTCAAGAAGTGAAAATAAATTACTTTTAAAAACTCAAAAAATCCTTATTAAATGTCTGACTAAAGAAATAGATACAATTGAACAAGAAGTAGAAAGCATTGTTACTGAAGACGACAATCTCAGAAACCAATATGAACTGATAATCACTATAAAGGGGGTAGGAAAACAAACCGCGCTCTATATGATAGTATTCACAGAGGGCTTTGAAAAGTTTGACTGTTGGAGAAAATTCGCTTCTTATTGCGGTGTAGCTCCTTTTCCAAACACTTCGGGTTCAAGTATTAGAGGAAGAACCAAAGTAAGCCATTTAGCCAATAAGAAATTGAAGAGTCTGTTGGATCTATGTGCTAAATCTTCCATCCAGTACAACGAAGAGATGAAATTATATTATGAGAAAAGAATCGCCTTGGGGAAAAACAAAATGTCAACAATAAACATTGTCAGAAACAAAATATTGGCTAGGATATTTGCTGTCATTAAAAGGAAATCTCCCTATGTAGATTTAATGAAATTTGCAGCATAAAATTAATTTGAAAAAATGTGAAATATAATTTGTTTTAGTCATAGAATACTGTGAGA
>NZ_VAUW01000011.1 GCF_005771495.1 Maribacter sp. ACAM166
ATAGTTATCGATTAAACAGGTCAATTCACAAACAAACCATTTTTGATAACCTTATTAAAAGAATGAGTAAACATCAACATGTTGGTTACAAGCAAATTAAACTAAGTACCTAACTTGACACCTCTAATAATTATAATGCAGGTTTTTTTACAAGTTTGCTTTTTAAAATTTTGATTAGAAGTAGTATTTAACATTACTAATATTTTCTATACTTTTAGGCAAAACTAAAAGAGAATGAAAAAACAGTATGTACTCCTAGTTGGATTGACTTTGTTATTCGTGAATAGTATATCTGCCCAATTCAGTGCTAAGAAAAAGGATTTTGTTAAATATGAAGGCCTTTATGATTTCTATTATGATGAAGCCACTGACAAAATCTACCTAGAAGTAGATAGTGTAGATAAGGAATTTTTATACGTATACTCTTTAAGTAGTGGCATCGGAAGTAATGATATAGGTTTAGACCGAGGTCAATTAGGGAATGAACAAGTAGTATACTTTAAGAGGGCTGGGAACAAGCTTCTGTTGGTACAGCCGAATTTGAAATATAGGGCTATTACAGATAATGAGCTAGAGCGTAAATCTGTAGAGCAGGCATTTGCAAAATCAATTTTATTTGGTTTTCCTATTGAAGAGGAAAAAAGTGGTACTTATATTATTGATATCACCGATTTTTTGATGCAAGATGCCCATGGTGTTTCAGAAACTCTTAAACGAACTGAGCAAGGTTCATACAGTTTAGATAAATCAAAAAGTGCCTTTGCCTTAGATAGAACAAAAGCATTCCCCAAGAATGTAGAATTTGATGTTACCTTAACTTTTAAGGGCGAACCAAAAGGAAGTTATATAAAAAGTGTAGCGCCTAACCCAAGCTTAGTAACGGTTGCCGAACACCATTCATTTATTGAATTACCAGACGATAATTACGAGAAGCGAGTGTTCGACCCAAGAAGTGGTTCGTATCCATTTTCCTATTATGATTATGCTACACCTGTAGAGTCTCCGATTCTAAAACAGTTCATTACAAGGCATCGGTTAACAAAGAAGAATCCTGATAAAGAAATAAGCGAAGCGGTTGAACCAATCATCTATTATTTAGATAATGGTACTCCAGAACCAGTTAGATCAGCTCTATTGGAGGGCGGTCGTTGGTGGAACCAAGCATTCGAGGCCATAGGATATAAAGATGCTTTTCAATTGATGATGTTGCCAGATGATGCCGATCCTTTAGATGTAAGGTACAATGTAATTCAATGGGTTCATCGATCTACCAGAGGATGGAGTTATGGAAGTAGTATTACAGACCCAAGAACAGGTGAAATTATAAAAGGCCATGTTAGCCTGGGGAGTTTGCGTATTCGACAAGATTTTCTAATCGCACAGGCGCTTATGAACAAACCTTTTGCAGATCGCGACGATAATTATCAACCGATGTTAGATATGGCTATAGCGCGTATTCGCCAGTTATCTGCTCATGAAATCGGACATACTATTGGGTTTGCTCATAATTATGCGGCCAGTACCACAGATAAAGCATCGGTAATGGATTACCCTCATCCACAATTTTCTTTGACTAACGGAAAAATAGATTTTTCAAAGGCGTATGAAACAGGAATAGGGGATTGGGATAAGGTTACAGTTGCTTATTCATATCAGAATTTTTCTAAAGATGAGGAAAAGGAAGGTCTGAATAATATCTTGGATAAAGCCAAAGTCGATGGTCTTCGTTATATCACCGATCAAGATGCTCGACCTCAGGGTAGCGCTCATGTATTGGCTCATTTGTGGGATAATGGTACTAGTGTTAGTAAAGAGTTGGATGCTATGTTGAACGTTCGTAAAATTGCAATTAAGAATTTTTCAGTAGATAATATTCAAAATGGTACACCTTATTCGGTATTAGAAGATGTCTTTGTTCCATTATATTTCTTTCATAGATACCAAACCGAAGCGGTAGCAAAGATTATCGGAGGATTGGAATATAACTATGCTGTAAAAGGAGATGGACAGGAAACTGTTGCAATTGCGGATAAAGCGTTGCAACAAGAAGCGTTGAAAAGTATTTTAACCACTTTGGATGCTAATGAAATTGCAATTCCAAAAGAGAAGCTTAATTTGTTCCCTCCAAGAGCTTTTGGCAATCCAAGAACTAGAGAGTCTATCAAAGGTAAAACAGGAGTGTCTTTTGATGCATTATCAGCTGTTGAAACTGCTTCAGATATGACATTGGTGTTTTTATTACATCCAGAGCGAGCTTCGAGACTGATTCAACAAAAGGCTATAGAGGTTAATAATTTGGGATTGGAAGAGGTGTTAAGTGAGTTGGTGTCAAAAACCATTAATGCAAAGCAAAAGGATGCCTATTTAAATGCAGTACAAACAAGTATCAACTTTAGGGTTTTATTTCATGTCATGAACTTGGCGGGCCATACCGAGGTGCATCCACAAGTAAATGCAATTGCTTCACAAAAATTACGAGAATTGAGCATGCAGTTTGTTAAAGACGCTGCAACTAATGCTATACACGCCGAAATGCTGAAAAGAATTAAAGAATTTAATGAACATCCAGAATTATTCAAGGTAATTCCTTCAACTCAAATTCCAGATGGGTCACCTATTGGAATGGGTTGTTTTCACTAATCTAAATTTATGAATTTTTATGAAAATAAATCTAATTAGCGATACGGTAACAAAACCTACGCCGGATATGTTAGATGCTATGATGTCGGCAGTCGTAGGGGATGATGTATTTAAAGAAGACCCTACCGTTAATGCATTAGAAGAAAAAGTAGCAAAACTTTTTGGTATGGAAGCCGCCTTATTCTTCCCAAGTGGCACCATGACGAACCAGACGGCCATAAAATTACATACCCAACCGGGCGAACAAGTAATATGTGATAAATATGCGCATATTTATAATTATGAAGGTGGTGGTGTTAGCTTTAATAGCGGTGTGTCCTGTAGATTAGTTGATGGTACTCGAGGTACAATGACTGCCGCCCAAGTGGAAGCCGTCATTAATCCACCAGACTTTTATCATAGTCCACTAACAACGTTAGTCTGTGTAGAGAATACGGCAAATAAAGGTGGTGGAACGTGTTGGGATTTTCAAGAGCTAAAGAAAATTAGAGAAGTCTGTGATAATAATAATTTAGGCTATCACTTAGATGGCGCTCGCTTATGGAATGCATTGGTTGAAAAGAATGAAACTACTATGCAGTATGGTCAGATGTTCGATACCATTAGTGTTTGTTTGAGTAAAGGCTTAGGTTGTCCTGTTGGCTCTTTACTTTTGGGAACAAAAGCGCATATGGATAAGGCGATTCGAATTCGTAAGATTTTTGGCGGGGGTATGCGTCAATCTGGGTTTTTAGCTGCTGCAGCTATTTATGCGTTGGATAATCATAGAGAGCGTTTAGCTGATGACCATAAAAAATCTAAGGAAATTGGCGACGCATTATCGACTCTATCATTTGTGAGTAAGGTAGAACCAATAGAGACTAATATTGTCATTTTTGAAATCGATGAATCGTTTATGACCAGTGCTGAATTTGTAGATAAGTTAGCAGAAAAGGGTATTTTAATTATAGGTATGGGTCAAGGCAAATTACGAATGGTTACCCATTTAGATTATACAGATGATATGCATGAAGAACTTTTGACGCAATTGGCCAAGTTTTAAATCTTATTTGAGTTCTGATTCAAGGGTGTTCGAAATATTTAAAATTCCGTTTTCCATACCTGCTTCAGAAGAATAAAGACCACTAGAACCAATAATTTCACCAAAAGAGTTTTTTAATTCGACTAAAAATTTACCCTCGGTGGTGGTTTTGCGTTCAAATAACTTGGCGTGAATTCCTTCGTTATTCTTAAGTACTTTTAAAGAGGATTCCATAGAACCTTTACTAGTGAAAGGAATACTCCTTAAGAGTATTTTTCCCATTGGTGACTTGACAAGGAAGCGGTATTTATCTTTCTTGGTCTGTTTAAATTCAATCATAGCAGTAATCTTTTAAACTAAAGATATGAAATTCACAAGAGATTTAAATTACTGCGATGACTTCATTATTTGAAAAGTGAATCCATGCCTGGTATATTGGGCATTCCTTCTTTTGCAACGGCCGCTAATTCGATTTCATTGACCTTAGTTGCGTTTTGTATGGCTTTGTTCAAGGTCAACACAAGGTAATCCTCCAATTGTTCTTTATCCGCCAAGAGACGATCGTCAATCGCTATTTTTTTTATTTCTCTATTGGCGGTAATAGTTACGGATACTAAATCATCGTTTGATTTTTCTTCTAGTGTTACCGTATCCAATCTTTTTTTCGTGTCTGCTACTTTTTGTTGGGTCTCTTTAAGTTTGCCCATCATTCCCATCATATCTCCAAACATAATTATTTTTTTAAATTTGTCAGCAAAAATAACAAAAACGAAACCTACTTTTTCTTTTTGGAAATCTAAATAGGCTTCTTTGAATTAGGCTTATTTTTGCCAACTTAATATATCAAAAAGTTTATGGTTCATAAAATAGCTCCAATTGCAAGGAAGATTCCAAAAGAATTGATTATTCATGACGACGTTCGGTTAGACAATTATTATTGGCTCAATGACAAGGAGAATAAAGAAGTCATTTCTTATTTAGAGGAGGAAAACACCTATTATGATGCCTTAACCGAACATACCAAAGAATTTCAAGAATCTTTATTTCATGAAATGAAGGGTAGAATTAAGGAAGATGATGCATCGGTTCCTTATAAACTTAATGGGTATTGGTATAGTACTCGTTATGAAATAGGAGGGGAGTATCCATTATATTCAAGATTTAAGGAGACTTTAGAGGCTTCTGAAGAAATTATCTTCAACGGAAATGAAATGGCCAAAGGGCATGATTATTTTAGTCTTGGAGGCATTGCAATAAGCCCTGATAATAAATTAGCAGCGTTTGGTGTAGACACTGTTTCTAGAAGGCAATATATCATGCAGATAAAAGACTTGGAAACAGGGGTTATATTTGATGATAAAATTGAGAATACTACAGGTGGTGGCGTATGGGCTAACGATAATAAAACCTTGTTCTATACTAGAAAAGACCCAGTAACACTTCGTTCAGATAAAATTTACAAGCATAAGTTGGGAACACCTACTTCTGAAGATGTGTTGATTTTTCATGAGAAGGATGATACCTTCAGTACCTTTATTTACCGCACCAAGTCAAAGAAATATTTGGTGATAGGGTCATTTAGTACTTTGACTTCTGAATTTCAGATTTTACCAACGGATAATCCTGATGGTGCGTTTGAAATATTTTCACCAAGAAAACGTGGTTTGGAGTATACTATTTTTCATTATGAAGATTGCTTCTATATATTGACCAATAAAGATAAAGCTGAAAATTTTAAGTTAATGCGAACCTTTGAAGGGAAAACTACGTCTGAAAATTGGCAGGAGTTTATTCCGCACCGAGAAGATGTGTTGTTAGAGGATATTGATATTTTCAAAGAGTATTATGTGCTTTCTGAGCGTGAAAATGGCCTTAATAAGATTCGAATTATCAGATGGGACGGAACAGGTGAGTATTTTTTACCCTTTAAAATAGAAACGTATACGGCGTATGTTGGTAGTAATCCCGATTTTAATACAGAGATTTTAAGATATTCCTACAATTCGATGTCCACCCCAAGTTCGGTTATCGATTTTAATATGAATACTAAGGAAAAGAACATAAAGAAGGAACAAGAAGTACTGGGGGGGTTATTTGATAAGGATAAATACACAGAACGTCGTATTTGGGCAAATGCAAGAGATGGAGAAAAAATACCTATGTCATTAGTGTATAGAAAAGATACTGTGTTAGATGAACGAACACCTGTTTTGCAGTATGCCTATGGATCGTATGGGGCAATTATAGATCCTTACTTTTCAACAGTACGATTAAGCTTATTAGATCGTGGGTTTGTATATGCCATTGCGCATATAAGAGGAGGAGAGTATTTAGGGCGTAGATGGTATGAAGACGGTAAGTTATTACAAAAGAAAAATACGTTTACTGATTATATAGATTGTTCTAAATATTTAATTGAACAAAAAATGACCAGTGCCGAGCATTTGTACGCCATGGGCGGGTCAGCAGGGGGGCTATTAATGGGGGCAATTATTAATATGGAACCGGACCTCTATAATGGTGTAATAGCTGCGGTGCCTTTTGTTGATGTTGTTACAACTATGTTAGATGATTCCATTCCACTTACCACTGGCGAATATGATGAGTGGGGTAATCCAAACGAAAAGGAGTATTATGATTATATGAAATCCTATTCTCCATATGATAACGTGGTCGCTCAGAAGTATCCTAATATGCTAGTAACTACGGGGCTACACGACTCTCAGGTGCAGTATTTTGAACCTGCTAAGTGGGTCGCAAAATTAAGGGAATTGAAAACTGATGCTCATCAATTGCTATTTAATATTAATATGGAGGCAGGCCATGGTGGAGCTTCTGGTAGGTTTGAAGCATTACACGAAGTAGCTAAAGAATATGCATTTCTTTTAGATTTAGAAGGAAAAATCGTGTAATTGAAAAAAAATAGTAGCTTTGCAACAGAAATTTTAACAAATTTTATTCTGAGTAATAACTAAACATTGATTCTCCTTATGAAAAATGAGATCAGGGCTTATAACAACATATTAGAGCTAGTTGGTAATACACCACTAGTTAAATTAAACAGAATTACTAAGGGTCTAACCGGTAATTTTTATGCCAAGGTAGAGTCTTTTAATCCAGGTCACTCTTCTAAGGATCGAATAGCGATTCACATTATTGAACAGGCTGAAAAAGCAGGCTTACTTACAGAAGATAGTACCATTATTGAGACTACATCCGGTAATACAGGTTTCAGCATTGCTATGGCAAGTATCATTAAAGGGTACGATTGTATTTTGGCGGTAAGTTCAAAATCTTCTCAAGATAAAATAGATATGCTTCGCTCAATGGGTGCAAAAGTATATGTATGTCCGGCACATGTTAGTGCAGACGATCCAAGATCTTACTATGAAGTTGCAAAAAGGCTACATAAAGAAACAAAAGGCTCCATCTATATCAATCAGTATTTCAATAAACTGAATATGGAGGCGCATTATAAATCTACTGGTCCTGAAATTTGGGAACAAACAGGGGGACAAATAACGCATTTGATTGCTTGTAGTGGTACGGGTGGTACTATTTCTGGTACTGCACGGTACTTAAAAGAACAAAATCCAAACATTAAAGTTATTGGAGTAGATGCTTTTGGTTCTGTATTGAAAAAATATCACGAAACTGGAAAATTAGATACCAATGAGATTTATCCATACCGTATAGAAGGTTTGGGTAAAAACTTGATTCCAGGTGCTACAGATTTTAAAATCATAGACGAATTTATAAAAGTGCCTGATGCAGAAAGTGCACATACCGCAAGAGAAATTTCCAAAACGGAAGGTATTTTTGCTGGATATACCTGTGGTGCTGTGATGCAGGCCATCAAACAATTGAACGAATTGAATACGTTTGATAAAAATAGTAATGTTGTTGCTATTTTTCCTGATCATGGATCTCGCTATATGAGTAAAATATATAGTGATCAATGGATGGAGGATCAAGGTTTTTTAAATACCAGTACGGTTGAGGAAACACAGCAAATTCAATTTATTAAATAAAAGGTATAGACGATAATATAAAAAAGTGGGTTTGCAGCCCACTTTTTTGCGTTGTAAATAATTATGAATCCTTATCAAAATTATTTACTTTTGCCAACAGAACCAAATTAAGCAATGAGAGACTTATTTGATAGAATTTTAGAGAATAAAGGCCCTTTGGGTAAATGGGCTTCACAAGCAGAAGGATATTTTGTCTTCCCCAAATTGGAAGGTCCCATTTCCAATAGAATGAAATTTCAAGGTAAAGAGGTTGTCACCTGGAGTATCAATGATTATTTAGGCTTGGCAAATCTTCCTGAAATTAAAAAGGTTGATGGAGAAGCAGCTGCAGAATATGGTGCTGCATATCCTATGGGTGCAAGAATGATGAGCGGTCATACTGAATTTCATGAGCAATTAGAGCAAGAATGTGCTGCGTTTGTAGATAAGGAGGCGGCATATTTATTAAATTTTGGTTACCAAGGTTTTATGTCTGTGATAGATGCTTTGGTGACGAAAGATGATATAATTGTTTATGATGTTGATTGCCACGCTTGTATTATTGATGGTGTACGTTTGCATATGGGCAAGCGATTTACTTTTGTCCACAATAATGTTGAGAGTCTAGAAAAAAACTTAGAGCGTGCCACTAAAATGGCAGATCAAACTGGTGGAGGTATTCTTGTGATTTCCGAAGGAGTTTTTGGAATGCGTGGAGAACAAGGTATTCTTAAAGAGATTGTAGCATTAAAGAAAAAATATAATTTTCGATTGTTAGTTGATGATGCACATGGTTTTGGAACTTTAGGTAAAACTGGAGCCGGAGCTGGACAGGAACAAGATGTTCAAGGTGATATTGATGTGTATTTGGCTACTTTTGCTAAATCAATGGCAAGTATTGGTGCTTTTGTAGCTGCTGACCAAGGAATTATTGACTACCTAAAATATAATCTACGTTCACAAATGTTCGCTAAATCATTACCAATGGTTTATGTGAAAGGAGCATTAAAGCGATTAGATATGTTACGTACCCAGCCAGAGCTTAAGGCTAAACTTTGGGAGAACGTAAATGCACTTCAAAACGGATTAAAAGAAAAAGGTTTTGATATTGGTACTACGACCAGTTGTGTAACTCCTGTTTATTTGAACGGTAGCATTCCTGAAGCAATGGCATTGGTAAAAGATCTTAGAGAAAATCATGGTATTTTCTGTTCGATTGTAGTTTATCCAGTAATTCCAAAAGGCCTTATTTTACTTCGTATGATACCAACGGCTACGCATACGTTACAAGATGTTGATGAAACTTTGACGGCATTTTCGGCTATTCGTGATCGCCTTGAGAATGGAACATATAAAAGACTATCTGCCGCTGTTGCAGCTGCAATGGGAGAATAATCCCAAGTCATTTTAAATTAATAAGCCCGGATTCATGTATGAATCCGGGCTTATTAATTATACTTAATTAAGTGATTTCTTGTACGTTCTTCTGCGCTTATACACTACTGGGTCAAAATGTTTCCACATTTGTTTAATAGCAATATTTTCTTCTAGTTCTGGAGTTCTATAGCACATTTCTATACCTTTTTCGGTAAAGGTCTTATGATATTCATTAAAAATGACAGCGGTAACCCCTTTATTTTGATATTCGGGATGAATACCAACGAGGTAAAAGATAACGTCTTTACTATTCTTTTTTGCTTTTAAAAGGTGGAACAATCCAAATGGGAATAATTTTCCATTCGCTTTCTGTAGTGCTTCTGAAAACGAAGGCATCACAATGGCAAAAGCAATTAATTTATCTTCCTTATCTTTTATGAATTTGATATATTCAGGATTAATAAAACTGATATATTTTTTCTTGAAATAAGCTTTCTGTATTTCGGTAATAGGAACAAATGAAGAAAGACTCGCATAAGTCTCATTGAAAAGATCGAACATTTCGTCAGCCATTGGCATAACTTCTTTAGTCTTTGTGAAATTAACTTCTTTTAATCCGTAACGTCTTTTTACCAAGTCGTTCAGTTTTGAAAAAAGTTTTGGATCTGCATTCTTTGCTGGAAATTTATTTTCCATGTATTCCTTCTCTTTTACAAAACCTAAATTTTCATAATGGTCTTTGTAGTAAGCGTGGTTGTACCATGTAATCATGGTGCCTATATGATCAAAACCTTCTACCAAAACACCTACTTTATCTAGATTGGAAAAACCTACAGGGCCTTCTATGTATTCTAGGTTGTTGTTCTTTCCAATTTCAGCTACTTTATCTAAAAGTGCCCTAGAAACATCTGGATTGTCTACAAAGTCAAACCAACCAAATCGCATCTTTTTAACGTTTTGTTGATATACCTCTAGGTGATTAATGACCCCAGCAACACGACCTACTATTTTTGATCCCTCAAAGGCAAGGAAAAACCATGCTTCAGCATCCTTAAATACAGGGTTTTTATCTTTATCAAAACTCTCCAATTCATCATTGATAATAGGCGGAACCCAATAATCATTGTTTTTGTAAAGTGAAAAGGGAAAAGTTACAAAGCGCTTTAAGTCTTGCTTTGTTTTTACTTCTTGTATAGTAATCATAATACTTCTTTAGAAGTATCAATATTAGGGATATTAATCAAAATAGGGAAGTAGGAACGAGCGAAATACAATTAACTTTTAAAACGTGTTAAAAGTCAATTTCGTTGGACTGCTTGTTCTTCTTTTTTTCTTTTTTCTTTAATTTTTTGAGTTGTTTTTTCGAAGGGCCTAAGTCTATATCTTCAGCGCCGTTACGCTTCTCCTTTTTCTTCATCATTGCATCCTTATCGATGGCGCCACCATTTTCGTCAGCCTTTTGATCTTCTATAGCTACTAAATCATCCTTATGAAAATCCATCCGATAAGAACCTCCTAAACCGATAAAAATGCGGGAAGGTGTATTTTTAAGACTTGCTCCCATATGAAAGTCGAACTGTAGATTTTCTTTAAGTAGATGGGCAATTCCCCCTCGTAGCAGCGCATCTGCATACCTGTCACTTTGAATGCCCTGGTGTTCTAAAAATACACTCCATTTAGGATTTCTAAAAGCGTGAGATAAGGAAATCAAATAACTTAATTCTGGGTCATCGGTTCCTATGCGGTCGTAAGCAGTGTTGGTAATCAATACAAACCGCGGAGTCAAGCGACTTTGAGTAGCAATCATTCCTCGATAGGATAGGGTAGGTTCCCCGACATAAAAAGGGTTGTCTCCAAGAACGAAATTTGCTCCACCGTATAATGAAACCGCTGGTAAAAGATTCTTGAACTGAAATTTATTATTTGCTCTCCAACTATATAAATTTGGCTTATTGGCTTCCTGATTCTTGAAAGGATCATAAACTAAATATTTAAGCCCTAACCGATTTCGTGAAAAGTCTCTTCGCTTGGCTAACAGATTAAAATTTGAATAGGTTATATCTTGATCTTGAAAAGTACCCTCGAAATTAAGCTCTAGTCGCTCAAATAATAAGCCATAGCGTAAAGAAATATCGGTACCCCAAATATCCGATTGGGTATTGAGAAGTGTATGATCACGTTGTTCGTAGAAAATACCTAATTCAGCTTGCACCACATTTTTACCGACGGCATATGCACTAACAGATAGACCGGGTCTATTGGAATTAATCACATCTGTATATTGTGAAATACCGACCCAAGGTAGAAATAGAAGAAGGCTTAATATGTGTTGATATGTTTTAGAGTAGGCAAATAGACTATTCATGAACGCGATTTTATATTTATTTTAATATTATGATTCTATTTATACAACGTGATAATTGTATTTTTGATATATATAAGTAGTAATAAATGGCTTTTTTAAAAACTATATTGATTATTCTTTTGGTGTATTACCTACTAAAATTCTTAGTAAAGTTATTTGCACCTAGAATTTTAAGCTACGCAGCTAAGAAAACTGAATCACATTTCAAGCAAGCTTTTGATAATCAACGTACTGCAAGCGAGGAAAAAGTAGGAGATGTCATTATAAATAAAAAGACTTCCAAGAAGAAAGGGGATTCTAAAAAAGTAGGTGAATACATTGATTTTGAAGAGCTAGACTAGTTATCTTTGAAAAAACACTACCTATTTAGCAAATGAAGCAAGGCTTAAAGTTCTTTTTTATCCATTTTTTTGTGCTAGCATTTTTTATAATTGCAGCTTTAGCGTACTTCAGTCCTGTACTGCAAGGTAAAGTGATGTATCAGCACGATATTGCTCAGTATACGGGCATGGCCAAAGAGCAGAATGATTTCAGAAAATCAAAGGATCAAGAACCGTATTGGACAAATAGTGCTTTTGGTGGCATGCCTACCTATCAATTAGGTGCAAATTATCCTCATAATTACATTAAAAAATTAGATCGATTAATTCGGTTTTTGCCTCGACCTGCAGATTACCTTTTTCTATATTTTATAGGTTTTTATATTCTACTTTGTTGTTTAAAAGTTGATTATCGTTTAGCCATCGTAGGCGCATTAGCTTTTGGTTTTTCTACATATCTCATCATAATTTTAGGCGCTGGGCATAATTCTAAGGCACATGCAATAGCCTACTTGCCCGTGCTCTTGGCTGGTATTGTTCTTGTTTTCAGGAAGAAATACTTGTGGGGTTTTGTACTTACGGCACTAGCTATGGCACTTGAAATTACCGCCAACCATTATCAGATGACGTATTACTTTATGTTATTGGTACTTGTATTAGGTATTGTTTATTTGGTATATGCAGTAAAGGAAAAGCAGCTAAAACATTTCTTTATTTCAGTAGGAATCTTATTAGTTGCCGTAACCTTAGGTATTGCCGCAAACGCTACCGGATTAATGGCTACTAAAGAGTATGCAGATTGGAGTACCCGTGGTAAAAGTGCATTGACGATTAATCCTGACGGTTCATCAAAAGTGAATACGGGAGGCCTGAGTAAAGATTATATTACAACATGGAGTTACGGTATTACAGAATCGTTGAATCTTTTTGTGCCACGACTTTTTGGTGGTGCAAGTCAAGAAAATTTGGGTGAAGATTCAAAGTCATTTAATTATCTGATTGATAAAGGCTTACCTAGATCAAGTGCATTAGATTTTGTAAGTGGTGTTCCATTGTATTGGGGCGATCAACCTGGTACATCAGGCCCAGCGTACTTAGGTGCTGTTGTATTTTTTCTTTTTGTTCTAGGCCTGTTTCTGGTAAAAGGAAAGCATAAGTGGTGGCTGTTAATTGGTTCGATAGTGTCCCTGGTTTTATCATGGGGAAAGAATTTTAGTATGCTTACTGATTTTATGATTGACTACTTTCCGTTGTATGATAAATTTAGGGCTGTTTCATCCATACAGATTATATTGGAGCTATGCGTACCTATTCTTGCGATTTTGGCTTTGAAAAAATTATTAATGGATAAGGTTCCACGAACTGATAAGCTAAAATCGTTGACGTTCGCAACCGGAACAATTTTGGGCTTAGGTGTATTGTTATTTTTATTTAAGGGAGCTTTTGATTTTGTTGGAGCTACAGATGGTAATTTAAGAATGACGGGGTTAGAAGAGCTTCCTGAAATGTTGAGATTAGACCGTAAAAGTGTGTATTCAAGTGACTTATTTCGGTCGCTTGCTTTTGCACTCATTACCGCATTATTATTGTGGTTTTATTTAAAAGAGAAATTAAAGATCAATATCTTAATTATTGCGGTTGGTGTTTTAGTCGTTGTAGATTTAGTTGGAGTTGATTTACGGTATGTGAACAATGACAATTTTGTATCTAAACGTAAAATGTTAGAACCTTTTCAAGAAACACCGGCAGATAAACTTATAGCAAAAGATGAAGGTGTTTTTCGTGTTTTTGACCAGACTGATGGTTTTGATTCTGCAAAAACGGCATATTTTCATCAAAGCATAACGGGCTACCATGCAGCTAAACCTGCTGGTATGCAAGATCTTTTTGATTTCCATATTTACAACGGTAATCTTTCTGTATTGAATATGCTCAATATTAAATACGTGATAAGAAAGGATGAAGAGGGAAAATCGTTTCCCATTGAAAACCCAAATGCCAACGGAAATGGGTGGTTTGTAAAGCAGTTAATACCTGTTGCTAATGCTGATGCCGAGATTTCTGCTTTAGATAGTTTAGACACTAAAAATAGTGCAGTTTTTAATACATCTAACTTCAAGGATATTAGGAAATTAGCATATAAAGTCGATGCTACAGCGTCGATATCTTTGATTGATTATGAGCCAAATCACCTCATTTATTCCTCAAAGAATAGTAATGAAGGTGTTGCTGTTTTTTCGGAAATGTACTATAAAAATGGATGGAATGCTTATATAGATGGTAAAGAAAGTGATTACTTTAAAGTCGATTATGTTCTTAGAGGACTTAAAGTGCCATCTGGTAAACACAAGATAGAGTTTAAATTTGAACCAGAAGTAGTTACTCAAGGTAGTAAAATTACATTGGCAAGTACCATTTTATTAGGTCTTGTGATTGTTGGAGGATTGGGCTTTTCTTTTTGGAAATTTAAAAAAGAGGAGGAAGAATAATGAGAAAGGTCCTGGTCATTACGTATTATTGGCCTCCCGCTGGCGGACCAGGTGTACAACGTTGGCTTAAGTTTGTTAAGTATCTCAGCGATTTTGATATCGAACCGATAGTTTATATTCCTCAAAATCCCCAGTACCCACTTATAGATGAAACATTTCTAAAAGACATACCAAAGGATATTAAAATTTATACCCATAAAATTTTTGAACCCTATCGTGTAGCAAGTCTATTTTCAAGCAAGAAGACCAAGCGAATAAGCTCTGGTATCATTCAATCAAAAAATCAATCGTTCATCGAAAAGTCCCTATTATGGGTTAGGGGAAATCTATTTATACCTGATGCACGAAAGTTTTGGATTCAACCATCTGTAACTTTTTTAAAGGGAGTTCTGAAAAAAGAAGATATAGATACCGTAATTACTACTGGGCCGCCGCATAGTGTGCACCTCATTGGTTATTCTCTAAAAGAATCACTATCCCTTAAATGGATTGCAGATTTTAGAGATCCTTGGACATCTATAGGGTATCATAAAAAATTAAAACTCTCTTCATACGCAGAAAGAAAGCACAAAAATTTGGAATCGAAAGTGCTCAATTTTGCAGACAAAATAGTGGTCACTAGTAAAACGACAAAGAAAGAGTTCGAGAAAATTACCAATCAGCCCATTACAGTGATTACAAATGGATTCGATGGAGAAAGAACAACGAATGCTACTCTTGATAAAAAATTCACGATTTCTCATATTGGGTCTATGCTTACTGGCCGTAATCCGACTAATTTATGGCGCGTTTTATCAGTATTGATGAAACAGAATAATGAATTCAAGAATGCCTTACAACTCCAATTTATTGGGGTAGTCAGCGATGATGTTTTGCAATCACTTACAGACTTTGGTTTAAAGGAAGTTTATAAAGTTATTGGTTATGTGTCGCATGAAGATGCTTTAAAATATCAAGAAACATCACAAGTTTTACTATTGGCTGAGATTGATTCTCATGAAACCAAGGGTATTATCCCTGGAAAATTATTTGAATACATGGCTGCGCAGCGCCCTATATTAGGAGTAGGGCCTAAGCATTGGGAAGTAGGGGATATCGTAGCAGAAACAAACGCTGGTCACATTTTTGAGTATGCTGATGAAATTGCATTGAAAGACCTACTTTTAACTTGGTTTGAACTGTTTCAAAAGGGTGAATTATCAATATACTCTAAAGGAATTGACACCTATTCTAGAAAGGAACTTACCCGAAAACTGGCAGAATTTATCTAATGGGCATCGTACTAAAACAATCCTTAAACAACACGCTTGTAACCTATATCGGTTTTGCAATAGGAGCAGTTAATACCCTGTTTTTGTATACTAATTTTATGCAGCCCGATAATTATGGGTTGATTCAAGTAGTCTTATCTGTATCAGCTGTACTAATGCCGATTTTAGCCTTTGGGGTTCCCAATAGTCTAGTTAAATTTTATTCTAGTTTCAAAAAGGATAGTAGTCAAGATGGGTTTTTAACTTTAATGTTATTACTTCCGTTACTGCTCATTATACCTATAGCTTTACTTAGTTACTTTGCCAATGAAACTATTGGAGATTTACTATCGAGGGAGAATCCGATAGTACGAGATTATGTTTGGCATATTTTTCTAATCGGTATGGCCTTGGCCTATTTCGAAGTATTTTATGCTTGGGCTAGAATTCGAATGAAATCCATTTTCGGTAATTTCATGAAAGAGGTGTTTTGTAGAATTGCTCAAACCGTATTACTTATTTTGCTATGGCTTAAATTCATTGATATTGATACTTTTATAAATGCACTGGTTGGGTGTTATCTTTTAAGAACAGTGGTCATGAAAATTTACGCTTTTCGGTTACGGATGCCAAAGCTTAATTTCCACCTTCCTGCCAATTCCAAAAGCATAATAAAGTATAGCGGACTCATCATATTAGGTGGCTCAACTGCTATTGTTCTTATGGAAGTTGACAAAGTAATGTTGAACAACTTCTTGAAAATTGAAAATGTTGCTTACTATGCTGTTGCAGGTTTTATTGCGTCAACAATTGCTGTACCATCTCGTGCCATGCATCAGATAACCTATCCGTTAACAGCAGCCTATCTTAATGAAAAAGATAAACCTGCGCTAAAAAAGCTATACCAGAAAAGTTCGTTAACACTTTTCATAGTCTCCGGCATTCTTTTTTTATTGATTATACTAAACCTTGATGATTTATATAAATTGTTACCGAAAAACTATTCAGGTGGTTTCATGATTGTTTTTTGGATAGGATTAGCTAAAGTTTACGATGCACTTCTAGGGAACAATAATTCAATTTTATTCAATTCTGATTATTATCGTTCAATATTATTCTTTGGAGTATTGTTGGCAGTTTTGGCTATTGTTTTCAACTTATGGTTGATTCCAACGTATGGTATCGACGGTGCTGCAATAGCTAGTTTCACTGCTTTTTTTATATATAATACATTGAAATTGGGCTATGTAAAGGCAAAGTTTAAAATAGTTCCATTTACCCATGAAACTTGGAAAGTTCTTTCATTATTGATTATTGTAGGAGTCTTATTCTCCACATATTCCTTTTCGTTTCATCCCGTAATTAATATTACATTGAAAAGTATATTAATGATAGCAATGTACGTAGGAATATTGTACCGATTCAAAATATCAGAAGATGTTTATGGTGTATTAAACAAGTTCCTAAAACGTTAATTACAGCTTTAATTTTTCTTTTTTATGAGAACGTTGTATACCATAGTGTAGTTTGTAAATTTTCACGATAATTAGAAAAAGACTTATAATCAATGGACCAAAGATTAGCCCAACAAATCCGAATAAAGGAATTCCAACTATTACTCCTATCAATGTAATCAGTGGATGGGTACTGTCTAGCTTTTTCAAAACAACCAATCGAATTAGATTGTCGGTCATACCAACTACTAAAATACCATACAGCAAAATTCCCCAAGCTTGAAAATCATTTCCACTCGCCAAGCTTAACACGAATACAGGTATAATACCAATGAAGGTTCCTATAAAAGGAATCATTGAGCCGATGGTTATAATCACAAACCAAAACAAAGGATTTTCAATTCCAAATATAAGGAAGCCAATTAATGCAATAAAACCTTGAGCCAAGGCTACTAATGGAATTGCTATGGCATTTGATTTAACCACACTTTCTATTTCCTTACCTAAAATCACCAATGTTTTAGTACTCAAAGGAAGGTATACTAGTAATGAGTCCTTTAATTTCTGAGGACTTTTCAACATGTAATAGAGTATGAACAAGAGTAAACCAAGGGAAATTAGAATATTGAATGTACCGCTAGCGAAACCTTGAAGGTTATCTGTCAGCCAACCAGATGCTTGTTTTGGGTCTATGGTGGAAGAAACGTCATATTCTACATATTTCTCAAGTTGATAAACTTGTTCTTTAAAAGCTTTAGTAACTTGCTCTGATTTATCTGCTAAGTTCCCGATTTCTGCACTTAACATAAAAGCAGCTCCAGTTAAGGGTAAGAAAACACCAATTAGAGAAACAAAAATCAGTAATAACGCTGCCCACATTCTTTTCAAGCCTTTATTTAAAAGTTTTACCATCCATTTTCTTAGGATAACATAAAGTGTTAGGGCTCCTAGTACACCTGAAATGTACGGTAACATATATTTTATTATCAATCCTCCTAGGAAAATAATAAGTGCAAGAATAATTACCTGCCTAATAATTTTATGATTTATTCTCTTCATGAAATACCGTTTCCGGTTAGCTAAAAATTAGGTCAAAAGATAGAATTATATTTTTATAATAATTAACTCACATCCTATATTTTCTAATGCAAAAATTTACCTTGTAAAACTATTATAATCTTGGCATGTTATTAGATGTTCCTGTATGCAATTAAAAGAAATACATATTGTCAAAAACTTTAAGGAACCAATGCGTTTGCAGGAATATGGGGTAGGCATATTTAAGAGAATACCAACAAAATCTGCTTTAAAAAAAGCCATTAAGAAAGAATTGGTTTTTGTTGATGGTATTGTAGCATCTACAGGAATATTTATTAAAGGAGGGGAAAAAATAGAATACGCTTATCAAATAGAAGATACTAATAGTACACGTCTCAAATTAAATCTAGAAGTCATCTACGAAGATGATTATTTAGCCGTGGTCAATAAGCCAGCAGGTATACTGGTTAGTGGTAATGGATTTAAAACAGTTGCAAATGCGTTAGGTCAAAATTTAAGGAGTAGCACTGCCTTTGATTCGGTTAGGCCGCAACCAGTTCACCGTCTAGATTATGCAACCACAGGACTCTTGCTTGTCGGCAAAACAAATTCGAGTATAGTAGCATTAAATAAATTATTTAAAGAGAAACAGATTCTTAAAACCTACTACGCCGTAACTATAGGTTTAATGACATCGAGTGGATCAATAGATTTTTTAATTGATGAAAAAATGGCTCTTTCAATTTTTCAAGTTATGGACTGCATACCTTCTAAAAGATTTTATTTTTTGAATTTGGTCAAATTAGACCCGCAAACCGGAAGACGACATCAGTTACGCAAACACATGTTCATGAATGGGAATCCTATTTTAGGAGATGCTGCTTATTTTTTGGAAGGATTACAATTAAAAGGTAAGGGACTTTATCTGCATGCATATTCGTTAAAGTTCGTTCACCCTGTTCTGAATAAAGAAATGTATATTATTTCAAATCTACCAAAGAAATTTGAAAAACTATTCCCTGGCAATATCCGAAATAAAAAATAGGTTGTATAAAAAAGCGCCGTAATGAACGTATTCATTACGGCGCTAAACAACTAACCAACCTAAAAACTATTTTAATTTCTTCTATTACTTCTAGTAGTCGCTGATCTAGAACTCGTACTTCTTGATGGAGCTTTGCTTACTGATCTAGAACGTGTACTTCTGTTAACGGTGCTTTTACTTCTGTTAGGAGCTTTAGTAGTGCTTCTAGCCGCACTGCTACGTTGCGTTCTTACAGTTCTGCTACTAGAAGTCGTACTCCTGGCTACGGGTTTTTTATACGTGGTAGTACTTCTTTTTACGCTTGTACTCCTAGGCGTTTTTACTGCCTCTCTTTTAGTTACAGTTCTACCTTGATTACTACGTGATGCCGAATTATTTACTCTTTTAACAGTACCTTTATTGACAGTACTTCTTGTAACCTCTCTTTTAGTTACGCTTCTACCTTGATTTTTGCGACCAGTACTTTTATTACGTTTTACGGTTGTAGATCTATTTGCCGTAGCACTTCTATTGGTTCTTGCCGTATTATTTGAAGCTACTGTTCTGCCAGTTCTTAAGCCATTACCTCTTTTAGCAACACTTCTATTGCTTCTATAAGAATTATCTCTTATTGCAACACGTTTGTCATTCCTATAAATGCTAGCTCTTTCTCTTCTTACGTTATTATATCTATGTTGTTTACCAACATTTACATAAGCTTTTCTATAATTATTTCTGTAGGGATTGTAGTAAGAATAACGTATTGGAGTGTAGTACCTTCTATACGGTCTGTTATATACTAAACATAAGCTAATAGACGGTCTAGCAAACCATCTATGGAATGGTTGGTACACATAGTTTCTGTTATAAATATTGATATAACCTGTATGGTAATCATAAAATCCACGGTTGTTGTAGTATACATTCATCCCTCCAACTCTACGTACACGATTATTTAAATAGTTAATATCTACATCACCTATGTGATTAACACGACCATAATAGTCATAATAAATCGGAACATTTTCTACTTGAATTACAGCCCCGTAATCATCATACTGTGCATATGGACTATAATCATATCCGGAATTGAATGTGGTACCATTTCTATTTCCACTTACTTGATTCTCTATATAAAAGTCAAATTCGCCATCAGGGTATACAGAAAATGTAATTCCATTTTCAATAAAAATAAAGGAGTTATTAAATCTATAAGTATTGCTGGTAGCAACCTTATCTTCATTAATACTTGTAGCGAAAACACCTGTGGTGCCTAAAAACAACGCCGTAAAAAGGAGTATTAATTTCTTCATGATATAAGGTTTTAAATCTGCCCGAGGGCAGAGGTTTCGAATGTAACTATTCACATTCTCTTAGAATAATACAAACAACGTGCCAAAAAAATATAAAACCGATTAAAATATTGATTATCAATATTTTAATCGGTTTTAGTTGTTTGTGATTTAATTAAATTATAAGCTGGATTCCTAATTCAACTTCTCCTTTAAATAATTGGCTGTAAATGATTTTTTGCTTTTTATGACTTCTTCAGGAGTACCTTCTGCCAATAATTGTCCGCCGTTTTCTCCACCGCCAGGGCCAAGGTCGATTAAATAATCGGCACATTTTATTAGTTCTATATTATGTTCAATGACAACAATGGAATGGCCTTTTTTGATTAAGGCATTAAAAGATTTTAAAAGTTTTTTAATATCATGAAAATGTAAACCTGTAGTTGGTTCATCAAAAATGAATAGCGCTTTATCTTTTGTGCTTCCTTTTATAAGGAAAGATGCTAATTTAATACGTTGTGCCTCACCACCCGATAGGGTAGAGGACGATTGGCCTAATGTTACATAGCCGAGTCCTACATCTTGTAACGGTTTAAGTTTAGTGACAATTTTCGTCTGTTCTCCTTTTTCAAAGAACTGAATGGCATCATCAATAGTCATATTAAGTACATCATCAATATTGGCATTATTGAATGCAACCTCCAATACTTCCTTTTTAAAACGTTTGCCTCCACATGTTTCACATTCTAAATGCACATCTGCCATGAACTGCATTTCTACCGTTATCTCACCTTCCCCTTTACATTTTTCACAACGGCCACCATCCACATTAAACGAAAAGTGCTTGGCTTGATAGTTTCTAATGTTGCTTAGCTTTTGATTGGCATACAAGTTTCTAATATCATCGTAAGCCTTTATGTAGGTTACTGGGTTGGAACGAGAAGACCTACCTATTGGGTTTTGGTCTACAAATTCAACATGCTTTATATGCTTATATTTTCCTTCTACAGATGAGAATTGTCCAGCTTTTTCGCCATAACCACCAACTGCTTTTAGAATTATAGGATACAGTAATTTTTTCACTAATGTACTTTTACCACTACCAGATACGCCTGTAACTATCGTAAGCATATCTAATGGAAAAGTCACATCTATATTCTTTAGATTATGTTCTCTAACCCCTTTTATGGTAATATAATTTTTTAAAGTTCTTCGTTCTGTAGGGACTTTGATTTCCATCGTCCCATTTAAATATTGTGCTGTAAGGGATTTTGATTTCAATATTTCGCTTAAGGTACCTTGAGCAACAATATTTCCGCCATGGGTACCAGCTTCCGGTCCAATGTCGATTACCATATCTGCGGCTTTCATAATATCTTCATCATGTTCAACGACAATAACCGTATTTCCTAAATTTCTTAAGGAAATCAATACCTCTATAAGGTTTTCTGTATCCTTAGGATGTAATCCTATACTTGGCTCATCTAAAATATACATCGAACCTACCAAACTACTACCTAATGAGGTAGCAAGATTGATACGTTGGCTTTCACCACCTGAAAGTGTATTTGATTTTCTATTGATCGAAAGGTAATTTAGGCCTACCTTATTAAGAAACCCAAGTCGCGTATTTATCTCTATTAGTAACCTCGCTGCTATAGTTGCATCATTTTCATTGAGTTCTAGATTATTAAAAAATACAATGAGCTTTTCAATAGATAAACCGACCAATGAGGATATTGAAGCTCCACCAACTTTTACGTAATCGGTTTCAGGTCGTAATCGTTTTCCATTACAGACGTTACATTTTGTCTTACCACGATATCTAGACAACATAACCCTATTCTGAATCTTATAGCTCTTTTCCTCAAGCATGCCAAAGAACTTATGTAAACCGATGAAATGATCATTACCTTTCCATACCAGTTGTTGCTGTTCCTCAGATAATTCAAACCAAGGCTTATGAATAGGAAAATCAAATTTATAGGCAGCGTTCACTAATTGATCACGGTACCAGCTCATGCTTTCACCACGCCATGGAAAAATTGCATTTTCAAAAACTGAAAGAGCAGTATTTGGAACCACTAAATCTTGATCTATGCCAATTACGTCTCCATATCCTTCACATTTAGGACAGGCACCATAGGGATTATTAAAGCTGAACAAATGAACATTGGGTTCTAAAAACGTAATTCCGTCTAATTCAAATTTATTGCTGAACGGTGTTTGCTTTTCATTTGCTAATTCTTCAATAATACAATCACCTTTACCTTCGAATAAAGCAGTATCTATCGCATTTGCCAATCGATTGTAAAAATCTTCATCATCTTTTGTGATAATTCGATCTATAACTAAATCAAATTTTTTCCCGATATTTTCTGGAACTTGGTCGATACGTAAAACTTTATTGTTGTATTTAATACGCGCATACCCTTGTTTTGAGAATAATTCTAACGATTTAATCGCATCTCTATCATCTCGTATAGTAATCGGAGCAAGAAGTAAAAGTTTTGTTTGCTCTTCAAATGTTTTAACATGATTGACGATATCTGTAACGGTATGTTTTTTTACTAATTTACCTGATACCGGAGAATACGTCTTGCCAATACGTGCAAATAGAAGTTTTATGTAGTCATAAATTTCTGTAGTGGTACCAACCGTAGATCTAGGGTTAGTAGAGTTTACTTTTTGCTCAATAGCAATAGCAGGTGCTATACCTTTTATATAATCTACTTTCGGTTTGTCAAGCTTACCTAAAAATTGCCTAGCGTATGAAGAAAGACTTTCTACATACCTTCTTTGCCCCTCGGCATAGAGGGTGTCAAAAGCTAAACTAGATTTGCCAGAACCAGACAATCCAGTAATTACTACAAGTTTGTTTCTAGGGATAACAACATCGATGTTTTTAAGGTTGTGCAGTTTTGCTCCTTTAATTATGATGTTTTCTTTCGGATTTATTTGGGCTAGTGTAGGCATACGAATATCTAAGTCGACAAAGATAAGCTTTGCCTTTTTTCTTTGCTAAAAAATGTATTTCATCTAAAATAACGGAAGAATTTTTCACATAATTATAAGAGTATTTATTTTTTTCTATCTTTGGCTTTTAATAATAATTCAATTCGCCTATAGCGCAACATTACTTTTTTAAGTTAGGATAATAACCACTAGACCCTCATTCTTTGAATTTGGGACTACATTTTAACCCTTAAAGTAAAGTTTATGGTAGTACAAGTTGAAGATTCCCAATTAGTTAAGCAATATATTCAAGGAGATGAAAGAGCGATTGAAGCACTTATCAATCGTCATAATTCTCGTCTAACCGGTTTCATCTATTCTAAGGTAGGAGACCGAGAACTAACCGAAGATATTTTTCAAGATACTTTTATGAAGGTCATTCGCACCTTAAAAAAAGGTGCTTATAATGAAGAAGGTAAATTTTTGCCTTGGGTTATGCGTATAGCACATAACTTAATTATTGATTATTTCAGAAAACATAATAGAATGCCAATGTATAATAGCAAGGAAAGCTATAATATCTTTTCATTATTAGGGGATGATAAATTGGATGCCGAACGGCAGTTGATTAAAGAACAAATAGATTCTGATTTAATAAAAATTATAAAGGAGCTGCCTGAAGATCAACAAGAGGTTTTAGAAATGCGTATATATAAGGATATGAGTTTTAAAGAAATTTCTAATAATACGGGCGTGAGTATTAATACCGCATTAGGTAGAATGCGCTATGCTTTAATAAACCTAAGAAAGTTGGTAGAAGCAAATAGTATTGTTTTAACGAATTAATCGGTTACAGGTCGAGTTGATCTACTATTTTCATTTATGCATCGTTCTTTAGTTGAACCTAAACAACAAGTACCATGGAGAAAATTTACTTAAAGGATAAAAATAAATGCACAATAGTAAAAGCTAAACCAGAAACGATTGAGTTTTTACTAGCTTTTTCCAAGTCTTTACAATTAACAGAAGTAAAAGGTTTACAGTTTGAAAGTAACTTAAACTAATACAAATCATAAATTAAAGAAACCCTTAGGCCTTGGTCTAAGGGTTTCTTTGTTTGTACCCTTTCTTATTGATGTTATTGTTTATTAAATATATAGCTGAATATAATCATTGATTTATAAGCTTTCTTGTACAGCTTAGGCTTTAATTATCGGATAGTTAGAGATATTGAAGCTAAGTTTTGTTGTTGTAAGGGTAATCTTACACCCTCTTCTTTTTGTCCGCAGAACTATCTGAATCCCTTTTTATTGTATGGAAACATACTTTTTCGATGTTTCACATCATAAAAGTGTGGTTTGACAACATACTTTTTTGCACAGCAACCCTTTTCTATAGTTTTATATCAGATTTAAAAAGCAAACCAAACAGCTAAATGGATTTACCTAATCTAAAACCCTTAAAAAAAGTAACTCGTATGAAACTACAAATTGAAGACTCAGAATTAGTTAGGGATTACATCAGTGGTAACGAAAGTGCCCTTGAAGTATTAATCAACAGACACAATCAACGTATTACTAGTTTCATCTATTCAAAGGTGTTAGATAGGGATATTACCGAAGATATTTTTCAAGATACTTTTATAAAGGTAATCAAAACGTTAAAGAAGGGTAAGTACAGTGAGGAAGGGAAATTTTTACCATGGGTAATGAGAATTTCACACAACCTCATTATTGATCACTTTAGAAGGAATAAAAGAATGCCCATGTTTGAAGGTAGTGATGAATTCAATATTTTCTCTGTAATAGGGGACGATAAGTTGAATGCCGAAAAGCAATTGATAAAAAATCAAATCGATACTGATTTAAGACAATTGGTTGAAGAGTTACCAGATGATCAAAAAGAAGTTCTTTTAATGCGTATTTATAAGGATATGAGCTTTAAGGAAATCTCTGAAAATACTGGAGTAAGTATAAATACAGCTCTAGGAAGAATGCGTTATGCATTGATAAATCTCAGAAAAATAATAGATAAAAACAATATAGTGCTAACGAATTAATTGCAGTAGAAAATGGAATAAACAATATATATAAATTTCCGGCGTTATTTGAGTGTAACAACGTAGGAAATATGGAAAAAATTTACTCTAATTATCAAGAACAGACTGGTTTTAATAAAGTATGTCCGAAGACAATCAACTTTTTGTTGAGTTATTCTCAAGCGCTTTATGAATTTGAGTATGAAGATTTAAGTTTCGAAACTTTTTTAAATTAATAAAAAACCCGCTTTTAGCGGGTTTTTTTCTTTTTATAATATTCTGCTAAAACGGTCTTGCGACCTATGGTTTTTGTGATAATGTCTTTATCCATATTCCAAGCCCTAGCAGGTGAATATTGTCTCCCATACCATATAATTTGTAGGTGAAGGTCGTTCCATATCTCTATTGGGAATAAACGTTTAGCGTCTTTTTCAGTTTGAACTACGTTTTTCCCATTCGTAAATCCCCATCTGTATAGTAATCGATGAATATGTGTGTCTACAGGAAATGCTGGTATACCAAATGCTTGAGATACAACTACACTTGCCGTTTTATGTCCAACAGCGGGTAATTCTTCTAAATATTCAAGTTCTTTCGGAACCTCACCATTATGCTTATCAATTAGTATTCTCGAAAGTCCATGAATTCCCTTAGCTTTCATTGGTGATAAACCCACGGGTTTTATGATTTCTCTAATTTCCTCGACGCTTAACTTTACCATATCATATGGGTTGTCAGCTTTAGCGAACAGTAGAGGAGTTATTTTATTGACGCGAACATCTGTACTTTGCGCAGACATCAAAACTGCAATTAGTAGTGTATAGGGGTCCTTATGCTCTAAAGGAATAGGAATCTCGGGGTAAATTTCCTGAAGTTTAGAAATTGTAAAAGCTATTTTTTCGGCCTTCGTCATTAAATGTTTAATTTTGATTCAAAATATTTAAACACAAATTTATAAAACTTGATGTATGAATACGTTAAAAGTTGGTGATAAAGTTCCTTCATTTACAGCTAAGGACCAAGATGGAAATACTGTGAATTTAGCTGATTACACAGGGAAAAAGTTAATTGTATTTTTCTACCCAAAAGCAAATACACCTGGTTGCACTGCTGAGGCTTGTAATTTAAGGGATAATTATAAAGAATTACAATCTGAAGGTTATGAACTTTTAGGAGTTAGTGCAGATTCTGAAGCAAGACAAGCAAAATTTAAAAGTAAATATGAGTTTCCATTCCCTTTATTGGCAGATGAAGACCATACTATCCTTAACACGTTCGGTGTTTGGGGGCCTAAAAAATTTATGGGCAGAGAGTATGATGGTATTCACAGAAAGACTTTTGTTATTGATGGCGACGCCCTAATTACTAAGGTAATAGATAAGGTGAAAACAAAAGATCATGCTGCCCAGATTTTAGAGTAGCCATTTAATAAAATATCATAATTAAAACGAGCGTCCATTTCTTAAATGGGCGCTCGTTTTTGTTTATTTATAATCAACTGAATTACAATCGTCTAAAGCCAAACTTATTCAGTTTCTTGTTCTATACTCTTTCTACTGAAAAGATTTTTTTCCTTTATAATTTCAGCAATTCCTTCTGGTAACATTTTCTCCCAACCCTCTTCGTTGTTTATTATTTTTTTAAGAACGTCTCTTGAGAATATATGCATAATATCAGGTTCGTAATCGATGATGTCCATAACTTTACCATTGTATTTAAAGAATTTATATAATTCTTTCATTCGTGGATGAACCTTCACGTTGTTACTAGTCATAATCTGACCTGTATCTGGATTTTTCATAGGGTATAGGTACACCTGTAAATCTTTAAAGAAGAGTTTACCAAATGCCTCAAGTATTCCACCACTTAAATGTCGATAGTATTTTTCATCAAAAATATCAACCAAATTGTTCACACCCATGGTAAGGCCAATTCTATTTTTGGTGAAGTTATTAAAGTATTCAACTAACTTGTAATACTCTTGAAATTTAGAAATCATTACAGAATGCCCTAGCGAACATAATAGTTCTGCTCTGTCCATAAAATCCTGCTCATCAATTTCTCCAGAAGCTCTTAAGTTTGAAAGGGTAATTTCAAAAATGACCATAGTATTGTTTTGGTCTACTTGTTTATCCCTAATGAAAATGTCATATGATTTCTCAAACATATCCAAATTCACTTTGGTAACAGGTCTAAAACTACCACGCAATGCCAAGATATTTTTCTTGTAAAGTACCGCTGCCGGTAAAAGGTTATTACCATCAGGACCGAACATAACAGCATCAGTCATATCGTATTTAATAAGTTGCAAACTCATTAATCGGTTGTCTACATCCTTAAAATTAGGACCTGAAAAGTTAACCATATCAATTTCCAAGGTATCCTTATCTATGTGGTCATATAGATATTTTAACATTTTCTTTGGCTTATGATATTTGTAAAAAGCACCATATATTAAGTTAACTCCAAGAATACCAAGGGTTTCTTGTTGTAGTCTAGCTTCATTTTGTTTAAATCGGATGTGAAGAATAATCTCATCGAACTCCTTTTGATTGGGATCTAGCTGATACCGAATACCAACCCAACCATGGCCTTTATATCGCTTAGAGAAATCAATAGTAGCAACCGTATTAGCATAAGAAAAGAACAATCGATCGGGATGGTTTTCACGACTAATACGTTCCTTCATCAATTGCATTTCATGAGAAAGCATAGTTTTAAGACGTGCCTGTGTCACATAACGACCATCGGTTTCAATACCATAAATAGCATCGCTAAAATCTTTGTCGTACGCACTCATTGCTTTGGCAATGGTGCCAGATGCTCCACCGGATCTAAAGAAATGACGTGCAGTTTCTTGTCCTGCACCAATTTCGGCAAAGGTTCCATATATATCTGGATTTAGATTAATACGTAAGGTCTTTGCTTTGATCGAGGGAATGTTTTCAAAAACACTATCTCTTTTTAATACGGATGCCATTTTTTTCCTTTTTAGCTTTGAACAAAGTTATAAAGAATGGTCCTTACAAAGGGCAATAGCCCGAAAAAAATGGAATAAGTTTCACGTAACTTTTTTAGCACAATTTAAATACTGCAATCTTATAATTTTCAAACCTTAATTTCACCAAAAAGGGATTAAATTTGTAACACATGACAGGCGATTTACGTGTTACTTTTTTAGGAACGGGAACATCTCAAGGAATACCAATTATTGGTAGTTCCCATCCTGTATGTTTAAGTGATAACCAGAAAGATAAACGTCTACGAGTATCTGTATTGCTTTCATGGGATGAATATAATTATGTAATTGACTGTGGTCCAGATTTTAGGCAGCAGATGCTACGCCATAATGTAAACAGCCTAGACGGTATTTTATATACCCATGAACATTCGGATCATACTGCCGGCCTTGATGATATTCGACCATTTTTCTTTAGGCAAGGTAATATTCCTATTTATGCGCATAAAAGGGTCGTGAAGTCATTAAAAAATCGATTTGGGTATATTCTTAATGAGAAGAATAAGTATCCAGGTGCACCATCGGTTCTAATTAACAAGGTGAAAAAGAATAACTCTTTTTCAATAGGTAATAAAGTAGTTATACCTATTAATGTTCTTCATAACAAACTTCAAGTTTTTGGTTTTAGGGTGGGTGATTTTACGTACCTAACCGATGTAAAGTCGATTAAAAAGAAAGAGATAGAGAAGATTATAGGCTCTAAAGTAGTTGTTGTAAATGCCTTACGTATAGAGCCACATATCTCCCATTTTAATTTAGAGGAAGCACTAGCGTTTATTGATAAAGTAAAACCAGAAAAAGCTTATTTTACCCATATAAGTCATTCATTAGGTTTTCATGAAGAAGTGGAGAAACAGTTACCTAAAAATGTACATTTAGCCTTCGATAATTTAACCATTACCCTATAACTATGAAAAGTAAAATATTTCTTTACCTGTTTCTATTTGTATCCCTAATCTGTTTATATCTATTTGTGAGCAGCGGTAATATGGTAGAGGCAAATACCAGTAAAATATCTAGACTAGAAAGTGAAATTGATTTGCTGAAAGATTCCGTTCAAAAATCTAATTTGAAGGTGATGGATATGCAGTACTTCTCGTTAGAAAATAACGATGATGCTTTAGCCTACTATGATCATCTAGAATTAACTAATCCTGCGGGGTATATTGCTGATAAATTATTGGAAACTAATGAACAGAAAGGTGATAATCCATTAATTCCTTATGAGGGAATGCAGAATGATTTTAAAATAAATAAAATTAAAATTTTGAACCATAAATGGATTCTGACCGATTTTTCTGATGGAAAATATTGGGGTGAATTATTGATTAAGTACGAGTTAAAAGATGATTTGGGAGTAGATTTCACCCTTATCGATCATTTATTATACACCCGTAGCAACTAAATTTTACCGCTAATCCATTTCTTAAGCGCGTAGAAGTTTTGAGATGCAACACCGTGCCCAGCAGGAAACTCTTCATATACATGTTTGATACCTAAATCCTTCAATAATTCAGGTGCCTTTCGTGCCCAATCAACGGGTATCACTTGGTCTACATCCCCGTGTGAACAATAGAAATTGAGGTTTTTGAAATTGTTTTCTTTAAATGAATTCTTGAGTATAGCTTCATTTATATATCCGCTTAAAGCAATAACATTTTTAATTTTTTCTGGATAAGATAATGCTACTGCATAGCTAAGTATAGTGCCTTGACTAAAGCCTAATAAGTTTACGTTTTGTTCGTCTAAGCCATAAGTAGCGCAGGCCTCATCTATAAAAGCGTTAATCTTATCACGCGATTCAATTGCTTGGTCATCATCGCTCCATTTTCCTTTATCATCATCAAAATTTATAGCGTACCACGCATATCCGTTCGGCTGCAGAATATAAGGGGCCCGAACTGCAATTATGCACAATTCTTCTGGTAATTCTGGAGCAAAGGAAAATAAATCTTCTTCATTACTGCCATAGCCATGTAACATAAAAAGCACAGGAGCTTTTTTATCGGTTAGGCTAGAAGGTCTAATGATGTGTTCTAAAGATAGGGGAGCTGTAGTCATTTAATTATTGAATAAAAGTGAACCATTTTTGAAAGTAAGGCCCCACTATTGGAACCTCTTGTTCTTTATTGCTTAATGCACCTAAAAAGCCATATATCCAAAGAACAATATAGCATAGGTATAGACCGTAAAGTGCATATTCGTTAAACCAGACGCTTGAAAATAAGGCAAACCCATGAAACATTAGGTGTAATCCAAAAGCCTGCCGGGTATGAAATCTAGCAAAACGATACTTTGGTTCCTGATTCATAAAAAGGGCGATTATTGCGCCTAAAAGGGTTAAATATGCGATTATAGCTATAGTTTTGCCCGGTATAGTTGGGTTATCTTCCATTATTTAATTGTTTAAAACTAGTTGGTTGTTTGCAATCGTGCCTAGTACTTTTCCTTTCATTTTTTCGCCGAGTGCAATAGAATTTTTGGTAGAGCTAAAGATATGGTCTTCTGAAAAATGATACGAAGTATCAGGATTAAATAGTGTCAGGTTTGCTGGCTGACCTACTTCAAGTTGCGGTGAATCAATTCCAAAAATCGTTCTTCCTTTTGTTAGAAGTTCAACCGTCTCTTCAATACCAAGAATTTCGTTCAGCATACCGAATATACTCTCCAGACCTATAGAACCATAATCAGCATTGTCAAATTCTACATGTTTAAGCTCAATGTTCAAGGGTGTATGGTCAGAGGTTACTAAATCAATTGTACCGTTTTTAATTCCTTTAAGCAATGCTTTAGTGTCTGCAGCAGTTCGTAATGGAGGCATAACCTTAAATTGTGTATCAAAATCTTCTAATACATCATCTGTAATCTTCAGATTGTGTACTGCAACACTACAGAAAACCTTTAAGCCTTTTTTCTTAGCTTCCGCTATTAATTTAACTGAATTTTCAGTTGAAATTGTTGGTACAAATAACTTGCCACCAGTATACTCTAATATAAAAAGATCTCTGGATAACTGAAGTTCTTCAGCAAGTGCCGGAATTCCTTTTAATCCCAATCGCGTGCTAGAAACACCTTCATTTACAATTCCTTTTCCAGAAATGCTTTTATCCAATGGAAATGAAAAAACTAATCCGTCAAAATTTTGAGCGTACTGTAGTGCAATTTTTAAGAGATTTGCGTTAACTATTGGGTGTTTAAAGTCATAAAACCCTAACGCTCCTGCATTTTTCATATCGAAAAGCTCAGCAAGGGCTTCGCCATCTCCCTTTGCCGTAAGGTTTCCTAGAGGATATAGATTGGTTAAATGATCCTTTGCTGCATTTTTAAGGAAAACAATATCTGAAGACGAATCAGGAGTAGGAGTACTACTCGTGTTAAGAATCACATCTGTAAAACCACTTTTAGCGGCTGTACGTAATCCATTATCTATCGTCTCACGCTCTTCATACCCAGGTTCTCCAAAGCTAACACCACTATCGAACCAACCAATGGAAACATGCATGTTCTGCTGCTCAATGACCTTAGTATTGGCCGATGGTTCTAGTGTAGTTGCAATAGCATCTATTACTCCGTTTTTAATAAGGATATCCCTTTTCTTAAGGTGAAGGGCCTTGATATTCCCATGAACTATTGTAACTGATTTTAAGAGTATATTCATGGGGTTTATTTTAAGAATCTTTGAAGTAATGTTTCTATCAAAACAAAGGCCAATGCTAAAATAGCAAACCATTTCCAAAACTCGTTTATGGCGTTGTTTTTTTGGCTTTCCAAAAAGAAATTAGACAATGATGAATTGGCATTATTTTCTGGTAATCGTGAATAGATCAATTCGCTCTCTTTTCTATTATCGTTAAAACTGATATTTCTGATCATCTTTTCATTATGCATAATTGTATAGATACCTGCTTCTTTGGGGTTTTCTATAAACGTGAGTTGTACCTTTTTTGGGAATACGCGCTGCTGAGGGATAAATTCATTTTTTGCGTTCGATATTTTGATATTATCATCTTGCTGTAGCGTGATCGGCACTTCTATTTCAACCTCTTTGCCTAAACTCGCATATAAAGGCGGTAGCTTTAAACTGTTCAACCCCATATTGTAAAAAGTAGGAACGATTAAAGGAGAATTTTTAAAATTAGAATTCTCGTTTGCTAATGAAGCAGCGAAGAAATAAGCACCGGAAGTTCCTATTAAAAAAGGTTCCTTAGTTTGAAATTCAATGGCAACGGGAGCATTTGTTGTCATTTTATAGCGCTCTTCTACCGTTGGGAATTGAAAATTGGTCACTTTTTTTTCAAATACGTTTGTAAATAAAGAGTGTTCAGTTTTAACGGTCGATATCGCCATTTTTGAAACCACGGCATTTACATATCTAGTCGTGCTATACGTGTTCGATAATTGATTGTACGAAGTCATATCGCCATCAATGCCAGGGATCAAAATAAAACTACCACCATTCGTTTTGAATGAATTGATAGCTGTGATGAGTGAACTAGGTAGTTGCTTTATCTCATTGATAATCACTAGATTTTGATTATCAATCGTACTATAATTTAATTGTTCTAATGTACTTGATGTGATTTTAAACTCATTATTTAAGAATATTCGATTTAAGAATTCTCCCGGGGTATTACCGATGACCAATACGTTTATTTTTAACTTTTCATTGATGTTGAAATAAAACTGATTATCGTAGTCCAATCCGGTATCAAAGATGGCTACTTTTCCTAAAATGACATCTTTGGCATTCACTGTAAATCGAACTTCAGCATTTTTTATGCCATCAAACTTAGCAGCGGTTTTTGCTATGAGCTCATCTCCATTGAATAAGGAAACGGGTAGAGTCTGTTCAGAAGAATTGGTAGATAGTTGAGCCACCACTTCTATTGTTTCATTATTTCTATCGCCAATAAAAACGGAGTCAATAGAACTATTTATAATTTTACTATTCGATGGTTTAAGGTAATGAATATTAATCTTATTAATAGTATCGTTAAGTTGTAGGTCGCCCATACGTTGCTGAAAATCTGAAATAAGAACAAGGTTTTTCAGCACCCCGGCTTCAGTAGAGAAATACGTGTTTCCTTTCAGTATTATTTCAGCAATAGCCAGTTGATCAGAAGAAACTGTAAGGTTCAGTAATTCATTTTGAATATCCCTTATTTCTACATCTTTAAACACCTGTTTATTGGTGAAAAGTGTAAACGGCTGGTTTTTTGGTATGCCCTTTATAAATTCTTGAACACTATTCTTAAATATATTGCCATTCTCATTTTGACCATTCATACTGAAAGAATCATCGAGGTAGAATACCGTTTCCTTTTCTTGAAGTGCAGATTCGTTTGCTAGAAATGGTTGAGCGAAAGCAATAACAAGCGCTGCAAGCAGACCTAATCGAGCCAGAAGCAAGAGCCACTTTTTTAGGGTGCTGCTTTTTCTCGATTCAGAAACAACCTGTTTTAAGAACTTTACATTGGTGAAGGGTGTTTTCTTAAAACGACGTAATTGAAAAAGATGAATTATAATAGGAATGAGTAGAAGAAAAAGACCCCAAAGTATTTCTGGATATTTAAATTGCATTCCTGTTTTTGATTACCTCAAAGATAATTATTTTGAATGGAGAAGCTCAAAGGGATGCCACTAATATTTTACGGTGTTTAACTGCACGTTCAAAAGTAGGTTAGAAACTAACAGAAGAAGAAATAATCTTGGGCTGGTAGTTGTCCTTTCTTATTAAAAAATGATTTTATAGATTGTTGTTCTTCTTCATTAGCTACGGTAATAATACATTGTGGTATTTCAATCGTATTCAGATTTGAATAATGAACTAAGCATACGCCATAAATATCTTTTCCTATTTTCTTCGGATTATCACAAACCCATATAAACCTGATTTTTCGTTCCACAAGTGATTTGGCGATTGTTTTACCTTTTTTACCAGCTCCCCACACTACTAGTGTTTTTGATGGTTCATATTCTAATTTTAAAAAGTAGTGTAGTTTAATATCTAGAAAGTAATTTTGCGCATAGTGTTCACTGGTTCTTGAAGTACGCGTATCATAATCTCTCCAATAATGTAATATTTCAGTACACGAAATACAGGTTAGTCTCTTTTCGTAAAATCGGAAAGCAAGATCATAATCTTCTGGGTATCGATTAGAATTGAACGCACCACACATATCTAAATCTGTTCTATGCACCATCCAACATGGGGACGGAATCACGCACTCTTTATATATTTCCTGGTAATTTGTTCCGGTAACGGTCAACTGGTTCAGCCACTGTTCATACCGATGATAGCCATCGTTTATACCCTCTTTAGAAAAATAGCGAACCTGTCCAATAGCAATGGACCCTTTTCCCTTTTCCATCAATGATTTTACCATAGTGCTTATTCTATGGCCTGTCATATAATCATCAGCATCCATTCTGGTGATGAATTCACCACTGCTATTCTTGTAGGCCTTTCGAAGAGCTGTAATAATACCCGATTCGTCGTTCGATAGTATTTTAATTCGACTGTCCAAATTAGAAAACCCTTCGGCTATTGCTAAGCTGTAATCGTCAGAATGGTCGTTAACCGCCAGAACTTCCCAATTTTCATACGTTTGCTCACGAATTGAATTTAGGCATTCCTCAAAATATGCTGCTACATTTTTAAAAGGAATTAATATACTTACCAGTGGATTTGCCATGTTGGCAAGGTAATAAAAAACTGAATTTTGGGCTTTTCATTTGGTCAGAATTTGGGAAGGATGAAACGGGATGAAAATAAATTAAGAAAAGGCTTTAATAGGTAAGAAATCATTTCTATATTTGCACCCGCATTCAGGGAATACCTGATGAGGCACTCAGGAGAAATGGCAGAGTGGTCGAATGCGGCAGTCTTGAAAACTGTTGAGGGTCACACCTCCGGGGGTTCGAATCCCTCTTTCTCCGCGGAAAGTCCTATAAACGGCAACAAAAACCCTCTAAATCATTGATTTAGAGGGTTTTTCATTTTTATTGATTTCATTTAATATCAAATAATAGCAATCTAAAAGGGGTGAATTTGGTGGACGTTTTGTCTTTTTAAAAAGGTCCACCAGAAGCACGTAAAATTCTGTAAATCAATTACTTAATATAAAATATAATTATTATATTTTGAGTACATTAGAGAAAGTAAACACTCTAAATGTATGTCTCTTTCACTTTCCCTTCTATTTTTCATTAAAAAAAGTAAAGTAAATGTATCAGGAAAAACTACAATCTTCCTGAGAATAACACTTGACGGACGTCGGTGCGAATTCAGCGTCCACCGTAAAATTAAGGTAGATTGGTGGAACTCCCGAACTCAACTTGCACTTGGAAACTCAATTGAAGCTCAGGAAATCAACAGGTATTTGAGTTTTGTTAAGAATAAAATATATTCTATTCAGCAGAATTTTGAACGAGATAACATATCCTATTCAGCATCAAATATTCGGGATGCTCTTCTAGGAAAAGACAAAACTCAAAAAATGCTTTTAGAAATTTTCCAAGAGCACAACGATAAAGTAGAAAGTCTTATCGGAAAAGATTTTGCATCAGGAACGGCAGAACGGTATCGAACTTGCAAAAAACACGTTGCAGGGTTTATAAAGCAGAAATACAAGAAAAATGATATTCCTGTTCAGCAAGTAGACCATAAGTTCATTACTGGTCTTGAATACTACCTTAAAACTACTCGCAAGTGCGCTCATAACTCTGCTATTAAGTATATCACCAACTTTAAAAAGATTATCCGAATTGCGCATGCTAATGATTGGATAGACAAAGACCCTTTCTTACATTGGAAAGCCAAACTTAAAATCGTGGAGCGTGAATTCTTAACAGAAGAAGAAATTCAGCGAATCATTGAATTGGATTTTAAGATGGAACGTCTTGACCAGGTTCGTGATATTTTTATCTTTTGTTGTTTTACAGGTCTAGCCTATGCAGATGTTAAAAAACTAAATAAAGTTGATATTGTTTTAGGCTCTGATGGTGAGGAATGGGTTAAAACAAAACGTTCAAAGACAGATACTAGAAGTAATATTCCTATTCTACCAATTGCTAAAGTAATTATCGAAAAGTATAAAGATAACCAGCTTTTGAAAGAAAAAAAGCTAGTTCTTCCAGTACTGAGCAATCAGAAAATGAATGCATATATAAAAGAGATTGCTACATTGGCCGGAATCACTAAAAATCTAACTTTTCATTTAGCCAGACATACATTTGCCACAACTGTGACTTTAACGAATGGTGTGCCAATAGAATCCGTTAGTAAAATGCTTGGTCATACCAATCTCAAAACAACGCAGCATTATGCTAAGATTTTAGATATGAAAGTGAGCAAGGATATGGAAATTTTGAGAAATAAGTTTAAGTGATTGTTATGTTCTTAAAACATACGACACCTTACACTCACAGGGTAACTTCAATCAATAAAAGAAATAATTAAGTCGATTCCAAAATAGCCATCAATCTTTGGTTAAGATATAGTTTTTCTTTACCAACCTTTTCAGAAACTAAAAAACCAGCTTTTTCTAATGCCATTAAATAATTACCTACGGTTTTAGGTGTGCCTAATTTGGCATCAATTAAAAACTGTCTTTTTGTATAAGGTAGTTTAAATAAAATTTCAACTAATTCCTTGGTATAAACTTTTGGTAACGTTTCTTTAATTTCTATAGCCATTTGTTCCATTAAGACAGTTACCGCCTTTAAACGCAGTAATCCTTTTTTTGCAGTATAATTCACCATTTCAAGCATATAGAGTATCCACCCTTCCCAATCATTATTTTCGGTTACCTCACGTAATTTAGTATAATAGTCTGCTTTATTTTTAATGATATATTCACTTAAATAAATAGCAGGGGTATCCAGCAATTTTTCTAGCTTTAAATAGAGCAGCAACAAAATACGCCCTGTTCTACCATTACCATCGTTAAAAGGGTGTATGGCTTCAAATTGATAGTGCATTAGTGCCATTTTAATGAGGGGATCAATAGCATCTTCACCATTTATGAAGGTTTCAAGGTTTGCCATCTTTTCTCTTATGACATCTTCACCTGTTGGTGGTGTGTATATAGTTTTACCATTGGCATTTTTTAAAGCAGTTCCCGGTGTTGTTCTAATACCTGCCGTATTTTTTTTTATACTTTGTACAATGTCAATACATAAGTTTGTACTTATAAAAGGGCGGCTTTCTATGTCACGCAAACCATTCCAAAGTGCTTCTTTGTAGCTTATAACTTCTTTTGTTGCTGGGTTATCAAACTTTTTATCTGCAACTAAAGATTTGTACAAATCGTCGTTAGTAGTTATTATATTCTCGATTTCAGAACTTGCTTTAGCTTCTTGTAAATGGATGGTATCTAAAAACAATGTTGGATTTGGTAGATTAGTAAGCATACCATTAAGTTGTGCTAATGCTCTACTAGCTTCAATTGTCTTCCGTAACACTTTAGTCGTTTCTAAAGTTGTTTTAGGTGGTAATGTTGGTAGGCTATTATAAGGTATGTTTCTATTAAATTTTGCCATTTTAAACGAGGGTAAATAGTACTTGCATTATCTTAACGAGGGTAAATATAATAAAATTTTACCTTTGTTTTTATGATAAGGGTAAAACTTACGCTCGTTAATTTTAACCTTTTACCATAAATTCTTGCTTAATTTGGTAATCATACCACTTATAATCTGCGCCAAATCCATTCAGTCTAAAAGATTCCCATTATTTTTCATCTCTCATTTGCCTTAGATGATTTACATAGCCAGAAATTGGACTGGTCTTTTTAGGTTCTTCCAACTTAAAATTGTTCTTCGCAAAAATTTTTGCTATTATTTGCCAATTCTCTGTTTTCCATTTTTTTAGTTTAATGTAGGTATAGAATTTTCTTGCTTCTATCTCTGGCCAATTATTCTTTTTAAAAAACAAAAAAACTTCATCTTCATTAAAAATAGCCAAGGCCTTTTTATTTAAGTTTTCTTTTGTTTTAAGTTTATTATAATATACCAAATTTTGGCTGGGTTCTGGAACGTAGCTGTCCATATTCTGGACTTCCTGTGTCCCAGTAGTTGTACCATTTTTGGGACACACTATAGTTATTTTAATTTTAGAACCTATCAAGGGATGATATGATGGGTAATAGGTAAGATATCCCCAATCATTAAGGTTATGCAAATGATTATGATAGGTTGTTTTAGATTTTATTTTCGCTCGTTCCATTATCATTTCCCGATTGATAGTTAAGATTTCAGCGAAAAATTTACGATTCCATAAATGAAAAAATGCTAAGTACAAAGTAATATGACCTTGTTTAATACGCTCATCGTTATGAAAACTTTCTAATACAATATTTAGGTGTGTAATGTAATTTACATTTTCCATCATGTATCTATACTTGGATTTTTGATTTCTTGAAAACCTCCCTCGCCGGTATTCAGACGTACATCTTTTTCTCTATCGGTATATTTTTTTTCTAATATCAATTGCTTTTTAGGTGGTTCAGCTTGCTCAAAAAGGGCATGTAGCATTGCAACTGTTGGTTTGGTCTGAGACTTTTCAATATCCTTCATTATCGCAATCATTCCATTCATCCGTTTTTTGATTAGCGCAGTAATTCTGTTTTCCAAAGTTTCCATTCTAGGTCCTAATCGCTCCGTCGGGGAAATTCCATTTTCATTAAAAAAATCCATCATTAGTAATATTGTCATTGATTGGGATTTCGAAAACATTTTACTAAATTCCCTAAATTGAACAGCTACTGAACTTTTGATTTTTAAAGTTTCAAATTTTTCCTTTTCATATCCTTTATCCATGATTTTTAGTAAAATAGATGCCTGTTTATGGCGATTAACAAATGTTTTTACTAAAAAGCAGTGTATATTCATAAATTACAATAATTGAAGAAACACTGTTAAGCCCTATAAACAGTATGCTTATAGGAAAATGGAATAAATGTAACAGGGCGACTGCCCGTTACCCTCTTGCTATTCCATTCCTTCATTTCATTTCAGAATCTTCATACTTTTCAACAGATGCTGATAAGCTATTTTAGACACATTTATTGCTATTGTTTTTTTAGTAATAAATTGAAGATAAATAATTTTAATAACCTGAATATCAAATAAATAAACTATTTTATTTATTAATATTAGATGACTTGTTTTGGTGGAATTTGATATACTTTTCTTTTAAAATCACGTACTTATTATATCTTGAGCGTTTTCCTTTTCTTTTGATGTTGAACGCTATTTATCCTCGTAATTACCAAGTTAATTTGTGGCAAAATGATACAGATTAAGGCTCAATTCAATTTTATTCACTTACTTCCCATAGCGCCATCGCCGTTACCTTTTCGGTTACCGACATAAAAATTGTGTGCGAGTAAGAACTTATAAAAGTGAAGCCTGCCCTGAGCGTAGTCGAGTGGGTGAGCGAACGGTTATGCAGTTCGTCTCGGGCAGAATTTTAAACTTTGTGTAGAAATGGGTGTGGTATCTTTTTTTAGGCGAACGCTGTCGCTTTTTCCGCAACTGGGTTCAAGATAGGGTAGTGAACCTCTTTTCTCGTAATGTAGCTTTTCGCGAAATGTAGGGGAATGGGGTGGAACGGGTTGTAATTTCTTTGCCTAATTTATTATTATGAACCGATTAATATTGTTATTCGTCTCATGATTAACAGTATTGATCCAAGTAATTAATAACCCCAATCATTATGAACTATAGGTAGACTATTAAGTTCATCTCTATACATCCTCCACTTTGGCATAAACTGATTCATAAGTGAAATAAAACGTGCATTATGATTTCTTTCATGCAAGTGAACTAGTTCGTGAACTAGTATATATTCTAAACAAATCGTTGGCTTTTTGGCTAGTTCCAGATTTAACCAGATACGCTTAGCGTCTACATTACATGCGCCCCATTTGGTTTTCATTTGCTTTACGCCCCAATCATTGGATTGAACTCCGATGATTTTCTCCCATTTTTCAAGTAGTTCTGGAATTTGACTTTTTAATTGCTTACGATACCACTCTTTAATTATGTGCCCTTTTTCATCTACTGTTGCACTAGGCTTTACCCAAAGTTGGATTTTATTTGCTCCTGTAATCTCTACTTTGTTATACCCATTATGATGGTTAACGTTTAATAAATACCGCTGACCTTTAAAGTAATGGCTCTCACCAGAAACGTAATCACGTTTTGTTTCTCTAGCTTGCTGTTTAAAATTCTTTACATTCTTCTTTATCCAACCTAATTTTGAAATGGCAAAAAGGCGTAATACTTCCTCATCTGTTTTAGTAGGAACAGATAACTTTATTGCTCCATTTGGAGGATAAACGGCAAGGTGCATATTTTTTATATCCTTACGTATCACCTCTACTTCGACATTTGCAAATGCAATAGTTTCTGTCTTAATATTCATTCTGCGCCTTTATAATTTCCATGATATGCAATGTAGTATCAATATCGTTAACTACTTTACCTACGGCTAGCATTAATTTCTTTTCTTTAATACCACCATCACGCCAGCCGTCAAGTTTATTTTCAATAATAGTAGAGTGAACTGTGATTGCTAGGTGTTCATTACTCTCTAAGTTGTCATAAAGTGCTTGCTTTGCTCTTGTGTCTAGATTACTAGGGTAATTAGAACTGCTTGATGGTGTTACTACTTTACCAGCTAGTTCTTTGATTTTCTCCAGATATTCTGCATAAGAAATTGCCTCCTCTTTTCTAAGTAATATGAGCTCATCTAATAATGCAGACATCTTCTCGTAGTACTTGGGATTTGCCTTTGCTTCTTCTACAATTGCCTTTCTTACGTTATTCTCAATAGTTTCTGCAACTGCCTCTCTTCTGTTTTTTGATTGATATTCCGCACTTGGTTCTGAAACGTGTACAATTAAATCTACCAGTGATTTATTCTCAAAGTCAGATATTTTTTTACTCGATTTTGCATCAAGATACATATCCATTAATTGACGCATACCAGGTTCAAATCTCTTAAGATCAATGTAATCGCCACTAGCTCTTTTTATTGTTTCTCGTAAATCAGAATAGTATTTTACTTCTTCCTTAATTTCTTTTGCTTCCTTATCACTATATCCAAGTTTGTGAATTTCGTTTGCAACATTTGCGTATGCTCTTATTAAACTTACTACTGCTTTATATAAACCAACACGCTTATCTTCGGTAGCTTTTATATCTAATGGATCCTCGGTATTGCCGCAGAAAAATTTAATATAAGTAGGTTCATCTTTAGGATGCACAGGTTCACACATAGCTCTCAAAACCTCTAAAGCTGTTTCAAGACGTTCTTTGCTTTCTGTGAATCTATCTTTCAACAATCCTTTTACATCGTCTTCATCATAACCGTCAAAAACTTCTGAAGTATAATCACCTATAGATTTTTGTAGACTTTTAAATAAATCTTTATAATCTACGATATACCCATAGTCTTTATCTTCTGTATCTATTCTATTTACACGACAAATTGCTTGAAATAAGCCGTGGTCTTGCATATTTTTATCAATGTAGAGATAAGTGGCAGATGGTGCATCAAAACCTGTTAAGAGCTTATCTACTACGATAAGCAATTTCATTTTATTTGGCTCATTTATGAATTGTGCTTTAGCCAAAGCTTCAAAATCTTCTGTAGATTTCCCTTTAAGCATTTTAGTATATACCTCATACTTTAAGAGCTTGTCTGTAGGACTTTCTTCTCCTGTTTCTTCTCCTTTAATGTCACCGTGATGTGGTTGATAAGAGGTAATAATGGCACAGTTCTTAAAACCTGCATTTTGAAACAACTCATAATATTTACAAGCTTGATATACAGAACCAGACACGAGCATCGCGTTTCCTTCACCTGTATATAATCGAGGCTTTGTATCAAAATCGTGAATAATATCGTTGACTATTTTTGCTAACCGAGACTTAGATCCTAAGACCTTCTGCATCGTTCCCCATTTTTGTTTTAATTGAATTTTAGCAACGTCTGTAAGACCTCTAGTTTTAACATCAAACCATTCGTCTATCTTGTCTTGGTCTGTGATAAATTGCTCTACGTCTCTAGCTTCGTACAATAAATCGAGTACCACGCCATCTTCTACTGCTTCATCAAATTTGTATGGATCACCTATGTAGGGACCAAAAACCTCTATACTCTTTTGCTTGTCTTTTTTAAGTAATGGTGTTCCTGTAAAACCTATAAATAGAGAACCTGGTAAAATAAGTTTCATTGCATCGTGCAACTTTCCAGATTGTGTACGGTGACATTCATCTACAAAAACATAAATATCACCTTTGGCTTTAAAGTCACTACCTAAACTAGCTCTAAGTTCTTCTATGTACGTGTCATAATCACCTTCATCAGATTTTCTGCCAAATTTATGCACGAGACTACATACTAACATTTCTGTTTTTTGGTCTAGCACATTTATAAGATCGCGACCGCTCTTTGTTCTGTAAATATTTTCATCTACACCCGTATACAGTTTTTGTATTTGGTCATCGAGTTCTTGTCTGTCTGTTATAATTAAAACACGACTATCTTTTACATTCTCGCGTATCCATTTAGTAAGCCATACCATCGTAAGGCTCTTACCAGAACCTTGGGTATGCCATAAAATACCGCCTGTTTTTGTCTTAATGTGCGTTTGTGCCGCTTTAATACCAAAGAACTGATTAGGACGACATAGCTTTTTTGTGCCTTTATCGAACACAATAAAATCGTGGATGAGTTCTAGTAATCGCGATTTCTCACATAATTGGCTTATGTGTTTATCAAGCAAATAATCATACTCCTTAGTACTTTCTTCTTTCCATTTAAGATAATACTTCTCTGAGGTCTCAATAGTACCATAACGTAAGCCCTGGGTATCATTACCAGCCATTACTAGCTGCATTGTGGTGAAGTACTTTTGTATAAACTCTGGTTTCTGGTTGTCTAAGTTTTGGCGTATTCCTTCTGATACGCCTACTTTACTTCTTTTTAACTCTATAACACCTAATGCAATACCGTTTACAAAAAGCACTACATCTGGTCGCTTAGTATGTTTTCCTTTTACGGTGACTTCTTCTGCAACTGCAAAATCGTTATTGTTTGGATTTTTCCAGTCTATAATCCAAATGGTTTCTTTGGGCTGTCCTAACTCTTCACGTACGGTAATACCATAACGTAATAATTTATAGACTTCTTTATTAGTTTCATATAAATCATCAGATAGGCTCGTTGCGGTCTTAACCAACTTATCTACTGCTTTTTGAGCAAGCGTTCTTGAATACTTCCCATCTTTAATTAGATAATCAAAAAGTAAGTGTTCTTCTATGGGTCGATTGCGTTCTTGTTCTTCCCAATCTCCTAAATAAGCATAGTTGAGTTCTTTTTGAAAAAGCTGTATGACTCTGTTTTGAGATTTGCGTTCTGACTTGCCTATGTGGTTCATACTATTTTTTTAAGTTAGCTTATCAGGATTTTTACCCATTTTCTTTGATTCAGAACTCACGCGCCTTTCAAGTTTTTTAAGGTCTTCTTCGGGAGGTAATTCTTCTGGTTTTATACCTCTATTTAAAAGAATGTTTCTAACGCCACGATTATTGGTAATATGTTCAGCTGAAATTTTTCGTTCTGTTGAAAGACCTTTTTCTTTAGTGTTAAAAACGGTTATCTCAGTAGCGAAATCTTTTGCTTTAATAGTTATTGTAGGCAAAAAATCGGCGAGTGCTCTACCTTTTGGAACACCCAGTTTTTGTTTCATCTGTTGCGTTGATTTTCCAAAAAGTGCTGCATCTCCTTTACTCCTTATTAACCCAAAATTTTTATCGTTACCAGTTTGCTCATATATAAGTTCTGAAAGCTCTTTCTCAGACAGTGTTAATTTTTGTCTTGCCTGTAATCGCTCCCAGTCCTTAATTCTTTTTTCAATTTCTTCAAACTTTCGTGTTTGGATTGCAAAATAATTTTGAGCAAATGCAATTTGTTCTTTTCGAGGGTCTCCATTTTGAGCTATAACATAACAGGCGTATCTTGTTAACATTATATCTTCTATTTCTCTTTCACTTCCTGAACCCAATGGAACCATTTTGTTGACGTCAACAAAATGGTCTGTAACCAGATTACCTATAGCCTCGCAAGTAATCTTTGCTTTTACGATAACCTTTTGAAAGTTTCTCCACTCAGCATAACCGAGTAAATGCTGAATATCTCTCGCAAACCAAAATTCAATCCCATTTTCTGTGGTTTGAGAATGGTCTTCAAAAGTATTTGCAAGTGATTTTATAATTTCTGATTTCATACTCTGAATTTAAAAGTTTCCTACTATTTAGCAGACATTTAAAATCTACTATTTGTTCAAATTATTTTACTGGTAATTCTATTCCTATTTTATAAAATCGATTGTATTCTTTTTCTTCCTCAATAGGAAAATTATCTCCTGTAAAATCACTTCTATTTGAATTTTGATTTGAGTAAATAACAAGGCAATCTATAACCTCATGATAATCACATTTCAAAAAATCATACACTTTTTTCAATCTTGCATAACCGCTTATCTGTCTAATATCCTCTGTACTGATGTTGCTATTTTCGTACCTAGGTTTATATTTGGCATCTACAATCATTTTAATTAAGCCATCATTTGTTTTTACTATGAAGTCAGGTTCTAAATAATTGAATTTCTTATGATAGGTTACCTCTTGATGTTGTGTAAATCGTTCTTTAAGTTTAGCATACACATATAATTCAAACAGCTTACTCATATCAATCCAAAATGGTGGCGTTTTAACTATTTCATTAGTAGCATTTGAAATATTGTAACCATATTTTTTCAAAATGGTTTTGGCTAATTTTATAGCAATACCATATTCTTTATACAAAATATTGGGCTTAGTGTTTTTAAGTAATCTTATATCAACATAACTATCTACATTGGCAAAAGCAGGATTAATATAATTAATGATATTATGTGCTGAAGAAATATCTATGCCTTTTAAGTTTTGTATAGCTGAAACAGAAAAAAGCAATGCTTTTTTCAAGACCTTGTTTTCTAAACTGTTTACACCAAATTCATTATACTGGCAGTAACTATCAAAAGTATTTCCTTTGAAATGGTTATTTCTAATCGTTTGATTTATTAGAATTTTCCCTTTTACTTTTGCATTTAGGTTTTTGGTTACTTGGTAGTATGATTTTTTTAATCCTTTCTGAACAATCTTTTTTAAAACATTTAAAAATTGAATTAAGAGTAATGGAGTTAATAAATCCTGCGATTGCTGTATTGAAATACTTGGTTTGTTAAAATCAATTTCACAAAGTTGGTCTAGGTGATTATAGTTTTGTGGTTCTTTTAATAATGCAAAAAGCATTTTTAAATAATCTACTTCCTGAATAGTATCATCTAATTTAGGATAAACGTAAATGGGTAATTCGTTCTCAACAATCCAATCTACGCCTACGAAATAAGAGGTCTCGAAACGGTAGGGATTCTCATCATTTTCATTATGTGAAATATTGAAGCAATAGGCTTTATTCTGACCACGCTGTATAGATTTATAATATGCTTTACCGTTTAACAATTCAGTAAAATTATTAATATCATCAATTACTCGTGGGTTTTTATAACCGTATTGCTCGCAAAGTTGTATCATAGTTACAAGGCATTTATTTCAACCATTGCACTTTGCTTTAAGATACCATCATTTACGTATTCTTTTAAAATAGGGATGATTTCATAGTTTTTCCTAATACTAAAATCACCATTACCGTTTATAAAATAACTATGTCCTAGCCATACATCTTCTGGTCTAAACTCTTCTGATAAATGCTCTGAGGGTTTTAAAACAACAGCATCATTTATCTTGTACTCATCATAATTTTTGATAAATAAATTAGATACTTTCTCAAATAATTCAGTTTCAAAATTATCAATTGGAAGCGCCTTTGGTAATTTGTCGACAAATGCAAACCTTCGTCTAATAGCATAATCAATATGTCCTACACTGCGGTCTGAGGTATTCATTGTACCTATAATCAAAAGATTTTCTGGCAATAGTAAAGTATTACCATCTTCTGGCGTAGCATACATACTTTCTACTTTCTCTCCACGATATTCTAGGGCATAAATTAACTCACCTAAAACCGCTGGCAAATTTGCTCTGTTTATTTCATCTATAATAAGAACGTAAGGTTTGTTTGAACTTATCTCTTTAGGTGTTACGTAATCCTGTAGTTTATATTTACCCTTAGGGTCTTTTAGATATTTAAGAACAATTTTTTGATAAGTTTCATATTTTAAATCTGTCTCACCAAACTTATACAATTCATAAGTCTTTTCATACGTTGCTACTGGTGAGTTGAACTTGATGTTTTCTTGAGAATTGATGCTTACGGGAACATTACTGCTTCCTATTTTAATAACTGTACCATCGTTGATGTCCTGAACTAACTCGTGCCACGCTATATCAAAATCATCTGTACCACCAGATAAGTTGCTTTGGTTTGCTTTTTTAGCAAAAGCACCTAAAATTTTATTAACGGTTTTGTATTCTGGTGTGGTACTAACATCTGTTTTTACAACGATACCACGCACAAAATCTTCATAGGAATAGGCAGGATGAAACTGAACCAGTTTAAATTGCTCAGATTTTTCTAAAATGGCTTTTTGTTCTTTTTTATCATCTGTCACAGTTCCAAAAATTAACTGCTCAGCAATATCTTTTGCTTCTCTCGTTTTACCTGTTCCTGGCGGACCTTGTAAAATGATTTGCTTCTTTTGGTTAAGTACCTCTACTATTTCCATATTAGTAATTCTATTTTGTACTGATTTTATGTTGGTATATAATCTATCAATAAAAGTTCTTGATTTCCATTCTACTTCTTTGGCAAGAGAAGAACGCTCTCTAACTGAATTTTTATCTCCATCCCATTTAAAAACAAGTCGTGAAAAATATTTTTTATCTATCGCTGCACCTTTATTGTCAATAATTTGCTTGATAAGTAAAATAATATCGTGCCAGTGATTATTATTCTCAAAATTATGATGGTATTGCCCTGATTTTCCATCAGCTGTAATTCTTTGTATAAACCCTGTTTTCTGATTGTTGGCAAGCTTCTTTAAAAATTTTTTAAAATTAGTATCATTAGGATAAGCAATTTCATCAATTACAATTTTTTCAAGCTCTGCCTGACCGCTACCTTTAGCCCAATCATTTACTAGGTTGTCTAACCAAAATACTGGATTACCAAAATAGTTGATGATTTTTTTAGGTTTTCTTACACTATTCTGATATAGAATATTCTTGTAATATAGTCTTTGTGTAGTAAAATATTTTCCGTTAAATGAATATACCACTTCAACAACCATCTGGTTATTTTGAAGTTCTGCTACTGTTGTAATATCGTTTTCAGTAACCTGTAACTCTTTAAAAAAACTTATACATTCTAGTATGCTTTCCCCCATCACACCAATCGCTTTTTATCAGTAAGTAACCCCTGTATCATATCTTGTTTAAGGAGCCCGTAATTCTCTTTTTTATTTTCCATCACTTCTCAAAATTTTTAAAAAATTGCTCATCCTTTTTCAAGTAAAAAGATTGATGTCCAAAACTCTTGTATTCTTCTTTCCAAGCCTCTCTAATAATAGCGTGATTATCATACCAAGAATTCATGCCAACTTCCCAAGACTTCCATAATTCTTCATCGATACGTCCATTTTTATACCAATAGTATTCTTCTGCACATAAATTGAAGTAGTCATTAAGTTTATTTCTTAGAAAAGGATACTTATTAGGCTTTTTATCCATTAAATATTCCATAGATTCATGCTTAGTTATTTTTTCTAAATAACCATTAAGCACATCATAACGCTTATTATATTCTCCGAAAAGCTCCTTTTGAAGTTGATGACTTGCAATGTCAGATTGATTTTTATTGTATTTATTAGTCGAGATCAAAACTGCCACTCCCAAAAAAAACGTAACCAAAACGCCTAAAACGTTTGTAATAAGTTCCCAGTCTATATTTAAATTATTAATTTCTTCCATTACACTAACCGTGTTTTACCATTCAATAACTCTTGCATCATTTTTTATTTAAAATTACTTTGAGCACTTCTGTATCTCTCTTTTTATTTCTTACCAATTTCTTTTGAGAAGTAACCTCAAACAAAGAATAGTCTAGCTCCACTAATTGTATTCCGTTTTCTGGTAATAAGTCTCTTCTAAGTTGTTCGTATTTGGCGCGTTGTTCACCTCTATGCACTCCACTAACAGTCATTTTGTTGGGTTTGTCAAAATGACTTACAGCCTCGGTATGCTGTCTTTCGTGAAACTCAATTACTAGATTTTTTGGCGCATAATACCCATCAACTGGTAGTTTAGTTCTTAAAACACCATTAGAGTGTAGGTCTCCTTGCAAGAAATCAAATCGATGTTGCCTTGAGGCTTTTATTCCTAATATCTCATCGCATAAATCAATGATATAATCTTCATCCTTATGCTTCTTTTTGGTTGTTGATTTACTTGTCGTCGCCAGCCGTTTAACTTTTGGAGTTGCTCTAATTACTTTAGGAATTGATTGATTTGATGGAATAAAAAACCAATTTGTATTCTTTGTTTTTTGCACACCATGAGCAAATGGTATTAAATGCAGTTGATTGCTCGCTTTTAAATTTCTCAGCACTTTTCTAATAGGTAGCCCATTTCTGTGGTCTTTTATAAAAATGCCTGCTTTTATGAGTTCAGGCATTAGGTCTTTGGCTGGTACCATAACCCAATCTTTATTTTTTTCAAAATAAGACTGGACTACCTTGTTAATTTGGGCTGTTTTCTCCATCACACTAACCGCGTTTTACCAGTAAGCAACTCCTGCATCATACCTTGTTTAATATGCTCGTATTTCTCTTTTTTGGCGGCTAACTCCTCAAGTTCTTTATCCATATCAGATAGGATTTCTGCAATTCTATTTTGCTCATCGATATCGGGAAAGGAAATTTCAAATTTTGAAAGAGCCTCTTTAGTTATAGTTTTTATGATACCACCAGGCGCATTTTCTTTTTCAATCTGAAATTTGAGCCATACAGAAAGCATAAAGAAATATTTACTTATATCTGAACTAATTGACTCAAAAATCAGCAAAGTTCTGTCCACATAAGCATCATACTGAGTAATACAAATGCGACCAATAGACCCTTGAAGAGTTAGTATTATTGTTCCTTTTTCTACAAAAACACTTTTTTTCGAACCTTCAAGACTGATTTTTTGTTTTGTCTCAGGTTTCAGTTTGTTATTCTTATCTACATCCACAACTTGAACGAAAGGCATTCCATTTATATCATCATACCATTTTGATAATCCATAAGGTTGCGGAAAACTACCTCTCCTGTAGGTTGCTAGCTCTTTAATAGTTTTTGTTTCCCATTTTTCATCTGGCGTTAACAACTGCTGCATCGCGCCTTGTTTTATGGCTTTCTTTTTTGCGATAAGGTCGTCTAGGTTGGTTATCAAATTATCTACATCGCTTAATGCGGTGGCGATGGCTTTTTGTTCTTCTAGGGTTGGTGGTAGTGCAATGGTTACTTTAGATAGATATCTTCCGTTGGTCAAAGCTCTGGTAGTAAATGAACTTTTGGCTATTATTTGTGTTCTTACATAATCTGGTATAAAACAGTATTGAAAGTATTCAGATGCCACTTTTTTATTTACTGGACGCCCGCGTAAAACAAATCCACTAAAAACACAATTATCTATATTTTCTAAAAGTACAGCAGATACACCAATCTCTTCTTGAGTTTCAGAAGTTCTAGTAAAAAATACATCGCCTTTTCTTGCTGAAAAATTATTTAGCTCTTGTGAATTCAAAAAAACTTTACCTTTTATATCCGATTTTGTCAGACCAAAGTTTTTAAAAACATCCATATAATTAATTATAGGAGTTCCGTAACCAAAAAACTCACTTTCCTTGTTTAGCCCGTTCTTAAATAATAAAGAGTCTCCAATTTTTATTGTTTCCCAATCCTTTGGAATAATCCCAATTTCAGTCTGCTTATAGCCTTCCTTTAAAGTTAATTCCATACCAATCCCATTTTTTCAAGATGACCAGCTACTTTTTCTTCTAGTTCGGTGTTGCTCGTATCAAGTTGTCCTAATGTATTTTCATAACGCTCTGCCAGTTCTTTAATACGACCAGTAAGACGTTGTGAGATACTGTCTATCTCGCTTTGCATAGCAGCGCTTATGGTGGTAAGCCATTTATCATCTACTACCAAAGTTCTAACTTCTGGTTCGGTGAGTTTGCCAAATTGCTTTAAAGTACTTGCATCCAGTTCTTGTTCTGCAACTTTAATTTGTTTTTTTAGTGTGGCTTCTTTTGCGAAAGCGGTCAATAGTTTGTTTCCTAAATCGTAGGCTTCTTTTTCGCTCTTGTCCCCTTTTATACTTTTAAGGTATTTGGTGAGTGTGGTTTTAGTAATGGTACCTTTATCATTTGTAGCATCACTCAATAATCCTTCTTCACCAGCATGTTCTTCATTATAGGTAGTGATTTCGGCTTGTTTGGTTTCTAGTTGTGCTACTAGGTCATTAAGTGCTTGTTGTTCGCTTGCTAAGTATTTGTCTATCACTAGCTGCTTAGGGATTAAATCGCAGGTCCAGCCTTTATCTACTTCTTTTCCTTTGCTATTTTTTTCTAGTATGCGTTTGGTTTTAGCTACCCAACCATCTTCTGCCAGTAGGTACACATCATCTTTCATCATCGCATCCCAGTAATCCATAAAATGTTGGTACATCGCATACTGGTTTACGAGTGGTTTGCCATCATACTCGTGCAATAAGGCTTCTGCAATACGCTTTTCTAATTTTTTAGGTGCGGTTTGCTCATTAATGCCTTGTAAATCTGCATAGACTTTCTCTTTCCAACTTTCAAAAACCAAAGCTAGCTTATCGCTATAATTGGTAAACTCAGGATGCGAATAAATGGCATTTTTAATATCACTAGCCGCTACATTGAGTTGTGAGTAGTTTTCGCGAAAGCGAGAAAATAAATGTGCTTTAAGGTTAGGGTATACTTTCCAGAATCTACTTAGCCCTTCTATATCTTTATTAGGGATGCCACCATTAAGGTGTGCGTTTAAATCTTGTATATCTTCCTCTTCCTGCGTATCCACATAACGAGGGATGTTAAGGTTGTACTCATTTTTTTCAATCTCGTCAAAAGGCACAAAGCGTGCATATTTCTCCACCTCAGTTTGTGTATTAAACACATCTACTATCTGGTGAATGTCTTGCTCTCGTAGTCGGTTTTTGTTTCCGTCTTTAATAAAGCCTTTACTTGCATCCATCATAAAGATTCCATCACGCTCTTCTGTATGTTCTTTATCTATCACAATAATGCAGGCAGGAATACCAGTACCGTAAAATAAATTTGCTGGTAAACCTATCACGCCTTTAATCCATTTACGCTCTATAATATTCTGGCGTATTGCAGCCTCTGCATTACCGCGAAACAACACACCGTGCGGTAAAATAACAGCACCTTTACCTGTACTTTTTAAGGATGCGAGAATATGTAATAGAAAAGCATAATCTCCGTTTTTATCTGGTGGCACGCCAAAACCTCTAAAACGATTATATACATCATCTAGGGGTACAATACCAGTATCCCAATTTTTTATTGAAAATGGAGGGTTTGCAACTACAAAGTCAAAACGTTTTAACTGTCCGTTTTCTGTAAACTGTGGTGACGCAATGGTGTTCTTGCCAGCAATAGAAGCCTCAGGGTACCCGTGCAGCCACATATTCATAATGGCAAGTCCTTTAGTTGCCACATCTTTTTCTTGTCCGTACAATGTTAAACCGTTAGGTGCCTCGCCAGCTACCTTTAATAATAGCGAACCAGAACCACAGGTTGGGTCATAAGCGCTATACGAAGGTTTATCTGCTTTGTGTACATCTATCACTTTAGATAAGATTCTAGACACCTCAGCAGGCGTGTAAAATTGTCCTTTGCTCTTACCAGATTCGGTTGCAAAGTGACGCATTAAAAACTCGTACGCATCACCTAGAACATCATCATCTTCGGCACGATTGTTTTTAAAGTTTAAGGCAGGGTTCTCAAAAATGGCAATGAGCTTAGAAAGTAGCTCCACCTTTTCTTTATCGCTACCTAGCTTCTCGTCATCATTAAAATCTACAATCTCTAGTGAACCACCTAAACCATTAGAGTCAAACAGTGGTCGTAGTATTTCTTTATTGATACGGTCACCTATATCTGGCTGACCTTTTAACGCCACCATATCTTCAAACGAAGCTCCTTTAGGAACTTCAATTAAACTCATAGCATTACCAGCATATTTATCGCTCACATACTTCACAAAAAGCATTGTAAGTACATAATCTTTATACTGTGAGGCATCCATTCCTCCAGCACCTCTTAACTTATCACAGCTTTCCCAAAGGGATGAGTATAATTCTGATTTTTTAATTGCCATAGTTAGTTTTAAATAATATAGGTATCTATTATAGTTTCTTTACAACCTCATTCTTTAGCCATTCAAAGGCTGCATTTTGGTCATATTTAATTTCGGGTCGTAACAAGGCTTCCATATCCCCAGTAAAATTTGGGTCTTGCTCTTTTTCTTCAATATTTAATAAAAATTGTTTTTGACTTGGTGGTCTCTTACCAGTTGAGAATGTGGTGTATTCCTTAAAACATTTAATAATTTGTTCTGTATCTAATTGCAAATTCAATCTAGAATAATCCAAATCAAACAAATCGCGACCTTTGCTACGTTGGTATAATGCCCTAAGCTTAGTACCTAAAAGTTCATTGATGTTGTACGTTCGAATATTAGCACTTCCTTTAAACCAATCGCTTTGCACCTCAAAAGGAAATTCAACCCATGTTAGTACATTAAAATGCTCTTTACAATTAATTTCTAATTTTAAGCGCAGTCTAATATCTTCATATTCAGAAGTAAAACGATATAATGCTTTTGCTCCATGTCCTCCGATTTTAGTGCTTCTTTTTTCTTCAAAAAATGTAATGACTTCATTGAGACGTTGCATTATTGGTTTTATTGGACCTTCTTTAATTTGAACCAAATCGATATCTTCAGAATATCTTGGCGCAGGATTTAGATACAACTTATGCAAAGCAGTACCACCTCTAAAAGCTAGGTTTTCTCTTAGAAAATCATCAGAGAAAATTTCTACTAATGCTCTGCTAATTACAAGGTCTTGTTCTACTTGATAAAATTGTTTCCAAGGGGCTTGTTCTTGCCATTTTGCTATGTAGGGCTTTGGAATCATAAATCGCTTTCCAGTTTTATATTCACATCAACTTTCCAGTCATTATTAATGGCTCCAGGTCTCTCTTTTGATTTTGGACTCAATAACACCGGATAGTATTTTGATGCCTTTAAGCATTCCATAATTGGTACATATAAATTAGATTCAACTTGTAGTGCTGACTCTAACAAAAAACCAAAACGTTGTAGGGTGCTTTTGTGAGGATACCAACTTAATAAGTCTTTTATGTCTTGAACGGTAATCTCTTCTGATAACTCTTCGAGAATGGCTAACATTCTATTAATGCCACCCAACTTGGTTTGATGACTAATTAAATCTGCTGCGGTTAGCGCTGGACTTGAAATTTTAAAAATACCTGCGTCCGATTTTTTTTCTAAAATGTTTTTTGTTGGCCATTTTGAAGTTGTAAAAAAATGGATGTCCAGCGATGATTTTTTAATGTTAGGAAATTGGTTATCCGTCATCACATATTCCCGTTGCACTTGTTGATGTCCTGCACCGTGAAATTTTGCAGCGGAATAAAAGCCCAGGTAATACTTACTATCCAAATAGTTAAAAAGTTTATCTGCAAATAATTGTATAGGAAGCTGTTCTTGTTTTGAATATCTTGGTGGAATGATTAGGTAAAATCCTTTTCTTAAATTTATAATTTCCTTTTTTGCTACCAATCGGGAGAGCTCTCGCGTTAAAGCAGTTTCTGTTTTATGACACTTTTGAATAAGTTCATCCCAGGAAAATGAGTACTCTTCAACCGATTGTAATTGCTTTATGTAGTCTGAAATATCCAATTTAAAAGTAAATTTTTTAGAAAGATACCATTTTAAGGTATTAATCTCATTATTTTACTATGATATTTTTAGATTTAATCAATAGCAACGATTGCCTGTAAACAAGAAAGAGTATCAATTTAATATGAAAATCCTCTTTATATGCTCCGCAAACAAACAACGCTCTAAAACTGCTGAGGACTATTTTTCTTCAAAATTTCCAGAGCACGAGTTTTTGAGTGCAGGAACCAATTTTAGGATTTGCAGAAAAGAAGGAACTACTGAGCTAACTGAGGATTTATTGAAATGGGCAGACAAGGTCTATGTTATGGAAAAGAAACATCTCGGTCAGATTCAAAAACATACCGGGTCAACATACTATTCAAAAATAACAGTATTACATATTCCAGATATTTATCAATATTATGACAAAGCGTTAATAAGAATTCTGGACGAGAGAATTATGCTTTAGAATTACCATTATAATGGTAGATTTATAGAACATATCGTCTTATTTACCAAAATAATGGTAATTAGTATACAGGTTTAACTTTTCAATAACTCAAAAAGCTTCACATTAAGATACAAATTTTCTACCCCTACTTTCTGGGATTTCAATACTCCAATTTCTTCTAGCGCATTTAGATATTCCGCAGCGGTTTGTCTCTTTGCAATATCGTTATCAACCAAATATTTTACTTTGCTATAAGGCTGTTCAAATAGAATTTCAATCAGCTCCTTGGAATACACTCTTTTTGGCAAATTTGTTTTTGCAAACGCAATAGTTTCTTGCATTAAGCTATTAATATCGTTTATCTTGTTTAGTGTGTATCTAGCGGTTTCTTCAATTCCTTTGAGCATAAAAAGCACCCAATCTTCCCAAGCTTGCTGTTCCGTAACGTTTCTTAGAAGTCGGTAATATTCATTCTTGTTTTCAATGATGAACTTGCTCAGATATAGAATAGGTTTATCCAATAACCCCTTTTCTACAATATAAAGCATATTGAGCACCCTACCTGTTCTACCATTCCCATCAAAAAATGGATGTATGGCCTCAAACTGATAATGCATCAGGGCCAACTTTACTAAATGGTCAATAGTATCGTCCTCATGAATAAAATTTTCTAAATTTCTCAATAAATCTCGAATTGTTTCCTCTCCCACAGGTGGCGTATAAAGTACCTTATTATTGCTAGAGATAGTAGTGCCTGGTGCATTACGTATTCCAGAATTATTTTCTTTAATGGTTTGTACAATCTTTATGAACGAATTTGTTGAAAGCGGTCTATTTTTCAAATCATTAAATCCCTCCCACAGTGCTTGTCTATACCTTAAAACTTCTTTTGTTTGTGCATCAATTCCTGAGGTATTTGAAGAAAAAGCTTTATACAGGCTATCTTGTGTTGTAATGATGTTTTCAATTTCAGAACTGTCCTTCGCTTCTTGCAATGTAATGGCATTAACCAGCATTGACTGATTTGGAATTTCGTCTGCCCGTCCTTTTAACTCCGCTAAAATTTTATTTGAAGCGATGGCTTGCTTCAATATTTTTTTAGTCTCAACTTCTATAGCTGGCGGTACTAATGGTAAATTGTTATAGGGTTTTTCAGGATGGTACATGCAATCGACATATTGACGTTAGTATGTCGATAATTTCGACACAATGCAAATATATGTCGAAATTTTATTGTTTTATAGACATATTTTATTATTTACCTTGTTGATTGTATGTAAATGATATCAAATAGGCTTTATAATGACATGTTTCATAAACTTTTGTTAAAAAGGGGCATATTTGGTGGACGTAAAATATGAAGAGGCTTTTAATCCCTATAAACACTACTAAAATAAGATTTTGGTTAGTTCCTCTTTCTCCGCTTAGAGCAAAGCTCAATATCTAAAGATATTGGGTTTTTTTCTTTTATATAATGTTCAAAATACTGTTTTGATACATGGAATAAATGGAAAATCCTGAAATGGAATTGCCATTTTGAGATTTATTATCAGGTTTTGGGATTGAAGGAATATACACAGTGATGACATACTCTCAATAATACCAAATGACTATATTTTGGTGTATTCATCTTCTAGAGTAATTGTCGGCTATTTTTACTAGTTCTTTTTCAAAAGTGCTTGTTGGTTGAGTACGTTATTTTAAAAATTTCCAAAAATTTTGTTGGTGATTACTTGTACTTCTGTTTTGTATGTTTCAATAAAAGTTTTAGGAATTTTGACTTTTATTTTTGGATTCCATTTTATTTCAAAGCCTGTAATTATTCCTGCTTGTTCCTCTACATAAACAATTTCTTGCTGTTGCACAGTTCGCTAAAAATAACCATTAGCTAGTGAGCTATTATAGGCATTATGTTTAAGTCGTTCTGCAATTAAAAAATTCTACCAAAGATTGCCTTTGTCCTGTCGTACCTAGGTTACCAATTATCATATTTCTCACGCCGGTATCGTAGAAAAATATTTTTTGATTCGTTTTTATTTCGTTTCGCAATTTTTTGCTAAAACTAGGCAGTTTGAAAATCAAATAGGCTTGGCAAAGCAAATCGATATAATTAGAGACTGTTTTCTTATAAATACCTAACAATTGCGTCAGTTCGTTATAACTTGTTTTATAGGTGTCAAAACACCACCACAATCTAATTTGATTAATTTTGTTTTTAAATAAAATTCTTTATGTTCAAAAAGACAGTTCTACTCCTAATTATTCTTTTTCACTTTAGTGTATCATCCCAAGAACCCATCAGCCTAATCTCATGGAATATTAGAGATTTCGGCAAAACCAAAAACAGCGACGAATTAGATAGAATTGCAGACATAGTCAGAGACGCAGATATTGTTGCTATACAAGAAGTTGTAGCCGGATACGGCGGTGCGCAGGCAGTTGCCAAACTTGCGGATAACCTGAATAGAAAAGGGAGTAAATGGGATTATGTTATTAGTGACCCTACCAATAGTACTAACTATGTAACGGAGCGCTATGCATTTATTTGGAAGACTAAAAACATAAAAATTAAAAATAGAGGTCTACTAATCGCAGACTTGGATTCACTTGTAGACCGAGAACCTTTTTTTATCGATTTTTATATAAAAGGTCGGAAGCTAACAGTTCTTAATTTTCATTCTAGGCCACATGATAAAAATCCGGAAAGAGAAATACTGGCTATTACAGATTTTTTGAAGATAAACGCATCACAGCACCCAATTATTTTGGCGGGAGATTTTAATGTTAATGAACAGGAATTAGTTTTTGATGGGTTAAAGACATTAGGCTATAATGCTTCAATATCAAATGATAGAACCACGCTAAAGCAAGGTTGTGACGGCAATAACTATCTAAACTATGCGATAGATAATATATTCTACTCCAAGAACATAACCAAAGTGGAGAGTTCAACAATTGATTTTGTAAGGGTTTGTGAAAACCTTGATGATGCAAGAACGTTGTCTGACCATTTGCCTGTAGTTCTGAGATTTAGTATACAGTAATGAACAACTATTCACCATAGCATAAAATGCATGATTCTACCAAACTGGTAATTAGAGAAATATTATTTTTATAATAGACAGAATGCCAAATACTATGCAGGAATACATTAGGATTAATAACGCAAGATGTATTTTTTTTTCTTTAGGACTCATTTTGAATAGGTGTTTTCCTGAATGTCTGCTGTTTTAAGAAATTTTTTTTTGGTACGATTTTCTAAAATAGAAACGACTAATACTTTTTGGTTTAGTATAGCACAGAATTTATTTGTCTTCAAAAAAGAACTTATGTAGCTCAATTAAGCTGCTACGTTTTATCTGTACCAAATCTTGCGTGTCCTTCAGGAAAATACCTAGAGAACGTTCATTGTAAATGAATTTCATCTCATTAGAATAATCTGTTACTACATACATATCTCCTGATAGTTGATAAAAAGGAATGGTCATTTTACTCTTTACTTTCACCCCTTTATTTACAATTTTTCCATCCCTCAAATTTGACTGAACATTTGTGTCGTTATTTTCTCCTGAGGCTACTTTAATATAGGCAACCATCATTTTTGTCCATTCTGCTTCATCAAGTAAAAACCATTTGATTTTATTAAAGTCTATCCCATATTCATTAATCCAGCCATAGCTCGTAAATCCAAGTAATACCTGTTTTTTACCATCCAATTTGGGTTTATCACTTGGTATAAATTCTTGAATTTTAAAAGTAATTACCGAAGCAGAAGACATATCCTTCAATTTTTTACCATCGAAATCTATTGTTTTTAATGAAAAACTGTTAATCTCAGGATTGTTGGCCAATATCCATTCCGTAGCTGTTAATTCTGCACGCTCTTTCATTTGCTCGACGGCAGCTATTCCTACTCCAATCGCTGCGAGGGCTCCAACTGCTCCTGCGATAGCGGCACCTTTGTCTTGAGCGTTACCTAGTTTAGGAATTAAGATAAATACTATAAAAAAGGCTACTATAGAGTTTTTCATAAATATATATTAATGTTTTAACAATAGGTGTTTTGTTTAAAAAGCCAAACCTACCAAATCAGATAGTTCCCCCGAACACCTCTTCAGTAGGCTGGCCTTAAATCAATAGGATGTAGATTTTTATTTATTTTTTTAGGGGTAATTGTTTTCATATTTCAAACCTAGGTCCTTAAAAGGAAAACCCCTTACGGGAATCCGTAAAGGGTTTTAAAAGATTAAAAAATAGAGTATTAAATAAGCCCTAAATCTTTGACTATCGCTACCAAATGAATGGCATTATTGGCATTGAATTGAATGCGTAGTTTGTTAAGCCGTTTCTCTATAGCACTTAAGCTTGCGGGTGATATATGATGTTTCTTATACAAGGCACTAATTTCTTCCTGTGATAATCCATTACTAAGATTGTCCAAAAGTGAAATATCATAATCGTCAATTTCCAGATTATTAGTAGAACTAAACGCATTAGATACCTCTGGAGAAAGGTATGTGGTATTTTCGTATGCTGCGTGAATAGCCTTGGTAAGGTTTTTTAATCCAGACCTGCTCTTACATACATAGCCATGTATATGATGTTTATTGAAAAGGTTCCTTACCGGTTGCAATCGGTCCTCGACAGAATAGACAATTACTTTTAAGGTAGTAAACTCGCTTTTTATTTTTTCGACCAGCGCTTCACCTGAAGGATATTTTTGGGAGCGATGGTCCGCTTTAAAGGAAAGATCGGTGATAACCAACTCAAAGGGATCATTGTCCAATACGGATCTTTTGATCTTCAGGTAAGCATCATCACAATATTGCACTTGTTGAATATCGGGCACACCTAATTCGGTCAATAGGGTGTGTACTCCTTTATTGATGTCTTCCATATCCTCCGCAATCAAAACCTTTTTGAACATACTCTAAATTGTTATCGTTGCCTTAAATCCATCATTTTTCTTCGATTCAAAATTAATCGTTCCATTAATCGATACGATACGGGATTCCGTATTTTGCAGACCATTTTTTTTTAAAAGGTCACATCCTATTCCATTATCACGATATTTTACTTCAATTTTAGAACCTTCTTTCGAGAAAATAAGAGCGACTGAAGAAGCCATGCTGTGTTTTCGCATATTGGTCATCAGTTCTTGTAGCACTCGGTAAATAGCAGTTTTTTTAATTTCTGTAACGGCTTCCCAATCAATTTTTGAAAGATTACGAGTTACAATGGTTACTTCTTGGTTAGTATAGCCCAACAGTAAGTCGTTTAACTGTAGCCCAAAATTATGGTGAAGGTCTATAGCACTATTTTCCCTAGAAATATCTCTTGTTTTTGAATAGATTCTCTCCATTTCATCCAGTACTCCATTCTCTATTCCAGGAGTATTCTCAAGTGATGTCATCATCTTATACATATCATTGGCTACTTCATCATGTACTTTTTTGGCGATTCTAGTTTCGGTCTTATAGATTTCTTCAATTTTTGCTTTTCTATATCGATAGCTATAGATAAAATAGGAAGCGATTAATAGTAATAGAATGAACAAAGCTAAGAATTGATATACCAAGAGTTTTCGAGATTCTACTTCTTGTAACAGCTTGCTTGCTTGGGTTTTCTTTTGCTCCTCGGCTACGTTATATTTTAAAAAGGCGTTTTTGTTTTCGGCAAGTTGCTTGGCATCTGAGATACTATCCGTTAATCGTTTATATTCATTAACGATAGGGTTTTCGTCTAATCGCATAAGTAGTGAAAGCGCATCCAATTTAAGGGAACTGCTATTTATGGTATGTGCCAATGCCAACGCCTTCTTCGAATACGCTCTTGCTTGAGCTGTGTCATTTCTATCTAAGTAGTATTCCGAAAAATGGTTATTGCTTGAATGTAAGCCGACCAAATAGTTTTTATGCGTTCTAATATCCAATGCCTTTTTTAAGTTTTCTAGTGCTTCTGGTAAGTTTAGTTTAGATTGTACGTAGCCTAAATTGTCTAGTACAAGGGCCATCTGTAAACTATCTTGGCTTTTTATACCTTTTTCATAGAGTAACGAATAGATGTCCATTGCATTAGTGTAATCCAGTTCATCTTTATAAACATTCGCCTTGTTATTGAGAATAATGATGCTGTCTTTGGTTTCTTGTGCAATTGCCAAAGCTTCGTTAAAGGAGTTTATTGCAGCGGTGGGGTTACGCGAGGCTCTATAAATTCTACCTAATTGATTATAAAGGCCAACTTTTTCATTAAATAGGGTATCATTCGATGACATTGATTTGATGAGATTTAAGGCCTCAACAATGTAGTTTTCACTGTTATAACTATTGCCGATTTTAAACTCACCAATAGCGATTAATCTTAAATTTCGTATAGCACTTAGTGTATCTTTTTTAATTAAAGCGGATTGCTTTTTTTTAAGATAAAAATTTATTCCAGCCGGAAGATTTTCTGGTTTTTCGGGGTCTACAATGGCTTTATAGTACAAGAGTGTACTGTCTTGCCTCGTTTGTGCGAAAGACATAGTAGACAGACATAATCCTAATAAAATATGAAGGGAACAATAAAAGAGGAATGAAAATTTAATGTGTTTCATTCCTCAAATGTAAAAACAATTTATGTATTAATTGGTTGGAGGAGGAGGTGGAATGTCTTCACCATCGCTACAACAAGCCTGTAGTTCAATTTCATTCTCTGCTAAATCTTCTGGATTACAGGAAAAAAAAGCTGAATTGAGGATAACTGTAAGTAAAACGATATATATTTTCTTCATTTTGTTAATTGTTTCCGAACATACCAATGGCCGTCCGAGTTTTTACTCAGTGATTTTTTGCGATGTATATCGCGTCGTAAAATGAAGGGACGTCTCCCAAGCTTGAGAAGTAGAAATCCAAATGTGGTAGTGCATAACCTACCTCTCAATCGGGTTATTTACTGACCGTATTTTAGATTTCCGAGAGACTGATGTTTTATAAGACTATGGGAGCAAAGCAAAGTCTAAATCAATCTGAGACAAAGAAAAGTAACGATGGGAGTTCTAGTCTAGACAAAGCTTAGACTTGTAGTAGACATTTGTTCGACACTATTAAAATCGGGCTTTATGAAGATTTAATGTGTTTTTTTTAACGTCGAAAAAATCATTATTTTAACAGAATGGAACGCAATAGGAAAGAAGAAATAATAAAAAAAGCATTTGACAAGGCAAAAAGAAATAGCGTTTCACAAGCGAAAAGTACCCTGGCAAAATTGATTGCAGAAGAAATATCTGAGCGTTCTGATTATATAGCGGCTAGAACTATAGAGCGGGCATATGATAAATATGTTCTTAATGATACATCGAAAGGAGAACCAAACCCTGATACAATTCATCTTTTATGTAATTATTTAAGCTTTGAAAATTATGGTGATTTTATAAAGAACCAACCGGTAAATGCATTACCTGTAGGTGATGCTTCTATTTTTATAAATAGGAAGAATATTATTTGGTTCGTTGGTGTTGTGATTATAGGTCTTTCATTCTTCTGGTACAGGGGTAACGACACCCTTTCTGAAAGTACTAATACTAGTTGTATGGTTTGGAGAGAAACACACTATAAAAAAATAACTTGTACTAATGCAGCTGACTTATACATAGAACCTTTAAATCTAGCAAAACTCACTAATTTTAAAAAGGTGAAAGTCAATGTGGCTACTGCCTTTTTTGATGAGTCTACCCGTCAACCTATGATCTGGTATTATAAGAAGGATACAGATGAAATAGATTATTTTACTGCTCCTGGTTTACATCCAATTAATGGAAAAACGCTTAAAGTTATTACACCTTATATTGTTAAAAAGTATGTACCCAAACATATTTATAATGAAAATTCTTTCACTGAATAATCATCATCATAATTTTCTGATTTAGGATTGTTCTCAATTAAAAATTTAAAAGAGAAATAAGTCGTATTGTGAACATACTATATTTGACTACGACACCAAGTTAAGAGCATATTGGCTGTTTTATACAATATTTAAATAAAGGCGTTTAGTCAAAAAAGTTGCCGCTTTATTGTGGCTTACTTTATTGTTACGGGTCTAAGATTTAACCGAGTTATAAGATACACTTATTTACTGTGGTGTGGGGGGAGCACACCGTCAATTAATGGTTCAAACATCCGCTCGACTATCTGAATTGATTTTTTTTCTTTCAATCAGTTACTCAATACTTTGTTTAAAATAGTTTCGCACAACTTATGGGTTTCCCAAATATCTTCAATTGATTCATGAGTGAATTTCCTTTCTTGTAAAACATTTATCCAATCTTCAATCATATTTACAAACCCTCTTTTGTGAAGAGTAGATTCCCAATTATCAAATTTCAATGTGTTCTCTTCTTCTTTTGTAAAATGAGTTCCCGAATCTAAATTATGAATCACCCATTTATTTCCTTCTGTGAAATACTCGGTTCTTTCTTCGGTAATACCACTAATTCTATTCATTCCACCGAGTAAAAGTGTTTCTCCTTGCTGCCATTGAACTTGAATATTCTCGAGCTTTTCATTTTTAACTCTAGAAACAACATTTATATTCTGGATTGATCCCTTTCCTAAAAAACGAAGACTATCAATTACATGAATGAAATCATCAAAAATAAAAATTCTTGGATTTCCAGCTAAATCGACTCTATTTTTTTGCCATCCTATTTGAATAGGATTTGGTTCTTCTGATAACGATTTTATTAAAGGTGCAAACCTTCTGTTAAATCCTAAGTAAAGAGGCAATTTGTTTTTTGAGGCTAATTCTAATATTTTTTCAGAGTCCTCAAGTGAATAGCTTAGTGGTTTATCTACAAAAACAGGAATCTTTGCTTTTAATAATTTAGATAAAATAAGTGCATGACTTTCAGTTGAACTATGAACCATTACTCCATCTGGCTTTGCTAAAATTAGTTCATCTAAACTCGCATAGGCTTCAGTTATTCTGAATTGATTTGAAAGTTTCTTTAAAGTATGAGTATTTCTTGTGCAAAGAATCGGTTCGATTTTCGAGTGATTTGCTAAAATTGGCAAATAAGCTTTTTGAGCAATACTCCCTAATCCAACTAATGCAATTCTTATTTTTGGTTTATTTGACATGTAACGAATCTAAAAAAATTAAACTGGTTTGTAAATTTACCATGATTTTTTTATTTGTTCATTTTTGCTAACGTTTATGTATATACGCTGTGGCGGGTTTTAATACGAATTTCTCCAAATAGGAGCAGACCAAGCCATACGGTATATACGGTGTGTCTGGTGCACAAGTCTTTGCTGAAGACAGCACTAATAATCAATTTTAGGATGCAGGGTAAAAAGGATTATCAACAGAAGCTTTTCAATATCTTTCAAATAAATAATGATGTATCAGAGACCAATTTCTACCGACGATTACAAGGAGTGCTCGATTTATCATTTCTCTATAATCTGACCATTAATTAGTATGGGATAGCGTTCAAGATGAAACTTTCTTTAGTTATAATTTTTTAGATTTCTTCAAATTGTGCGTAGTGGGTTACTTGGGAGATATTAGTATAGATTGCTAACTTAGTGATTATTATTCGATGCGCTTGGAGCTACTATTTTCTGAGTCGATGCTATTGATGAAGAACTGCCTTAGCATTGTACAGTACCTAAAACACTGTACGTATAACATTTGATTGGACGTCAAGGTAAGAGCACGTTGGCTGTTTAATTTAATTTTGAAATATATCTAAAAAAAGAGAATACACGACCGAATTCAAACAAAAGGGCAGTAAGCTTAGCTATGACAGAAGCTATACGGTGGAGGTATGTAGAGAATTGGAGCCTACCTTTCGATTTTGTTTTAATGATTAACCCTTCGTATATTGTTTTTCAAGATTTCATTAAGATTTTGGAGTAGGTGTACTACTGTATTCGTCTAGGGATAGTTGCCTTTTTTAAGTAATAAGTTTAAAGGTTAACCTTATATTCTTAAACATAGGCAAGTTTACAAAGGATATGTTTTTTCGGTTGGGAGTTTCTACTTCTACTATTTATAAATTAATATACTATTATCCATTTTTTTTGATGTCTAGCCACTACATTTTAGGCATCATTAATTTGTTTTTGGAAGGTTGAAATAAAAGGTTGTTTCTTCTTTAGGGGTGCTTTTTACATATACTTTTCCTTTAAAATGAGAGATAATTTTCTGAACAATACTTAATCCAATGCCTGTAGATTTAGTTGATTCAATTGTTTGAAACATACTAAATATTTTTTCTTGGTATTTTAGATCTATTCCAATTCCATTATCTTTGATTGAAAAAACATAGTCTTTTTCCGTTGTTTCGCATCCTAATTCAATTAAACCATTTTCTTTATCACTATGGTCCAAAGCATTCTGTATTAGAATTTCAAAAACTTTTTCAAACATAATTTCATCCGCAAACAGGGTGGGTAGTTCATTATTTATTTTAATAGTGATATGAGGAGGCTTATTTATTTCTTTAATAACCCGCTCTGCAATCGTATTCATGTTTATAGCGTTAGTCTTAAAAGAAGCAGGCGTTATATTTTTGTGCTGTTCGAGTTTTACTAATAATAACTCCATTCTTTCAACCTTTTCTCCCATAAGTTGAATCTTACTAATAGAATTTTCAAAACTGCTAGTTTCTTCCAGTTCTTCTTGAGTCCAAGTTAATAGGTCTGAAATATTTCTTAGTGAAGATTTTAATTCATGTGAAATAATATGTGAATAATTATCTAGTTCGTTTTTCTGGTTTGAAAGAATAGTAGATAATTCTGTTGTTTTAAAAATAATTTTTTGATCTATAATTAATTTCTTTTTAATTTTATTTTCAACAGCATTCACTAAATCATTCACATTTACTGGTTTCGTTAAATAATCTTCAGCTCCTACATTCATTCCAATTCTAACATCTTCTTTTTCGCCTTTCGCAGAAAGAAAAATCAAAGGAATAGCTTTTGTTATTTTATGACGTTGTAGTTTGTCAAACATTTCAAAGCCGCTAAGGGAGGGCATCAGTATATCTGAAATAATAAGATCTGGATTCACCTCTAAAGCCATTTCAAAACCAATTCTTCCATTTTTAGCCTGAAAAACGGTATAGCCTTCCATTACGAGAATATCGCAAATTTCTTCCCTTATGGCCAATGTGTCTTCTACAACTAATACTTTATACATAATTTGTATTTAATTTTTTGGAACCATTACTCGTGAAGAGGTTTCATTCTCGAGATTGCGATACACACATATGTTACCTCCAACTACTTCTTTTACAATTGATACACCAAGTCGTGCTCCCAAAATTAAAGCAACATGTACTTTTCGTGTACTAGGCTGAAATATAATTTTAAGGGCTGATTTTGAATCTCAATTTAGTATGCTGTAATCAAAACAATGATGGAGCTTTTTCTTGGCGGAAATTCAATAGTAATCTTTTTAGCAGCTATTTTTTTGTGTTACTAATTATTTTGATAAAATGTTTTAACCTAATTTTTTATTAATGAGAATGTTAGCGCTTAGTAACTAAACGTTCTCAGGTAGTAACATGTAGTATGATTTAGGCACAAAGGATATATCTCTTAAATTATTTTAGGAATACAATAGACAATAGATACATTTAAAGAGTTGAATCTAATTTATCGGCATCATCCTGATTTATCATTAAAATATCATCTAATAATTTTGTCATATGTATAATCTGATTTTCTAGTCTATTTATTTCATTTTTATGAGATCTAAGCAGTTGAGATAACTCGGCCGTTTTATCAATAATTTTTTGATCTATTATTAATTTCTTTTTAATTTTATTTTCAACGGCATTCACCAAATCATTTACATTTATTGGTTTCGTTAAGTAATCTTCAGCTCCTAGATTCATTCCAACTCTAATATCTTCTTTTTCACCTTTCGCAGAAAGAAAAATCAAAGGAATCGACCTTGTGTTTTTATTGTTTTGTAGTTTCTTGAACATTTCAAAACCGTCAAGGGAGGGCATCAGTATATCTGAAATAATAAGATCAGGAGTCTCCTTTACACTCATTTCATACCCAATTCTTCCATTTCTAGCCTGAAAAACGTTATACCCTTCCATTTCGAGAATATCGCAAACTTCTTCTCTTATCGCCAATGTATCTTCTACAATTAATATTTTAGACATAGTATTTATTTATATTTTGGAGTTAAGGATGTTCCATTCCTTATAGTACTATTAACACGTATTTTTCCTCCCATTGCTTCTATTGCTTTTTTTACAATTGATAAACTAAGACCAGTTCCCTGAATTAAATCACCATTTTCTCCTCTTCTAAAAGGCTGAAATATATTTTTAAGGGCTGATTCAAAAATTTTAATATCGGTAACTAAAAAAATCACATACCTTTTTGCAACACAATTCAATAGTAACTTATTTAGCATCTCGAGAAAAGTATATAGCCTTACTACGTATAGTAGTAGAAATACTCTGCCCTAACTTTTGATTAATGAGAATATCAGTACTTTTTAATTTTTTCTATGTTCCTTATAGGGATTATAAATATCTTCAATTCGGTCTTTAATAACGTTTCCTGTATTTGCATTTAAAGAGGTAGTATCTTATGTGCCATTGTCAGGCTGGCCAATATTTAAATCTTTTTGTTTAATAATTGTGTTATTTCTAAAACTTGATTTTCTAGTTTTTCTATTTGACTTTTTTGGTTTTCAACAAGATTTGATAATGCTGCTGTTTTATTAATATACTTTTGATCTAAAATCATTTTCTTTTTAATTTTATTTTCAACGGCATTCACCAAATCATTAATATTTATTGGTTTGCTTAAATAATCTTCAGCCCCTAGATTCATTCCAAATCTAATGTCTTCTTTCTCGCCTTTTGCAGAAAGAAAAATCAAAGGAATAGCCCTTGTTTCATCATTACTCAGTAGTTTTTGAAACATTTCATAACCGTCAAGGGGGGGCATGAGTATATCTGAAATGATAAGGTCTGGATTCTCTTTAACAGCAATTTCAAAACCAATTTCTCCATTTCCAGCCTGAAAAACGGTATATCCTTCCATTTCAAGAATATCGCAAACTTCTTCTCTTATGGCCAATGTGTCTTCTACAATTAAAATTTTATTCATGATGATTTTTTAATTTTTTAATTTTTAATTCTTTGCAATTTTTACAATAAAACATGTGCCATTCCCAATAGTACTAGTAACAATTATTTTTCCTCCCATTGCTTCTATTGCTTCCTTTACAATTGATAAACCAAGACCAGTTCCCTGAATTAAATCAACATTTTCTCCTCGGGTAAAAGGCTGAAATATATTTTCAAACTCAGATTGGGGAATTCCAATTCCGTAATCTGTTATTGAAATAAGTACGTAGTTTTTTTCAGACGAAAACTCAATAGTAACCTTTTTGGCATCTGGAGAAAACTTTATAGCGTTACCCATTAAGTTGATAAATATATTTCGTCCTAATTTTTCATCAATGAGAATATCAGAGTTTTTTAATTCTTCATGATCAATTAGCACTATTTCGTGTGATTTTTCGTGTGAACTATAAACTTCTTCAATTATTTCATTAATAAAATCTCCGAGGTTTACATATAAAGGTTTGTACCTCGTTTTACCAGCGTCGGCCTGACCAACAACTAAAATATCATCTAATAATTTTGTCATATGCTTCACCTGATCTTCAATTTTATTCAGTTTTTTATCTACCATACTTGGCTCCATTTTAGCCCAGTATTTTTTAATGGAGCCTGCAGCAAAATTAATTGCTGATAACGGAGTTCTAAATTCATGAGATGCTGTTGAAACAAATTTCGATTTTAGTTCGCTTAATTCTTTTTCCTTTTTTAAAGCTTCATTTAGCTCTAAGGTTCTTTCATCGACCTTTAACTCTAACTCAACTTTAGTATTGGCTAATTCATTTACCCACTTTTCTTTCTGTTTATTTTGAGCGTTTAGCTCTGTCACATCTCTGGCCGCTGCAAATACGCCTAGAACATTTCCTTTGTTATCTCTATAAACAGAGGCATTGTACAAAACATCTGTTAGTTTCCCTTTCTTATCTCTGATGGTTAATGGATAATCGGAGACAGAGCCTTCGTCAAAAACTTTTTTATAGCCTGTTCTAGCTTTTTTAGGTTCAGTAAAATAATTGGAAAAATCCGTACCTATTAATGCATCTCTTGTAACACCTGTAATTTTTTCAGAAGCATCGTTTACATCGGTAATAATACCTTCAGGAGAAATAGTAACCAGGGGGTCAAGGGAAGCTTCAATTAAACTACGGGCATATTGCGACGCTTGTTTTTGGGCGGTCACATCTCTAGCCGCAGCGAATACACCTAAAACATTTCCTTTGTCATCTCTATAAACAGAGGCATTATACAAAACATCGGTTAGTTTCCCTTTTTTATCTAGAATGGTTAATGGATAATCGGAGACGGAGCCTTCGTCAAAAACTTTTTTATAGCCTGTTCTAGCTTTTTCAGGTTCGGTAAAATAATTCGAAAAATCCGTACCTATTAATGCATCTCTTGGGACACCTGTAATTTTTTCAGAAGCGTCGTTTACATCGGTAATAACACCTTCAGGAGAAATAGTAACCAGGGGGTCAAGGGAAGCTTCAATTAAACTACGGGCATATTGCGACGCTTGTTTTTGAGCGGTCACATCTCTAGCCGCAGCGAATACACCTAAAACATTTCCTTTATCATCTCTGTAAACAGAGGCATTATATAGCACATCTGTTAGTTTCCCTTTCCTATCTCTGATGGTTAATGGATAATCGGAGACAGAGCCTTCGTCAAAAACTTTTTTATAGCCTGTTCTAGCTTTTTCAGGTGCGGTAAAATAGTTGGAAAAATCCGTACCTATTAATGCATCTCTTGTAACACCTGTAATTTTTTCAGAAGCATCGTTTACATCGGTAATAATGCCTTCAGGAGAAATAGTAACCAGAGGATCAAGGGAAGCTTCAATTAAACTACGGGCATATTGCGACGCTTGTTTTTGTGCGGTCACATCTCTGGCCGCAGCGAATACACCTAAAACATTTCCTTTGTCATCTCTATAAACAGAGGCATTGTACAAAACATCTGTTAGTTTCCCTTTCTTATCTCTGATGGTTAATGGATAATCGGAGACGGAGCCTTCGTCAAAAACTTTTTTATAGCCTGTTCTAGCTTTTTTAGGTTCGGTAAAATAATTAGAAAAATCCGTCCCTATTAATGCATCTCTTGGGACACCTGTAATTTTTTCAGAAGCATCGTTTACATCGGTAATAATACCTTCAGGAGAAATAGTAACCAGGGGGTCAAGGGAAGCTTCAATTAAACTACGGGCATATTGCGACGCTTGTTTTTGAGCGGTCACATCTCTAGCCGCAGCAAATACGCCTAGAACATTTCCTTTGTCATCTCTATAAACAGAGGCATTGTACAAAACATCGGTTAATTTTCCTTTTTTATCTAGAATGGTTAATGGATAATCGGAGACAGAGCCTTCGTCAAAAACTTTTTTATAGCCTGTTCTAGCTTTTTCAGGTTCGGTAAAATAATTAGAAAAATCAGTACCTATTAATGCATCTCTTGGGACACCTGTAACTTTAACTGAGGCATTGTTTACATCGGTAATTTTCCCTTCAGGAGAAATAGTAACCAGGGGGTCAAGCGAAGCTTCAATTAAACTACGGGCATATTGCGATGCTTGTCTTTGCTCTGTTATATCTTGTCCTACTCCTAATACACCTGTAATTTCACCCTTAGCATCACGACGAGTACTTGAATTTAATAAGACCAATACAGGCTGTCCATCTTTTGTAAATAACGGCAACTGGTAGTTGGCGGTTTCTTTACCAAGCAAAGCATCGTCTAATACTTTTTTTACGGATTCTCGGTGTTCTTCCGTGACATACGTTTGTACCAGATTTTTTCCTAATACATCGTCTTTTGTAAATCCAGTAATTTTTTCAGAAGCCCGATTCCATGTATTAACAAGTCCTTTACTATCTATACCAAAAATAGGAGCGTTGACCGTTTCAATAAGTAGCGTTAAATCATGAGCTATACTTTCCATTTCAGAACGATAACTAAGTTCTTTCTGGAAAGTGATTTCTGCGTTGGAAAGGACTAATTCATTTGCTTGTTTTTCTTTCTCTTTATTTTGAAAGGCAAGTTCTTTGTTGACAATAATTAACTCATCTGCTCGTTTTTCTTCCTCTTGATTTTGAAAGGCAAGCTCTTCATTGGCACTAATTAATTCATCTGCTCTTTTTTCTTCCTCTTCATTTTGAAGAGTAAGTTCTTTGTTGGCAAGAACTAACTCATCTGCTCGTTTTTCTTCCTCTTCATTTTGAAGGGCTCGTTCTGTAACATCTCGCCCTACTCCTAATACACCAGTGATTACGCCATTAGTATTACGACGTGTATTTAAGTTTAATAAAAGCACTAAACGCTTTCCTTCTTTGGTAAATACAGGCAGCTCATAGTTGGCAGTCTCTTTTCCAAGTAAAGCATCGTCCAATATTTTTAGTGCTGCTTCTTGGTAGTCTTCGGCAATATATTGTGTTAGACCTTTGCCTAACATTTCTGCTCTTTTAAATCCAGAAAGTTTTTCACTAGCCTGATTCCACTCATTTACAAGCCTTTTGCTATCGATACCAAAAACAGGAACGTTGGCCGTTTTAATAAACTGTCTTAATTCGGTTGCAATGGATTCTGATGCAGTTCTCAGTTTATCTATTTCTTCTAAAGATTGAATTGATTTGGAAAGCTCTATACTTTTTTCTGTAGCTATACGCTCTGCCTCTTGCCTTGCTTCTTTCTCTATTTTTAGGGCTTTTTCAAGTAATTGTATCTTCAAACCAGTATTCATTTTATTAACTATTAACTCGACGTTTTTACTATCAGTATCGTATTCATATGTATCAATTATACGCTGAACTGTATTTAAGGCAAACTTAATATTTTCGAAAAATACAAAAATTAATATATATTTAAACCTTTATTTCTGTCAATATATGAAGAATTTTCTTACTCATAATAATAGAATACTATTTTAGGTATATCGTACCAGACCTGAAACTGTACTAGAAAGTAGGATAAAGCATTAAAAAAACAAAAGCTCATCTACATTAGATGAGCTTTTGTACAAACAACTTAAACTAAAACAAACTTATTTAAATGTCGTTTCCCCTTCATTTGGGTTATAGACATAATTAAAGGTATAATATAGAGATGCATCAATCATACCATCTGGCGTTGTCGGTGCATCTTCATAGTAGCTAAGTAACTCAACTTTTGAGAAGTTTCCTTCCGTAGTTTTAAAAACAAAAACTTTACCAGGAATGGCAGAAATTATATGCGTCTGAGGGTTGTAATTGTACCATCCGTTATCACTCCCAGTTGGGATTGCGAATGATGCATCGGCATCTTGGTTAAATGTAAGTCCTTCTGCAGAGGTTACACTATCAAAAGTTCCGGTAACTATTGCGACACCAGCATTTCCATTACGGGCAGGCTCTTCGGCAGTACCAGATTCAGCGCCTCCATTTACGGCAATTGTAGTTCCTCTAAATGCGATGTCCCAATCGGTATCGCTGGTAGTTGGTAAGCCTGTCTCAAAATCAAACTTGGCAAATTCGCCACCTACGGGTTGCCCTTGTCCGCCAGTTTGTGGCGCATGTAAGTTGCTCACTTTTTCTGCTTGTATTAGCACTGCTGCTGGGGTGTTGTCATCGACATTACTGCAAGATGTGAATACTAGTGTTAAAAATGCTCCTAAAAAAATGTTCTTCGTCATGGGTTTTGGAATTGAAAACCTGCTCATTGTCAGGTAGGTTAGAATTGATAATTTAATTTTAAGTATCCTTGAATTCCCGGCATGGTCGGGATATTGTTATCGGTATAGTCCAAAAGATTATTTGCTCCTACCTGTAGTGTGAAATTTTGATAAAAAGTTTTGCCAGCGGCTACATTTATTGTTACGAATCCATCAATAAAACTGGTGTCGTATGTATCGATAAGCCCATTGCCATTGGTATCGAATTGAGCATATTTACTTCTATAAAGAAGCCGTAGATTAAGGTTTGTTTTAGCGGAAGCGATATCATAAAACACTTTGAAGTTGGCATTGTGCCGCGAGCGATTTACGAGTCCGAAATAATCGGATTGGGAGACTGCTACGGCCTGACTTGTAGATGGATCACGTATAAATACTTGTCCATCGTCCACATCTTGTTTTTTCTTCTTATCGTAAGCATATAAAAGCTGATAGCCGGTACTTACATGTACAAAATCTGATACTTTATACCGCGAATTCACTTCGAACCCGGTGGTATAGATTTCATCAAAATTGATATAGCTGAATACATTTTGACCGTTTGTTTTACGAGCAATAATGCGTGTGTCGATAAGGTTCTTAAAATCGTTTCTAAAAAAATTCAATTCAACATTGCTTTTCCCTTCGGTATAGGCAAAACCTATATTGTAGCCAATAGAACTTTCGGCTTCTAAAGGGGTGTTGAGATCATCTTCTGATGCAAGAATATCAAGAATCTGATTTTGTTTATCAAGCTCTTGTAATTTATCGAATACCACATTATACCCAAGAACGGTATAGCCTACTGCCGAGTTCGTGAAGTCGAAATACAACTGTCTAAAATCGGGAGCCTTAAAGCCATAACCTACTGAAGCTTTTACGGCAAAAGCATTGGTTAATTTATAACGCATAGCCAATTTCGGACTAAATTGATTACTGTATTCTGAGTGATTGTCAAAGCGAGCACCAGTAATTATATTCAATCGTTCTATCAAATTAAAATCATACTGAGCATATAGGTATTGCGACGTAAATTGTACGGTTTCATCAAAATAGGTTCTGCTTAATTCATCATATTGAAAACCTAACCCTGTTGTAAGTGTTCCCGATTTCCAACCTACGGTTTCACTTTGTTCAATTGGGGTAAATTTATAGCTACCACGAATTTCTGGGCGAAATAGTTTTTGGTAGAAATCACTATCACTTAAAATAGCTGTAGTAATAGGGTCTGCCAATAACTCTTTGGCGGTGTAATTGGTGTAATACAGTTCGTATGCAGTAGTAAGTTTCTTATTCCATTTGTGGTCGAGTCGTGCGTGTGCGTTCCATTCTCGTTCTTTTGTGTCACCCTCATACTGTATACTATCTACCGGAAAGCCAGCATCTTGTTTTTGGTCATAAAATCGGGCAGAAGTGAATAGGGATAGCTTTTCATTAAAATCATAATACAAGCGTCCATTTAGTGTATAATTCTCAAACGGATTAACAGTCTGTCCTTTAGTATCATTATCTCGGTCATAGCCGTTACTTGAAAATCGATTGGCAAAAAAGCCATACCTAAATTTTTTAAAAACTTGTTTTAGGTCTAGATTAATATCTTGTTGCGTGTAACTACCAATACGGTATGATACATTTCCGTTCAATACATTCGATGTTGGTTTTTCGGTAATAATATTGATGACACCGCCCAAAGCCTCAGAACCGTAAAGACTACTTGACGGGCCTTTGACAACTTCAATCTGTTTGATGTTGCCTATAGTAAGTCGACTTAAATCAAAATTACCAGCACTTCTACCTACAAGGGGAACACCATTCATTAGTATAAGTATGTAGTCGGATGCGATACCTTGAATCTGTACACCTTTAAATCCGCTTTCATCGGTGACAGTTATAATACCAGTCTGTTCATTTAAAATTTCATCTAATCGGATGCTACCTGACTGTAGAATCTTCTTTTTTCCAATTAGGGTCACAGGTAGTGGTAGAGATGATAGTTGTCTACGCGTTCGTGTTGCTGTTACAATTACCTCTTCTAGCACTTGTGAGGGAGTATTTTCATCTTCTGCTTGAGCAGTGACAAACTGAAAGCCTATAATTAGTAAGAGGGACGTAAAGCGAAATTGCATTGTATTTATTTAGAATTAATCTTAATAGCGAGCAAATATAATAACTATTCTTATTTAGAATAAATAAAAATAGTTATTTTTGGCACCGAACCTAAAAAAAATAAATCATACCTAATGAGAACACCTTTACATACACTATTGGCACTATTGGTTTCGATAAGTGTCTTTTCACAAAAACAAAAATTGAAAGAAGACCGCAACGCAATTAAGAATATGTGTGGTTGTTATGAAGTAACCTTCAACTTCGCAGAAACCTTCAACTATAGTAATGATTCTCTGTATAAACCATCAAAAATGAAAATTGATAAAGGTTTAGAATGGGCGCAATTAATTATCGATGAAGATGATAAGCTTTCTATTCAGCATTTACTTCAAGTGGGGAATCCTGCAGAGCCCTATATTGTTAAACACTGGCGCCAAGATTGGTTGTTTGAGAACACAGATCAATATTCTTATAATTCAGATAACACGTGGACATATTCTAAATTACCTGCGGCTGAAGTAAAAGGGCAATGGACACAAAAAGTGTATCAAGTAGATGACAGTCCGCGGTACGAAGGTTCATCAACTTGGGTACATGTAGATGGAAAAAGCTATTGGGAAAATACGGCCGATGCACCAATGCCTAGACGTGAATACACTACAAGAAGTGATTATAATTTGACCGTTCGTGGCAACCGTCAAGAAATTACTGATTATGGTTGGTTGCATGATCAAGATAATGCTAAAGTAATTCGTGAGCCTGGTAAAGAAGATGTTCTACTGGCAAAGGAAAAAGGATATAATACGTATGTAAAGGTGGATGACAGTACATGTGCCGCTGCGGCTAATTGGTGGAAAGAGAATACTGATAAATGGACATTGGTGCGTTCAAAATGGGATGATGTCTATGGTCGTAACCAAAATTTAACTCTAGAAGAAAAGGTGGATAATAAAGTGTTGTACAAATATCTTTTTGATGATGAGTATGACGAACAAACCGAAATTGAAACTGTTATCGAATCTTTTGTAAAAAAATAAGAAAATGAATAGAGTAAAACAAATAGCGGTAGTCGCTTTATTAGTTGTGAGCTTTGTAAGTACAGCCCAACAAAAGAATGAATTACATAATCGAGATTTTTGGAAAGGGAATCCAGATATAGCAGCTGTAAAACAAAAAATTTCAGAAGGTAATAATCCAACGGCATTTAATGACAATGCTTTTGATGCAACAACCTTTGCCTTGTTGGGAAAAGTAGATGTTGAGGTGTTAAAGTATTTAGTATCCTTAGAAGGGAATTCTATTGACAAGAAAACGCACGATAGCCGAATTTATTTACATTGGGCAGGTTATGCTGGCAATGTTGATTTGGTTAAGTATCTGCTTGACGAAGGTTCTTCAGTAACGGCCTTAGATAGTCACCGATATACACCGCTTGCGTTTGCAGCAAACGCAGGTTCAACAAATCCTGTTGTATATGAAACATTTGAAAAGAAAGGGGTAAATCTAGCTAATGAGAAAAATAATCATGGCGCAAACTTATTGCTGATGGTGGCTTCTTCGCTTGAAAATGAGAAAGAATTAGATTTCTTTTTGTCTAAAGGGATGGAACTAGATAGTAAAGATGACGATGGAAATGGAATATTTAATTATGCTTCCAAAAAAGGCAACATAGATTTCTTAAAACTACTCGTTAATAAAGGGGTTGATTATAAGTCTCTAAACAATAAAGGTGGTAATGCTTTTCTTTTTGCAACGCAAGGTGGTCGTGGGTCTAGTAATCCATTAGCAGTTTATGACTATTTAAAAAGTCTAGGTTTAGAACCAAATATCGTTACCAAAGAAGGTAGTACACCTTTGCATAGACTAGCGAGCAATAATAAGGATACAGCTATTTTTGAACTCTTTCTTTCTGCTGGTGCAGATGTGAATCAAAAGGACGAAGAAGGAAATACACCATTTCTTAATGCCGCTTCTCGAAATGAATTGGCTCAAGTGAAACTACTTTCTAAGGATGTAAAAGATTTCAACGTAGCGAATACAAATGGTCAGACGGCTTTAATGCTTGCCGTGGAGAATAATCAAGCTGATGTGGTTGAATTTTTACTACAAAATGAAGCTGATATTTTAGTAAAGGATGCTAAAGGCAATACACTTGCGTATTATTTGGCAGAATCATTTGATACTAGAAAGACGGAAGCTTTTGATGCCAAATTGAAGTTACTTCAAGAAAAAGGGGTTGCATTCAATACCGCACAGTCTGAAGGAAATATATTGTACCATATTGCTGCCAAAAACAATGATTTTGCGTTGTTAAAAAGGATTTCTGATATTGATATTGATATCAATACTAAAAATGACGACGGACTAACGGCATTGCATTTGGCAGCCATGAAAGCCGAGAATGATGAGATGTTGAAATACCTTATTTCAAAAGGAGCTGATACAAAAGTAACGACCGATTTTGAAGAAACGGTTTATGATTTGGCAAGTGAAAATGAATTATTAAAAAATGGGCAAATCTCATTGAGCTTTTTAAAGTAGTCTGAAAGTCAATAACTTGCCAGCCGAAAGGCGAGTGGGTATTTAATTTAATAATGGCAATACCAGCCGATATAATCAGATATATTTTAACTGGTTAGCGAATTTTTATATAGATGAAAAAATTAATCAAATTTATTCCAGTAATTTTATTAGCAGGGTCATTATTGACTGCATTTACCACAGTAGATAAGCAACCCGTTAAATGTCTTATTCAATTAACGAATTATAGTGGCGAAGGTGCTTATATAGTGGTTTCGATTGTTAATGCCGAAGAGAACTATGAAGAGACTTTGTATGTCATAGGGAAAGATAGCGAGTGGTATAGTGAGATAACCGAATGGTGGAAGTTTTACGGAAAGAACCGTCCGAATATAGATGCTATTTCTGGCGAAACCATAAGCGGGGGCGAACGTACTTTGTCTGTATTACAAATACCAATCGATAAAATCGATAAAGGATACAGTCTGCGATTTGAAACTTCTGTTGAAGATCAAGGGTACTTCGCAGATGATATTCAATTTGAGTTGACTTCGGATAATTTAAAAACAAAAGTAGAAGGAAAAGGATTCATTCGTTACGTGCGTATGCTTCCACAATAGAAAGAACAATTAAAGTAGTGATACATGTTTCGGAATAGCTATGAAATGATATTTCGGAACATGTAAATTATAACGGACTATTTCTTTTCTAAGAGTATGCTTAAAAGGAAAATTTAATACCAACAGCACAACTAATATAACTTCTTTTTATGACCATTTCCATCTGGCGGTATAGTCATCTTGCCCTTGCCCTTGTTTCCTCTCTATTTTTAATAGTAGCTTCTGTTACCGGTATTATTTTAGCCGTTGAGCCTATTTCTCATCAGGCAAAAGGGTACGCAGCCGAGAATCTTAATGAAGTTTCACTAGCCACTACTATTGCTGCATTAAAGAATTCGTATGATGAGGTTTTAGCGCTTGAAGTAGAATCATCTGGTTTTGTAAAGGTTTCCGTACTTACGATGGATATGGAAACGCTTGATATTTATATAAACCCTACCACGGGTGAGCAGTTAGGTGAAGTGCAAGAGCGACCCTATATCTATAGTTTTGCGACCAATGTTCACCGTTCTTTATTCCTGAAAAGTATGGGTCGGTTTTTCGTCGGACTTATTTCATTACTTCTTTTTATAATTGTTAGTACAGGTTTGTTCTTACTTGCCAAAAGACAGGGTGGTTTCACTAAATTATTTTTTAAAGTTCAGCAAGATTATTTTGAGTTGCGTTACCATGTAATTTTGAGTAGGTGGTTTTTTATTCCGATTATCATTCTATCACTTACCGGAGTTTATCTATCGGCGGAAAAATTTGACTTGCTTCCTAATACTGCACTTACGCAACAAGAAATTAATAATGAATATTCAGACAAAGTTTATGAGCATATTAAGGACGTTCCATTTTTTCATGAAACTACACTCGATGATGTTCGCCAAGTCGATTTTCCTTTTTCCGAAGACCCAGAAGATTATTATCAAATTGCCATGACGGATAGGGAGATTCAAGTGAATCAACAAACGGGGGCTATAGTGAGTAGTGGAGATTATCCTTTTGTAGTACTAGTATCCCGATTAAGCTGGGTAGTACATACTGGGGAAGGAAATGTTCTATGGTCTATCGTTCTACTCCTCGCCACCGCTTCGATTCTGTTCTTTATATATTCTGGTTTTGTGATGACGCTGAAACGAAGAAAAAAAGGGAAAGTCAGTTCAAATATGCCGGATAAAGACGTTTGTGAATTCATCATTTTGGTTGGTTCAGAAACGGGTACTTCTTTTGATTTTGCACAACGTTTCTATAATGCATTGAGTAAAGCTGGTAAAAAAGTCTATTTGACTGAATTGAATAAGTATACTACTTATGCGAAGGCGAAACACATTATTGTATGTACGGCAACGTATGGTGAAGGTGAGCCACCTACCAATGCACGGAAATTTGAAGCAATTTTTCCAAGCTTTAAGCAACCGAATAAAATAGAATATGCAGTAGTAGGATTTGGTTCGTTAGACTATCCTGATTATTGCAAGTTTGCTATTAAAGTGGATGGCCAGTTACAAGTAAATTCAAATTTTCAACCACTAATACCGCTTTGTAAAATAAACAATGCGGATTTTGATGCTCTCGAACTTTGGGTTGCTCAATGGAGTAATCAGGTTGGTATTCAAGTATCAATTGAACGTCCGTTAGTAAAGATAAAGAAGCGTAAAAAAATACCTTTTGAATTAATTGAGCGTATTGAAGCAAACCTAGATAATACGTTTCTACTTCGCTTTAAACCAAAGCGAAAGATAGCATTTACCTCAGGGGATTTACTTGTCATTTTCCCGGATGGAAATGCATTGGCGCGACACTATTCAATTGCTAGAATGGGAGATGAGGTTTTGTTAAGCATTAAAAAACACAAATTAGGTCGTGGATCTACGTATCTATTTGCTTTGAAAATAGGAGAAAGTATTGAAGCTGCCATTTATGTTAATCCACATTTTCATTTTCCGAAAAATTCTAATACTGCGGTACTTATCGCCAACGGAACCGGTATTGCTCCGTTTTTAGGGATGATGGAGCAAAATAATATGAAGAAAATTTCTTTATTCTGGGGAGGCCGAACTTTAGCATCAGCAGCTATTTATAATGATATTCTAAAAAACGGAATTGCCACAAACGAACATATAACAATTCATAATTGCTTTTCTAGAGAAGAGAATAAACAGTACGTGCAAGACTTAGTCACTGAACAAAAAGAAACCATACTTAACACGATTAATATAGGTGGTACCGTTATGATTTGTGGCTCACTGGCAATGCAGCATGATGTTCTTGATATGTTAGAAAAGGTACTGGAAGAAAATAGTACCGTTAATTTTGCTGAGCTTGAGCATAACGGACAATTAAAAATGGATTGTTATTAGTCTGTAAAAGCTTGTTAAAAAAATGGTGTTAAGTCAAGATATATAGACTTAACACCATTAACTTATAGTTTCGAAAATATCAATCCCACTTCATTTTTTGTAATCGTACGGCATTTAAAATAGCCAGTAAAGCGACACCAACATCTGCAAAAACGGCTTCCCACATGGTTGCTAGTCCGCCTGCTCCCAAAATAAGAACGATAATTTTCACTCCGAAGGCTAGTCCGATATTTTGCCAGACGATTCTTCGGGTAGACTTACCTATTTTGATTGCCCTTGCAACTTTAGAAGGTTGATCAGTCTGTATAATTACATCTGCCGTTTCAATGGCCACATCACTTCCTAGGCCACCCATTGCGATACCAACGTCACTAACAGCAAGTACGGGTGCATCATTAATACCATCACCAATAAATACTACTTTTGTGCCTGGTTCTTTTTTGAGCTTTTCAACTTCTTCGAGCTTATCTTCAGGTAGTAATCCGCCTTTTGCCCAATCAATACCCAATTGTTTTGCTACCTCTTGGGTAATGGAATCTTTATCTCCCGATAGCATGATAATTTTGGTGATACCAGCTGCACGGATTTCCTTTATAGCTTGATGCGCATCATCTTTTAGTTCATCAGCAATTGTTACATAGCCAGCAAATTGGCTATCAATGGCTACCATTACAATAGATTCTACTATGTTATCCATTTCTGATAAAACCTCAATCTGGTTTGACGTCATTAGTGCTTTATTGCCCACTAAAACAGTCTTGCCATTTACAGTTCCTCTCAATCCTTTACCTGCAATTTCCGTAACATCGGTTGCTTTATAATCGGTGCCTTCAGACTTATATTCCATAATAGCTTTGGCAATAGGATGGGTAGATTGCGCTTCTATAGCCATCACGTACTTCATCAAATCTGCCTTGCTAAAATCTTGATATGTAACAAGATCTTTAATTTTAAAAACACCTTTGGTTACCGTACCGGTCTTATCCATTACCACGGTATTTATCTTGGTCATACTATCTAAAAACGAGGCACCTTTAAACAAGATTCCGTTGCGCGATGCAGCGCCTAAACCTCCGAAATATCCCAACGGAATAGAAATTACTAAGGCACACGGACAAGAAATTACGAGGAAAATCAATGCCCTATACAACCAATCTCGAAACACATAATCATCTACAATAAAGTAGGGGAGTAGCGTTAAACCTATCGCAAGATAAACTACAATAGGCGTGTAAACTCTAGCAAATTTTCGAATGAACAACTCTGTTTTTGACTTTCGAGCTGTTGCATTTTGGACCAAATCTAGAATACGGGAAATTGAACTATTTTTAAATTCTTTGGTGGTTTCTATTTCTATTACACCTTCAAGATTGATACTACCGGCAAATACAGAATCGCCTTTTTTAAGGGTATCCGGTTTACTTTCTCCCGTTAATGCAGCGGTATTGAATGTTCCCTTATCGGAAAGTAAAACACCATCTAAAGGGACTTTTTCACCTACTCTAACTTGAATTTTTTCTCCTATTTCTACTTTTTCTGGATCTTCAGAAATAAAAGCGTTATTGCGATAAACTAACGCTTCATTCGGTCGAACATCAAGTAAAGCTTTAATATTGCTTTTAGCTCGGGTAACGGCAGCACTTTGAAAAAGTTCCCCTACGGCATAAAAGACCATTACAGCAACACCTTCGGGATATTCGCCAATTACAAAAGCACCTAATGTAGCTATTGACATTAATAGAAACTCGGTAAAGAAGTCACCATTTTTGATGCTTTTCCATCCTTCTTTTATAACTGGGAATCCTACAGGGATATAAGCAACTATATACCAAGCAAGACGTATCCATCCATCAAAAAATGTAAATGTGTCAAAATAATCTAATGCGATACCTACGATCAACATTATAAAACTGAAAATGGCTGGTAGGTAGGTTTTTAAGTCTGTAGCACTACCTGAGTTATCATGATTATGCCCATCGTCGTGACTGTGAATGCCAGCATGTTTTTGGGTATCAATATCCCGCAAGTTTACTTTTTTCTTTTTCATAATACGTGCAAGGTCTTAAAAATAGTAATGCAACGATAGTGCAATTATTGACTACTACACTTGTCACAGATACCTTTAATAACCAAATTTACGTCTTCAGCGATATAGCCTACCGGAAGATTAATATGTGGTATTTTATGCTCGGTCAAGCAAACCGTTTTGTCACAATTACTGCAATGGAAATGTAGGTGTAAATCTTGGTCGATTTCACAGTTACAACCAGGTTCACACAATGCGAATTTTGAAATATTTGTGCCATCGTCTATTTGATGTACAATTCCTTTATTCTCAAAAGTTTTGAGTGTTCTATATAGTGTAGTGCGCTCTGCTTTATCGAAAGCATTCTCAATATCTGTTAAGGCGACTGCGATTTCCTTTTCGGCCATATACTTATAAACCAGGATGCGCATTGCAGTTGGGCGAACATTTTTATTTTCTAAGGTTTTTTCTATTTTAGTCATTCCATTTTTACTAAAAATATTGGGTTAAAATTTAAGCAATGCGGTTATGGTTTGTATAATCAAATTTATTTTAACATCATTCTTAATGACTATGTTCGGCATCACCTTTTTTAAATTCTGCCATTAGATAGTACGCATTATTGTAGGCAAATCGTTCGTTTTGTTTTTGTTCGCTCATTAAGCGTATCGAAACCCAATCGCCATCTTTTTCTCCTGTAATTACTTCAACCGGTCTAAAACTCCAATCATCACCTTCGGGTACGGCCTTAAAAATAAAGGACTTATTTCCATCGATACTTATAGCACTTTCGGGCATTGCATTGGTTTGAATATTGTCAACTTCGATACGACCCTGTATGAACATACCAGGTATTAAGTTACTATCTTTATTTTCAATTTCAGCATGCACATGTACAGCTTTTGGGTCTTGTTCAAAGGTTTTACTGACTGAATAAATTTCGGCTGTTAAATCTTCATTGGGTCTAGATTGTAGTACGAACCGTACCATTTGACCCTTTTTAATTTTATCCACGTCTCTTTCAAACACCATCAAATCGGCATGTACATGGTGTGTGTTTACAATATCTATTATATCTGTTTGGGGCTGCACAAATTGACCTGTTTTAACCTTCACTTTTTGTACATATCCTTCGATGGGACTGAGTAAAGCGACTCGTTGATATATTGTGCCCTTGCGAACACCGCTCACGTTAATGCTATACTGCTTCAACTGTGCTTCTAATCCATTGACCATTGCTTTAGATGCCTGATAATCTGCTGTAGCCTTTTGGTAATTCATTCCAGACGCTACACCAGCTTCATATAGTTTCAGCTGTCTTTGGTATTCCTTATCCAAATATTGGCTATTGCTATATGCATTCAAATAATCGCTTTGTAGTTGTACAATACTGGGATGCGATACATAGGCTACAGTTTGATTTTTATCGACTTTGTCGCCTTCGATAACTTCTATTGAAACCACTTTTGCACCTGTTATAGTGGTAATTGTGGCTTCATTTTGCGGTGGGACTTCAAGTTGACCATTTGCTTCCACATAACCACTCATTTTTCGTTGTTTTAGCGTGTCAATTTGCATCTTTAGTGCACTAAATTGTTGGCCAGAAATCATAACTTCTTGAAATTGAACAGCATCATCTTTATGGTTATCAACTGTTTTGGCGATATCTGATTTTGAGTTTCCACAGGATGAGATGCTGAGGTTTATTAGCAGTAATCCGATCCATTTATAGGTTTGTATTAGTTTCATTTTATAGAGTATAATAGTGTAGTTTAAATAATGAGTTTAAGTAGTTGTCAAGTGTATCGAGAGCATCCATTTCCGTCTGTATAGCATCACGAATTATTTGTGTAAAAGAAGCGTAATCTACTGCGCCTTCTTTATAAGCAAGTAAGGCTCCGTTTCGTTGTTCTAAGGCAAGGGGTATTGCTTTGTCTTTATAGAAGAACCAACTCTGCTGCCAAATTTCAAAATTCTGTTCTGCTTGGATATATTCAGATTGTAACTGGCGCTCTTTAAAGGCGGCATCGTTTTCTATAATCTGTCTATCTAAATCGGCTGCTTTCACGCGACTTCGCTCAGGACCCGAAAATAACGGAACAGAAATACCCGCTTGATAGCTGTTAAATCCACTTTCGCCATTTACACGTTGTAGTCCGCCTTGAATATTGAATTTAGGAAGTAAATCGGCTTTAGCAGCACTGTAGGTGGCATCTGCTTCATCTACCCGTTTTTGAGAAAGTAGAAATTCTGGATGTTCGTTACTGTTGAAATCATGAACCAAACCAGTTATTTCAAATGGTTTAAATTCATCAGTCACGGTGTACATCGTTTCTGGAACAAGCCACAAATTTAATTTCTGTAACGCTATATGATAATTACCAATCGCTTGCCGAAGGGTATTGTTTATTTGAAGTGCCTGATTTTTTGCAGAGGCATACTCCAATCTTGAAATTGCTTCCACTTCATAATTGAGTTCTACAGTTAGGGAGAACTGAGCATAGATGCTATCCAATTCTTTATACAACCTAAACTTTCGTTTTGCTTGATAGGCATGTGACCACGCTTCTTTTACTTCCAACTCAACTTGTAATTCGGATAGACTGTATGCGGTTTTAGCTAATTCTACCCGTTGCTTTTGAAGTCGTTTTTTAGCTCGAATACCAAGCAGGTCAATTTTTTGCTGTCCGAAACCTATTACTGTATAGATGCCTTTCTCAGCTGAAATTTCTTCACCACCAGTAAAAACTTGGGTAGTTCCGAAATCATATGTATTACCAGAAAGGGCATTTTGCCTATCTATTGCTAACCGGGTCGATTTAAGTGATGGATAATTTTCTTTTGCCAACTGAGTTGCTTGTTCTAAGGTAATAGGAGGAAGGTTATCAGTACCTTCTATTTGTTGTGCCTCTGCTATAATAAAGGAAAACAAGAATATAACTACCGAGGTAACAGTTACAAATTTAGAATTGATCTTGGTCTTTATCTTTTCACGGTTTTCAACCCACTGGTAAAAAACGGGTAGTATGAATAACGTGAGCAGGGTAGACGTAACTAAACCACCTATTACAACGGTTGCAAGTGGCCGTTGTACTTCGGCACCTGCGGATAATGAAATAGCCATAGGTAAGAATCCTAAAATATCTGTAAATGCAGTAAGCATTATAGGCCTTATCCTGCGTTTGGTTCCTTCTATAATTCTATCCGATAGATTAGTGACACCTTCTTCTTTTAATTCATTCAAGCCGCTTATCATGACTAAACCGTTTAATACTGCCACACCGAATAATACGATAAAACCAACACCTGCCGAGATGCTAAATGGCATGTCACGTAGCCATAGGGCGAAAACTCCACCAATGGTAGCCATTGGTATGGCCAAATAAATCATTAACGTTTGAGGAAATGATTTCAATGCAAAATAAATCAAGATGAAAATAAGTAGTAGTGCAATGGGTACTACTGTTTGAAGTCGATTACTGGCTCTTTCAAGATTTTCAAATGCACCACCATAGCGAATGAAATATCCTGGGGGTAATTTAAAATCAGCATCTAATCTTGCCTGTATATCTTCTACCACAGATTTTACGTCCCTACCACGAATATTGATACCAACGTAGGTTCTTCTATTCGTATTATCACGACTTATCTGCATCGGTCCTGATTCATAATCAATAGTTGCCAACTCACGTAAGGGAATTTGCGCACCACTTGGGAGATTAATGTACAGATTTTGAATGTCATCTATACTGGTACGATTCTCTTCTTTAAGTCGCACTACCAAATCAAATCGCTTTTCCCCTTCAAAAATGACGCCTGCTTGAGCACCCGCAAAAGCAGCCTGTATGACGTCGTTCAGTTGATTGATACTTAAACCATACTGGGCTAGTTTGTTGCGGTTATAGTCAATAGTTATTTGTGGTAGACCGTCTATTGCTTCTACCTTCATATCTGCCACACCAGGGACTTTTGCGATGATTTTACCCATTTCTGTGGCCTTGCTTGCCAATACGTTTAAATCTTCACCAAATAATTTGATGGCAACGTCTTCACGAACACCCGTGATTAGTTCATTGAACCGCATTTCGATGGGTTGTGTAAACTCATAATTTACACCAGGTATGATACTTATTTCTTTTTTTATCAGTTCTACTAATTCACTTTTTGAACTTGCAGAGGTCCATTCATCGCTTGGTTTTAGAATTGCAAAAACATCAGCGATATCCATTGGCATCGGGTCGGTAGGTACATCAGCAACACCAATACGACTAATGACAGTTTTTACTTCGGGAAATTTAGCTTTAACAATTTGTTCAATTTTGGTAGTTGTCTCAATCGTTTCAGAAAGGGAACTACCTGGTTTTAAAATCGCGTGGAAAGCAATATCACCTTCATCTAACTTAGGTATGAATTCACCTCCCATTCGTGTAAAGGCAACTACTGCAACTATAAAAAGTACAATTGCCGTACCCACAATAACTTTACCTTTTTTAAGCGATAGTATCAGTAACGGCTCATATTTGTTTTCTACCCATTTTACGATACGGTCGCCATATGATTTTTTATCTGTTTTTGGCGCGCGCAGAAATAATGCTGAAATCATCGGTACATACGTCAAACAAAGTAGCATTGCACCGATCATTGCAAAAATAAATGTAAGTGCCATGGGGCGAAACATTTTTCCTTCAACACCTTCTAGTGCTAGAATAGGTAGAAAGACGATTAAGATAATGAGCTGACCAAAAAAGGCGGCGTTCATCATTTTCTTAGACGCCTTAGCAGCGATATCATCTCTTGTTTCGGTCGTAACTGTTTTCTTTTTGACCACATAGCTATACATTAAGAAGACGGTGGACTCCACAATGATAACGGCCCCATCTACGATGATTCCGAAATCAATGGCGCCTAAGCTCATTAGATTGACCCATACATCGAATACATTCATTAGAATGAAGGCAAACAATAAGGATAGTGGGATTGTAGACGCCACAATTAAACCGCCACGCCAGTTTCCTAAAAGTAGAACTAAGATAAAAATCACGATTAACCCACCTTCGAGTAAGTTGCCTGTTACAGTGCTGGTCGTGTCTGCAATAAGTTCGCTACGGTCAAGAAAAGGTTTAATCGTTACCCCTTCTGGTAATGATTTTTGAATTTGCTTCACTCGCTCGGTGACCTTCTCGATTACTTCATTTGTATTGGCACCTTTTAGCATTAAAATCATTCCGCCAACGGCCTCTCCTTTTCCATCTTTGGTCATTGCACCATAACGCACCGCACTACCGATATTTACATCACCAACATCCTTAATTTTTATTGGAATACCGTTTACGTTTTTGACAAGGATATTTTCAATATCTGAAACGGTACGTGCCAAACCTTCGCCACGTATAAAGTTAGCTTGATGGTTTCGTTCAATGTATGCCCCACCGGTATTCTGATTGTTGTTTTCTAAAGCTGTAAATACTTCAGAAATAGAAATTCCAATCGCTTGTAAATCATCTGGATCTACTGCAACTTCATATTGTTTTTGATTTCCGCCAAAAGCGTTTACTTCAACCACTCCCGGCACCATGGCCATTTGCCTACGAACAATCCAGTCTTGCATGGTCCTTAGTTCTGTTATTGAATATGTATTCTGGAATTCAGTATCAACTTCTAGCGTGTATTGATAAATTTCACCTAGGCCTGTTGAAATTGGCCCCATAGAGGGTTCGCCAAATCCGGATGGAATTTGTTTTTGAACTTCGGGTAGTTTTTCGGCTACTAACTGTCGTGGTAAATAAGTGCCCATGTCGTCGTCGAATACAATGGTGACAACAGAAAGGCCAAAACGAGATACCGAACGAATCTCTGTTACGCTTGGTAGATTGCTCATCGCCACCTCTACAGGGTAGGTTACAAATTGTTCGATGTCTTCTGTACCCAGGTTGGGTGATTGGGTGATTACTTGTACCTGATTATTTGTAATATCGGGTACAGCATCAACAGGTACTTGGGTCATACTCCATATTCCTGCTCCTATTAGAGCAAGGGTGAATAGACCAATAATAAATTTGTTATTGATTGAAAAATCAATGATTTTGTTAATCATAGATTAAGGCATTAATTCAGTTTAAAAAAAGAGTGTTTGCTTTCGAGAATACAAAACAGCATTGATGCTTTCAGAATTGAAAACATCAAATCAGGATATAGTTATCCTAAAAAAAAAGAATTATGCCCTTGGGGGTTGTAATAAAGAAATCGGAAAGTTTTTACCAGCATTCTGTGAATATGCAAATACCTCGTTTGAAATATATGGCTGAAAAGGTACATAAGGAATTAATCCAAAATCGATAGTATGCATGTGGCAACAGTGGCATTGGCAAAAAGGCGAGCAAAGATCGCTTGAATTGTGATTATGGTCACCGTCTGTAGCTTGTGAATATTCTGTTTGTACATCATCATTATCTGCAATCGTATCACTGCAAGGGGCAAAATTGAGCCCTAGCAAATAAATTGCGAGTATGATGGTAAGATTTTTCACAAAGCAAAGATAATAGTTTCTAAATGCAAATGGTGTGCGTTGTCTATTTTATGAATGCTTTAAGTAGTATTGACGGTGATGCCCTGTATAACGTTCTCATAATATGAATAGTATGCCTTAATTCATTTCAATACCTTAAACATCTAGAATCATAGAAATGAATTTCTTATTCAGACTTAAATAAAAAACTGTTAGTCAATATCATGGGCAATATGAAAAATAGCATCTCCTTGATTTACAATTGGGGATTCATTGATGCATATAATATAACCAGTATCACTGGCTTTTATTTTACGTTCAAAATAACCAAACGGACCTGAAATACTACCCATTTCAGTGCCTTTTTCCACTTTTTGACCCACCTTTACAAGTGGGTGGAACATGCCAGAGTGTTTGGCCCTTAGCCATTTAGAGGCATTTACCAATTTAGGGATAATTTGTTTTGTGGTCAATTCAGCGAGTTCTTCACTAAAATCGCGCATGCCCAAATGGTGCATTACGCGTAAAGCCCCAACAATACCTGTATCGGTAATCTCGCTATCAATGTGTAGCGATTTACCACCCTCGTAGAGCAATACCAACTTATTTAGTTGATGTAATGTTTCCCGAAATGATTTTTCTCTTCCAGCTGATTTAACAATAAATTCAGCACCAAAAATTTTTGCCAATGCGAGCCCATCCTGATCATTTTTATCAATTCTTATTTGAGGTGCGTTGAAACGACTGTCGCCGCCCGTATGATAATCGATACAGCAATCGATGATTGGAGCAATATCTTTAACGAGATGAAAAGCAAACCTACTAGCTAATGAACCTCGTAAGCTTCCAGGAAAAACCCTGTTTAAATCCCTGCCATCGGGAAATTGTCTACTTTGATTTAGGAATCCGAATATGTTTACCACAGGAATACAGATGACCATTCCACATGCTGGTTTGTTATATTTTTTGGATACGAGTTGCCGTACAATTTCTACTCCGTTAATTTCATTACCATGAATACCTCCAGTAATCAATAAGGTAGGACCGTCCTTTTTACCTCGTTGAACAATTACAGGAACTTCTATTTTAGTTCTGGTATGTAATTTGGCTATATCTAAATTTAGTTGGGCGCCTTTGCCTTTTTCAATGGCATGACCTAAAACCGTGTATTTATTACTCGACATTTCGTTCTACGTACTTAATAATTTTTCCTGCTATATTTTTACCTGTGGCAGTCTCAATTCCCTCCAAACCTGGTGATGAATTTACTTCTAGAATTAATGGTCCTCTAGCTGACTGTAGCATATCTACACCGGCTACGCCTAAGCCCAGACATTTTGCTGCCTTTATTGCTGCATTTTCTTCCTCATCGGTAAGTTCAATAATTTCTGCCGAACCTCCTCTATGAAGATTAGACCTGAATTCTCCTTCTTGACCTTGTCGTTTCATTGAACCCACGACTACACCGTCAATCACAAAAGCCCTAATATCAGCACCTTTTGCTTCTTTTATAAACTCTTGTACAATTACTCTTGCTTGTAATCCATTAAAAGCTTCTAAAATAGATTCCGCCGAATTACGGTTATCGGCAAGTACGACACCTAACCCTTGTGTGCCTTCCAGCAGTTTAATGACCACTGGTGCACCACCTGCTTTATCGATTATAGCTCCAACATTTTTAGAATAATTACTAAAAATAGTCTTTGGTAGACCTAAACCAGCTCGTGACAGTATTTGTAAACTTCTTAATTTATCTCGTGAACGAACTAAAGCCTGTGACTCTACCGAACTGAAAATTTTCATCATCTCGAATTGACGCACTACTGCGGTACCATAAAAAGTAATAGAGGCGCCGATACGGGGTATAACACCATCAAAACCCTCTATTTCTTTACCTTGATAAATAAGTCCTGGTTTTTTCTTCTCTATAATCAAATCACATTTAGAGTGATCAATTATATGCATATCATGACCTTTAGCTTCACCAGCCTCAACGAGACGTTTGGTTGAATATAAATTAGGGTTTTGAGATAATATGGCAATTTTCATTTAAGCATTAGATTAAATAGTGTTATTATTTATATTCTTAATATGTACTTGTCAAGTAGAATATTTTAAAATGTCACAAGAATTATATTGCAGTATTGACTACAATTTATTTGAACAATAGTACACTAAATATTTGATGTATGAACTTTGAAATCTATATACTACGTTATATTATAAGATTATTATCTGAAGAACTTGCTCCTTTCGGTGATGCAAAAACCAAAATTTTTAATGTTCCAATATAGTTTGATTATTAGCTTTTCTAAAGTAACATATATTCTTTAGGACTGTATTTCTATTTTGATATTTATTTATTAGCAGTTTTATAATTAACCACCGTATTTATGGGCCCAAGTAGTCCAGGCACTCGAATTGGAGTCAGTGCTATGTCTCCGGTATGTTGTCTAAACGTACTTTTACCATCTATAAGGGTATTCCTGTCATAAGAAATTCTATTGCGTTTAATCTATTCTAGCTAGTAATAGATAAACGTTTCCTTAAGGTCTACTAGCAATAAAAATTCCTTTAGCGTCAACCCAATTAACTTTTAAGAAATTAAAAGTCTATGAGCGATGTAAAAAGGATTGGTTTAAAATAAATTTATATTTGATGAATCTATTTATATTTTATTTCCTTTTAATTATATGAAAATTATTAAGCAAGTATTGGTTGTTATTTATTTAGTTTTTTTAGGTTCCTGTGGGAACGATGGTTCTAAAATGGTTGAGAACAATGGGCAAGAGAAAATTGCTATAGAAGATTTCGATTATACGAATGACCTTATACATGAAACGAGTCCTTATTTATTACAACATGCCCATAATCCTGTTGATTGGAAACCTTGGGCGGATAGCACCTTTAAAAACGCCGCAAAGAAAAACCGCTTAGTTGTGTTAAGTATAGGATATTCTACGTGTCATTGGTGCCATGTAATGGAAGAGGAATCTTTTGAAGATTTAGAGGTGGCACGCTTGATGAATGAGAAATTTGTGAGCATAAAGGTAGATCGCGAAGAACGGCCAGATTTAGATATGGTCTATCAAACAGCATTGCAGTTGGTGAATGGAACAGGAGGATGGCCGATGAACGCTATTATATTGCCAAATGGGAGTCCAGTTTATTTAGGAACATATCACACCAAAGAAGAATGGAAATCTATTCTGATTAAATTCAGTACTGAGTTTGAGAAGAATCCAGATAAGATGAAGGAGTATGCAACCATGTTGGCAAATGGTGTTCAAGAGGTTTATGAACAACCGGCAAAACAGCTTGCAAATTCGGTCACACCTGATAAAATTAGTAAGGGAGTTAAGGCATGGTCTAAATCATGGGATTTAGAATGGGGTGGAACTATAGGGCAACAGAAGTTTATTATCCCGACTAATTTGAATATGCTTTTGGAGTATTCAGTTTTACAGCAAAATGAAGATGTGATGAGTTATGTTTTTAAAACACTTAATAAAGTCTCGCAAGGTGGTATTTATGATCACGTTGGAGGAGGGTTTTTTAGATACAGCACAGATTCTAAATGGAAAGTACCACACTTTGAAAAAATGCTGTACGACAATGCCCAGATGATGGGGATATTATCAAAGGCATTTAAAATTAATGGAGATAAAGCGTATGGGAAGATGGTTGAAGAAACGTTTGCGTTTTTAAAAACCGAAATGCGAAATGAAGAAGGGGGTTATTTTAGTGCCATGGATGCAGATACCAATGGGGAAGAGGGGCTATATTATGTTTGGAAAAAGAATGAACTGCAATCCATATTAGGAGATGATTTTGAATTATTCTCAACGTTTTATGAAATCAAGACTAGTGAAGTTTGGGAAAACGAGAATTTTGTGCTATTTAATACCTTGTCTGTTGCTGATTTTTCAAAACAGGAATCAATTTCAAAAGAAGTTTTAGAAAATAAAATCAAAAATTGGAAAACGATACTATATGAAGCTCGTCAGAAAAGGCTGAAACCATCCAAAGATTATAAGATAATCACTTCATGGAATGCCTTATTAATTGATGGATTAGTGGAAGCATTTAAAACTTTTAAAGATGAAAATTATCTAACTGAAGCAAAGTTAATTTTTGAGTACTTAGAATCGAATAATTATAAAAACAAACAATTAGTGCACTCCTACACAACAGATAGTAAGCAAAAAGAAGTCTTTTTAGAAGATTATGCCTTGTTAGCCAAAAGTGCCATTAGTCTATATGAGGTGACCTTAGATGTGTCATATTTAAATAGTGCAAAAGAATTAATGAATAGCGCGATTTCAAAATATAGCAGTGATTCTGGGTTGTTTTATTATAATGTGGCTAGTAAATTAGTACCAAAAATCATAAATACATCCGATGGGGTAGTACCATCAGCTAATGCAATTATGGCACAGAATCTTTTTAAATTAGGTCATCTTGAGTATAATACCGAATATTTAGAAGATGCAAAATTGATGGGTTCATTACTGATAGAAAATTTTGAAAATCAAGCTGTTAGTTATGGAACTTGGGGTTCATTATTGTTAAATCAAGCATATCCATTCTATGAAATTGCGATAGTCGGTACTACTGCTAATAATCTGATAGCAGAAATGGGTAGTATGTATTTGGCAAACTCGCTGTTGGTAGGTAGTGCAATTTCGAGTGATATAGCGTTATTTAAAGATCGTTATTCCGTTGATGGAACCTTTATATATGTGTGTCAAAACAATACGTGTAAGTTGCCTGTAAGAACAGTTAAGGAAGCTTATGAACAAATGAAATCATTTGGTTATAAAGGTTTTGATTCAACACAATTCAATGTGTCATTTTAATGATTTTATTTTAAAAGGATCGACCCTTTTCTTGTAGCATCAAACCATAAACTTAAATTCAATAGTAAATTTCCTTATACCTTAGTTTTATGGAAGAATGGTACGCATACCCCTTATTAATTCTCGTTGGTTTTATAGTTGGTTTTATTAATACAGTTGCCGGTGGAGGTTCTTTGCTTTCACTACCTATTCTAATTTTTCTAGGCTTACCATCTACCTTGGCCAATGGTACCAATAGGGTAGCCATAATATTTCAGACAGCAATAGCAACTGCAGGTTTTAAAAGTAAAGGGGTAAGTACATTTCCATTTAATATATATTTAGGTAGTTCTGCTTTTTTTGGCTCAATAATAGGTGCACAATTGGCCGTAGATATAAGTGGTGCATTATTTAATCGAATATTGGCTATTGTCATGTTTTGTGTGGTAGCTATTATAGCCTTCGCACCCAAAATAGGAATCAAAGAAGTAGAAGAGCGTCTTACAGGTAAATACTTGTGGCTTGGTATCATTGTATTTTTCTTTTTCGGAATTTATGGAGGTTTTATTAACGCCGGTTTGGGATTTATAATGATTCTATTCTTGCATTATATAAATAGAATGACACTAGTACGTTCTAATGCCACTAAGGTAGCAGTGGTATTTATGTATATGGTATCTGCATTAATTGTGTTTGCAGTAAACGATCAGGTAAATTGGAAAATCGGATTGATATTAGCTATTGGTAACGGCAGCGGTGCTTGGTTAGCGAGTAGAATATCGGTAAATAAAGGAGACGGATTCGTTAAGAAATTCTTGATTGTTATGGTGCTGATACTGGCCATAAAACTTTGGTTTTATCAATAATTTAAACAAGATTTGTATAACTACTAAAATAAGAAAGAATGCCAGGGTTTGAATTGTTCGGGGAAAGTGAAAAAAGTCAGGTTCAGGATGTGTTGGATACCGGAGTACTTATGCGCTATGGGTTTGATGGAATGCGAAATAATCAATGGAAGGCATTAGAACTAGAAAAAGCTTTGGCCCTTAGAATGAACACAAAGCATGCGCAACTTGTAAGTAGTGGTACCGCAGCACTCACTGTGGCTCTTGCAAGTGCAGGAGTGGGAGCAGGTGATGAAGTTATTATGCCGACATTTACCTTTGTGGCAAGTTTCGAATCTATATTGGCTATAGGTGCTGTGCCAATTTTAGTAGATGTTGATGATACGTTAACGTTAAATCCGGCGGCAGTAGAAAAAGCCATTACAAGTAAAACCAAAGTGGTGATGCCAGTACATATGTGCGGTTCTATGGCAGACCTTAAAGCATTGAAAGATATATGTGATCGGCATAACTTGCTTTTAGTAGAAGATGCTTGTCAGGCGATTGGCGGTAGTTACGAAGGTAAACCTTTAGGTAGTTATGGCGATTTGGGTTGCTTTTCTTTTGATTATGTAAAGACCATCACTTGTGGTGAAGGTGGGGCTATCATAACCAATAATGATACGTACATCAGTAATGCAGACCATTATTCGGATCACGGTCATGACCATGTTGGTACCGATAGGGGAGCGGAAACGCATCCTTTTTTGGGATATAATTTTAGAATATCAGAATTGAACGCAGCCGTTGGTTGTGCCCAAATTCAGCGTTTAGATGAGTTTTTAGAAATTCAGAAAAACCATTATACCATATTAAAATCTGCTATTGAACCAATTTCTAATATTGCATTTAGAAGGGTGCCTACTGGTGGTGTGGAGAATTATTCTTTTTTAAGTTTCTTTTTGCCTACTGAGCAATTAGCTAAAAAAGCATACACTGCATTAATAGCGGCCGGTGTAGATGCTTGTTTTTATTGGTTTGACAATAATTGGCATTATTATAAAAAATGGGAACATTTGACTAATGTTAAATCACTTGGAAAACTTCCTCAAGAAGTATTAAATCAATTACCAGATTATTCAAAAGCGGATTTCTCAAAATCAGATGCATGGATTGGTAGAACTATTTCATGTTTGATAAAATTGAGCTGGACAGATGAACAGGTGAATGAACGTGCCGTTAAAATGAAAGAAGTATTGGCTAAATTAGTATAGTCGCCTAATAGGAAACATATTCTATAATCTCTAAACCATAACCTACGATACCTACTCTTTTAGTTTGTAGACTATTGGTCATGAGTTTCATTTTGTGAATGCCAAGATCGTGTAATATTTGGGCGCCAATACCAAAATCTCGATTGTCCATTTCAATTTTAGGAGCTTTATGTATACCCTGTTTTTGTAGCTCTTTAAGTTCTTTTAAACGAGAAAGTAGGTTGAGAGATTCAGCATCTTGATTGATAAATACAATAGCACCTTTACCTTCTTGATTAATTTTATTGAACATATCCTCTAATTTTTCGTCAGGGTTATGCGTTAACGTTCCCAATATATCATTGTTAATCAACGTAGAATTGATACGTGTTAATATTTTTTCATCCGAAGACCAAGAACCTTTAGTCAAGGCAAGATGAATATGGTTATTGGTAGTTTGTTTATATGCTCGTAATCTAAAATCGCCAAATCGTGTAACAATATTAAAATCGGTTTCTTTTTTAATCAAACTGTCATGTTCCATTCTATAGGCAACAAGATCTTCTATCGATACAATTTTCAAGTCAAATTTTTTGGCCACTTTCACTAATTGGGGAAGCCGAGCCATACTTCCATCCTCATTCATTATTTCTACGATAAACCCAGCAGGTTTTAACCCTGCCAGTCGTGCGAAATCAATTGCTGCTTCAGTATGCCCCGTTCTACGTAAAACACCACCCTCTTTAGCAACCAAAGGAAATATATGACCTGGTCTTACTAAATCATGAGGTTTGGTAGTTTTATCTGTCAAAGCAAAAACTGTTTTAGAGCGATCGGAGGCTGAAATACCAGTGGTTACACCATTTCCTCTCAAATCCACAGATACGGTAAAAGCCGTTTCAAAGGGGTCGGTATTAGTGCTAACCATCATGTGTAATCCTAAATCTTTACACCTTCCTTCTGTTAATGGAGCGCAAATGAGACCCTTGCCGTGGGTAGCCATAAAGTTTATGGTCTCAGGTGTTGCTAATTCAGCTGCTGCCAGAAAATCTCCTTCATTTTCACGATTTTCATCATCAACAACGATAATTACTTTACCTAAACGAATGTCTTCAATCGCTTCTTCTATGGTATTCAATTGTATTTTCTTAAGATCTGTCATGTTTGAACAATCAGCTTTTATCTTTTTTTTGAAATAGTTTCTTAAATAGTATTTTAAAGAAATCGGTAATAAATCCGAAATTCACCATTCCCTTGTCTTCTGTAGCCCTTTTGGTTAGAAATATACCCATAGGTAGCATGATTAATGTTGAAAGCCATGCCCCAAGCATAGGGTGAATATTTCCTTCTTTAGCGTAATTACCAGCGAATACTCCAATAAAATAGAAGATAAGAAAAAGTACTATTGCAATAACCATTGGTAAACCTAAACCTCCTTTTCTTATGATGGCGCCTAGTGGAGCACCAACAAAAAATAGAATTATACAAGAGAATGCCAGTGCATATTTGCTATGTAAAGAAAGGATATGCATGTTGTAGATTTTGTATCTTTTTTCCAGCTCTTCTTTTTTACCACTTACTGTACCTAAAATACTACTTGTTGCATTTTTAGCGCTACTCAAAATTTGTAATTGCTGCCACTCTGGGAATAGAACAAGAAAGTTTTCCTTAATTGAATCTTGTAGGGCAATATTAGCTTTTGCTTTGATGGACTTTATTCTAGAAATAGAATCTTTTTTGGAGACCATATCGGCCATAGTAGAATCGGTATTCTTTGTGATTAACGGTACAAATAATCCAATCCTACTCTCTATATTCTTGGAAAATGCACGAACAATTCTATAATTATCACTTCGTAACGAGTCTATATCTTTAGAAAGCCGTGAAATATTTTTCATCTTATCAGTACTAATATCCCGCTCCTCCTCTAAGTCATCATTATTGATTTCAGGAATTTCAATATTCATGGTATAGGTATCGAAATCGGCCTGAGCAAAAGGAAATTTCATTTTACTATCGTTACTTTTTGTAGTAACATCTTCATAGAAATGTCCATTCTTTAAAACCAATTGAATAATATCGGAATCTTCACTACTAATCAATTCTCCAGTTTCTGATTTAATAACTGTGGTGTTAATATTAGATTCAGACTTTTTATGAATAATCACGTTCCTTAAAAAACGATCATTGTCCCCATACTTCTCATCAACCTTGATGTTCATTCCTTCAAAATCACTAAAAACGCCTTCTGAAATTACTGCGGCAGGTTTCACCTTCGCAATATTTCTACGAAGATTATATATTTTACGTTGCGATAGCGGAATCACATTATTTGCGAAGAAGAAGGTTACACCACCTAAAATGGTTACAAATACTATTAAGCTCACCATTGATCGTTGTAACGATATACCTGAAGCCTTCATTGCCGCAAATTCGTAGTTTTCAGCAATGGAACCAAAGGTTAAAATAGAAGATAAAAGTACCGTTAGTGGAAGTACTTTTTCGGTAAGATCAGGTATTAAATAAAATAGGAACTTACCGATGATTACAATATCTAGACCTTTACCCGCTAAATCATCAATAAAAAGCCAAATTGTTTGGAATATGAAGATGAACATCAATATTACAAACGAACTGACAAAATTAAAGACGAACCTTGATAGGATATAGCGGTCTAGAATTCTCAATAGTTCTAATTTCTTAGAATGAAATAGCCTTCATCCTTATATTTAGCTTCGTCAAAAGTAAATAAGGTTTTGGACAAATCTTGATCTGTTTTAAAAGAATTAACAGTGATTGTGGTCTTTGTGCTATTCTTACCGGTTTCAATTAACTTATATATATGCTTTGTGCCCATATCTATACCCAATAATCTAGATTTTATTTCAGTATCTGAATCGATAGGCGTCAATTTTACAAATTGAATTTTTCGTCCTTGAATATCTTGCAAAATATCCCATGCATAATTGTGACCCTCTTTATAAAAAGTAAGCATTTTTGAAGGTGTCATCGCATTTTCATCTTCAGACTTATTTTCTATGGTCACTTCTTCATTTTCTGGCACAATGGTGTACACCTTTTTACCATCGAACATCTGTTGAGAACCTAAATAGTTAAACATATATTTTTCCCCAGAAAGAGTAACATCTCCTCTAGTTTCTTGGTTAATACCAGCTTCTGCATTTTTTAGGTCGAATTTGAAATCCACAAAAATGTTATTATAGCTTTTTACTTTGGTATATACTTCATCTAAAAGAGCCTTTGCTTTGTCTGAACTTTGGGCATTTGCCATTGTTACGGTAAACAGTATCGTTAAAACAATAATAATTTTTTTCATTTCTTCTTTCATATCATTCATTATCCAATATTTGTTGAAGGGCTACCATGTCTGAAACATATACCTGTCTAGCTTTGCTGCCCTCAAACGGACCTACGATTCCAGCAGCTTCCAGTTGGTCAATTATTCGACCAGCGCGATTGTACCCTAATTTTAATTTTCTCTGAATTAAGGAGGCAGAACCTTGTTGCGCAATGACAATTACCTCTGCAGCTTCCCGGAACTTTTGATCTCGCTCCGATACATTATTATCAACACTCGTGCCAGAATCTTCCCCAACATATTCTGGAAGCTCATGTGCTTCTGGATATGCACGCTGACTACCAATAAACTCAACGATTTTAGCAACCTCTGGTGTGTCTACAAAAGCACATTGAATACGTGTCACATCATTACCCTGCGTAAATAGCATATCTCCTCTACCAATCAATTGATCCGCTCCTGCAGTATCTAAAATGGTTCTTGAATCAATTTTAGACGTTACTCTAAACGCTAACCTAGCGGGGAAGTTAGCTTTGATGATACCCGTTATAACATTCACTGAAGGTCTTTGAGTCGCAATAATCAAATGGATGCCAATTGCCCTAGCCAATTGAGCTAGTCTCGCAACAGGTGTTTCCACTTCCTTACCGGCAGTCATAATTAAATCTGCAAACTCATCGATTACAAGAACGATATAGGGTAAAAATTTATGTCCGTCGTTAGGATTTAATTTACGTGCCTTGAATTTTGTATTGTATTCTTTCAGGTTACGTACCATCGCTAGCTTCAATAACTCATAGCGATTGTCCATTTCTATACAAAGGGAATTTAAGGTGTGTATTACCTTCGTATTGTCAGTTATTATTGCTTCTGCGGAATCGGGTAGTTTTGCTAAGAAATGACGCTCAATTTTATTATAAAGCGTTAGTTCAACTTTCTTGGGATCTACAAGAATAAATTTAACTTCTGCTGGATGCTTTTTATACAGTAGGGAAGTTAACACGGCATTTAGACCCACAGATTTTCCTTGTCCGGTGGCACCTGCCATTAACATGTGAGGCATTTTAGCCAAATCAACTACAAATGTTTCGTTGCTAATGGTTTTACCGAAAGCGATTGGTAATTCCATTTCCGCTTTTTGAAATTTGCTAGAGGCAATGACAGAACGCATAGATACGATGGTCGCATTCTTATTGGGAACTTCTATACCAATAGTTCCTTTGCCTGGAATAGGAGCGATGATACGTATGCCCAATGCTGCCAATGATAAAGCAATATCATCCTCAAGGTTTTTGATTTTGGATATTCGAACTCCTGCTTCAGGAACAATCTCATATAAGGTAACGGTAGGCCCTATTGTTGCTTTTATTTGTGCAATGCCAATCTTATAATTTTTGAGGGTTTCAACTATTTTATTTTTATTCTCCTCTAATTCTTCTTGGTTAATGGTTATTCCACCCGTAACACCATGTTGGTCTAAAAGTTCAATAGTTGGGAATTTATAGTTACCTAATTCTAATGTAGGGTCAAATTCACCAAAATCATCCACCAATTTATTGGCAAGAATATCAATTTCTTCAGGTTCCTCAATCACCTGCTCAACCTCCATAGACAGTGTTTCTTCAGGTGCTGTAGAAGTAATTTCTAATTCGTTAGTATCCTTAACCGTTTCTAAATGCGGAATTTCTGTTTTATGGGTGTATGTGTCTACAACGATAGGAGTTTCTTTCTCCATCGAAGTAGTCATTACTTTCTCTTTATCGCTAGCTTTTCTTTGTTTGCTGGCTTTAAACTCTGAGGAAATTACTTCTTTTTTCGATTTAAAAAATGATGAAATACCTTCTGGAGTTATTTCAAATAGTCTTACTAGAATAAATATCAGACCAAAAATCAATAATAAGAGTACGCCAATTTTTCCTGCATAATCTTGAAGGAAATCATTCATTTCAAATCCTACCAAGCCCCCTAATAAAGGACTGCTTGTGGCAAAAAAGCCCAAAGCAATTGAAATCCAGATTACGAAAAGTAAACCCCAAATCCATTTTTTGAAAAGTGCTTTCAATGGAAGTCCTAAAAAGAGATATATTCCAGTAATACAAATTAAAAAGGGAAGTATGAGCGATGCTAAGCCAAAGCCTTTATACATGAAAAAGTGACTTATGCTAGCACCAAATTTGTTCAATAGGTTTTTGGCCAGCTCGTTACGATTCCTGAATTCTGATAGCAGACTTTGATCATCTTGCCAATTAAAATAAAATGATATAAATGAAAAGAACAGAGCGATACTAAAAAGCATCAACAAGCTACCCAAAATAATTTTATTCTGTTTGGATACTTTAAACGATGATCCTTTTTTAGTAGGTTTTGGCTTTGATTTAGTTGCCTTCTTTGCCATTAAATCTTTTATTCTGTTGCTAAATTACAAATTTACGATGAGCTATTGTAAATGATAAAACGACCTAGATTATTTTAGGCAGGTAAATAATAAGACCAATTATGGCAGATGCTATTGAAACAAGCATAACTGCACCGGCGGAAATATCCTTTATAAATCCGATTTTCGTATCGAATTCGGGCTGTACGTAATCAGATAGTTTTTCAACGGCCGTATTCATGCCTTCAACACCTAATACCAAAGCAATTGCAAATATTTGAAGAATCCATTCTATATTGGAAATCTCAAAGTAAAAGCCTGCAATTGTCATTACAATAGCAATAAAAACCTGAATTTTTATACTTGCTTCTGTGCGTATCAACAAAAAGGCACCTTTAAAGGCAAAACCAACACTTTTGATACGATTGACCAAAAAGGATTCCTTAGGCATGAGAGTCGTTTATAATTAATTCATTAACGCCTCTAATGCCGCTTTATAATTTGGTTCCTCAGTAATCTCTGTCACTTGCTCAGTATACAGAATAGTGCCTTTCTCGTCAACCACAACGACAGCTCTTGAATGCAAAGGAGCCAATGGCCCATCGGAAAAATCAACATGGTACGACTTCCCAAAATTGCCATCCTTAAAGTCAGATAACATTTCAACGTTTTCAATTCCCTCAGCACCACAAAATCGTGCTTGTGCAAAAGGAAGGTCTTTTGAGACACAAAGTACTATGGTATTATCTAATTCTGCAGCCTCTTGGTTAAACTGTCTTACTGATTGGGCACATGTACCTGTATCTACGCTTGGAAATATATTCAATACAACCCTTGAACCTTCATAATCAGAAAGTTTAACGGTAGATAAATCATTTTTCGTTAATTGAAAATCTGGTGCTTTTTCACCTGAAGCAGGTAAAGAACCTACTGTATGTACTGCACTACCCTTTAAAGTTATAGAAGCCATTTTCTTAGTTTAAAATTAGAAGATGTGAAATTATAAAATATAAAGATAAAACGTGAAGTAATGTGATAAAAAAGTCCTCTCAATTTTGAAAGGACTTTTTAATTTTAAATAAGAATATTACTTGTCTATCGAGCCTAAAACGCGCTGCATGAACTGGTTCATCGCTTCTTTTTTGGGTGTTCCTTCTTGTATGCTTTTAGCTACATCTAAGGCGCCGTACATATTTGAAATCAGCTCTCCGATTACATCTAATTCTTCATCTTTTAATGAAGGTAGCTCTGTTAGCGCTTCTAAAGTATCTATTGTCTCTAGTACGTAATCGCTGTCTTTTTTTTCTATGAACTCTGTAAGGAGTTTAATTATTGGTAACCTCACTTATCAATTCTTTTAAAAGGTCATACTTATTGGTTTGCACCTGATTTTTTAATTTACCATTTACAAATGAGGCAAAAGTGGGCAAATTGTCTACGTTGGCAAGCTTTCTTGATTCAGAAAATTTCTCAGCATCGGCAATTACAAAAGTAATATCCTCATTTACTGAAGCTTCTTTCTTGAATTTAGGCTTCATAATACGGCAATTACCGCACCAGGTTGCTGAATATTGAACTATAACATTTTTATTTTTTTCTATTATTTCCTGTAAATTATCCTCTTCCAATTCTACTAACATAATTGTAGTTGTTTATATATTAAACGAGGAGCATGGAGTGTTTAAACCCAATGCTACTCGTCATTAAAATAGTTGATTAATTGGAGTGTGCCGACAAGTAACTCGCAACACCTTCTCTATTGGCCGACATTGCGTCTTTGCCTTCTTCCCAGTTTGCAGGACATACTTCACCTTTTTCTTGAACATGTGTATAGGCATCTATTAAACGAAGATATTCGTTTACGTTTCTACCTAATGGCATATGGTTTATGCCTTCATGAAAAACGGTACCTTCTTCATCGATTAAATAGGTAGCACGATATGTTACATTGTCGCCCTCAACCGTAATGATGTCATTTTCTTCATCATAGGTTTTGTTGGTAATATCAAGAATATCTAAAGTAGCGGCTAAATTTCTATTGCTATCTGCCAAAATTGGATAGGTTACGCCTTCAATTCCGCCATTGTCCTTATCTGTACTTAACCAAGCAAAATGTACTTCGGGGGTGTCACAAGAGGCACCGATAACCACAGTGTTTCTTTTTTCGAACTCACCTAAAGCAGCTTGAAAAGCATGAAGTTCAGTAGGGCATACAAAAGTGAAATCTTTTGGGTACCAGAACAGAACCACCTTTTTATTGTTTTTTTGAGCTTCTTCTAAAACATTAAGTTTAAAAGTATCGCCCATGTCATTCATTGCGTTAACACTGATATTTGGAAATTTTTTTCCGACAAATGCCATAATATATTTTGCTTTATAATTAATTATAAAGCAAAATTAAGATTTGAATAAGCGTTAAGTAACTTTCTGAATTAGTATTTTCAATAGGGTAATAGCTATTTTGAATAGCTAAAAAAATAAGCCTACTATACTGCTAAAGGTTTAGTTATTTGGCTGTATCATTATCAGATTAATAGAATTAGAAAAGAAGAGGTCAAATTTTAAAAATTAAAAGTTAACTATTTTTAGTAGTTAATCTTTTGATCTTAATATTTAAAGCAGCAAAAATAAATGTCATTATTGGGCTTAGCCAGTTGAAAATAGCATAGACGAAATATTCTGCAACGCCAACACCCAAAACTCCACTGTGGTAAGCTCCACAGGTATTGTAAGGGATTAGAACTGAAGTTACCGTACCAGTATCTTCTAGGGTTCTGCTTAAATTTTCAGGAGCCAATCCTTTGTCCTTAAACGCTTTAGAAAACATCTTTCCGGGCACTACAATTGCCAAATACTGGTCAGACGCAGTACCATTAAGTACCATACAACTTATACCGGTACTAAAAAATAAACCAAATGTTGATTTGGCTAAACTTAATAATGCTTTTGTAATTCTTGATAATGCACCAATACCATCCATAATACCGCCAAATACCATAGCACATACTATAAGCCAAATTGTACCTAGCATACCTGCCATGCCTTTCGCTGAAAACAAATCACTCAGTACCTCGTTGTCAGTTGGTATTTCTGTATTTACTGTGATTGCTTTTAGTATTCCTTTATAGCCAGAATAAAAATCTAACTGCTTAGTACCTGTAAGACCTGCTACCACTTCTGGTTGAAAAACAACAGCAAAAAGGGCGCCCAGCAAGGTGCCAATTAAGAGGGCGGCCAATGGAGGTGTTTTTTTTACGATTAATACAACCACAGCAATGGGAACAATAAAGAGCCACCCATTGATATTAAAAGAAGTGTCAATTGAGGCTAAAATAGCATCAATGTCAGCTACACCACTTGTTTCTATGTTCAATCCGATTATAATAAAAACTAATAAGGTTATAGAAATGGTCGGTACGGTGGTCCACAACATATATTTAATATGCGTAAACAATTCTCCGCCTGCCATTGCAGGGGCTAAATTAGTGGTATCACTTAAGGGAGATAATTTATCTCCGAAATAGGCTCCAGATAATACGGCACCTGCAGTCATACCAAGCGAAACCCCAAGAGCTTCCCCAATACCTATTAAAGCAATACCTACTGTAGCCGAGGTTGTCCAGCTGCTTCCTGTTGCTACTGATATTATGGCACATATAATTACACATGCAGCTAAAAATATGGTGGGGTTTAAAATTTGCAGACCATAGTATATCATAGCAGGAATGATACCGCTCACAAGCCAAGTTCCAGCTAAGGCACCAACCATTAGTAAAATAAGTAGCGCCCCTGTTGTGGCTTTAATATTTTCGGCTACCTCTGCTAACATTTGTTTGTAGGAGACTTTATTGAAAAAACCAACGATGGCAGCAACCGCTCCTCCTAATAATAATATGAATTGATTTGAACCGCTCAATGCGTCATCACCAAAAACATAGACATTATAAGCTAGCATTCCTACAAGAGCTACAACGGGAATCAGTGCTTCAATAATGCTTAGTTCTTTATTGTCGACAATATGCTCGTTCTCCCTATGTTCATTGGTATTTTGGTTAGCCATAAAAAAAATGCGTTTGGTTATTTCGTAATATTACGATTTATGCAACGAATGTGCAACTACATGCATAAATAGGAAATTAAGCGTTTATGCCCATGTTATCCAATATTTTAAGGTCTGTTAAACATTTTTTCATGATGGAATAAGTTCTTTGAATATCATCATCTAGCCCAATGGAAAAACGTATAAGTCCATTTCCAAGTCCCATTTCTTCTTGTTCTTTCAAGGGAATTTCAGAAGAAGTAGAGCTGCCAGGTGCACTGAACAGCGTTTTGTAAAAACCTAGACTAACTGCTAAGTACCCTAATTTGCGTTCTTGCATCAATTCCATAAGGGCATTGGCATTTTCTAATGTGCCAACATCCATAGTCATTAATCCTCCATAGCCATATTCCGGATTCATTTGATCTCCCATAATCAAATGACCTGGGTGTGAAGGAAGACCTGGATAGACAATTCTCAGTCCATCTTTCTCAAAATTCTTGGCCAAGAACATCGCATTTTCACTATGTTGTTTCATACGTATATGAAGGGTACGCATATTCTTTAATATAGATGCGCCACGCAAACTATCTAACGTACTACCTAATAACATTCCAGCACCATTATTCACATCTTTAAGGCCCAGGCAAAATTCTGTTGTTCCACAAACGACGCCTGCAACGCAATCACTAGTGCCGTTTATAAATTTGGTAAGACTATGAATGACGATGTTTGCACCTAATTTTGCTGGTGTAACAGAAAGAGGTGAAAAGGTATTATCAACTATCAGCGGAAGTTCATTTTTCTTAGAAATACGAGAAAGAGCAGAGATATCGGCTACTTCTAATAATGGGTTGCTTACGCTCTCACAATAGATCATTTTTGTCTTTGGGCCAATAGCTTTTGCGACTGCATCAAGATCGGTAATATCTAAAAAAGTGGTTTCGATTCCGAATTTGATTAAAAAATTCTTCATGAAGGCATATGTGCCACCATAAATAGTTCTACTGCTAATAATATGATCACCGGCATTGCAAAGTTGTAAAATTACCGCTGTAATGGCTCCCATACCACTGGCCGTAACATTAGCGCTCTCGGTTCCTTCTAAAGCAGCAAGTGCTTCCCCCAAATATAAATTTGAAGGTGAGGAATGTCTGCTATATAGATAACACCCTTCTGTATTTCCTTCAAATGTATCGAACATGGTTTTTGCCGATATAAAGGTATAGGTAGATGAATCGGATATGGATGGGTTTACGCCACCATATTCTCCGAAATATTGTAAATCCTGTAAATCGTTACTGTTTTTTTGACTCATGGAATAAAAATTTAAGTAAATCTAACGTACGATAGAGTAATTGTCAATACTAATTGAATAATTTAGATTTAAAATCTAAAATTATTCAATTGGCAGATTTATTATCGTTAGATTACTAGACTAACAGCGTGTGATAGAATTACAATCAGTATGAAACTAGATGAAACGGACGTAAAGCTATTGGAGCTTTTACAGGCCAATAGTAAAAGAACCACGAAAGAGTATGCATTAAAGCTAGGGTTGTCAACAACTGCTATTTACGAACGTATAAAAAGGTTGGAAAGGACAGGCGCTATTAGAAATTATGTAGCCTTGGTAGATAAAACAATAGTTGACAGAAACTTTACTGTATTTTGCCATGTGAAATTGGTACAGCACGTGAAAGATAATATTGCTCAGTTTGAAGCTCAGGTAATGCGATTACAAGAAGTAGTAGAATGTCATCATCTTAGTGGAGATTATGATTACTTATTAAAAATTCATGTTCAAGATATGGAGGGTTACCGTAATTTTATGGTTAATAAGCTTACAGCAATGAAACATATAGGTAGTACACAAAGTTCGTTTACTATAAAAGAGGTTAAGCATTCGACGGCTATACCATTGTAAAACTAAAAATAGTATTAATTTTGTATCACATTAGAAAACAAATATTTTATGGATCAATATGATGTAGCCATTATTGGCTCAGGACCTGGAGGATACGTAGCAGCAATACGTTGTGCTCAATTAGGAATGAAAACGGCAATAATTGAAAAATATTCCACATTGGGTGGAACCTGTTTAAATGTAGGATGTATTCCGTCTAAAGCCTTGTTAGATTCTTCACATCATTATGAAGATGCAATCACCCATTTCGAGGAACATGGAATCGATATTTCAGGAGAGATTAAGGTGAACTTAGAAAAAATGATTGGGCGTAAACAAGGTGTTGTTGACCAAACCACAAAGGGTATCCAATTTTTAATGGACAAAAATAAAATTACCGTTTATGAGGGGCTTGGTAGTTTTAAAGACGCTACCCATGTAAACATTAAAAAGAATGATGGTGATACTGAGGAAATTGAAGCGAAAAATATAATAATCGCTACCGGATCTAAACCATCAAGTTTGCCATTTATAAAAATAGATAAGGAACGTATTATTACTTCTACCGAAGCTTTAAAACTTAAGGAGATTCCTAAACATATGATTGTTATAGGTGGTGGTGTGATTGGGCTGGAATTAGGTCAGGTATATAAAAGATTAGGTGCAGATGTTACGGTTGTAGAATTTATGGACCGTATTATTCCAGGAATGGATGGCGCACTTTCTAAAGAACTAATGAAAGTGATGAAAAAGCAAAAAGTAAAGTTTGCTTTATCTCACAAAGTGAAGTCTGTCGAAAGAAAAGGCGACAAAGTCATTGTTAAGGCAGATGATAAAAAAGGGAAAGAGATTATATTTGAAGGTGACTATTGCTTAGTTGCAGTTGGTAGAAGGCCTTACACCGATGGGTTGAAATTAGATGCTGCCGGTGTGAAATTAGATGATAGGGGTAAGGTTGTTGTAGATAATCATTTGAAAACCAATGTTGATACAATCTATGCAATCGGTGATGTTATAAAAGGAGCTATGTTGGCGCACAAAGCAGAGGAGGAAGGTGCTTTAGTTGCTGAACAATTGGCAGGTCAAAAACCACATATCGATTATAACTTGATACCAGGTGTTGTTTACACATGGCCGGAGGTTGCCGCTGTTGGAAAAACGGAAGATGAACTAAAAGAAGCTGGTATTGATTATAAGGTAGGGCAATTTCCTATGCGTGCTTTAGGACGTTCTAGAGCTAGTATGGATACCGATGGTTTCGTTAAAATATTGGCTGATAAAAAGACCGATGAAGTTTTAGGGGTTCATATGATTGGTGCACGCTGTGCAGATTTAATTGCCGAAGCTGTAACCGCTATGGAATTTAGGGCTTCTGCTGAAGATATTTCACGTATGAGCCATGCACACCCGACATATGCTGAAGCTGTGAAAGAAGCTGCATTAGCCGCAACTGATGATCGTGCTTTGCATATTTAAGAATATTGTATTATGAAAGAAAAGCAGCCTATTAGGCTGCTTTTTTATATTATAAGATATTTTCAGAGGTAACTTTTAACCTTTATATACTTAGTTTTTTATTAATCTTAAAACCCGTAATATTTTTTCTGTTGCGCTTCTTGCAGCTTCAAATAGAATAATTGCAATATGCTCCAAATACATTTTGGTAGCAGATAAAAATAATAATACGCCAGATTTAATATCCGCTTTATTACGTTCATACCCCAACGCCAAGAAAGAACTAGAAATCATAAATAAAATAGCACCGGGTATCGCTATCCAAGGATTTAGGGAGTGATGAAAAAAGCTATAAAGGCCTAGACCGGTAAAACTTCCATAAAGAATAATGAAATGGATGATATATATTGATAAAGTACTTTGACCTAGTTTCAACCAAGTAGTATTTACAAGAAACTTTCGAAGGATTATAAATATTGAAAAAACCAATAGAACATCACCTAATCGAATGAATAGGTAATTATTGTTGAATATCGATCGAAATAACGGTATGCCTGTTACTTCGAAAATAGAATAGAAAAAATCTGAAGAAAAAAAGATTAAAATCAATCCTGTAGCCATGTAAATAGGCACGATGTAATAATAAATATTTTTATTCTCTTGATATGTTGAGAACAGAATAGACATAAAACCACCTATTGTTGCGTAGCCTAACCAAGGTATAATTGTAAAAACAGATCCATTCGATTTTGTTAGATAGTTTGCTAAAAACTGAGGTAAATATTCAAAACTAGATGCTTTATACCCAGGCTCCAACAAGAACAGTAAAAGGGTCGTAAATGCCAAGACGGTAGGGAAAATCCACTTTTGTTTAGCATTAGTTAGTAAGTAAAACCCTGTAATAAATAAAAGGGAAAGACCAATACAGTGTAATACATCTACTAAATAAAAAGAATCATATATTTCACCTTTAAAAATACCGAATAAGTTCATTCTTAAGAGGTAGGCTATGACTAATAGTTCTAAACCTCTTCGTATACCTTTCTTTACACGAGGATTGTCAAATCCTGATTGTGGTGATTTTATGAGTAGAAATGTAAAAATGAATCCAGAAACTGTAAAAAAAACAGGAGCAGTAATACCTCTAAAATATTTCCAAGTGCTGTATAGTAAATTAGAATCATCCCTAAAGGCATTATCCAATAAGCCATCGATAAAATGACCTTGTAGCATCATTAAGATAGCCCAAGCGCGAATAGCGTCTAAAAAATACAGTCTAGCCTTAGCGTTGCTCATGGTACAAATTATATCCTATATACTTATAAAACAGTATGTTTGGATGTTTAAAGCGGCAAAACTAGATAAAATAAATTAAGGTTAATCCTATTTACATTAAATTCGTAATCTTATTAAAAATAGGGTCTATGGGGTATGTTTTAGCATTTGCGGGTAGTAATTCTTCAACTTCTATCAATTATAAATTGGCAAGGTATACCGCTTCGTTGGTAAAGGGTCACGAAGTTAGCTTACGAGACATGGCAAAGCATCCATTTCCAATGTATAGTGAAGATTATGAAAATGGACATGGGTTTTCAAATTCACTTATAGAATTCAAGAATGAAATAGGTAACGCCGAAGCTTTAATTATTGCGGTAAATGAGCATAACAGTTATCCGTCTGCCTATTTTAAAAATGTAATCGACTGGCTTTCAAGATTGGATTCTAAATTTTTGGTAGATAAGAAGATTTTATTAATGGCAACTTCAAATGGAAATCGTGGTGCTATGGGTGCTTTAGATGTGGCTGAAAAAATGCTTACTAGATTTAAGGGTGACGTTGTTGCGTCCTTCTCTCTAGCAAATTACAGTGTAAATTTTGATGAGGAGAAGGGAATTACCCATGCAGCTTTAGCTAAAATTCATAACGAAAAAGTAAATTCTTTTTTGAAATCGATTTCATAGTAATTGGTTAAATAGCCTATATAAAATATGTAGCTTACATCCCTAATAACTTAGGGGACTTCTTTACCTTTATTCCATGTTAGAAGCATTCAAAAAACATATTGAAAATACCTTTCCTGAGTTAGGTACAAATCACTTCTTGATTGCTTGTAGTGGTGGTTTGGATAGTATGGTGCTTACCGAACTTTGTCATGAAGCCGGTTTGCATTTCTCATTGGCGCATTGTAATTTTAGATTGCGTGGACAAGAAAGTAAAGGCGATGAGGCTTTCGTAAGAGAACAAGCTAAAGAATTAAACAAGATTATATACGTAACCCATTTTGATACTATGGGGTATGTAAATCAGCACAAAGTGTCTGTTCAAATGGCTGCCCGAGAGCTTCGATACGTTTGGTTTGAGCACTTATTATCTCAGCATAAAATTCCATTTTTATTGACTGCCCATCATGCCAATGATAATCTGGAAACTTTTTTAATCAACCTTTCGAGAGGTACAGGAATTGATGGATTAACTGGTATACCTGCTAAAACCGAAGTGTTAAGAAGACCTTTATTACCATTCACTAGAAAGCAATTAGAGGGGTATGCCCAAAAGCAACAGCTACAATGGCGTGAAGATGTTAGTAATACCGACACCAAATATTTACGAAATAAAATACGATTAGAGGTGATTCCACTACTAAATCAGTTGCATCCTACGTTTTCAGATAATTTTAAAAACACATTAGATTATTTAGGGCAGACAGAGGCAATAGCTTCGACTTATTTAAAAAACTTGAAAGAAGACCTTTTTGTTCAGAAAGATGAAAAGCTTGAAATTTCTATAGAGAAGCTTAAAGAATTAAGTCCGCTATCAGTTTATTTACATGGTCTTTTTAAAGAATACGGATTTAAGGAACTGGATAACCTTGAAGACTTATTGGATGGGTTGAGTGGTAAACAATTAGTGTCCAATACACATGTTTTGGTTAAGAATCGTGAATTCTTAGTATTGTCACCGTTGAAAGAGAATAATCAAAATGAGCAAATTTTTTATGTTCAGAAAGAGGTCGAGCAAATAGATTCTCCAATAGCACTGAAATTTTCAGTTGTGCAAGAACGTTACGATAATACCAGTAAGGTTATTTATATTCAAAAAGATACGTTAAAGTATCCGTTAAAGATAAGGAAATGGAAAAATGGCGACTATTTTTACCCGATAGGTCTAAAAGGCAAAAAGAAATTGTCAAAGTACTTTAAGGATGAAAAAATAGACATTGTGTCAAAAGATGAAGTATGGTTATTATATTCAAATGAACAAATAGTTTGGGTCGTTGGAATGCGTGCAGACGAACGTTTTATAGTGACCGACAATAGTCAGGAGATTTTAAAAATAGAAATTACATGATGAGAATTATTGCTTTACTACTTTTTATGGTTGTAGTACCACTTGGTGTTTACAGTCAAACTGAAAAGAACCCTGTAGTTTGGGAGCAGCAAATTAATAAAATTTCTGACACCGAATATGAATTGGTAATGCAAGCCTCAATATTTGATGGGTGGCATATGTACTCTCAATTCACATCAGAATTTGGTTCGTTGCCTAGTGAGTTCACGTATAATAGTAACGGAACAATGTATGAATTAGTTGACGGTACGATAGAAAGTGAAACTATAACAGAGTACAGTGAAATTTTTGAAGTTGAGGAAACCTATTTTAAGGATAATGCTATTTTTACTCAACGCATTAAAGTTTCAGACCCTTCAATCAATCAAATTGATGTGGATTTGTTTTTTCAGGTTTGTAAGGAGGTTTGTATCCCAATGGATAAGAAGTTCATTTTCACCTTAGATGGCTCAGCCGCCAAGGATTTAATTACCACCGTAGATGGTAGAAGCTTAGAGCTAGGACAACAGTTACGTTTAGATTTAAAAAATAAAGAGCTGCTGACCAAAGGGTTGGAAGATATAAATGCAGCAACTAATATTTGGGTCATATTTGGTTTAGGTTTTCTTGGTGGACTTATTGCGCTACTAACCCCTTGTGTCTTCCCTATGATACCTTTAACCGTATCATTCTTTACGAAACAGTCAAAGAAAAAATCAACAGGAATTATAAACGCAATCCTCTATGGGTTTTTTATAATTCTCATCTACTTTTTGTTAAGTCTACCATTTCATTTGTTTGATTCGGTCGATTCTCAAATTCTCAATTCAATAGCCACCAACGTGTGGTTGAATCTTCTGTTCTTTGTGATATTTATGTTTTTTGCTTTTTCCTTTTTCGGATATTATGAGTTGACATTACCAAGCTCTTGGGCGAATAAAATGGATGCAGCTTCATCAAAAGTAGGTGGTGTTATTGGTATCTTCTTTATGGCGGTTACTTTGGCAATAGTATCTTTTTCATGTACTGGTCCAATATTGGGTGGTCTATTAGGTGGAACAACCTTAGCTGAAGGCGAAGTTGCAACCAACCTTACCGCAGGTATGACTGGGTTCGGGGTAGCATTGGCATTACCGTTCGCACTTTTTGCATTATTCCCAGCATGGTTAAACTCCTTACCCAAATCGGGTGGATGGATGACCACTGTAAAAGTGGTTTTAGGATTTTTGGAAATAGGTTTAGCCTTAAAATTCTTATCTAATGCAGATCTAGTAGGGCATTGGGGCATATTAAAGCGTGAAATATTCTTGGGAATATGGATTATTTTAGCAATCGCCATGACGCTTTATCTTTTCGGACTTTATAAATTTCCGCATGATAGCCCTATTAAAAAATTATCTGTCGGACGTAAACTAACCGCTTTTCTTAGCTTGGTATTCACTATTTACCTCGTATTGGGGATAACTAAAATAATGCCCTTAAAATTATTAAGTGGTTTTCCTCCACCAGAATTTTATAGCATTTTTGAACAGGAAACTGATTGCCCTTTAGGTATTGATTGCTTTAAGGATTTTGATGCCGGGTTAGCCTATGCCAAAGAAGTAAATAAGCCTATTTTACTAGATTTTACAGGCTGGGCATGTGTTAATTGTAGAAAAATGGAGGAAAATGTATGGAGTGATGCCGAAGTGTTTCCAATTATCAAAAATAAGTACGTCTTAATTTCATTATATACCGATGACAGAGAGGAACTACCCGAATCTGAGAAATTCAATTTTCAGTTTGAAAGTGGCAGAGTAAAGCCCATCACTAATATCGCCCAAAAATGGGGAACGTTCCAAGAGATTAACTTCAATTCTATTTCTCAACCGTTTTATGTATTGTTATCACCAGATTTAGAAGTACTGAATGTTGCTATTCAAAATTCTGATATACCGACCTACAAAAATTGGTTGTTAGAAGGGCTAAGTAACAATCAATAATTAGAAGGTCTACGAAGTATTTAATATTGAAAATAACTATAAATTAGGAGCTAATCCTCCCTAATAAAAATGAGAACATTTAAAAAAACAGGAGTCTTCTTATTAGCATTTCTAGCCCTTTTACTCTTGGTGATTGGAATTTTCCTATATACGTTAACGCCCGATTATTCTGGTGAGAAAGAGCTCGTTGATTTAGAACAACAAGTAAAGGTGTATTATGACACCTTTGGAATTCCACATATTTATGGTGAAAATGAAAAAGATGCTTTTCGGGCGTTAGGATATGTACATGCTCAAGATCGTTTATGGCAAATGGAGGTGTTACGAAGAATTGCTAGTGGCGGCCTATCTGAAATTTTTGGTGCGGATTTAGTAGAAACAGATAAGTTCTTCCTTTCTCTAGGTATAGCAGATGCTTCTAAAATTACGGTTGCTAATAACGATAAGGCAGATACAAGTACTCTTTTGGCAGAAGCTTATTTAGATGGTATCAACCAGTTTATAACTGAAGGGTCTACACCCATTGAATTTTATTTAACGGGTATTGACAAGGAAAAGTTCATTTTAGAAGATGTATACAATACGATAGGGTACATGGCATTTAGTTTTGCCATGGCACATAAAACAGATCCTCTCTTAACGAGCATTAATTCAAAATTAGGTCCGGAATATTTAAAAGATTTTCATATTGGGTCTGATATAGATACAGAATGGATAAAAAATTATAATCCATCTTTAAATGATTCCATACAGAACAATCTTACCGCAGTTGTTGATAAAGCTTTGGGAGCATTAAATATTCCTTTATTTGAAGGAAGCAATAGCTGGGTCATCGCTCCAGAGAAAACAAAAAACGGAAAAGTTATTTTTGCGAATGACCCTCACATTGGTTTCGCACAGCCATCAGTTTGGTATGAAGCACATTTAGAAACCCCGACCTATTCAAAGTATGGGTATCATATAGCAGGAATACCGTTTCCATTGTTAGGGCATAATAGAGAATTGGCATATGGCCTTACCATGTTTGAAAATGATGATGTAGATTTTTATTACGAGCAAAACAATCCAGAAAATGATAATCAATACTTAACATTGAATGGGTATGTAGATTATGAAATTATAAATAAAACGATTAAGGTTAAAGATTCAGCTGATGTTGAATTCACGTATAAAAAATCGGTACACGGACCAATACTAAATGGTATAGCCGACCAGATTCAAGGTAATCGCCCTATAGCCATGTCTTGGATTTATACCCAAATGGATAATAGGGTTATTGATGCGTTGTTTGGATTAAGCCATGCTAATAATCTTAATGAATTTAAAGCATCGTTACCTAAAATTCATGCACCTGGTTTAAATGTTATGTATGGTGATGCTAAAGGAAATGTAGCGTGGTTTGCCACAGCGCAGCTTTATAATATTCCAGATTCGATACATACAAAATTCATATATGAAGTAGGCGAGGGGCTTCCTGTAGAAAAGGAATTACTCGACTTTAATCAAAATCCTCAGGCAATCAATCCTCCAAGTCATTATGTATATTCTGCGAATAACCAACCCGATTCAATAGCGGGCATGCTTTATCCTGGATATTATTTACCGGAAAATAGGGCGAAGAGAATTGTAGCCTTGTTAGAGCCTAAAAATGATTGGGATTCAGCATCTGCGAGTCAAATGATAACGGATGTAAAATCTCCGGTAAACACAACCATTATTAACGATTTGGTTAAACTTATAGACATTTCAGTTTTGAGTAAAAACGGATTGAAAATTGTGGACCGGTTAAATCTTTGGGATGGCAATTACGACCTATCTTCAACAGAGGCAACAGTATACCATAGATGGATTTACTACTATCTAAAAAACACCTTTAAAGATGAATTGGGAGAACAATTATTTACCCAGTTTTTAGACACTCATCTCATGAAACGATTAATTGCGCCATTGTCTAAAAACGAAAATTCGGTTTGGTGGGATGATATAACCACTGAAACTGTTACAGAAAGCATGACGTATATTGTGAATACTTCGTTTGTTCAAGCCTTAGCATCATTGGAAAAGGATTTTGGAAATAACTGTGATAATTGGATTTGGGAAAAGGTACACACAATAGAGCATGAACACCCGATTGGACAGATTGCAGCGTTGCGTTCGTTTTTCAATGTAGGCCCTTATCCAATAGAAGGAACTAGAGAGGTTATTAATAATATGGCTTTCCCATATGATGAAACAGGATTATATAAAACAAGCTCAGGACCATCGACCCGAAGAATAATTGATTTTTCAGATGTTGAAAACAGCATTAGTATTTTGCCAACTGGACAATCTGGGAATCCTTTAAGTAAGCATTATCGAGATCAGGCTGAGATGTATAATAATGGGCAATTTCGAAAAATGATGATGAATAGTGAAGAAATTAGGAACACAGCCAAATCTTTACTCCTATTTTCTCCTAAATAAAATTTACAATTAATAATTTATCTAATTTTTGAGGGTATATCAATTACTTAGGAGTTACTGATAAATTCTTAAAATTGATTTATAAAAAGCTGATTTGTAGAACTGTGTTATGAATTTTTGCTATTTTTAAATCCATAACCACACGTATGAAATCCAACAAACTAGTACTTGCACTAGTTATGACTATAATTACCTACCATTATGTGAATAGTCAAAATGTGCAAAAGAAACCTGAATTTTATAATTGGTTCGATAATCAAATAAATAAATACAATACTTCCCTTTTTAATGGACTTGAATATATAGAGTTGTACAGGACCATTAATGAACGGCATAAGTTTTTTAAAAGCAGTGAATTCTTAACAGGCTCAATTAACTACGATGGTCAGTTTTATGATAAGGTGCCTTTAAAATATGATTTAGACGCAGATGAACTTCTTTTTAATGTTGGGTATAACTATCCCTACCCAACATTGATACTGTTCAAATCTAAAACACAAAGCTTTAGCCTTGGTGGAAGTGAATTTATTCAGATAAACAATACTGTTGGTGAAGCCCAAATGACTGGTTTTTATGAACTATTAATGGAAAGTAGGTCTATAATCCTCTTAAAGAAAAATAATAAGAGAAGGTTCAAAAGAATAAAAGGTAGAACGGTGTATTACGAGTTTGATTATGAAAATAGTTATTTCATAAAGTATGAAGGTGATTTTCATAAAATAAATTCTAAAAGCGATATTATACGAATTTGGCCAGATAAGAAAGAATATATAAACGAGCACTTTAATCCTGCATTACGCAAAATCAATGAAGATAATTTTTGGACTAGTTTCTTTTCCAAATTAGCAGATACGTTCAACACCAAAAAAGAAGGAGAACAGCTATGAGAGAATATGTACAAATGCTCCTGCTTCTTTTAAGTGTTAGTGTCTTTGGACAGGAAAATGATAAAGAATTTAATTTTCAATTTGAAAATAAAGATGTTTTAGAACTCCTTAATGAAATTGAAGAAGAAGCTAACGTCACAGTTTATTTAGATGAAAAATGGGTGGTAGGAAAAAGCTACTCGGGTAATTTCAACAATCAAACTCTCGATGCTATTTTAGAAGAGGTTTTTAAGGAGACTAATTTGAACTTTTTTAAACTGAACGACACCAAAATAATTTTAACCCAGAACAATATCATCTATAAAGATTTACCAGAAGGTTTCTTTGGAAAGCAAGAGGTAGATTCAATCATTGAAAACACCAATTATACTAGAATTTCAAGTAATCCAGTATTCTCAAATATTGAGGCTTCAAAGAAGAATTCAGTCACTAGAACCGTAAGAATTGGTAAGGAAAATTTAGCAAATACTAAAAGTAGCTATACCATTAGTGGTTATGCTAAAACTGCAGAGCAAGGTCAACCAATTTCTAATTTATCTTTAATTCTTAACGAAAAAAATTCTGGGGCAGTCACCAATGATGACGGATTTTATGAATTAGAGGTGCCAATGGGAACAAGCATCCTTCAAACAAGTTCTATGGGTATAGAGGCAAGCACTACTAGGATTATTGTATTTAACGATGGGGAGTTAAATTTTAACCTGAATGAGAGTGTAGAATTTTTGGATGAGGTCATTGTAGAAGCCAATGCCGCTAGGAATGTGGAAGAAGCCTTGTCCGGTAGCACTGAATTGGTGGTAGAAGAAACCAAGAATATACCCTTGGTGCTAGGAGAACGAGATGTGTTAAAAGTTGCAACGACTCTACCAGGTATTTCTACAGCTGGTGAAGGTGCAGCCGGGTTTAACGTACGTGGTGGTAGCACAGATCAAAATCTTATCTTATTAGATAATGCCGTTATTTATAATCCTTCCCACTTTTTTGGAATTTTTCAGGCATTGAATCCTTTTACAACAAAAGACCTTAAAATTTTAAAAGGAGGTATACCTGCTGAATATGGCGGGCGTTTATCTTCTGTTTTCGATATAACATCTAAAGATGCCAACAATGAGAAATTTTCGGGTGAGGCGGCTGTAGGTCCCGTTACATCTAATGTGGCTTTGGAAATACCTGTAGTAAAAGATAAATCTGGACTGCTAGTTGGTGGTCGGGGAACATATTCTGGATGGATATTACGATCTCTTAAAGATGAATCACTTAATAATAGTAAAGCTTCCTTTTATGATGCAATAGCAAAGTATACCCATGTTATCAATGACAAAAATACGGTTAGGGCCATGGGATATTATAGTGATGATGCCTTCAGCATCACCTCAGATTCGGTATATGGCTATAATAATAGATTACTTTCATTTCAATGGGATCATCAATTCAATGAAAAGAATACGGGAAGTTTAATTATGGCCAATAGTAATTATAAATTCAATATTGGCTATGAAGGAAATTCAGATAGTAATTTTGATTTAGGTTTTGCAGTAGAAGAAACCGAGGCCAAATTTAAATTCACCTATTTGCACAATTCGGCCCATAAATTTGATTACGGCCTTTCTGCAAAATTATATAATGTAAAGCCTGGTAATTTAGAACCAAATGGAAGTAGTTCAATAGTAGATTCTAAAATGATACCTACCGAAAAAGCGGTAGAGGCAGCACTTTATGTATCAGATAATTTTAAGGTTAACGATAAACTACTGATCGATGTAGGTGTTAGGTATTCTATGTTCGCAACCCTAGGCACTGCAGATGCACGTATTTACGAGGAAAACATGACGAAAAATGACGAAACGTTGGTAGAGACTGTTTCTTATGACAACAATGAAGTTGTAGAAACCTATGGAGGTCCAGAAGTACGGCTTTCGGCACGGTATTTCCTGGGTCCTGATTTATCCGTCAAGGCCAGTTATAATAGTACGTACCAGTATATTCATAGATTATCTAATACGACTACTATTAGTCCTATCGATACCTGGAAACTATCAGATAATAATATCAAGCCTCAAAAGGGAAGACAAGTAGGACTCGGATTTTATAAAAATTTAGTAGGCAATCAATATGAGATTAGTTTAGAAGGGTACTATAAAGAAGCGGATAATTTATTGGATTTTAAAGTAGGTTCTGAGCTCTTACTAAATGAAACCATTGAGACGGAGACCCTACAAGGTGATGGTCAGGCATATGGTATTGAGTTTTTAATTCGTAAGAACTCTGGTAAGCTAAATGGTTGGCTAGGCTATACGTATTCACGTTCTTTTCTAAAGTTAGATAGTGAATTTGCAGAAGAACGGGTAAATAATGGAGAATTTTTCCCAACCAATTATGATAAGCCACATGACTTTAGTGCGGTTTTAAATTATAAGCTTACCAAAAGGTATAGTCTTTCGGCAAACTTATCATACCAAACTGGGCGACCTGTTACGTATCCTGTAGCACGCTATAATTTCAATAATTCAGAGTATGTAGTCTATAGTAACCGTAATGAGTTTAGGATTCCAGATTATTACCGATTAGATCTTGGGATTAACATAGAAGGCAACCACAAGATTAAAAAATTGGCACATAGTTTTTGGAATATATCCGTATATAATGTGCTAGGTAGAAACAACCCATATTCAGTATTTTTTGTTACAGAAAATGGAGAATTAAAAGCTTTTCAAAGCTCTATCTTCTCAATTCCTGTGCCTACTATAACGTATAATTTTAAATTTTAATAACAATTAATGAGGTATGAAAAGGCAAATGGGAATATACTTCTTGTTGATTTTGTTGCCCTTTTTGGTGGTTAATTGCATTGAACCTTTTGAACCAGAAGCAGTAGATTTTGAAAGTGCGTTAGTGATTGAAGCAACAATTACAGACGAAAATAAAAACCAAGAGATACTGGTTTCCAGAACTTTTGCGTTAGACACTACTGGACTCTATGGCGAACGTGGCGCACAAGTATCGGTTACTGACACAAACGGTGACGTTTATGATTTCGTAGAAGCTAAAGAGGGTAAATATGTCTCGAGCATATCATTTGCAGCGCAAACGGGAGTAGGCTATAGTCTTTCAATTAACACAAAAGATGGCAGTACGTATTCATCTGAACAAGTTATAGCCACCCAGCCAACCAAAATTGATAGTCTTTACACAGAAATAAACTTTAAGGATGGCGAGGTTAATGAGGGTATATTCGTCTATGTAGATAGTGTCGACCCTACAAAAAGTAATGAATATTATCGCTATGTATATGAGGAGACCTATAAAATTATTGCTCCTTACTGGAGCCCTTTAGATGCCTATGTAATATCAAGAGTTCCTTTCGATTATAAGGTTGGAACATTTGACAGGGAACAATATGAACGAATATGTTACAATACGGTAATCTCTAAAGATGTAATTCAGATAAAAGCATCAAATTTTATTGATAATAGAATTAGTAAATTTTCTATTCGTTTTATTAATAGGGATAACTGGATTCTTGCCAATCGATATAGTATTCTAGTAAAACAATATGTAGAATCTAGGGCTGCTTACAACTATTATGATACTTTAAAATCTTTATCCGATTCAGAAAGTTCGTTATATCAAATACAGACGGGATTCTTGGAAGGAAATATACATTCGGTGACCTACAAAAATGAAAATGTAGTTGGGTATTTTCAAGTAAGTTCAGTTTCTGAGAAGAGAATTTTCTTTGATTATGAAGATTATTTTCCTGGCGAGGAGTCACCAGGTTATGAAAGTGAGTGCGAATTATTAACGCCTAATTTAAATGATATTGGTGGAGGTTCTTATTTAGCTACTGGAATAGATTGGGATTTATTTACCTTTTATGAAGAAAATGGTGATAAACTTGATTCAAATCATCCTTTTGTAATGGCTTCGCCTAATTCTTGTGGAGATTGTACAGTGTTGGGTAGTAATGTAAAACCAGATTTTTGGGTAGAAGATTAAGAAAATATAAAAATAAAAATGAGAATGACGAGTTATTTGACAACCATAAAGCAACTAATAATGGCATTGACCATTGGCCTTATGCTGCAAAGCTGTATTGATCCATTTGAACCAGAAGCAACAGAATTTAAAAGTGCTTTGGTAATAGAGGGTACCATTACCGATCGTGAGGAAACCCAACGTGTTATGGTTTCTAGAACATTTCCTTTAGATACTGTTTTAATGACGGGTTTAAGTTCGGCCAAGGTATCAGTTTTGGACAGTAATGGAGGTGTTTATGTATTTAGCGAAACTTCCCCGGGCGATTATCGTTCCAATACTTCTTTCGCTGCCATAGCTGGACTATCCTATAGTTTAAGAGTGGAGACTTCGGATGGAAACAGCTATACTTCAGATGAAACAGCGGTACCGGCACAAACAAATATAGATGAATTATATGCTGCTAGAGATTTTAAGGATAACGGTGCAGAAGAAGGTATGTTCATTTATGTAGATAGTTATGATTCCTCAGGGCAATCTAAGTACTACCGGTATGAATATGAAGAGACCTATAAAATAATAGCACCGTTTTGGAGTGCTGCCGATGCGTATATCGTTTCCCCATTACCCAATCCGGAAGTTGCTACAAGGGCCAGAACAAATGAGGAACGGGTTGCATATAATACAGATGCTTCAAATACTATCATACAAGAGAATACAACGGAATTTGGTGAAGATCGTGTAAATAAATTTCCGGTACGTTTCATCAATAGGGAGAATTTTATACTATCGCATCGCTATAGTATTCTCGTAAAGCAATTTGTGCAGAATAGAGCCGCATTTTCTTATTATGAAACCTTAGAATCACTGTCAGGCACAGAAAGTCTCTTTTCGCAGAGACAGTCAGGGTTTTTAGAAGGAAATATAAAATCTGATACAAACCCTGAAGAAGATGTAGTTGGCTTTTTTCAAGTATGTACAGTTTCTGAGAAACGGATATTTTTCAACTATACCGATTTTTTTCAAGGTGAAAGTTTACCTAAATATCCAACAGACTGTTTTTTGGTGTCTCCTCCTATAATCACTGAAACTGGCGCCTCACCATTGCTAATCGCAATAGAGCTGGAAACACTTAAATACGTAGAGGATTATGATCAAGAAACGAACCCCAAAAATTTCAGTGAATCAGGACCTTTCTTGATGGTGGCTACTCCATGTGGGGATAGTACCTTTTATGGTAGTAATTTAGTGCCTGAATTTTGGGAAGAATAAAGAGATTTAAATATGAAGAAAAAGATAAATTTAATTCTGTTATTGGTTGTTCATTTTACTTTCCTACAAATGAATGCACAAGATGTAGCCACTAGTCAAATGAATAATGATGGGCTAGTTCCACATCAAGAACAGGTGTACGTACATGCAAATTCAACTTTGGTTTTTGTGGGGGAGTACCTTTATTACACCATGTATTGTTTAAAGGATACTACAGGTCAATTAAGTGATGTTAGCAAGATTGCCTATCTGAAATTGGTGAACGAAAATAAGGAGGTCGTTTTAAACCAAAAAATTAAATTGACCAATGGTATTGGAGATAGTAACTTTTTCATTCCGTCAAGTATTCCTTCGGGAAATTATAAAGTGATTGCTTATACACAATGGATGCTTAATAACGGTAAAAATTATTTCTACAGTAATGATATCACAGTTTTGAATCCATACACTAATGATCAAGCTGTATTTAGAATAAAAGACAAAAATGATTCAGTGGGTTCTACTTCTAAATTGGTTACCAATGGTAGTAATACTTCTTTAGATAATATGCCCCTGCGATTAGAATTAAATGAAACTACCTATGCGACACGTCAACCCATTTCACTACAAATAGCTGCCACTACTTTAGAAGGTTTAGGGAATTATTCAGTTTCGGTTAGGAAAGTTGACGAAATGGAGACCCAGATTACTACTTCTGCTTTAGACTATAAAAGTGTGTACCCAAAAAAAGGAAAAATTAAAAAACTCTTATTACCAGAATTAAGAGGAGAGCTTTTAATAGGGGAATTAACTGCCACAAATGATATTGGCAATAATCAAAATAAAGTGGTAGCCGCTTCATTTCCTGGAGAGGATTATCTATTTAAATTGGCGACTACAGATTCTAAAGGGCAGTTCTATATAAATGTAGCCGAAGACTATACTGCTAATGAGGTATATGTTCAGGTAATAAATGATGGGGATGAAGAATATGAAATCAAATTGAAACCAGAAAAAGATTTAGATTTTGCCGATTTGAAATTTGAAATCTTTAAATTGGATAGGAAAATGGAATCCTTAATCAAAGAACGAAGTATATATAATCAAATTGAGAATGCATACTATAGCAGTAAACCAGATACCATTTTAATAGGAAAACCTAACAGTAGATTTTATGGAAAGGGTACTATGAACTATGTACTTGATGAGTACACTAGATTTCCATCCATCAGGGAAACCTTTGTAGAGGTCGTTGAACATGTATGGATACAACAAAATAAAGAAGGAAAAACCGAATTTCATGTACGGCCAATAGCCCCTTACATAGAATCTGGTAAGTTACCTTTGGTATTTGTAGACGGTTTATTAGTTATAGAGCATGAAAGGCTTATTAACTTATCTTCTGTTCAAGTAGAATCCATTAACATATCAAGAAATCAGCATTTTTATGGAACAAAGTCGTTTCAAGGTGTGGTCGATGTAACCACGATTAAATCTAATTTTTATGAAAATTACTATACAGACAATATGTTGTCTCATAAACTTTTCAAACCCAATGAAAGTAAGAATTACTATCATCAATCGTATGACGGAGCTTTAAGTGAAGAGTACAAGAGATTACCAGATTTTAGATATCAGCTAATTTGGTTCCCGAATTTTCAAATGACAGCCAAAGAAGGAAATATAGAATTTTATAGTTCAGACATCACAGGTGAATATGAAGTATCACTTGAAGGCTTTACTAAAACAGGTATACCAGTATCCTTAAGAAAGAACTTTTGGGTTAAATAATTGAAATATATCCTTTATAATAAAAAGGGTTACATTTAAAATCCAATAGATAGATATGCTTACAAAGGTTTATGGTAGTGCAGTTTTTGGTGTAGAGGCAACAACAATAATTGTTGAAGTGAATATAGACAAGGGTATTGGTTATCATTTGGTAGGTCTCCCAGATAATGCTATCAAAGAAAGTAATTACCGTATCGCTGCTGCATTACAGAACAACGGCTATAAAATTCCGGGTAAAAAGATTACCATTAATATGGCTCCGGCAGATCTTCGTAAAGAAGGGTCTGCTTATGACCTTACATTGGCTATTGGTATTCTTACAGCTTCCAATCAGATTAAATCCGAGGATATTGAGAAATACATTATTATGGGCGAACTTTCCCTTGATGGTGGCCTTCAGCCTATAAAAGGGGCGTTACCAATTGCTATAAAAGCCAAAGAAGAAGGCTATAAAGGTTTTATATTACCTAAAGACAATGCTAGAGAGGCAGCAATTGTAAGTGGTCTTGAAGTATTCGGAATTGATAATATTAAAGAGGTAATTAACTTTTTTGATATTGGAACTCCATTGGAGCAAACTATAATAGATACAAGAGCAGAATTTTATAAAACGTTAGATTTTCCTGAATTTGATTTTTCTGATGTAAAAGGTCAAGAAAGTATTAAGCGTTGCATGGAGATTGCGGCGGCGGGTGGTCATAATGTTATTTTGATTGGCCCGCCAGGAGCAGGTAAAACGATGTTAGCTAAACGATTACCTTCCATTTTGCCTCCTATGACGCTACATGAAGCTTTGGAAACTACAAAAATTCATAGTGTGGTCGGTAAGATTAAAAATATGGGTTTGATGAGCCAACGGCCATTTAGAAGTCCCCATCATACAATATCAGATGTCGCACTTGTCGGTGGTGGCTCATATCCACAGCCAGGTGAAATTTCCCTTTCGCATAATGGCGTATTATTTTTAGATGAATTGCCGGAATTCAAACGCGGCGTATTAGAGGTTCTACGACAGCCTTTAGAAGATAGGGAGGTGACTATATCACGAGCTAGATTTACAGTGACCTATCCCAGTAGTTTTATGTTAGTGGCTAGTATGAATCCCAGTCCAGGTGGGTATTTCAATGATCCAGATGCGCCAGTAACTTCGTCACCAGCAGAAATGCAGCGGTATTTAAGTAAGATTTCTGGACCGTTATTAGATCGAATCGATATTCATATAGAAGTAACCCCAGTTCCTTTTGAAAAACTTTCGGAAGAGCGAAAAGGAGAAGGAAGTGTTGAAATTAGAAAACGGGTAACTGCGTCGCGTGAGTTACAAACATTACGTTTCGCTGAATTGAATAATATTCATTACAATGCCCAAATGAATACAAAGCAAATTCGAGCACATTGCAAACTAGATGATAAATCGAAGTCTTTATTGAAAAATGCGATGGAACGATTAAATCTTTCTGCACGTGCTTACGACCGTATTTTAAAGGTTGCAAGAACAATTGCAGATCTTGCTGGTGATTCTAATTTAAACGGAGACCATATTTCAGAAGCGATTCAGTATAGGTCTCTTGATAGGGAAGGTTGGTTGGGGTAGATTTAGGAGGAGACCAAGACCAACAAAATCCCACCCATGACAGTTAGCAGCTATTTACTGAATTTTCTTCGGGCAATAGTCTTTGTCTGATTTTATGGAAGAATTTAACCATATGAAGAACTTTTTTTGACTGAGGAATTCATCTCCATTATTGATTTTTAATGCTTATACTATTCCAATAACGACTCTTAAGATTTCCCCAAAAGCATATTAAAGTAATTGATTTTCTTAATTTTAGATAGTATTTGCTGATGTATTTTATGAAAAAATTTAATCCTGTAATGTAGTGATAAGTGGTAGTCTTAATTAGGAGCTAATGAGTTTGTAAACACTATTTTAATAGAACCTATATATTATAGAAAGACAGACATTTCGTTGGTCAACTGGTGTTTTATCTCCTACTATAAACGATCACAATATTTCTTTTTTTCCATCACTATGCTGAACAACCATAGATGCCATAAATAGATGTTTTACGAAAGTCAAAGCCAATTAATATCAGATTTATACTGATTTATTATAGGGTTTTTTCGGTGTTAATTGGTTTAGAATATATAAGAATTAATCTTAAATCATATTTGTAGTTAAGCCCAATGTGTCAAAAAAATTTAATCAATAGAATTCCCCGAGGCTCTGCCTCTGGTGTTGCGTAAGGATAATTACATTAGTGAGTATGAGCGAACATATTCATAAGAGTCATAACAAAAGCTTGCTTTTGTATCATTTTGTATGTCCTATCAAATATAGGAGAAAAGTATTGAGTGCAGAGGTTTCATCCACCTTCAAGGATGTTTGTATGAAAATAAAAGACCGTTACGAAATTCACTTTTTCGAAATCGGTTTGGATGATAATCATGTTCATTTTTTGATACAAAGCATTCCAACGAACACCTCCAATAAGATAATCGTAGCTGTCAAGAGCATAACGGCCAAAGAAATTTTTCGCCTTCATCCAGAGGTCAAGCAGATACTCTGGGGCGGTAAGTTTTGGATGAGTGGCTATTATGTAAATACTGTTGGGTAATATGCAAGTGGGGAAGTGATTAAAAAACATATTCAGAATCAAGGAAAGTCAAAGTATACCCAGTTGCACAAAAATCAGTTACGTTTGTTTTGATACCTCTATGGCTCTGCCTCGGGGTAGTTCATATATCCCCAAATGAAAAATGTATTTAACCTTTTAAACAATTTAAAAATGAAAACGATTTAAAATATGACACTAGGTACTTTGACTGTTGTGTCTTGCAGCAAAAATAGTGAGGATGTTGAAAATGATTCACTTGTGGGTATCGGCTTAAAGGCAGATGCAAAAGTTAGAGTTGGTGATTTGCCTGTAGAAATTTTAGATTTTGTGGCAAGTGAATTTCCTGAACTAACCATAAATGAGTCAGAAGAAGAAGATAATGGTAATTTTAAAGTAGAATTAAGTAATGATATAGAACTTGTCTTTGATGCCAATGGTGACTTTTTAGGCATTGATGACGATAGCCAAGAAAATGGTGATTTCGACGACTCTGAAATTATCAAAGAAGACTTATTGCAAGCTATTTTGGACTATATCGAGCTAAAGTACCCTGAAATGGGGATAGATGAAGCAGAAATGGAACATAATAATCAATACGAAGTAAAATTGAATGACGATACCGTTTTGATTTTTAATAGTAATGGTGATTTTCAGGGTGTTGGTGTCGAAGAAAATGATCAGGATGATAATGGTGATTACGACTGGGAAGAAGAAGGTGGAAACGATGATGGAGATGCTATAGACCCCGCCGACTTACCAGAGATGGTAATGGCGTATTTGGAAGAGACCTACCCAAACCTACCCATTGTACATGCGGAAATTGAAGATGAAGGAGCTTTCGAAGTAACAATGAGTAATGGCCTGGAAGTGTATTTCGATACCGAAGGAAATTTCCTTTCTGTGGATGAAGACTAAGATAACCCTGTTGCCTCACTCATCTTTTTGGAGTTAAGTAACAAGGTATTTTAAATTTAGAGAGCTTTAGAATAAGTATTGTTTGGTAATTACTTCTACACGATTAAAAATAATTAATCAGAGCTGAAAACTATGAATTATCGTTTTCAAGCCCTAACTCATTTTTGCTAATAACACCTTTGTCCCAACAATCTATATTATAGAATGTGATTTCTGCAATATTGGTCAACGCTTCTTTGGTTATGAAACCTTGATGTGGTGTCATCAGTACGTTAGGAAAGGAAAGTAAATTTTTCAATTGTTCGTCTTTAATTCCAGTTTTTGAATTATCCTTAAAGAAAACACCTTTTTCCTTTTCGTAAACATCCGTTGCGTAACCACCAATATTGCCTAATTCTAATGCTTTTATCAATGCCTTGGTTTCTACAATGGAACCTCTAGCGCTATTGATGAGGACAACCCCTTTTTTCATTAAAGCCAATTTTTCTTTGTTGATATAGGAATAGTTTTCATGGGTGAGAGGAATATGCAGGCTAATAATATCTGATTTGCTACAAAGGTTATTAATGTCGGTATAGATGACATCACCTAGTTCTACCAAATTGTTGTTTTCAACTAAATCATTTGCCAATACTTTACACCCGAAACCATGCATAATCTTCACCATAATGCTTCCAATACGCCCAGTACCGATTATGCCTACTGTTTTTCCGTGTAAGTCATATCCCATCAAATTATCCTGTAAAAAATTATAGGAGTGTACTTGGTGGTCAGCTCGAATTATTTTTCGGTTCAGGGCTAATAAAAGTGCAGTGGCATGTTCGGCAATTGCATATGGAGAATAGTCAGGAGCATTGGCTACCTGAAATCCAATACGCTTTGCGGTCTTTAGATGAATGTTGTTATAGCCGGCGGAACGTATGGTTATACAACGCACACCTACACTCCATAACTTTTCTAAAACTATAGATGAGGCATCGTCTCCTGAGAATATCGAAATAGCTTTATAACCAACTGCTTTGATTGCAGTTTCAGTATCCAAAGCGTCTTTGATATAGGTAACCTTAGAATTATTAACATTGGCATCCTTTAAAAAAGGAATTTCAAAATCTTTTGCACTATAAACCAGTAACTTCATTTTTGTCCTGTTCTCTTTATTTTAAATCCAGTTCTTTTATGACCAATATGATTAATTTCATAGTACCACTATTTAAATACCTTTCTTATATACATCTATTTCCATTGCTTATTCATCAAACACGTTAGGGATATGAAAAGTATTCGACTTTTATGCTTGTGGAATCACCATAAATGGTACGGTGCTATGAAAACCAAGTTTTTTAATAACCGGTTCTATAAAAAGCTTCTCTAAAAAAGAGTGTTTGTTCTGAACCATTACCAAAAGATTAATCTTTGTCTTGGACTGAAACTCATTGACCGCATCTATAATACCATTATCGGGCAAATCGTGAAATAGAGAAAAATCTCCCAGTAGTTTTTTTAGTTGGTTTTTATGCATTTCCTGTGTCTTAGTCAGTGTATATCCAGCGCGGACGTGTATTACGTTTATTCTTGAAAGGTGCAGTTTGGCAACATTTAAAAGTAAATGCAAATTTTCTTTTTGGAATTCAATTTCATAATCAGTGGGGAATAAAATTTCATTGGGAGCCTCGTAGTCAAAATTTTCAGGTATAGCAATTACTGGGCAGGTGGCTTTTGTAATTACATGTATTGTATTGCTACCGAACAGAATTTCTTTGGCACCGGTAGCACCCTTAGTGCCCATAATAATCAAATCTATTTTTTTATTTTTTGTTTCTCTTTTTATAGCATCTGAGAACGTATCATAAAGTGCCAAGGTAATAAAGGAGTGGTTGTCGTTTTCGTGCATTTTTTGAATGCGGCCCAATAATTTTTTAAGGCTTACTTTACTGTCCTTTAAAATAATTTTCTGGAATTTTTCCGATGCTCCCTTCACTGATGTCTCAGCTCCTGAATAGACCGGAACAGGGTTGACATGAAGTAAGTAAAACGTGCATTCTATTTTATTGAACAATTCTAAGCCATAGACAAGAGCGTTCCACGCAAGTTCTGAAAAATCAGTTGGTATCAATATATGTTTCATCCTATTCCTTTTAATGGTAAAGATAAAAGGGCAAAAACTAATTAAAAATGATAGTAATCATGTTTGGGTTTATTTAATGATTTTTTCTATAGAAGGAAAATTCATCATAGCATTTGTATAGTCTTCAATATCTTAATACAACTAGTTATGGTTTGAAAGTAAGCCAGGCAAGCGCAGCTGGGCCTAAAACCGCATCGGAACTGGTTGCTGTTGCCAGTAATACTTTTACTTTCCCCTTGTAAGCACCAAACAGATACTGTTCCATATGCTGTTTAACAGGATGGATCAGGATATCCCCTGCCTTGCTCAATCCACCGGAGAGGATAAAGGCTTCTATATCTAGATGGGCCACGGTATCAGCCATCTTACTTCCCAAAATTTTGCCAGTAAGTTCAAAAGCTTTTAAAGCAATTTTATCATTCTTTACTGCCGCATTGGAAATATCAACACCAGTCATTTCGGTAAAGCTTAGGCTACGTAATGGGGAATCTTCACGCATTTCCGCCATTAGTTCGAAGACAGTTCTTTTTATGCCTGTTACGGAGGCGTAGGTTTCTAGGCACCCCTGTAATCCACAATTACACATTCTTCCATACGGATCTACGTTAACATGACCAATTTCCCCAGCTGCGCCATGTTCGCCAATGAGCAATTTACCATCTACAATAATTCCACTCCCAAGACCGGTTCCTAAGGTCAAGGTGACAAAATTTTTCATGCCAATGGCTGCACCGAATAGCATTTCGCCTAGGGCGGCAGCGTTTGCATCGTTGGCTAATGCCACTGGAAGTTTAAAATTATCCTTAAATATTTTAACAATCGGTGTAGTCTTACCCCATTTTAAGTTAGGCGGACTTTCAATCTGTCCCGTATATGGATTCGCATTTGGAGCACCCACACCAATAGATAGTATGTTTAACGTTGTATCATTTTTTTGAATAATATCTTTTACTTCGAACCTCAGTTTCTCAAGAAAATCTGAAAACGGTCTTTTCGCCTCAGTTTGAAAAACCTTTTTATCCAGTATTTGACCATCGCAGGAAACTAAACCGATTTTGGTCAGACTACCACCGATATCAATGGCCAAGACTACCTCTATTTTTTTGTCATTTCCCATTTCTTACATTTAATGACGCTTCACAAATAAAGGTAGCTATAATTGGGCAAAGTACATAATACAGCACTATGCCATTATCCAGCCAACGTGGGATTAACCCATGGTTATTTGAAAAATCCACTAAATGATATTTCGTTTATAAATTGATGATTATCTTTAAAATTACAGAGGTGACCCTTGAAATCGAATTTTATTAGTAAGGTTAAATTTTGTTTTGATAATCGCAAGGATTAAATGCTACGATTGTCTGCCCACCAGACTTCATAATCATTAGGTACTAGTATACTGTAGCTCTGATATCCTTAATCAGTAATTCTTATGCCGATGACTTCATTTTTTTTATTTCCTACATAACCGATGAAAGTGATAAAAATCGCCAAACGGTATAAATATTTTAGTGATCACCTCATGTACCACCTTTTCGGCGGCCCTATTATGTTTCCAAACTTGCATCGGCAAACGGGCTTGAGTTTCCCGCTCCACAATCTGAAACAATCGCCCAGTATCCTCATATAGTGTAATCTACAACACCAGAATTTTCTTATTTAGTATTTAATGCTTAGGTTTCGCCAACCCTAATGGCTACCCGAGGGAGGGGGGTAGCCAAATAGATAATCGAATACTACTTTCAAGATACTTTACTGTTTTACACTTTAGTTATGTAAGCTATTTTACAACAATGCATTGTTGGCTTAGTTAACAAAATATACCGAATACCTGAAATAGACAATCAGTAGACTTCATATTAAGATGAGGAAATTACTATTGATAACCAATAGCGTCCTAAACGATTAAAAAAGAGAAAGGGAATTCTGTTCCTCAAAGTTACCTTTGTGGTGCACTCAAAACCACACCTTTCTCTTATGTTAAATATAACCTTGTTTTCCCAAATCATCTCGA
>NZ_VAUW01000096.1 GCF_005771495.1 Maribacter sp. ACAM166
TAGAGGTGTCTACATAAATACTTATCTTTAGTTGGCAAACAACTAGATTTATGGAGTCATTTAAAAGTGAGAGTATTGTTGATTTTTTTAATACATATACTACTGATCTAGATTGTTTGGAATATTTATCTAGAATCAAATGGCATGGTGGTTATAGTTGTTTAAAATGTAGCCATAAAAAGTTTACAGTTCGCAAAGCTAATTTCGCAAGAGATTGTAATAGGTGTCATCATATAGAAAGCCCAACGGCAAATACCTTATTCCACAGAGTTAGATTTGGATTGCGCAAAGCTTTTATCATAGTGTTTGAGATGAGCGTAGCTACCAAAAGTGTATCATCATCACAGATGGCAAGGCGCATATCTGTCAGCAGACAAACGGCTTGGTTATTCATGCATAAAGTCCGCATAGCAATGAAGAGTAGTGAATCGCAGCCTATGACGGGTCAAGTATTTGTAGATGAGTTTGTGTATGGAGGGAGAGAAGACCTTAAACAAGGAAGAAGCAATGATAGTAAAAAGAAGAAGATAGTTGTGGCAGTAGAAGTTGACAAAAAACGAGGCGTAAAACGGGCTTATTTCAAAAGGATAGAAAATTATTCATCAAAGGAATTGAACAAAATATTTATTAGTCACATCTCAGGAAAGGCCAAAATAACAACCGATAAATGGAAAGGTTATCTACCTCTAAAAAAGGAGTATGACATCACTCAAACTAAGAGTAATATTTCTGATTTTTTTGAAATCAACACCATAATCCACCAACTAAAAGCAGGGCTTAGAAGTGTGTATTCTTGGATGCATGATGGTCACATTGAAAAGTATCTAGATGAATATAGTTATCGATTAAACAGGTCAATTCACAAACAAACCATTTTTGATAACCTTATTAAAAGAATGAGTAAACATCAACATGTTGGTTACAAGCAAATTAAACTAAGTACCTAACTTGACACCTCTAA
>NZ_VAUW01000097.1 GCF_005771495.1 Maribacter sp. ACAM166
GTTGAATTATGGACATATTTAAGGGTCAAAACATTCTAGAGTTCTCTGATCGGTTCAAAACGGACTTGGATTGTAAAGAATATCTAGCTGGTTTAAAGGGAAGAAATACATATAAATGCCTTAAGTGCAATCATACTGCTTGTCAGGTAAAGGTTGATTTTGCACGGCAATGCAATATCTGTGGACATAAGGAATCCGCTACGGCGAACACTATATTCCACAAAGTTAAATTCGGTGTTAGAAAGGCCTTTTTCATTTGCTTTGAAATGGCCACCAGCACTAAAGGTTTATCGGCAATGTATATGGGTGTACGTTATGGCGTGACAGAAAAGACTGCTAGATTATTTATGCTGAAAGTTAGAGAAGCTATGGCCTCTTCTAGTGGAAATAACCCTATGGATGGTGACGTCCATGTCGATGAATTCGTCCTTGGTGGTAGAGAAGCAGGGAAAATAGGAAGAAGTTACGATGGTAAGAAAAAGAAGGCGGTAACAGCTATCCAATTGACCAAGGACGGTAAAGTAAGGCGGATGTATGCCATGAAAATAGAGGATTTCTCCGCTCAATCCTTACAATACATGTTCATCGACCATATTAGCCGAGAAGCCAAAGTGACAACGGATAAATGGAGAGGATATAGACCTATTGCGAAAGCATTCGACATAACACAGATCAAAAGTAACAAGGGACTTAATTTTAAGGCACTTCATACAATGATTCATCAAGTAAAGTCTTGGATAAGAACAACATATTCTTGGGTGAGCGATGCTAATCTGAACAGATATTTCAACGAGTTCTGCTTTAGGATCAACAGGTCTCAAAACAAAGCTACCATCTTCAACAATCTAATAGTCAAAATGGTGCAAGGAGATAAAATTAGTCAAGCAAAATTAATAAGTAACTAACTACTGACCTCTA
>NZ_VAUW01000012.1 GCF_005771495.1 Maribacter sp. ACAM166
CATTGGTAATTGTTTGTAGAAATATAGACATAAAAAAACGGTTTAGAGTGAACTAAACCGTTGTTTTGCTTGATTTTACTAATGTAGCGAGAGCGGGGCACGATCCCGCGACCTCCGGGTTATGAATCCGACGCTCTAACCAACTGAGCTACCTCGCCGTATTATTTTTAATCGGCTGCAAATGTAATGGTAATTTATTTGTTCTTCAAGTAAAGCAACTTAAAAAATTTATACGGTACATTTATTTTTTAATCATTTAGAAATATATATATTGCTCGGCATAAAGTAGTAGGAAAATGAGCGATAAAATAAAATTTGAAATAGAGTTTGTAATTCAGTCTTCACCACAAATGTTATATCAATATTTGGCCACACCGTCTGGTTTATCAGAATGGTTTGCAGACAACGTCAATTTAAGAGGTGAGATGTTCACCTTTATTTGGGACGGTGCCGAGGAAGAAGCAAAATTATTAAAAAGAAAAACCGATGAATTCGTGCGTTTTGCTTGGGAAGAAGCAGAAGACAATAGTTATTTTGAAATGAAAATAATTGTTGACGAAATTACCAAGGATGTTTCTTTGTTTATTACTGATTTTGCAGAAGATGACGAGGTCGATGAATCTAAGATGCTCTGGACCAATCAAGTGTCCGATTTAAAGCAAGTGTTGGGATCATCCTAAAAATATTCTTATTTACAGTATCTTTGAGCCTTAATTTTTTAAGGCTTTTTTATGCTAAATTTCAACGGAGAACTTCTTAATGAGGATGCGACATTTCTTGATGGAAATAATAGAGGTTTACAATTAGGTGATGCTGTTTTTGAAGAACTGCGGGTAGTTAATGGAGATGTATTTTTTCTAGAAGAACATTATTTACGGTTGATGTCTTCTATGCGAATACTTCGAATGGAGATACCTATGCACTTTACTATGGAGTTCATGGAAGAAGAGATTTTAAGGGTCCTATCACAACCTAATTCCAATAAAGCTAACAGAATTAAGTTCACAGTATTTAGAAACAGTACAAGTGATTATAAGCGGTCTGATAATACTATTTCTTATGTAATTTCAACCATCGATATAGAAAACCCTTTTTATACAATTGAAGAACGTGATTATGAGGTAGAACTTTATAAAGACTTCTATAAAAATACAACCATGCTCTCAAACCTTGATACGAACAACAAAATATTGAATGTGGTCGGGAGTATTTATGCACGTGAGAATGATTACCAAGATTGCTTGCTACTAAATGAGAGAAAGCAGGTGATAGAAACATTGAATGGAAATATTTTCTTGATTCATGGAAATACGATAAAAACACCACCGCTTGCTGATGGATGTTTAAATGGCATTCTGAGAAGAAAACTAATGGATATTATTTCAAAATTAGATGAATATCAATTACTGGAAGAAAGTATTTCGCCTTTTGAGCTACAAAAGGCAGATGAATTATTTGCAATAAATAGTATCGATGGGATTATTCCAATAACAAAATATCGAAAGAAAAATTTCACTAATGCTGTTGCAAAAGCATTAATAGGGAAGTTGAATGCCGCAGCACGATTGTCGTTAAACAAAAGTATTTAGTTCAAACTAGGGTTTTCAGGAGCATTGGACCATAGTAAATAATCTCCACCCAATTGAATCATGTTTTCTTTCCAAAATGCATTGGCAGCCTTTTGTATAATTCTGCTCTCATGCTCATTTTCAACAACAATCCATGATTTTGAAGAAAGTTCTTCATCTAGTTGTAGCGATGACCAACCAGAATACCCAAGAAAAAAGCGGATATCATCTTCAGAAATAATTTCTTTATTGATTAATTCAACGGTAGTTTCAAAATCACCGCCCCAATATATACCATCAGATATTTCTACACTATTATCAATTAAATGTGGAACCTTATGAATGAAGTAAAGATTATCTTGTTCTACGGGGCCACCATTATAAACCTGAAATGGTAATTTTATTTCTGTTACAAAATCACTTATTTGATATTCTAAAGGTTTGTTTAAAATGAAACCTACGGAGCCTTCGGTACTATGTTCTGCTAATAATACTACCGACCTATTGAAAGAAACATCTCCCGTTAATGTGGGCTCTGCAATAAGTAATTTGCCTTTGGTTGGCTTTAAGGTGACCATTTATGAGTTCTGATTATATACCTAAAGTAAGATAAATCCTCTTAATCGCAAAAAACATGGAAATAAAAAAAGCGCCTGTACAGGCGCTTTTTAAAATTTATCTCTGTAAAACTAGTTTACAGCTTTGCCTAAATCAGCACCTGCTTTAAACTTAACTACATTTTTAGCTGCAATCTGAATAGTTTTTCCAGTTGATGGGTTTCTACCTTCTCTTGCATTTCTTTTAGATACGGACCAAGAACCGAAACCTACTAAAGAAACTCTATCTCCTTTTTTTAGAGAATTTTCAACATTTCCTAAGAAAGATTCCAATGACTTTTTAGCCGCAGCTTTTGTAATGCCAGCGTCAGCTGCCATTGCATCAATCAATTCTGTTTTGTTCATAATGTGATTAATTAATTGTGATTAAAATAATTTTATACTTAATAACAAATTTATATGGATTTATGACCAACACAAGTAAAACGGGGGGAAATGCCTTATTTTGTTGATAACTCAGGGGGTTTGTTAATAAAGTAGATGTTTTTTGCAGTTCTCCCAGCCCAATAGGTACGGGGGTTTACCCCATTTTAGCATTTTTATCTAAATTGAGGCCGTTCAATACATCTTTAACAAGCATCCTTTTTTTACCTTGAAGTTGGATTTCCTCTAAATTTAGGTAACCACCTTGTACTGCAATTTTCAAATCTTTTTTAGTAAAAACTAGCAACCCATTGGGTAGTTTATGTTGTTCAGGCAGTAAACTTGCTTTATAGATTTTCGTAACTATTTTTTGGTCAGCATTAAATAGTGTAGTCCAAGCTGCAGGGTAGGGGCTAAGACCCCTAATAAAATTATATATCTCATTTAGTGGTTTGTTCCAATCTATTTCACAAGTTTCTCTGTCTATTTTATGAGCAGCCTTAAGCGTAACTTCATTAGCCTGTTTGGTAGTTTCAAAATTCTCATTTTGAATACGCTCTACCGTTCTATTTACTGTTTCTGCTCCCAAATGCATAAGTCTATCATGTAAATCTTCTACATTATCTGTTTTTTCAATGATAGCTTCGTCTTGTAATATGATTGCCCCAGTATCTATTTTTTCATCAATAAAGAATGTAGTTACCCCAGTTTTAGTCTCACCATTAATTAGCGCCCAATTTATAGGGGCCGCACCGCGATATTGCGGTAGTAATGAGGCGTGCAGGTTGAACGTGCCATATTGTGGCATACTCCAAACCACTTTTGGTAGCATGCGAAAGGCTACGACAATTTGCAGATTGGCATTCAAGGATTTTAAGGTTTCTAAAAACTTCTCGTCCTTCAAATTTGTGGGTTGCAATACTTTTAATTCGTTTTCAATAGCAAATTTTTTCACCGCAGATTCATTTAATTTCCTTCCCCTGCCAGCCGGTCTGTCTGGTGCCGTAATTACACCAACTATAGTATGATTTTTTTTGATGAGCATATTCAAAATCCCTACAGCGAAATCTGGTGTACCCATAAATACAATTCTTAAAGCTTCCATATTATATATGTTCGTATTCGTTAATAGAATTTAATGAAATGTAATTTTCCTCCAATAACTCCTGTAAAGCAGCAACCAATAATTCTTTTGTTATAGTAAGCCCTACTTGAAGTTCTCTAGAAGTTGCCTTTTTTACTTTTAAAAGACGAATTATTTGTGCTTTGGTTTTAAATATATCCGATTTTTCTAATTTATTCTTTTCACAAACATCACAGATCCCGCATACACTCTCTTGTTTTTCACCGAAATAATCTAACAACTGGGCGCTTCTACACACCGTTTCATTTTCGACATAGTTCAACATTTTAGAAACCTTATCTATTTTGACTTGGTTTTGTTCTACTATGGTTTTTGAAAATCGATTTATAGTCCGGTCATCATCCCTAGGTACTAAGAACAATAGTTCTAAGTCACTAGGAATATTGGTATAGTCTATGATATCATCTTTTGCAAGTTGTTCGAAATTTAGGTTTACAATAAATTCTGATAAATTTATTTTTTTGGCTAATAGGTAGGTGTTAACTTGGGTGTCGAATTCGAATAGGCCACCATAGGTTCGGAGTACTACCTTAATAAAATTATCAAGTTTTGGATTTTGGGCAATATACCTGTAAATCGTATCCTTATCAGCTTTAAACTTAATAGTTGTTTTTTTAGAAAAGTTTTCGGATAAAGAAAGGACCGAATTTCGGTCTAATAGGAGTAGAGCGTTATACGCCAAGAAAGTATTCAATTTATAAATAGAACAAAATTCATTAAAATTCAATTGAAATTTTTCCTCGGTAAATTCTCCAAACCCAATTTGAAAGTAGTTGTTCAACTTACGGTAAATCATTTTTATGTAAGTTACATCTGGTAATACCTCCAAAAATTGCTTTTTCATCAAAGATTTATCATAACTATTTGTAAGGAGAATTGCTTTCGCAAAAGCCCCATTTCTACCTGCTCGGCCAGCTTCTTGGAAATAATTCTCTAAACTATCGGGTATTTGATAATGAACCACGAGTTCAACATCTGGTTTGTCTATGCCCATGCCAAACGCATTAGTGGCTACCATTATAGATACCTTGTCTTGCAACCATAAATTAAGGCGATTCGTTTTTGACTTGTGGTCGATTCCGCCATGATAAAAAGTTGCTTTTAATCCATTTTTTAAGAGGTAATTTGACAACTCTTCAGCTTTTCTTCTGCTACGCACATAAACAATTGCGCTTTGATTTATACGTTTGCAATATCTTTTGAGGTAATTATTTTTATCCTCAGTTAAAATCACACCAAACCCTATATTCTTTCTATAAAAGGAATCCTTTTTAACTAATGGTTCTTTAAGTTTTAGTGAGGCAACAATGTCGTCACTAACTCTTTTTGTTGCCGTAGCGGTAAGGGCAACCACAGGAATATCAGGGTGTAATTCACGGAGAATGCTACAACCAAGGTATGATGGTCTAAAGTCATGTCCCCATTGCGAAATGCAATGTGCTTCATCTATAACGAATAAAGAAACATTCATTGCCTTAATACGTTCTTGAACCAATTCTTGTTGTAACCGCTCTGGTGAGAGATAGAGAAATTTATAATTACCGTAAATACAATTGTCAAGTAATTTATCGACGTCGTTAAATTTTAGCCCTCCCTTTAATCCTATGGCTTTTATACCAAGGCTTTGAAGGTTGTCAACTTGATTTTCAATTAGAGCGATTAAAGGAGAGATTACGATACAAATACCATCTTGCATTAAAGTCGGTACTTGAAAACAAATAGATTTACCCCCACCGGTTGGTAGCAATCCTAAAACATCTTCACCACTGACTATGGCATTAATTATTTCTTCCTGCGAACCTCTGAAATTATCGAAGCCCCAAAATTTAGATAAGATGTCTTTTGGTGTGTTACTCACCGGTTTCATTAATAAGTTCCAAAACAAATTGTAAACGCTCGCCTATAGTGCCAAAAGGAACTTGAATGGGCTTGTATCCTAATTCTATGTAAATTTTTTCCAAATAATCATGAATACCACAGGCCTGTTCAAAATTTTCCATACGTTCAGTGTCCTGCACATAAATTTCTTCCCAAGGTGGTAAAATCAATATTTCATCGTAACGATTTTCAGAACATATATCGACATACCTCTTTTCAATAGCTTGTTCAAAATAATTCATGTACGCCAAAACATCGGGTAAGCCTCGGTCATAAAATAGATGCTTCTTGTTAATTATCTTACCCTCTGTAAAATGTGTTAATCGAGCACTTATGAGTTGGTCATTAAAGCTTTTGGCATCATCGACAAAGGCTATCGGATTTACTAACGTATCATCAAATTTTATACCATTCAATGCATCCAAGGTCATGGTTCGTATAACTTCATGAAAACAATGAAAGCCATTTTCTTCAAGTGAAGAAATCAATACGGTCTTACCTGTTCCTGGTCCTCCAGTTATGACAATCCTTTTGCTGCTCAATTTAATAGTATTAACCTACAAAAGTACATAAACCTTGAGTATTAAAAAACTGGTACATTACACTTATCTTTGCATAAAGTTGAAGCCATGGACGAAAATAACCCAGATGAGTTTTATAGAAAGTTAAGAGGACAATTAGAGGATACCTCTAAGTGGCCATCGAATTATCTCTATAAATTTATAGTGAAAAGCGACACTGATAAGGTTGATCAGATCCATAAAATATTCGATAATATGGGGGCGGTGATTGATTCAAAGAAATCCAAAAAAGGAAAATATACCAGTGTTTCGATAACTGTTAATTTAAAGAGTCCAGATGACGTAATTAAAAAATACAAAGAAGTAGGGGAAATAGAAGGGGTTATCTCTCTGTAAAATAGCATTTCATCTATAATTTTATTAAATTGGCAACGTTATAGAATACTTCTTCAACATTTTAAGCTAAATATTTCAATTTGCACTTAGTAGAAAACCTAGAATACAATACAGAGCGTTCGCATTTAATTATACCTGAGTATGGGCGTCATTTTCAAAAAATGGTAGATCATGCCGTTTCTATTGAAGATTCAGTTGAGCGAAATAAAGTAGCTCAATCCATTATTAGCGTAATGGGTAATTTACAGCCCCATTTGCGTGATGTACCTGATTTTCAACATAAACTCTGGGATCAATTATTCATTATGTCCGATTTTAAATTGGAAGTAGAATCACCATTTCCAATTACCTCGAAAGAGATTTTAAAACAAAGACCTGAGGCTTTAGAATATCCTCAGAATTTTCCCAAATATCGGTTTTACGGAAATAATATTAAACGTATGGTCGATGTGGCAGTTGAATGGGAAAAAGGCGATAAACGCTCTGGTTTAGAGTATGCCATTGCCAATCACATGAAAAAATGTTACCTGAATTGGAATAAAGATGTTGTTGATGATAAAGCAATTTTTAAGCACTTATTTGATTTAAGTGATGGTCGTATAGATTTAGCCGCAGAAGGGGAAAGTTTAACTGACAGTGGACAATTCCTTAAAAATCGAATTGCTAAAACACCTAGGTCTACTAACACAGGAAATAAAAATCAAAGAAATAATAACCGCGGTAAGAAACGCTATTAAATTTCCACGTGTCTAGATGGGAACATTCAAAATTGAAGGAGGTCACCAACTATCTGGTGAAATAACACCTCAAGGGGCAAAGAACGAAGCACTTCAAATACTTTGCGCCGTATTACTTACAGATGAAAAAGTAACAATCAACAACATTCCAGATATTGTTGATGTAAATAAGCTAATATCCCTTTTGGAGGATTTAGGCGTAATAATCCAAAAAAAAGGTAAAGGCTCCTTTACTTTTAAGGCAGATGATGTGAATTTGGATTATTTACAGTCTGACCAATTTAAGCAAGATGGAAGAGGGCTGAGAGGATCTATAATGCTCGTGGGACCATTATTGGCGCGTTTTGGAAAAGGATATATTCCTAAACCTGGTGGTGATAAAATTGGTAGAAGACGTTTGGATACCCATTTTGAAGGATTCATAAAGTTAGGTGCTAAGTTTAGATATAACCGTGAGGAATATTTCTATGGTGTTGAAGCCGAGAAATTAATCGGAACCTATATGTTGTTAGATGAAGCTTCTGTAACCGGAACTGCGAACATTGTTATGGCAGCGGTTTTGGCAGAAGGTCAAACGACAATTTATAATGCTGCATGTGAGCCTTATTTACAGCAATTATGTAAAATGCTGAATAGGATGGGGGCAAAAATATCTGGTATTGGATCCAATTTATTAGTTATTGACGGTGTCGATAAACTAGGTGGAACCGAACACCGAATGTTACCCGACATGATTGAAATTGGAAGCTGGATCGGTTTAGCGGCCATGACCAAAAGTGAGTTGACTATTAAAAATGTAAGTTGGGACGACTTAGGTCAAATACCATCTGTATTTAGAAAAATAGGGATTACGGTAGAACGAAGAGGTGACGATATCTACATACCGATACATAAGGATGGCTATGAAATTCAAAATTATATAGATGGTTCTATTTTAACCATTGCCGATGCTCCATGGCCAGGATTAACACCCGATTTATTGAGTATTATTTTAGTTGTTGCTACTCAGGCTAGAGGAGAGGTACTTATTCATCAAAAAATGTTCGAAAGCCGATTGTTTTTTGTTGATAAGTTATTGGATATGGGCGCCAAGGTCATTCTTTGTGATCCACATAGGGCTACCGTAATTGGTCATGATTTCAAATCGACATTGAAGGCAACGACAATGACATCACCAGATATTAGGGCAGGTGTTTCTTTATTGATTGCTGCGTTATCGGCGAAAGGAACTTCTACTATTCATAATATCGAGCAAATTGATCGTGGTTACGAAAATATAGATGAAAGATTACGTGCTATAGGTGCTAAAATTGTTAGAGTCTAAAGTTGAAATAACACGTTAATAAAAATAGTAAACTCCATAATATGGTTCTTAGCCAATTATGGAGTTTTAGTTTTTCTACAGATAGTTGAACTGCTATTTTCTTTGATATATTCGAATGTAACGGTACAAATAATAAGAAAGTTGAAAGCCAAACGCTAAGAACTAATATAGCACTGGTAATTGTATAAAAATTTTGTTGACTATACAGTTGTATACCGGTAACAATCATCTGGCCAACCATTAATGGTACTACGATTACGGCAATTCTCTTGGTATATATTTCATGCCATTTATAAAGGTTTTCTAACTTATAAAAGGAGAAACTTGGATAGATGATTAGCTGAACAATCCATATCAAGACCACTAGGCCTGTATCACAAATTAAACGTGTTATTTCAAGCATTTATTTTTCTACTAAACTACCATCAGGATATTTAGCAAATCTGCCACGTTTGGTCTCATGTGTATGATCTGGATATCTCCAGGGCCAACCACCAAATTGTGTGAGTCTAAATTCATCCATTGTATTTTCTAATTCTTCTTCTGTATTCATTACAAACGGACCGTATTTGGCTACGGGCTCATTTATTGGTTTGCCTTGTAGAACCAAAATATTGGCATCACTATTCATAGCTTTAAGTTCGATCACCTTTGTAGAATCTACCACTATTCCATGATTAGGAGTTATAAGTTCCCCCGAAATATCCAAAGAACTTCCTTCATAAAAATAAATAGTACGAATCGTATCTATATTTGCTTTTGGTAGTATTATCGTGCCATTGGCATTGATCTGAATATTCCAAATGGCAACATCATTTTCACTATCAGTGGCCCATGAATTTGGTGCCGGATTGAGGGCTATATGATTGTTGAAATCACCTGAAATTATTTTTACAGTCCCACCCTCTAATTTTAGCACTGGAATATCTTCATGCCAAAGCATTTTAAAATGAGGTTCAACAAATTTACTTTTTTTAGGTAGGTTTAGCCAGATTTGAAAAAGTTCTAAGGTATTTTCCTTTTCGGTATGTAATAATGGGAACATCTCTGCATGTTGCACACCGCTTCCTGCAGTCATCCATTGTACGTCTCCTTCACCAAAACGACCAGCAGCTCCCAAAGAATCTGAATGGTCACAAAACCCTTTATTAACGATAGTTATGGTTTCAAAACCACGGTGTGGATGCGCTGGAAATCCGGGAATGGTTGTGCCATGGTACATACGCCACCCATCTTTCACTATAAAATCATTACCTAGATTTCTGCCCGCTAAAGAAGCTATAGGCCCTAACGCACCATTCCCTTTAGGGTAATGGTCTAAGTGGTATACACAGAATAAAAATGGATCCTGAGTTTGCCATGGAAAATCTAATTTGAATATGTTTTTGATTTCATCGCTCATGATGTACGTTGATTAGAATGACGTGCTAATTTAATGCGGGGCATTATTAATTTCCACCCAATTATTTTCTGGGTCTTTCAAATAAATTTGACGAACGCCATCGGCTCTTAGGGTGACTGAATTTTTCGTTCCTGGCCAGTCCCAATAGGTAATATTCTTTTGTTCAAGATAGGTAATGAGTTTATCTAGTTTCTGAGTTGCCAAACATAGATGAACGCTTTTGCTATGCTCCATAGCTACACTATCCTTTCCAATTAAATGTAATTGTGAATTCCCTTGTATTATAAACCATTTAAAACCTGATGGGGCAGATGGATGTGGAATTTCCTTTAAGTTCAATATGTCTTTGTAAAATGCACCTACTTTGTCTAAATCTTTAACGATAACTGAATAATGATCATATTGAAAATCAAAAGACTGTGCGGATGCGCACGAACCCGAAATAAAGAGTAATAATAGTATTAATTTTTTCATTATAAATTTTAAGTTTTAGAGCTTTCAAGTTACTTAAAAATGAAAGAAGCTACAGTTTAAGGTAGCTTCTTTTCAAATTATTACTTTTTATTTTTGGTCTAATGGTGGTGGACCTTCTATCATTGGTTCGTAGACTTCGTCGCCTTTGCGTGTCTTAAACTCTTCTTTAACCTTGCTCACCAACTTTGGTTCTTTGAAAAGATCTAACATGGTCATAGCCATTGCTTTCGATGCATGAATCATTCCCTTATGTCCAATTGACATTCCGCCACAAGCCACTACGGCCCATGAATGCCAAGGAGTTCCTGCCGGAGCAACAGAAACTCCCAAGTTAATATTAGGAACATTCCAGCTTACATCACCAACATCAGTAGAACCACCACCTGGATTTTCTTCTGTTTCCTTTAAAGGATACACATTACCGTCCATCCCTATTTCAGGTTTGCCAGTTGCTTTTTGAATCGCTTTACCGAATACTGTTTCTTGCTCTGTATATGAAATTGGGCCTAACAATTCTAAGTTATGCTGCATTATTTCTCCACCAGAACGGTTTACCAAGGTTTCGTAGATCCCAGAAACTAACGATATTTTATAATCTACATTGGCCATAATTGCGGCTCCTTCTGCCATTGCTTTTACACGCTCATAAGTTGGTAGCATTTTTGATCTTTTAGGGTCTCTAACACGAACCCAAAGTTTTGCGTAATCAGGTACCACGTTTACTACCTGTCCGCCATCCTGTATGTGGTAATGAATACGAGAAGTTGGTAAAATGTGTTCTCTATAATAATTGATTCCTGTTGTATATAACTCTAAGGCATCGGCAGCACTACGTCCATTCCATGGGTCCATAGAGGCATGTGCAGCTTGGCCATAAAATTCAACAATAAAATCAATAAGTGACAATCCGCTTTGAACATCTGCCTCTATACCTGCAGATGGATGCCAACTTACATTTACATCTACATCATCCCAAAGGCCGGCTTTAACCATCCAAACCTTTGCGAAAAATTTTTCTTCTGCCGGTGTGCCCAAAAATTTGACCGTTCCTGTTATTTTGCCAGCATCCATTAATTCTTTTATAGCAATTGCAGCACCAAGACTAGCTGTGCCAAACAGGTTGTGGCCACAACCATGACCCGCAGCACCCGGCTCCAAGGGTTCTTTAATGGGAGATGATTTTTGAGAAATGCCTGGCAAGGCATCAAACTCACCTAAAATACTAATAACCGGACTACCAGAACCGTAGGTAGCTGTAAAAGCCGTAGGTATGTCAGCAACACCTCGTGTTACGGTAAGACCATTTTTTTCGGCATAGTCTGCTAAAATTTTTGAAGATTCACTTTCATCGAATGCAGTTTCGGCAAGTGCCCAGATGGAGTCACTTATTTTAATAAGTTCTTCTTTGTGCTTTTCTACTGAAGCGATAATTTGATTTTTATCCTTACTCAATTTTTGAGAAAAGACTGATGTACTTATGCATAGACATAAGACGAGCAGTGTTGTTTTTTTCATTTTATATAGTATTGGTTAGTAATAAATTCCAAACCTTCTTTTATGATGTACGCTTGAAATAATATAAAAGTAAATATACCAAATTACACTGTTTAATTAAAGGTGCTACTTGAAGGATGTGCAAGTTTTATAATCAGGCTGAGTAAATTTGATTCTCATATCGTGTATTTGAATTTTAAAACAAGGAAAGCTCGGTAATACTATAATTTAAAGTCTCATTTTTCGTTAATAATCAAATCATTGTACTTTAAAACATCTTAATTATGAAAAATTTCGTTTTTATAGTACTCTTGGCTTCCCTTTCATTTTTATTTATTGCTTGTAGTTCCACGAATAGATTGACGATGGTTATAACGCAACCAGCACAGGTTTCAATTGCATCTGATGTAGCTCATGTTGGAATTATAAATAGAAGTGTTGTTTCGGAAAAAAATAAAATAGTAGATAAAATCGATAAAGTGCTATCCTTGGAAGGACTTCACTTAGATAAGGAGGGTGCGCAACAAGCAATTTCGGGTTTACAGTATGAGCTAGAACGGGGAAAACGTTTCGATACCGTTAAAATCATTGAGAGTCAACAGGATTTTGAAAAAGGCCTAGGTGTTTTTCCAGCAGCACTTTCCTGGGACATTGTAGACCAAATTTGTAAAGAGCATGGTGTTGATGTTTTATTCTCGCTCGAATTTTATGATACAGATACCGCAGCAGGTTATGAAATGACTATGGTAAGAATTCCTAACAATTTAGGGATTGTGGCTGAAGTACCTGGACACAAAATAAAATTGAATACAGTTATAAAAAATGGATGGCGTATATATGATCCGGCAGATAGAACTATTGTAGATGAATACATTTCAAATGATCACGTTTTTTCTAAAGGCGAAGGTATAAACCCTTTAAAGGCATTAGAAGCTATTATTGGGCGGAAAGAAGCCGTATTCAGTATAAGTGCTAATTTGGGTGCCAACTATGCGCTCTATACCAAACCTGAACGTATTCGAATCGCAAGAGATTATTTTGTTAGAGGTAGTGCTAATTTTAAAATCGCAAAAAGACGTGCTCTAGTAGGAAATTGGGACGGTGCTGCTGAATTATGGAATTCAGAATTAAATAACCCTAAATTAAAAGTAGCTGGCAGAGCTTATTATAATATGGCCATAAGCAATGAAATTAATGGCAATCTAAATCAAGCGATTGAGTTTGCATCAAAAGCATATGCAGACTATGGTAACAAAGAAGGTTTACCCTATGTAAATATGCTAAAAACGAGGGTGGTAAATCAACAAGAATTAAACCGTCAATTAGCAAAATAGAAGTTAGTTCAAAGCCTGTTTATAGGTATCTAAACAACGTTCTCTTGCCATTTTATGGTCTACCATTTTTTCTGGGTAATTTGAGGTTTCAAGTTCAGGAATCCATTTTTTAATGTACTCTTTGTTTTTATCAAACTTATCGACTTGTGTCATTGGGTTGAAGATTCTAAAATAAGGTGCTGCATCTACGCCGCTACCAGACGCCCATTGCCAATTGCCAACGTTAGAACTCATTTCATAGTCCAATAATTTTTCAGCGAAATAGGCTTCCCCCCAACGCCAATCAATTAATAGATGTTTACAAAGAAAGCTAGCCACTAACATACGAACTCGGTTGTGCATATAACCAGTGGCATTTAATTCACGCATTCCTGCATCTACCAATAAATAACCTGTTTTACCATTTTTCCATTTTTCAAATTCCTCTTCATTGTTTCTCCAATCAATACGGTCATATTTAGCTCTAAAAGCATTACTGACGGTATGCGGAAAATGCCACAGAATAGACATGAAAAATTCTCTCCAAATTAATTCGCTCCAGAATACTTCATTTTTTTCTGCAATTGCCTTTTTTATCATTTTACGTACCGAAACGGTGCCGAAACGTAAATGTGGACCTAAATGTGAAGTACTGTCCAGAGCGGGATAATTACGAGTGTCTTCGTAATTGTCAATGAGAGAAGGGCTAACTTTATATTGTGGAATAATTATTTCAGATTTTTCAAAACCAAGATCATTGAGGGATAAATTTGGTAGGCGTGAATTTCGTATAAGATTTGATACGTATTGATTTATGCAGTGAATATTTAAATCTTTATCTGCATCAAAATTTTCTTTCCATTTATTCTTATATGGGGTATATACAACATACGGCTCACCATTACCTTTTACAATATCAGATTTTTCAAAAATCACCTGATCTTTAAATGTTTCAAATATAATTTCTTTTTCTAATGAGAAAGCTGCTACCGCAGTATCTCTGCCTTTCGCATAAGGTTCGTAATCTCTATTAGTATAGATTTTCTTAACATCGTAATCTTCTGTAAGTTCTTTTAATACCTCAAGAGGTTTACCATGGTATAAGGCCAAGGAGCTATCATTTTCTTCCTGAAGTTGACTCCGCATGGATTGTAACGTGTTATGTATAAACGTTACTCTTGGGTCATCTTTAGGTAATTTTGAAAGTATTTCTTCATCAAAAATAAATATAGGAAGAACAGGATAATCACCTTTAAGTGCTTCTATAAACCCCACATTATCATCGAGCCGTAAATCTCTTCTAAACCAGAAAATTGATACCTTATTTTTTGTCATTTAGGTTATATTTAAAGTAGATAGACCACCGTCAACACCAATGATTTGACCGGTTACCCAAGTGCTTTTGTCGCTTAACAAAAATACTGCACTACTGGCAATGTCTTCTGGTTTCCCTACTCTTTTTAAAGGGTGTCTTGCATCCATAGATTCTCTTTTCTTATCATTGCTCAAAAGTCTACTCGACAAAGAAGTATCCACCAGCGAGGGCGCTATTGCATTTACTCTAATCTTTGGGGCATATTCTGCTGCCATTGATTTAGTGAAGCCTTCAATCGCTCCTTTAGCAGCTGCTACGCTAGTATGAAAAGGCATACCTGTGCCAACGGCTACAGTACTAAAAAACACCATACTAGAACCTTCGTTCATTTTTGAAATAATTTGCTTAACCACTTTAACCAATGCAAAAAAGTTGAGCTCCATGTCTTCCTTAAACGTTTCTAGGCTCATCATTTTAAAAGGTTTTAAATTTATGCTACCCGGGCAGTAAACAAAGCCATCTAGTTTTTCTGGAAGTTGTGATAAATCCAAATCATCTTTCGTCACATCAAATTGAATATGAGTAACGTTTTCATGTGATAATGACTCACCTGTACGTGATGCTACAAACAGCTTATGTGTTTCTTTAAGTTCATTGACAATTGATAAGCCAATTCCGTGTGATCCTCCGATAAGTAATATGTTTTTCATTTAGAAAGAGTTTAATATTAATTCATTTGGAAGGTGTTCAATGGTTCCAAATAATTCTTTTAATTTTTGTTCGCGATACTTAAATATTTCCAACAATTGTTTTTTAACAATAAGTGGATGTGCTAATTGTCCTAAAATTCCCAAAGGAATTTTGTAATCAATAATATCTTCCATTTCAACACCTCCCTCTATTTCATTTATAAAGTGCTTGTGATGCCAGAGGGCATAGGGTCCGAATCGTTGCTCATCTACAAAATAATTACCTTCTTTAACATGAGTTATTTCAGTTACCCATTTAGTCGTGTAACCTGGAAAAGGTGATACTTTATATTGTATAATTTGACCGGCAAACATGGGCCGATCAACACCAGATAAAATATGAAATCCCATATGCTCTGGAGTGATTACTTTTAAATTCGCTGGGTCTGAAAGAAAATCCCAAGCTTTGTTCTTTGAAATAGGTAAAGCTTGTTTTGAATGTAGTTGGTATAATTTCATACGCTGAATTTTAACAAATATAGAATCTATTATTGTTTAACTAGACATAAAATTAGTTAAACAATAATTAAAATCTTACATGAAATTTTAAAATTGAACCTAGTTTATCGATTAAAATAAATTTAGGTCGCTTATATACAAGGAATTAACTTTATAGTCGTTTATTTTGTACTTATGAATGGAATTATCCAAAAGATAGGATTTGGAATACTATTTTTTCTGACTGTTAATTTGCAAGCACAGGAGAATTTACAGACTATTGGAACACTACCCGATGGGGTATTTGAAACTTCAGGATTGATTTATTTCAACGAAAGTTTAGTAACCCATAACGATTCTGGGAATGAACCACTGTTGTACGAATTGGATACATTGAGCCTTTCTATAAAAAGAATAGTCACCATAACCAATGTAGCTAATATTGATTGGGAAGCCATAACTCAAGATGAAGATTATATTTATATAGGAGATTTTGGTAATAACGTTGGTATTCGAAGAGATTTGGCTATTCATAGAATTGCCAAGTCAGATTTTATATCTTCAGATACTGTCATTGCAACTACGATAAGCTATTCGTACGAAGATCAACAAGACTTTGCCAATAATGGAAATAGTGATTGGGATGCTGAAGCTTTTTTCGTTTTAGATGATCAGTTAATTATTTTGACCAAACAATGGCAAAGTCAAGGTTCTGATGCTTACACAATATCTAAAATGCCAGGAGTTTACGTGGCTACTAGGATAGCAGTTATTAAAGATGTCGGACTTATTACTGATGCCACGTATGATATAGCATCAAATAGATTGGTACTTATTGGCTACTCATCTATATTGAGCCCTTTTATCGGAGTTGTTGAAAATTTGGACACTCAATCCCTCTTTGAAGGATACACCCAGCAAACTCTTGGGTTAAATTTTGTACAATCAGAAGGACTAACGCAGGTTGATTCAACCAATTACTTCTTTACTTCTGAATATTATTCTAGGCAAAGTCCAACAATTGAATCAGTGTCTAGATTATTTTCCTTTCAGCTATTGAATAATGAACCTATAGAGCCGGAAGAACCGATCACGCCTGAAGAACCAGAAATGCCTGAGAATACTGATGATAATCATAAGCTTATCATCTTTAAGGATAATAATACGAATCAATACCACTATTCTTTATCCACAAACAAAGCAGTATATGGTCAAATAATATTTGATGTGTTAGGAAGACAGGTTTGGGAAAATCTGGGTGAGGTTGAAAAGGAAGGTACCATATCACAACATTTAGAAACTTCGATTTATTACTTAACCTTATATCTTGAAGATGGTGTCATCGCAACACCTTTCGTAGTTTATTAATATAAAGAACCTTAGGTATTTAAGATTTTGTTAACAGAACTGACGTTAGTTTATATATAATTTTGCATTTATAAACTAATCAAACAAAAATCATGAACAAAGTAGTACTCTTTTTATTAGCAATTGTAGCTTCACTAACTGTTGAGGCACAGATAAATACCCCTGCCCCAAGTCCATCGGCAAAATTGATGCAAACTGTAGGTTTGACAGAAGTAATGATAGACTATTCTAGACCTTCTATGAGGGGAAGAAAAGTATACGGAAATTTGGTTCCATTTGATAAATTGTGGCGCACAGGGGCAAATGACTATACGACAATCACTTTTGATACAAATGTAACGATTGCTGACAGCGAAGTTAAAGCGGGTACGTATTCTATTTTCACAAAGCCAGGAGCTTCTAATTGGGAAGTTTTCTTTTATACTGATATCGTAGGTGGAGGTATACCAAGCGATTGGGAGAAAAGTAAGGTAGTTGCACATTTGACCGTGCCAGTTTACAAGATGGATATGCCAGTTGAAACCTTTACTATTACTATTGATGATGTTGCGAGTACTGGTGCCAATGTTGGTATTATTTGGGAGAATACATACGTTGCTGTTCCTTTTAGTGTTCCAACAGATGCAACAGTTATGCAAAATATCGACAAAGCATTGAACGGACCTTCTGCAGATGATTTTTATGCAGCAGCGGTTTACTACTCTAGTGAAGGAAAAGATATCAGTAAAGCCAAAGAGTGGATGGGTAAGGCAATGTCAATGACAGAAAAACCAGCATATTGGCAACTTAGACAACAGTCTTTGATTTTAGCAAAAGCAGGTGATAAAAAAGGAGCTATTGAAGCTGCTAAAAAGTCATTGGTAGGAGCTACAGAAGCTGGTAATAATGACTATATTAAAATGAACAACGATTCATTAAAAGAATGGGGTTCTAAGTAATTAAAATCTCCCGATTATATTGAAAAAGTTCATGTACGAAATATACATGAACTTTTTTATTTTAAAATTATTGAACCATTTTAACACCATCATCAATAGCTAAATGGTAGTATTCTGCATCAATAGTTGTTTTGTTTTTATACGCTTCAAGTATTGAAGAAATAGAGGACTCTAATCGTGTAGTCTGAATAAGATTTATAGTACATCCACCAAATCCACCACCCATCATTCTCGAGCCCATCACGCCTTCTAAGCCTTCACCTAACTTTACAAGGGCATCCAATTCTGATGTAGTTATTTCATATTGGGTCGACATTGCCCAATGACCTTCTTTTAAAATATTTCCAACACCTTCTGCATCACCTTTAGTTAGGGCTTTCATCATTTGGAGTACACGCTCATTTTCTTCAATAACATATTTTGCCCGCTTTATATCAATGGCATCAGAATGCTCAGTTATGTTTTGTACATCTTTCAAAGTAACATCACGAAGTGAATTAATTTCTGGTTTATTTTGCTGTACTTCCCTTACGATATTCTCGCAAGAAATACGTCTCTTATTATATTCTGAATCGACTGCGAGGTTGTGTTTTATATTTGAATTGATTAATACCCAACTATACCCTTCCAAGTTTATGGGTATAAATTGATGACTTAAATCTTTACAGTCTAGGAATAATGCATTTCCTTTTTTTCCAAAGAGAACAGCATATTGATCCATTAAACCACAATTTAAACCAATTTTATGTTCAGCTTTTTGGGCAATTAACGCAATTTTCTCCCTTGAAAGATCCTTTTCTGAAACTTTTGTAATTGCATAAATAAAACCACAACAAAGTGCAGCAGAGGAGGAAAGCCCTGATCCGATGGGAATATCACCACCAAAAACACAGTTCATACCTTTTAAAGGGTAATTTTCAGAGACTAGAATTTCGATAATTGCTTTAAAATAATTTCCCCAAAAGCAATTATATTTCTCGTGCTTACCATTAAGCTTAAACTCAATCTTTTCTGGTTGAGTAAGAAAAGTTTCGATACATATTGAATCAATTTCGGTACTAGAAACCGCAAAATAAATTCCTTTTTCTATCGATGCAGGTAGCACTAAACCCTCATTATAATCGGTATGTTCGCCTATTAGATTTATTCGCCCTGGCGCTTTAATTACTATAGGGGTAGAATTATAATGTTCTTTAAAATATGATGTAACTTTTTTATAGACCATAAAATTTCGGCTAAACTATTAGGGGTTGATTAGATTGTAGCTAGGGGTTTCCTCAACATTCTATCAAATGCTTCAAAAACAAAGGATATTATAATTACCAATGCTGCACCGAAAAAGTTCAACCATAGATATCCTAACTTTTCTTGACCTGAAGGGTAAATATGTATGAGGTAATAATAAACTATAAAGATTATAATCTGGGTCACGACAGCAGCAAAGAAAACGGCATTTCCTTTTATAAATTTGAAAAAGAACGCAATTAAAAATATACCTAGAACATTACCATAAAATATACTCCCGATTATATTTACCAACTGAATTAAATTATCAAAAAGATTGGCCACACACGCAATAGAAATTGCTATAATACCCCACAATAAGGTGAAGTATTTAGATGCTTTAACGTAATGGGCTTCAGTTAGGTTTCCTGTTCTATTTCGTTTGTATAAATCAAGTGCTGTAATGGTGCCTAATGCATTTAATTCTGATGCGGTAGAAGACATTGCTGCAGACAAGATGACTGCTAGTAATAACCCCACTAAACCAGTTGGTAAATTGTTTAGGATAAAATGGATAAATACGTAATCCTTATCATTAGTTTCAACAACATCGTTTGCTTGACTAATCAGAGATTTTGCTGCGACACGATTAATACTATCTTTCTGATTGATACGAATTATTTGCATTTTAGCTTCTTCAACGGCCGAATATTCTTTTATTTCCAATGCAGAGGAAAACTTATTTTGAGCAATTCTTTTCTCGGCTTCTAAAGTGATTTGACCTTCTTGCAAAAGCCTATAATCATTTGCATAGGGAGACTCCATTACAGCTTGTGTTGCTGAAGGATTAAAATTCAAAGGAGATGGATTATATTGGTAAAATACAAATACCATAACACCAACCAATAGAATAAAAAACTGCATCGGTATTTTTAAAATAGCATTAAATACAAGGCCTAATTGACTTTCTCGTATAGATTTACCCGATAAATAGCGCTGTACCTGACTTTGGTCTGTGCCGAAATAGGCTAGAAATAAAAATAGACCACCTGTAATTCCGCTCCAAAATGTATAACGACTTGACGTATTAAAATCAAAATTTAAAATTTCAAGCTTATTACTCGCTCCAGCTATTTTCATTGCTTTGCTGAAGGTTATGTCTGAAGGAAGGTAACCTAGGATAAAAAAGAAGGTGATGAACATACCAGTCATGATGATGAACATCTGTTGCTTTTGGGTAACGCTTACTGCTTTGGTGCCACCTGAAACCGTATAGATAATTACCAACGAACCGATAATAATATTTAAGGTACGTAAGTCCCAACCTAATACAGCAGAAAGAATTATGGATGGTGCAAATATGGTAATTCCAGCTGCCAATCCTCTTTGTATCAAAAATAAAATTGCGGCTAATGAACGTGTTTTAAGATCAAAACGACCTTCTAGAAACTCATAAGCGGTATACACTTTCATTCTATGGTACAAAGGAATAAATACCATACATATGATAATCATAGCGAAGGGTAGACCAAAGTAAAATTGAACAAAACCCATTCCATCATGAAATGCTTGACCAGGTGTCGATAAAAATGTTATTGCACTAGCCTGTGTTGCCATTACCGATAGCCCAATAGTCCACCATTTAGAATCGCTACCGCCACGAACATAGTCGTCTACATTTTTACTTCCTTTGGTTTTCCAAACACCATAAACTACTATAAACAGTAATGTGCCAGTAAGTATGAACCAATCTAATTCCTTCATATTAGTTAAATGAAGTCATTATATAATAGAAAATAAGGACATAAATAAAGTTGAGTACCAAAACTATGGTGTACTCTTTTTTCCAAGTAGTATTTTCGTCACGGTCTGTTTTCATCCTTTTATTTGCTCTTTGGATTCTACTTTATCTTTACCTACCGAAAGCATGTTAGCGAATAATTTATACGCACCTGGTACGCCAACAGGTAATTCCCTAAAAAAGCTTAGTCCGGTATAAATATAGTTTCCCTTTCCATAAGGAGCAATTAATAGGCTGCCTTTTGTGATTTCTTCGTCTTTATCATGCATACCTAGAATAGGTGTGAATTCTGCACCCCATTTATTTGGGAAATACAATCCTCTTTCTTGTACCCATCCCTTAAAATCATTTTGGCTTATTTCATTGGGGAAATGAACTAACGAATTATCTTTTGCGATAATCTCAACTTCAGAATTTTCATTTGTGACCCGATCCCTAGAAATCTCTAATTTATAGGGTGCAATATTCTCAAATTGATTACCCCATCTACTTGCGGTATTGTACTGAACGATAACAGTACCTCCATTTTTGGCATAGTCTAATATAAATCTTTGTTTGAATTTTAATTCATCGACTACATTATATGCTCGTATACCTAATACTACGGCATCATATTTCCCTAAAGATTCGGCAGTAATAGTTGTTGGATCAATGAGTTGTACGTTATACCCAATTTGTTCTAAACTAGTGGGTACTTCATCGCCTGCACCCATAATATAACCAATATTATCACCTGCTTTCTGAATGTTCAATCGAACTACTTTAGTCTCAGAAGGCAATAGCACTGTTTGGGTAGGAACGTGGTCATAGTCAATCGTCACTAATTCTTTTGTAATCACTTTACCATTCAATTTAATACTAGGGGAAATCGTACTTTCACTTTCAGATGATGGAGGAGTTAAATTGAAATAAACAGTTTGTTCATCTCCTTTTTTAGCAATAAAGAAGGGTTGTGAACTTTTATCAACTTGCCAATCTGCTCCATATTTTAATTCTAAATTACCAGAAATACTATCTTGATGAGCCTTTATTATTACAGGTATTTTTTTTGAAGAAGCATCTGCAAATATCAAAACCTTATCGGCAAAACTGGCTGTGGCTTCTGGTATTATTTCAAAGGGTTGGTATATCTCACCTTTATCTGGTTTTGCATATTTATACATAACCGGTTTGGTTACTGGAATAATAATCCCATTAAATTCTAGATTGAAGGTTGCAACAAATGCTCTTGGGGTTTCAGGTTTTCCGATCAAATCTTTATCGTTAACAGTATACGTGCCCAGCGTTCCCTTTTCTATTAACCAATACGGACTAGTGAATTTGGTAGTTTCCGAGATGTTTAAATTCGCTTTGGTATCAAAGGATTCATTATCATTCAAAACCACGGATTTCGAAGAAATTTTCTGCTTGTTAATATAAATTGATTTTAGGTTTATGATTACAGCGCTTCTGTTTACCGCCTCGATTTGAACATCTACAATTTCACCAGGGTTCGCATATGATGTTTCTGTCGTTGCTCCTAAATATAATCCCGAGATAGCCGTAATTATATTGGTTAATTCTTCTTTCTTAAGATTTCTCCAATGTTCATCGGATAGTTTTTGAATTAATTGGTACGCCTTCAACAATGCGGGTACGTGTGCAGTAGGGTTTTTAAAATTAAAATTGGACTGTACATCGTAAAGAATATTTCCGATGGCTTTGCCCCCTTGAATTCTCGACCAACTTGTATCTATTCCGTCAAAAATATTGGTTTTATCAACGGGCAAATCACCTTTTAATAATTCGATGTATTCCTTCTCTGATCCTCTTGTGCTTAATCTACCAAATCCTTGGCATAGATGTTGGCTACTTGCCAAAGATGCTATTTCATTATTAGATTTGCCCATCATTGGGTAGTAGACGCCCACATTCATGTTGAGCATGTTTGACTTATCAGCTTTTTCGAATTTCTCTTCACTACCATAAAACCACCATGAGGTGTTGAAAAATAAGCGCTTAGGTTGCCAGGTTTTAGTAATACCTAATTGACTAGGGTAAGCTGTAGCATCATTTGCAAGGTCAAATGCCTCAAAACTTAACATTGCCGAAGAAGTATGGTGACCATGTGTACTCCCAGAAGTTCTATGATCAAATCTATTTATGATTACATCGGGCTTAAATTTACGAATGGTCTGTACTACATCACCTAAAATCGCTTCTTTATTCCAAATTTCAAGGGTTTCACTCGGGTGCTTCGAATATCCAAAATCATTTGCTCGTGTAAAGAACTGTTCACCACCGTCTACTCTTCTTGCAGCAAGTAATTCTTGCGTTCGCAAAACACCCAACAATTCACGTAATTCAGGACCAATTAAATTTTGGCCTCCATCTCCTCTTGTCAATGAAAGGTAGCCTGTTCTCGCTTTTATATTATTTGACAAATACGAGATTAATCGGGTATTTTCATCATCTGGGTGTGCCGCAATATATAATGCAGTACCTAAGAAATTTAATTTTTCGATGGAGTGATAAATATCCGCAGGTGAACTACTCTTTGGAGCTTGGGAGTAAATTGTATTGATTATCAGCAGGGTACAGGATAAAAATCCTATTAAATGGCGCATTTTCGGGTGGTTTTGGTAGTAAATCCAAATATAATAAGATTCGTACCCAACGTTGCTTTTTTACGACTTCTTTAACAAAATCAAGTAGCTTTTTCCTCCGTATTTAGAAACTCACCTTCTAGGTAGGTTGAAATTAAGACAACACCTTTTTGAAGCACCAAATTATTAGGGTAAGTAAGTATTTCACCGTTACTTCTTCTTAAGTGAAGATGAAAGGCTTTTATATCCTCAATTACAAACGTACCTAAATCTTTGCTATTAGGATCAACAAGTTCTTTGTCCAAAATACGGATGGTATTACCTATTTTAAAGGGAAAGGAAAAAAAGAGGATTACGCCTGCAGTAATATTACTTAGTATCGACCATTGGGCAAAGAGGGCAACACCGATTACTGCAAATACAGAGGATAATAATACACCTAAATCCTTGTAATTAACACTCCATACCAAGGTAAGTGCAATTATTGCGATAATCGAAAGGGCGATATTAATAAACTTAATAATTAAGTTAGTTCGAACGGGATTAAAATCACTGATTTTGCTAACCTTCCGTACACCAGTAGTAAAAAGAAATTTTAAAACAAGGATAATTATAAATACAACCAGACTATAAATTAGCTCATTGTGATGATTGGCAATGAAATTTCTCATATGACTATAACCCTAAACTATCACGCAAAGATAAATCCTTATTTGAATTCTGTTGCCAATAGGGTGTTGTAATCCTGTTAATTATTGTTGCTGTAGAAGTTAATACAATCGCTTTTTGACCAAACCCATCTTTATATGTATCTGTCCAACCTTCAATGGTGTAAGGAAATTCACTTAGGAAATTTATTTTCAACGTACGTTCTAATTCTGGATAGGTAATTTGATATATAGTGTTTGCTCCCGATTTGGTTATCGTAGCTATTGCGCTATATACTTTTAACTCTTTATGGTTAAGCCTTATATATTCTAAGGAAGGGATTATTTCGATATTTCCGGTTGGTAGACCACCCGGGTTGATGCGTATTTTATTCCAAATTTCATTTTCTAAATCTGATTTGTCAAGAAGAAAATTTTGGTCAGCCTCGCTTCCAAAGTAGGAGTGGGACATAATTTCATAATCAGCTCTATTATTCAATTGAGCATAGACATGACCACACCATTCTTGTGATGAAAAAGTAACCTTAAGGGCATGCTGATTATCATAAACAGGGTAAAAACTACTCGTCATAATAGAGTAAGGGTAAATACCTGTTAAATAGTTTTTAGTGGAATTTAGTTTTAGCACAGGAATATTGCTAGAGTCATTCGTATCAGCTTTTACTTGTAACCCTGATAAAAATGGTTCGGTCACATAAATTAGCACCGCTTTTCCTTTCCTAATTTCGCCATATCTTGCTTGCTGCAATTTATAAGAGGTTACTTCTGCATTGCCTGCATACCAAAAGTCTTTAAATTCTTGTGAAAGTTGCTTTTTAGGCGCTTCAGGCTTTTGTTCGATGGCGCCCATGTCCAATTTATTAATCTTGTCTACAGTTTTCTCTTTGCACGATGTTAATGATAAAACGACCATTGCAAATACGACAGTGATAATTGAATAAAACTTAAAAATATTCATAGTTGCCTTTTTTGTAAAATTATTAATGTGCTACTCCACTATGGAGGATAAGGTTTGATAGACAGTTTGTGTTGGTAAGCCTACTACATTGGTATAGGAGCCTTTTATTTTTTCTATACCAATTAATCCAAGCCATTCTTGAATACCATATGCGCCTGCTTTATCAAAAGGTTTATAGTGTTCAATATAGTACTGTATTTCTTCTTGTGATAATACTTTAAATTTCACCTTTGTAGTTGAATTTAATATTATTTGTCGTTTAAATGTTGTAAAACAAACAGAGGTAATGACTTGGTGCCAATCTCCAGATAATTTTTCAAGCATTATTTCAGCCTCAAGGTTATTTGAAGCTTTGGCCAATGATTCATCTTTGTGCCAAACGACCGTATCTGAAGTAATTAAAATATCATTAAGTTCTAACTCATTTTTAAAAGCTTCTGCTTTTAATATGGCTAGATAATCTGATATTTCTGCAGCTTTTAATTCCGAAGGATATAGTTCTTCTACAGATTTTAACCGAACCTCAAAATCTAGATCCATTTCCTTGAAAAACTGCTGCCTTCTTGGGGATCCTGAAGCCAAAATAACATGATGATTTTTAAGTTTTTCCTTTAACATAGTTAATCATTTGCAGCACTAAAGTGGCTCATCCAATCGCCACGTACTTTTAACACTTGTTCTATAACATCACGCACACAGCCATGACCGCCATTGATATGTGATATATAATTGCTTATGCTTTTTACTTCAGCTACCGCATTTTGTGGACACGTAGCAATGGCTACTTCTTTCATTGGGGGAATGTCAGGAATATCGTCACCCATGTATAAAATATTTTCAGCGTCAATATGGTAGATGTCCATGTACTCTTCTAATGCATCTATTTTATGATGGGCTCCCATATAGATATCGGTTACCCCAAGCGCTTTTAATCGACTTCGAACACCTTCATTTGTGCCACCGGTAATAATACAAACATTATACCCTTTTTTAAGTGCTACTTTTAAAGCGTAGCCATCTTTAACACTCATTTTTCGAAGCATTTCACCGTCTGTAGTGATTAATAGACTACCATCGGTGAAAACCCCATCAACATCAAAAACAAATGTTGTTATGTCTTTTAAATACTCTTTATAACTCTTATCCATGTTTACATTTAATTGCATTACTCAATAGCGTGTATAATTCTCGCTGGTGTTTGTTCTCTATAAATTTTAAATGGTTTTGTAATGTCTTTTGGTCGCCACGTTTCGCCGGTCCCGTCTGTGATTCTTTGGGTGATAAATCATCTAATTTGGCGGCTGTTTCTTTGATTAAAGGGTGTAGTAATTTAAAATCGACCATGTGTTCGGCGCAAATTTCTTCTCCAATAGTATACATGTAATTCGTGAAGTTATTTACAAAAACAGCTGCTATATGCAGTGTTCTACGTTGTTCTGAATTTAGTAGTTCTACAGTCTTGCTTAAAGATTTCCCTAGTATTTGTAAAAGGTGAAGGTCGGTTTTATTAGTAGCTTCAAGACATATCGGTATGTCATCAAAAGAAATAAGTTTACCCTTTGTGAACGTCTGTAATGGATAGAATACGCCTGCTCTATTCTGGTTGCCAATAACCTCTAGCGCTGTGCCACCAGAAGTATGAACAATTAATCCTCCTGAATTTTTAAACTTCTCTGCAACTAAAGCTATCGCATCGTCTGATACTGCTAGAATATAAACATCAGCAGTAGGTATTTGATTGAAATCTGTATTGATCGAAACTTTGTTTTTGGCAAACGATAAATGATTTTCGTTTCTCCCTATTACCTGTTTAACCTCTATGTCGGCGACATTGTAAAACGCTTGAAAAAGATTTTGAGCCACATTGCCCGTACCAACTAAAACGATAGTTATCATCATGTAAAAATACAAAGATTATCGCTGTACCAATTATATAAAAATTAACATCCTTGTTTAACTTTTAAAGACACTTAAGGCATACGTTAATGGTGAAAAGATCGTATTTTTGCATCTTGAAAATCAACTCCTTTCTTCCATGACGGAAATGTTCAAAAAAATATTCTTTTCTACACGATTAATGTCCATTCTATTTATCGTTTTTGCGACTGCAATGGCATTTGGTACATTCATTGAAAGCTGGTATAGTACAGAAACCGCACGAATTTGGATTTATAATGCATTATGGTTTGAAGCTATCATGGTGTTTTTTGTAATCAATTTTGCGGGTAATATTTCTAAGTACCGTTTATTGAGATTAGAAAAATGGCCTGTTTTAACACTCCACCTTTCTTGGATTTTAATTATAATCGGTGCATTCGTTACCCGTTATATAAGTTTTGAGGGTATGATGCCTATTCGTGAAGGTAAAACGGAGAATGTATTTTATTCTGATAAAACGTTTTTAACCGTATTTGTAGATGGTGAAATAGCGGGTGAAGCAAGAAGAAAAGTGTTGGAAGATGACTTGATCGTTACCTCCGAAGCTATTAAATCTAACTTACCTTGGAATGCAGATTTTAATGGTGAAGACTTTACAATATCATATGTTGATTTTATTTCAGGAGCCAAAGAAGGTTTATTACCTGATGAAAATGGAAATAAGTATTTAAAAATAGTAGAAGCTGGTGACGGCCAACGCCATGAACATTATTTAGAAGATGGCAAAGTGGCAAGTATTCATAATGTTTTATTTGCATTGAATAAGAATACAGATGGTGCCATAAATATTAAAACTACCGACGCTGTTTATCAAATATTTGCACCTTTTGATGGTAGTTTTATGCGTATGGCAGACCAGTTTCAAGGTACTTTGGTTAAGGATAGTTTGCAACCGCTTCAATTACGTTCGCTATATAATACAGCTGGAATGCAATTTGTGATTCCAGATTCATTAGCGCAAGGCTCCTATGGTATTGTTGAAATACCTGAAGCTGAGAAAACTGAAATAGATCAAGATGCAATGGTCTTTGATATTTCTTCTAATGGAGAGACCAAACAAATTAAAGTGTTAGGAAGTAAAGGTCCTTCAGATTTCAGTGAAAAGATTAATGTAGGCGGATTAAATTTTTCTGTTCGTTATGGTTCAAAAGTGTATGAGCTTCCTTTTGGGATAAAATTAAATGATTTTATTGCCGAGAAATATCCTGGAACAGAAAAAGGGTATGCTTCATTTATGAGTAGGGTGACTATCGATGATGAACGTCCTTTTGATTATGACATATTTATGAATCATGTATTAGATCATGAAGGATATCGGTTTTTTCAATCTGGTTTTGATCCTGATGAAAAAGGAACCACATTATCTGTGAATCACGATTTCTGGGGTACTTGGATAACGTATACAGGTTATTTTTTACTGTACATAGGTTTAATGGCAATTATGTTTTTTGGAAAAACTCGTTTTAGAGATTTAGCAAATTCATTAGACAAGTTAAAAGTTAAAAAGAAAAAAATGTTTAGTGGCCTAGCCATTTTGTTGATGTTATCTACATCATTGTATGGTCAAGAACAACATACTGTAGATGAAGGGCATCAAGTTGCTCCTAGTAAGGAGCAAATCGATTCATTACTGAAAACAAGTATGATCGGCCAAGAACATGCTGATAAATTCGGAAAATTAGTAATTCAAGATGAGGGTGGGCGTATGAAGCCTATCAACACTTTTTCATCAGAATTACTACGTAAGTTAAGTCTGAAGGATACCTATTTAGGCTATAATTCTGATCAGATATTGCTTTCTATGATGATGAACCCTGCTGTGTGGTATAACACGGAGTTTATCGCCTTGGACAAAAAGGCACAGAATGATAGTATTCGGAAAATTATCGGAGTGCCACAAGGGCAGAAATATGTGAAGGCAACCGATTTTTTTGATAAAAAAGGACAGTATAAACTGGAGCCTTTTTTAAGAGAAGCTACAGCTACTACGAATCCGAATAAATTTCAACAAGATTTTAAAGATGCTAATATTCGACTAAGTCTTTTGAATCAAGCATTAGGACAAGATATTGTAAAGATATTTCCCTTATTGGATGATGAAAATAATAAATGGATTTCTGCCATAGAATATAGAGGAGGGCAACACGAAATTAGAGATTCGCTCTATAGTAATTTTGTTAAGAATGCATTGCCTTATTATTTAATGACTTTGGGTAATGCTCAAGCAAGTGGTGATTATGCACAAGCTGATAAATTATTAGCCGCATTTCAACAAAATCAGTTGAACCATGGTAGCGAGATTTTACCATCAACTAATAGAATTGAAACTGAGGTTGTTTATAACCGCTTGAATATTTTCAATAAGCTATATAAATATTACGCCCTAGTTGGATTATTAATGTTCTTTATTTTAGTTTTTCAAATTTTTAAAGACCATTCTATTTGGCGCGTGGCGATTTATTTATTTAAAGGAACCATTATCGTATTCTTTTTATGGCATACAGCTGGTTTGGTGCTACGATGGTATATTTCTGGCCATGCACCGTGGAGTGATGCCTACGAAAGTATTTTATATGTATCATGGGCTACAATGGGTATCGGCTTGGCCTTAGGCCGTAAAAGTGATATGACTATTGCCGCTTCTGCTTTTGTAACAGCTATGCTATTATGGATTGCACATCAAAGTTGGGTAGATCCGTCTATTGGTAATTTAGTGCCTGTTTTAGATAGCTACTGGCTTATGATTCATGTTGCGGTTATTGTTGGTAGTTATGGTCCTTTGACCGTTGGGATGATATTGGGGCTTGTTAGTTTGATTCTAATGATTTTGACCACCAAAAAGAACAAGGCCCGTATGGAAATCAATATTAAAGAGCTGACCATAATAACTGAATTAGCTATAACAACTGGGCTAGTTATGTTGACTATAGGAAACTTTTTAGGGGGTCAATGGGCCAATGAGAGCTGGGGACGCTATTGGGGTTGGGATCCCAAAGAAACTTGGGCACTTGTATCAATTATGATTTATGCTTTTGTAATACACACTAGGTTGGTGCCGGGTTTAAGGAGTAAGTGGATGTTTAACTTTATGAGTGTGGTGGCTTTTGGTAGTATTATGATGACTTATTTTGGAGTAAACTTTTACTTAGTAGGGTTGCATAGCTATGCCAGTGGTGCACAGGTTATTACACCTGTGTTTATTTATTACTTAGTAGCAGGAGTAATTGCTTTGGGAGGTTTAAGCTATTGGCGCTATAAAGTGAATTACAGTAAATAAATTATTCTAACAATAAATCCATTAATTCTTCGGCAGCTACTTTACCTTTTAGCTTTAGAAAATCTCTTGGGGTATTATCGCCTAGTTCAAAAACAATAGCCGGCATATCGTGATTAACATAAAAGTAATTACGGGATACCATTGTCGGTTTTATTTCTTTAGACGGTTTAATGTTCGTTTGTTTTTGGGGTAAACGTTCACTGATATTCTCTATCCAGTTAAACACGATGTCTCCCTTTTCTCCAATAATTGTAGAATCAATGGGGTAATAAATATCATCCCAAGTGGAATGGAAATCTACTCCAAAGACAAACTCGTAGCCTTGAGCTTCCTTCTTAATTAGAAAATCACGAACACTTTTAGTTTCCGGCTGATTAAAATCTTGCCAATCCCTATTTAGGTCTATACCGCCCATATTATGACGCCAGTTGCCGTTATCTACACCATCGGGATTCATTAGAGGCACTACGAATAAATCGAAATTAGCTCTAAATTTTTGAGCCTTTGGCGAATCTCCTGTTAGGGTTTCAATAAATGACTTCATGGCTAGAAATCCGGTTACTTCTGGTGGATGCTGTCTAGAAATTACCATAACCGCCTTCTTGCGGGTATCAGCACTTACCTCCATCAAATTCATGGCTCTATCTTCTCTACTTTTACCAATTTCGTAGTTCTGAATAAATGTCTTGGTGGATAGGGAATCAATCCATTTTTTTACTCGTGTAGATCCATAAAGCTCTTGTGCAGATATATAGGTAGGTTCTTGGCTAACTTCAACTTTAATTTCAATGAATTCTGGTGCTGCACTAATACCAAATGTGCCGTTTCCAGGATTTATATCATGAAAATTCACACTATCTAAAGGTGTGAAATTCTCCCCATCTTGACTGATTTTAGGGTAGTACCTACTTCGTGAATCTTGATAGGTCATTTTTATAGTAATGGTTCTTGGTGTAGAAGACCAAACGTTAAAAGCATACCAAGGGCTAACATTGATTGGTGTGTTTTCGGCTGTTATCAATGCCGTAAAATGGTCATTACCGTCTGCAGATATACCATTTAGCCTTCCGCTCTCAAAATTATTACTAAAAAAAGTAGTTTCGTTATCAAATGACCAAACTCCTTTCCATTGCTTTTGTACCGGTTTTGATAAAGTGGATACAATCGCACTTTTACCTTGACCTTGATAACCAGTTGTAACAGGTTTTTGATTTTTACAGGCTGTAAGGACTGTTAGTAAAAAAGTAGTATAAAGGATTCTTTTTATCATTATGGAGTATTCTGTGTAATTAATGGTAAAACTAATCTAGGTTCTACGAAGTAAATGTAATTATGTACTGTAAAACTATTCACAAAAAATGAAAGAGATTAATTTAAAAATCACTTCCAAACTAAAATAATATGGATTCACTAGAACAAAAGCCCAATTAAGGGGGCTTTTTTATTTTTTTAATTATCATAATATGAGCTGTTCATGATTAAATAAAAATTAAATTATTTTGCATTAATCAATTGCCGACTAAGTAAACATATTAGAAGTATAATTTAAATCTGTTGTTTTAACCTTAAGCCTTTACAATAAGGTTCTTTGCGGACTATTCCTTATCTTTATTATCAATAATATATTATAAATGAATTCAAAAAAAAAAGGTTTAAATACTATATGCACTCATATAGGAGAACTGGAGGATAAGCAACACAAAGGAGCTGTTTCTCCACTTTATATGAGTACCTCTTATGCATATGAGGATGTAGATGTAAAACGATATCCACGTTACTTTAATACGCCTAATCAAGAAGGACTATGCAAAAAAATTGCTGCATTAGAACATACAGAATCTGCCTTAATATTTGGTAGTGGTATGGCTGCGGTAAGCACAGCTTTAATGGCGTTTTTAAAAGCTGGTGACCATGTTGTATTGCAACAGACGTTATATGGTGGCACTTATAACTTGGTAAATGAAGAATTTAGTAAATACGGAATTGAATATTCTTTTACCAAAGGATGGAACGCCGAAGCTTTTGAAGCAGAAATAAAAGGGAACACTAAGGTGCTTTATATAGAAACTCCTTCAAACCCACTTTTAACAATTACCGATCTGGAATCAATCGCATCTATCGCTAAAAAACATGGGTTAACTACCATAATAGATAATACCTTTGCGAGTCCGGTGAACCAAAATCCCATTGATTTCGGAATTGATATTGTGATTCATAGTGCTACTAAATATATGGGAGGGCATTCTGACATTTGCGCAGGAGCGGTTGCTTCGAGTGCAAAGAATATGGAGCGTATTTTCCAACTAGCAAAGAACTTCGGAGGCAGCCTTAGTGACTATACCGTTTGGCTGTTGGAAAGAAGTATGAAGACAATGGGCATTCGTGTACGAGCGCAAAATGAAAATGCATTGGCGATGGCTTATTTTCTTGAGGGTAATACTGATATTGAAAAAGTTTATTACCCTGGTTTACCTGCGCATCAAGATTATGTATTAGCAAAAAAACAAATGAAAGGTTTTGGAGGTATGCTTTCATTTGAGTTAGCACCAAATTTAGATGCTTCTCAATTTCAAAAAGCACTTAGGTTGATAAAACCTTCTATGAGTTTAGCCGGAGTAGAAAGTACTGTTTTATCACCTTCAAAAACTTCTCATGCTTTAATGAGTGCAGAGGTACGTGCAAGTCAAGGTATTGCTGACGGATTAATTCGTTTTTCCGTAGGTATTGAGGAAGTGGAAGATTTAAAAGAAGATATTTTGCAAGCATTAGATGCTATTAAAAAGTAATCACAAGTTTCCATAAAAAAAATTTAAAAATAGAGAATGAAGTTGGATATTTTAGTTTTTGGGGCGCACCCAGATGATGCGGAGCTTGGAGCAGGAGGTACCATTGCCAAAGAAATTTCTTTAGGAAAAAAAGTAGGTATAATAGATCTTACCAGAGGGGAACTAGGAACAAGAGGTTCTGCAGAAATAAGGGATAAGGAATCTGCTGCGGCGGGTAAAATTCTAGGCGTTACAGTTCGCGAAAATTTGAAATTTAGAGATGGATTTTTTTTAAACAATGAAGTCCATCAGATGGAAATCATCAAGATAATTCGGAAATATCGACCTCATACCATTTTATGCAATGCTATAGACGATAGACATATAGATCATGGCAAAGCAAGTAAATTAGTAAGCGATGCCTGTTTTTTAAGTGGTTTGCGACGTATTGAAACAAGAATAGGAGTGGAGTCTCAACAAGAATGGAGGCCGAAACTTGTCTATCATTATATACAGTGGAAAAATTTAACACCAGATTTTGTTGTGGATATAAGTGATTTTATAGCGGTAAAGACAGGTGCTATTTTAGCCTATTCATCACAATTTCATGACCCAAATAGCAATGAACCAGAAACACCAATAAGTAGTAAAACGTTTATGGAGAGTGTTCATTATAGGGCAAAGGACTTAGGGCGATTAGTTGGTGCCGATTATGGTGAAGGGTTTACGGTAGAAAGATTGATTGCGGTAGATTCGCTGGATCATTTAATTTAAGCAGACTTTTTATTAGGTTTGATAAATCTTGGCATGGTAAAATAGAAACTAGACCCCTTACCTAAGGAGCTATGCACCCAGATTCTTCCTTTATTTTTTTCAACCATTTCCTTGCATAAAGATAAACCTAGACCTGTACCTTTTTCATCATTAGTGCCATACGTAGTATGGTTAGAATCTATTTTAAAAATTTCACCCATGGTTTCTTCACTCATACCCATTCCATTATCTTTTATATAAATTTCGCAAGTTTTAAGTTTTTGAATAGCACCGATAATAATTTGACCATTATTAGGGGTGAATTTTAGGGCATTGCTAAGCAGGTTCCTTATAATGATGTCTACTTGATTAAAGTCTGCCCAAATTTGACAATTCGATTCAATTCTACTAATTAATTTAATAGATTTTGACTCTGCAATTTCAGATAAAAGTGCTATATTTTCTTCAACTATACTATACAAGTTTGTTGCTATAGGTGTCGTCGCAGAACCATTCATTTGTGTCTGACCCCAAGACAATAAGTTATTTAAGGTAAAAGATATTGTATCGATATCAATCTTGAGTTTAGGTACAAAATTCAAGAATTCGTCTTTGGTCATTTCACCTTCTTTGAATAATCTTAAAAGACCTTGAAATGCACCTATAGGCCCTCTTAAATCGTGACCTATAATTGAAAACAATTTATTCTTAGTTTGATTTAATTCATTTAGATATTCTTGTTTTTCTTCAAGATCTAATTTATTAGAGAGTAATTCTGTATTTAATTTTTTCTGAATTTGCTCATTTCTACGAATTATAAGAACAATGGCCAAAAAGATAAACAAAATGATCACAAATATATATATATATGTTTTTTGCTTGGCTAAAGCTTTTTCATTCTCTATTATCAATTGTTTTTTTTGTTGGTCATACTCCATTTTAGTTTTTAGTATATTCAGCGCTTTTTCATTACCTGATTTTGCTAAAGATTTGGAAGTTTCCTGGAAAATTTCATGATACAACAGCGATTTTTTATAATCTGCTCTGTTTTTATAAATTTTAAATAATTGATAGGTGCAATTTTTAATACCGGTACGTAGGCCTATTTTATTAGATAGGTCAAAAGCCGCTAATGCATATAGTTCTGATACACTGTCTTTTCTAATATTAAAATAGGCTTCAGACATGCCATTTAATAATGCAATCTTACCACGATCATCTTCAATTTCTTTATGCAACAACTCACTCTGTTTATACCAATAGAGCGCCCATGTATTTTTACCCATTTTTAAGTATATCTTCCCTTTTGTTTCATAACAATAAGCCAACCATTCTAGAATTCTTTCTTTTTCAAAAATAGTAATACTACTATTTATGTTGAACATGGCATATTCCAATTCATTCATATCAGCATAAGCAGAAGCCATATTACTCATAGTTTCGGCCATATAAATTGGATTACCAATTTCTTCATTTATAGCGTTAACTTTTTTAAAAAAGACCATTGCATGTTTATAGTCCTTTTGGTCGAGATATAATTGTGCTATGTTTTCATTAATAATTGAAAGAAAACTTTTGAAATCTAATTTTTCAGCAATCTCTATGGCGTCTAAATACCCTTTTAGTGCGAGTGCATAATTACCCTGATAATTATATTCTGTAGATAAATCATTAAGTGTTTCAACTTTTAAGTGTAGACTCTTATGATTATCTGCTAAATTGTTTGCTTTTTTATAATTATAAATAGCCTGATCTATATTTCCCTTATCTGAATAGAATATACCAATATTTCTATAGGAACCAATTTGTCCATTTATGAAAGATGCTTTTTTACTTAATTTAAGACTCTCTTGGCTTAGGCTAAGTAAACTATCTAAATCATGATGACGATATTCATTGGCTAACTCTATAATATTATTGATAAACAGTGTATCTATGGAAGTTAAATTAGCCGTAGTCCGCTTAATATGTAACTCTTTTAACAGACTATCTCTTTTTATACCCTGTGCCAGTAGTGAATTTGATGTTATGCCGAATGCTAATAATACAATAAGGCTACCATAAGACAGGTAGTATTGTATAAACATTCTCAACAACTTAAAACTCATAGGTTAAGTTAATAATTATGACCTAAATGTAAGTGACAAGGGTAGAGGTAAATAAATTATGTTGTGAAATGCTATTTACTGTGTGTTTGAACGAAGAAAGGCTGCGTTTTGTCGAGGAAATATAATTTTAGCCTCGAAATATTAGCGATATTAATCGTGTTTCAAATAAGTTATTTAGAATTAGAAACTTACGGTCTATAGTAGACTATAAATTTAGAAACACGATGTATAGAAAACGTTTTAAACACAATCATGATAACTTAAATGGTAGAAATCGGTAGCTCAACAATAAACTGACTTCCCAAATTGGGCTCGCTCTTTACTGAAATTTCACCACTATTCAGTACTAGCATTTCTTTAGCCAATCGTAATCCTAAACCGGTACCTTTTTCTTGGTTAGTACCATAAGTAGAAAAATGTTCAGTATTATTAAAAATCTTCCGAACGGTCATTTCGGTCATACCTATACCAGTATCTGAAATTTGAATTACTAATTTTGTATCCCTTATTATAGAAGATACGGTAATCTTACCATTTTTAGGAGTGAATTTAATAGCATTACTAATTAAATTTCTAAATACTATACCGAACTGATCAAGGTCAGCAAAAGCAAAATGGTTATCTTTTAATTGATTTTTTACTAAAATTGATTTTTTTTCTATCTCGTTTCTAAATAATTGTAATATAATTTCTAATTCTTGTTTGATAGTTATACGTTCTTTATTGATTACGTTTCCTGTCATTTGAGTTTTTCCCCAATGCAATAAATTATCCATGGTAAATAGAACATGCTCTAAATCATTATCTACTTGAGGAGCAAATTTTTCGAAATAATCTTTGCCTTCTGGATCTTCTAGATATAATTTAAGTAGTTCTTTTAGTGCAATGATTGGTCCTCTAAGATCATGACCTACTATAGAGAAAAGTCTATCTTGATTACTGTTAATCTGAGAAAGCGTTTTTTGATTTTTAGTTAAAATAATAGCCTGATTTTCTAGTTTTTTATTTAATATCTTTTTTCGTTTATTTGAATTTAGTATAATTAAAACTATTATCAAAGAGGTCAATAATGCGGCCAATGCCCATTTTACATATTTACGTTGTTGATTTAAAGCTAATTCGTTTTTTGCTTTTAGGCCATCTTTTTCCTTCTCAAAATTTAACTTAGCATTGAGCATGTTTAAATTTCTTTTATTCTTTTCCGTAGAGATATCATTCGCCAATTTTTCTGTTATCTCCAGATATTCTAAGGATTTTGAAATTTGGTTTTGCTCTTTTTTGATTTCATATAATATTCTATAGCATCTTTCTAGACCGGTATTGAGTTGAAATGATGTATAAAGTCTGAGACTTTCATTACTATATTCCTCAGCTTTATCTAAGTTTTTCAAACCAATATTAGCTTTTGCAAGACCATAATAGATATCAGCTCGCCCTTTTATATCATTTATTGAACTTTGAATATTCAGTGCTTTTTCATAGTTAACTAAAGCTTTATTGAAATTCTTTAACTTTATATTTAGTTGACCTAATGTAGCATAAGAAAAAGCCTGCCACTCATTAATTTTTTGATTATCAAAGGATTTGATGCTATTATTCAATAAAGCTTCTGCTTTTTTAAATTCTCCTTTCTGTATATAGAGATACCCTAAATTACTGGATAGCATTGCATCGGCATTCGTATCGTTCAATTTTTTAGAAGATTTAAGGGCAGCGGAATAAAATACTATGGCTTCATCATAATCCTCTAACAGATTGAACATAGTCCCTAAATTCATGTTCATTCTAAATATATAAACTTCATTGTTAAATTTCTCTCCGAGTGATAAGGCATGTAAAAAATGAGTGTAAGTTAAAGGGTAATCCTGTTTGATGAAATAGGCTTGACCTAGTTGGTTGTAAGCCTTCATTTCCTTATTTGGATAATCTACTAACTCTTTTTCATTTAAGACTTCTAGGCCATATTGTATAGCCTTTTCGGTGTTACCTTGATAAAGATAAAAAGCAGAAAAATTTGTTAAAGCTTCAAGTTCCCCTTTTTTATACTTATTAAGCTTACTTAATTCTAGTGCTTTTTTTGCCAGCAACTGCATAGAGTCCCGTCCGGTATATCTTAATTGATATGATAAGTTGTTTAAGAGATTAATATAGGTAACCTCATTTTCAGTAAAGTCAGGACTTTGGGAAAGTTCAGTAATTTTTTTTTGAAAAAATTGTATACTATCCACTTGCGCAACAGCAGTATTGAAGTTGATACAGACAAATACAAGAAAAAATAAGTAATTTTTATTACGGGGGATGAATATCATTAAATCTTTTGAGCGTTACAAGAAGGCGTGAATAATTATGGACTAATTTAATTAGAAAAAAATAAGTAATCATTAAAATGAAATATTTATTCAAATGTGATTTATTATTTGTGAGAAATATTTAAAAAAATTACATTTGCACTCGCTTACAAATGGTGGTTGTAGCTCAGCTGGTTAGAGCATCGGTTTGTGGTACCGAGGGTCGCCGGTTCGAACCCGGTCTTCCACCCTAAAAGCAAATAGAAAGTCTTGGATTTAATCCAGGACTTTTTTATTTTTAACACTTATTTTTATTGAAGGTAAAACCATAAAAGCCTGATAGTTATCTAAACTATCAGGCTTTATTTTTGTCTAAATTATAAATCTATTTGGTCACTTTGTCCGCTATAATTTTGTTGTCTCTATTGGCTATTTCCCAAGCAGTGTAAAAAATAAGTCTTGTTCTGTTCTGTAAAAGATCATAATTTATTTTGTCTGGAGTATCGCCTGGTTGATGGTAATCATCATGAGTTCCGTTAAAATAAAAAATAATTGGAATATTATTCTTTGCAAAGTTATAGTGGTCACTTCTATAGTAAAAACGATTAGGATCGTTTTCATCATTATAGGTATAGTCTAATTCTACATTTGCATATTTCTTATTAATACGCTCTGAGAGATTATGAAGTTCAGTACTTAACTTATCTGAACCAATTAGGTAGATATAATTACGGTCTCCTTTACGCTTTGGGTCTATTCTACCAATCATATCGATGTTCAAATTTGCTACAGTTTTTTCTAATGGAAAAATAGGATCAACATCAGTATAATATTGAGAACCTAATAGCCCTTTTTCTTCTCCGGTAACATGCAAGAATAAAATAGACCGTTTTGGACCATTACCAGCATCTGAGGCTAATTTAAATGCTTCCGCAATTTCTAATAGTGCTACCGTACCTGAACCATCATCATCAGCGCCATTGTTTATTTCACCATTTTCAGAAATTCCTATATGATCTAAATGTGAAGATATAACGAGATATTCATCAGGTTTTTCGGTACCCTTAATGAATGCAGCGACATTTTCTGACGAAATTTTAACATTTGAACTTTCAAAACTCAATTGTAAGTCTTCTTTCAATACTATTGAAGTATTATCAGTATCAATAGAAGGGTGAATGGCTTTTGCCAATTCTTTATCAATGAATAAACTAAAGAATTCAGGCGCACTAGTATTCACGAGCTCCATTTTATCATTTTCATTACTTTTCATCGTTTCAAATCTTCGTTTAAAACGATTGAAGTTATCTGTATCGTAATACAGAATTCCTTTCGCTCCTTTACCTACGGCAATTTCAATTTTCTTTGTCAATGATTCTGACCTATTGCTCCACATAGATTGTTCTGAAGTACCTGATATTTTGTAGGTTCCATTTGTGTTTTTTGGCTCGCCAGCCTTAAGAACCACTATTTTTCCTTCAATAGAAACATTACTATAATCTGAATAGGAGCTATCTTCAATTCCGTATGCTACATATACGATTTCATTAAATGAAGCATTTGCAGCGCCAAAGGTCAATACATGTTCTCCAATACTATAATCTTTACCCTTTACACTTAGTTTACCAATAGGAAGCCTACTAATCTCTAAAGGTACTTCTTGAAAGTAAGTACCATCTGACTTTGCTGGTGGTATACCTAATTTTTCATATGCTGCCTTTAAATACGCAATAGCCATTTTTTGACCAGGCTCTCCTGTCTCCCTTCCTTCAAACTCATCAGACGCATACGTGTATAAATGTTCTTTTAGTTCGTTCTCTGTAATCGATTCGCCATAAGTGGTTACGGGAACTATATCGGAAACTTCGTCAGCCGGTTTTTCATTGACCGTTTTTTGGAATGAGTTGCACGAAATGGCCAAAGAGACCAATAGAAATAGTATTTTTTTCATTTATATATCTATAAAAATTTCTCAAAAATAATCAAAACTTAAGAACTAATTCTTGTCAACAAGAAGAATCAGCAATGATTTTCCATTTCCCATCGATTCTCTTGAAAATAATCATGAACGTTCCATTGGCATCGCCAACTTCTCTAATAAGTTCATATTCACCCATTACGAAATAAGCGCCAGTATTTATTGGGGATATTTTGATGATTTTAAAGTTTAAAGTACCTGCATAAGATTTGTCGGGATACTTCTTTTTATAACTCATTAGTGTGGTTATCCAACCAGATTTTAGTTTGGCGCCACTATAGAAAAATAGTGATTCTGATTTCCAATATCCCTCCATAAAACCCTCTAAATCATTGTTATTCCAATCTTCTTCTTGTTGGTTTAAAATATTCATAATCTCGTTACTGTCTTGAACAAGATTGTTTTTTGAGGCGCATGAACATATCAAAACAGAGGTGATTACTGCTATTACTATCGTTTTCATTATACTTATTTTTGTCATTATTAAAGTACGAAACCATTTTAGATTAATTAGATTGTTGAGCTTAACCTTTTCTAATTCCTTTTGCTATCACCTTTATAAAGGATATTCGTTTATAGCATGATAGCAGATAGAGATAACAGTATTTCTGCCTTGTTTATATCACCCAGGTTTAACCCCGAATAGAACTGTTCCAATTATTTCTTAAACAAATAGCTCAATTTTATGAATTCAGATTTGTTTCAGGAATACGTGTATAAAAAGAAAGGCAAATAGGGCTCCTAGGAATAAAATGACTGAAATAAGGTTTTTATATGCGTTAAGTGACTCGCTGTGTTATGAAGTTCATAGTAACGCGTCAAAAGTTACAAACTCAGCTCTATTCCATTCTCTAAACCAGTAGCACATTACGCATGGTTTTTATACAAAATTATAGAATGCAACATCTTTAATGAAGGCTCATTATTAGATGATAAAGTGATTTCAATGGAAAGAAGTTAGTTTCGCAATGTTACGTTACCCATCATTGGTTTAAGGTACATGCGAAAACAACTCTGATATACCATAAAGGACATGTATATGAGATGTGTTTTACGATGAAAATATCAGTAATACTGATGATACATTATGAAATAAGGTTCGGATATTATAGCCTTAGAACTACTCTTTAATGACTTTCGCTATCGCAGCTTCAACTAAAGGTTCCATTACTTTATACCCAGCTACTGTAGGGTGTACTTCATCTTCCGCATATTTTTTCGGCAATCCATTACGATCATCAACCATTGCAGAGAAATAATCCACATAAATATGGCCCTGAGATTCTGAATATTCCTTAATCATATTATTTAGTGCAATTATTTTACCGGATGGCTCCAGTCCTGGTTTCCATGGATAATCGTACGCAGGTAGGGTAGAGGTCAATATTACTTTTATACCACTCGCTTTTGCTATTTCTGACATACCTTTAATATTGTCCATAATCATTTCTAGTGTAGAAGGACCAGTATTGCCTGCAATATCATTAGTGCCAGCCAATAGTATAACTGCTTTCGGATCTAAATTAACGACGTCTTGTCTAAAACGCAGTAACATTTGTGGGGTCGTTTGTCCGCTAATACCTCGATTAACATAGGTTTTGTTCTTAAAAAATTCTGGCCTTAGGTTTAACCAGCCAATAGTAATCGAATTTCCCATAAAGACAATACGATTATCATCTTGTTGTGCGGCAGGTAATTTTTCATTAGCATCTTTAAAATGGTTTAAATCTGCCCAATCTTGAGCATGTAAAAAGGTTAATCCGAATAGGGATAACATACAGGCGATAGTTAATTTATTGAATTTTTTCATTCTATTCGTTTATGTGTTTTGTATTTCAGTTATTTCGTTCTGCGTTAAGGGAATACTTTTAATTATATTTCCTTTATTTGGTTTTTGCACAAACAGGTATGCTAAAAGACAAATAGAGATAACCAAAGGAAGTGCATTTCCTGAATTATAATAAACGTACAGGCCTACAAATGCGGGTACTTCAATTAGTACGTATTTTAAATGTAAAGCGGATTGATATTTTTTTAGCTTTTTATCCAATCGCTCTGGAAGTTTTATTTTTGATATCATCTTTTTAAAGATCAATTGACTTCCAAAATATCCTAATAACGCAAAAATAGGAACAACGAAGAGGTATAGATTCTCACCAGTGGTACTCGTATTAAAACTATTAATTTGAAAGATGACCCAAATAGTGAAAATGCTTAGACCAGCGACTAAAAACAAATGCATAATCGATAGGCTTTTAATAAAATTCTTTAATTCCATATATTTTTAAAATTCTAAGATACTATAATTTAAATCCAATGAGACGTTAACATTGGGGAAGCTGTAAATTTTTAAGACTATAGTTTAGAATTTTTATCTTTACCAACTATGATGAAATCAGTATCCATTTTCTTTATTCTTTTATCGATACATAGTATGTACGGACAAATAGGTAGTGATAAGGCACTTCATTTTTTAGGTGGGACCCTTTATGGTTTGGTAGGTGCAGGTATTGCAAGTGAAATTTCAGATGGTGATAGAACTTGGACATTTGTAGGATCACTCGGTGGTAGTTTACTTATTGGTTTGGCAAAAGAAAGTATTGATCAAAAGCAATATGGTGGCTGGGACAATGCCGACTTGCTAGCTACAGTTTTGGGCGGTGCAACAGTAGGTGTTACGATTGATATTTTCAAAAAAAGAAAACAGCGAAAAAGAAAAAAGCTTTTTAAAGATGCTGTTGGATTTTTTGATTTCAATGTAAAAAAGAAATTCCCGGTAAAGACAATTGAAATTAATTCATTGTGTTTACTGGGAATGTCTAAAGCAGTATTGAACAGGTAATCTTATAATCTAATATTTAGCACTCTTACCTTTTGCCATTGTTCTAAGAATGAAATCACGTACGTCATCATTTGCCGTCTTAAGGTCTTCTCGCCTTAAATACATCATGTGACCAGAACGGTACCCCTTGAAGCTAAACCTATCTTTCATTCTACCACTTGGGTCAACTTGCCACATGGTATACTTAGCATTAAAATAAGTAGTGGCGCCATCGTAGTACCCAGATTGTATCATCACATTTAAATATGGGTTCTGTGCCATTGCCTGTCTTAAATCTTCACGTGTAGTATCATTGTCATTATTCCATGGGTGAACAGGCCCGAACATATTATACTTTACATCAGTTTTAAAATTTAACTCTTCTTGTAAATAGTAATTAATTGCAGGTGTAAAACTATGAAGCCATGATGTAAGTTCAGAATTATAGTCTGGTTGCATACCTGCCAATTGCCTATCCATGCCTAAGTACCTAGAATCTAGTCGACCAATAGTATATCCATTTTTATCTTTAAGTAGATTTTTCCAGAAGAATGAAGTTGGAACTGATAGGTTTTGTTCTAGTATATCCCGTTGTTTAAGACCTGAATAGTAAGCCATTTTATCTGCTACTTTCGATTTTTCTGATGCATCTAAAAAACCACCTTTTGCTAAGGCAGGGATTAATTCATTAATAGTATACGCCTCCGATTCAGGTAAAATATCCAATAGGTCTTTGTCTTGAAGCGCTTTTGGTAATACTTTATGGTGCCATGCAGCAGCCGTAAAGTAAGGTAGGTTGAGAGCTTCGGCAACTGGTCCGCTATTTTGTATCACCTTATAATCTGCTGGAGAAACCATGATTACCCCATTTAAATACATCCATTGTTGGTTTTGTAACGCTAATGAAAGCCCCATTACACGGGTACCCCCATAACTCTCTCCAATAATATATTTAGGTGATCTCCATCTATTATTTCTTGTTACAAAAGTATTGAGCCACTCTGCCAAATATTTAATATCCGCATTAATACCGAAGAATTTTTCTCGGTCAACTTCTTTACCACTTTCTGTAATAGTTCTACTATACCCTGTATTTACAGGATTTACATAAACGATATCAGCAACGTCTAAAACTGAATGTGGATTTTCATTAACACCATAAGGTTGCACAGGGTATCCTTCATCATCAATTTTTAATATTCTAGGACCTGTATATGCCAAGTGCATCCAAACAGATCCTGAACCTGGCCCACCATTAAATGAAATTAATAATGGTCTAGCAGCACGATCTTTTATATTATTTCGTGTGTAATAGGTATAATGCAGAGAAGCTATTGGTTTGGCATTTTCATCCCATACTGGTTGTGTACCTGTTTGAGCTGTATAAGAAAATGTAGTGCCGCTTATAGTCGCATTATGCTGTGTTGTTATTATGGTATCAATTGGTAATACTCTGGACTGAGCGAGCGTAATGGTAGTTACCAAACAAAGAGAAAATTTTAGAATTTTTTTCATAGTTTATCTAAGGTTCTGTTATTCAACAAAAATAAGAATTTTACCAGTATTCTCAGGTGCCACAGCTGACATAATCTTTTATACAAGCTTCAATTTTTAATATTAAACCACGATTTTAATAATTATATTTTGTTTAATAAATAATAATAAACTTTAAACAATTATTATGAATATTTAGTTAAATAATTTTTATTTTTGTTTGAACTTAAAATAAAATAACATGAAAATTTTTAAAATAGTCCTATTTTCTCTAGTTGTAATAATAGCTTTGATAAGCTGTGGAGAACAGAAAAAAGAAGTTAAAGAAGTAATAATTGATGTTGAGAATCAGACGGAAGAGGTTGTAGCTGAAGTTATGGAAACGCCAACTATTGTTAGTGTAGCTGCTGGTGATGAGCGGTTCTCTACCTTGGTGACAGCTGTACAGGCTGCTAATTTGGTAGAAACGTTGAACAGTAAGGGTCCATTTACGGTTTTTGCACCAACAAACGATGCTTTTGCCAAATTACCAGAAGGAACTGTAGAAACTTTGGTGAAGCCAGAAAGTAAAGAAACGCTAACAGGTATTTTAACATATCATGTTGTTGCAGGCGCTTATAATGCAGCAGACGTTATAGATGCTATACAAACCAATGATGGTCGTTTTGATATAGAAACCATTCAAGGTGGAACGATTACCTTATCATTAAAGGATGGAAATGTTCTTTTGACGGATGTTAATGGTGGTTCTGCTACAGTAATAATTGCCGATGTAATGGCTTCTAACGGAATTATTCATGCAATAGATTCAGTAGTAATGCCAAAATCATAGTTCATTTCATAATTGTGAAAAATACAACCACTATTTTTAAAATAGTGGTTTTTTTGTTTAATCTAGTGTGCTATTTCAGTCAGAAAAAATCAATATAAATGAAACATTTTACTCGACTTAATGTTCATAGTTTGGGTTCTAAGAGAGTTGGAAGAACCGCACTTTTGGGTACAATACAATACGCCGAGGGTTTTATGTCGTAGCTAAAAAAGAATTTAAAAAAGGAATGTTCAAAACAGTAATAGCACGTAGGATAGTATTTACAGCAGCATATATGCATTAAAGTATTTTTTCAATTATGGAAGAGGTAATTAACTTTTATAATTTAGGATGAGGAGCAGCTCTAGGTTTTGAGTTGCCACATTAATCTTTGCTTTTTTCATACGTTCGAATGACATAAGTTAGAGGAAAATGCATTAATTCCTTTTATGGAAATACGAACTCATGTACTAATCGAAAAGGGTTATTAAAACTTCTCAAAAACACCGAGTCCAAATAAAGCAAAATCATATTTAACGGGATCCATTGGGTCTAGTTTTCTAAGATTTTCATCTAGCTCGGCCAGCGCCTTTGCATCATTTTGATTTCGTTTTAAAAGCCCGAGTTTACGGGCTACATTTCCCGAATGAACATCTAATGGGCACGATAGTTTAGCGGGGTTTATATTTTTCCACAGGCCAAAATCAACCTTGGTTGCCGCATCTCTTACCATCCATCGTAAGAACATATTTATTCTTTTGGCAGCTGAACCTTTTAGAGGGTCTGAAACATGTTTAGTAGTTCTTATTTCATGAGGTAATTCAAAGAAAACTTCTTTAAACTTAGAAATGGTAGGCTGTAAAGTTTCCTTTTTTTGATATTCAGTGAATATACCTTCTAATCCTCTATGGTGAGTATATATATGCTTTAGGCTTTGAATGAAGTATTTTAAATCAATTCCATTAAAAGTTCTATGAACGAAATTGGCTAAAGTATCTAAATCCTTTTCACTATGATTGCTTATGAAGTCATAGGGACTTTGACCCATCAGGTCCATTAGTTTATGTGAATTATTGATGATACTTTTTCTATTCCCCCATGCAATGGTCGCTGTTAAAAAAGCACTAATTTCTACATCCTCTTTGCGGGTAAATAAATGTGGTATTTGAATTGGATCGGTATCTAGAAATTGAGGGTTGTTATATGACGTAACTTTTTCGTCTAAAAATGCCTTTAGTTCTTTCTTTGTCATTCTATTTCAATATCTAATAATTTTAATATTACCAAGGGAAATATCAATATCAAATTATATAATGCATGCATGGTCATTGACCATACTAGTCCAAATTTTACACGTATAAAACCTAATAAAAATCCTATGCCTATTTGCGGGGCGACCAACAATGGTGAAAGTAGCCAAACTTCGGTAGATAGTTCAAAATTACTGAGATGTATTAAACCAAAAATGAGGGTAAAAGAGTAAAATACGGTCGGAAAGTATTTTGAATTCTTAAAGAATAATAAAGGTCCTCTAAATAGTAATTCTTCTAAAAATGGAGCTACTATAACAGCAAGTATAAAAATTACAATAGCAGAATTATCTTTAAATAAGTCATCAATCGCATGTTTGCCCATTTCCAATTGAAATACGTGCTGAAGCGTACTTGCAATCATCAATAAAAGTATGCTTAGGCATAGTGATATTACCAGCAACTTTATTAATTTTCTGAATCTATATTGAAGGTTGTTATTTTTATCTAGTATGTAGACTGGATGTTTAGCAAAATCATATAACTCTTCTAGCATACTATTTAAAATTATGCCACGATGATTTCCTTGTCTACAATTTTACCATCGACCATGGTCAATTTACGGTCGGCCATTTCAGCTAGCTCTTCGTTATGGGTCACAATGACAAAGGTTTGTCCGAATTTCTCCCTTAATTCAAAAAATAATTTGTGAAGATTATCTGCGCTTTCTGAATCTAAATTGCCACTGGGTTCATCGGCAAAAATAATAGAAGGATTGTTAATCAAAGCCCGTGCAACTGCAACACGTTGTTGCTCACCCCCAGATAATTCTGCAGGTTTATGGTCATATCTATGTGAAAGACCTAAAAAATCTAGAAGCTCTGCAGCCCTCTTTTCAGCATCAAATTTTGGTGTTTTTTTAATGAATGCAGGTAGGCAAACATTTTCTAATGCAGTAAACTCGGGCAATAACTGATGAAATTGAAATATAAAACCAATATGCTTATTTCTAAACTTGGCAAGTTCTTTATCGTTAAGGTTTGTAGTTTCAGTATTATTAATCAATAACGTGCTGTCGGTCTTATTTGATTGTACATCTAAAGTACCAAGAATTTGCAATAAAGTTGTTTTACCTGCACCAGAAGCGCCAACTATAGAAACTATTTCTCCCTTTTTAATATGAAGGTCTACACCTTTTAAAACCTCTAATTTTCCGTAATACTTATGAATGTTAGAAGCCTTTATCATCTAGGTGTTTAATAAGATTGCTATTATTGACTTCAAAATTAATGAAAAAGTAGCAGGAGAGAAATAGTAAAATACAATATGAGTAATTTCGCCCTTGCTATTTATGATATATTTAGGTCTGTTGATAAAATAAAGTATTAAATTTGTTTAAGAAATAAACAATTAAGTTAAACGTAAATTATTTTATATGTCTCCTTATAGAAATTTAGAAGAATACAATCTTGAAATTACCGATGAAGTGCGAAGTAGGTATTCTTCTATAATTGATGAGATTGGAGAAGATGTGACTAGAGAGGGTCTCGTAAAAACTCCTGAACGTGCTGCGAAAGCCATGTTGTTTTTAACTCAAGGGTATAAACAAGACCCTGTGGAAATATTAAAGGGAGCGATGTTCAAAGAGTCCTATGATGATATGGTCATTATAAAAGATATTGAGCTGTATTCTTTATGTGAACACCATATGTTGCCATTTTTTGGAAAAGCACATATTGCTTATATCCCTAATGGTCATATAGTCGGGTTAAGTAAAATTCCAAGAGTTGTAGATGTTTTCGCGAGAAGGCTACAAGTACAAGAGCGATTAACACATGACATTTTAGAGTGTATTAATAATACATTGAAACCTAAAGGTGTTGCTGTGGTTATTGAAGCTTCTCACATGTGTATGATGATGCGTGGTATTCAAAAACAAAATTCGGTAACGACCACCTCTGGTTTCAGGGGCCAGTTTGAAAAGATTGAAACTAGAAACGAATTCCTTAAGTTGATAAGTTCAAAACTTTCTTAGGTACTACGAATGCTTTATTATTAATAATTTGAAATTTCGGCATCTTTGTTGCTTTCCAATTAAAGATTTACTAATTTTTCAATATGTCAATTTTAAAGAACAAAAAATATAAACAACTTCTTATGGGGTTGTTATTTGATGGTATAGGGATGCTTTCCTTTGCCATACCTTTTGTGGGGGAATTTTCCGATATTGTCTGGGCACCGTTGGCTGGTTGGCTAATGACCAGAATGTATAAAGGTAAGATGGGTCAAGCTGCAGGTATATTTACATTTGTAGAAGAAATTATTCCAGGTTTTGACCTTATACCTTCCTTTACCTTAATGTGGTTATATACCTATATATTTAAGGGTGCTAAAAAAGGACAGACTATTGAGGTCTAAGCACGCTCCAATTTATTTCTAAAAGGCTTAACTTCACGGCAAATCGGGTGTGTTTTGAAAAGAAGAAGTTTTGTTGCAAAATCTAGCTTAGGTAGTTTGGCTGCCTTATTAGGTGTTGATATTGTTTATAAAGAATTAATACCTTCTGGCTATACGCCAGTTGCATTACAAGATAGTGATCCATTTGATTTGTTTAGCAAAGATGAGGCAATGGTCGTATTAAACGATCGGCCATGGAATATGGAGGCGCAGGCACATTTACTTAATGATGCAATAACGCCCAATAAGTTTATGTTCATTCGCAACAATGGTATTATACCTGAAGAAATAAATGAACAAGCATGGCAACTTGAAATTAATGGAGAGTCTGCTGTAGCGCCAAAAACCTATACCCTTAACGATTTAAAAACTAAATTCAAAGAATACACATATCAGCTTACTTTGGAATGTGGGGGTAATGGTAGAAGTGAATTTAACCCGCCAGCAAAAGGAAATCAATGGACAATTGGAGCAGTATCTTGTGCGGAGTGGACAGGCGTTCGTTTAAAAGATGTTTTGGCTGACGCAGGAATAAAAGATGATGCAGTTTATATAGCATACCACGCTGCGGATACTCATTTAAGCAATAACCCAACTAAAGAACCCATTTCAAGAGGAGTACCTATTTCTAAGGCGATGCAAGAGGAAACGCTATTGGCTTTTGCCATGAACGGAAAGCCTATTCCTTTAGTACATGGTTTTCCGTTACGCCTAGTTGCTGGTGGTTGGCCGGCATCGACTTCTGGGAAATGGTTAAACACAATTAGTATAAGAAACAAGGTACACGATGGTGAAAAGATGGGCGGTAATTCGTATCGCGTACCTTGTGAAACTGTCGCTCCTGGTGAAACTGTTCCTGAAGAAGAAATGTGCATTATTGAATCAATGCCCGTCAAATCATTAATTACGTACCCTAAATCTGGTGCGCTATTGAAAGAAGGAAAATCACTGAAAATTAATGGTCACGCATGGGCAGGTGAAGATGAAGTTAGTGAACTGGAGTATTCCATAGATTTTGGATCCTCTTGGAAATCTGCTCATATACAGGAACCTAAAAACCGATTAGCTTGGCAACATTTTAATGCCACTGTTTCTTTTCCTAAAAAAGGATACTATGAAATTTGGGCGCGAGCAACCGATTCTAGGGGAAATAAACAGCCCATGGTATTGCCTGGTTGGAACCCTAAGGGGTATTTGAATAACGCTTGTCATAGAATTGCCGTAAAAATCACCTAATGCAAGAACAAGAAGATACTGATATAATATTCAAACCTATTTATAAGGTCTTGATACTAATTTGCATAGCTTTTATTGTATTAGGGGCTTTAGCGATTTATTTTTATGGACCAAATCAATCTCAAGTAGAAATAACTGAAGTAGATTCTGAATTAATAAGAGATGGTATACATGTTCGAACCGGACTGGTAGAGGCTGGGGGTTTACAAACCGTTATAACAAATTGCACTACATGCCATTCCTCTAAATTGATTATCCAAAATAGAATGGGAGTAGAGCAATGGAATTCAACCATACGGTGGATGCAAAAAACTCAAGGATTATGGGAGTTAGGAGCGAATCAAAAAGTGATTGTGAATTACCTTGTCAAGAATTATCCTCCATTGGAAAAGGGTAGAAGACAGGCTCTCACCAATATCGATTGGTATAGACTTAATGAATAATTTAATTCATCTAAAAAAAGGCCCCAAGTAAATTCAATTGTACCCGAGGCCCTTTTTAATTCAATTCAGCTTAATCTTATAATGGTAAACTGATTCCTAAATTTATATTTCTTCCAATATTGGTAATACCATCTGATTTAAGTCTAGAAAGGTGAGAGATATACTCTTTATTCAAAATGTTATTCGCACTTACCTTAATATCAATAGGCTGGTTAGAAATTGAGAATGTGGCACCAAATCCTAAATTTAGTAATGAATAGGCACCGGTAGGTGTTTCAAAATCACTAACCCTAGTTTGTGCGAAATATGATTTAAATGTTAGGAAACCATAACCGTTGTTTAGGTTTTGATTTATTTTAGTAAATTCAACACGTACCGTATTTGCCCAATTATTAGCTGGTATCAAAGGTAGATTCCTGCCATTTTTTAAATCTCCAGTAACGGATGAAAAATTACTTTCCAAATGCAACCAATCTAAAGGGTGAGGGTGGTAATGAAGTCCAGCTTCACCGCCATACAAATTAGCATCTTGTTGTAAGTAAAGAAAAACACTATTACCGTCGACCATTGTACCATTGGGTTCTAAGTAAATGTAGTTTGAAATGGAATTATAAAACCCGTTTAAATAAAACTCAAAATGTTCTTTTTTAAACTCTAAGGATAGGTCAGCCTGCACATTTCGTTCATTATCTAAATCTACATTTCCTATTTCAAACCTATTGGTGCCTTCATGTACGCCATTTGAAGTTAGTTCTGCCAAATTAGGAGCTCTAAACCCAGAAGCAATATTTAAACGCGTCGTAATATTTTTTAGTACATCTATTTTATATCCGGCTGCTAGATTAAAGCTGTTAAAATTTCTACCCAACGAAGCGATATAGCCATCTTCACCAACGATGCCATACTCATCCCCGTTAATAGTTCGTTTATCGAATCGTATCCCTAATTGTATGTCACTCTTTTCAAAATGTACATGTGAAGTTGCCAAAAGCCCGATATCATTTGTAGTAGCATCAGGTATTAATACCTCTTCACCATAATTACTATTGGTTTGATTCATGCCTTGCAACCCTACAATGGTTTCAACCGCACCAATTCTCGCTAAGTTATATTGAAAGTTATAGCTTAGCGTTTGAAGTTTCATATCTAAAGCTGCTCCTTCTTCCTCCTCTAAGCCTTCTTCTCCAACATGATCTTCAAATTCTTTTCTGTCATTACTCGTATACCCTAAAATGGCCTGTACGCTAGAATTTTTAAAGTAGAGATTTGATTTTGAACTTAGTATATGACTAGTAATTTTTTGAAATGGTTCAATAGCGGAGCGGTCAGTAGTTTGAGTGCCTATTTCTTCTGGGATGCCTAGGTCAGAATTATTGTAGTTGTACCGTACTTCAGTTTTGAAATTAGCTAATTGATAGGCTAAACCGGTTTTCAAGTCCTGTTCGTTGAACCTAGAATTAGTGACCCTTTCATTACCTCCTGTTTTGTAATCTACATGTGAGCTCCCTCCTAGACGAACTAAATATTTTAGTTTATCTGAAGAAGCTTTTATCCCTGCATTACCATTTATACCTTGGGTATTGGTATAGTAATTAAGGTTTATATCCCCATCAATAGTGTTGGAATTCGCAAATTTTTCAGGATTAAGATAAAGTACACCGCCCAATGCATCCGAACCGTATAATAAAGAAGCCGGGCCTTTAATAACTTCCACACTTTCGATACCAGCATCACTGATTCCTAATCCATGTTCGTCACCAAATTGTTGGTTTTCTAAACGTATTCCTTGCGTGTATGTTAAGACTCTATTCGAACTCAAACCGCGTATTACGGGCTTTCCAATTCCTACTCCGGTAGTAACACTTTCTACACCTGGTATGTTAGTTATACCTTCGGATAGATTAATGGCACCCGCATTTTTCAAATCTTTAATACTGGTTCGCTCAACTTTCATTACATTTTCTCGTTGTAATTTATGGAAAGGGGTTGAAACAATAACTTCTTCCATTTCTATGGCACTGGGCGCAAGTTCTATTGAAAGATGTGTAGTTTGATCAGATAGCTGAATAGTCTGTGAATACGTTTGAAAACCTATATATGAAATTATGATTTTAAACTTACCCGTTGGTAGGTTATTGATTTCGTAATCCCCATCAATGTTGGTAACCGTTCCTTTTTCTAATTGTGGGAAATAAATTGAAACCTGCTCTAAGAGTTCTTGATTGTCCTGATTTTTAATGGTTCCTTCTAAACTGTTTTGAGCGAATATAAAGTGTCCTAACAATACGAATAGCATTGCTATATAAAAATTTTTCATATAAAATTGTATTAAGATAATTTAGATTTAAACTTGCGGGTAATACTTATTTAACAAGTTGGAGGACCTCTTAATACAAAGTGGAGTTGCTGATATTTACTTAAATAGTAGTAGTTGTTAATGATTGCTTTCGTAATAGGAGTTACTTCTAAAAAGTGAGGATAATTAAATTCTGGGTAAAAAAAGGTAGAGAGGTGATAGTGTTCAAAATCACAATTGAACTCTACAGCATGAACGTGTAATTCGTCTTTCGAAGCACAGTGTAATTCTTCATGTTCATAAAGTGCATGCGAAATTTTCACAAAGTAAGGTCCTAATAATCCTACCAATAAAATAATGGCGACTAGAGGATTTAAAATTTTATTCCTTACAAAACTCATTAATGCAAATCTAACCAATGGATGTTGGAAAAAACTATTAATAAACTATTAAATTAATTGAGCAGAAAGCCTAAGCCAATTCTTCGTAACATCTTTTTCTCAAATTCCCAAAAGAATTTAAATTGACCAAGTAGCCAACCATAAATCACCAAAAGTATCTGATAAAATGGAAAAATCAAAAGAATTCTTAGTGACCAATACAATGTACCGCCCCACCAAGTATCAGGGAAATTTGATTGTTGTAGCCCTATAAAGGTTAAGAATGGTTTTGCCACATAAATCGAGGAAGAACCTGTAATTGAAAATACGAAGAAAATAATTATTAATTGAAAATTGCTGGAAATACCCCAACGTTCTTTTAACCTTTGCATAATACCTTTTAAAGCTAGTAAATATACTTTTTATATGCGTGGTAAAAAAGGTCCCAAGCGTTGATTATGCTTTCTTTGGAAATAGATGAAATAATTATACAGTTTATAATTTACTTCGTAGCCATAATCGATATTTTGAGTGAAATCAATTTGGAGTATATATAGATTAGAGTCATATCGTGCAGGCGACAAAACCCTTCTGTTCCACTCCATAACCATTAAATAATTTCTATTTTCCATAAAACCTTGGGAATAATACCCTTCAGGTTTTGCAATGGAATTCAACCACGTGTTAAACCCAGGTTCAATGATTATAATTTCGTATTCTGTTTTATCGCTTGATATTGTTATGGTATCTCCTTCAACTTGTTCAAAAGATTTTTTTTCATCACTTGAAATAGATAAGGTCTCTTTTGCTGTGCCACAATTTACTAGAAAAAAAGCTAAAGCACAGATGGTTACTAAGCTATATGTGACCAAATAATGCTTTTTCATAAAATATAAGATACAAAAAAGCCGCTTGTAATTGCAAGCGGCATATGTTATAATAGAATAAACGCTTATTTACCGAAAAGACCTCCTAATAAGCCTCCTAGTCCACCTTTTTTCTTATTGCTTCCCATTACCATACCAGCAACGTCATCTAAAATGCTTCCGTCTCCATCTGCATCTAAAAGTGTGGTAATCAAACTTTGGTTTTCCTGTGGTTGTCCACCAAGCATACTTCCTAATAAAGCATTCATACCTGAAGAATCGCTTACATTACTCTGTGCTGATTGTTTACCAAGATAGCCCATTACAATAGGAGCTGCTATTTTTAATATTTGTGCGACAGAACTAGCATCCAAACCAGATTTTTGGCTCAATGCATTTTCTACCTGTGGCTGCTTGTTTCCAAAAACATGACCTAGTATATCCGCGCCATCTGCCATAACATTGTCATCAACACCACCACTAAAAAGACCGCCTAAATTATCAAGAATACCTCCATTGTGCTTACTTGATAATGCACTTATTAAGCCTTGTGCTCCTTCAGGTGAGGAAACATTCTTTTTCATTGCACCTAAAATTAATGGCATTGCCATGCTAAGCACATCTGCGGTTTTGCTTTCTGGTTGATTAGTTTGTCCTGCAACCCCACTTATTAACTGTTGGCCCATTGGGCTGTTTAATAAATCTAATAATCCTGCCATTTTGATCGTTAATTTAGTGTTTATGCAGAAATGTACAAAAAGAGTTAGTAAAAATGGCTATTGATTACTTATTTTAATAGTGCAATTATTTGCTCAGCTAATTCTAATCCTATCCGCTCTTGTGCTTCAAGTGTTGCCGCGCCAATATGCGGTGAAAGAGATATACTTGAATGCATTAATATCTTTATCTCTGGTTTTGGCTCAGATTCATACACATCAAGACCAGCAAATGCTACGGTTCCGTTTTCCAAAGCTTCTACCAATGCAACTTCATCTAAAACTCCGCCACGAGCAGTATTAATAATACCAACACCTTTTTTCATTTGGGAAAACTCAGTTTTTCCTAAAATATAATTTTGTTGTTCTGGTATATGTAATGAAATATAATCTGCACTTTTCAATAATTCGGACTTACTGGTATTCTCCAACACGAAAGTTACCTTCTGCCCATCAAAAAATGAAAGTTCAATCGCTGCTTTATCAATCTCTGGATCGCAATACACTACGTTCATTCCAGCACCAATGGCAAGTCTAGCAGTAGCTTGTCCTATATTTCCAAAACCGAATATGCCCAAAGTCTTACCTCTGAGTTCGGTTCCTTTTGAATATGATTTTTTTAATTCTTTGAAGTTACAATCGCCTTCCAATGGCATATTTCTATTGGCATCGTATAAAAATCTAACTCCGCCAAAAAGATGTGCAAAAACTAACTCTGCAACAGATTCTGATGATGCAGCTGGCGTATTTATAACGAAAATACCCTTGGTTTTGGCATAATCAACATCAATATTATCCATACCGACGCCACCACGGCCTATTAGTTTTAAATTGGGGCAGGCATCAATTAGATCTTGTCTAACTTTGGTAGCGCTACGAACCAACAATGCGGTAACTTTTTTTTCTATTATGAAATTGGCCAACTGCTCTTGAGCCACGGTAGTGGTCAAAACTTCCATTCCAGCCTTTTCCAAAGCATCAATACCGTTTTTGGAAATACCGTCATTAGCTAAAATTGTCATAGTTCTTTACTTGTATATTTATTAAATAGCATAAATAGCACCGACTAGTTTCGGTTGATTCATTTATCCCTTTTGTTCCATTTCACTCATTACATCGACCAACACCCCAACGCTTTCCAAAGAAAGTGCATTGTACATGCTAGCTCTATATCCACCAACTGATCGATGGCCATTCAAACCATTTATGCCTGCTTCTTTTAATAAATTTTCAAACGTAGTTTTAAGGCTTTCATTTGTTAAGTTAAAGGTTGCATTCATGAGGGAACGATCTTCTTTATTGGCATACCCTTTAAAAACAGGGTTCAAGTCGATTTCAGAATATAATAATCGACCCTTCTTTTCATTGATTTCTTCAATGGCAGAAATTCCACCAAGGTTTTTAAGCCATTCAAGTGTCAACATACACGTATATACAGCGAAAACAGGAGGTGTATTGAACATGCTTTCTTTGCTAATGTGCACCTGGTAGTCTAACATAGAAGGAATTTTTCTAGAAACTTTCCCTAAAATATCTTCCTTAACTACAACCAAGGTTGCACCGGCAGGACCCATATTTTTTTGTGCCCCAGCATAAATCAAATCGAACTGTGAAAAATCTAAATTTCTTGAAAATATGTCTGAACTCATATCACATACCAAAGGAGCATCTGATTTGGGGAATTTTTTGAACTGTGTTCCGAATATTGTATTGTTCGAAGTTAAATGTAAATAGTCTAAACCAGAAGGTACAGAATATCCTTTAGGGATATAATTGAAATTTTTATCTTTTGAAGAGCCAACTTCAATAACCTCTCCATATAATTTTGCTTCCTTAATGGCCTTGTCACTCCATGTGCCAGTATTTAAATAACCCGCTTTGGTTTCCATAAGATTATTGGCTACCATTAAAAATTCTAAACTTGCGCCACCTTGAAGAAAAAGAGCTTGATACCCTTTATCCTTTAGGTCAAGAAGTTCTAATACTAAAGATCTTGCATTTTCCATCACGTCAACAAAATCTTTACTTCTATGTGAAATTTCTATAAGTGATAAACCAGAACCATTGAAGTCCATAACAGCTTCAGATGCTTTTAGTAAAACTTCTTTTGGCAATATACATGGGCCAGCGCTAAAATTATGTTTTTTCATTTTTGGTTGTGATTTAAGGATGCAAAGGTCAGGATTTTTTCAAGAATTTGCGATACTGAACGATATTTAATTCTATGAGGTTCTTAAGAGGAATTCAACAGTATCAACACCATCAGCATAATCATTAAGGGATGGTTTTTGGGTTTGACCAAATGCAATTTCTCCTTCTATGAATCCAGAAGAAATGATGCATTGAATTTTATCCTTTTCTAAATTTAGTTTTGTTTTTAAAGCCGACACCTCTTCATAGTTCTCATAAAATACAGAGGCAATAGGGGAGGCGTAGCTTTTTTCTTCTTTTAAAATCAAAAAGCCATTGTCTAGTATTTTAAATTCACTCATTAGATAAACAGCCTTATTGTAATCATAATTATTTGCATATTTATTATGATATACAATCTCATTGTAGCTGTACATCGCTTTGAAAAAAGCATCTATGTCATAATTAGCTGGAATAAAAATCTTGGATACACTTCTACATCCAAGACCAAAATACCTAAATATATCTTCACCTAAGGCAGTCAATTGGGCTTTAGTTTCTGTGCCATTCAATACCGCTACAGAATTTCTGCTTTTTCTGATAATATTAGGTTTCTTACCGAAATAGTATTCAAAATATCTTGCCGTATTATTACTTCCCGTAGCAATCACTGCATCATAATGGCCTAATTTTTCTTTTGTAAAAACTATTCTATCTTCAAGGTAGGGTTCTATAGTCTTCACGTAATTAATAAGTAGAGGAATTAATTTTTGATCACTGCTAGATAGCTTTACTAATGCCCTGTTACCAGTAATCAAAACGGATAAAAGATCATGAAAGCCCACTAGTGGAATATTACCTGCCATTATTAGCGCTACAACCTTTTCGTTATTTACACGTAGGTCGTAGTTTTTCAACCAATCTTCTAAGTTCTCCCTAGTTAAGATATTGCCCCATTCTTGAAAAGCATGAATGCAATTCTCTTTGGTGAACCATCCATTATAATGATGGGCCATTTCAATTTCAGATTTGAATGTAGCTAACCATGTATTGTCTGTGTTTTCAGAGTCATTATCCGAATTGATAAATTCACAAAATGTTCTTAGAAAATCACCAAGTTTAACAAAAGCTTTTACTGTAAGGTCGTGATGGCTCATTATATTTGTATACTAATTCACTAGGAATTACCTTTGTGCAAAAATAAGCATGCCCGTTCTTTTTTGGGCATTTTAATGAAGAAGAAATTATGGCGATTATAATAACGGATGAGTGTATAAATTGTGGGGCTTGTGAGCCAGAGTGTCCAAATACCGCAATATATGAAGGGGCAGATGAATGGCGTTACAGTGATGGAACCTCATTAGAGGGGAATGTTGTGTTGCCAAATGGAAAGGCGGTTGATGCAAATGATGTTCAAGAACCGATTAGTGATGAAGTTTATTATATTTCACCAGATAAGTGTACGGAGTGCGTGGGCTTTCACGAAGAGCCTCAATGTGCAGCTGTTTGCCCAGTAGATTGTTGTGTGCCTGATGATGACCATGTAGAGTCTGAAGAGGTTCTTTTAGCCAAGCAACGCTTTATGCACCCTGAATAGGTATTTTTAACGCGATTTTTTACTACAGACATATACATTTGCTTCAAAGCTAATGTTGATTTATCTATACATTGTCAGAATTTGAAATTCAGACTACATTAAGGCTGTTTTAATTCCTTGTGGTGTAAAGGCTCTAAACAGCATTGAATCCTGTCCGAAAGCAAATATATTGGAATCTTATAATCATTATAATGAGCTTAATTTAAGTTTATTATATGATGTGTCTTTTGTTTTTTTTTAATACAAAAGGAGTCCTTCTCATATAGTATTCCATTATAAGCTACTTAATCGACTGTTCATGAGTATCGTGAAAAACTGTTTAACAAAACTTAAACTACGTTTATGCTTTTAAATGAAGTTCTAAGGCTAAAATGTTTTCAATTAAAATAGAGTATTACTTGGAAAAACACAGACCAACATGACTACAAAAGCTTGAAGTAAATGATTTAGGCAAATTGCCTGTTTTGCCGCAAGTAATTTCTAATATTTTAGTAAGATTATCGCCTTGATATAGTACCCTGTAGCAACTATATTTAGCTTTAGCATCTATATAACCTTCGTTCATATCATTGTAAGCCCAGGCAAGGTTTTTACCATATAACTCGGTTATAGCACAAAAAAAGCTACCAAAATTTTGGTAGCTTTTATCAATTAAAATAATTTTATATTAGAATTTATAGTTTAACGATAAGTTAAACATTGTTCCTAATTGGCTAAAATGATATCCATCGTACGTCATTTGAGAGTACCGCTGGTTAAATGAGATTAGATTTGAAGGAGAGTTCGTAACCTCTGCTCCATCGAGTACTGCTTGTCCAGTTGCTGTTGCATCAACAAATTTCCATTCTGGTAAAACATTAAATATGTTGTTAATGTTTAAAGCGATGGTAAGTTTATCGCTAGCGGAGTAGTTCACGCCTAAATCAGTTACAGTTTTAGGTATGAATTCAGTTCTTAAATCCCATCCTCCGTCTTCAGCTTGTCCAGCAGGAATATCTGCAGCATTAATGAATCTTTTTTCTAAATCTTGAAGACCATCGTTTGCAAAAGCAGTTTTACCGAAAAATGTATTATTCAAGGAAAGTCCGAATTTACCTATATCATAATTTGCCCCTAGAATCCACTTAGTTTGTGGGCGAGAGGTAAAGAAAAGACCTTCTTGTGTTGCGTTTACTACTGATTGACCAGACGCTTCTATTAAAGCGGAATTTTTCACAGCACCATCACGCTCGTTTTGAATCGTATAGTTTCCAGATAAATTCAAATTTAAATCACCCTCACCAAGCTCAATGCCTTTGTATGCAAGTACAACATCAATACCAGATGTTTTGGTGTCAATAGCATTTGAAAAGAAACTAACATCGCTTAGGTTGTTTTCTGCTAAAATAATATCTAATGGATTGGTTGCATCACCACTTGCTCCTATTTCAGTACCTAATACAATACGGTCTTTTACGGCAATACTATAATAATCGAAAGTATAGCTAAATTTATTTGAAATTTTTCCACCAAAGCCAACAGTAAAGTTATTCGATGTTTCAGAATCAAGCGGATCAATACCTAATAATTTAGCCTGCGTAGAAACATTATTAATTAAACCACCTACTTGTATGCCTTCTCCAGGTACAAAGCTATATTGTGCTTTCTGTGTATAAATTTGATGTAAGGTAGGAGCTCTAAAACCAGAAGAAATAGATCCTCTTAACGTAAATTCATCACTCACTTTATAACGTGAGCTAAATTTATAAACAAAAGCATTTCCAAAATCAGAGTAGTTTTCTGTCCTAATAGTACCGCTCAATAAGAATGCGTCTGATACATCGTAATCTAAGCTAAAATAGCCCCCAATATTATAACGGTTAAATTTTCCTGAGTTTTGAGGTGCGTTTCCAGAAAATGAATCAGCTCCACCACCATCATACGATGCTAATTCCCCTTCAATAACTTCAAAAGTTTCTGTTCTAAACTCTGCGCCTACACCAATACTAATTTTATCAGAAAGTATTCTTGAAATATCAATGTTGCCTACGTTGTGGGTAAACTTAGTTCCTCCTGGATCGAAAGATTGCTGACTGTTTTCTCTATATAGTTCACTTGGTTCAAAACCTTCATCTGGATCAGCAATACCATTGCCATTGGCATCATTAAATGCCGGTACAAATACTGTATTCCTATTATGTGTTTGATTTACTTTATATGTTTGTGTATTTCCACCGGTAGTAAAACTAGCGTCAATATTCCAATCATTAATAGTTGATTTAAAACCAACTGTACCATTGTAATCACTTAATAAACCCTCAAAGGTGGGTACATAACCATCATATTGACCATTAGGTCCATTAGGAAAGAAATCTGCTAAATATGGAAAATCTTGAATATCTCTCCAATATGGAGTTCTGTAGTTGGCGAAACTATTTACGCTTTTATAAACATATGCAGCATTAGCATACAGTTGTGTGTTTTCACTAAGATCATAGCCAAGGTTTACAGAGAATTTAGCAGCGGCTGTTTCGGGAGAACCATTAATGTTTCCGGCATCTGGACGTCTTTGTAGAAAAGATTGAATATCTGTCAAAGTTTCACCTGGTCTGGTGCCTCCAAAATCTGCAAATTCCCCTTCAGCACTAACAGTTCCTGGTCTGTTTGAAAGATTTACTTTAGATAAATCTACTGTATAGTTTATAAAACCTTTGTCTTCACCAATAGTACTTCCATTGTTTACAGCAACACCAAACATTTCGCCATCACCTTCTGAGGTGATACCTGTTCTAATAGTTGTAGAACCTTCATTTGGTGTATCCTTTAAAATAATGTTCATTACCCCTGCTATAGCATCTGAACCATATTGGGCAGAAGCACCGTCACGAAGAATTTCAACTCTTTTTATGGCATCGGTTGGAATGGCAGAAATGTCCGCACCTGTTTCACCACGACCTGGTGAAGTTTGTGTGTACAAAAGTGCACTTAAGTTTTTACGTTTTCCGTTGATTAAGATTAACGTTCTACTAGGTCCCATATTTCTAATTTCATAAGGATCTAATAAAGAAGTTGCATCGTTTACCGGCGTTTGTACCGTGTTAAAAGATGGAATCCTGTACTGTAATGCCTTATCAAAGGTCATTTGTCCTGTAGAAGTCAAGTCTTTTGCGCCAATAACATCTACAGGTAAAGGAGAATCTGTATTACTTCTAGGTGCCGTACGAGAACCAACTACAATAAACTCGTCTAATTGCATTCCTTCAGATAATTGTACGTTAATAGTAGTTTTTCCAGCAGTAGATACTTCTTGCGTAGCGAAACCTATGTAACTAAACACCAATTTTGTGTTATCAGTAACATTTATGGAATAATTTCCATCAAAATCTGAAGTAGTACCGTTAGTTGTTCCTTTTTCTACAATATTTACACCTGCTAAGGGCATTCCAGAAGCATCTGTGATTTTACCGGCAACACTATTTTGAATAACGGTATTTAAAGTTAGAGCGGATAAACCAGTATTAAAAGAATTTACTCTTAATACTTTAACTCTATCTGGCTTCTTATGGTGAATAACATAATATTTATTTCCGAGGTATTCAAAATTGAAACTAGTTTTACGTTCCAATTTATTGATAATTCTATCCAAAACAGGGAATTCATATTCCTCTGGATTTAAACTGGTAGTTGCCAGCAGGGTTGGATTGTAGGTGAAAAACACTTCGTGTTTTGCACTGATTTCATTTAAAAACTCACTAAGAGTAACCTCTTTTTTAAGCTCATTTGATGCTTTTATGCTCATACTACTTGAAAAAAGTAGTGCCGCAAGCAGCATTCTCATTAATTTGTTAGTGTTCATAAGTATATAGTTTAGTTAATTAATAGGGTCCTTTTGTACTTGTAAAATATTTCCTTTGTTAATAATTCTAGTTCCAGTAGCCTTTTCAATAGCCGCTATACATATCTTCAAATTTTGATTTGGTATACCCCCAGAAATTGGTATTTCTTTTAAATGTTCAGATGAATATTTCACTTCAACACCATAGGTTAATTCTAAATTGAACATGACTTCTTTCAATGGAATTTCATTAAATACATACGTACCACCTCTCCAAAGGGCATATGGGGTTTCAAGGGTAACTTTTTTGTGAATCAAATTTTCGCTTTCTTTGGAATAGGAGACTAACTCTCCTGGAATCATTTTGGTTACATCTCCATTGTTGAGCTCTAAATGGATTGAACCTTCATCTAAAACTACATTGGTTTTCTTTTCTCTGGTATTCACATGAAACTGTGTTCCTAAAACTTCTACTTTTAGGTCATTGGTTATCACCCAGAATTTTGCATTAGTACTAGGTATAGATTTAACTATGAAATAAGCTTCTCCTTTTAAATTTAATAAACGGGGATTATCTTTATTGTAGGATATTTCTGAATTTCCGTTTAGTACAACAGAAGTTCCATCAGATAATTTAAGGTCAATAATTTCACCGAAATTTGTTTTATGAACTGTAGTGTTATGATTGTTGAATAGTGATAAACTTGTCCAACTCATTAAAATTAGTAGTACTGCAGCAGTTGAAAAATAGACTACTTTATGCGAAGCTCTTGATTTTTTGCTCGCTTTCTTTGGGGTAGGTTCTAGACCTATTTTAGGTAGAATTTTAGCAAGTTCTTCGTTAACCTTATCAATTTTCGGAAATTGCTTCTCAAAATTTATTCCTATTATAATGGCTTTAGCGCTTTCTGCTGTTTCAATGTGTTGCGGATTATTTTGCAACCAATTGTTCCAGTATGCGATATCATTTTTATTTAGACTTTTGGCCCAATTTTCAAATGAGGTATCATCTAAGAAATACTGTAAGTTGAATTTACTCTTGTTGATCATTTAGTAAGGTGTTCCATTGATAAGAGGTTTAATTCTTAAAAATATACCCTACTATTTTCAACTTTTTTTCAATATAGATTTAATTTGCTGATTTTCAGAGGCTATTCGTAGTTTTGTCATTGCCTTTTGTAGCGTATTTAAAACACTTTGGTAGTTCATATCCATTACTTCTGCGATATCAGTACTATTCATATCACTGTAGTACTTCAAATAAATAACCTCTTTTTGCCTTGGAGATAATTGGTTGATTAAGTTTTTTAAGGTCTGGGTGCTTAGAAATCGTATCTCTTGATGTATTGAGAGTTCTTCTGAAGAAAATGTGAAATTAGATTTGAAAAATTGCGCTTCTGAAATTGGAATGTTATTATGATTTTTTTGCAACTCTTTAATTAGCCTTCTTTTAAAAGAAACAAATAGATACGCTTTTAGATTCTTTATGACTCTTGGCTTTTTCCTCTCCTCGTAAAGTTGAATGAAAAAATTCTGAAGACAATCTTCCGTTAGATGCGGTGCATTACTTATTTTAATTCCATAAACATGTAATTGCGGATAGAATTTTTTATAGAGGAGGGTAAAGGCGCTAGTTTCTCCTTTTTTAAAAAAATACCAAAGTGTCTCGTCAGAGTGAAGATCCATCTAATTTTATAGATTCTGTGGATAAAGTATCAAAATTATTCTTAAAAAATGTTAAATACTAGAAATTTACTCATCCTTCGTCTAAAATATTTGCAAATAACACTAAAATTATGCGCGATTTTTTGTATAAAGTTTAGAGCGAAAATTGAAGGCAAAATGCATTAGTAAAAACTATATTTGCACCCTTGAAATATTTTTAATTATGAAAGCAGGTATTGTAGGATTGCCAAATGTTGGGAAATCAACACTTTTTAATTGTTTGTCTAATGCTAAAGCGCAAAGTGCGAATTTTCCATTTTGCACCATTGAACCTAATATAGGTGTTGTAAGTGTACCCGATGCACGATTAGAAAAACTGGAAGAATTAGTAAACCCAGAAAGAGTATTGCCTGCAACTGTTGAAATAGTTGATATTGCAGGTCTTGTCAAAGGTGCCAGTAAAGGGGAAGGATTAGGGAATCAATTTTTGGGTAATATTCGTGAAACAGATGCAATCTTACATGTATTACGTTGCTTTGATGATGATAATATTATTCATGTAGATGGTAGTATTGATCCAATTCGTGATAAGGAGACTATAGATATGGAGCTTCAATTAAAAGATTTAGAAACAGTAGATAAGAAACTAGAGAAAGTAAAGAGAGCGGCCAGAACGGGTAATAAAGAAGCTCAAAAAGAAGAAGCGGTATTATTGGCAATTAAAAGCGGATTAGAAGCCGGTGTTTCAGTTCGAGCGATTAAGTTCGATAGCGAGTCTAGGGCAGAATTTGTAACACCGCTACAATTTATTACCGACAAGCCCGTGATGTATGTTTGTAATGTTGATGAAGATGCCGCATCGACTGGAAATGAATATGTTGAAAAGGTCAAGGCAGCTGTTGCAGGAGAGAATGCTGAAGTTATTTTTCTTGCAGTTGGGACGGAAGCGGATATTACCGAATTGGAAACTTATGATGAGCGTAAGATGTTTTTAGAAGATTTAGGTTTAGAAGAACCCGGTTCTGCAAAATTAATTCGTGGAGCATATAAATTATTAGCGCTTGAAACATATTTCACAGCTGGTGTAAAAGAGGTGCGTGCTTGGACTATTCCTGTAGGCGCTACTGCGCCTCAAGCTGCTGGTGTAATCCATACCGATTTTGAAAAAGGATTTATACGGGCAGAGGTAATCTCTTATGCTGATTATGTAAATTACGGGAGTGAGGCAAAAGTGAAGGAAGCCGGCAAAATGAAAGTTGAGGGTAAAGAGTATGTTGTTAAGGATGGAGATGTGATGCATTTCCGTTTTAACGTTTAGGGCTCATATATTTTAAGTCTGTTCTTTACAAGCTTTAATTCATGTTCAAGTTGATTAAGTTTTTGTGTCAAGTGATTTAAAGCGTCAACCCCCTCTAAGTTAATGCCCAGTTCATTCTGTAATCTACCAATACGTTCAATTTCTACAATAGTATGAGATTCAACGTATATGTTACTTTCTATTTGTTTTATTTCTATGAGTCCATATTCTTGTAAGGAGTAGATGAAATCCACAGGGGTTTGTGTATACTCACAATAATGATCGATTAATACAAAGTTATCTGCTTGCATAATTATCTTAATTTTTTAAGTTGCTGATAGAGCTTCCTTTCCTCTGAGGTTAGGTTCTTAGGCATCTCAATTTTATAGGTAATGTAAAGGTCTCCATGATTGCTTTTACGCTTGTAAACGGGCATTCCTTTTCCTTTTAATTTTACTTTTGTGTCATTTTGGGTTTCTGGTTTTACCTTGAGCTTTACTTTTCCTGTCAAGGTTTCTACCTCTATTTCACCTCCTAAAATAGAATCATATAAAGTAATTGCCTGATTTTTATATAAATCATTCCCAACACGTTGAAATGCTGTTGTGTTATTAATCTCAAATGTGAGGTATAAATCTCCTTTAGGCCCACCATTTACACCCTCACCTCCGTAGCCAGCTATTTTTATAGTTTGGCCATCTTCAACTCCAGCAGGTATGGTAATTCTAATTTTCTTTTTACCTAAGTCTAACGTCTGTTTCTGGTCCTCCAAAACATCCAGAATATTAAGTTTTAGGGTGGCATTCAAATCCTGACCCTTAAATTGTGTAGACCTTCTTCCGCCGCCGCCGCCATAGCCTGCGCCCCCGAACATTGATTCAAAAAAATCTGAGAAATCCTCGTTACTATAATTGCCAGAGCCACCATTACCGGATCTTCTGCTTCCTGTAGAACTACGTTGATTTCTTTTTGCTTGTTCAAATGAATCGGCGTGTTCCCAATCTTTTCCATACTGATCATATTTCTTTCGTTTATCAGGATCGCTCAATACTTCATTGGCTTCATTGATTTGTTGAAATTTATGTTGGGCAGTTTTATCGTTCGGGTTTAAATCTGGGTGTAGTTTTCGTGCTAATTTGCGGTAGGCTTTTTTAATTTCGGCTTGAGAAGCCTTATTATTTATTTCAAGAATTTTATAATAATCAATAAACTCCATAAGTATTCATATTCTAGGTGAAAGATATAAAAAGGTAGAATTGTTTCCTATGACATTAGCAGGTATTTTACGATTACTTAACCTGTAAAATTATGTTGGTGTTTTGATAGCAGTTATTGAAAATTAATAACTGCTATCAACAATTATGGAGTTTTCATTGTTAATTACTTTAACAGACAAGGGTTTTATTTTTTAGCGAGTGGTACTATCTTTAGCCTCACTTTCATAAATCTTTATTTAATGTCCCAAGACGCTCAATACACTGAAGATAATATACGTTCGCTTGATTGGAAAGAACATATTCGATTACGACCAGGTATGTATATTGGTAAATTGGGAGATGGCTCATCTGCAGATGATGGTATCTATATTCTATTAAAAGAAGTTATCGATAACTGTATTGATGAGTTTGTAATGGGCTCAGGAAAGACCATTGAAATTTCTATAAAAGATAAAGTAGTCAAGGTTAGGGATTATGGTCGTGGTATCCCATTAGGTAAGGTAGTCGATGTAGTTTCTAAAATGAATACCGGTGGTAAGTATGATAGTCGGGCTTTTAAGAAGTCTGTTGGTTTGAACGGCGTAGGTTCTAAAGCGGTTAATGCATTATCCAGTTTTTTTGAAGTTCAATCGTCACGTGACAATAAGATGAAAACGGCTCAGTTCAGTTCTGGAAATTTAGAAAATGAAATAGGTCCGGAGGAAACTACTAAAAGAAAGGGTACAAAGGTGACTTTTATTCCAGATGAAGCCATCTTTAAAAATTATAAATATAGAAATGAGTATGTAGAACGCATGCTCAAAAACTACGTATATCTTAATCGTGGTCTTACTATTGTTTTTAATGGTGAGAAATTTTATTCTGAAAATGGATTAAAAGATCTTCTTGAGGATAATAATAATATGGATGACATGCTGTATCCTGTTATTCATCTAAAAGGAGAGGATATTGAGATTGCTATTACGCATAGCAAAACACAATATAGCGAAGAATATCACTCTTTTGTGAATGGGCAGCACACGACACATGGTGGAACTCATCAAGCTGCTTTTAGGGAGGCAATCGTTAAAACAATTCGTGATTTTTATGGTAAAAATTATGAAGCTTCAGATATTAGGAAGTCAATCATTTCGGCGATTGCTTTAAAGGTCATGGAGCCAATTTTTGAAAGCCAGACAAAGACGAAATTAGGTTCAACGGATATGGGTGGTAATTTCCCGACAGTACGAACCTATATCAATGATTTTATTGGTAAATATTTAGATAATTACCTTCATAAGAATACTGATACAGCAGATAAGTTACAGCGAAAAATTATGATGGCCGAGAAGGAGCGAAAGGAACTTTCGGGTATTCGTAAGCTAGCAAAAGATAGAGCAAAAAAAGCAAGTCTTCATAATAAAAAGCTTCGAGATTGCAGAGTTCACTTTAGCGATATGAAGCATGACCGTAGATTAGAAAGTTCACTTTTTATTACTGAGGGTGATTCTGCTTCGGGATCCATTACGAAATCAAGAGACGTGAATACTCAAGCGGTTTTTAGTTTAAAAGGAAAGCCCTTGAATTCGTACGGCATGTCAAAGAAAATTGTTTATGAAAATGAGGAATTCAACCTCTTACAGGCGGCATTGAGAATCGAGGAATCTATTGAAGATTTAAGATATAATAATATAATTATAGCGACTGATGCAGATGTTGATGGTATGCATATTAGATTATTATTAATCACCTTCTTTTTGCAATTTTTCCCAGAACTGATAAAGGAAAATCATCTTTACATTCTACAAACACCCTTATTTAGGGTGCGTAATAAAAAGGAGACCATTTATTGTTATAGTGATGAAGAGCGACAAAACGCCCTAAACAAATTAACGGGTAAACCAGAGATAACACGTTTTAAAGGATTAGGGGAAATTTCACCAGATGAATTCAGACATTTTATTGGTGATGATATTAGATTAGAACCCATAATGTTAGACAAGGCAATGTCTATTGAAGAACTATTAAGTTTTTATATGGGAAAAAACACCCCAGATAGGCAGAAATTTATTATTAATAACCTTAAAGTGGAAGTTGATATAGCTAAGGATAAAGAATTATAAACTAAGTAAATACGATTGCTTCTTAATGGAAGAAAATGACGATTTTAACGATAAGAACAACGATAATATTTCTGAAGAGAACAGTGTAAATACAGACTCATCTGAAGCTTTGACCAGGGTGTCGGGTATGTATAAAGAATGGTTCTTAGATTACGCTTCATATGTTATACTAGAGCGAGCCGTACCCGCTATTGAAGACGGTTTTAAACCTGTACAGCGCAGAATCATGCATTCTCTTAAAGAATTGGATGACGGTAGGTATAACAAGGTTGCCAACGTTGTTGGTCATACCATGCAGTACCATCCCCATGGGGATGCCAGTATTGCAGATGCGATGGTGCAAATAGGGCAGAAAGACCTATTAATTGATACCCAAGGTAACTGGGGTAATATTTTGACAGGAGATAGGGCTGCTGCCTCAAGGTATATTGAAGCTAGGCTATCGAAATTTGCTCTAGAAGTAATTTTCAGCCCTAAAATAACCGAATGGCAATCATCTTATGATGGTAGAAAGAAAGAGCCGGTAAATCTCCCTGTGAAGTTTCCGTTATTACTCGCTCAAGGTGCGGAAGGAATTGCAGTAGGTCTTTCAACAAAAATACTTCCACATAATTTTATTGAGGTTATAGATGCTTCCATTAAACATTTAAAAGGACAACGATTTAAACTATTTCCAGATTTCCCTACGGCGGGTATAATTGACGTTACAAATTATAATGAAGGATTACGAGGAGGTAAAATAAGAGTTCGTGCTAAAATAGCTCAGTTAGATAAGAACACGTTGGTTATTAGTGAGATACCTTATGGAACCAATACTGGTTCTTTAATTGATTCTATTTTGAAAGCCAATGAGAAAGGCAAAATTAAAATTAAAAAAATAGAGGATAACACGGCTGCCGATGTTGAGATTTTAGTACATCTGCCAGCTGGTATTTCTCCAGATAGAACTATTGATGCTCTTTATGCTTTTACGGCTTGTGAGTCCTCGATTTCACCTTTAGGCTGTATAATTGAAGACAATAAACCTTTGTTTATTGGCGTAACCGATATGCTTCAAAGGTCAACTGATTCTACAGTAGAGCTATTGAAGAAGGAGCTTGAAATACAGTTAAGCGAACTAGAAGAACAGTGGCATTTTGCTTCATTGGAGCGAATCTTTATTGAGAATCGTATTTACCGTGATATTGAAGAAGAAGAGACTTGGGAGGGTGTTATTAAGGCTATCGACAAAGGCCTAGCTCCATTTACCAAACATTTAAAACGTGCTGTTACCGAAGATGATATTGTTAGGCTAACTGAAATTCGAATCAAAAGAATATCAAAATTTGATTTGGATAAGGCGCAGCAACATTTAGAAAGTCTTCAGGAGCGTATAGCCGAAGTGAAAAATCATCTAGATCATTTAATAGAATTCGCAATTGATTATTTTAAAAGACTTAAGGAAACCTACGGAAAGGATAGAGGGCGTCTTACTGAAATTAGAATATTTGATGATATTGAAGCTACTAAAGTGGCCATAAGAAACACGAAACTCTATGTCAATAGAGAAGAGGGATTTGTAGGCACCTCTCTTAAGAAGGATGAATATGTAACGGACTGCAGTGACATTGATGATATAATCGTTATCACCAATGATGGTAAAATTATGGTCTCTAAGGTTGACTCCAAGATTTTTGTAGGTAAAGGCATTATACACGTTGCCGTATTCAAGAAAAAGGATAAAAGAACCACGTATAATTTAATTTATAAGGACGGTAAAGGTGGGCCTACATTTATTAAAAGGTTTAACGTAACTAGCGTTACGAGAGATAGGATTTATGATTTAACTAACGGCAATTCTAATTCGCAAGTATTGTATTTTTCTGCCAATGCTAATGGAGAGGCTGAAGTCATCACCGTATTGCTGCGTCAAGTAGGCAGTGTCAAAAAATTGAAATGGGATATTGATTTTTCTGATGTATTAATCAAAGGACGATCATCTAAGGGGAATCTTGTTACGAAGTACTCTGTAAAAAGAATAGAACTTAAAGAGAAGGGGGTATCAACCCTAAAGCCGAGAAAAATTTGGTTCGATGATGTAGTTCGTAGGCTCAATGTTGATGGAAGAGGGGAGCTTTTGGGCGAGTTTAGGGGTGATGATTTATTACTGGTGATATCTCAAAAGGGAGTTGCTAAAACATTTCTTCCGGTATTGACATCGCATTTTGATGATGATATGATAGTTCTTGAGAAATGGATGCCAGAGAAACCCATTTCTGCCATTTATTGGGAAGGTGAAAAGGAGCGTTATTATGTTAAAAGATTTCTTGTTGAAAGCGAAAATAAAGAAGAGTTATTTATTTCAGAGCATCCAAAATCGTATTTAGAACTCGTAGCGACCGATTGGCGACCATTAATAGAAATAGAATTCCCTAAGCCAAGAGGTAAAGAGCCTAGAGAAAGTGAAACTGTTGATTTAGAGAATTTTATATCAATTAAAGGAATAAAAGCTTTAGGTAATCAACTCATCACCGAAAAAATAAAAAACATCAATATTCTTGAGCCTTTGCCTTTTGAGCCCATTGTTCCAGAAAAAACAGAAGATATTGAGGTCGTAGATGAAGAATCTATAGAGCCTAATAAGAAGAACGGTATTTCTGATACAGAGAATGATGAACCAACAGATGATCCTAAAACGTTATTCGACTAGATTTTATTATGAAGAATTTTTTTCAAGAGTTTAAAAATTTTGCCATAAAAGGCAATATGATTGATTTGGCCATAGGTATCATTATAGGTACTGCCTTTAACAATGTGGTAAGTACTTTGGTATCCAAGATTATAATGCCTCCACTTTCATTATTGACAGATGATGTAAACTTGGCCAATAAAAAATGGATTCTTCGCAAGGCTATTGATAATGTAGAAGAAGTTGCTGTTGGTTATGGAGAATTGATTGAGTCTTTAGTAGATTTTTGTATAATCGCATTAACCATATTCATTGTAGTGAAATTTATAAATCGATTTAAAGAAAAAGCTGAAGATCCTGAAAATAAAGAAGTAGAAACACCAAAAAATATTGCATTGCTTTCTAGCATGGAGAAATTGCTAAAAGAGCAGAATAAGATTCTTAAAAACAGGAAATAAAATTTATCTGTTTAACTATTAATTTGTCTTATCCATAAATAGAAAGTTAAGATTAGACAACTTTTAGAATAAATGCTTTTATAACTATCTTTACCTAAATTTTTAATTAATGGATTTTACCAACCCTCTGGTATACGGTGCGCCCGCTTTTATCGCCTTTATTTTATTGGAATTAACCTATAGTAAAACTCATGGAGATGATGATCTTTATGATTGGAAAGATTTTGCCGCTAGTAGCGTAATGGGAATTGGCTCAGCTATTATTGGCCCCTTGCTTAAAGTGGTGCTATTAGTTGTTCTATTTGAATATGCCTATGAATTTTTCAACCCTGAGATTAATGGTGTCAGAACAAACATAATGGGGTATAAATCATTTGGGTACGCATGGTATATTTGGTTGCTATGTCAACTGGCCGATGACTTTACCTATTACTGGTTTCACAGAGCAAATCATGAAGTTCGAATTCTTTGGGCAGCACATATAGTGCATCATTCTTCTGACAATTTTAACCTTGGAACTGCAATTCGTAATGGTTGGTTTACACTACTATATAAACCCTTTTTCTATGTTTGGATGCCTATTATTGGTTTTCCGGTAGAAATGGTAGTCGTGTGCTTAGCTATCGAATCTTTTTGGCAATTTCAATTACATTCGAAATATGTTCCTAAAATGGGAATTATCGAGAAAGTATTCAATACACATACAATGCATCAAGTACATCATGCCCAAAATGTTGAATATTTGGATAAGAACCATGGTGGCTTTTTAAACTTCTTTGATAAAATATTTGGTACTTGGAAAGAGTACGATGAAGAAATTGAAGTTAAATTCGGTGTTATTCATGCTCCTGATTCAAATAATCCTATCGTAATATTAACGCATGAATTCAAGGATATTTGGGCCGATGTCAAAAAATCAAAGAAAATAAGCCACAAATTAAAGTACATATTTGGACGTCCGGGGTGGAGTCATGATGGTAGCACCATGACTGTAAAGCAGCAGCAACGTTTGTTTAAGGAGCAAAAAGAGGCAAATCCAGATGTTGCCTTTAATCGGCCAAATTAAAACTGATAATTAGTGTAAAAAATCCTGCGGGCTAGCCCGCAGGATTTTTTTTTAAAGAAAATCTCAATAAATTATCTTTAAAATAGATATTAAATCAGTAGTGGATATCCAAAAATGTCTGTTACAAAATTCTATCAACTTTTGTACTTAGTACAAATCGACGAAACTTGGTAGAGCAAACCAAATGTTACAGCAAAAGGGATGCCTTGTGCCTCGGATGAATATACGTACTAGAGCTCACACTCAAAATTACTGTTGTTCTTCATGCGCAGCAGTTTATCTTCCTAGAATTAAAAGAGGGCGCTGTTAAACCTCCCAACCTTTTCTATAGGTTCTTCCAACAAATTGATTGGCTTCTTCCATATTCGTAATTCTCATATTCTCACCATCCCATAATAGTTTTTTACGGGCAAAGAATTTCATAGCTCCTTCTGAGTTTTCCTTTTGAAGCATGTAGCTTCTAATAGCTAGATTACCCATGAGTACAGTTTCTGTCATGGGTCCTGCGTAATCAAAAGATGATGTAAGTCCTAAATGCTCAGGACTTCCGAAACCGGCCTTACAAGCATCTACCCATTTTCTTTGGTGGCCATATTCTGGTTCTAAATTTTCTTCCACTTCTGGTCCGAACTCCGTAGTCCCGTCATTTAAATATAATTTTGGCATTAACGGAGAGCTGTCATTGATGTTAGTTGAAATAATTCCTTTTTCGCCTATTATCAATACTCCATTAGCACTGTCATTACCTCCTATGTCATCATTTGCAGGAATAATATCTGGATGTGACGGGCGTATACCGCCATCACTCCAAGTCATCTCTATAGGTGATTTTGTTTTGTCCGTTGCCGCAAAATGTAACGTGATAAATGAAGATGGAGGACATCCCTCTGGGTAATAATCGGGAGTCCACATTTTAGTAAATACCGAAGCTACACTACATTCTGCATCGGTAGGGTATTTAAGATTTAGTGTCCTAAATGGAATATCTATTAAATGACAGCCAACATCCCCTAAAGCTCCCGTTCCAAAATCCCACCAGCCTCTCCAATTGAAGGGGTGAAGGTTGGGAACAAAAGGACGCTCTGTTGCAGGTCCTAGCCATAAATCCCAATTTAGACTATCTGGTTTAAGACTTGCGTCTGGTTTTGGCATTTCAATCCCTTGCGGCCAAACAGGTCTATTTGTCCAAACTTGAACTTTGGATACTGCACCGATTTTATCTTCATCAATCCAACGCTGAACGACACCTAAAAGCGGATTGGAACCACCTTGGTTACCCATCTGACTCACTATGCTATTTGTTCGAGCCATTTGCGTCAATGCACGAGCTTCTTTTATGTTGTGGGTCATCGGTTTTTGTACGTAGACATGAATTCCGCGCTCCATGGCCCATTTCGCTGCCGGTCCATGAACGTGATCCGGTGTAGAAATAGTCACTGCGTCAATATTTTTTTTCTTATCCAACATCACCCTAAAATCATCATATAATTTAGCCTTGGGAAAGTTTTTGACACTTTCAGCTGCTGATCCAGAAAAATCAACATCACATAATGCAGCTACACGCTCCCTACCCATAACAGATGCGTTTTTAATATCACTAATACCTTTGCCACCAGCGCCAATGGCAGCAATATTTAGTCGGTCGCTAGGCGCAAGAAAGCCAGGTCCTCCCAAAACGTGTCTCGGTACTATAAACACGGAGGATGCTAAAGCTGTCTTTTTGACGAAATCACGACGGTTAATGCCGACTGTTTTATCTTTATTGGAATTTTTCATAATTGGCCTTGATTTTAGTTTAATATGGTTAAACCAAGGTAGACAAAAGACCTCAAAAATACAATCGAAAAACAACTGCACTCTTGGTGTATTGATTATTAGTTAGTTATGGTTTTTTTAATTCTCTATTGGAGTAGAGTGATCCTTGTTTTTCTTCATTCGAAGGTCAAAGAATTAGACCATTATAGAAAATGCAATAGAGAATTATAAATACCTTTTAGATGGGGTATTGACTTGGTTTCCAAATACGATTTAGTGACATATACGTGCCGACTCTGCAATAGGAATGAAGCTAATAAAGACTAAAAAGGTCTATCTTAAAATTTGAGTCGATGGGTGTTTATTGACAAATTCTCCAACCGATATTGCAAAAAGCATCATTATTACGATGGAGATTACAACAGCTACAATCATTGATAATAGGTCTTCGTTAGGGTTAGGTGAAATACAGTTAGTCATTTTTATCGCCTAAGTCGCAGTAGAATAAGAAAGTGGTGCTAATAATTGTTGTATGAAGAGTAGTGTTAGTTGAAGAGGTAGAGGTAACTTTTTCACCTCTCTCTATTACGCCCCTTGTCCGCAACTTTTTTATGAATTTCTTTGGTGCGCTTATAAAGTGGAAATACGTCTCTTAAAAACAAGACTATTCCCTTAGCCACTAATGTCTCCGCTTGTTCATCACTACTAAAAATCCAGAAGGGCTTTTTCATTGATGTAAACAGGGATATTCCAAAAAACAAAACGATACGCATGACCATCGCTAAATCGAACCCAAGATTAGTAGATTTTTTTCGTTGATTTGACTCTAATTTTCAACCAGCAATTGAAATAAGTAAACTGTCGTCAATTCCTAGTATAATCTTTAGAAAGGTCAAGGTCAACAAATCGTGTTAAACATTTGCCAAAACTTCAAACATGGTCAATCTATTTTAAAAGCGGTTCCTGTTTTTACAGTTAGTTCTTTATTTGGGTCTTTTACGGCACTCTTGTATTGAAATGTGTATGTTGAATCGGTTGTGCTTATTATTTTATACTGAATTGCAGTTTTGCTATTTATATCCTGCAAGACAAACTCACAATCATTATACCAACGAACAGTGGCGCTATCCACTTTATTCTCATAATAATCTATACTATAATTATCATTTCTGGTAAACTTACCTTCTTTTTCAACGCCATCGAGCTCATAGTTGAATTTGAAAGTACCTGTTTTATAATCTTGGCAGTTTCGTTCGGGTTCATAACACGAATAAAAAAGTAAGCATGTAATTAAGGAGGTAAATATTTTTTTTATCATGATGTAAAAATAAAGAAAATAGGAGGGACGTATTGAGAAAAAACATAGAATAGTTTGATATCGAAAGCAATATTATTGCTCAATATAATTCTTATACGTGCCATCAGTATAAAAAATAACTACGCGCTCAATAGCCTTTTGAGAAGGTGCTTTTGATAATGGCGCAGCTTTATTTTTAGTGAATGAGTTGAGCTTATTTTCTGAAGTCACGTTAGGGAAAGTTCCTTTATCATAAAGTAACCATTGCAAGTCAGCTTCTGGAAATGCTTCATGAATCTTCATTATAAACTCTAAGCTAGGTTTGTTTCTACCATTGAGTAAATGCGAAATACTTGACCTCTGTACGTGAATTAAATCTGCAAAAGCGGCAGAGGAAAGTTCATGATGGGTTAAAATTAATTTTAACCTTTTAAGGAATGCAGTTGTATCTAGCATGTTTACAAAGGTAATATATTATATACCGAACCTAACAATTGCAATTCTATAAAAGACTCAAATACATGCTAATACATTAAACTATTAGTTTATGTAATATTACTTAAATACCTGATTTATATAATAATAAATTGTTTTTATATATTAAAATTAATATTGTAAACATTTTCAGCTAAATAGGTGCGCTTAATTATATTTAAATAGTTACAATTGTAAACAAGAGCTGTAGTATTTTTGTTGTTTATTAAGTAGCTATGATGCAAGAAGAGATTGATTACAGTAAAATACATGTATCAGAAATACAAGGCAGGTATGTAACATATGATCATCTAAAAGTATTTATTTCGAGTCTCCCACCAATGTTTAGTGTTGAGAATATTGGAACATCAGTTCGTGGTGAAGCAATAAAAAGCATCACATATGGTTTTGGTCCAAAACGTATTTTAATGTGGTCGCAGATGCACGGTAACGAATCTACTACTACAAAAGCGGTGTTGGATTTATTGAACTACTTGAAAGAGGATAACCATGATATAACTGAAATAGCTACATCATGTACGTTAAAAATTATTCCTATATTAAATCCTGATGGAGCAAGAGGCTATACTCGGATAAATGCTAATAAAGTTGATCTTAATAGAGATGCACAAGATTTGACTCAACCAGAAAGTCGTATACTTAAAAAGGAATTTGAAGAGTTTAAGCCCGATTTTTGTTTTAATCTTCATGATCAACGTACTATTTTTAATGTTGGTACAACCAATAAACCTGCAACTGTATCGTTTTTAGCGCCTGCCTTTGATATGGAAAGGAATAGCTCTCCCTCACGTAAGATCAGCATGCAGTTAATTGCTGCTATGAACAGTAAATTACAAAAGTTAATACCTAATCAGGTAGGTAGATACGATGACGGATTTAATTCTAATTGCGTTGGAGATGCGTTTCAAATGAGAGAAACTCCAACACTATTATTTGAAGCTGGTCATTATAAAGAAGATTATGAAAGGGAAAAGACACGAGAATTGATTTTTCATGCTTTATTAAAAGGTATAGAAACCATTATTTCAGATTCTTTAGATGATTATACTGTTAATGATTATTTATCAATTCCAGAAAATGGAAAGCAATATGTGGATATTCTAGTTAAAAATTCACATAAGTTAAAACCTAGTCTGAGTTCTAATCAGATTATTTATATCCATTATAAGGAAGTATTTAAAGATGGAAAGGTTGTTTTTAGTCCGGAAATTCTAAATTTCGATGCGATGCCATTAGATATTTTCGGACATAAAATGCTCAATTGCGATAATAGTATAGATATGAATTGGCTTAAAGAAAATGAAATATTAGCACTACTATATTGATTTTCATTGCCTTATTTCTTAGAAAATGTAAAAATGTTTACATTTTTATTAAAACAAATGGAGTTTTAATGAATTTAATGTGATTATTATTTATTTTTGCCAAAAAAATATTACAATGGGTAAAGTCAAATTAGACGAAATAGATCACCAAATTCTGGATATGTTAATAGATAACACCAGAACTCCATTTACCGATATCGCTAAAAAACTTCTTATATCTGCAGGTACTGTTCATGTAAGGGTAAAGAAAATGGAAGAGGCTGGAATTATTAAAGGTTCTTCACTAACATTGGATTATGTGAAACTGGGATATGCATTTATAGCATATGTTGGTATTTTTTTAGAAAAAACACACCAAACTAAATTTGTGCTCGAGCGCTTAAACCAAATCCCTAATGTTACAATTGCACATATAACCACTGGAAAGTTCAATATCTTCTGTAAAATACGAGCGAAGGATACGACACATGCCAAGAATATTATTTTCAAAATAGATGATATTGATGGTATTAGCAGAACGGAAACGATGATTTCATTAGAAGAAAGTTTTAATGACAAGAAGCGTTTAATGCACACCATATTCAACGAATTATAATTTAGTTTTTCAACTAACTCGACAGAGCCCAATTATGTTGTAATTGGGCTTTTTTGATTCTTAATTACATACTTGATTATATGAGAATTACAGATTTACAGGAGAAAGAATTTAATTATTTTTATGGAACCTACCTTAATGCTCTTGACGAGAACGAAGATTTAATGGCTGCTTTACTAAATGGTAGAGTATGGTTTCAAGCTTTTATAAAGAACTTAACCGAAGAACAGTTAGGATTCAGTTATGGAGAAGGAAAATGGACTATAGCTGAAGTACTGGTGCATTTAATTGATACTGAAAGAATATTTCAACACCGTGCCTTCAGAATTTCTAGAAATGATAAAACGCCTTTGCCAGGTTTTGAACAAGATGATTATATAATTGAAAGCGACAGTAATGAACGTACGAAAAAGGAGATTTTAAATGAATACCTTTCAGTTCGTGATTCTTCAATTAATTTGTTCAGAGGAATGACAGAGGTAAGGTTAAAACGATTTGGTACAGCTAGCGGTATGCCGTGGTCTGTTGCTGCAATTGGGCTTGCCATAAGCGGTCACCAAAAACACCATGAAATTATTTTAAATGAGCGCTATTTAAATAATTAATCTAATTCAGTTTCTGACTCTCTTTCGAAATTTAGATAGAGTGCATTGGTCATATCTTCAGATTGCATGACTTCTTCCGGCGTTTTCGGTTCTAATTCTTTTTCTAAGTTTTCTTCAAAATTTGCAATAAAATTTGAAAGACTTTTACTTATTTTAACTAGGTAAAGCGTGTCTTCAGTTCTTAATTGAACAGCCTCTACCTTATCGCCTTGTGTATTTTTGAAGGTGATGATATCTTCATCTCCATATCCGTAAGGATACGTTTCTATTAAAAGGGCTGCTAGACTGTGGTTTAATTTGCGGTAATCAATAAGTCGTCTGGTCATAACTAATTTAGGTTAAGAGGGTTGTATGATTTCTTTAATCTAATCTAGTAATAATACCAGCAATTAAATGTATAGTGTTGTGAAAGTGCTGTTTTAGGTATATGAACTTTTTAATCTTTGTAGTAAGCGAATGCTTCTTTGAATAATTTTAGGGGAATTTCAATATCTACTTCTGGAGTTCCGATAGATTTTAATAACACAAAATTTACTTTACCATGAGAATTTTTTTTGTCATATTTCATTAGCTTCAGAATGTTCTCAATATCGTCATCTAAAAATTCAATCGTATCATATTTATTTAGAAAAGTATCCTTTATATCCTCTAATGAAATTAAATTAAGACCTAATAATTTATGGGATAGATACCCTTCTAGAATCATACCTATTGCAATGGCCTCTCCGTGTAGTAACGTTTCTTTTGAATTATTTTCTAAAAAATAAGATTCTATAGCATGCCCCAATGTATGCCCATAGTTCAATATTTTTCTAATATTCTGTTCTGTAGGATCTTGTAAAACAACCTTATTCTTTATTTGAATAGAAGTGAGAATATGGCTCTTCATATCATCCAAATTTTCAACTCCTTTAAGAGATTCCCAATACGAAAGATTTTGAATGAGGCCGTGCTTAAGCATTTCTGCAAATCCACTTCTGACTTGTCTATTATCTAAGGTGTCGAGAAAGTCTGGTATAACCAATACCATAACTGGTTGGTTGATGACACCTACTTGATTTTTTAAAGAACCTAAATCTATCCCATTTTTTCCGCCAACAGAGGCATCGACCATAGCGAGTAGGGTAGTAGGAACATTAATAAAATCAATTCCTCTTTTAAAAGTAGAAGCCACAAAACCACCTAAGTCAGTTAATACACCGCCCCCAAGATTGATAAGAATACTTTTTCTGTCAGCACCTAATTCTGATAATGCTTCCCAAACACCAACACAGGTTTCTATATTTTTATTAATCTCACCCGATTCTATTTCAATGATTTCAAACTGATAATCACCATTTATTTCAGCCATAAACTGCGGTAGGCAAAATTCATGTGTATTCTCATCCACTAAAATGAATAGTATAGAATATGCTTTTTCTGCTAAATGGGTGTTAAGAGCTTGAAACGCTTTTTCGTTAAAATGTACTGCGTAAGAATCTGAAATTATGGATTCCATATAAGAGTAGTGTTTAGCTTATTATTTAATTCTATTGAAACACAAAATAAAGGTTATTTTTAATCTTAGTAATATAAATTCTGTGATTATATTTGATTGTTATTGAAAAAATATAAAATGAATCAAATCTTTGAAAACACGGCAACAGCTTTTGCCCTTAAATCGGACTCTGAATTAGAAAGAGCCTACTTTCTGTTTAAAATGATTTCCAATGAACCCTTGGTTAAAATGGGTTCAGCCATCACCAATTTTGCTTTAAAAGCACATTTACCGGTTGAAAGCTTAATCAAGTCTACAGTATTTGACCATTTTTGTGGAGGAATAAGCGAAGAAGACTGTCTTCCTGTAGTAGACAGTTTGTGGGAAAAGGGGGTAAGTTCCGTTTTAGATTATTCAGTAGAAGGACAGGACGAAGAACATCCATTTGATACAGCAACTGATATGATTCTGAAAATTTTGGATTTCGTAAAAGAAAAGGATTCAATTCCTTTTGCAGTATTTAAGCCCACTGGGTTTGGTCGTTTTGCATTGTATCAAAAAATGGGTGAGAGAAAGAAACTTACTAAAGAGGAAGAGGCGGAATGGCAACGAATAGTAAATAGGTATGATAAAGTTTGTAAAAAAGCCCATGATCTTGAAGTATCCTTATTAATAGATGGGGAAGAGAGTTGGATGCAGGATGCTGCAGATGAACTTGTGGAAACCATGATGCGGAAATACAATAAAAATAAAACTATCGTATTTAATACATTACAGACCTATCGTTGGGACCGTTTACCATACTTGAAATCATTGAACGAACGAGCTAAAATTGATGGTTTTAGAGTTGGCATGAAAGTGGTTAGGGGTGCTTACATGGAAAAAGAAAACGAACGAGCTGAAGAGAAAAATTATCCTACTCCAATCTGTAAAAGTAAAAAAGAGACCGATGATAATTTTAATGCCACTATTGCTTATATGGTTAATCACCTCGATACGATATCTATTTTTTCCGGAACCCATAACGAAGAAAGCTGTTATACGTTAATGGAGCTAATGGAAGAAAAGGGTCTTCCCAAAAACTATGATTTTATATGGTTTGGTCAATTATACGGAATGAGTGACCATATCTCCTTTAATTTGGCAGCGCATGGTTATAACGTTGCAAAATACCTGCCTTTCGGTCCGGTAAGAGATGTTATGCCTTATTTGATACGAAGGGCAGACGAGAATACTTCTGTAGCGGGCCAGACAAGTAGAGAACTAACACTATTAAAAAAAGAGCGCAAGCGAAGAAAAATGTAAATTAATAACGGTTCTATTGAACTTCGATTTGTTGAATAGTAGCTTTATTAATGCAGTTTTTCACAGTGAATTTCCATTCTCTTTCCTTTAATTTAGACGCTACGATATAAGTCTTACATGGAACAGTTTTGGTATTACTGTTACTGAAATCGACATCACCTTCGGTGAGTATATATGTTACATCTAAAGAGTCTAATTGATATTGTACCAATTTCAGTTTTACCTCTTCACTATAATGCATGGATTTGGAACGAATATCCTTTAATGTTCGGCAATTAGGAAGATAGCAAAAATACACTCCTGCTTCTTGAGACTTCTTTTTCAAGAACATGGTTAGAAAAACAATGCCTATAGACATACCTATCAAATAAAATCCCAACCTTTTAAGAAAATCCATTTTAGTTCTTTAACGTGTTAAAAGAGATCGCAAAATTATGCCTTTTAAAAGGATAGGAAAAGGAATGCTTTCAGTATTCTAAAAAATTAAAAAATTGATGTCGCTATATTGTAGATCAAACCATTCTCCAACAGATTTATTGGTAAGGATGCCATGGTACATATACAGGCCATTGCGTAATCCTTTATCAAAACGAAGAGAATTTTCTAATCCGCCATCTTCTCCGATTTTCAATAAATAAGGGGTGAAAATATTACTGATGGATACTGAAGCAGTTTTTGGATATCTAGATGGAATATTAGGAACACCATAATGAATGACGCCATACTTTTCCCTTGTAGGTTTATTATGATTAGTAATTTCGCTGGTTTCAAAACAGCCACCCGTATCGATACTTACATCGATAATTACCGCGCCTTTTTTCATATGTTCAACCATTGTACTTGAAACAACAACAGGTGATCTATCTTTTCCTCTGGTCGCACCTATGGCAACGTCACAGCGTTTTAAGGCTTTTAATAAATTTTTGGGTTGTATTGTTGATGTGTAAACAGTTTGCTTAAGATTAGTCTGAATATTTCGAAGTTTTGTTATTGAGTTGTCAAAAACCTTTACGTTTGCCCCGATACCAATTGCTGATCTGGCTGCAAATTCACCAACCGTACCAGCTCCTATAATAACAACTTCTACCGGAGGCACGCCGCTAATGTTACCAAACATTAGTCCGTTACCATTATTATTGGCTGCCATTAATTCTGCAGCAATCAAAACAGAAGATATTCCCGCTATTTCACTTAGTGATCGTACCGCAGGATATTTTCCTTCTTCATCTCGTATATATTCAAAAGCTATAGCAGTGATTCGTTTTCTTGCTAGTTCCTCAAAATATTCTTTGTATTGAGTTTTAATTTGAAGCGCTGAAATAATAACGGTCTGCGGATTAATAAATCCTATTTCTGATAGCGTAGGAGGCTCTACTTTCAAAATAAGGGGACAGGCAAAAACTTTTTTTGTATCCCTTGTGATTTCTCCACCTGCTTTGGTGTAATCTAAATCTGAATAATGAGCTCCTTCACCAGCGCCCGATTCTATTAAAACACGATGCCCATTAGATGTAATTGCATTTACAGCATCTGGTGTTAGGCAAATTCGCTTTTCTTGGTTTTGATTTTCCTTAGGAATTCCGATATGTAATTCCCCCTTATGTCTAAAAATCTCTAAAGTTTCTTCTTGCGGAAGTAGTTGTTGTTTACTAAATGGTGAAGTGGGTTGGCTCATAGATAATATATACATTATTCAAATCAGAGATTTGAAACTCAAATGTACAATTTTTAAAGAAATGAATTTCTACTTGACACGTGTAGTGAACACTAGTTTTAAAACTTAAAATGTAACCAACCTTGAATACGCTCTTGCAAGCCTTTTAAAATAGTCTCTATATTTCCGGTTGACATTTTTGTGTTTAATTCTTCAGACATTGATTTCATTTCAATTTCGTCTTCAATGTCAATTGATTTATCGAGCGATGTATGCTTATTATCAAAATCTTTTTGCTTCAGCTCTTCAAGTTCTGCATCTATTGCTTCCAAATCAATACCATGAACATGCTTATCGTATAAGGTTAGTCTAATAAAATACACAAATGGGATAGTTATCATACAGATAGGAATCAACCACCAAATATTGTCAGTGTCGAGATAGGAATCGGAATCAAAAAAGACCTCGAATAATTGAAATGCAAACATTGCAATTGGAATGATGATAATGTGATACCACCAATCTCTAGATGTTAAAAACCAAAAAATGAGCAAATAAAGAGGAACTATTTTACTTGTAAGAAACCACAAGTAAGTTTGAGTATCAGCAAAGCCATTATTACCCATAGTTAACCCTAAAATGGATACATCTCCATTAGATTCGTAAGGCAGATAATCATATACCTTGTATAAAAAAGGGGAAATAGCTATAAAAAACACAAGTAAAGATTCAAGAAAAATCTTTTTTTTGGCCTTCTTTTTTTTTACTTTATTTATCATTTGCAGTATAGAATTACTATATGCTAACGAAGTTTTAAGTAAATTATTATAAATAAAAAAAGAGCAATAAAATTGCTCTTTAATCTTTAATAGAAAAATTTAAATTAAATCCTTCTATCCAATTTTCTTTTGTCAACATTTATGTCCTGATTATCAAGATTGATAATTGGAGCAGCCATAGCTAAAAGAAATACACCTAATGCCAAAGAGGCAAGAAAAGTTCTTTTGTTCTTCATTTTCAAGGGATTTTTGGTTAAACATTTATTTGTTCTATTGCAAACGTAATAAATATTATACAAATAAAATGTGATTAAACGTTAAAATTATACACTTTAACCGAAAAAATGAACGTTTTGTCGATTCATATGTTTTTCATCGAAAAAATACAATAAAATATCATCTTAAACGATGGAAAATAAACATGTAGTCTTACGTTGCTTTAAAAACCAAAAATTTAAAAATTGTTGACCAGTATTAACTTTCTCGTTTTCTCATCTACTATCTCAATTTTGACTATCTGCGCATCTTGAGGAACTAAATTGGGTATTTTCTCCGGCCATTCCATAAAAACCCATTCATTTGTATTTAGATAGTCGTCTAGCCCCATGTCCATAGCTTCTATTTCATCATTTAATCGATAAAAATCAAAATGATAGCCAAGTAGTTCCCCATTTTCTAATGCATATTCATTTACAAGTCCGAATGTTGGGCTACTTACATTATCAGTACCGCCCAATTCTTTAACAAGTGCTTTTATTAACGTTGTTTTTCCAGCTCCCATGGGAGCGTAAAATGCGATAACCTTACTTTTAGAATATTGAATTATTTGGTTTGCAATTTTTTGCAGTCCATTTTCTCTATAAATAAATTCCATAAAATTTAATTTATTTAGGTTCTAAAACTACAAATGGTATAATCATTTCCTCTAAAGAAACGCCACCATGTTGATATGTATTTCTATAATAATTTACATAATGATTGTAGTTATTTGGATAGGCAAAAAAGAAATCATTTTTAGCAAAAATGTACGAACTACTCATGTTAATACTGGGCAAATAAATAGATTTAGGGTTTTTTATTGCTAAAACGTCATTTTTTTCATGTGTAAGACTTCGACCTGTTTTATACCTTAAGTTCAAACTTGTCTCACGGTCACCTACAACCTTTGACGGTGATTTTACATTAATGGTGCCATGGTCTGTTGTAATAATTAGTTTCATACCCAGTACTTGTGCTTGCTGAATTATTTCTAACATGGGTGAATTTTTAAACCAACTTGTCGTTAATGACCGATACGATTTGTCATTAGAGGCCAACTCTTTTATAACTTCCATTTCTGTTTTTGAATGGGAGAGCATATCCACAAAATTATATACGATTACTGTTAGGTCGTTATCCTTTTGTGATTTGAAATTTTGACTTAAGTGTTTGCCTTGTTTTAGGCTACTGATTTTGTGGTACTCCCACTTTAAATCAAGCCCGTTTCGCTTTAATTGCTCGCCTAAAAATTTGTTTTCGAATAAATTTTTACCTCCTTCATCGGTATCATTTTTCCACCAGTCTGGATATTTTTTTTCCATATCCAATGGTGTTAACCCCGAAAATATAGCGTTACGTGCGTACTGGGTAGCTGTAGGTAGAATACTATAGTAAGAATTTTCTTTTTTCTTTTTATAAAAGGAATTAACCGTGTCTTCAAATGCATACCACTGGTCATATCGTAAATTATCTACAACAAGTAATAGCGTCTTTTGGTTTTTAATTTCGGGTATAATCCACTCTTTAAATAGGGTATGTGACATTACTGGGGCATCTGCATCGGTGAACCAGTCTGTATAGTTGCGCTCTACAAATTTTCCAAATTGCTGATTAGCTTCAATCTTTTGAGATTCCAGTATTTCGAACATACCACTATCTTCGATCTCTTCTAACTGCAATTCCCAGTAAATCAACTTCTTATATAAGTCAGCCCATTCTTGGTATGTATTCACCATAGAAAGGTCCATTGCTATTTTTCTGAATTCCTGTTGATAATTACTGGTTGTTTTTTCAGAAATCAATCTAGAGTGGTCTAAATTCTTTTTAAGGGAAAGTAAAATTTGATTTGGATTGACAGGCTTTATAAGATAATCAGCTATTTTTGAACCAATAGCTTCTTCCATTATAAATTCTTCTTCACTTTTCGTAATCATTACTACAGGTATAGAACTATCAATAATCTTTATTTCAGAAAGGGTCTCTAAACCTGAAATACCGGGCATATTTTCATCTAAGAAAACAATATCTACTCTATTTTCGGCTAATTCTTCTAGCGCCTCCTGACCGCTTTGACAGGTGATGACCTGATAATTTTTTGCTTCTAAAAAAAGAATATGAGGCTTTAGTAAATCGATTTCATCGTCTACCCATAATATTTTTATCTTGTTCATTGATTCATTAATTTGACGATTATCAAATGCTATGTGATGCTTTTGTATAACTTTGAAATGTTAATTTCAGAAAAGACAAATCTATCTTGAAGACACCAAACAAATTGAAAATCTTTAATGATCCAATTTACGGATTTATTAGAATTCCCAACACGCTCATATTCGACCTAATTGCTGATCCATATTTTCAAAGATTACGTAGAATTTCTCAAATGGGATTGTCATATTTGGTTTATCCAGGTGCACATCATACTCGTTTTCATCATGCATTAGGGTGTATGTATTTAATGCAGAGGTCTATTCAAGTGCTTAGTTTTAAAGGAGTTGAGTTCACTCAAACTGAAGAAGATGGCTTATTGGGTGCGATACTTTTGCATGATATAGGACACGGTCCTTTTTCACATGCAATGGAACATAGTATCGTAGAAGGCGTGAGTCATGAGTTTATTTCGCTTCAGTTTATGCAGGAACTCAATGAGCGATTTAACGGAAGTTTAACGGAAGCAATTTCCATTTTTACCGGAAAACATCCTAAAAAGTTCTTGAATCAGTTGGTTTCAAGTCAGTTAGATATGGATCGACTTGACTATTTAAAAAGAGACAGTTTCTATACAGGAGTGGCTGAAGGAAACACCAATGCTGAACGATTGATAACCATGCTAAACGTTGTTGATGGTAATCTTGTGGTTGAAGAAAAGGGAATATATTCTGTTGAAAAATTCTTAATGGCAAGAAGGTTTATGTATTGGCAGGTCTATTTGCATAAAACCGGGGTAGTGGCCGAACAATTATTAATTAGTATTTTAAAAAGGGCACGATTTCTTATAAGAAAGGGAGTATCATTAAATTGCAGCAAACCTTTACATTTTTTCTTGACACATAAAATTAATAATAACAATTTTGACAAGGAAACCTTGGAAACGTTCGCAAAGTTAGATGATGTTGATATTCTTGCTGCTTTGAAAGAATGGCAATTTGAGGATGATTTTGTGCTTTCTGAGCTTTGTGAAATGATTATTAATAGGAAATTACTTCATATCAAGCTTAAAAAAGAGCCTATAAATGAGCGTAGATTTCAAGCTAAATTTGATAAAATTAAACAGCAGTATAGCTTAACCAATGAACAAACCTCCTATTTTGTTTTTAAGGGGGAATTGAAGAACAAGGCTTATGATAGGCAACATCAAAACATTAATATATTACGAAAAAATGGTAAAATTACAGATGTCGCTAAGTTATCTGATCACCTTAATTTAAATGCACTTTCTAAAACGGTGACCAAATATTATATGTGTTACCCCAAAGTGGCAGTTTAACTATTTTTCTTACTTTTACGCTCATGAAATTCACAGCAGGTCAGATTGCGGGTATTTTAGAAGGAGAAGTACATGGGAATCCAGAAATAGCCGTGCATAAACTTGCTAAAATTGAAGAGGGAGAGGAAGGTTCCCTAACATTTTTGGCGAATCCTAAATACACTTCTTTTATTTATAAGACCAAGTCTTCAGTTATCATAGTTAATAAAAGTTTTATTCCTGAGCAACACCTCACAACGACTTTGATAAAGGTAGATGATGCTTATAAATCATTTTCGAAATTGTTGGAGTATTATAACCAAGTAAAAAACAATAAGGTAGGAGTAGAGGAGCCTATTTTTAAATCTGATACGGCTACATATGGTTCGGATATTTATTTAGGTGCTTTTTCCTATTTAGGTAATAATGTAACGCTAGGTGATAATGTAAAGGTGTATCCCAACGTATATATTGGAGACAATGTTACCGTAGGCAATAACGTTACAATTTTTGCGGGTGCTAAAATTTATTCTGAAACTATCATTGGCGATAATTGTGTTGTTCATAGTGGAGTGGTTCTTGGAGCGGACGGATTTGGATTTGCACCAAATGATAATGGTGAATTTACCAAAGTGCCCCAGACCGGCAATGTGATATTAGAAGACAATGTAGATGTGGGTGCCGGCACCACTATAGATCGTGCTACATTGGGATCTACAATTTTAAGGAAAGGCGTAAAGTTGGATAACCAAATACAAATTGCCCACAACGTTGAAATTGGCGATCATACGGTTATTGCTGCTCAAACAGGTATTGCAGGGTCTACCAAAATAGGGAAACATTGTATGATTGGTGGGCAAGTGGGAATTGTTGGTCATATCATTATTGGTGACTTTGTAAAAATACAGGCACAATCAGGTATAGGAAGAAATGTAAAAGACCATGAAGTTTTACAGGGTTCACCTGCATTAAATTATGGCGAGTTTAATAAATCATATGTCCATTTTAAGAACTTATCAAGAATAATAAGTAGAATCGACACTTTAGAAAAGAAAGACTGACGATGAGTACAACAAGTATCAAACAAAGAACAATAAGTAAAGAGGTAAGTCTAACAGGTGTAGGTTTGCATACGGGTAGCGATGTTACCATAAAATTTTTACCTGCAAATGAAAACCATGGCTATGCTTTTAAAAGGATAGATTTGGAGGGCGAGCCTATTATTCCTGCAGATGCCAACCTAGTGGTGAATACCCAAAGAGGCACCAATTTAGAGAAGAATGGTGTTAAAATTCAAACTTCTGAGCATGTTTTAGCGGCCTTAGTTGGTCTAGAAATTGATAATGTTTTAATTGAATTGAATGCAGCAGAACCACCGATAATGGATGGTTCCTCTAAGTTTTTTGTAGAAGTATTGGAAAATGCTGGAATCATAGAGCAAAATGCGGTGCGGGAAGAATACATTGTTAAAGATGTTATCACTTTTAAAGATGATACTACTGGTAGTGAAATAACTGTTATTCCTTCTGATGAATATCAAGTGATGACCATGGTAGATTTTGGAACCAAAGTTTTAGGGACCCAAAATGCTACTTTAGATAAAATATCAGATTTTAAGTCGGAAATCTCTAATGCTCGTACCTTTAGTTTCCTTCATGAGTTAGAAATGCTTTTAGAAAATGGACTTATAAAAGGAGGGGATTTAAATAATGCCATCGTTTATGTGGATAAGGAAATTTCTGAAGCCACAATGATGAAATTAGAAAAGGCGTTTGATAAAAAGAAGCTATCCGTAAAGGCAAACGGTATTTTAGATAATCTTACATTACACCAACCTAATGAAGCAGCTAGGCATAAGCTTTTAGATGTCATAGGAGATTTGGCGTTAGTCGGAACTCGCATACGAGGTAAGGTTATTGCAAATAAACCTGGGCATTATGTGAATAACCAGTTTGCTAAGAAGCTTGCGCAAATTATTAAATTGGAAAAGCGAAATAAAGTTCCTAAATACGATTTAAGTTTGCCTCCATTGATGGATATCCATAAGATTATGGATATGTTGCCACATAGACCTCCCTTTTTGTTAATAGATCGTATAATTGAACTTTCTAAAGAGCATGTAGTGGGTATGAAAAATGTGACCATGAACGAACCATTTTTTATGGGTCACTTTCCTGGAGCTCCAGTAATGCCTGGGGTACTTCAGGTAGAAGCTATGGCACAAACTGGCGGTATTTTGGTTTTAAGTACCGTTCCCGATCCAGAAAATTATTTGACTTTATTTATGAAAATTGATAAAGTGAAATTCAAAAGACAAGTATTACCTGGTGATACATTAATATTCCATTGTAGTTTAATTACACCAATTAGAAGAGGTATCTGTCATATGCAAGCCTATGCCTATGCCAATGATAAATTGGTTAGCGAAGCTGAATTGATGGCGCAAATAGTTAAAAGAACATAGCATGAACCAACCCTTGGCTTATATACATCCTGGAGCTAAAATCTCTAAAAATGTAGTAGTTGAACCCTTTACCACTATTCACAATAACGTGACCATCGGTGATGGAACATGGATAGGCTCTAATGTGACTATCATGGAAGGTGCTCGCATTGGAAAAAATTGTAGTATTTTCCCAGGAGCTGTGATATCCGCGTCTCCCCAAGATTTAAAATATGATGATGAAGAAACTACCGTAATAATCGGTGATAATACCACTATTCGGGAATGCGCAACCATACATAAAGGAACTTCTGACCGTATGAAAACGGTTATTGGAAAAAACTGTCTAATCATGGCGTACTGTCATGTAGCCCATGATTGTTTGGTTGGTGATAACTGTATATTTTCGAACAATTCAACCTTGGCAGGTCATGTTACAATAGGAGATAATGTGATACTGGCAGGATTGGTAGCTGTGCATCAATTTGTATCTGTAGGTCAACATGCTTTCGTTACCGGAGGTTCTTTGGTTCGAAAAGATGTGCCGCCTTATGTAAAGGCTGCAAGAGAGCCATTATCCTATGTTGGTATAAATTCCATAGGGTTAAGAAGACGAGGGTTTACATCTGATAAAATTAGTGAGATTCAAAATATTTATCGAATTCTATATCAAAAGAACTATAATAATTCGCAAGCGCTTCAAATTATTGAAGCAGAAATGGAAGCAACACCTGAACGTGATGAAATACTTCAATTTATACGCGATTCTCAACGCGGTATTATGAAAGGTTATTTCAGTAATAACTAGGCTCATCTATTTTTATCTAAATTAAGTCAACAACACCTAATACTATATTTTAATGGCATCTACTTCAGATATTCGAAAAGGACTATGTATACGTTATAACAATGATATTTATAAGATTATTGAATTTTTACATGTAAAGCCAGGTAAAGGACCTGCATTTGTGCGCACAAAATTAAGGAGTGTTACTTCGGGTAAAGTCTTGGATAATACTTTTTCAGCGGGACATAAAATTGAAGATGTACGGGTAGAAACTCGTTCTTATCAATATCTGTATTCAGAGGAGGAAACCTATCATTTTATGAATACTGATGATTATAACCAAATTACATTACAAAAAACATCTTTAGATGCACCAGGCTTAATGAAAGAGGGTGTCGTTGTAACAATTTTATTTAATACTGAAGATAGCATGCCTTTATCAGTAGATATGCCTGCAAGTGTTGTTTTAGAAGTCAGTTATGCAGAACCAGGTGTAAAAGGAAATACAGCTACAAATGCTACAAAACCTGCAACTGTTGAAACAGGTGCAGAAGTGAATGTTCCTTTATTTATTAATGAGGGTGATAAAATTAAAGTAGATACTGCTACCGGTTCTTATATGGAGCGTGTAAAAGAATAATCTTATAGTACTTAACTACTAATAATCTAACCTTACTTTTGAAATTCCCTACTACATTTTCATTAAAACAAATCGCAGAAATTATTTCATGTGAATATGTAGGTAATGAAGATTTTCCAGTATTTGGAATGAACGAAATTCATGTAGTTGAGAACGGTGATATCGTATTTGTTGATCATCCTAAATATTATGATAAAGCTTTGAAATCTAAGGCTACAGTTGTTTTAATAAATAAAAAAGTGGATTGTCCAGATGGGAAAGCCTTGTTGATTTCAGAAGACCCATTTAGAGATTTTAATAAACTGACTACTTTTTTTCAACCGTTTTTACCATCGAACTCCTCTATATCGAATACAGCAAAAATTGGAAAAAACACCATTATTCAGCCGAATGCTTTCATAGGGAACAATGTTGAAATAGGAGATAACTGCTGTATTCACTCTAATGTTTCAATTTATGATAATTGCATTATTGGCAATAATGTAACTATTCATGCAGGAAGTGTATTAGGCGCCGATGCGTTCTATTATAAAAAACGCCCAGAAGGTTTTGATAAGCTAATATCTGGCGGAAGGGTAGTTTTGAAAGATAATGTTGATATTGGTGCGCTTTGTACCATTGATAGGGGAGTGACAGGAGACACAACAATAGGATTTGGGTCAAAACTGGATAATCAGGTGCATGTTGGGCATGATACAGTTATTGGTGAAAAATGTTTAATCGCTTCCCAAACGGGAATTGCAGGTTGTGTGATACTAGAGGATGAAGTAACCCTTTGGGGTCAAGTTGGTACAAATAGCGGAATTACAATAGGTAAAAATGCAGTGATAATGGGTCAAACCGGTGTGACTAAATCGGTGCCGGGAGGTAAAAGTTATTTTGGTACTCCGATAGAAGAATCTCGTGAGAAATTGAAACAATTAGCGTATATAAAGAAGATTCCAGAAATAATTAAAAAATTGGATAAGAAATAAGCGTGTTAATGCTTTAAAATTCATTGGCAAACCTATATTTTTGTACAAATAAAAACTACAGTAGTATGAGCGTATTAGTAAATAAGGATTCCAAAATAATCGTACAAGGGTTCACTGGTAGTGAAGGTACTTTTCATGCCGAGCAAATGATTGAGTACGGCACTAATATCGTAGGCGGTGTTACTCCAGGAAAAGGAGGACAAGAGCATTTAGGAAAACCTGTTTTTAATACGGTCTCTGAAGCTGTTGAAAAAGTTGGAGCCGATACAACTATTATATTTGTTCCGCCAGCTTTTGCTGCAGATGCTATTATGGAAGCTGCAGAGGCAGGTATTAAAGTTATAATTACTATTACCGAAGGGATTCCTGTTGCCGATATGGTAATGGTTGCAAACTATATCAAGAATAGAGATTGTCGTTTAATCGGTCCTAACTGTCCTGGTGTTATTACTCCAGGTGAGGCAAAAGTGGGTATTATGCCAGGTTTTGTCTTTAAGAAGGGTACTGTTGGTATCGTATCTAAGTCAGGTACTTTAACCTATGAAGCAGCTGATCAGGTTGTTCGTCAAGGTTTGGGTATTACAACGGCTATTGGTATCGGTGGTGATCCAATTATTGGCACAACAACAAAAGAAGCTGTCGAACTTTTAATCAATGATCCAGAAACAAAATGTGTGGTTATGATTGGTGAGATTGGTGGTCAATTGGAAGCTGATGCTGCGCTATGGTACAAGGCAAGTGGTAGTAAGAAGCCAGTTGTTGGTTTTATTGCAGGTGAAACTGCACCAGCTGGCAGAACAATGGGACATGCAGGTGCTATTGTTGGTGGTAGTGATGATACTGCCCAGGCTAAAAAGCGTATTATGCGTGAATGTGGAATCCACGTTGTTGATTCTCCAGCAGAGATAGGTTTAAAAGTAAAAGAAGTAATGGGTTAATAACCCATATTGCTCATATAAAATCCCGTTAGTAGCGGGATTTTTTGTAGCCTATAAATTAAACAAAACTTATATTTGGTAAACTACGGTAGTAAATAGTCGATATATGAAATTATTAGAAGGTAAAAATGTAATCATTACAGGAGCAAGTAGGGGAATAGGAATGGGAATTGCCCAAGTATTTGCAGATCATGGTGCTAATGTTGCTTTTACATATAGTTCAAGCGAAGCACCAGCACTTCAATTAGAAAAAGAGTTAAATGCTAAAGGGGTAAAAGCCAAGGCCTATAAAAGTAATGCAGCGAATTTTCAAGAATCCGAAAAATTAGTGACTCAAGTTTTAGAGGATTTTGACGGTAGAATTGATGTTTTGATTAATAATGCTGGTATTACAAAAGATAATCTTCTAATGCGTATGTCCGAAGCAGATTTTGATGCGGTTATCGATATCAATTTAAAATCGGTTTTTAATATGACAAAAGCTGTTCAACGTACATTGTTGAAGCAACGTAGTGGTTCTATCATAAATATGAGTAGTGTGGTAGGGGTAAAAGGAAATGCAGGGCAAACAAATTATGCGGCATCTAAAGCTGGTATGATTGGATTTACAAAATCGGTCGCACTTGAATTAGGTTCTCGAAATATAAGATGTAACGCCATTGCACCTGGATTTATCGAGACAGAAATGACCGAAAAACTTGATGAAAAGACCGTTCAAGGTTGGAGGGATGGAATTCCTTTAAAACGTGGTGGTTCTCCAGAAGATATTGCAAATGCATGTCTGTTCTTCGCTTCAGATTTATCAGGTTATGTTACTGGTCAAGTCTTGAATGTTGACGGTGGTATGTTGACCTAATTTGTTTAAAAATAATCTGCTCACTCGATTATTCAACTATTTCTATTGAAGCAAAATAGCATCTAATCCATGGAAACCATAACAGTATTGTATATTATTCTTGCTGCTATTGTTGCTTTGGCTATTGTTGCGCTTCAGTATATATACAAACAAAAGGCTAAAAGTAAACTCTATTTACTTTTAGCCTTTTTTCGTTTTATAGGAATATTTGGTATTTTACTTCTGCTTATAAACCCTCAATTCTCTCAAAAATCTTATACGTTGGAAAAACCAAATTTGGTGATTTTGGCAGATAATTCAACTTCTGTTTCTGAAAGTGGAAATGAACTTATACATCTAATTTCTCAAATAGAAGATACCAAAGAAATTTCAGATAGGTTTAATATAAGAACCTATCAATTTGGTGCAGAACTAAGTACGCTAGACAGTTTAACATTTAAGGATAAAAACACCAATATCTACAAACCGCTTTCTGCATTGAAAGACGTTTATGCACGAGAACAGACGGCAATCCTATTATTGTCTGATGGTAATCAAACTGTTGGTCAAGATTATAGTTATTTTAAACCTGACAAGAATACTACCCTATATGCGGTTGTACTGGGTGATACTACTAAATATCAAGATGTATCGGTAGGGCCTATTTTAACTAATAAATATGCCTTTTTGAAAAATAAGTTTCCGTTAGAGACTTATGTCTCATACCAAGGAAAAACAAATATTTCAGCTACGGTATCTATAAAAATAAATGATAAAGTTATTTATAGGGAAAATATAAATTTGGATTATGAGTCTAATTTAAAAACCATTTCTACTCAAATTGATGCGAATGTTGTAGGATTAACCAATATAGTAGTAGCGGTTACTCAATTACCAGAAGAAAGAAATATTTCCAACAACCAAAGATCAACACGTATTGAAGTTATTGACGAAAAGACTAAAATTGCGTTAATATCTGATATATTACATCCAGATTTAGGAACGCTAAAAAAATCGATTGAGAGCAATGAACAAAGAGAAGTAACTATTTTAAAATCGAATACTACATCTAGTACTTTGGAGGAAATGGACTTATTTATATTCTATCAACCCACAGCTCGTTTTAAAAATAGTATGGACTATGCAACTAGTAAAAATGCCAACACCTTTTTCATAACTGGTACACATACTGATTATTCGTTTTTAAATAAAGCCAATATAGGTTTTGAAATTGAAAATGGTTATCCAAAACAAGAGGTTTTTGGATTGTTGAATAATGCGTTTACTACATATGATATTTCTGAATTTGACCTAACCGATTTTCCGCCAATGGAAAGTGATGCTGGACCTATAGTTTTTCAAAAACCCTATGAAACCTTATTAGGTACGCAAATAAAAGGACTGAATGTAGAGAGGCCCCTTTTGGCAATTTTAGAAGATGCTTCAAAAAAGCAATCATTGCTGTTGGGGGAGAACCTATGGAAATGGCGTATGCAGACGTATAGAAATACAGGTGATTTTATCAATTTTGATGAATTTATGGGCAACTTCATACGGTATCTAACGAGTGCGAAAAATAAATCGCGTTTAAATGTTGATTATGAAAAGATATATGAAGGTAGTACCAATGTTATAATCACCGCTACCTATTTTGATGAGGCCTTTTTGTTCGATTCTAATGCAAAAGTAAAAATTACGGTTACCAATACGCAAACGAATAGGAGTCAAAGTAATCCTATGGTATTAAAGAATGGTTATTTTGAAGCAGATCTGTCTAACCTTATGGCAGGTGAATATGAATTTATTGTATCGGTAGAAAATGAATCTAAAACTGATAAGGGTTCGTTCGTTATTTCAGAATTTGACATGGAAAATCAGTTTGTATCTAGTGATTATTCAAAAATGAAAAAATTGGTAACTGATTCTGGTGGCAAGCATTTTTATGCTTCTCAAATGGAAGCTATAAAGCGGGAGTTAATAGATGACATTGCTTACGTTTCTACAGAGAAAAGCGTTGAAAATATCGTATCTTTGATACAATTGAGAATTCTTTTGGCCATCATAATTTCTGCTTTTGCAGCAGAGTGGTTTATTAGAAAATATAACGGATTAATTTAAAAAAAACGAATGGACAAATTACCAAAGATTGCATTACCTGCAATATTTATTTTTATTGTATTGATTATAGGAATATCAAAATCTACCGTCACCATAGACTCAGGTCAGGCAGGGGTTTTATATAAAACGTTTGGAGGAGGTGTTGTCACCGATGAGGCTCCAATGGGTGAGGGATTTCATATGGTAGCTCCTTGGAATCGGGTGACTATTTATGAAGTACGACAACAAGAAGTTCTTGAACAAATGAATGTATTGTCAAGTAATGGTCTGGATATTAAACTGGAAGCATCTGCTTGGTTTGAACCAATACGTAAGGATTTAGGGAAATTGCATCAAGAAAAGGGACAAGATTATATACAAAGGGTTCTTTTGCCAACAATTAGATCAGCAGCTCGTTCAGTGGTTGGGCGATATACACCAGAACAATTGTACTCGAGTAAAAGAGATGCAATCCAACAAGAGATTTTTGACGAGACTCAGAAAATAGTGGAAGGACAATATATTCAATTGAATGAAATACTTGTAAGAGATGTTACATTGCCCCCGACTATAAAGGATGCTATCGAGAGAAAATTAAAGCAAGAACAAGAATCATTGGAATATCAATTTCGATTAGTTACCGCTAAAAAAGAGGCTGAAAAAGTTACCATTGAAGCACAAGGTAAAGCAGATGCTAACCGTATTTTAAGTGCGTCTTTAAATGATCAAATTTTAAAGGATAAAGGAATCGATGCTACCTTAAAATTAGCAGAATCACCTAATTCTAAAGTAGTCATTGTAGGCGGTAGCGACGGACTACCACTAATTTTAGGAGATAACTAAAGTACTACTAGAACGTTTTTTTGATTCATTTTAAACATTTGTTTTGTGAAATCAAAAATACGTTTTACTTTTACATCAGAATGAAAAACAGAACTACACATCATCATTTCTATACAGACGCTCAGGCGAGGTAGAAATGTATTGTAGTAGTACAACATATTTTAAAACCCGTTTGAGCAATCAAACGGGTTTTGTATTTCATCCAGTTTTGATTGCCAAGCATTAAATGAAACAAATGACAAAAATTAGAATTGCTATTCAGAAATCAGGAAGGTTAAACGAAGAATCCCTTCAAATTTTAAAAGATTGTGGTATCTCAATCGATAATGGGAAAGAACAGTTAAAGGCATCTTCAAGAAATTTCCCTATGGAGGTGTTCTATCTTAGAAATGGTGATATTCCTCAATATCTAAGGGATGGTGTAGTCGATATCGCTATTATTGGAGAAAATGTTTTGGTTGAAAAAGGGGAAGATATTACCATTGCTGAAAAACTTGGTTTTTCGAAATGTAAAGTTTCTCTAGCGGTACCTAAGTCCTTCAAATATAACTCGGTATTGGATTTTGAAGGGAAACGTATTGCAACATCGTATCCAAATACCGTAATCAATTATTTGAAAGAAAAAGGGGTACGTGCTGAATTACACATTATTAGTGGTTCTGTAGAAATTGCCCCAAATATTGGTTTGGCCGATGCAATCTGTGATATTGTCTCTAGTGGAAGCACCCTGTTCAAAAATAATTTGAAAGAAGTCGAAGTAATGCTTACAAGTGAAGCAGTATTGGCCGTTTCTCCAAAAATTTCTGAAGAGCGCAAAGGCTTACTAGAGAAATTGCAGTTTCGTATTCAGTCAGTTTTAAGAGCTAGAGGTTCTAAATATGTGTTACTCAACGCTCCAAATGAAAAGCTAGATGGAGTTTTAAGTCTATTGCCCGGAATGAGAAGTCCGACCGTACTTCCGTTAGCTGAAGAAGGTTGGAGCTCTGTTCACACGGTTATCAAGAAAGATTCTTTTTGGGAAGTTATCGATGAGTTGAAAAAAGTGGGAGCAGAAGGAATTTTGGTTTGCCCTATTGAGAAGATGGTATTGTAATCCATTATAGAAAGTACTATTTAATTTTGTGGTAAAGATGAAGGATAGCATTACAGTTGATAAATAACATGTTTGTGAAGTTCCAAAAAGCTAACAACTATCAACCAGCAACTAAATTTATAATGAATAAAATTTATAATCCCAAAAGAGAAGACTGGAAAGACGTTCTAAAACGTCCTACCCAAACGGTAGCAGATATTGAAGGATTGGTTAATGTTATTTTTAAAGAAGTAGCCCAAGCTGGTGATGTCACGTTAAAGAAATACACGCAAAAGTTTGATAAGGTCTACCAGGAAGATATGTTGGTGTCCGAATCTGAAATTGTAGAAGCTAAAGATTTAGTTTCTAATAATTTGAAAGAGGCTATTCTATTGGCTAAATCGAATATAGAAGTATTTCATAGAGCTCAAAAAACGGATAAGGTAGAAGTGGAAACGGTAAAGGGTGTTTTATGTTGGCAAGAAAAACGGCCTATTCAAAAAGTCGGACTTTATATTCCTGGGGGTACGGCGCCTTTGTTTTCAACAATTTTGATGCTGGCGGTACCCGCTGCTATTGCTGGCTGCAAAGAAATTGTGCTTTGTTCTCCTCCAGATAAAGAAGGGAAACTAAACCCTGCTATATTATATACCGCTAATTTATGTGGAGTTACTAAAATTGTAAAAGTAGGTGGGATACAGGCGATTGCGGGAATGACCTTTGGGACAAAGAGTATTCCACAGGTTTATAAAATTTTCGGACCAGGAAATCAATATGTTACCGTAGCCAAGCAAATTGCTACAAAACATGGGGTAGCTATCGATATGCCTGCTGGTCCATCAGAATTATTAGTTGTGGCAGATGATTCGGCGAATGCTTCATTTGTAGCATCAGATTTATTGAGTCAAGCAGAGCATGGCATTGACAGTCAGGTTATTTTAGTATCAACTTCACAATCATTGATTAATGCTGTTGAAAAGGAGGTTGAATTGCAATTAGAAGATTTACCCCGTAAAGAAATTGCAAGACAAGCCATTGCCAACAGTAAACTTATTTATGTTGAAAGCGACCAAATAGCCATTGATTTAATTAACGAATATGGTCCTGAACACTATATAGTCTGCGTAGAAAACGAAGATTTTTATATTGACAACACACAAAACGCTGGTTCAGTATTTATCGGTAATTATACACCTGAAAGTGCGGGAGATTACGCATCAGGAACCAATCATACCCTACCTACCAATGGATATGCCAAGCAGTATAGTGGTGTGAATTTAGATAGTTTCTTGAAGAATATGACATTTCAGAAAATATCAGAAGAAGGCATTCAGTCCATTGGTAATGCAGTAGAATTAATGGCAGAGGCAGAAGGGCTACAAGCGCATAAAAATGCGGTTACGTTGCGATTAAATAGTTTAAAATAATTGTCATTTCAGCTATGCCTACCTGCTAAAGAGGTAGACTCAATGACCTTACAGTAATGAATTAATGAATTTCAATTTAGATAGAATAACAAGAGAAAACGTGAAGGGTTTAAGTCCGTATTCCTCAGCACGAGATGAGTATGTGTCCGATGGGTCTATGATGGTTTTTTTAGATGCGAATGAGAATCCGTTCGAAAATGGTGTCAATCGATATCCGGATCCACAACAACGAGCCTTAAAAACTATAGTAGCTGAACAGAAGGGCATTAAATGCGAAAATATTCTATTAGGCAATGGTAGTGATGAAGTGTTAGATTTATTGTTCAGAGCATTTTGTGAGCCTAAAGAGGATAACATCATCACCCTGCCTCCAACCTATGGCATGTATAAAGTCTTATCTGGTATTAACGTGGTTGAAAACAGAGAAGTTTTATTGACCGATGAATATCAACCCAATGTATCTGCAATAAAAGAACAGATTAATAGCAATACTAAATTGTTGTTTATCTGTTCGCCAAATAACCCTACAGGAAATAGTTTTTCTAAGGAACGCATTCAAGAACTGTTAGAATCTTTTAATGGCCTAGTTGTTATTGATGAAGCGTATATTGATTTTTCATTGGAAGAAAGTTGGACTTCTAAATTAGCGAAGTACCCTAATTTAATAGTGACTCAAACCTTATCTAAAGCATATGGTATGGCGGGTATACGTTTGGGTATTTGTATAGCTTCCGCAGAAATCATTTCTGTATTGAATAAAATAAAACCACCGTATAATGTAAATCAGTTGACTCAAGAACGAGCATTAAATAGGGTGTTGGACCAAAAATCTGTTCAAACAGAGGTAGCAACTATTTTAGCCGAACGGAAAAAGTTAATTACAACATTAGAAACGGTTTCATTTGTATCTAATATATACCCAACAGACGCCAATTTTATTTTAGTGAAAGTAGATGATGCTACCAAACGCTACAATCAATTGCTAGAAAAGAGAATTGTAGTAAGAAACCGAACAACTCAACCATTATGCGAAAATACGTTGCGTTTTACGGTGGGGACATCCGAAGAAAATAGTAAAATAATTACCGCTTTAAAAACATTATCAAATTCATATGGAAAGTAAAAAACGTGTATTGTTTATTGACCGTGACGGTACCATGATTAAAGAAACTGTTGATGAGCAGATAGATGCTTTTGAAAAGATGATATTTTATCCAAAAGCCTTTTCCTTTCTGGGTAAAATAGCTAAAGAGCTAGATTATGAATTGGTAATGATTACGAATCAGGATGGCTTGGGTACTGATGTTTTCCCGGAAGATACATTTTGGCCGGTTCATAATTTCATTCTTAAATCTTTCGAAAATGAAGGGGTCTTCTTTGATAAGGTATTTTTAGATCGAACTTTTCCACATGAAAATGCTAATACTAGAAAACCTGGAACTGGATTGTTGACGGAGTATTTTTCTGAAGCGTATGATTTGGAAAACTCCTTTGTTATAGGTGACCGATTAACGGACATGGAATTGGCTAAGAACCTTGGCTCTAAGGGTATTTTTATTAATGATGAAACGAACTTAGGTACAGGAGAAATCACTGTGAAACGCGATGAATTAGATCCTTATATCGCTTTTGAGGATAATGATTGGGAGCAAATTTATGAGTTTTTAAAATTGAAGAACAGAACGGCTGAAATTCATAGAAAAACCAATGAAACTGATATTGTCATAAAACTCAATTTAGACGGAATAGGTAGAAGTGATATCAAAACCGGATTAGCTTTTTTCGACCACATGTTGGATCAATTGGCACGTCACGGTCAGATGGATTTGACCATTAAGGTAGATGGTGATTTAGAAGTAGATGAGCACCATACCATTGAAGATACGGGTATTGCCCTCGGAGAAGTTTTTAATACTGCCCTTGGTAATAAATTAGGGATTGAGCGATATGGTTTTTGCTTGCCAATGGATGATTGTTTGGCGCAGGTAGCAATCGATTTTGGAGGTCGTAATTGGCTGGTTTGGGATGCCGATTTTAAACGTGAGAAAGTAGGGGATATGCCTACCGAAATGTTCCATCACTTTTTTAAATCGTTCACCGATGGCGCCAAAGCTAATTTGAACATCAAAGCAGAAGGTACCAACGAACACCATAAAATAGAAGCCATCTTTAAAGCTTTTGCAAAAAGCATAAAAATGGCCGTAAAAAGAGATGTAGAGAAAATGGTATTACCCAGTACCAAGGGAATTCTATAGTAGTACTAAGTATGGCGTACAAAGTCTTATGCTCACAAAATTTACTTTAGACTTAATACTTAAATAATGAAAATTGTTATCATAAATTACGGAGCGGGAAACATTCAAAGCATTAAGTTCGCTATTAAGCGCTTAGGTTATGATGCAGTGTTAAGCAGTGATGTTTCTGAAATACGAAATGCCGATAAAGTTATATTTCCCGGTGTTGGCGAGGCAAGTTCTGCCATGAAAAAGCTTAGGGGTTGCAGTCTAGATGAAATTATACCAACCTTAAAACAACCAGTACTCGGTATTTGTTTGGGCATGCAACTCATGTGCAACTCATCTGAAGAAGGTCATACAATCGGACTTGGTATTTTTGATGTGGATGTTGTTAAGTTTGATTCTTCTGAGAAAGTCCCACAAATAGGATGGAATCAGATTAATAATTTGAAATCCGATTTATTCGAAGGAGTAACTGAAAACGAACATATTTATTTAGTGCATAGTTTTTATGCTCCGTTGTGTGCAGAAACGTTAGCTGAATGTTCTTACGGAGTTGATTATAGTGCCGCCCTACGAAAAGATAATTTTTATGGGACTCAATTTCACCCGGAAAAGAGCAGTGATGTCGGTGAAAAGATTCTCGAGAATTTTTTGAACATGTAATGGAACAAGAATATTATATTTCCACGGATAAAAACCAATTGAATGTTGCTGCTATTCGACAGTTCATTACCACTTCGTATTGGGGTGATAATAGAACTTTAAATGAAGTAAAACAAACGATTGAAAACTCATATTGTTTTGGCATATATACCCAGAAAAATGAGCAAATTGGTTTTGCAAGGGTAGTTACCGATTATATTTATTTTGGATATTTTATGGACGTTATTATTTTTGAAAAATTCCAAGGAAAGGGGTTTGGTAAAATATTAATAGAGCATATGTTAGAAGATGCTACCATAAAAAAACTTAAAACTTTAGCTTTAAAAACAAAGGACGCCCATGCATTATATGAGCGCTACGGATTTAATAAAATAGGAGATTCACCTTTGTGGATGTCAATTGATAGACAAATATTAGAGTAGAAAATGAGAATTATTCCAGCTATAGATATTATTGATGGTAAGTGTGTTCGACTTTCGAAAGGAGATTATACAACCAAAAAAATATATAATGAGAATCCGTTAGAGGTTGCCAAAGAATTTGAGTCACATGGTATTAAACATTTACATTTGGTTGATTTAGATGGTGCCAAGTCCAAACACATTGTCAATCATAAAGTGCTGGAATCAATAGCGTCACAGACCAAGCTGCAAATCGATTTTGGTGGCGGATTAAAAACCGATGAAGATTTGCGTATTGCTTTTGAAAGTGGTGCTAAACAGATTACGGGTGGTAGTATTGCTGTAAAAGATGCAGAGACTTTTTTAGGATGGATTGAAAAACATGGAGCAGATAAAATAATATTAGGTGCTGATGCGATGGATGAAAAAGTAGCAGTTTCAGGATGGCAGGAGGAATCTAAGGAAGAGCTGATTCCCTTTATTCAGTTGTATCAAACCAAAGGAATACACTATGTAATTTGTACTGATATTAGTAAGGATGGTATGTTAGAAGGTCCTTCGTTTGAATTGTATCAACGTATCTTGGAACAGACGAAAAATTTAAAACTAATTGCTTCCGGAGGAATTTCTACTTTTGATGAATTGCCTAAATTGGCTAAAATGGGATGCGAGGGTACCATAATCGGTAAGGCAATCTATGAAAATCGAATTAGTTTGAAGCAGTTAGAAACTTATATTTTAAGCCATGGATAAGGAAACACAGTTAGTTGAAGAATTGGTTAAAAATGCGCTGTACCGAATAGATGAGAATACGCGTATGATTAAAAAAAGCCTGACCGAGATTTCTGAGGAGGAAGTTTGGCAGAAACCAAACGCATCATTGAATAGCATAGCAAATCTACTATTACATTTATGTGGTAATATTTCACAATACATTATTTCTTCTTTAGGAGAAAATGAAGATGACCGACAACGTGATGGTGAATTCTCAGCAATGGGCGGACTCACTAAAGTTGAAGTACTTGAGAAATTGGAAGATGTAGTTGATACAGCAAAACGAGTCATTTTTGATGCCACTCCAAACCAATTGGTGAAAATGAGGTCGGTACAAGGGTTTTCATTATCAGGGGTAGGGATTATTCTTCATGCTGTTGAACACTATTCTTATCATACTGGGCAAATTGCTTTTTGGGTAAAAGAATTGAAGAATAAAGATTTGGGCTTTTATGATGGGATGGATTTGAATTTCAAAAATGGTACTACGTTATGAGTACAAAAAACGAGGTAATTGGTGCAAAAAAACAAAAATAAAGAACAGACAAATACTTGGTACTTTTTACGCTGTACTAAATACTGAAAATTATGTTAGCAAAAAGAATCATACCCTGCTTAGATATTAAAAACGGTAGAACCGTGAAAGGTATTAATTTCGTTGATTTACGTGATGCAGGAGATCCCGTAGAACTGGCAGAAATCTATAGCAAAGAAGGTGCAGATGAATTGGTTTTTTTAGATATCTCTGCAACGGAACAAAAACGTAAAACCTTAGCGAATTTAGTATTTTGCGTAGCGGAAAAAGTAAATATTCCTTTTACCGTTGGTGGCGGCATTTCTTCTATTGAAGATGTAGATATTTTACTTCAGAACGGAGCTGATAAAGTATCTATCAATTCCTCGGCCGTAAAGAATCCGCAACTAATTAATGATTTGTCGGCCAAATTCGGCTCGCAATGTATTGTGGTAGCCATAGATGCGAAACAGATTGATGGTGAATGGATTGTACATTTAGTAGGTGGTAAAGTGCCTACTGAACGAAAATTGTTTGAGTGGGCCAAAGAAGTGGAAGAACGTGGTGCAGGTGAAATATTATTTACCTCTATGGATCATGACGGCACAAAAGATGGCTTTGCTAATGAAGCGCTTGCAAAACTATCCACTAATCTGAATATTCCTATTATAGCTTCGGGTGGAGCAGGTAACAAGCAGCATTTTACGGATACCTTTGTAAAAGGTAAAGCAGATGCAGCATTGGCTGCCAGTGTATTTCACTTTAAGGAAATAGGAATTAAAGAGTTAAAGGAAGAGTTGAAGGAAAACGGAATTCCTATTAGGCTATAGTTGTAAGTTCACTTTGGCTTGTGCTCAGTAAGGGTAGATGAAAAGTAGCATGTGACTGTTATTTTGGAGGCAGTCGAATTGATTGGAACAGAGAAGGTCTTCGACTGTGCGCAGCCTTACAAATTGATAGAAAAGAGTATAAGTAATGAAAAAAATAGGATTAATCGGCGGAATCACATGGCAGTCCACGCAATTATATTATCAGTTGCTAAATAGCAAGATAGCGGAAGAATTGGGTGGACAAAGCTCTTGTGAGTGTGTACTAGAATCTGTGAATTTTGAGGATATAGCCGAAAAACAGACAAAAGGTAATTGGGATACCCTTCATGCCCAAATGACGGAAATTGCATTACGACTTCAAAAGGCTGGTGCCGAAGTTATTCTAATCTGCGCCAACACCATGCACTTAAGTGTGCCTGCCATTAAAGAAAAGATAACCATTCCTTTATTACATATAGCTGAAGTAGCTGGTAAAGTAGTTAAAGAAAAGGGATGTAAAAAAGTAGTGTTACTGGGAACAAAATATACCATGGAACTGGACTTTTACAAAGACATTCTTAAAAACCAGTTTGGTATCGAAGTATTGGTTCCAAATGAGGCGGACCGAAACATTGTACATCATATCATTTATGAGGAGCTTTCAAAAGGAATTATATCTGAAGACTCAAAACATGAGTATTTGAACATCATAAAGAAGGCTGAAAAAGAAGGCGCACAAGGAGTGATTTTAGGCTGTACGGAAATACCATTATTAATTCAACAAGAAGATTGTGATATAGTGGTTATTGATACCACCAAAGAACATGCCTATGCCGCGGTGGCCTTTGCACTTTCATAATTTGGTTGATGAAAAATGATAAAAAATTAAAACCTAATAACATCCTGAACAATCCTTGACGGGAAACGTAGTCGAAAGGAATGGAACTCGAAAGGTCTTTGACTCCACTCAAATGGCATGTACTGGCAACAGGCTGACAAATAAAAAATATAATGATTGAAAATAACATGAAATTTAATAACCCAAACTGGGAGAAAACGACTGACGGATTAATCCCTGCCATCATACAAGATGCCCGCACCAAAAATGTATTGATGCTAGGCTATATGAATGCGGAAGCGTTGGAGAAAACTCAAAAATCTAATAGAGTGACCTTTTACAGCCGCTCCAAGAAGCGTTTATGGACAAAAGGGGAAGAGAGTGGTAATTTCCTCAATCTTGTTACTATTAAAAATGACTGTGATAATGATTCACTTCTTATAACTGTGAATCCAGTTGGTCCAACTTGCCATAAAGGAACGGATACCTGTTGGGAAGAAGAAAACACTTCTAATTTTGGTTTCTTCTCTGAACTGGAAAGTACGATAGAAGAGCGTCGTACCGCTGCGGATGGTAGTAAGTCTTATGTGGCCTCATTATTTGATAAAGGTATTAACAAGATTGCCCAAAAAGTAGGTGAGGAAGCTGTAGAAACGGTGATTGAAGCTATGGACAATAATGATGAATTATTCCTCTACGAAAGTGGCGATTTACTTTTTCACTACCTTATACTTTTACAGGCAAAAGGATTTACCTTGAAAGATATTGAGGCTGAGTTAATGAAGAGGAAAAAGTAAGTGATTTAATTAATCATTTTAGCACTATATAAGAAGTTAAATAAGTCCTAGCTTTTAACGTGGTCATGTCAGAGTTTATTACTAAGCGTAGCTGTCGTGAAAGTTTAGTATAGAGATTGTTGGTTCCGAATGCTGTAACCAATCTGACATAGTTATCCTTTGAAGATAGCAGTAAATGAGCTAAATCAGTAATTGCTATTTCTAAGGTAACCAAACTTTGAATTTCATTTTCTAATTTTAAAAACTGTTCATTTAGTCCTGAAAAATTTGTTTGATGGTCGTATTGAGTGGGTTGTTTTAAATCGTCATAAAGTTCTAATTGCACAAAGACATCCTCTAAAAATAGTTCAAAATCATAAATTATAATCTTGCATTTTTGTTTCGCAACCCTTACTATTTCATCAAGTATTGCTTGTGATTTGGCATAATAAAGAGAACCTGCAAACGTAACGATGTCAAAAACATCAGCATCAAAATTTAATTCATTAGCATGTATTATTTCATAAGTTACGTTGGGGTGGTCAAAAGATTTATCTAACATATCACTACTAGAATCGATACCTAAAACTTTGTTACAGTAATGTACTAAAGCAATAGAAGATTGGCCGGTACCACAACCAATATCTAATCCTACATCATATTTTTTATTAGATTTTAAATTTGTTTTTAGAATTTCTGAATGTAAATAAGGCCGATATGCGGCATAATGTAGCGCTGTAATTTGATCATATTCTTTTAACATAGTAAAGTATTGGTCAGCAACTACTACTAACAAATTTTGGCTTAATAGTACTGTGTTTGTGTAAATAAAGCATGTTACAAAGTTAAAATTTCCGCTCCATTACGACATAATCAATTCCCTTTTTTGAAAAGTAGGTATGGGTTACCCTCATACCGAATTTAGTATAATAGTTAATCTTGTTTACTCTGGCATTACACCACATTCTGGATAATTTTTCCTGTTGGACTATTCGCATAATTTCATTTAATAGTAGGGTGCCATACCCTTTTCCTTGATATTCAGTACATGTAGCGAATTTCCGAAACTGTACTTCTTTATGTTTCACAAACAAAGACACTACTGAAATCAATGTTTCATTTAAAAATAGACCGAAGTGTCTTCCTATGGCATCATTAGGTAATATAACAAAATCAATTGGTTCATTTGGCCACAGGACTTCATGGCGAATAGGCGCCGTCTCTTCAGCTGTTATTTCAATAATATTTATCATTCAAATAGTAGCTGATTGATAATCTTTAGCCCCCCACGCATCCAAACTTTTTAAAATTGCTTTTAGGGAACTTCCTTTTTCGCTTAAGGTATATTCAACCTTTGGAGGAACTACGGGAAAAACCTCTCTTTGAACGAGTCCGTCTTTTTCTAGTTCACGTACCGTTTGAGTGAACATTTTGTTTGAGATTCCGGGTATTTTTTTTTGTAAAATTCCCGAACGTAATGAACCTTCTATAAGATGGAAGAGTACGATTGGTTTCCATTTGGTACCAATTAAATTCATAGTATGGTCTAGGGGACAAAATTTTTCTTGATTCATTTTACTTTTAACTATCTAATAATCATCAATTAACTCGTTTAGGTAACTATACTACTTTTTGGTTAGTTATTGCAATTAAGACAAATATAGTTTTATTTTGTACTATAAAAATAGACTAGAGCGTATCCAAAATCATTCTCGCATATAGGTATTACCGTACCGAAAATAGACAAAGCCGTAAAATTCTATTCTGAGGTAATGGGCTGGTACGTAATTATGTCTCCATCTAAAGTGAAAAAGGAAGCGGATACCGCAATTGGCCAAATGTGTATCGATGTCTTCGGTGACAATTGGGAAGAATTTGAAATTGCCCATATGTCCACATCGGATGGTATCGGAATAGAACTGTTCTCTTTTCCACATGGAGTAAAAGAGGCACCTGAATTTAATCCATTTCGTACTGGACTCTTTCACTTTTGTGTGCAAGACCCGAATATTGAAGACCTTATTGAAAAAATCGTAGCCCATGGTGGGAAGCAGCGAATGCCCATTCGATCATATTATCCGAATGATAAACCTTATAAAATGTGTTATGTCGAAGACCCCTTCGGTATTGTGTTCGAAATATACACCCATAGCTACGAATTGACCTATTCATCTGGAGCCTATTCTAACTAAAAATTACTGGCATTATAAAATTAGGCGATTGGTTTTTGATAGTAAATCAATTGCCTTACTATCAAATATGGTTAGAGTAAGCTATTGACTATCAATTAATTTTGTTGCGTTGAGTTAATCTGGTTTTATTTTTTCTAAATTTAGAATCTCTTTTCACCACCATACCACAAAGAATTTTTCATACTCCGTATCGTTTTTTCTCATCCAAACCATCGGTGAACTTTGATTAAAATGACGCAATTCAATTTCAGGTAGTATTGTATTATAAGAAGTCCATTCTATAGTTTTATATGGTTGTATAACCCATTGACTTTTAGGGGGAATATAGAATTGGTAAGATGAAAAAGAATCGCTGTGTAAGTCCGCCAGTCGTAACCAATACCCTACAATGCAATTCGGGTTCAACGGATGTATAGTACTAGTCTGGCTCCCATATGGCTCAAATAGTTGCGCTTTATAACAGGTTTGATGAACGATTTTAGAGGAATCTATACCTATATCGACAAGTGCTTTAGAACCAACTTTTGAATGGAGTAAGGTAAATTGTTTATCTCTTATTTTGACCATTTTGGTAAAGAACGTATCCCGTTTGTTAGGACCAATAAGTTGGTGAATGGGTTCTTGGATATCGGGATTTATAATGTAAAATTTATAGGTCAGTTCTACATGTACGATTTGTTCGGTAGCTTTTTCCCTAAGTATAAAATCAATTTCTCCTAAGGTCTGTTTTCCTTCCCGTATGGGTAAATTATGAACTAGCACCTCATAGTGTTGACAATAGTCTAACAACTGTTTACAGACATATTCCATTTGGTGTCCCAAGCGAATATGTTGTGGTACAGGAGCAGGGGAGAAGTTCGTCAAATCCACCTCTGGAAACTCAAATTGCTGTATGCCAAGCTGAGAATTCATCCAAATAGGCGGAGTAGTAAGAAAGTCATTGAATTGGATTTTGGTTATTGGTTGTTCGTTGATAGTTAGTTGATTTTAGTTGTTGGATAAGAGTTTAAATCAGAGTTATTTCGTCTCAGCTCTATCTCCTTTAGCATTTGATACGGTAACTGAGCGTAGCCGAAGTTACTTTATATTTCACAATTGAATAGAACTAGCATACTTAAACAACAACGTTAACATTTCCCAAATACGACGGGCATCCAATTGAAATGTGTTAATTTTATAGTATGGCTATGAATGTAAGAAAAGGATATCGATTTCAGAATTATGAAGCTCCCGAACAATCAATTTTTGATAGACTTTTTGATGTTTTTCAAGAGCTAATTACGCATACTTCGGGTGATTTTGATGAAGCTATCGATTGGTTACGGGAATTGGATAAGGAATATGAACTGACTACAGAAGAGTACACGATTGAAAGTTTTATAGAGGAATTAAAGTCAAAAGGATATATACGAGAAGAGTTTGAAGATGGAGAAGGCGATGGAGAAAAGGGAGAGAATGAAGACGGGGGCGGAACCATTTCTATTACCGCTAAAATGGAACGTATTATTAGACAGCATGCGCTAGACCAAATTTTTGGGAAGTTAAAACGAAGTGGGGCAGGAAACCATAAAACTGGTAAATCTGGTCAAGGGGATGAGCATACAGGTGATTTTCGAGAATACCGCTATGGTGACGGCTTGGAGCATATTTCCATGACCGAGAGTCTCAAAAATGCCCAAATTAACCATGGAATAGGTAGTTTTCAATTGAGTGAGGAAGATTTAGTCGTAGAGGACACCCAATACAAAGCACAGATGAGCACTGTGTTAATGATCGACATTAGCCATAGTATGATTCTTTATGGTGAAGACCGTATCACCCCTGCTAAAAAAGTGGCCATGGCCTTAGCAGAACTCATTACCACTAGATACCCAAAGGACACGCTTGATATTTTAGTCTTTGGAAACGATGCTTGGCCAATTCCTATAAAGGATTTACCTTATTTAAAAGTCGGACCCTATCATACCAACACTGTTGCTGGTTTGCAATTGGCAATGGATATGCTACGAAGAAAACGGAATACCAATAAGCAGATTTTTATGATCACCGATGGGAAACCAAGTTGCTTACGTATGCCTGACGGTACGTATTATAAGAATAGTGTGGGTCTTGATGATTTTATTGTAGAAAAATGTTACAATAAAGCACGAGAGGCTCGTAAACTACATATACCTATTACTACGTTTATGATAGCACAAGATCCGTATTTAATGCAGTTTATCCGTCATTTTACAGAAGCGAATAAAGGCAAGGCTTTCTTCACAGGTCTTAAAGGATTAGGAGAAATGATATTTGAGGATTATGAAGCGAATAGAAAGAAGAGGTTAAAATAGGTGCAGCAGCGATCACTTATCATATTCTTACTCTATTGGAGATTTAATAAAGCAGAAATCGGAATTTAAAATAAAATAATTTTTGGTTGTCTAGAAATGCTACCAACCAACAACTATCAACAAAAAAATGAATCATACAGAAATACATACATTAGGGCAATTAGTAAAGGCCGGATATCAAACCAAAAAAATAAAGGATGAACTACGTGATAACCTTCGACAAAATATAATATCGGGGAAGGATAGTTTCGAGGGTGTTTGGGGTTATGAAGATTCCGTAATTCCAGAGTTGGAACGTGCCATTCTTTCCCGCCATAATATCAACTTTTTAGGATTACGTGGACAGGCTAAAACACGATTGGCCAGATTAATGGTCAACCTGTTGGATGAATGGATTCCAATAGTAGCAGGTTCTGAAATTAATGACGACCCGCTACTACCAATGTCACGTTATGCTCTTGAACTTGTTGCTGAAAAAGGTGATGATACTCCAATTTCTTGGTTGCACCGTGAAGATCGCTTTTATGAAAAACTAGCTACACCAGATGTAACTGTTGCCGATTTGATTGGAGACGTTGACCCAATTAAAGCGGCGAACTTAAAACTATCGTATGCAGATGACCGGGTGATTCATTTTGGAATGATACCTCGTGCTAACCGTTGTATTTTCGTCATCAATGAATTGCCAGATTTACAGGCGCGAATTCAAGTATCGTTGTTTAATATTTTACAGGAAGGTGATATCCAAATACGTGGCTTTAAACTGCGATTACCACTAGACCTTCAATTTATTTTTACCGCCAACCCTGAAGATTACACGAATAGAGGGAGTATTGTTACACCCTTAAAAGATAGGATTGGATCACAGATACTTACCCATTATCCTGAGGATATTGAAACAGCACGTAAGATTACAGAACAAGAATCTAAATTAGATGCTAGACAATTAGAAAGTATATATGTACCCGATTTAGCAAAAGATTTATTAGAGCAAGTTAGTTTTGAGGCCCGCGAGAGCGAGTATGTAGATGCTAAAAGTGGGGTGAGCGCACGTACCAGTATTACCGCTTTTGAAAACCTGTTAAGTACTGCAGAGCGCAGAACTTTATTGAATGGTGCAGATAGTACTATAGTACGTTTAAGCGATTTTACTGGAATTATTCCTGCAATAACAGGTAAGATAGAATTGGTTTATGAAGGAGAACAGGAAGGGGCAGATGGTGTTGCTGAAATTTTGATAGATGATGCAGTGAAGTCATTGTTTCCAAATTACTTTCCAAAAATCAAGAAGTTAGAACGTAAAGATGAAGAAACCGTTTATGACGAGTTATTGCATTGGTTCTTTCAAAGTGAAGGATTTGAAATCTTAGATGATTTCACAGATGAGGAATATAAACGTGCTTTAGACAGTATACCTGCTTTAAATCAATTAATTAAAGACCATCAGCCGGAGTATCCAGAAAAAGATATCTATTTTTTAAAGGAACTGTTATTATGGGGTTTGGTATCCTACAAAAAACTAAATAAGCAAAGATTCACGGATGGATATGAATTTAAAGATTTGTATAGCAGTTTTTTAAATGGAATTTAACACCTATGCAGTAAAATAGAAAAGCCCTTTCATAATGAAAGGGCTTTTCTATTTATAGGCCTTAGACTTTATTTCCAATGATCAACATGCTGATTCATATCATCGAAAAGATACGTGCCTACAATTTGCTTCCTATAACTTACGGCTAAAAAAGTTAGTATTAAAAGTACAGCATATAACACTAATATGAAATATCCCAACGGTAAAAAAGTACTGGGTATAAGGTGATTATCAAAATCGTTATAGCTTTTTAATATGATAAGTGTATCCACTAATTTATATACATAAACAAAAGATATAAAGTACAATATATATTCAAGGGTACGCATTGGTGGGTCGCTCAATTCATCTTCCTTTATCTTAAACCATAACACATAGAGAAAAACAAAATGTACTATCGATAATAGTGGGAATATGTAATTTTCTATTTTAAAAAAGTAAAATTTGTTAGTGTATAAGCCGTAAAAGCTCAAAATATTTAAAAGTATTAATACACTTAAAGAAATAATTAAGGTGTATTTCCATGTCAATAATCCTTTTATAAAACTCATATAAAGAAGGTTTTACGCCTTGGGAAACAATTAACCCAAGTATTAGAACGATTATGTTTTTCCTTTATTTTAAACAATACGATGAACTGTAGGGAAATAATGATAAAAAACTTAAACAGCGTTCTTTACTTCAACCAACCATTTGATATAGAGTATTTTGCGTACCACATCAACAAGAATCCTATTATTATTACGGCGATTGGTAATAAAAGATCCACAAGTCCTAAATCTAGTACTGCATCACTTAAGAAAAATATATAAAACTGTTGTCCTAAAATTCCTATTAATGAAAGAATGAAAAAGAATTCCGTTATTCTTTTTCTGATCAATAGAGCTATTGCACCCAAAGTTCCAGCAAATACAGCTAATGCATAAGCTATACTACCCCAAAAGGATCTAGTTTCATAAAAGTTCCGATTCGTTTCACTCAATACTTCCAATTGTGAGGGATCTAATAGCAATTCACTTATGAAAGCCATTACGCCGACTAAATTCCATAAAAGAGCCAATATGGCTATTATCAAAAACCATATTGAGGGGCTAGTTTTTAAATTGCTCATAATATTGGTTGTTTTTGTTTGTTCTAAAATACAAAAAAATGATACTTTTTTTTACTTTCACTAAGAAAGGGCAACAATAGAATACATTTGCGAAATAATAGACAATTCTAAAATGAGTCATTTTCACAATTATTATTTAATCCGTTTAGAGTATTTAGGCTTTAGATATAGTGGGTGGCAAATACAACCCAAGCAGCGTACTATAGCCGGTATGTTAGACAAAACCTTTACGTTTTTATATTCAAGTAAGAAATTTAAAATATTGGGAGCAGGTAGAACTGATGCTAAAGTATCAGCACTAGACGCCGCTTTTGAACTTTTTCTTGAAGAACCATTAGAAGAGTTAGATACTTTTCTAATCGATTTTAATAAAAACCTGCCTGCAGATATTCGATTACGCTCTATTGAGGCGGTAAACTCAGACTTCAATATCATTAAGGATAGTAAAAGCAAAGAATATCATTATTTTTTTTCCTTCGGAAAAAAAAATCACCCCTTTAGCGCACCGTTCATAACCAATTATATCGACCAACTTAATTTGGAAATGATGAAGGAAGGAGCAGCATTATTTCAGGGTACTCATGATTTTTCGGTTTTTACAGCAGCACTAAAGCCGAATGCCAAAAGAATTCGAAGTATAGAATCTTGCTGTATTGAGAAGAACAGCCTATTGAAAGCTAATTTTTTTCCTGAAGAAAGCTATGTATTAAAAATTTATGGTGAAGGGTTTATGCGGTATCAAATACGTATGATTATGGGAGCTTTGGTGCAAATCGGTAAAAATGAACTTTCTCTTGAACAAATCATGGATTCATTGAAACCAGGTAGTGATATGAAACTTACAACTATTGCTCCTGGATCTGGTCTTTTATTAAACCAAGTTAATTTCAATGGTTAGTCTGCAGTTTTAGTATATTTAATAAAAAATATTACTACATGGCGCTTGGTAAAAAGCTCGTATTTCCGAAAAGAAAAAAGAAGAAGTCTCGTGTGCAGAACAAAATGGGAAAAGCTCCGGGAACCATTAGCTATATGGGCGATAAGGAACGTTCGGATAGTGTTATTTTTAGTACTTTTTATAATACGGATGGTTTTCAAACTAAGGAATTTAGGACTTTAGATGAATTTTTAAAATCGGAACAAACAGGTCATATTTCTTGGGTAAATATAATTGGTATTTCTGATGAACCTTTTATCGAACGACTAGGTAAACACTATAACTTGAACCCTTTGGTACTCGAAGATGTTGTGAATACTGAACAACGCCCAAAGATTGATGAATATGAGGATTATATTTTCGGTGTGTTTAAAATGCTCTATATATCAGAAGAAGATGAAATTGTAGGGGAACATGTAGCCCTTGTATTACTTGAGAATACAGTTTTAGTTTTTCAAGAAGTAAAAGAAGATGTTTTTAATGGATTACGTGATCGTATTACCGGTAAAATGGGTCGTATTAGAAGCAGAGGTGCAGATTATTTGTTTTTTGCTTTGCTTGATGCTATTGTAGATAATTACTTTTTAGTCATTGAAAATTTAAATCATAGAATTGAAGTTTTAGAAGAAGATGTATATAATAATCCAGAACCAATTGTTGCTAAAAACATTCAGCAATTAAAAAAAGAAATATTAAAGATTAGACGGTGGATTTACCCAGTAAAGGAATTAATCAGTAGACTGATAGATTCTGAACATCCCCTAATAAAAAAGGATACAAAATTATTTTTACGAGATGTTCATGATCATACAGTAGAAATTAATGAGAGCTTGCAGATATACCGTGAAATGTCTATGAGTTTGATGGAAATGTACATGAGTAACATGAGCAATAAAATGAACGAAGTCATGAAGGTCTTAACCATAATGGCGTCTATATTTATCCCACTAACTTTTATTGCTGGTGTTTATGGAATGAATTTTGAGCATATGCCAGAGTTACACTTCAGATATGGATACTATGTGGTTTGGGTAGTAATGATTATTCTATTTATAGGAATGATGTTATATTTCAAAAAGAAAAAGTGGTTATAATAGATGTGCCCCACATAAGATTTTGCAGAAATAACTTTTTAGTAAATCAATTAAATAATTTTTGATTTGAATAAGGTCTAGCATTGTGTTGTGTATTTGTTTTAGACTTATAATATATTTAATAACAAGAAGTTACTGTAATCATATATATGAATACTTTAAGTTAAATAGTCATACGATATAGGGCGTCAAGTGTTCTGAAAAGGAATATTATTATTCTTTAAATTAAAAAAGGTGGGTCATAGAATCTTCACAATTTCAATAGCTTGTTTATTTTTAGCAACTAGAAATTTAACCGCATAAAATATTTATCCGTAAGTCTTAAAAGCAAAAATTTCTAAAGCATATACAATTAATAGCAGGGTTAAATTGATCAGAGGTATAGTAGAAATTAGTGTGTAGAGGTTAAATTCGATGGAGAGAAATAAAAAAGACTAGGTGGAATTGACCAAGAAAGAATATTGGATTGTCTTGTAACAATTAGCAAGACAATCATGCTTTAAATAAATAGGGAGTATACTTAGCAACAAGAAAAAGAGCCGGAATATGGCTCTTTTTTCAGTTCAATATGTTAACTGCTATTATTCAAACAAGTCTGAAGACAAATAACGGTCCCCTCGGTCACAAACAATAGAAACAATTACGCCATGCTCTAATTCTGCTGCCAAACGCAAGGCAACAGTAGCAGCGCCACCACTACTCATACCAGAAAAGATACCCTCTTCTTTAGCAAGTCTTTTAGCCATTGATTTAGCTTCTTTCTCACTAACTTCCATAATTAGATCAACCTTAGTGGCATCAAAAATTTTCGGTAAATATTCTTTAGGCCATTTTCTTATTCCAGGTATACTAGAATTATCGGTTGGTTGTACACCAACTATCTGCACCTCATTATTCTTTTCTTTAAGGTAAGTTGAAGTACCCATAATTGTACCTGTAGTGCCCATAGAGGAAACAAAATGGGTTACGTTACCCTCTGTTTCATTCCAGATTTCTGGGCCCGTAGTTTTATAATGGGCTTTCCAGTTATCAGGGTTGCCAAATTGGTTCATTATTATATACCCTTCTTTCTCAACTTTGCTTTCTGCATAATCACGAGCACCCTCTATGCCAACATCAGCAGGAGTAAGGGTGACTTTAGCACCATAGGCACGCATGGTTTGTACGCGTTCTTTGGTAGCATTTTCAGGCATGACGAGTTCTATATCTAGACCGTAAATACCAGCTATCATAGCCAATGCGATTCCAGTATTACCACTGGTAGCCTCAATAAGTTTATCATTGGCATTAAAATCACCACGTTCTAAACCGGTTTTAATCATATTAAATGCGGCTCGGTCCTTTACACTACCACCAGGGTTGTGACCTTCCATCTTAAAGTACAACGTAACATTAGGGTTTGTGTTAAGAACCCTAGATTTTACCAGTGGGGTATTACCGATTAAGGATAGTATTGAATTAGACATGGGGTAACGTTTTTATTTTAATTTCTGGTGTATGAAATACAGTAGAATGAGCTGGTACAGAGGCTGTAATCCATGCATTTCCACCAATTACACTATTGACACCAATAATGGTATCACCACCTAAAATAGTAGCATTAGCATAAATTGTAACATTGTTTTCAATAGTTGGATGACGTTTAGTCTTCTGAAGATTCTTGGCAACAAAAAGTCCACCTAAGGTAACCCCTTGATAGATTTTAACATCATTCTTTATAATTGCGGTTTCTCCAATAACTACGCCCGTACCATGATCAATATGGAACGATTTACCAATTTTCGCCCCCGGATTGATATCGACACCTGTTTGCCTATGTGCATATTCGGTCATTAATCTTGGGACCAACGGGAATCCGAAATTATATAGCTCATGTGCTAATCGATATACTGAAATCGCATAAAAACCAGGATACGCCATATATACTTCTTCAATAGATAGCGACGCAGGGTCACAATTTACAGTTGCTTCTGCATCTAAATTCAGACTTTCCAACACATGGGGAAGTTTTTCAACATAATTTTCCCATATTTTTTTACAGGGCTTATCACTTTCCCAACAAGCCAGATCAACAAGCTCGTCAAACTGCTCTTGAAGTTTACCTAAATTGTCGGCAACAGGAGTTTCAATATCGAACAACGTATAAAAAAGGAGGTCAGTGAATTTTTCAACATTTCTTTTTAAACGAAATCTAAGATTAGGCTGTTTCTTGTGAGCGTTAATTTTTTCGATTATCGATTGATGGTTCATGGATATACTTTAGTCCGTCAAAATTAACCAAATAACTAAAAGGACTTCTCATCTATTGGTTAACTTTAGCTTAAAATCACAAGAGCTAGGTCGTATGTTAGAATCAACTATTACAGAGAGTACCTTACAATTTTTAAATACACTTAAAATAAACAACAATAGAGCGTGGTTTAATGATCATAAAAAGCAATTTAAAAAAGAGGATGATAGTATGAAGATTTTCTTTAACCATCTACTCGTAAAGCTAAAAATTCATGATGAAATCGAGCGTTTAAAAGTATTTAGAATTTATAGAGATGTTCGCTTTTCTAAAAACAAAACTCCCTATAAGAATAGTTTTTCAGCTTCTTACGCTAGGTCAGGGCAACACCGTCGTGGCGGTTATTATGTGCATATAGAGCCCGGTGCTAGTTTTATTGCTACAGGTTTCTGGAATCCAGAAAAACACGATTTACTCCGTATTAGAAAAGAGTGGGAGATTGACACCGTTGAACTTGTAAATGTCATCGAAAATTCTGCATTTAAAAATACCTGGGGGCCAATGTTAGGTGAAGAATTAAAAACTGCTCCTAAGGGTTTCGATAAGGAAGATTCGAATATAGAATTCATTCGAAAAAAGCAATTTATATTTAAAATAAATTTTACAGATAAAGAGGTGTTGGCCGATAGTTTTGCAGACCAGCTAAATGAAAGCTTTAAGACTATACGACCTTATTTCGATTTAATGAGTACTGTTTTAACGACCAATTTGAATGGTGAATCGCTATTGGACTAAATGCAATTTATCAAAATATTGTAGTTGATCTTGTAATCGTTTTATGACCATATTCATCATTCGTTTATTGAATGCTGAAGAATTTTTACTATAAAGTTCATATTCTTCCGCTGTGAATTGACCTATAATCATTCCTTTTAATGAATTTCTGAATTTTAAATCTTTTTGTATGGTATTGGTAATATAATCCATCCGTTTATCAAGCTTAACCTCATAAAAGGTATTCTTCATCTTTTTGATGTAATTCTGAAATGATATTAGAAATAAATCGTTCTGTAATTTTAATATAGGCCGTAACGTTTGGTTCTGAAAACGTTCATCTTCACTCATATTAGGGACTATTTTAGCAGAAGGAATTAAGGGTCGTATCGATAGTAATTTCTGAGATCTGTCCATTTCTTTTATTGATTTTACTTAAAGATACATATTCGGAAAATACTTAAATAAAAGGAACTGATAAGTTTTTAATCTATTATCAACAACCTTGATATCAGATTAAAATTTCTACTATAGAAATTCGGAAAATTGCAATTACTACACATACATATTATCAAAATGTAACTAAATTCTAATGGTAATTTTAATATTTGTAATTCTGTGGGGTTACTTTGAAAAAGTAGTATTATTCTTGATTTTCGGTATAACTTTATAATATATTTTTATAAAAATTAGGGCTATGAGATTTCATACTAGAAAATTAGTTAAACCTGGTGATTTAAATTCAAACGGGACTTTATTTGGTGGTCGGTTGTTAGCATGGATAGATGAAGAAGCTGCCCTATATGCTATCGTTCAACTGGAGAATGGTAAAATAGTGACCAAGTACATGTCGGAAATTAATTTTATGAGCGCTGCAAAACAGGGCGATGTTATTGAAATTGGTATAGAAGTTGTAAAATTTGGCAAAACATCATTGACCTTAAACTGTGAGGTTCGTAATAAAATGAACCACGAAACTATTGTAACGGTTGATAATATTATTATGGTAAACCTGGGTGACAACGGAAAACCTAAACCTCATGATAAATCGAAAGTTGAATATGTAAAAGATCGTTTAGCTGCCTTAGGAGAAGAAGATTAGCTTTCGCTAATCTCTTTTGCAACGGCTTGAACTTCATCAAGTACACGCAGCAGATTCTCCCCCCATAATTTGGCAATTTCGTCTTGCGTATAACCACGCTCTACAAGTTCTAAGGTTACGTTAAAGGTTTCAGATGCATCATTCCAACCTTCAATACCGCCACCTCCATCAAAATCTGAACTTATACCGACATGGTCTATTCCTATTAACTTTACCATATAATCAATGTGGTTTACAAAATCCGTCACATTAACCGCTACTGGAGCTTCAGGTTGGTGTTTGACAAGGTTTTTGCCAATTTTGAGAACCTTAGGGTAATTCTCCAAATAGGATTCTTTTTCGACCTCTGTCAAACTAGAGATTTGAGAACGCTCATACCAATCAATTCCTAAAGAATCTGCCACTTGATTATAGATTGATTTCATATATACTGACCTAGCTTTATGCTTCTCGGTATTTAAATATGAACTGAAGGCTACAGTTTGAACAACACCACCATTTTCTTTCATCAACATTAATTGTTCATCATCTAAATTTCTACTATGATTACAAAGTGCTCTGGCAGAAGAATGTGATGCAATTATTGGAGCTTTTGACAGTGCTATCATTTGCTTCATTGCTTCCTTTGAAGGATGAGAAACATCAATCATAATTCCAAGTCTATTTAATTCATTAACAGCGCTTTTACCCAATTCACTTAAACCATTATGTAACCAAATGTCATCAGCCTCACCGGTATTTGAATCTGAGAATTGACTATGACCGTTATGCGCTAAAGAGATGTATCGTGCACCTAAATCGTAAAATGTCTTAAACTGACTCATATCAGTTCCTATGGGATATGCATTTTCTACACCAATCATAGCAACCTTCTTACCTGAACCCACTATTTCACGAACATCAGAAGAGGTTAATGCCAAGGCAATTTCATCTGGTGCAATATCCTCGCAAAGCCTATGAATGGCTTCAAATTTCTGTATGGCATTCTGTTTTGCCTTTTCATAACCTATATCGGTAAGGGAATCTTGCCCTGTGTAAACAATTAGCCAACTAACATCTAATCCACCTTCTTTCATTTTAGGTAAATTAACTTGAGTTTCAAGGCGTTTGGTATAATTAATACTATCTGTAAAGTTATTGACATTGATATCGTTATGCGTATCAATTGTAATTACCTCTTCATGTATTCGTTTTGCTTTTTCATGCATAGTTTCTTCCAATTCCTTTGTCTTTTCTGCACAAGAAAATATCGATAATACGCATAATAAATAGGTCAATGATTTCATTGGTTGTTTTTTAGACCTACAATTTAAGAGTATTCACAACAAATAACCAACCCTAGAAAACATTTTATTGTTGACCGAAGTATAAAGGCGCATTTTTAAATTCTTAAAGAATCCTTAAATTCCATTAATTAAAGAATCATATTTTATGTCCATTTCAAAAAGTAAGGATTTAATCGGTCAATTGTCAAATCTGGAACGTACGGTAAGTGAATTTTCATTTGAAGAATTAAGTACGCAAGATTCCAAGGTGATACAATCGTATTTTAACAGCTTTAGAAATAGCTTAGAAAGTCATATTTATAATCGAAATAATGGAACTAATCTTAAAGAACAGGTAGTTGAAAAAGAGGAAGTCGAAAAAGAACTACCTAATAAAAATCAATTTATTGCACATGTTAGCAATCAAATTAGAACTCCATTGAATAGTATAATTGGCTTTGCAAATCTTTTGAACGAAGAAAAGTTAAATACCAGTCAACACAAAAAAGTTCAAGCCATACAATTCGCTTCAATTTCGCTACTAAATCTTATTGATGAAGTTTTTGAATATTCTAAAATTTCTACGGGGTATATTAATTTTGAAACTATCGATTTTAATCTTCAGGGGTTACTAAACGATGTCATGTTTTTATGTGAGACCTTGATGGTTGATAGACAAATAGAATTGATTATTGATATAGATGAAAATGTGCCTAAAATTATTAAAGGCGATCCTTCAAAATTATCTGAAGTACTACTAAACGTATTGGGCAACTCTATCAAATTTATAAATCAAGGTTACATTAAATTAGGAGTTTCCGCTAAAGAATGCGACGAAAATCAATTCATTTTAAAATTTTCAGTTGCTGATACAGGTATCGGTATAGCCAAAGAGAAACTTGAAACAATTTTTAATTGTTATGCACAAGCTAAGGATGACACTTTTGTAACGTATTGTGGTACTGGTTTGGGCTTATCAATAACTAAAGAAATCGTTGAAAAGCAAAATGGTGAAATTGATATTATAAGTGAAGAAGGTATAGGTACTACCATAACCTTTAGTATTCCTTACGCTACAGGTAATATTAGTAATAGACCTGTTATACAAAATGAAAATTCAGACATTGAAAAAGGGAAAATAGTATTATCTGGAACTGAAATTTTGGTTTTTGAGGATAATTTAATGAATCAACACTTAATTAAAGCACAGTTAACTAAATGGGGCTGTAAGGTATATACCCATGCAAATCTAAAAGAAGGATTAAGCATTCTGGCTACTAAGAAAATTGACCTCATTTTAATGGATTTGAAGATGCCCAATCTAAACGGTTTTGACATTTCAAAAGTACTTAGAGCACATAAAGATGTACATATCAACACTGTGCCAATTGTAGCATTTAGTGCAGATTTTACAGAGCAAGACAGTAAGGATTGTAAAGAAATAGGAATGAATGATTTTCTGTTAAAGCCTTACACGTTAGATGAATTGATGTCAACTATTATAAAAAATAAAAGAGAAGAAGATACATCTATGAAGGTCGAGCACCTACTTCAAAAAATAATGATAGAACCGAAAGAAACCACTAGAGTTGACCTAAACGGACTTTTACAAGATTGTTTTGGTGAAATAGAAATTTTAAATGAGCTAATTAAACTTTTTAAAATGAATGCTCTTGAATTTAGTGGTAATGTAAAACTTCATTTACAAACCGATAACCTGAAGGAAGTTGCATTCGCAGCCCATAAACTAAAGGCTGGTTTTGCAATGTTGAAGGCAAATGGTATGCGACAATTAATCGTAGAATTAGAGGCGCAATGCAAAGCCAACAGACCAAATGAGGTTAAAGAATTGTATCAGTTATTCTTGAATGATTATCCGCTGCTAGAGCAAAACCTTGATACTAATTTGGCTGGATTAAATAAAATATAATAATGGGTAAACGTGTATTATTAGCAGATGATGATCAACTTTTAGCTTCGTTGCTAAACTTTAGGCTAAAAAAAAGTGGTTATGATGTACACCATTCCTCAAACGGTAAAGAGGTTAAGGAATATCTTAAAACTGAAAGACCTGATATTATTGTAAGTGATATCATGATGCCATATTTTTCTGGTATTGAGCTAATAGATTTCGTGAGAAATGAATTAAAATTAAATACACCGATTATTATAATTTCATCTGCAGGTAATGAACAGAATGTGTTAAGTGCATTTGAACTAGGTGCAAATGATTTTATCACAAAACCAGTAAGTCCAACCGAATTATTAGTACGTGTTGGAAGAGAAATAAATAAATAAAATTTGTTAATTCCCCTCAAACAAATCAAAATAACGCTAATTACAGCCCCAGAATTCAATGTTGAATTCTTAGGGTGGCTAACGCTTGTATTCTTAATCCTAGCGGTAGTATATTTTGTTGGAACTTTCTTCATTAGAAATAGCATTGGCACGTATAATGGGCGTTCTAAGGATAAGAAAATGGAATTTTCTCCTATAATCAGTGAGTTTCTATTTTATGAAGACTCTAATAGTAAGGAAGAAAAAAAGAATTATTTGAATCTTAAAGTACAAATTAGGGATTCTATCAAAGACAATTTTGATAGAATTATATTAACCGAAGTGCTTTTAGATTTACGTAAAGATCTATCGGGGCAATCACAGACTGTTCTAATTGAACTCTATAAGGATTTGGAGCTACATGCTACTGCATATGAAAAACTATCTAGTAGAAGATGGCAGGTTGTATCTAGCGGAATTTTGGAATTAACAGCAATGGAAGTATTGGATTCGTATGCCCTTATTCTAAAATTTATAAATCATAGACAAAGTACTATTCGTAAGCAGGCCGAAAAAGCGGTTGTGACTTTAAAGGAAGAAGGTATTAATTATTTTCTAGATAATACTAAATACAAAATTTCTGAATGGCAACAATTAAAGTTGTTAGATGTTCTTAGGCACAAACAAAATTTTGACCCTCCACAGTTTAGTCTTTGGTTGACCTCGACCAATACCCATGTTGTTCTTTTTTCATTAAGACTGATAAAATATTATAAGCAGAGTGATGCAGTACAATCTATTATTACGCTATTAAAACATAAGAATGGGGCTATACAATTAGAAGCTATTGATTGTATTAAAGAATTCTATTTTGAAGAAGCTATACCTACATTGAAAATGGTCTATCCTAGAGCTAATAATGATGCTAAAATAGCAATCTTAGATACACTTGGAGAGATTGGTTCAATAACTGAGGTTGAATTCTTAAAGCTATTAGAGAAAAAAGAAAAGAATTTCAATGTTAAGAGTAAGGTTATAAGTACTCTAAATAAGATTAATCCAGAGAGTATTCTTCCTACTAAAAATATTAAAGAGGATAATTATTTTACAAGCGACCTTGTTGAGGAAACCGAACTTAATGTCGAATCAACCATTATAGATATAGAATATGAAGCAGACTCATCGGTACTTGTATCGCACAATACTATTGATATTAACGAAAGTCTAAAAATAGAAAAGCCTATTCCTTTTGAAATTACTAAATGTGGTGGGGTGCTGAATGATGATGATTTTAGTCATAATCTATTAATTGATACTTCACTAATAGTTCCCGTCTCTATCGAAAAGACAGAAGAAAAAACATTCCCTAATATACTTAATACTGATCCTAATAATTCTATTAATAATTTGGATAGTTCAGCAAAAACTGAGGATGAATTATTCATCGAATTTTCACCATTAGTGCTTTCTGAAATTGATGCAGCGATAGCGATACCCAATGATATACATAATGATATTGAACCAATGTTTTCGCTTGATAATAATTTTGTAAGTGAAATTCATACAACCGATAATAACTCGTTTGATGCTGTAAAAAATGATTTTATCGAATTAGATTGGTTTTCAATTTCAAAAATGGAACCTGCAGATGTTGCAGAAGAATTGAATACAGACCCAGATCCGTTGATCACTTTTGAAAACGATTCTATTTCATTTTCCGCAAATTTCATGGAAGAAGCAGAACTTGAAACTATGGTTTTTTTAGAAAATATTGCAGATATGGGTGATAGCCGAGAGTTACCCACACTTCATCAATTATTAGCTGCTAACACATCTCCACTTGTTTTAGAGCGAATTAATGAATTGATACATAAATTCTCATATCAATCGCCACGCCCTAATGATATGTTCTCTTCTGATAATGATTTATCTAGTAGTGTTTTTACTGAAATTTTTAATTTATCAGATACTGAAACCAAATTAATACTCTTAGACGAAATTAAAAGTGTAGGTGATGAAAAGGAAATTCAGTTATTAGAATCCTTGATTGAAAATGAAAACAATGAAATCGCAACCACTGCAAGTAAGGTTTTAAATCATATTCTAGCCCAAACTGCTAAATTAGAATTTACAAAAGTTGGAAGAACTAATGATTCAATTTTCGAATTAGACTTTGAATTAGAAATAGAAACGTCTCGTAGTCACCTTGTAGGCTTCCCCGTCTGTAGGCTTCCCCATAAGTAGGACAGTTAATAATTCGAATTTACTAACTTTAAATTCAAACTGTCATCATGAAAAGCAGCAAGTTTAGCGAGAGCCAGATTATTAAAGCTCTAAAGGAAAATGAACAAGGAAGGTCGGTAGGAGATGTATCGAGAGAGTTAGGT
>NZ_VAUW01000098.1 GCF_005771495.1 Maribacter sp. ACAM166
TGTTCTCAACTTCTAGTGTAAAGGTTTTATTTCGCTTAGGTACCGAATTGAGGACTTTTATGTTTTTTATAAAATTGAAATTTAGTAGTTCGTTATCTTCCAGTGTCTGTAGCATTGTTCCTAGGGCCAATCTAAAATTATTCCTATTTCTAGCACTGGTTTTCATCACGATTTGATTTAGAAAACTCAACAACATCCTTTTGGTCAATTTGTCTATGGTATGTATATCTGGATGGTTTTCAGATAACCATAGTAAGAATGCTTTGGATTTATGTCCGTAATCTTGAACGGTTCTATGTTTGATCTGATTTTTTTTGAGCTTAAGAACAAAATCGAATGCTTCCTGTAAAGGCATCCCTTGTTCTACTGATTGTTTTTCTGCAGCTAATTCTATACTTGGTGCTGTATCTACCTTTTCTATGGACTCTTTTTTAGCTACAGTGATTACTTTTTTAACCTCGCTCAATTTCCTTTTTTCAAAAGGACTGTATCCTTCTTTTAATAGTTTGAGCAAATTTCTGCGGTATGAAGTTAAGATAGTCAATCTGTCCGCTTTGATTTTATAGTTGTTTGCCTTCCCGTAAATATTCTTCATCCGCACCAATTTTTTGGTACTGGGGTCTCTAAATGAAAAATAGACATACCATCTTTTGGTAAGGTCACCCTTTGCGGTATAGATTTTTGGAGCGGAGAAATTACTTCTTGTTGACAAATCGTGTTCTAAAACGTGTTCACTTTCGTGTTCATTGGTAATTGTTTGTAGAAATATAGACATAAAAAAACGGTTTAGAGTGAACTAAACCGTTGTTTTGCTTGATTTTACTAATGTAGCGAGAGCGGGGCACGATCCCGCGACCTCCGGGTTATGAAT
>NZ_VAUW01000013.1 GCF_005771495.1 Maribacter sp. ACAM166
ATTAGAAACGGAATTGCAATCACTGAACAATTTAGGAATGATATTAATGTCATTGATAGAGAATACCCCATGATCAAGATCGATTTTATTGAGTTAGATGATCACTTTGGTCCTGAACTCATCAATACACTATCAAAAGAATGGAATATTCCAATCAACTTTATGTTCATTGCTTCACCAGGTGATCATTTCCCTTATAAGATTGAAGATCTGGGCGGAGTAAGACTAATAATTTGATAAAAAAGAGCATTACAAAGGATGGTTTTTAACCATAATTGAAACTAAGCTAACTTATTTATTATCAAAAATGTTAAATTAATGTTAAAAGGTGAGCCTCGCGGTGAGTTCAAAAAACCACCCCTTGGCAAGCCTTTTATACAGGGCACTATCAAGAAAAGTTCGAGTCCCGTCCAGACCGCAAGAGCCTCTATTTTTAGAGGCTTTTTTAGTTTTAAAGCATTGGTAATCAATGTTATAAAAATGTTAATGTTAAACAAATGTTAACCAGCGTGCTGCGAGCGTGCTGCATTTTTGCCCCTTTTTTACTTCTTTGCAGCATTTTACAATATGCTATTAGCGAAATAGAATTCACTGTAAAATGAAATAAAACCAAAATATCTTCTTACTTTTCTTTTTCTAAATTGAACTAAAGTGAGAATACAATACTGCTCAGATCTACACTTAGAATTTGCCACAAACAAAAGATGGCTAGCGAATAACCCTTTAATACCTTCAGGGGAAATTCTCATTGTTGCGGGAGATACCCATTACTTAGGAGGAGATTTTGAAAACTTAGATTTTTTTAAATGGGCATCTGACAATTACCAACTAACCTATGTAATAGCCGGCAATCATGAATACTATGGCGGATATGATTTGTCTTTGCATAGAAAACCCTTTAAATGGGAATTACAACGTAACGTCTTCCTTCTCAACAATCAGTCTACACAGATAAACGACCTCACGCTACTATTTTCTACATTATGGAGCCATGTACATATTGAAAATAGAAACGCGGTATCTAGAGGAGTCAATGACTTCTATAAAATACGAATGGGTGATAATCGGTTGAGCGTCGATGATTTCAATGTGCTTCATGCGGAGGCTTTTGATTTTTTGAACCAAAGTCTCAAAAATCATAATGGTAAAACCATTGTAATCACCCACCATCTGCCTACGCCTTTATGTAATTCCCCTGAATTCAAGGGCAGTTCACTTAACGATGCTTTTGTGGTTGATAAAACCGATTACATAACACAATCAAATATTGATTACTGGATTTACGGCCATGTACATAGAAACATTGGTAATGCCATGAAGTTGGGAGGTACAACCATGTTGTGTAATCAATTGGGGTATGTTGATATGAACGAGCATCATGATTTTTCAAGGGATAGTTTTATTGAAATTGTATGATAGTTGAAAAAACAACTTAAGCCCATTTTTCAATTTGATTATTTATATCCTTTTGCCATTCCCTTATATTGATATTAAAGGCTAAGGAAATAACACTGCATTCCTCTACTCCCAATTTGTCATCCTGCGCATTTAAGTGATCATAATAATGACCATAGCTTAGGCTAGTATTTATACCAGGGTATACCAAGGCAACTTTCTTGGCCTTATAGTATTTCATATAAGCGAACATTTGCCGTAAATCTTCTGGCGAGGGATTATAGTTCTTGATATTCTTCCATTTTGTATCCAGAACAACACAGTTTTCTTTACCCTTGTTCAACACAATATCTGGTTTCATTTTTGAATTATACCCTGAGCTAGGTTTCCAAAAATTCTTTGTGTTTTGGGCAGTAATAGTTGTCTCTATTTTTTTATGTCGTCTCAAACTGGCATAGACAAATTGTTCCCATAATAAGTTCATATCGAACACTAGTGCTAGTATATGATTGGAGCCCTTACTTACATCTGGGTGATAATTCAATAATAACAAACGGGCTATTTGAATCGCTTTTTGGTATCCCTGTGTTTTACGGTTCAATACGACCTTATTAAAAGTTGCTTCGGAGACCTTGATATCTGGCATTTCTGGAAAATCCAATTCTAAAGACTTGAGACTGCCCTGTATAATTTCATTGGTGTTTATACGAACTAATAGTTTTAAGGCTTTGTACAGAATACAATGAAGTTCATGATTGGTATCGTAGGTAGTATATTGAATGTAAAACCGTTCTTGATGCACCAAATTCTGGCTTATATGCTTACCGAATTTGAGGTTTCCTTTTAAACTTGAGCTATTGCCTTCGGTTTTTCTATATTTTTTGACAAGCCCTTGTCGAAGTAAATAGTTCAGTTCACTAACAAATAGTTCAAAATATAGATCAAGAATGGAATTCGTTTTTAATTTGAGACTACCAGAGGTGGGAGCTTTCAATTGAAACAGACCAACGGCATACAGCATATCTATTAACACCTTGCGCCAGCTCTCTTCAGGTGCAATACTACTTCTATCAATCTTTGGCAAAATTTCAATTAAAGTATCCCCTATCTGTAGTACCCCAACATATTCGCAAAACTTTACGCCATTATGAACCAAAGAATAATAGGGCACACCAGACTCTCCATAAAATTGTTGCAATGATTTTAACTGAGTTTCAGATAGCCTTTTTTCTCCTCTATCTATTCTTAGAATCTCATGTTCAAATACAATGATGTGGTTGTTCTTGTTCAATTTTCTATCCTAAAAGTTGTAGTAGCGCTTTTTTAAATTCCTCATTGCTCATTTTTTTAGCATCTTTTATTCTATATACTTTTCGCTCTACTAATGAACCTAATTCGTAATCTTCAAAAGGTGCAAAAAATTTTTCATAATTATCACCTTGAACCGATTCCACAAAGCCAGAACCTAAAACCAGGCCTATTTTACCGTAATCTCCAAAAAAGTATTCTTGCAACAATGATATAACCTTATTGGCAAAAACTGCTTTTAGCCCATTTAGAGATGTTGTCTTTATAAAGTAGCTGTGCCCTATGGCATGGTCTTTATCTAACAACTTTTCTATCCGTTTGTTGATTGTCTTTAAAAGTCTTACCAAATCAACATTGTCAATTATGCCATTATTAGCACCATATTGTTTTATGAATTTAGGCTTTGGTGGCATTTCTATAAAGCTGAACCTTCTTCTTAGCGCTGAGTCCAAGGCTTCCACACTTCTATCCGCTGTATTCATAGTTCCTATGATATACAGGTTTGGAGGTACTCCAAAATATTCTTTACTATAGGGTAATTGTGCCAGTAATGCCTCATCGGCGCCCAGTCTTTTATCCTTTTCTATTAAGGTTATCAATTCCCCAAAAATAGCCGATACATTACCCCTATTGATTTCATCAATAATTAAAACAATTGGTTTACCATTTTTACCCTTGTAAACATTTCTATCCAAATCTTGTACTACTTCCTTTTTGTCATCAGGCAGATAATTTCTTTCCTGTTTGTTTCTAAGGTCTTTATAATTATTTTCCTTTTGTATGGCATTTAACACAGACCAATAGGCCGTAGAATTACTCCCTCCTATGATTGCCCTAAAGGAGTCATTAATGTTAGCAATCTCATCTAGATCAGTAATGGCTTTTTGCAGTTTGGAAAGTCTGGTTTTAGAAACAGTATATGTTCTTTGTCCATTCAAATGTTTTATCTGAATGTTCCCTTGAGCAGAAATACTATCTACATATACCTTACCGCCATTCTTGATTTCCAATTCAACGTCAGCTTCAGAAGCTAGTCTTTCCTCTAGTTTTTGGAGGAAATTATCATAGGCCAAAGAAAAGTCAAGCACATCATCTGTATCTGAAGAATTGTTTTCTATGGCAAAATTAAAGGAAGCTTCAATACAGGCTTTTTTAAATATGCCTTCAACAACTTTATAAACTACAGGGTCACCTTCCTTCTCTGGCTCTATGGGTTTTATCCCTTCAATAAAATCTTCATAAGACATACTTTGATGAAAAGTGGAAAAAATAATTTGACCTTCGGAAACTTTTTGATCGTATAAGTCCTTTATTTCCTTTCTCTCTAAACTTTCAATTTCCTCACCACAAATTTCCAAAGCAAGGTTTACTGTATTGAATGTTTTTCCTGTACCCGGTGGGCCATATAAAATGGTATTTATTGGATAGGTCATAGCGTAGTTTTTTGTTTTAGAAACCTCTTCTCCATTAATTATTGCCATTAGACGTTCGTGATACGTAGGGTACTTAGCATCTGGTGTGGGGTAGTCGGAAACATTGGTGAGTGTTTTCAACACCAAGTTATGACCTGCATCCCATTCGCCCTTCTTTTTCCAATCCATTCCTCGGACATGCTTAAACTCACTCCTTTCGTTGTCAAACATGTAGTCCGAAGCAACAATACCATATCCTAACAGGGCGCCTCTACCATTTTTAACGAAAACAACATCCCCAATGGACATATGGTTTGTGAACTCATCATTCGCAGTAGCATCATTTTTCTTGGATCCTGTACTATTATCAAGCTCCTGTAATCGTTCAACTATTTGTGGTTTAGATGAATAATTTTTTAAATCTCCCAGATTATCCCAACCCAGAGCCATTATGCCTTCTTCGTAAAATTCATTCCACTTTTCTGCGTTTTCGCCGGGGGCATACAACCAGTATTTTGTATCTGCTTTATTTCTATACATATTAATGTTATCCATTATAGCCCAAAACTTTTCGTTAGAGATTAAAACTTTATCTCTATCTCGATTTTTAAATTCTCCTATTATAATACCGTAATATTCATCCAAGAAAGAGAAAAGATTTGAGAAATCATCAACCGGTAATTCTCCAATATGAAAATGATAATTTGTACCGCCACCATGTTTAATACCCGCTATCTTCTCAACTATGGCCTTGTAGGCTTCAAGTAATAACTCATCTTGTTCTTCACTAAAAGCAATTTCTAAATCACAACTAAAGCCCTCTTTAGTTGGACTGATTGCTATACCTACACTTTTGGTTTTTTTAGCTCCACCATTAGCATTTACCAAGCCTACAAATGCGTAATTTTTATTTCCTGGAAACCAAAATCCATTTTCAAAACGTTTACCCGCACCGGTTCTTTGTCTGGCTATAAAATTAAAATTGGGATGAGACTCCCTGTATTCTATTAATTTTTTTAAAATGGTTTCGTGAAAGGTCATTTTATATTATTTTATTGTTTTTTTACTTTTGCACATCACCAATGGAATTAGTAGGTAAATTACTTAGACTTTACCATCCTTTGTTTCTCATTTAAACTTTAAAATTCTCCAGTTTCTTCAACTATTGTGCTTCCACATTCTGGACAAAACCTATAATGATCTTCTATTTTGGACTCACAACTAGGACAAAGTACTACGCTATTGCTAGAAAGGTCTATTTCAGCTTGGTCTTGATAAATAAACTCAGTTGGGATATCCCTAATAAAATCAGAAATCGCTCCTTTTTGAGATATTAAATAAAGATAATCTTCTGCTCTTGTCAGCGCCACATAGAATAGCCTTCGTTCCTCTTCCAGCAAATAATCGTAATCCGTAGGTTTTATGACTTGGTAAATTTTATCTTGTAGCCACGGGTCCGGAAATCCGCCCTTATTAGAGTGCAATCCTAAAATAAACACAACCTTAGCCTCTAATCCTTTTGCGCTATGGATAGTTTTAAATTGAATTTTGTGCCCGCTACTTTTTAAAGCTTGTCTTAAATTTGATGCCATCGCCGTCCTTCTATAAAGCACTAAAATATCTTCTGGGTTTATGCCCTCGGCAATGTGTTTTTCTATTGCTTCCCAAATAAATGAATGTGACTGCCCTTCTTGTTCTTCATAAAAGATTTTAATCTTTTGTCCACCTCGCTTAACCGCTTTTATTTCTTTTGGTATTTGGAACTTATTTTTCTTGATAGCCTCCGTAGATGCCCCAACTATAGGGTTTGTACTTCTGTAATTTAAATTGAGCGTTAACAATTCAGAATCTGCAAAATGTTCTTTGAAATCTACGATATACGCTATTTCAGACCCTCGAAAACCGTAAATACTCTGCCAATCATCACCAACACAAAATAATTGTGTTGACTCTTTTGCAAGTAGATTAAGCAATTTTACTTGTAGACTATTTACATCCTGAAACTCATCTACCAGAATGTGTTTATACCTTTCTTGATAGCGCTCTCTTATATTAGGATACTGCTGCAATAATTGAATACTCTTGGTCAACAACCCATCAAAATCCAAATAGGATCTATTGGTACAATAATCATTGAATTCATTAATAATAGGTATTGCAAGTTCGTAGAACATACGAACTCTTTCAAAATCACTTTCCGATGCCTCTTTTATTATCTGTTCTACAGACTTTTCCGAGGTCACAATTTTATTTCTTACCTCATTTACCTCCCTATAAAAGCTTTTTATTTCTTTTCTAAAATTTGAAAACTCTTCGTCGTAATGAAGAACGGTTGCCGAACTTAAATCAGCGCTTATTCTACCTTTAATCACTCGATCTAATACCTTATTGAATACAGCGGAGTTATGGGTGGCGTCATCATAGGTTTTTATACACGTATTACCGGCAATCTTCATTTTCCCCTCTTTCCAAAAAGACGGATAACTTTTATCACTTATGTGTTCTAAATAAATATTTGCTTGAGGAATAAAAAAATCTGGATGGAACGCTGAACTACCAACTTTTACCTCTGGTTCGTATACATAGTCTATGCTATTACGATAAAGCCAATCTGCAATATATTGTTCAGATTTTGAACGAACTTTATCTCCCTTTAAACTTGTAAAGAATTTACCTTTGGGCCTAAATTCCTCTTGTTCCTTATGTTGGTGAATGAAGTCTACAAAATAATCTAAAATGTATCGTTTCAATTTTAATAGAAACAGCTTATCATTTGACAAATTGATCGTGACCTTCTCGATTATTTGACTAACGGTCTCTTCTGCTGTACTTCCATAAAATTCATTGCTTGAATTTTGGTCGGCCACTATTTTAAATTTATTATCAAACACATGTACACCGTCCGTTTTAATAATTTGATAACACAGACTATGAATTGTTTTAATGGTTAATCTATTTAACCAGGGAAATTTATTTAAGTAGGTTTGGCGTTCTTTATATCTTTCTGCAATAGAAATATCTTTGCTCTTTAAAAATTTCTCATAGAAACCAGATTTATCTGCAGATTGAATCATCCTATCTAGCATCTCATTGGCCGCATTCTTTGTAAAAGTAACGGCAAGAATGTTTTTAGCATCAACAAGTTTATCGTCTATTAGATAATTTATTTTATGAAGCAAGGTCTTCGTCTTTCCTGAACCTGCGCCTGCTAAAACAAGAAGACGATTACACTCAGAAAGTACAGCCTTACGTTGATGATCGTTTAATGTGGATAAATCGGTTTTGGTAGATAGGTTTTTCATTAAATACGCTTAAGTAATTGGAGGCTTAAAATAAAGTGTCGCCTTCTGACACTTCTCTTTTTGCCCCATCTACCATATACATGGCTTTACAGCTTGGGCAAAACAGATAGTACTCAAAATAATAATTTTGACCTGGTTTTATCTTTCTTTTCTTAGGACTCTTTTTTATAACGGCTATATTGCATTTTCTGCATAAATCGCCCTCCTTTTCTATTTTCTGTTCTTGGTACCAGTCTATATGCTCCAAGTATTCCAGGTATCCTTCATCCTTAATTTTATTCTCTGAGTCAATACCCTCTTTAGCCAAAGCATCACAACGTTCATTCTCGATATGACCAGCATGCCCTTTTACCCAGTTAAAAGTCACTATATGTTTATCTATAACATCCAACAACCTTTCCCACAGGTCTTTATTGAGTACTAAATTGCCCTTTCTTCTAATCCAGTTGTTACGTTCCCAATTTTTTGCCCAACCTTTTTCTATACCATCTATCACATATTTAGAATCTGAAAACACCGTGACCGCTGCCTTGGTTTTTATTTTTTCGAGACCAAAAATTACCGCCATAAGTTCCATTCGGTTATTGGTTGTAAGTTCATAACCTTCAGAGAATTCCTTTTGCCTCCCCTTATAGCTAAGAATTGTCCCAAACCCACCTTTACCAGGGTTGGGTTCTGCGCCACCATCGGTAAAAAGTTCTATTTCTGGAATTTCGTTATTTTCCATACTGCTTAGTTTTCCTCAAAAACCTTCTTCAAAATATCTTTTAATTTTTCTTCCGACAGCATGAAACTTAAGATAAGCCATTACCGCTTTGGGATGATATTCTTTATTTTCAAGAACCAAGTTAGAAGTAGAAGAAGGGCCAAAACCATTAGGAAGTCCCTTTTCTTTATAATCCTTGATACCTAGTAGAATATGTTCTTTGGTGACTTGGTTGAATAGCATGTTGCTTTACTTGTTTTTGGTTGCTATAATTTAATAGTTTTGTCAACTTTACTATGAACAGGGTGTTCCGATTAAACACTTTTATTTTTTGTAATCAGTGTTTGGAAGTTTGAGTTTTATAGTAAATTGAATACTTTTAATTCTTCATTTTCGTAAACCTTTCCTGCAGCTGCAAATACACCGTTTGGTTTCAACATTGTCCTACTAAAATTAGGATCTAAACGGCGTCCTCTTTTCTTTTGTTCGCCCTCAAAATTAGCTCTACTAATAACCCCAAGTTTGATAACTTTTTGATGCTCACCTAGCTCAATCCCTATAAGCTCGTCCCAATCATGCTTAATTTGTGAGGTGCTTCCTGTTTTATTCTCTGAGGTTATCATTTTCACAGATATTCTTGGATCCCCTTTGGCACAAAGAATATCATAACCCGCATTAGTTTGATTGATTAATACTTTTGGCTGTCGGTATTTATGCTCTAAAAATGAGTGGGCAATGGCTTCACCTATCCTTCCAACAATATTATCGTTGCCATGTAACACTTCATCACTGTTGCCAAAATCTAAAAACTCCTTTCTAGCTTTTAAATAATTTAAGCAGATTTCCTTTCTTTTATCGTTCATTAATTTCTACTTTTTTCGTACAATGATGTGTGATTTTTCATCTGAACATAGTCATAAATTTTCCGCTTGTTTTACGTTCAAGATTAATCTCATCTTTAAACCCTAATCCTACGTTATAATAGTCATCAAAAATCTGAGCATGATCTGGATGAGTTTTAATTATTTTATTGGATTGCAAATCTTTATCTGATATTTGTTTACTTAAAATAGCTCCACAAATTTCTAACTCATCCCCACATACTAAAGCACCATGCAAATATTCTCTCAAATCAAAATAACGAAGAAGCTCTGAAAATTTTGAACCTCTTTTTTTGAAGGCTAAAAGAAAAACTTCTAAATCATCAATACAAATAGACAAAGGAAATTGATCGTCATCCTGAACTTCTAACAAATCATCTAAGTCTGTCTGTATTTGACCAAATCTTTCTAAAGTAACTACAAGACTAAAAACACTATGATAATTCTTAGTTCTAATTTTTGCGATTTCATTACTCAAGGCCAAATCATCGTATAGCGATAGAACTTCTTTGTTTAAAAACTTCTGCTTTACTCTATAACTTTGATCGTAGCCTTTTTGAATAACCTTATCAAAATTTCTTTTAACCAATTCATAGGCTTTGTTTGGATCTGAACGAGGCTCCTGTATTTTTGAAGCCTTTGCTTCTATGATTAAGGCCATTCCCTTGTATAAAATCAAAATATCTTGTTCACTACCGAAATTAGTGTAATAACTCTGATAAATTTTAGCGTCTTCACCTAAAATCGATTGAAACAAACCCACAATTTTATTTTCCAACTCAACACCTCTACGAGTATAAAATGGCTCAGTTAAAGCTGCATTTGAAATCGCAAAATTTTGTATTTGATTATAAATGGCTATTACTATTTGTTTGATTTCAATAGACTGAAATTCACCTTCATTCACTTCAAAAAGAGGTTGATTAAAATATGGATTATTCTCTGTGTAATATAAAAATTGACCTTCCGTCCTTTTGATGCTTAAAGTGCTCACAAATGCTCTTACAACCGCAGGGTCAAATTCTTTATCTAATTGATCTAAGCTAAAACGGTATTTTTTACCTGGGTCAGCCATATTTTCTGACATTCTAATATAGCTTGGAGGAACAGCAAGATGTCTTTTTTCAGGATTCATTATTCCTTCTGCAAATTGCTCTATACTAATATCATCCATTGTGGGTTCACCAGCTAAAGGAAAAACTGAATTTAATTTTTGATGCAGCATCTCGTCCAGAAACCTATATATTGTAATGAATTCAACTATGTTTAATCCAAAATGAGCTTTGATTTCAACATCAAATGGAGAAAAATAAGTTATAATTCTTTCGATAATTTGTTCTTCGTAATTTAAATCTCCTTGATTAAAGAAATTCAAATGATGTACTAATCCCACTAAGCGTTGCTCTATTAAAACATCATCTAATACAATACCCTCAGAGGGGTAATAACTCTCACTATATCCTGCTTCTATTTCAATTAATAAAGATTTAATATGATTCCATTCTTCTGGTGTATATTGGAATTTGGTTTTATTGTTTTGATTTTTATTTGATGTTAAATGTAAGCCAGCTAAATAAAATATTTGTCTTTGAGGAGCTACAAGACCTACTAAACTTTCTGGAGGGTTTTGCATAGCGACCATAAGGAGTAAAGTACTTAAGTCACCCATAAATATTTTGGTGTCATATTGACTAACAAAGTCTTTTAATTCTTGTGATTTCTGCTCAATATCGATAGGCATATTGTGAATTTTATACTTTTTCTTTTTTCCTCCCTTTAATTTTCGGCTTAGAACCAACCTCTGCCTTCAATTTCTTAATCTTCTCTTAGTGTTTCTTCAATTCAGCAGTAACAGGATCATAATAATAATCACTAACGCTACCATCTTTTATTTTACTAACCATTTCATCAATAATAAAAATTGGAGCTAAAAACCATTCATTTGGCTTTACAGGCTTTCCAAAACGGTCTTTGATTTCAATATCTAATTTTACTGAGTTGAAAAACTTATGAATGATGTTTTCTAATTTAACTCGGTTTATGTTGGCTAATTTATAAGTTGCCACAACTTCTACCTCTGCCATGAGAAAAGTAGGGTCGTTTTTTGCATTAGCAATACGTGTTTTAACTTTGCCACCGGTAACCCCTATTTTATGGACGACGTCTCTATTTTCTTTAACTATAGGGTTATTAGAGAAGCTTCGCAAAACGTAAATTGTTCCACTTTCTTGGTCATCTTCACTAGTTTCATCTGAAAACAATGGACCTAAAGTTGTATCTGTTATAAATCTACTAGTCTCATCTTTATACATTGCTCGAATTAGCGATCTTAACAAAATATTACTTTCAGTACCATTTGAGTATATTACACGCAAACGTGCATCATCCTCTCCGTTTGGAGCTTTAAATGTTTCCCCAATTTCGGCTATATGTGCTATCTGTCCGCCTACAATAAGGAATTGTGCTTGCCTTAAGCTAGTTTTAGTAAATCCTGCATCTTTTCGAAACCTTATTGTTTCTCTTAAACCCGTATCAATCTCTCTTTTTATTTGCTCAAAAAATGGTTTAAATTTTTCAAAGTCTTCACATAAAGTTCTGTTGGCAAACTCTTCAACTGCTCTTTTTTCTGCACGAGTTTTAACGTGTTTCAAATTTGTTATTGAGTCTTTTTCTGCCTCAACTCCTAAAAGATTTAATAATTCATCATCATCTAAATCATCTGATACTTCGGTGGTTTTTTTAAAATCACCAGATAAAATATTTTGATAATCAATGTCTTTTAATAAATCAATAAACTCTTGTTTCTCTTTAGTTTTTTCTAATCTAACCGCATATAATCTTTCAAAAATATCATTTTCTTCACCGTGTAACGGTAGTCGTTTATGCTCTTCAATGAATTTTTGAATTTCCTCAAAACCTGTAATAACCCGTTCCTCTAAGGCTGTAAATATGGCTTTCTTTTTAACCTCTATCCCTACACCTAAAGCTGCTAATAGCTCATCATCCTCAACCGTGAATTTGTCTTTCTTAGCCATTTTGTTCTTCTGATTTTTTTCTTGCTAAATAAGCGATTGCTTGTGCCATTTTTTGCTCATACGGGTCAGCAGATTTAATATCTGGCAATCTGCCTCTTTCATTTTTAAATTTTAAAGCTCGTCTTGCTAAAACTCTTGCGTCTTCTATAGACATATCTGGCTTTTTAGCTGAAATAACTTCTGCCATTGCCTTTAAACTTTTTTCATTCATTGCTTTAGAAAGGATTGAGTATGCTTCACTAAAAGGATTAATACTATCTATCCAATCTACATCCAAATGTCTAACGTCTAAAGCGAATTTACGTATGCCATCAATTAAAGACGTATTTGTTTTAATATTGTCTTCATTATCAGTATTAATGGCTTGTTTAGCCATTTGAGTGATATTTAAAGCTGCTATAGCATGTTGTCTTATAGCTTCAATATCTTCATCGTCTATTTCTGGATATTTTTCCTTTATAATTTTACCTAATCTTACTTGAGTTAATTCTTGAGGAACTAATTCTTCATCAAATAAACCACGACCAATTGCTTCTTTGTCTTGCGCAAAAGCAGCAATAACCTCGTTCAAATCTTCTTTACAAATTCGCTTAGCATCTTCTCCCTCTGGCATTGCTAAGCCTTTAATTTCTACCTGATATTCTCCCTTTTCTTCATTCCAACCTACATTTTCTTTATTTGGATCGTAACCTCCTTCACCATAATCATATCCATCTTCTGGGTTATTTTGAGGGTTTTTAGGTTTGAAGTTCATTTTAGGAATTAAAACTTGTTCCATTAACAAACTTGCAGATATTGCTTTTAATGTATCATTTACCGCATCTGTTACGGAATCCTCAGTAGCATCTACTTCAGCTATTAGGTTTGTAAATCTTGCATGTGTTTTGTTAGGCGCATCACGTGTGGCACGTCCTATTATCTGTACAATCTCCGTTAAACTAGAACGATATCCAATAGTCAAGGCGTGCTCGCACCATATCCAATCAAAACCTTCTTTAGCCATCCCTAACGCAATAATAATATCTACGTGGTCTCGATTACTTTTTATTTCGGGCATTCTAAGAGCAGCCTGGACTATAGGACGTTTTGATGGGTCATCATCTACAAGGTTTGCAACTTTTATTATTTTACCTGAATTTGTCTTTATAAGATTAAAACCAGTAGATTCCTCAATGCCTTCCCATTCACCTAATTCATTTAATATATTATCTACTTCTTGTTGTTTAAAACGGGTACCCCCAATACTTTCTCTTGAATTGACATTAGGAATATGTATGATTGTCTTTTCCTCGGGATTTAAAACTTTAGTAATGTCATCTGTATATGCTCCACTATAAAAGTAATATCCAATATTCAACGTTTTTAAATACTCGTAACCACTTAATTGCTCATAGTAGGTATAAGTTACAGGAACAAACTTTAACTCATCATCTGGCATTAAAACAGGGTTTGCATCTCCTCTAAAATAAGAACCAGTCATTGCTACAATATGTACTTTATCTCTTTCAATAAAATCTTTAAGCTGAGAACCAAGTACATTATCCTCACTTGCACTTACATGATGAAATTCATCTATAGCAATAAGTCTATCATCAAAAATAGCTACACCAAAACGCTCTACTGCAAAGCGTAATGTAGCGTGCGTGCAAACTAAAACTTTATCTGTACTTTCTAGAAAGGCTTTTACTGACTTCACTTTACCACCATCTTCACCGGGTGAATTACATAAATTCCATTTTGGTGTAACTTCCCAATCATAATAAAAACCATATTTAGATAATGGCTCGTTATTAAAACTAGAACCTATAGATTTCTCTGGAACAGCTATGATTACTTGCTTAATATCTTGATTGTTTAGTTTATCTAAAGCGATAAACATTAAGGCACGACTTTTACCAGATGCAGGTGGTGATTTAATTAATAAATATTGTTCGCCTCGTTTCTCATACGCCAATTCTTGCATAGCGCGCATACCTAACTCATTAGATGTAACAGAACTACCATTATTATTGTAGTTTACTGTTATAGTAGGTATATTTTTTTCTTTACTCATTATCTTATTCTTTAGATGTCATCTTAGTGTAGAGTTGAAACAATTTTTCTAAACGCTCTGTATCATTTTTAAATTTTCGACCAATGTAAATACGTTCTAAAACTTCGTCATTACGTTCGTGTGCTAACCTTAAATCCTTTGGCATTTTGTCTGGATCGTATAAGTCTGCAATAGTTGCAGGAAAATGGCGCTCTCGAGCAATTAATATCTCTTCCGCACATGCCGTTAAGTCTTCTTTGTTTTTTTGGGTTAAAATTGGTATGGGAAAGGTATTCCAGCCTAAAGTACTCGAATATGAATAATCATTTCTCATCCTCCCACAAATTGACCCAATCCAAATAAGATGTGATTTTGATACAACAATCGACAATGCCCATAATGGTGCATTAGGCATATAGAAAGCTTTATTCGTCGGAATAATACTATCATCCGCAATACCAGCGGGAAAATATTCTCTATTCTCTGAACTGATTATAGGTACAAATATTTTAAACTTTTCAGTCCCTCTATACTCTCTAAATTGATGTGATTTTAATGCAAGTTTATTGACAGCTTTATCCTTTGTTTCTAGTCTATCCTTTTTTACTGAATTAATACGTTGTAAAATCATTGGATGGGAAATAGCTTCGTCTAGTTCATCATTGGAAACCCATAAACAATACCTCTCTAATCCTTTTATAAATTCGTTAGAACCTAAAAAACGTTTTATAAATTTTAAAGGAACACCACTATCAATTAATTGAGTTTTCTCATCTTTTGTTAATATTAAACCTGCAGATTTTGAGTAGTAAACACCAAGAGACATAGCAACATCTGTAAATATTGGCTTATTAGAAGCTGGTATAATCTCAACATTATTTGGAAGTAAATATGGATTGATAAAATCTACATCTTTCTTATTATTTAAATTATAAATTGCTCTTTCTCCAGAATCATCATTATCTAAACCAACTATAACAACTGTAACACCAGCCTTATTATTGGCAAGATTAGACCATTTAAAAGAGGTATAAGCAAATCTTATTTTAAAACCTATCTTAAACATCGCAGCCCAAGTTAATGGTACTTGTTGACCCTGACATATACTGTTTGTCGCTACTAATGCAAATCTTGATTTTGTTTTAATACTGTATAATGCAGCTTTGAAAAACCAAGCTCCAACGTAATCAATCCTTTTATAATTTTTAATATAGTTTTTAAACACTAGCTCTAGGTCACTTTTTTGCTCCTTAGTTTGTTTTCTTGTGCCCGAAAATGGTGGATTACCACAGATATAAGTTTCACCACCTTCGTTTTCAAAATCTATTTCTGCTTGATGTAATGGTGTAGAAAACAAATCATCTCCCTGTAATTTAACTCCAGTACCAGTTGGTGGGCAAACAGAAAACCAATTAATTCTTAAAGCATTTCCTTTTGTTATCCAATTTTGAGCATCTAAGGGTAAAAATTCTGCAAGTGCGAGACTTTGACCTCTGTATAAAACATCGCATTGATATTCTGCAATGATTAAAGCTAAACGCGCTACTTCTGCTGAGAAATCTTTTAACTCAATACCTCTAAAGTTAGTTAATGGTATTTCACTTGCCCTATTTTTTTCTCCTCGTTTTAGGTTAATCTCGTTTTCAATTTTACGCATTTCTTTATACGCAATCACTAAGAAGTTACCAGAACCACAAGCAGGGTCAAAAACACGTATACGCACCATACGGTTTCGTAAATTGAGTAATTTACGACCGTTATCTCCCGCCTTTTCTAACTGCTCACGTAAATCATCTAAAAATAATGGGTTTAAGACCTTCAATATATTTGGAACAGAAGTGTAATGCATCCCTAATGAACCACGTTCATCTTCGTCCGCAACAGCTTGTATCATTGACCCAAATATATCTGGGTTAATTTGCTTCCAATCTAAACTACCTACATGTAATAGATATGAACGTGCTATTTTAGAAAACTTAGGTACTTCGGTAGAGCCTGAGAAAAGTTCTCCGTTCACATAAGGGAATTTTTTACCCCAAACCTTTATTTTTTGTTCATCGCGAATTTCACGTTTAGTATCCATTGCTCTAAACATCTCACTAATAACCTCATGAGTATTAGATGCATTTGAATCACTAATTTTTTGAACTGTATCTGTAAAAAGATTATCACCTTCAAAAATATCTGTATCCTCAGCAAAAAAGCAGAAAATTAAACGAGCCAGAAAGTGATTCATATCTGGACGACGCTCTATACTTGCCCATTCGGGATTATGTTCTAATAACTCAACATAAAGTTTATTTAAACGGCTAGTTGCCTTTATATCAAATGCGCTTTCACGTATTTGTTTTACTGTGGTAATATTTGCTAGAGAAAGAAAAAAACCAAAATAATTATGAAAATCTTCATAATCACAAGCTACAGTTTCACCACTAAATATATTTTCAGCTTGAAAATCTAATCCATCTGTAGCTAAAATATATTCTGCTTTACTTTTATTGGTTGAAGGACTCTTGCGAAGTACATCTAAAGTTTCAGAAACTTTCCCTTTTTTACAAGTTGCAATATGAATATTATTTCGCTGTAAAATAGCACCATCAAAATCTGTCTTATTAGAAGAACCACTTCTTAACTTCTTAATAGTGGTATCTTTATTACCAAAAGCTTCTAAAAATAGAAAAGGAAATTCTTCCCTATCAAATGGTTGACCAGCAAGTTCCGATACTGCTTCTTCTATTTCTACTGCGTTCATAAAACTGTAATACTTCGTTTAATTAATTTAAACCTATATACATATAATTACTAGGAAGCTAAAACTTCGTACATGTGATACTTTGAATAACTAAGTTTTCCAAGGAATCGTCTCGATTGTTTAAAATATGACGAATAGATTTACCAAGCATACCAACTTCAGAACTTCCTGAACTAGCTCCATTTGCCGTTTTCCAATTAATTTTAAGTCTTACATTATTGCCAGAATTATTTGTTACTAAATAAGCCCTATAATCCCCTATTTCTGCGACTTGAACATCTACACAAAAATCATATTTTCCGAGGGTATAAATATCCATGCGAACTTTACGATTTACCTCTTTGAAGTCCGTTGTCTTAGGAAAAGCATTACCAACACCGGATACAACGGCAATAAAATCTTCAATATTCTCAGCCTCGGTTTTTAGTTGTTTGAATTGTGAAATTTCTTCAGGAGAAAAATCATCTGAATCTTCCAAAAGCTCTTCTATGTCATCAGCAATGTCTTCAGCTTTATCTTTTAAATCATCACACTCGTCCTCATCCATTATTGCTTCTTTAAAATCATCTACGATTCTGGAAAGATCTCGATTGAAGTCGTCAGGGCTTTGAAAGCCAGAACATGGCATTAAAAAAGTTAGAAAAAATAGGGTGAATAAGGTTTTCATTTATTTTATATTGATCATCAGTTCATTTTTAAGCCACTCAAAAGCGGCTTCTTGATTGTATTCAATTTCTGGTCGCAACAAAGCTTCCATATCTCCTGTGAAATTAGGGTCGTTCTCTTTCTCCTCTATATTCATTAAAAACTCTTTTCTACTCGGTGGTGTACCCACGGAGAACTTCATGTATTCCTTAAAGCATTGGATGATAGCATCGTGGTCCAATTCTAAATGCAGTCTGGAATAATCTAAATCGAATAAATCCCGCCCTTTGCTACGTTGGTATAATGCCCTAAGCTTCGTACCTAAAAGTTCATTGATGTTATACGTTCGAATATTAGCACTTCCTTTAAACCAATCGCTTTTCACTTCAAAAGGAAATTCTACCCAGGGTAATACATTAAAATGCTCTTTGCAGTTGATTTCTAATTTGAGTCGTAAGCGTATATCTTCATATTCAGAAGTAAAGCGATACAAAGCTTTTGCGCCATGGCCACTAACCTTAGTGTTACGTGGCTCTTCAAAAAAGGTGATGACTTCTTTAATACGTTCCATTATGGGTTTAATGGGTCCGGGTTTAATTTGAACCAAATCTATATCTTCAGAATACCTTGGTGCAGGATGCAGATATAATTTATGCAAGGCCGTACCACCTCTAAATGCCAAATGCTCCCTTAGAAAATCATCAGAAAATAGTTCTACCAAGGTTCTACTGATTACCAAATCCTGCTCTACCTGTGAAAATGATTTCCAAGGAGCGTGTTCTTGCCAAGCTGCTATGTAGGGTCTTGGTATCATATATCGCTCTCCAGTTTTATATTGATATCAACTTTCCAATGATTTGTAACTGAACCCGCACTTTCCTTAGATGATGGGTTGAGTAAAACTGGATAGTATTTTACTTTTTTAAAGTATTCCGTAATCAACTGTAACAATTCATCATCAACTTCCAATTTATCAATGAAATACGCCAATCTTTGCAGTGTACTTTTGTGAGGATACCACGCCAATAAATCTGATAATTGGGAATATGTCACGCTTTCCATAAGTTCTTCTAGAACAGAGAATATTCTATTCAATCCGCCTAACTTATTTTGATAATGGATTAAATCTACAGCCGTTAAAGCTGCATCGGATATTTTGAATATTCCAGCATCAGACTTTTTAGTTAGGATATTTTTTTGAGGCCAATTTGCCGTGGTAAAAAAGCGTAAATCAATATTCCCCTTATCTATGTCCAACAAAGTGGGTTTTGTAGTGATGATATAATCACGCTGAATTTGTTGATGACTTGCACCATGAAATTTAGCCGCGGAATACAAACCGATATAATAAGGCCGGTCTAAATTTTTAAAAAGGTTCTCAATATACAGTTGTATGGGTAATTTACCTTGCTTTGAGTATCTGGGAGGGATGATTAGGTAGAACCCTCTTCTTAGGGGCATTATGTCTCCCTTTTTTGTTAGGTAAGACAAGTCAGTCGTTAAAGCCTCCTTTTCTTTATGTGTAAACGCTTGAAGCTCTTCCGTAGAGAAAGAGTACTGCTCTAACGAAAGTTTTTCTTTTATGTAATCATTTAGATACACTTATAGTAATTTTCCGAGTAAGTTAGTAATAATTACTAATTATCTCGCATTTTTACTAAAATACTTTAATCATGGATAAAAAAATATACACCCGGCAAGAATTATACGATCTAGTCTGGAATCAACCCTTGACCAAAATAGCAGTAAAGTTCAATATAGAACTACATACTCTAAAGGACATTTGCGCAGAAAACAAAATACCATTACCTACTCGAGGCTATTGGTCTAAAGTTAGGTTCCATAAAAAAGTGATAAAACCTACCCTTCAAAAAATTGAAAGTGAGAACCCTAAAATAAACCTTGATCCTACCCAACAACATAAAAAATTTAGAACTGATTATCACAAACGGGCTTTTGAATTAGAACAAAACAAAAATCTAAAATTCAAAGTTCCAAAACGAATAACTAACTATCATCCAATAGTAAGAAATACAAAAAAGTTATTGGATAAAATTGATGATAGTAAAGGGAAAATACAATTCTGGGAAGCTTCTCGGGAAAGCGATATATTACCTATACATACTGACAAGATTCTAAGGCCCAGAGCACTCCGATTTATGGATATATTTATTCAAATATTGGAAGCAATGGGACACAAAATCACCTTTGAATATAGTCGATGCCACGTAGAGATGTTCGGCCAGAAGACGGAAATAAATCTAAGACAAAAGCAATTCCGCATTCGGGATAAAGATGAGAGGGGATGGAGCAGAGAATCTTGGGAGAAATCAGATAAACTTCAATTTCAAACTGGCCCTTCTTTCAATAAGAAAATTTGGATTGACAACACGAAACGAAATATTGAAGAATGCCTCCCCGAAATTATTGCTTGGATTGAAAAAGACTGTAAGTACTGGCATGACCTTAGGGCAGAGCAGGCCATTGCAGAGAATAAGAGATTGCTAAAGGAACAAAAACTAGAGGCTCTAAAAAAAGCGGAAGAATTAGAACAGGCAAAAGTGAACCAATTATTTATTGATGCAGAAAATTGGAATAAGGCACAAGTAGCTGAGCACTATATAAGCGCGATGGAAAAACAAGCTGCTCTAAAAAACGAAATAAATTCGAATACCGAGGACTACATATCCTGGGCAAAAGAAGTCATAAAAAACTTAAATCCGCTAAGTGATAGTAATTGGTCAGAGCAATAAATCCGGGGCACAATTAATATCGGTGCTTCCTAATTCTTTTAAATTTACCTGTGTAGTAGGCAGGTTTATGGCCAGTTTTAATTGAAAAGGTTGTATAACCAAATGCTTATTCCATTACAGACAGTAATTATCTATTTCTTCCAAAATCTGTTCTGAAGTATATTCATCGACTAGGGATAAATCCAATTCCATGGCAAAATTGATGACATAGTTCTTCAGCGAGTGAATGGAGTCTTGTATTAAACCGCTATCATTTGGCTCATAAATTTTAAAGGCCAATTCCCTACCAAATTTTCTGTCGAATTCACTTTCGTTGAACGTGTTGTCATTATATTCAAATTCATCCAAATAGCAGAGGTAGTTTTTGTTAAGTATCCAAAAGTATAAAGCGGTACGCTCTTCTTTTTTGAGAGCCGTAAAGAAACTCCATACATACGCTGAAAGCTCAAGTTCAATTTCGGGAGGTATCGTATCCATGCCATAATAATTCACACTTTGAATTAAATCGGTGACAACTTGGGAATGGCCTTTTGATTCAAAAGAGAACGCCATCAATAATTTTTTCAGGACTATCTTTTTGGTGTACTCGATTACGATTACATTCATTTCATCGGTTACCAACAATTGGTCGTCAATCGTAATCATGGTTCTATATATTTATCTCAAATTTAAACTTAAAAAAAGCTTATGTTAAATTAGGTTTTGGTTTTTACTTCTGAAATATCCCTTTTACAATTACCGCCTTCGCCCTTTTCGTTTCCGCTCCCTCTTTTTAAATCGACTATCGTTATCAAGCTCTAGTTTAAAAGAGTTCCATGAATGGTCATCCATTTGATTAACATTCAATCCGTCTGATGGAGCTTTTTCCAGATAAGATTTTGGTTGCTCAGCAACTTTGATATGCCGTTCTGAAATAGATTGCTTCTTTCCGATATGTGCTGTTGCTGCGTTTGAATCTTCTTCAAAAGATGTATCACTTCTTCGTTCTGTGCTATTAGCTTTGAGAATAACTCCACGGTCTCTGTCTTGTTCATAATCGATGCGTTTTATGATATTGTTCCAGGAATAGTGTCGCCCCAAACTACTCCCTTTATAAATGATTCCTTTATGTCTAAAGGATATTCCGGTTACCCTACCCGTACTTTTACTTACATTGAACTCGGGGCATATATTCCTTGTGTTTAATTCCCTTATGAACTCTGTTGTATTATTGGAATTAGAGATAGAATTTTCGAGATGGTATTGAAGGGTCAACTTCATTGGAGGTTCCCCGGTTCGAAAAGCCTTTTCTATCTCTTTCTGGGTAATGGTTGCTTTTCTTGTCAATTTATTATCCTCTAGCTGAGATAAACTGTAATTTAATTCCAGTTTCCGTACTAGTCGTTCACTTCGTTCATAATCCTTGCTGTCGCTGACCAGTTCTCCAGAAAACTTTACCCTATTTGCAATGATATGGATATGCTCGTGTTCTTGGTCTTGGTGTCGGTACATGATATATTGGTTGTCATCGAACCCCATCCCTTTGAGGTAATCCATTCCTAAAGAAGTGAATTGTTTATCGCTCAAACTATCCTCATAGGGCAGGTTCAGCGAAACATGATATACCGCCTTTCCCAATCTTGGCCTGAGCTGTCTAACAATATTGAATTCTTGGGTCATGTGAACAGTTTTTCCAATGGTAATATTAGTGTCCAGTACATAGCCCATTCCCTGCTCGACCTTTTTTTCGTTATAGGCCAACACTCCATAAAAATCTTTTCCCTTAATCTGCTTGGCTATCATGGTTTACAATATTTGATTTTAGGATATCTAGGGTACTTTGGAGTTCTAAGAGTAAGGAATTGAGTTGCGGAGAGTTGTTCATTCTCAAATGTACTTTTTTGGTCAATTGATTGATATTGTTTCCGATTCTACCCATCTCAATAAAAAGCTTCCTGTCATCCGGTGCTATTCTTTTTCTGGGCAATACCCTTCCAGTCGTTTTCAAACGTATAAAGTCAGGAATTGAAACGCCCAAGGTTTCTGCATTTTCGGATACCCGTAGATATTCTGATACCGTCATCCTGACGTTGACCCGAATAGCTTTCAAGTCTTGTATTTTCTTTTTTGGTCTTGCCATATCCAAGGGGTTTGGGGAGTATTCCTAACAAGCCATGCGAACATAGTGAGCAGTTTTTGCTTGCAAAAACATGGCTTGCTTCACGAACTCCGATTAAAAATAGGGGTAATTCAGATTTCAGTTTCTTTCTATTCATTTTACGAAGAAGCAGTTCTCATTCTTTTAATAAGTTCATTGATATCATCCGGATGAAACAATACCCTTCCCCCGAGTGCAATCTTCTTCAATAAACCTTTATTCATCCAGGCATAAATTGTAGGACGGGTTACTTTAAATTTTCTGACCAAATCGGCAATGGTCAACAATTCTTCTTCGGTTGAAACTTCTTCAGCCGGTTTCTCGATAACGGAATCCTTTTGCTTTTGAAGTGATTCTAACGGAACATATTCCTTGAGTCCGTCATCGTCCATGATAAATATTCGTTTCATGATACAGTGGTTTAATAATTTACTTTATTGAACAAACCTAATGGCATTGTACAAGATTTTATTTGTTTACCATACATCATTTTGTGTATGGTAAACCTTAAAAAATTCAACTTTTTCAGTATGAGAACTTCATCAAACTGGACTAAAAAAGAATCGCATATTCCTTTTACAACAAATTGCTCTTGTACTTTGTTTTACAAACCTAGCAGCATTACACAGCATTTTACCTGAGTGCTGTACACAAAATGCTGTACAGCATATTTGAACTAAATGTTATGGGATTTGAAACGGAATGGCAGATAAGGGTGAAAAGCCCTTTCGCTTTTCACCTTTATCCTCTTTTTTCAAGGGTGTTCACAAAAACCATCAGTTTTTGTGAACTTCCGCAGAAAGGATGTGGTTAGGGAAAGGAATGACTCAGCTGGAGGGTCGAAAGACTCAGGCCAGTCTATATCAGCTCTTTTTTCCCCTAGCCATAAAAAAGTATAATTATTTTAAAAAACAATCCATAGGAATATAGAATGCTATATTGCTATCATCATATGATGCTATAGTCATATGAACATATGTATCAATATTCATATAAAGCATTTATCATACGTTTAATCAAATGAATATTGCTTTGATATTTTGATGTTGGATTTGGAAAAGTCCCCGAATAAAATCATTCCATTGCGGGCAATTAGTGTAGTAACACTATACAATTTAAGTAACTTTTGGTGAACGTATTCACCAAAAAGAACTACTTTTGGTGAATACGTTCACTAAATGGCCATGGTAAAACGAATATTAGAAGGTAAAATCACCTCCAAGCTGGATAAAGGGAAGGCAATTATAGTCATTGGACCTAGACAAGTCGGAAAAACAACCTTAATCAATTCCATATTAAAAAATAGGCCGCATTTGTTTTTGGATGGCGATGATTCAACAGTAAGAAATTTGTTGACCAATCCCAATACTGAGCAATTAAAAAGCATAATAGGTGACCATACCACCGTATTTATTGATGAAGCGCAGCGCATAGAAAATATTGGCTTGACCTTGAAGATAATCACGGATCAATTCAAAAAAGTACAACTATTTGTAAGCGGTTCTTCGGCCTTCGAATTAAATAACCAGACCAGCGAACCTTTAACGGGAAGAAAATGGGAATATAAATTATATCCTATTTCCTGGAAAGAACTGGAGGGGGCTATCGGCTACGTAAAGTCAGAACAACAGCTCGAACTGAGAATACGCTACGGTATGTATCCAGATGTCATCAACAATCCTGGAGACGAAATCGAAGTTTTAAAACAATTGACAAACAGCTATCTGTATAAAGATATATTGGCATTCAGCGGGATACGAAAACCTCAAGTTTTGGAAAAAATACTACGTGCCCTAGCGCTACAATTAGGAAATGAGGTTAGCTACAATGAGTTGGCACAATTGGTGGGTGTTGATAAAAATACTGTTGCCAATTACATCGATTTACTTGAAAAGGGATATGTGATTTTTAGGCTAACAAGTTTTAGCAGAAACTTAAGGAACGAAATAAAGACGAACCAAAAGATATATTTCTATGACACTGGTGTTAGAAACGCCATTATCGCGAATTTCAACGCACTGGACAGCCGTAGTGATATTGGAGGGCTTTGGGAAAACTTCTTAATAACCGAACGTCTCAAAAAACAGGCCTACGAGGGCTCTTTGGCCAATTCCTATTTCTGGCGAACCAAGCAGCAACAAGAAATCGACTATGTTGAAGAAGAATCTGGAAAAATTACTGGTTTCGAGTTTAAATGGAGTCCAAAAGCCAACGTCAAATTTCCCGAATCCTTTATGGAAAGTTACGATGCTTCAATTGAAGTGATTCATAGAAATAATTTTAGGGAATTTGTTTAGAATGTGGAGGATACTATTTTCTCATGGCATCTAAATCGGCTGAAAATCCTTTAAGACTATCAATCCAATCCCCAAGCCTCCTTCAATTTTTGAGCGGCCTCGTAATTTGATATTTTGAGATAACGCCGGAAAGCCTTCTCCGATCTATGTCCTGAAATTTTCATAATCAACTGCACATCGATGCCATCTAGATAGGCATTGGTACAAAATGAACGCCTACAAGTATGGGAACTAATTAGTTTATACTTTTCCAAAAGTTGGGCTTCCTTTATAGTTCCCCGTTTATGTTCGACTTCAACTTTTTGATGAAGCCCCGCCTTATCGCCAAGTTCCTTTATACGTTTATTAAAGGTAAAAGAATCGATTTCTGGGGCGTGGCCGTTATATTTCTTTAAAACTTCCTTCACCTGTTTGCGCAATGGAATTACGATACGGCCTGAAGTTTTCTTTTGCCGAATATTTAAAAAACCCTCATTATCCAAATATTCAGGTCGAATCCTTGAAATATCGGAAAACCGAAGTCCGGTCAAGCAACCGATTACAAAGAAATCCTTTACCATTTCCAGCTCTTCATCAGCTTTACAATCAACGGCCGCTATGGCCTGTATCTCTTCAGCAGCTAAATAAATATGGTCAACTTCTTCTTGTACTACCTTGAAGGCAGTTAAATCGATAGGTTTGATTCTATTTCTGCGCATGCGATCGTTTAGAAAGGCCTTCAGGTTCTTGACCAATTTGCCAATGGTATTATTTTTCATGCCTACACCTCCATTTTTTAGAGGGGCATGATAGGCCAAATAATCCGTCCATTCTTGGTAAAAATGGTAATCGAATGCATTAAAATCAACGATGATCCCAGAAAATTCCTGAAAACCTTCCAAATGTTTTCTAAGGGAATTGTAATCCTTGATAACATCCTTAACTACCTTTCCCTTTTTACTCTCTAGATAGTGCTCAAATTCAGTAAAAAAATCCTCAACAGGTTTTGTATTGATGGAGGGTTCCCCATCTTCAAATTGTTTTTTGAATAATTTTTTGGAAAGCGGTTTACCTTGGTTCCGATAAGAAGAAATAATCTGATTGGCCAGACTATCCATTTGGGTGAGTTGAACATATTCGGAACCCACTTCCTTTGATTTTTTGAGAAAGGATTTTTCCCTATTCCAATACTTCAAAGGAATCTCAATTCCGGTATCAATTTGAATTCTAACATGACGATTTTCATAGTATCTTAATTTGATACTATGGGTTCCATTTTGGTTAGATTTGTCCGATATGTAAAACCTAAAATTATACATCAGCGTGCTGCATTCGTGCTGCATTTTTACCCAAAATAGTGTTTTATGATGTAAAATAAAAAATTTAATTCAGTTAAGTCACTTATAATCAGTAAAATAATGTATGTTAATAAAAAGTTAAATTAAGGGGGCAGCATCCCGTCCAGACCGCAAAAAGCTCTCAAGAAATTGAGAGCTTTTTTTTTATATTACTATCCCATATTTCGTGCTCCTACCTACACCAATAGACCTAAAAATATCTTTTAAACCAAGTCCTGTAAATCTCTCATTGCAGTAGCTTTAGATGTGCTTGCCATAGAAATATACTTTCTTGCGTTCATCCCACTTTCAAAACCCTGATTGCCCTCTTCTAATATTCTACGGATCACTTTTTGTTGCCCTTCATTAAGTATACTTTTATTTTTATCAAAGAATTCAGTTTTCTTAAAAGCAAATTCGATTTCTTGCTCGACATCGATTTGTGCATCCAAAACTGGCTTGATAAAGTAACTTATCCAATCTATAATTTCGTTTGAACGTTTCGCAGCTTTTAAAGCGTCATAATATTTATTCTTAATATCTCTATAGATTTGGAAAGACTGAACAAAACAGAACGACCTATGGCTTTGTGAAAGAACTTTTTCAGTTACAGCTCTACCTATTCGACCACTACCAACTTCAAAAGGATATATAGTTTAAAAATATAGATCAGCGATAGCTGACCTTATAATAGGTTTTTTAATATTTTTTTGAGGTTCATTGAACCATGCGATAAACTCGCCCATTTCAGAAGGAATAGTATTTGACTACGGAGCGTTAAAATGAACTACCCCTCTTCCGATCGCCACAGAAACTATTTGTATGGTTTCTTCATGCGAACGCCATTTACCTATTAGTATTCCTTATACGACCCTTCATTAGCATGGTATGCCAATCGAATAACATCTTTTCGGAAATAGGACCTATAAAATGTTTGCGGATGGCCAACATTAATTCCGTTATCCTTTCCACTCTTTTATCTTTGGATATTGGAAATTTGGGATTTAAGCCAAGATTTCTTCTGATAGAAGACATCTCATCTTTTCAGCTCAAATACTCGCCTTCAATACCCGATTAATGGCTTCTGAAGCCATTTAGAACGCCACTCATTCTTCCTGTTCGCTGGGCAAATTCATAGAGTAAATTATCAACACCCTCTATCTAATATTGAAGTTTAGGCCAATCCTTTTGTTACCCATTATATCTCATGTGCCGATTAAATATACTATTAGGCCCATGAAATATAATTACGAGTTGAATAGATTAATTATTCGGCTCATTGATTCAAATTAAAGTTGAATCAATTGCTGTTTTTCTAGAAAATTTATAAGCAGCTAAGTAGTTAGGTTTATTTTAAAAGCTTAAATAGAGGTGGGGTCAAATGTACCGCGCTAAATTTAGATAATGTCCCATTAAATTTTGATTGTAAGGGGCTTTTGTCAGTACTATTCTATAACAGATGTAGCACTCGTCGGTGGCGGTTCACACCCACAATCAAGTGAAATTTCACATCCTCATAATGGTAATTTATTTTTAGATATATCACAAGAGTATAAACGAGGCGTATTAGAGGTATTGAGACAGCCTTTAGAAGATAGAAAAGTACTTATGTCAAGAGTAAAATTTATAGCAACCTACCCAAGTGGTTTACGCTAGCGGCGAGTATGAACCCTAGTCCAGGTGGACTATTTTAATAACCCAGATGCGCCAGTAACTTCATCACCGGCAGAAATGCAACGGTATTTAAGCAAAATTCCTAGACCCATATTAGTATAGTATCGATATACATATTGGAGCAACCCCTGTACCTTTCGAAAAACTATCTGAAGAACAAAAAGGAGAGGGTAGCGAAGACTTTAGAAAAAGAGTAACTGCGGAGTTACAAACTTTACGTTTCGCAGAATTGATAATGTTCACTATAAAGCCCAAATGAATACAAAGCAAATTCGAGCACATTGTGAACTAGAAGATTTATCGAAGTCCTTATTATAAAAGGCTATGGAGCGATTGAATCTTTCAGCACGTGCTTACGACGGTATTTTAAAAGTTGCAAGAACCATTGCAGAACTTGGTGGTCATTCCGATTTGAACGGAGATCATATATAAGATGCCATTCAAGACAGAAGTTTGGACAGGAAGAAGGTGGGGAGGATTAGCGTTACTTGTTTGGTCACCAGCTTCCAACTGGCGCCAACCTGACCGGCGGAGTTAATTTTCTAAATCATAATTAAAATGGGAATGACTTAAGCCCAATTTTTAATTCTGCAATCACCAATAGTAATATTTTGAAAACAGAGTATAATTACATTCTTTTTAAATTTCACATGTAGTGAATTCAACGAAACCACACCCAACAAAATTTTAGTTTAATAAAAAATAGCTAGTAGGGGTTAGGCTTTACTTGTGCGGTAACTAGTTGAAAACTTGCTTCAGCTTAGAAAATCGACAGAGTTGTAAAGTAAAATTAAACGAGCTATAGGTTTAAAAAACGCTTATTTTAATTCGAAAATGAGCTAAAAGAAAGTAATAGCATGTTATATATTGTAAGCAATCTCGAAAGCTTTGTTAATAGAGCTATCAAACCTTTAATTGTGTATGCCCACGCCTATTAGTAAATCTTGAAAATTGAGAGGATTAATGTATATTAAGCCAAATAAACAAACGTAGACTAAAATCATTTAAATACATCAATTCAATATTCTAAATAAAAGTGGTCTTGTAGTAATAGTATTAAAACCTCAGTTGTACCAGATTAATTATGATAATTAAAATCAAACCAAAAAATATATTAAAGTTTTTGATGGTCGTAATATTAGTGCTCTTGGCGTTAAATATAATGGGGATATTTTTAGAGTATCAATACGATAATTTTTATGTCAATCAGGTATTTTCATTTCTTGATTTCGATACCGAGGATAGTGTACCTACGGTCTTCTCGTTTTTGCTTTTATTTGTTATTGCAATTATCTTATTCGTTATCCACCAGTTTTACTCTATTAAAAAGTATAGTAAACATTGGTTGATACTATCATTAGTTTTCTTTTTTTTATCATTTGATGAAATTATTTCGATACATGAGAATTTCATACCCTTACTAAAAAGATTTAAATTTACAGGGCTGTTTTATTTTTCATGGATAATACCGTATGCCATTTTCGTGATTATTCTTTTTATCTACTACTTCCCATTCTTATTGGGGTTACCTAAAAAAAACGCAATTAGGTTTATTTTGTCGGGTATAATTTATATTGCAGGAGCTATTGGAATAGAAGGATTTGAAGGTATGTATTTTGAAAAACATGGATATGATTTAAATTTTTCTTTATTATATACAATTGAAGAATTTTTGGAAATGATTGGACTTTCATTATTTCTATTTTCAATTATCGAATTTAAGTTTGATAATTTCACTATTCAACTTGTTAAAAAATAAAGTTGTATTTTTTTTTGATCCGCATAGCGCAAAACCTAAAACTCTATTGATGAATAAAAAAGTTTAGGTTGCCAAAATTTTTTTAAGCACAACATCAATCAGGTTCACATCTTCCATAGTACCTGTACTGATTCTTGCCCAAACTGTAAAAGGAACTTTTAAATATATCCATATAGTTAAAGTATATTGCATTTAACACATTATGGGAAATAGTAGTGGTTGGTCTTTCTTAATATAGGATAGAGTAGGATATTGGTAGCTATGATTTCATACACTGTAAGAATCATACTATTCATTCCAACTTCCCACTAGAAACATGGTTATAGTCTCTGAAAATAAGGCTTCTAAATCAGTTCCCTTTTCGGGTGTAATATGTTTAAAATTCAAATACTCGCCTTCAATATCCGAAGTCTTAATGCCTCCTGAAACCATTAAATTTATCATAACCTCTGATTCTGAAAAACCATTTAGAACGCCACTCATTCTTCCTGTTCGCTGGGCAAATTCATAGAGTAAATTATCAATACCCTCTGTCTAATATTGAAGGTTAGGTCAATCCTTTTGTTACCAATTATATCTCACGTGCCGATTAAATATACTATTAGGCTCATGAAATATAATTACGAGTTGAACATCTGTTAAAGGATTGAACATCAATACTCATTGCTTTTTACTTAGGACTTCGGATTTTCAAATCAAATGTTCGGCGATACGCTTTAATAAATAAGTTTCTCGTTCAATAGACATCCCCTTTTTATCGCTTGTAGCCATAGTCTTTGTATTATGTGCTATGGCTTCATGAATAGTAATCCATATCGCTTTCATACCATTTTTTACTTCGTAAGACTCCAAATTTGATTTGCCAAGCTCACTGTTAATCTCGCAGGTATAGCAATACGAAATCATATGCTGAATATCATAGTCTGGCTTATGCCATGGCCTATACTCCTCGTAAGCCCCAAAGGGCTTTATGTTTGTAATATCTCGGGCACCAGTTTCTTCTCTAAGCTCTCGCATCATCCCTTCGGTTTTATCCTCACCCAAATCTAAGCCTCCGCCAGGAAGACTATAGTCTTCATATCTTTCGGTATACAGCAATAATATACTAGAACCCTGCAGTGCAATACTTCTTGTGGCTAGCCTTGTGAAAATAGATTTATTTTCTAAGGTATGTACTTCAGGATGATAGTGGGTTTTTATAATTTGCATTTAAACGGTCTCTATTTTATGTAAATAAACAATAAACTAAACCATTAAGAAACAATAAGCATTACAAATGGAAGCCTTATAATAAGCGGGGGATGACATTTTGAATATTTGGTCGGCTCACTCAGAACAGCACTAAGTGCAAACTAACGATAGCAAGGATTATATACTCGTCATATTTACAAAATATCTTGAGTTATAGTGGTTAGTCTTTTACCGCTGACCCCTATTTTTACAAAAACAAACAGCCCATGCTTCATTTAAAATTAGCAACAGACCCACGTTGGGTTAATATTGTTAAAAAAAACATAGAAGAAATACTAACAGATCATGCATGGTGTGAACAAAAGGCCGCAACTAATGCGATTACTATAATTACACTTAATTCCGAATACCCCGATTTAGTTACCGATTTACTCCTTTTAGCCCAAGAAGAGCTAATGCACTTTCAAATGGTACATGATATCATTAAAAAGCGCGGTTATACATTAGGTAGAGAGCGCAAAGACAACTACGTTAACGAGCTTTACAAGTTTATGAACAAAGGTGGAAACAGACTGAAATCGATGGTTGATAGGCTCTTATTCTCTGCCATGATTGAAGCAAGAAGCTGCGAACGTTTTAAATTACTTTCAGAAGAAATAAAAGATCCCGAACTTTCTAAATTCTACCACGATTTAATGATTAGCGAAGCAGGACATTACACCACTTTTATTGGCTTTGCGCGTAAATATGACACGAATATAGATGTAGACAAACGCTGGCAAGAGCTTGTTGAATTTGAAGCTGAAGTGATTAAAAACTACGGAAAGGAAGAAACGATACACGGATAAAAAACGCTATTCTGCGAATTTTGCAGCGTCGTAGCGTATGTATGAGGCATTGATTTGAGTCACTCGTCACAGACAAGCTAAATCGGGGCTCTCAAAAAATTGAGAGCTTTTTTCGTTTACTGCTATTCCACTATCTAAAAAACAGTAGTGCGAGAAGTTTATCCTTAGCGTAGCCTAGAAAAATCATGTCTAGACTGCTAAAAACCTTCAAGATATTGGGAGCTTCTTCCCTTTTAAAAACCTCGGAGCCACGAATATATTTATGTTTACAAATACTGCTTCGTTTAACTATTGACAAACCTCTTCGATAGTAATTGCACTCAATTCAGATTGTATAGCTATATTTAATTATTAAACAGTATTAGTTTGAATACCTCAATAATGTCCGAACAAAATAACTATACAACAGTATATTGACAACATTGACCTACGGTATACACTAGGGATGCCACAGAGCATACGTTGAGGAGAAATTCATGAAATTTAATTAAAAACTTAATTCCCAAAATTAGGGCACCGAACCAAAACGCCAAGCTTGTGGTGCTACCGATTATATACTTGCAACTTAAGATATTCATGTAGGATATATAGTTGCCAAGAATATTGGCGTCAATTATATAGAGGACAATTAAAATGAGTAATAAAGATCAGTTTGACCGGCATAGGGAATTGTTAACCAATTTAATTTTTACCAATTATATTCATTCCCATGTATATGAAGACGCCGTAAACATATCAAATTTAAAGATTATCAATACTATAGAAAGCGAACTAGGTTTAACTTTTGTTCCCGAAAAAGAAACCGAAGGCAATATTTGTTTTGCCAATAGCACAGAATTACGAGACGATTATAAAACTACATTCGCACCTAAAGATATATTAGATTATATCTATGTGGTGTTACATTCCCCTAGCTACAGAGATAAATATAAGGAGTTTTTAAAAATAGATTTTCCGCGCGTACCTTATCCAAAAGACCAAGAAACGTTTTGGCGTCTTGTAAAATTAGATGGAGAAATAAGAAAGTTTCATTTGTTAGAATCTGCACAAATAGAAGAATATATTACATCCTACCCTATTGGTGGTAGCAACAAGATTACCAAAAAAATTGCAAAGAAAGATTGGGAATTATTTGATGAAGAAAAGCAGCTTGGCCGAATCTGGATTAATGACGAACAGTATTTTGACAACATACCACTAAAAGCTTGGGAGTTTTATATAGGCGGTTATCAACCCGCTCAAAAGTGGCTAAAAGACCGTAAGAAAAGAACATTAACATATGATGATATTTTACACTATCAAAAAATCATCGTAGCTCTTTTTGATACCGATAGAATCATGCAAGAAATAGAGACAATATCCATTAAATAAAACAAGTCATTAAGCTGACTTGGTAACTAATTTCTTAAAACCTTTGTACAACAGTAATACTAGAAATCCGGCAACCAACCCCACACCAAACTCTACAAACATACCTGGAACATTAGCGAACAGGTCGTGGAGAAAAGCAATATTATGAACAAATATTCCACCAGAAACTAGAATCAACGCTATGGTTCCAATAACGGATAAAGCCTTAATAACCTTAGGTAATGCGTTGACAAAGAATCGCCCTATTTTGTCCGATATACTATTATCCTGTTCGTTAAAATTAATTAAATGTGTTCCAAACTCGTCCATCCGTACAATAAGCGCTACAATACCATAAACACCTACGGTAGCTATTAAAGCTACGATGGACACCACTACAATCTGAGAAACCAACGGTTCTCCGATAACCGTACCCAAAGCAATAATTACAATTTCAATGGACAGAATAAAATCGGTAACTATGGCTGATTTTATTTTTACTTTTTCCATTTCCAAAATTTCCGCTTCGCTCATTACCTTAGTTTCCGTAACAATAGCAGCATGCTCATGAGGAACAAAAAATTCATAAATTTTCTCGGCACCCTCATAGGCAAGATAGAGTCCGCCGAGAACCAATACTACGGTTACGGCCCACGGCAAAAATGCGCTCAATAAAAAAGCAATGGGTAGAATTATTATTTTATTAAGTAGCGAACCTTTTGTAATGGCCCATAAAACAGGAAGTTCTCGTTTAGACACAAAACCGGAAGCTTTTTCTGCATTAACCGCTAAGTCATCGCCAAGAATTCCTGCAGTCTTTTTGGTCGCGATTTTACTCATTGCTGCTACATCATCTAATAATGCTGCTACGTCGTCTAAAATTGCAAAAAATCCTGAGGCCATACGTTAATTTTAAATCAAAAATAATTTAAGAAATCGAATTTTTAGAATTCTATTGATACAAATGCTAACCCAAGACAATTTTGCAGCCTTATAATCTAAATCAACGCTACTAAAAGCGTTCTAAATAGCACGTAAGATATAGGAATAGAGGAAAGCAAATGAAGTTCCATAGTGCTTTTAAAGAAATAGTAATTGTATCTGTTCTTCCTATTTTAGTATATTAATCTGTTATACCTTCTAAATTTGGAATAAAAAAATATCAGTTCGAGTGCTGGATTTTTCAATATTTTCATTAAAAATACAGTATATCGAGAATCTTTTGGTGGTAAATTAGTTTCCAATACCCGACCGGTAGGCATGCATTTTTTCTCCATTACATTTCGAATAAATACTCGAAATTACATCGGTTTTTTATAACAAATTTAAAATGCACAACAGGTTTTTTACACCTGTTTACTCTTAGTTAAAAAAGAAGGATACTCGACTGCCGAAATATTGAGAATCCACTAAAATCCTTCTACATATCAGTTTATTTTTAGCCACTTCGATTGTTCTATTTTCCGTACCTTAATCCGCTAATTAAACAACCTTAACCGTACATGAAAAATTTCATTTACATTTTAGGAATTGCGACCTTACTATTCATAGGGTGTGATTCTAAAAAAGAAGAAACTCCATCAGAAAAACCCAACATTGTTTTTATCATGTCAGACGATCACGCCTATCAGGCTATTTCAGCCTATGACAATAGCTTGATTGAAACACCGAATATTGATCGTATTGCAAAAATGGGGATGCTTTTTACGAATGCAAGTGTCACCAATTCAATATGCGCACCCTCTAGGGCAGTAATCTTGACCGGAAAACATTCACATATCAATGGTAAAGTTGATAATCACTTCCCTTTTGACACGACAAATGTCACTTTTCCTCAAATCCTTCAAAAGGCAGGCTACCAAACGGCCATGTTCGGGAAATTACATTTTGGAAACAACCCCAAGGGATTTGACCAGTTTAAAATACTACCCGGTCAAGGTGATTATTACAATCCAGATTTTATTACCAAGAATGAGGGTGAAATCAATGTAAAAGGATATGTAACAGATATCATAACCGATATGACCTTAAATTGGTTGAAAACTGAGCGTAAGCAAGAAGACCCATTTCTGTTGATGTATTTACATAAAGCGCCACACCGCGCTTGGTTAATGGCTGAGCGGCACATGAAGGAGTTTACCAATAGGACATTCCCTGAGCCCTCTACCTTGTTTGACAACTATGAAGGTAGGCCTGCAGCAGCAGAGGCTGAAATGAGCATACTAAAACATTTGAGTTGGACGAGTGATAATAAAATATACCCTGAGACTATAGATGCCATGAACGCACCAGAATTAGTAATCGATGAAGGAAGGTTCGAAAATTCTGTAGGTAGAATGGATACCAAACAATTGGCAAATTTCAAGGCCCAATACGATAAAATAAACGCCGATTTTAAAAACAACTATCCCGCTTTAAACGACGAGGATAAAATGCGCTGGCGCTACCAACGCTATATTCAAGATTACCTCGGTACCATTAAATCTGTTGATGAAAACGTCGGTAGGGTACTAGATTATTTAGAAGAGAATAACCTTATGGAGAATACTATCATCGTGTATACCTCCGATCAAGGTTTCTATTTAGGTGAGCACGGTTGGTTCGATAAACGTTTTGTGTATGACGAATCTTTTAAGACACCTCTTTTGGTCTCTTGGCCCGATAAAATTAAGCCTGGTACAACATCTGATGAAATGGTACAGAATTTAGATTTTGCCCAGACGTTTTTAGATGTGGCCGGTGTAGAACAACCGTCAGACATGCAAGGGGAAAGTCTTGTACCTATTCTAACCGGTAAAATGGAAAATTGGGACCGAGAAGCAGTGTATTACCATTACTACGAATATCCTGCCGAGCATATGGTGAACAGGCATTATGCTATCATCACCAAAGAATACAAACTCATCCATTATTATTTTGACCTGGATTATTGGGAATTGATAGACCGCAAAAAAGACCCTAAAGAGCTTACCAATGTATATGATGACCCTGCCTACGCGGATATACAAGACAAATTACATAAAGAATTAGAAGCAGTACGGAAAAAATATGGAGATAGCGATGAACTCAACAATAAGTACATCGACACCTTTATGGGCGATGTAGGAGATAATGGCATTTTTGGAGTGAATAAAAAGAAGCTCAATCAAATTATAGAAAAGAGAAAATCAGACAAAAAGTAATGCTGTAACATTTGCGTTTTTATAATTTATGAACAAAATTAATTGGGGTATTATTGGCTGTGGTGATGTGGCCGAAGTTAAAAGTGGCCCTGCTTTTCAGCAGGTTGAAAACTCAAATTTGGTTTCGGTCATGCGACGCAATGTTGTTAAAGCAAAGAGCTTTGCAGAACGACATAACGTACCTCATTGGACAACTAATACGGAAGATATATGTACTAATAAGGCAATCGACGCCGTTTACATCGCCACCCCACCTTCAACGCATTTAAAATACACCATGCAGGCTTTAAAGGCAGGGAAACATGTCTACTTAGAAAAGCCAATGGCTTTAGATTCTGAACAGGCCAAACAAATATGTGATGCGATAAATAACAGCTCTAGTAAACTTACAGTTGCCCATTACCGAAGAAAACTACCTGCCTTTTTAAAAGTGAAAGAACTTTTAAGTCAAAAAAAAATTGGTGAAATCACCCATATCGATATTCAAATTTTACAACCCTTAAAATCAGATATCGTTGCCGATTCCGTTGAGAATTGGCGATTGAATCCTGAGGTTTCGGGTGGTGGTTATTTTTATGATCTGGCGCCACATCAAATCGATTTAATGCATCATTATTTCGGGCCGATTACAAGCGTTCATGGTTTTTCCCATACCTCTAAGCAAAATTCGAAAGTTGAAGATGTTGTTAATGGAATTATGTCCTTCGCAAATGGAATTCAATTTCGTGGCATATGGAACTTCAATACATCTGAATTGAATAAAAAAGACCAATGCATCATTTATGGTACGGAAGGGAACATCGAGTTTTCTTTTTTTGGCGACAAGGTAACTTCAATCACCTCAATCGGAATTGAACTATTTTCATTCCAAAATCCGAAGCATATTCAAGAACCCATGATAAAAGCCACCGTAGATTATTTTCTAGGTAAAGGTGAGAACCCTTGCCCTGCGGAAGATGGCTTATTGGTTATGGATACGTTAGAAAAATTAAGTGGGCGGACCAAATAATTTTTCTGTACCGAAAACAATTCCAATTTCGTGTAAAAATAATCTAACAAGAGTCTGTTATCAATCAATTGTTAAACAGCTTCATTATGTACACTCGTAGCTTGTTTGATCACATTAGGTGCTAGATGATGGATCTGACTCAAAAGAAAATTGCAGCGCAGTTAGTAGCACCAACGCATGATCTCCATAAATTATAGACTTCTCCAATAGGTACGTTCTATTTACCCAATCTACCAAACCCCTCTTTCATAACATTGTACAACTAATTCCTCAATGCTACCTTACCCTAAACACGTGCAAAAAGCTCAGCCTCGGACATTAATAGGTTGTCTCTATAGATTTCTACGCACTTGCCATAAACTGATGTTTGACGTATTGAAAATAACCTGACTGCTTTGATATCAACCCCTAAGTTATATTCTAAAGTGGTATATACTGATGGTGGTATGGCGATATCGGTATATTCAGTTACTTTCGCACTATATGGGAACTATGAAACTTAGCACAACAGATTCTTCTTTGGGGTCTGCGTTAGAAGCCGCTATTGTTATTTCTAATGTAGTATTGGAATCTACATTCCTTGGTAAAAATTACGCTGTAAAAAAGTACGTACCATTCATTTTAAAATAAGTAGTAGTTATGGCGATGAGTTTCAATTCAGATTATCCTTCAGTAGATGATTTAAGAACAAAGGCTAAGTCAAGAATACCCAAATTCGCATTTGAATATTTGGATGGCGGTTGTAATGAAGATGTCAGCATTAACAGAAATACATCGGAAATACGAAAAATACAGCTACAACCTAGATACCTAAGAAATTACGGGACCAGTTCCATAAAAACAAAGGTGATGGGTATGGAATTCGATGCGCCCTTTGGTATTGCCCCTGTTGGACTACAAGGCTTAATGTGGCCCAATACGCCAGCCATTCTAGCAAAAGCCGCGTTCAATCACAATGTTCCTTTTATACTGAGTACGGTTACGACCATGGATATTGAAAAAGCAAGTGAACTTACGGAAGGTAATGCTTGGTTTCAATTGTATAACCCGGTAGACGATGCCATTCGTGATAGTATTATTGACCGAGCCGAAGCGGCTGGTTGCCCCGTTCTGGTGTTACTTTGTGATGTACCCACTTTTGGATACCGTCCGAGGGATTTTAGAAACGGATTGGCATTACCTCCTAAAATGACCATTTCCAATATCCTTCAAATTTTAGGAAAACCATCTTGGGCCTACAACACATTAAAATATGGCCAACCTACCTTTGAAACCTTAAAACCATATACCCCAGAAGGTCTTAACCTTCGTCAATTGGGTGCTTTTATGGATAAGACTTTTTCTGGTCGACTGAACGAAGAAAAAATAAAGCCGATTCGCGATAGATGGAAAGGAAAATTAGTTTTAAAAGGAGTCGCCTCTGAACAAGACACCCAAGATGCAATACGTATGGGTTTTGACGGTATCATTGTATCCAATCATGGCGGTAGACAGTTAGATGCAGCACAATCTACCATAAACTCACTACAGGAAATCACAGCTAAATATAGCGACCAAATAGAAATTATGATGGACAGCGGCCTACGTTCCGGTCCGGATATTGCCCGTGCCATGGCCAGTGGAGCAAAATTCACCTTTATGGGACGTTCTTTTGTTTATGGTACCGCAGCCTTAGGAAACAAAGGTGGAGACCATACCATTGGCATGCTAAAGACACAATTTAAACAGGTAATGGACCAGCTTTGCTGTGAACGTGTTGAGGATTTACCAAAACACCTGATAACCTCTTAAAACCAACCCCTGCTAGGAACTGAAATAACCACATAGAAAAACTAATGGGAGAATGGGCGGGTGCGATTTTGGTATCTCGCCTTATTATTTAGGTTTATATAATTAGTACTGTCAATTGGGGTCTCAGCTTCGGAATTTTCCATTTCATATTGGTTAAGATCGGTGTGTTCCTTTCTTTTGTGACCTTACCAGCATGGTTGTTTTGTAGTGTTTTATTCTTGGTCTTGAGCAACTATTCTACAGGAAGGTTACATTAATTAAAAAAGATTTTTACTCTTATGAAAAATTAAATAACACAGGTAACTGTCCATTCTATTTTCAACAATTCTAATTTTAAAAACTTGAATTATTCTAGGGCTATTCATTAGCCGACTGTCAAATTTTTAAAATAATAAATGTATTACTGTTACATATTGAGACAATATAAAAAAATTCAAAATGAAAAACTTCCAAATTCTACTATTCGCCCTTTTCCTATCCTACAATTGTATCATAGCACAAGAGACCAACTCTTTTCCAGTCCAAGTAAAAATTGAAAACGGTACCATAGAAGGTAATTATGATACCCATACAGGAATTCAACGCTATTTTGGTATTCCCTTTGCCCAACCACCGGTCGGCGAACTTAGATGGAAAGCGCCTCAACCTTTGGGAGATTGGGAGGGTATAAAAGAAACTAAGTCATTTGGACCAAGACCAATGCAGACCATCGTTTTTGGGGATATGAATTCTAGATCTAATGGGGTTAGTGAAGATTGTCTTTATTTAAATGTTTGGACTCCGGCGAAAAGGGATACTCGGGATCTACCTGTACTTGTTTACTTCTTCGGTGGAGGTAACGTTGCCGGTGATGCATCAGAACCACGTTATGATGGTGAGCGTATGGCCAAAGAAGGCATTGTGGTGGTTACAACTAATTATCGCCTAAACATTTTTGGTTTTTTAGCACATCCAGAATTGAGTGAAGAGGCTTACTATAAAGCATCTGGAAATTATGGTTTATTAGACCAAAATGCGGCGCTAAAGTGGGTGAATAAAAATATTACTGCCTTTGGCGGAAACCCGAACAAGGTTACTATCGCTGGTGAATCTGCTGGATCCATTGGTACAAGTCAACAAATGGCTTCGCCCTTATCAAAAAATATAATCGCTGGCGCCATAGGCGAAAGCGGCGCTGCTATCAATCCTACCATGTCACCGGTTTCTTTAAAAGAAGCTGAAAAAACAGGATTGGAGTTTGCTAAAAGCATAGGATATCCTACACTTGCTGAATTACGTAAATTGAGCACAAGAGAGGTATATGAATTATACAACGAATCAAAAAAAATCCGTTTCCCTACCGTCTTAGATGGTTATTTTTTACCGAAAACCCTTCCTGAAATCTTCGAGAACAAAGAGCAGGCGATGGTTCCTTTGTTACTTGGGTGGAATTCTGCAGAAATCTCAGGTTTAGCATTTACACAAGGCCCTTACACAGAAGAAAATTATATAACCAAGGTAAAAGAAGCCTATCCTAAAGAACATGTCAAGGTATTAGAATTATATCCACATGGTTCAGAAAAAGAAATTGAACTATCTGCTATTGCTTTGTCTTCTGACCGATTTATAGCGTATAGTACTTGGAAATGGTTCGATCTTCATAGAAAAAATAGTAACCAATCTGTCTACCGTTATTTATACAGCAAATTAAGACCACCTCTTGTCAACAATACTTTAGCGTCAGGTTTAGCGGGTGGAACGATTGAAAAAGGGCCTGACACAACACCAATACCTAAAGCTGTTGGAGCACCCCACGCTTGCGAAATTGAATACTGCATGGGTAACCTCCATTTGGTAAAAGACTATGCTTGGACTGCAGATGACTTTAAGGTTTCTAAAGACATGATGACCTATTTTGCTAACTTCATTAAAACCGGAAACCCAAATGGGGAGGGCTTACCAAATTGGAAAGCCGCTGCCCCAAAAGACACCACCCCTGCTGTGATGGTAATCGATACGGAAAGCAAATTGATAGAAGCCCAAAATGATACTCGCTATGAGTTTTTGGACAAATATTACAAAAACAAATAACGAATCATACACTACGGTGTGCCTCTAAATATGTTGTTGGGATTAGCTTCCAGAAGAAAAAGTAAACTGTATAATTAAGTTTTTGAGTTACATTTTGTTTTAATAGTACCCATGGAAACATGTAAATTGTTCTCATGAAAAAATTAATTCAAATTATTGGTGCCTGGTATGGCGCAAAAAAAATTGGAGGCGGCAAGTGTGGCTGTATAGGAACTGTTTTTGTATTTATCTTACTGTACTGGATATTTGGATATGTACTAGAAGCATTTTAGACAGCTTAATTTCCTAACCTATTTTTTTTACCTATTGGTTTTCCTTTGGTCAAAAACCTTGGTGCTAGTTTTCATATCTGCATACCTAGGGTCTTGTACAAAATCTTGTTTTTGTAATTTGATGACCTCTATACTCAAAAACCCGAATTCACTTACCACCTTCCCATAAAATCGATAAATACCTCTTCCCCTAAACATATACTTAGCGGCTACCGGCGGAAACAATACCGTGTCAAAAACCTGCCCCTGTTGGTCTATCAACGTAGCAAAAAACATCAATTTTCCTGTATGCGTCTTGGTGCGCTTTACGGTGATTAAATACCCGTAGACATCAATATTCCTGTTTAGGTACCTTTCTAAATCTTTACTACCCGTACTATTCTTGAGAGGTTCAGCTAAAAGCTCAAAAGGACTACATAGCGAAAAACCCAGCAGTTCTAATTGCGTAAAAGCGATCTCTAAATTGGTGCTGTATAATGACGGAATTTCAAAATGTTGTTGCCGTGGTGCAAACAGTTTCGGGTGGTCTATCTTTTTTGTTTTATTCAAAAATAAATGTGCCTTCCATAACAGTTCGTGTGTATTGACATCCGTAAACCGAAAGGCATCAATCCTAATTAAAATGCTTACCTGTTCTATGGAAATCATCAACCGATCAAGAAAATCTTCTAGAGAAACAAAATTTCCATTGATATGCCGCTCCTTTAAAATACGCTCCATAACACGCTGCTCCAGTTCACGTAAATAACCCAGTCCCAAATACAGCTCTTTACCATAAATACGGTTCCCTGCATTGCTTTTGTTTACGCATGGCGGATGTATGGTAGCACCCAACATACGGGCTTCATGCACATAGAATTCAGGGCGGTAAAATCCGCCACCATTATTGAGAACCGCCACCATATATTCCAACGGATAATAGGCACGCAAAAATAAACTCTGATAGCTTTCCACAGCATAAGAAGCGGAGTGTCCTTTGGCAAAAGCATAACCCGCAAAACTAGCCACTTGGTCCCAAATTTCCTTAATGAGCTTTTCCGCATATCCCTTTTTACGGCAGTTATCCATAAACTTGTCCTGCACTTTTTGGAACTCTTCCCGCGAACGAAATTTACCGCTCATACCCCGCCTCAGCACATCGGCTTCACCCAAATCCAAATCCGCAAAATGGTGGGCTACCTTGATTACATCTTCTTGGTAAACCATAACGCCATAAGTCTCTGGCATAATCTGTAGCATAACTGGGTGCGCTAATTCCTCTGCCCTACCCTTGTTTCTGTGGCGTAAAATATACTCCCGCATCATGCCACTTTTAGAAACTCCAGGGCGAATGATAGAACTCGCCGCCACCAAGCCCAAGTACGTATCCACTTCCAACTTTTTCAACAACATACGCATAGCGGGCGATTCGACATAAAAACAGCCCATGCACTGTGCCGCTTTTACCATGTTATTAATTTTGGGGTCTTTTTTAAAGGCCTTGATATCGTGAATATCAAACTTGGCAAATTCTTCTGGACGGTCACGCTCCAAGATATCCAAGGTCTCCTTTATTTTAGATAGTCCCCTCTGAGCAAGAATATCGAATTTGTACAATCCTACATCTTCCGCAATAACCATATCGAATTGGGTCGTTGGAAATCCTTTTGGAGGCATATTGGTGGCCGAAAACCAATGAATAGGTTTCTCCGTAATCAAAATTCCACCCGCATGGATACTCAAGTAATTTGGCATGCCATGAAGTAATTGCATGTATTTTAGCACTAGGGTCGATATGTTGTCTAGCCGACTCGCCTGAAAATTACCGTCGCACAGCATATCTATTTCATCTTTGGGAAGACCGAATACTTTACCAAGCTCACGTATGACACCTCGTGTTTGAAAAGTTACATAGGTTCCTAGTAGTGCTACATTCTTAAAGCGGTTAAAAATATATTCTGTCATTACAGGCCTATCTCGATGAGAAAAATCAATATCAAAATCGGGCGGATTTACACGGTATAGGTTAATAAAACGCTCAAAATAGAGGTCGAGTTCCATTGGGTCTACATCGGTAATAAAAAGCAGGTAGGCAACAATACTATTGGCACCACTTCCCCGCCCCACGTAAAAAAAGTTTTGTTTGCGTGCATGGGAAATGATGTCCCAATTGATAAGAAAATAAGAGACAAAATCCATTTTTTTAATGAGATACAGTTCTTTTGCCAAACGATCTAAAATTGGTTGATTCAATTCTGAATAGCGACGTGGTAAACCTTCCTGACATAAATTTTCCAAAAAAACCTCATCTTCCTCCTTATTCCCTAGATATGTGCTTAGGTTCTGTGGTTTTCGACCTTCGGAAAAATCGAAATGAATGGAGCACGAATCCATCAACCGTTGAGTATTCTCCAGAATAAAACTGTGTTCGAAAAAATGCGCTGCCAAATTGGAAATCGAATACATATTTTCATCATCTCTCGCCTGGTCCGTTACAGATAACATACTCAGCAACGTGTTATTATCGATGGCACGTAGCAATCGGTGCGCATTAAAATCGCGTTTGTTCCTAAAGGTTACAGGCTGTAACAATACTATTTTGTCTCGTTGTTCCAATAATTTTGAAAAGCGGAGGCGCTTCAATTCATTAACAGAAACTCCTATAAACTCATTTTCTGCAAAATTTTTCTTTTCATGCTGAAGGACTTTTTCAAAAGGATAAATTACATATGCATGTTCAAATTTTGGAGCTATTTCAGGAATTTTATTTTCCTGATGGATGTGTTCCGATAAAAAATTATTCAGCTCCAGGAACCCTTCATTATTCTTGGCAATCCCCACAAAACAAGGTTCCACGCCGTTTCTAAAATCGATGCCCAAAATAGGTCGAATATCATATTCAGATGCCTTACGCACAAAATTCAAGCAGGCAGATGTATTGTTGATATCCGTCAATACCAATTGCGTTACCTGATGCTCCTTTGCCAATTGCAAGAGCTCCAGCTCCGAGAAGGTCCCGTAACGAAGGCTATAATATGTATGGCAGTTTAGGTACACGATTTGGTTGTTAGTTGTTCTTTTTTTGCGCTTTGCGCTTCGAGCTGCACGCAGTGTGCTCTCTTATCTCTTTTATATTCACTGTTTTCTTAACCCTTGTCTCTAAAAAAATAAGAGCAGGTCTCGACTGCGCTCGACCAAACAGAAAACACAAACCATCATTGCGAGGACTTTTCGCCGAAGCAATCTATCCAATGAGTAACAAAAGATTACTATTGTAACCTCAATTCTACAGATTACTTCGTCGTGCCGCCTCACGAAGACGTGTTATTTTCACCAACTATTGACTACTAACAACTGACAACCAACACCCATCAACTAAAGCTTCCGGTGCGCCAAGACCACAGGCGGTAATCCATTAAAAGGATTATGCATTCTCCCAATCGTTTTGGCTCCCATGCCCGATGCCCGTAGCACACTTTTATCCCCATAGCGTTTACGAATGGTGTCCATGGCATCATAAAGGCTTAGAATTTCTTCCGTATCATCGAAAAGATTAATTTGGTAATTGCCAGTAACTAAATGACTAAAACGTATGCCTATCAACCGTACCAACAACCTACGGTTATACAAGATCTTGAATAAATCTAAAATCTTGGGAATAAGAATATGATCTGCACTGGTATACGGAATGCGTAATTGTTTTGAATAGGTGTTAAAATCTGAATACCTGATTTTAACCGAAATACAGGCCGTAAGCTTCTCACCACGCCTTAATTGGTAGGCTAAGTTTTCAGTCATAGCGATGAGGATGCCCCTCAACCTATTTACATCTATCGTATCCTTATCAAAAGTACGCTCAGTTGAAATCGATTTTCGCTCACAAAACGGAATCACGGGTGTATTGTCTATACCGTTCGCCCTTTTCCAAATAACACCCCCGTTGGTGCCCAATACCCGTTGCATTACTTCCATAGGCATTTCTTGTACGCTGCGTACCTGCCTTAAGCCTAGATTTCGCAAGGTCTGATAGGTTTTATCACCCACCATGGGAATCTTCTTTATAGACAGTGGTGCTAGAAAAGGCTTCTCCAGTCCTTCATCTATTTTCAACTGGTTATTTGGTTTAGCTTCATTGGTAGCTACTTTAGAAACCACCTTGTTTGCAGATAGTCCAAAAGAAATGGGGAGTCCGGTTTCTTTGATGATTTTCTTGCGCATCTCAGAGGCATACTGATAACAACCAAAAAAGCGGTCCATACCAGAAAGGTCTGCATAGAACTCGTCAATACTAGATTTTTCGAACACGGGCACATACTCCTTGATGATTTCCGTCACCACATCAGAATGTTTGCTATACTCACCTGCATTACCTCGTATTACTAAAGCTTCGGGACACAATTCACGGGCCATTTTCATGGGTATACCAGAATGTACACCAAACCCACGGGTTTCATAACTGCAGGCCGCTACCACACCTCGATCACCCGTACCACCCACCAACAAAGGCCTATTCTGCAACTCACGATTATTAAGTCGCTCAACGGACACATAAAATGTATCCAAATCAATATGAAGTATGGTCTTGCTCATAACTATCCCTCTAAAAAATTCGGGATAGCTAAATTATTGGATTTATTCCATATTATTGGATATAATCCAATATTTAACATTCTAATAATGTTCACAAATATTTAGTAATTCGCCTAAAATTTCAATCCTCTTTTAATCTACATTAGCTGGATTTTAAACTAAAAAAATATATTTATGAAAACATTTTTACCTATTGTAGCATTGCTGACATTCTCTTTTTTATCGGCCCAAGAGCCATCAGAAATACTGGTCATTGAAAAGGGTACCTGGAACCTTACGGGCAACGCTTCGCTCTCTTTTGAAGGAAACAAATCCAATTATAATCAATTACAAAATGTCTCTGAAAACTCATCGCATTACTTAGTACTAGCCCCTTCTTTTGGATACGCCCTTAAAAATGATATCGTAATTGGGGTCGGCTTAGAGTACGGAAATCAGAAAGGTGAAAATTCCAATACTGGATTCGATACCGATAATCGTTATACAAACAAAAATCAGTCGATTGGTTTGACTCCCTACATTCGTGGCTATAAGGGCATCGGAAAACAACTTTCGTTATACTTACAAGCAGAGGCAGGCTATAGTAGATTTTGGAATACAAGCAATCAAAACGGGGAGGATAGCAATAATGACGTAAAAGGAAACAATGTATTCATCGGCATACGCCCTGGTATCACCTATTTCTTGAACAAAAAATTGGCCATTGAATCTACTATTGGCTCATTGAGCTATTCGTTTGGCGATAGAAAACCTGAGGAAGACAGAGACAGCTATTCAAAAAGTACTAATTTTAGTGTAGCGTTGGTATCAGACCTATTCTTCGGTATCGCTTATTATTTTTAGCAGAAATTGAAAACCCCTGTTACCACTATGTAGATGACAGGGATTTTATAATTCTATTTTATTTGTGGCACATACCATACATCTTTCTTTAAATCTACCCCACCACCAAGTTCTTCCTGCACTACCCTGTCGATGATATAGATTCCCTTTTCTGCCATATGTTCAAAATCGTCTATACCATTGTTGGGAAAGCCGATTCTAGTCCGGTGAATATTAAATTTATCAGCAAATGTTCTATCAAAAGCTTTTTCCACCCCATCTTTACCCAGCATAAAACCTAACAACCCACCCCAAGTTGCGGTAGGGTTATCAGAATCCCACCCACAGAGTGCTCCGATTTTTATGGTTTCCTTTAAATCGCCCTCACCATACAATAAACTAACAATACTGGCCCCGAAATTAATACCCGCCGCAAAACAACCATTACATGCCTCATCTTTGGTTGCCCATAAATACCCATCTTCTTGGCGAATTTGATATTTCTCATGTAGGGCATCGCGAGCTTCTTCCCAAGTAACACCAGTTTTATATTTGGCTTTTACAAAATCGAACATTTTAGCTGAGTATGAATCATTGGGCAATTGTTTTCGGGCTTCGGTAGTCATCCAATTAAGGTTCTCTTTAGTAGCTTTGTTCTTATCAGCCGAAGGCGCCAGAGCATACATAACCACATTAAAGTTAGAAATCCATTCCGCATTTTGCCTAGCAACGGTCTGTATGGGCAAATGTGACATTTTTAGGGCCACATCTGGTCGTGTTGGGGCAAAAAAACCAAAAATTTCAGTGGTCAATTGGGCATCAATCATTTCATAATGTGGGTTGTTTTCAGGTAATCCCGTTTCTGGCGGCAGCATACCTTCCTCCATTAAATCGAGCGCCTGTTGATTAGATACCCACAAATAGTTCTCTTCTTCTTTTTTAATATGCTTCAGCCATCCGGACCTAATCATTTCACCTGTTAAGATTGAGGTTTTGTTCTCATAGAGCAACTCCTGATACATATATTCAATATCCGTATCATCATCCGCACCCCAAATACTGTCTTCCTCGGCATATAAAAAATCAATTGTCTTAGAATAGTTATTTGAATCCCATAAATTAGGCTGGTCTGCTTTTTCCCAATCATCCCTAGTATAAAATCCTTCCCCTTTACCTTCACTATTGGGAATCCCGATTTTATCCATTTCAGTAACTAATCCCGTCCAATTGGCAATACATTGGCCTAACCAAAAGCCGTATAATTTATTCTTGTATTCTGGCCTTGAGATTTCAAAATCTGTATTTTTTGGTTGATAGCTGTTATAGTCTAACAATGAATCTTTTACCACTTCCTGTTTAATTTGCGCAGTCGAATCTATTTTATTCTTACACGAAACAGTGTGGATTATCATTAGAAATACAAAAAGCCTCTTGACAACCTTACCTTTTAAATCTTCATTAAAAAATAGGATCATAGTATTTATTTTTATTATCACTAAAACTAGGTAAATAATGTAGTTTGGCTGTATTGGTCAACCAATAAAATGGGATGTACTCAAGTATTTACCATCTACAGGTTTAACACTATCTTTGAAACAAGACTCTAAATATGCGTCAAAACCATTTTTTAATTTTGTGGCTTTTAGGCCTTTTTACGGCAACTTCTTTCGGGCAGGATAATTCGGATACTCCTAATTCTGTAATAAACCTTGCCAAACCCGATGCAGGTACAGTGTGGAATATTCTAGATAGGGTTACAATGGAATGGAACACTGTGAATATTGATACAAGTAAAACTATTCGCTTTTTTCTGGTGCGTAATGAAATGGTGGTTCAAGAATTAGGGACTTTTAAAAATGATGGTATTGAAGATGATATTGAACTCGCTAAAAACATCGGCTCGGGTAATCGATATCAAGTAGTGGCCATAGAATTGTTCCCAGACAATAAATTTAAAATTGCTAAAAAGGTTACTTCATTCTTTACCATTACCAATGCAGCATCTGATGAGCGAAAGAAAAAGCAGCAGTTAGCAAATGCCAACCCTACTGTAAATCAAAAAAAATCAAGTAACAAGAAACAAGTAGCTATCATAAAACCTCAAGAATTGCAAGCAAAAAGCAAACCGATTTTAAGGGAGTCTTTTGAAGGAAGAAAAATATCGTACACCAAAAAAATTGAATTCGATTCTGAAAATATAATTATAAAAATCTGGGATCATGGTAGGCAAGATGGGGATATCGTCTCCATTTACCTGAACGGAATTTCTGTAGTATCGAAATACTATTTGACTTATTTTAAAAAAGAATTTAACTTAAAATTAGACCCGAAAAAATCTAATGACCTATTCCTTTACGCTCACAATTTAGGAAATTCACCTCCGAACACCGTTTCGTTGGAGATTTCAGATGGTAAAAAGGCAGAAAATATCATCCTTAATTCAGACCTTAAAAGTTGTGAGGCCGTGTTGATCAGTGTTAGGTAACACAAATTAGACGGCTCTATATTCAATTAAGCTACTTCTTGAAAAGTAATGATTCCTTTGTCAAAGTTATACCCCTAACTTCATCATTCAAAAAAGTAATTACCGTACTTGTTCGTTAAGGCATATCGTTTACACCACATTTTGATTTAAGCTTATTGATACTTGTTTATTTCTGATATTGTTTTCATTAAAGAATCCTAAAAAAGTGGACAATTAGATAAGAGTCATGCTGCTATTTGTTGATTGTACATTTCGTTTTCAAATTCTTCTATGGTTTTATAGCCCAATGTAGAGTGCATTCTTCTTCTGTTGTACCAAGTTTCTATCCATTGGAAAATAGATAGCTCCGCATTGGACCTAAGATCATAATCATGTTTGTATACCCATTCTACCTTTAAGCTCTTAAAAAATGATTCTGCCACCGCATTGTCCCAACAATTTCCTTTTCTGCTCATACTTTGCTTTACCGTTCCATCATAACTTTTTAGGATATTGGTAAATCTGTGACCGGCATATTGAGACCCCCTATCGGAATGAAATATGAGTTCTTTTGTTATATTATTGGACTTAACGGCCATATTCCAAGCAGAGATTATAGTGTCACTTGTATTTAAGGTTTCGCCCATCGACCACCCTACGACCTTTCTATGGAACAGATTGATAATCACGGTCAGATACATCCATCCCTGTTTAGTCTCTATATAGGTAATATCGGACACCCAAACCTGATTCTTTCTAAAGACCGTAAAGTTCTGGTTCAAAATATTTCGGACCAACGGATAGTTGTGCCCGCTGTCCGTTGTAATCCTGAACTTACGCTTTCTTCTGGCGAACAGATTATTGGCCCTCATTATCTTGGCAACTCGTGGTCTGGAAACACGATATCCCTTTTTCGAGAGTTCCTCTTTGATTCTTGGTGCCCCATAACTCCCGAAACTATCCTTGAAAACATCCCGTATGACCGACAATATCGTTTGGTTTTCCAACCATCTTTTGGATGGTTCCCTGCCTAACCAATGATAATAACTGCTTTTACTTAACTTGTACATTATGCACATCTTCTGAAGCTGAAAATTTTAATTTATGGTGTTTTATGAACTTATATTTTTCCTGTCGCTCTAGGAGAAGATAGCTATCGCCTTTTTTAGAATATCACGTTCCAGTTCGGCATCCCTCATTCTTTTCCTCAACTCGGCAATCTCACGTTCCCCTTACTCGGAAAACTGTTCTTGCCATAGGCTCCCGATTCCCTGCGCCAGCGGCTCAATACTGATGTAGGTATATCCAGCTCCCTGCATATCTCAATAACGCTACCACGTGCGTAACTGAGTTCCATAGCTTTTTCCTTAAAATCAAAGGTGTAATTTCTTTTTTCTCTTGACATTTTTCAAAGTTAATTTAAACAGCTAACACGCTCTTAACTCTAAGTCCAGTTAAATATAGTAAGTCCACTTTGAGTAGGGACTGAATTTGATACCTTTGAGCAAGGCTAAGTTGTTTATAATTTTTCATGCAAGACGAATATAAATATTGAGCCTAAAACAGATGGGGCTAGCCCCATCTGTTTTAAATATTCGTGTTGCACTTATGACTTGAACTTAGAAAATACACTCTTATTTTTCTCTGACTTAGTGCCGTTACAATCAAATTCGATCTGACTTTATAATTTCACAAGTAATCCTATCAAGTTCTATATTTATGTTTCTTCCAAATGTTCTCAAAATCATTTTTGTAAAAAGATATATCCCCAGTAGTGTTCTTCTAGGAATAGTTCCGGAAGCTGAGGAGTAGCCTAATCAAGTAAAAATAAAATGTCCTTTTTAAGGTAAATGTGCTCATGTTGTAATCTAAAGTCAAAATATTTAAAATAATTGAGTTCAAAAAAAAGATCCAATAACTTCAAATTATAGTAGGAGCTATTATTCTCCGTTCAAGACCAATACTTCTAACCAGATTTGTTCCCAAACGATAACCTTGGGGAAAAATTTATAGTTCAATAAAATTTTACTTTTTTGATTCTTAATTTCCTATAAGTTGTTATTTTTATGAAACCAGATTGCTATGCGGCCTATAGTTTTGCAAAAGCGATAAAACTTTATCTATACAACAAAACATGAAGATAGCAGTTGCCCAGTTTGAACCAAAAAACGGAGATAAAAACTACAACCTATCAATAATCCGAAAACTTGCAGAAAAAGCAAAATCAAGTGGTGCCGACGTGATAAGTTTTCACGAAATGTCTATTACCGCTTATACTTTTACAAAAGATTTAAGTCTAGAACAGATAACGGAATTGGCAGAGGATGTGCCAAGCGGAAACAGCACCCAGGAATTGATTGCAATCTCCAAAGAATTGGATATTCCGATTTTGGCAGGTCTTGTAGAGAAATCGAAAGGAAAAGTATATAACACGTATATCTGCGTTACGGGAGAAGGTTTGGTCGCCAAGTATCGAAAAATACATCCGTTTATTAACAAATACATGTCTGCTGGCGATGAATATTGTGTATTCGACCTTCTTGGATGGAAATGCGGAATTTTGATTTGCTATGACAATAATGTGATTGAAAACGTACGCGCAACAAGCATTCTCGGAGCGGAATTAATTTTCGCACCCCACGTTACGGGATGCACACCATCTGCAATGCCACATCGAGATTATGTAGACGATAAATATTGGCAGAATCGTGAAAGCGACCCAGTTTCTTTACGAATGGAATTTGATGGCCCAAAAGGTAGACGTTGGCTAATGCGTTGGCTACCGGCAAGGGCTTACGACAATGGAGTTTACTATGCGTTTACCAACCCGATTGGATATGATGGTGAACAGCTAAAAAATGGTAATTCGATGATAATCGACCCATACGGAGAAGTCTTATCGGAAATAAAGTCATTCGAAAACGATATTACGATTTCAAAAATAACGAAAGAGAAAATTCAACTTTCAGGGGGATGGAGATACAAAAATGCTCGAAGACCTGAACTTTATAAAGATATTATTGGCGGAAACCACAAATCAGACACAACACCAGTATGGATGAAGGAAAAAAAAGACAAAGACTGATCAATGTCGGTGACTCTTATTTTATTTTAATTCTCACCCTGTACATACCCCCATTATCATTTGTATCATCATCATTAATACCTAAATACAGCCGTCCTGATTTATATGCATTAATTTCCTGTCTTTTTCCAATAAAAAAATAATCAGAAGATTCTTTGCCTATTTTTCCTATTAAAGCTCCTGTTCCTATAGCAGGTAAAGGATTATTTTCCCTCTGTGTATATGGAGTTGCTCCATCAGGGTTACAGAAGTTCTTAGCGTTAAGATTCCAAAGAATTTTACCGTTAGCACTTATATCAATGAGTTGTCCATCTTTCAAATCAATACCGGTATCAAACCAATTCGCTTTACCTGATATGGTAAAAGTTCTACCTATCATAGGAAATAGTTCATACACTTCATCATCATTAGGTTGACGACCAAACTCTGCAATCTCAAATTCTTCCACAAACGTTACATTTTGTGCTATTTCTTTTCCATACCATTTTTGTAGTGCAATTAAATTATCTGGTCTGGCAATACTGAATGGAATCGTATTATGAAATAGAAATTCAGCTTGCTTTTTCTTGCTTGCCAAGACTTCATCTAAAACACCTTCCGCTTTAGGGTTTGCCTCGACCACTTGAGATTCATGGGCTCCACATGATGCAAGCTTTGTTTCCCAAACTTCATCTATGTCGATAGCAACATCGGGAATGTATGAAAAGGCAGCAGTATGAAAATCACGCATATACATAAACACAGGCATTCTTTGCTGATCTAGTTGTTCAGATGCCTCTCGCACAATCCAACCTGCATTCATATTATCGTTATGACCGCCTTTAGCAGGATAAAAAGTAAAGACAATATCAGCGTTCCAGGCTTCAATTGATTTAATTACTTTTCTCCTTATTTCTTCTGTATTTTTCAATACGCCATCATGGTAATCCAATATTTCATAGGCTGACAAACCTAAAATTTCTTTGGCCTTCATGGCTTCTTTATATCTGCGTTCAGCAAGATCTTTGGGCTTCATGGAATAATGCCCTGCATCACCATTAGTAAGCGACATAAATTTTACTTCATGCCCTAGTTTGGAGTACAATGCCGCTACTCCACCTGCATAAATTTCACCTTCATCAGGGTGAGCGAATATCACCAAAACACGCAACGATTGTTGAGCATAAGCAAACTTTATAGTACTAAGAAGTATTATGGCTATGATGTATTTTTTCATTTCTTTTTTTTTACTGTATGTATAAATTCATTCATAATTTGTGTTCGACGTAAGGGAATAATGTACTCATTGTCTCAATTCTTGTGCCCATTATAACTTAATGTAAAACTCTTAAGTGGAACATCATGTAGTCCTTAAAAAATCGATAAATATCCCGAATAATTAAACCGTTGCTCAAAGGTGATTTCTTTGAAATCCTTAGCTACTATAGCTACATGTTTATGGTTTCAAAAAATGATTTTTCACGAATCAATGATGTCCTTATTTTTTGTGCTTAAGTGTTTTACTGTGTACATTGCTGATAGTGAAATATCATTTGTTACTATTCTTTACTGCAGCTATCATACTTCGTAAACATTCGGCCTGACTGCCTTTTGTATCTGTTTCAGGATTAGGGTTGTAATATTCTTTCAGAAAACTATCTACAGGAGACCAAACAGTATGCATCACCCCTAGATATCTTTCAGCCATTTCAGGGGTGGAGTTTTGTTTGAACGAATACATCATGGCAACCTGCTCTTCCGCTACTTTAGGTTTTCTCCACGGACAGGCTATTACTCGAAACCCTTTCATAGCAAAATAGGCTGGTGTCGGTATAGCCTTTTCATAATGCCAGTCGCAAATGACCACAGACTTTGAAAGCAGATTAATTGCACCTGCCGTATTGTTCATACTACCTTCCCACATACCAATTCCTGAATCGGAGCCATCAATGAGACGGTCTCCCCAAATCCATAATTCAGTCTCCGTTTCATTTAAGTGCCTTTCCAATTTATTGACTTCGTTGGCAAATAACTTTGCCGGACTCTTACCTTTGCAACGTGGACAATCGGGATGGGCAAGATAAAAAACTTCATCCATCCCCGCATGAAAAGCCTTGGCTTCGAACACCTTCACTATTTCATCCATTAAATCAAAGACAACCTCGTGCACCTCTGGATTTAAGGGACAATAGCTTTTACAGTATAGCCCGTCATCATTGGGCCACTCATATTTTTCAGGAAGTTTAACATTGGGGGTTTCATCAAATTGTGGGTAGACCTCCAGTAATTTTCCAAGGCCGCTGTGCCAAGATTGATGCCCCAATAGGTTCACTTGGGGAATTAGGTTGATATTATACTTCTTACAAACCGCTACCAGTTTTTTTACATCTTCCTTACTCAGTGGGTTGTCGCCTCTCAATTCTGGTCTAGATTCGTAAGCATAATTAAAATCGACTCTAAGAATGAGGGTGTTTATTCCCCCAGGAGCCAGCTCTGTTTCTATAAAACCAACAAATTCATTTACTTTCTCTTTTGTTGGCGCCGCAATACAGAGGCCATTTACAGAAAAAACAGATTGTCCAAATGCTACAATTGAACAAAAAGACAGGACTATAAAAGCAATTTTTTTTATCATAATAATGTATGTTTTAAAGTTTTAGTTTAAACCCTTTTTTTTCAAAAAATCCCGCAAGAACAACAACCAAGTAGGAAAATATAAGTGAGCTCAAAAGGCCAATAATTCCTGTACTCAAAATTTTAGGCAATTCAAAATTCAAAATATTTCGCATAGGATAAATGATATAGGGCAACAAATAACAAGTTAAAGTAGCAGTTCCCGCAGGAGCAATTATTCTAGACCAGCTAGTGATTTTTTTTCTATCTGCAACATAATGCAAAATAACAAAAAGAAAAAAGCCCATACCCGAACATATGGCAAGCCAAGAAGGGGTTTCCTGCATCTTAGAAATTCCCCATAGTGAACGAGTACCAAATCCGTATACGAGACATACGATACCTAACAGTAGCAAGACAAAATAACTTCGTTTTATGTTGGTATTTGATAATTTAACAAATAGTAGTGAAGCCACAATACCAGCAGTCGTAAATGCGGGCACCGTACCACTAAATATTGTAGGAAAATAGTTGAGTACTCCACTAAATTCGGGAATAAATCCTTTTTGATTTAAAACGGAAAGAATATTAAAAATCAACCAGACAACCACCATAAAAGATAAATTTCCTCGTACGAAAATAAAAACCAGAGCATTAGCAAGGTATGCCCAACCAATAAGACCCAAGATACCCCACCATTGTGTTCGCATCCAATATTCTCCAGATGCTCCGCCTTTATAAATTATAGCCAAGTATATGAAAACAATAAAACCTAAAACCTGTAAGGGACGATGCCACTTTTTTGATACTGGACTTTTTGTCCAATTCGTCCAAATTAGAAATACCGCTATTGCCATTAATATGCACCAAAAATACTTACCAACAACAATACCTTCATCATAAGCAGTCTCATAGTTAACCATAAAAACACCTATAAACAGCAATGACAAAGACCTAATAAAAATATGCTTGGCAATTAACCAACGGCTATCGCCTTTACTCAAACGATTCTCGATCGCAAAGGGTATACTTAAACCAACGATGAATAAAAACAAAGGGAAAATGACATCTGAAAAGCCTAAATAATCTTCATTTGGTTTAGCATGTGCTAACCACTTAGGGACTTCTTCAAGTATCCAAAAGTCATTTACCCAAATCATGAAGAACATGGTCAATGCTCTTAAAATATCGATAGATGCCAATCTCATAAACGTGTTTAATTTTAAGTTAACATTAAACCAATATCAAGTCATTTTTATTTCTTTTCCATTTTATAAGCATCGGCATAACTAATTAGTTTAATGTTTCTTTCTTGAACAATAGACTTAACTAAATCGCTGGTAATAGCATCAGTAACAGCTTGCCTATGTATAGCCATACGTACGTTTGCATCATGCCCCCTACCTAAAATAGCTCTTGTTTCTTCATTATTTAAGGCCGGGTGCATTATAAAAACATTAAGCCCTGGCTTAATGTTTTGCAAAAAATGAACCAATTCATCTTCCTTTTTATCTGGTTCATCTGTCCAAAAATTACCAGCATAATCGGTTCCAAAACCAACCGGAAGATTATATTCCTGCGATAGTTCACTACATATTTTATTTAGTCGTTTATCGGTAATCGGTAAAAACATATGCGTAGATAAATGGCTTATGTGTGGGATATATTTTAATGCCATATCTATTTGCGCTTTCAATTCATTTTTAATCTCAGCTTCATCCATAGTTGCTGTATACAAATCCGCTTCGGTACTTACAAAATATCCATTTGAATCAACCAAACTTGGGGCATTCGTTAAGGGTCCCCACTTGTAATTATCCCATTCGGAGGTTAGGCATAAATGTACTCCAACATCTAAACCCGGATTTTCTCTCAATAATGCTGCAGCTTCATAAAATTTAGGTGCTGGCACAATAACTTCTATTGATTTCATTATACCCTTCTTATAAGCATGAATACTGGCTTGGTTTGCGGCATCACAAAACCCCATATCATCGCCCCGGACTACTAAATAAGAATCGCCTTGCCCGAATGAGCATAAGACTCCTAACAATACCGCCGTAATAAAAAACAAATATTTCATACTAATTAAGTGATAGAATTAACAAATTAAAGCTTAAGTGTTTTCTACACGTATTTAAGTTTATTAAAATTCGGAGATTAACGACAGCCATTTTGTGGCTGATGAATTCCATATTTCTTTGTAGGTAGCAGTATTAAATTGCGGCCAGTAAGGCTCATCCCCGTTAAATTTAGATTGCATACCTACTGGAATCTCACCAACGGTTTCTCCAAGCAGCGCTGTATATTGTTGCGCATAATTACTGCCTTCTCCCCATATAAGTGATTGTCCGAAAGGATTTTTTCCGACTATCCAGAATAATTGCTGTTCAGCAATATCTAACAGTTTTTTATCATTCAGAAATTTACCGCTAAGTGCGGCTGCTTTACCTGTTGACAAATGAACTGCGGCATTACCTCTGAAAGAGAACCATACGGGGAAAACACGCAAATAATGCTCTGAATCAAGTTTAACTCCATTTTCCAATTGCTTCTTGTAATCTTTTCCGGCCCCTTCGGAAATTCCAACCTGTACTCTGTAAAAATTGAGAGAATCCTTTACCTCATCCACATGATATACTCCACTTGGCATCATACCATAGGGATCTACATATTTCATAATTGTTTTTAAATAATCACCATACATTTCAATAGATGCTTTCCATTTTTGATAATCAGGATTATCGGGCTGTGTTTCACAAAGTGTAGTCAAGGCCTGCATATAAATGAAGTCGCGAGATTGATGGGTGTAATGAACAATTGACTTTTTATTTAAGTCACGATAAAAGAACCCGCGCAATCTATCCTTATCTTTCAAAGGTTGGGTTCGTTGGCAATCTAAGGTATACTTTATTGCCTTGGCAGCTTCCTTGGCGTAATACTGATCTCCTGTTAATTTGAACAACAAACTTGCACTGTATGATATATTGGCCATATACTGGCTATTGGAAGCCATTGCCGCATGGTCCCCGCCGCCGCCGCCGCTCAACTCATCGAATCCAAGGCGGTCGAATCTTTCTTTGGCAAAAGCATAGTCTTCAATAGCTACTTTTTGTAAATTAAACTTTAGCATTTCATCATCCGCTATCATCGTTGAAGCGTAGGCTTCTATTCCCGAAAAAAGAAAATTTTCAAAAGCGCGATCATGGACCCTTACTTTTCTGCGTTTTGTAGAATCATCTTTAGTTCCTATAAAACCATCGGTCCATAAATTGGTACCCCAAGTTTGGGCACGATACCCATCATCTAGTCGGGTTTTAAGAATATAATCAAGACCCCATTTTGCCTCTTCCATTAACCTAAGGTAGAGTTCTTGATTGTTTTTCTCTTTCGCATTACTAGCCATTTCTAGTAATGAATAAGCTAATTCCCCAGTTTGTAATGTTTGTTGTGACATATCTGCCGCATCGTGCCAACCTCCATTCACAGGAAATACTTTTTCATTAAATGTACCATTCAAGTCGGCATGGCAAGCCCCGTGCTTACCAGGAACCGGATAACCACATCGTTCACAAAAGATAAAATTCAGTACTCGCCAAGCGGAATCGTCCCAAATGTTTTGGTTGATATAAAAAGGTTTGGTAGTTACCTCCCCAACCCGGATTGTATATTGACCCTCTTTTTTGAAATCACTAAAGTTGATGGTCTCAAAATCACCGATAAGGGTTTTCTTTCTATTGATTTTCCCATTGTAAACCACGTCATTTGTTGCGTGGTCAATCAACTCAAAATTACCATTGTGCTTTTCGACTCTCACAATAGCCGATTTATCACTCTGCACGCGGTATCCGGTGGTGGAGTGTATTATTCTATTTTTTGCAGGAGTCCAACCGCTGACTACTTCTGGGTTTTCAACGGTTTCTAGCGATACGGCATCAATATCAAATATCAGCGAATCGCCCATAGTTCGTTCTTTGCCAAATACTTCAATGGCGAATTTTAGTTTGGTTACTTTATCACGCGGTAGTTCAGGCATTTCTACAAAGACTTCGTTCCATTGTCCGTTGATCAAATTCATTTCATGGATACCTTCACGCCCATATTTGTCGGGGACTTTGATCTTTCCATCATTTTCTATATATAGATTCAGATAGATACTACGGTCACCTTCACAATTGGGATAGATGAACAGTCTTATCCGGTTATATTTTTCCCAGTTAGCCCCATTTACGTCGAAACTAGCCATCGAAGTGCCAAAACCTAATCCCCAATCTAAAAATTGAGGGTAGGTTGTGGGTGCTGTCAACCTCAGGCTGTTTTTTCCTGATATACTTCTCTCCTTTGTAAGTTTCAGTCCACCAATACCTTCGTGAGACCATCCATTCAGGTCTTCCATATCACTGAACAAATCACTCTTGACTACTTTTTTGGTTAATCCAAAAACTTCAAAAGACTTACTGTAATCAAGCGGTAGTGGACTATTGTGGAGATAGCCCGTATTGCGAATATCCTTTTTTAATTTTTCATCTATTTGAGCCCATAAAAAATTGGTGGCACAAAGAACCAATGCTAGTAAAATCAATATTTTTTTCATTATGTTCTATTTTTTGACATTCTTTTGTTATTCGAATACTCTGTTCACTTTATTGTTGATTATAACTGAATTCTTTGTTCAACACGCTAATTAGATAGAGTTTAGGGTCGCTGAAATAGGTCCAAAACATGGCACCTGCGAGTCCATGTTCTTGTATATAATCACATTTTAATTTTACCGATTCTTCATCATCGTACGTAATAAAATGTTTCTCTTTTTTATTAAACAGATAAGGAGCTTTTGACTCCTCATCCCAATAACGCACATACCCATTTTTATTTACTAGACTATCTTTTATAAAAGAGTAACCGCCGCCAGATTTTGGTGAAACGGGAATTTGATACAGCCCATTGTTGTCTGTACTTGCAACCACTTTTCCTTTGCCATAAAATCCTATGCCCATGACAACTTTTGAAAGATCAACACCTACTTTTTTCAGATTCTGTATAGTTAAATCTGCAGAATACAGATAGGGCCTGTTCTCTGGAGCATATAAATTTTGATGATGCGAAGACAAATTGTCGTACGTATTGTCAAAATCGTAGCTCATTACGTTTATGTAGTCGAGGTACTTTTGTGCAACCTCCATTTCGGTATGCTGTAAAAACTCTCTTGAACCACCAATAGCAGTTGTTACAAAATATTGTTTTTTGGTTTTTTTTCCCAATGCATCAAGTTGCTCACGTAAATACCTAAACAGGTTAGTGTAATTCTTTCCATCTTCTGACCTAAAAGTGTTATCATCACCCTTCATACCAGGGTATTCCCAGTCTATATCCACACCATCAAAGTTGTATTTCTCAACAATATCTACAGCGCTTTTAGTAAATTTCATGGTTAATTCATCGGTCAGCGTTGCGTCTGAGAAATGTTTGCTCCAAGTCCACCCTCCCACAGAAATCATCAGTTTCAAGTCAGGGTTGATTTTTTTAAGCTCGTTCAATTTCCGAAAATTAACCGTATCGGTCTTTTCATTGTGCAGCCAAGCAAGGTTATCTTTAATATCGACAAAGGCATAATTGATATGTGAAAGCCTTTTGGTATCAATTTTATTTGTTTCAATAAGGTTTCCATTATAACCCCCTACATAACCTATAATAACTGGTTTTTTGATGTTTTGCGCCATTAAACACTGAATACTAGACAGACCCAATACTAGGCTTAATGAAAGTTGAATAATTATTTTTTTGAAGTGCATACTACTATTTTTTGTTAGTGCTTAATTATCTTTCGTTAATCCTAAAGCCAAATATTCTTTGACTATAACCATTCTTGTAATCGCAATTTTCAATACTATTGAGCTTACCTAAAAACCATATCCAACATTCGCTGATGACACTACTTCAAAATGGCCATCTATTGAGAACTTGTATAGGTTCTGATTGTTCAACCCTATAAAGTATTTTTAAACTAAATCCGTTCTTTAGTAGTTCATCAACTATAAATTCCGAATTCACTTTATATAATCGTTTTAAAAATACGCTTGATTTTATTAGCGTTTATTGAGACTTTTGTGTCGATATGAAATGCATATCAAAAACTTAACTAGTTCTTTCCGAACCGAAAATAAGATTATTATATAGCGACAATTTTATTTTTATCTAAACTGCACATATTTGTTGATCAACGGCTCGTCTCTTTAGATAACCGTCATTGAAGGTTTGAATATAATGACATTACTCTTAAAGAATTTTGAAAACGATTGACATATCACTACTTTTCACCTAATTAAAATACACTTAATTTAATACGCTAAGGTGATCTGGAATATCGAAAAAAATATGAGACTAACCATATCTCGCAAGTACCATATCCTATTTTGGCTCCTTTATTTTGCTTTTAATTCAATTCGATGGGGCAGTTATTTTGACGATTATTGGTATTCCTTTAAATCGAATTTGATAGAGTTTCCATTACATATTATTATCGTGTATTTTAATATTTACTATTTAGTTCCCAAATTTATAATCGGCAAGAAATACAAATCTTACATTACCTCATTAATAATTGTCCTTGGAATAAACTACTTCGTAAGAATCGGCCTTGTTTACTGGCTTGTAACGACTGACACATCGCCTATAGTGCAAGGGGAGAGTGACTTATTCAGTTTTAATCATATTATTGCCATTACACTTGGAGAAATTTATGTGCTAGCATTGGTATCGGGCATTAAATTTACCATTGATTATGTCATTCAACTGAACAAGAACAATCAACTTTTAGAGCTTCAAACCGAAACTGAAATGAACTACCTAAAGGCACAAATTCAACCTCATTTTTTCTTTAATACCTTGAACAGTTTGTATGCCCTGACGTTGAAAAAATCTGAAAAAGCAGCGGAAGTGGTTTTGAAATTGTCAGAAATCATGGAATACGTTTTATATGATTTGAACAAAAAGAAAATACCTTTGCTTAAAGAAATTAACTATGTACGGAACTATATAGAATTAGAGCAGATTAGGAGGGGTGATTTGGTTGATTCTAATGTCGAAATTATAGGTGAAATAGATGATATATTACTTCCTCCATTTTTATTTCTTCCTTTTGTCGAAAATTGCTTTAAGCATGGCCAGTTGAGTTCAGGGAAAATATGTATTAAAATGACTTTTAAAAGGGATGAAAAAGAGCTTGAATTTGTATTAGTGAACAGTTATGAACAAGATAATTTTCCCAAAGTCAAGTCTGGCATAGGAATTATAAATGTAAAAAGAAGGCTTGATTTGAACTACGGAAATACGTTTCAACTGAAAAACTATCCTACTGAAAATGAATATATAGTTGTCTTAAAAATCCCCCTTAAATGAAAATAAATTGTTTGATAATTGATGATGAACCTCTTGCTATAAGTGTATTGGAATCCTATATTAAAAAACTGGATACTATGACCGTAGTAAATACGTATACCAATGCCATAGATGCCCTTCAGGATATAAAAAGCGGAAGTATTGATGTTGTTTTTTTGGATATCAATATGTCACGAATTACCGGCCTTGATTTTCTACGCACCTTAAAAATTTATCCTTTTATTATCATTACAACCGCGTATCGTGAATATGCATTAGAGAGCTACGAGCTTGATGTTCTTGACTATTTGGTTAAACCTATCCCTTTTAATCGATTTTTAAAATCAGCAAATAAACTTAGTGATAGGCTAAATGTAAGAAAAGAAGAAGTAGTACGCATGGCATCAGAACCCCATATTTTTCTTAAAATAGATAAGAAGATGGTAAAAGTCGTCTTAAATGAAATTCTCTATATAGAAAGTTTAAAAGATTATATTAAACTTCATACAACGACCGGTTACCGCATTGCATATAAAGCATTATCAAGTATTGTTGAAGAACTGCCTTCTGAAAATTTTATAAGAGTTCACAAATCATATGCTGTAGCAATCAACAAAGTAGAATCACTTGATGGTAATCGAATTGAGATCAAAAACAAAATCGTGCCTATTGGTAGAATTTATATAAAAAAGGTAAAGGAGCTAATTCTTAACGGCAATGTAATCTTTCCCAAGAATTTTATACCTCCTAAAAGCGGTGAGATAAATTGAGAACAACTGGGGAAGGACTATCTTAAATTTTTTAAACAGGAAATAGTTAGTTATGCTGCCCCAATTATTTTCTGTGATTATTGTAATCGCATCATATAAAAAAAGGGAGGCTATTTAATAATGACTTGAAACGAACAAGGTTGGTAATCCACTCTCTAGTCTTCTAACGAAGCTCGAAAAATATTTTTTTTTGCAACGTTAATCGAAGACAAACAGGATGGTTATTTACGTTAAGGAAATCATCAAAAATTAAAGTGTAATCCTTTCTAAAAAGGCGTGCATCAAAAATACTTTAGTTTGATAGCTAAGTAGCTTATCTGAAATCCGAATAAGAACGACTTAGGTCATTCATAATCTAGAAACATACGAACCTATTCATTATTACGAAAAACGAGAGAAAATCAAGTGTTGCACCTATGTTTTACCTCTAATAAAAAAGCCGAGATGTAAATCTCGGCTTTCCCTTGCTGTACTCGAGGCGGGAATATTCATTTAATATCAAATGAAACCATATGAGGCCAAATGACTGTAAATCAGTAATTTAAAATGTTAAAAATTTGCTTCGCTTTCCTTTTATTTCCTATTTTTAGATGAAAACCGTCACTCAACCGTCACTTTTATGTCTGTACAATTAAGAAGTAGAAAGCTAAAATCAGGAGAAAAAAGTTTGTATTTGGATATACACCATAATGGAGAACGATGGCGAGAATTTCTCAAAATCAGATTGTCGCCAAAAGACGCTGACCGAAATGAAAAGAAAAGGTTGGCTGACAGATTAAGGGCAAATCGTGAATTGGAAATACTATCCGATGAAACAGGTCACATACCACAGCATTTAAAAAATCAAAACTTCTTTTTGTTTGCTGAGCACTTCATCAATACGTATAAGTTTAAGGATGTTCGTATAGTGGCCAATGCGGTTGCAAAATTCAAATTGGCTATTGACAACCCTAGATTGAAAATTTCTCAGATAACTCCTTCCATAATGGAAACCTATAAAGATTATCTTATCCATAGTTCAGGACTTGCAGGAGAAACGGCTCATAACTACTTTACAAGATTCAAGAAAATTTTAAAGTCAGCTAAAATTCAAGGGTATATAAAAGTGATGCCTACGGAAGATATACGGTTCTCAAATCCTCACAAAGACGATACGTTGAGGAAGCAAGTGCTCGATGGTGAAGAATTACAGAAACTTGCCAATACACGTTGTGGCAATAAAGAAGTAAAGAAAGCCTTCTTGTTCGCTTGTTATACTTCGTTAGGTTTTGCCGAAACTAGAGAGTTGACTTGGGGGAATATCAATAAAAGTCGCCTAATTACTCATAGGAAAAAGACTGGAGAACTGATCAACAATCGATTGAACCAAACGGCTCTTGCTATAATCGGTATGCCTGGAAGGAAGAACGATTTTATTTTTAATGTTCAACATATTAGTATAAATGGCCTGAATAAAACAATCGGTTATTGGGTTCAACGAGCGGAAATCAATAAACATATTACTTTCTACTGCGCCAGACATACCTTTGCTTGTTTGCTGCTTATGAATGGTGCAAACCTAAAAACGGTTGCCGATGCTATGGGGCATAGCTCTACCAAAAGCACCTTAAAATATTTGAACTTCATCAACAAGCTCCAAGATGAGGCCATTGATAATCTTCCAGCTTTAGAGATTGCTTAATTATGAGCAGTAATCGAGCGCGGGCAAGATAAGGGCATGGAGCGTTTTTTTTACGCTCCATGCTGTTATGCGCGGTGCCGAGGGTGTTGGAAAACCTCAGGTTTTTCAACTTCCGCAGGAACATCGTGTAATAAGACTTAAGCCTTTTGATGTAAGTATTAATTAACTGTTAAACAAACTATTGCCCATATATACTGACTTTGTTGGAGTAACCAAAATGATAGTTGTAAAATAAGATTAGAAGCTATAATTTTATTATGAATGTCAAGTTTTTTGCGCAAAAAACTTGACATATCAGGCTTCTAGTTCTGTTTTTTAAAAAAAGAATTCAAACTGTAACTGTAAAAAAGCTACATATGTGATGCAACTAAAATTATCATAACTTATTAAAAAATGTCCAGTTTTTTAATAAATAAACTGGACATTTTAAATATCTTTGTAGAAACAATTTCCAATGAAAACCTCTGAATACATTGAAGATAAGATTAATAAGTTGCCCAAGGGGTATGTATTCACCTATATAGATTTTATGAATGAGGTGGCCAAAAGGGAAGCCGTGATCAAACATCTGAATCGAATGGCCACTTCCGGCAAGATTTATAAATTATCCAAAGGCAAATACTATAAACCCCAAGAAACGGTATTCGGTACTTTGTTACCTGACCAGAATCAAATTGTAAAAGATTTATTGGAAGAAGACGGCAAACTTGTGGGGTACATTACGGGGTATAGTGTTTATAATTCCCTAGGCCTTACCACACAAGTTAGTAATACGATACAAATTGGTAAGCGGGAAATAAGACCCTCTTTTAAAAGAGGCCGTTTTAGAATCTCGTTCATCAAACAAAAAAATACGATCAATAAAGAAAACATTCCGCTATTGCAATTATTGGATGCCATGCGTTACGTAAAGAAAATACCGGATAGCAATATTGCTAAAAGCTGCATTCGATTTATGGTATTGTTGCGCGAACTGAATAGTAGCGAACAAAGAAAAATCATAAAATTGGCTTTTAAATATTCCCCGGCAACAAGAGCATTATTAGGTGCGCTGCTAAGAGAGATTGATTGTAAGGCAGAAACTGAAATAAGAGATCTTCAAGATACATTAAACCCCATAACGGTTTATAATCTTGGCATTTCTGAAAAGGTGTTGTCAAATGCTAAATACTGGAATATAAAATGAAGTTGCACGAAAACGAAGAACTTTTCAGACAAGCGGTACAAGCAACCGCACAGCGGATGGGTATTTCAGATATCTACATCGAAAAGGACTATTGGGTATGCTATGCTCTAAAACTCATTTATGAAAGTGCCATCAAAGATGAAGTCATATTTAAGGGAGGCACGGCCTTATCAAAGTGTTACACGTACATCGACCGTTTTTCTGAGGATATTGACTTGGTCGTTTTGCGAAGAGAAGAAGAAACAGGGAATCAATTAAAAAACAAACTCAAAAAAATAACAAGGGAAATAACCGCACCGTTTACCGAAGTAGCTATGGAAGGAATTACCAATAAATTGGGGATGATTCGGAAAATAGCGTATAACTATCCCAAGATTTTCAAAGGTACTTATGGACAAGTAAGGCATGTAATTATCATAGAGGCGACATGGCTCGGCTACTTTGAACCTTATTCTAAGAGAGTCCTGAATACCTATATCTTTGATATGATGATGGCTACCAACCAAACAAGCATCGCTGAAGAATATGCACTATTGCCTTTTGAGGCTCTTGTGTTGGATTCCAGAAGAACATTTTGTGAAAAAATAATGAGTTTGGTTCGGTTTTCACACACCAAAACCCCTATTGTAGACTTGAATGCAAAAATCAGGCATATATATGATATTCATCAGCTACTAAAAGATGATACGATTCAAGCGTTTTTCTCTTCGGATGTTTTTGATAGTATGCTGCTAAAAGTAGCACATGACGATGTGCAAAGTTTTAAGAACAATAATGACTGGTTACAATACCATCCCAAAGAAGCCCTAATTTTTAAAAAACCTGAAGAAACGTGGAATAAGCTTAAAGATACCTATCAGAATGACTTTAAGTTTTTGGTTTATGGGGAGTTGCCAAATGAGGAGGATATTTTGATGACGATTATGAAAGTGGGAGAACGATTGCGAACGATTACTTGGATTGTTACTTTTTAGTATTGAGTTATTAAGAATTTATAATGCTAACGCACAATTTATACTAATTCCGATACATGGAAATTAATGAAAACCAACAGAATATATGTATATATAGCGGTTTAAAAAGTATTGGAGAAAAGATATCATCCCTTTATATGAATTCATTGAGCATTCTTCATAACAAATCCTTTAAATTCAAATTACAACTATAAGCACATCTTTTGCGTGAAATAGATGAAGAATTAAGGGATATTCTTGCCCCAACAATTGAAAAGGTAAAAATACTCAAGGACTTTTCACTAACAGATCGTGGAAATGAAGTTTCAATATTGGTTGCTTTAGATTTGCCTATTAATGAATTGAATTTAACCAGTAATAAAAGAATTATAGTAAATATTTTAAGCTATAGAAATTTCCTACAACCTTAATGAAATAAAGACAATTATTTTACTATAATTGACAAGTACTGTTCAAATTTAAATAATAAATAATTATTTAAATAACTGATTGTCAATAATTTAAATAATAATATAATAATAAAAATTTTGTGTTTTCAATTCTTTTTTATCCTACATTTAACTCACCTAATTTAACCTATGTAAGACGGTATCTCTTTTTTGAACGCGTAAGCCAGCTTTTGGGAAAAGCAGTGCTTACTACTTTTTTTCAACCTAAAAATAATTTAAATGAAAACAAGATTACTATCAATAAAGCTCTACTAATTCTATATATCTTCTAATTAGGAATAGAAGCTTGAGTTGTTTAAGATGCAGTTTTTGCTAAAGCACGAATTAATTTCAACTTTATTGTGATTAGATAAAAATTGATATATAAATGAATATAAGTCATATAGAGAAAGTGGCTTCATGAAAAGCCTTTTATTGGATAGAAAACTTGCCTCCACAAATCATTAAATCACCAACTAAATGAATATAAAAAATTTAAAATCTTTGGCGAATACCCTTATTAAACTGCTCCCTATTTACTTTTTATTTTTTGCAACAACAGCAAATTCTCAAATAACCAAAGGCAATTGGATGTTTGGCGGTGACGCCTCTTTTTCTAACAAAAATAGATATCAAAATCAATTTAAAGAACTTAGTAAATTAAAATTTACTGAATTTGATATTAATGCCAATGCAGGGTATTGTTTTGTAGATAAGCTTCAAGCAGGGGTTAGGCTTGGGTATTCGGATTATAAGGTACAAACATATACCGGAACAGACAGACATTTGTTGAATTATGGTATTTACTCAAGATATTATTTTCTAAAACCTGAAAAGTTGGTGAATATTTTTCTTGATGGAGAATATTTCCTTGGAAGTAAAGCTGTTGCTAGCGGTGAGCTTGAAGATAACATACATGGGTATGCAATCAGTGCCGGACCAACTATCTTTTTAAATAGTTCTGTGGCTATGGAATTGGGCCTGAATTATTCTTCCACAAAATTTACAGGGGTGAATGATACTACCGAAAACAACTTTCAAGTTAGTTTAGGCTTTCAAATATTTTTAACTAAAAAATAAAATCAAAAAATCATGAACCACATAAAATTACTTTTCGTGTTGTTTATCTTAACAATAACAACTTCTAATGCACAACTTGTGACATTAGATTATGCAACGTTTACACCAAATCCATCAACTACTTGTGACGTATTTGGTGTACTAATTCCTGTTCAAAATATTTTTCACGAAACTAAAAGAGGAGATGTAACCAAAAATTCTGGTCAAGGTGCTCTCGAGCTAAAATTTAATTATAATACTGGTGGAACAAATCAGAAAGGAACGGAATTTGCGATAACTGGTACTTTTAAAAAAGATTATAAGTATACTGTAAAAATAACTGCCAAAAACAATAATACGTATAACGAGCCAGCAGGTCTTAAATGTAATTTTGACCCAAGTGGTATCGATCCAGCATGCGATGGATTAAAGTTTGTAAATGCCAATAACGGCACATTCTCCTCGAGTAGTAGTAATTGGTTCAAAATTGTAAATGGTGCTACAGATTTCACGGAATATACATTTGAATCAGACTTTTTAAGCGCTGCACAATCTAGTTTAGGCATTGGCACTTTTAGTTTAAACAACATAATTTCAAGTTCACAACATTTACAAACAATTTACATCAAAAAAATTCAAATTTTTGAAGTGCCACCGCCACCAACATTTACGTTAACATCGAATGTTAATAGTATAGCCTGTGGTGTAACAACACCAATTGTGTTTACCGTGAATAATGTATACAATTCACCGGGCACTATGACCTATCAATGGGGCTACCCCGGTTGGTCGGGTACAGTCAATACCTCTATGAGCTCCGTATCCCTAACACCGAATTCCTCAACTACCTTACCTGGCACCGTTACGGTGACTCCTTCTTTAAATGGAGTAGCACAACCCACGCGAACTTCTGTAGTATCCCGTAGCGCGTTTACAAGTAATGCTTCGATATCGGGCAGTAGTACAGTATGTTCTAGTTCAACATATACCATGAGCGGTTTGCTGGCCGGGCAATCCGTAACCTCTTGGGTTGTATCTATCCCATCAAAAGCAACCTTGAGTACCACTTCCGGTAATTCAACGACCGTAACCAAAATTGGAAGCGGCCCCATTACGCTAACCGCCACAATTACGAATTCGTGCAATCAAACCATAACTAAATCTATAGATTTTCAGTTAGGTATTGTCAATGTTCCAGGGGCCATTTCCGGGCCAGCTTCAGTTTTGACCGGTGCGCTAGTAAACTATAGTGTTGCAAGTGTTCCAGGCGCTACATCCTATATTTGGTGGCTGCCCTACCCTTATGATACCTTTACCAACTTTAACTACTCGGGACAGAATTGGCAAAAACGTACGAATTATAGTTCTTCTAATTCCATACAAGTATTTACAGGTTTGGGAGGCAATCCAGGTCAAATTCAGGTAATGGCCGTAAATGCTTGTGGTACAAGTGGGGCAAGGAAGTTAAGTGTTACGCACGGTGGTGGCGGTGGAGGAATTCCAAGACCGGCCGGATCGGGCACTCAGATTTATCCGAATCCCGCCAAGGATTTTATCAATATAGAACTGAGCAACCAAGAAATCACAACCAATTCTGATATAAGGGCCATAATCTACGATACGAACGGTAAGGAACTGAAAAGTATCAAAATAATTAGTTCAAGCACTACGATCGGTATTGAAGATATTCCCTCAGGTATGTATATTATTGAAGTAAACATTGATGGGGAAAAGGAGAGCCACAAAATATATATGAACTAAAATAACCGTTTGCACCATAGCTAAAGCGGTTCTATAAAATATAGGACCGCTTTTTATTTTGTAAAGGGCCATAATAGGTTTTGAAGATTTAAACGGTCATGTTCAACTTTGTGACATAGCTACAACGATTGCCTAACATGTACTTTAAGCCATGAAATTGCCGAATTTATATAATAATCGGTTGATGAAAACACTGAACATTTTAAAAATCAGATTGATTGAACGAACTATGGTCGCCACAGATGAAGAATTATTACCTGCTATCGAGAACATACTCAATTCGACCGAAACGGCTGACCAATTAATACTAGATTCTCATCAAATTGAAATGCTTATATTGAACGAAACTGCTATTGCGAACGGTAATTTGATATCCGAAAGTGACCTTAAAAAAGAGGACTCTGAATGGATGGTCTACTAATATTTTAGACACAAATTGCGAAAATACAAAGAAACTACATTTTCAATTAGTGAAACAAGTGGAATAAAAGCAATCAATACGCTCAAAGATTGAACGTAGTGATTAGAGAGCGAACGTCATTGTTAAAGCAGTTTCCTGAAATGGGAAAGCATACGGACCTTAAAGATACTTGAGCTTTAATTTTGGCCCATTATAGTATTCTCTATCAAATTCAACAAGCCCAAATAATAATCACGGGATTTTGGAACAACAGGCAAGAGCTTTATGGACTTTTAAAATTTTTAAATATAACATAAAGAGGAGCAACATTTGATTTCCTATGAAAAGCACATGTCTCCAATGCGATGGTTTTAATAAACGGCTCTTTAATCACATTGCTTACCCAATTATTTAAAGAGATACATAGTTCTTAGAAAAAGTATTACCACGCTGCCCATAACGTTTAAATAACCATGATTCCATTCAACTAAAATTATAGTGTATCAAGCCCAGCATTAATCCGACTTTCAAATAAATTCCAAATAGTCATAATTGGTAGAAGCCCCCAAATCTTACCAAAACTTACCTGCGCCTGGATCCTGGCCGGTTTTTGTAGTGTTCCGGCAGATAAGCGTAAAGCAAAAACCGGATAGGGCGCATGCTACTTTTTGCTTTTGGGTTCTCTCCATTCTTGATAGCGTGCGCTTGCCTCCGGGCTGGCCTCGAGGAACGCCTTGAAATGCCCGACGGCCTTTTCTTCTCCCTGTCCATAAGCTTCCTGTTTTATATCGGAGATCCGTGAAACCTTGTAAACGGAGAAGCCCAACACCAAAACGATACAGGCGAACAGTCCACAAAACAGCTTTATGGCCCATTTCGGAATCGTCATGGACTTTTTAATGTAGGATACCACGTTCGCCATCAGTTTATGTTGGTCGTCAATGGCTCTCTTTTGATCGTCATTGTATCGCCTCAAAATAAAGTCGATATCCGAAGTGTCGGGCTTGATCTTGTAGTTCATCAGAAAAGCTTGCAGCTCTTCCATGCGACTGACCGAGTTTTCAAATTCTTTGATTTCCTCCGTTAACAATTCTGCTATTTCTTCTAGTTTTGCCATAGTTTTAGATTTCCATTCCTAATCCAATTGTTTTTTTGATGGCCAATTTAATCGCCTTTTGTGCAATGTTCGCTGCCAAGTTGGGGGAAACTCCGACTGTTTTGCCCAATAACGGCATGGTGTTTCCGTTACCTATTTTTTGAGCAGCATTTTTATCAAATCCGATTCGCTCCGCTATTCGCCCCATCGACATCGAACGATGTACGTCACTTCCCTTTAGGTTCTGACCTTGGTATTCAAATCGGAAACCCCGAAGCTGATTCGATTTACCGATGCTTGGAATGACTTCAACATTTTTTTGTTTCATGTACTTGATATACTGGTCAAAATCTTTGGGCTTCATTTCGGTAATCACCTTTTCATGGACTTGCTTTATTTCCTGGCGTACAATTTTCACTTCGTTCAATTTCCCCTGTTGCACTTCCCGTACCGTGGTCAACCCCATTTGCTTTGCTACTTTCTCGGCGGCCTGTTGGCTCCGCTTTCCGATATAGCTGTCCTTGTATGCCTTACCGTCAAAGTCGATGCGGTTTACGTATAAGTGGATATGCCGATGGCTTGTATTCTGATGCACAAAGGCAATGGCCTGTCGTTCCTGTAGTTTCATTTCTTTGATGAACCGTTCCGTAATTTCCTTCAGTTCCTTTTCTTTCAATTCCTGTCCATCTTCTATCGTAGGACTAAGGACGAAACTCAAGGTGTTCTTTTCACATCGGTGGTTCTGGGATTGTATGATCTTGAATTCCCGAGTGATCTCTTTGGGATCGTCCCCTGCCAGATATTCGCGATAGACCACCTTTGCATCTTTCTCCTCGTTCCAACCGTACCCCATGGAAGCTCCCGTATGCGATATGGATTTTCCCATGCCTATCATTTCTTGAAATTGTAAAGATGTTCCCGTATTTCAGTTGCCAACTGTATCACTTCATCGGCCAGTTTGGGATTTCGTTTTCGGTACATATTCCCGATACGTTTAAAGTTGACCTGATATTGGACCAGTAATTTGTACACCTCGATCTGTTCATCTGAAAACCGTTCGACGATCCGATGATCAAAGGCAGCACGACGACAATATTCACTTATAGAAAGTCCGCTCTTTTTGGCCTTGATCTTGAGCAGCTTTTTCTCATAAATGGAACATCGAAATTGTACAAATTCTTTTTTCACTTTGTGCTTTTTTATTCTTTTTCAATCGAAGTAGTCTTTTCTAAATCATATATCAAAAACTCATTTAATAGTTCCTATCCTTTTGCGACCAACGGGAGAAAAAGCAAGATTTGTCATGACAATGACACATCTTGAATTCTTACTCAGATGGGATTTTACCGTTACATTCCTTTTTCTCTTTTTCTTGCGATATACATCTCATTTATATCTTTGTACTCTTTATAAAAATAGGATCTGTCGATGCAGTATTCATGATTTTGCAGTAACCACTTCGTAGCTTCTTTTCCTGCCTTATCATTGTCCAGATACAGTTCTACATCCTTAAAAAATTCTATATACCGCATGGCACTTTTAATAAAGGACAGGGAATTTAAAATGAGAAAGGATTTGTTATCGTGACAAAAATTCGTGACCGATAGAAAATCGAACATTCCTTCCGTCACTACCAATTACTTACATCCATTGAACAGAAATGTAATATCCTTTGGGGAGGATGCACTCTTGAAATATTTATTGCGAAGTTCCCATCCACCGGAATCGTTCTGTAGTCCGATGCCGAAATAGTGGTTTCCCTTGCACGAATAATGTACTTCCTTACAGTATTTTTTAGCGGTTTCCAGTTTTACGTTCCGCTCGTTCAGGTATCCTTTTAGACCATAGTGCCAAATGGGATTTACACTTTTGACGACCAAGCCGTTCAAGGATTAAAATAGTGTCCATTGTTTTCCTTTTTTAGGGTTGTTAAATGAACAAAAGCGCTTTTGTTTTCTTTTGAAGAATTCCTTGGATAAAGGTAAAATAAAGGAAGGGTCGGAGCTTGATATATTGCTTTTAGTTATTCACAAAAACTTGATATACAATGTTTTATATCAAATCAGTTCATATGAAACCAAATAAAATATAGAAAAGTAAATTTGGTCTCAAATGGATTCAAATGACATCATTTGATTTTAGTCGAATGTGGAAGAATTTTGAGTTATTAACAATTTAAAATTGCAAATACAAAAATGTGAGTTTAAAAAGGGTGGAATATATTGTTTTGGGAGTGGTCGATTACATAATAATTATTTCACGTTTAAGACCAAAACGAGGGGCAACCCCATTTTGTTGGTCTATTTTATCCTCCAACAGGTTCGCCGCAATGCTTTTTAAAGGTCTTACCGAACGGGTGACGTTTTCCAAAGAATAATCGTCCAACTCATATTCAATGTAATAAGGAAGGTCGTTCGTTTGGATTTGGCCATAAAATGAAAAGCTAACGGATAAAATAAGTAGTGGTAGTAGTCTATTCATAACAAAAGTATTTAGGTTAAACGATTTTAAAAGTTCTACACGCTTAACTAAAATACAGTGCTATGCCTTAATCTTTTTTCAAATGCATATACTCACCTAGCTCATATTGAATTATCAGCGTGTCCGTTTTTATAACATAGGTCAATTTATAATCTTGATCAACTTCATCATAGGATTGCACAAGGGATTCCATAAACTTTCTGCCCCAATCAGATTCGGCAATTTCCGTAGTATTAAGCATATTCAATGTCAATTTATTCGATTCAACGGAATACGAACCAAAAAATTGGTTCCTGCCTGTTTCTCCACTAAAGTTGTTTTCTTCAAAGTTTATCATTACGGTTTCATCACCATTAAGAAAATCAACAATTACATCAGCATCGCCCTCGGCATAGCCGATTAGTTTCCATGTCCCTAATAGGTTTTCAACCTGTTTGGCAGTATCATCGTTAGAGCAGGATAGTCCCACAAGGAACAGCAGAAAAATCGATGTATTTAATATTGTACCTCTCATATAATAAATATATCAAAAAATGAATTGCATAGCTAAATACTTACGTTATTCTAAAGATAATTCTACTTTATTATAAAACTTCCAAGAACTTTTTTTGTTTTAGATGTTTTCTTTGCTTTTTTGTTGTCACTTTTTATTTGTTTTCTAGTGGTAGATAATCATTGGACATTACCCCTTTGTTTTACAACCCCTATAACGATTTTAGTATAGAAGTTCTGAGCTGTTGAAAGCCCAGTGTTAGCTTGGCCTTATCGTGCTAAAAGACTAGAAGTCCCATAGTATGAACTTACCTTTCTATCACTAACACATTCCGAGTATGGTGTTACTGGGCTCGTGATGCAAAATTTATCGTGATCTAAAATAAAACCGTCACGCACCACCAAATTTTTTGCGCAATAGAATTTTTAAAAACATCCTAAAATGGTTTTTTTTTGAGATTGAGATAGTTATTTGACGCTTAAAATTATCATTCATAAATCCTATGTCAATAAATTTCATGGAAAATCAGGGTAAAATTATTCTAGCTACAATTAAATTCTTAGCTGTCTTATTAGATAGTACCGTAAAATGGTCAATTTATGAAATGGGTTCAGCAAAGTACCAAATTTCGTAGTGGAGTGTTCCATTCTTGGTCTTTTAAAGTATTCTTGTTAATAAACCTTTTATGGAACACTCGCTGACAAAAAAAACCTTGTAAAGGCTTTAACCAATATTCAGATTCAACTCAGGAATCTAATTAGCCGCTACCTTCATTTTTCATCAATAAACTTGGTTTAGATTTCGATTGTTCCAATTTAGCGATAACTAAGGTGTTTAATATTGTGTGAACATCGGCACTATTTTATAGTTGGATTAAATAAAATAACTATAATCAGCCTTAATTTTCCTATCTTCCACTAAAGAAAACAAAAGGTGAAAATAGGTTCAATATTCAGAAAACCGTCACTAAACCGTCACTTCAAAAAACACAAAACCCTGTTAATCAATTGATTAACAGGGTTTAAAAGTACTCGAGGCGGGAGTGTCATTAATTCCTTTCAGCCTCGTATTCACAGGCCTTTGAAAGCATTGAAATTGGAGTGCACCCGAATCTGCAACCTTTAACATTATTTTATGTTCTTCTATTACAAACTCCAATAAAACACTTAAAATAAAATTTAATTTTTTTGAAAGTCTGATAACCAATTATAGCGGCTCGTCATAATTTTTAACCACTACGCCCTTTGTATTATTTAGATAGCCAGAAATTGGCCTAGCTGCTTCGTGTCTTATTTCATAACCATTCTCAACAATATTTTTAGCTTGCGATTTCCAGTTTCTAACGTTTAATTCCCTTTGTAATTTCCATTTTCTCGCATGGTAATAGGCGTAGAATTTTCTACCCTCCATTTCAGGCCAATTATTTTCTTTAAAAAAAATTAAAACGGCCAATTCATTTTTTGGCTTGGCTTGTTTATTTAAGTTTTCTTTTGTTTTAAGTTTATAAAAAGGTACCAGATTTTGGCCTGGTTCTGGGACGCTGTTGGCCATTTTTTGATACGCAGGTGTCCCAGAGCTTGTACCACTAGCTGTCCCGAATATGGACATCTTCACTTTTGAACCTCTTGCTGGGTGAAAAGATGGAAAGTAGTTTAGGTAGCCCCAATCATTCAAATCTTTCAGATAATTATGATAGGTCGTTTTTGACTTGAACTTTGCTTTTTCCATAATGAACTGCCTATTGATGGTAAGCGTCTTTTTGAAGAATTCACGATTCCATTTCTGAAAGAACGCCAGGTATAATGTGATATGGCCTTGTTTGATTCTCTTGTCATTGTTGAATCTTTCGAAGACGGCATTTAGGTGGGCGATGTAGTTTACTTTTTCCATCGGTTCTTAAGGATTTCGTTATCACTATTTTTTTCACGATACTGCACTTGCTTTTTCTCCGTGCTATACTTTTTCTCTATGAGCAATGCCTTTTTTTCTGGGACTGATTGTTCGAAAAGTGAATACAACATTGCTGCAGTAGGTTTGGTCTGAGATTTTTCAATATCCTTTAGTATGGCAATCATTCCGTTCATACGTTTCTTGATAAGTAAGGACATTCTCATTTCCAAGGTCTCCATTCGCGGTCCCAAAGATTCTGCAGGAGAAATTCCATTCTCCTCAAAAAAGTCCAACATGAGCATCAAAGTCATGGATTGTGACTTTGACATTTTCTTACAGAATTTTCGAAATCTGGTTGCAACCGAAGTCTTTATGCCAAGCTTCTCAAATCGCTCTTTTCTTAATTCTTTATCCATTTTTTCTGAAATTTTATACCGTTTTTATTGGGTTGTAAGCGTTTTTTCTGAAAATCGGGCTCAAATACCAAAATTCCCAAAAGAGACAATACTCCCGAAACCCCTATTCTCATTGCTGATGGAGAAAAAAATCAAAACGAAACATCGCGCCAGCGTGTTACCCTCTTGCTTCTCCATCCCTTCATTTCATTTCGGGATTTCGAACTTTTCATCTTAAGCTAAAAAGCGAATCGAAAAATACGATCCGACCACTTTTTTTAACATGGCATATATCTGTTTTTGATGAATCCTTCGTGTTCAAAAGAAAACGATGATATTTATACAGCTTTTTACAGTATTGAATTACCACAAAATCGAGGCCATATTCAATGGTCTATTTTGGTGTCAAATAGTTGCCAAAATGACATTTATCCAACTACTTATTATATCCTGAGCGTTTTCCTTTTCATTTTTTAAAAAGGCAGGAGGGTATCTTTGAATTGTATATTTTTTGAAATACGACAGAATTAAAAATGGGTGTCCATCTCTTCCAATTACTTCCCATAGAGCCTTCGCTGTTACCTTTTCTGTAACGACACCTAAAATTTCGATTGCGTAAGGACTTATAATAGAGAGCGAGCGAACGGTTATGCAGTCCGTCTCGAGCTAAATTTTAAATCTTTGTAAAGAAAAGTGGATAGTCGGTTATTGTTTTAGCGAACTTGATTTCGGATGTTTACTTGGAAATGGAATGTTTCTTTCAAGCGCAGCGGAAAGAATTAATGAAATGAAAAGTCCAAATTTAGGATTGTATTCAAAACCTATTGTAGTGAAGCTCGTTTCATGTAATGGAGCTTTTCAGCGAAATGAAAGGAAATGTGCTGAGCGGTATTTAAAAATCCTTAAGGTGCTTAAAATTTAATGGAACATAATAAAGTTCAAATAAAGGTGGAATTAGAGCAGGTTTTAAAGCGTAGAATCGAGATAAGAAAGAATGCACTTAGTGAGTTTTTAGTGAATAGAAAGCAAACTAATGAACAAGTATAAATACAAGGATGCTTAAACCTAATTAGCATTGAGAAATATTGTAAATCTTACTAAGCCAAAAGACGACTAGTTTGATAGTTTTCATGGTTCTGTTTGCTGAACATATACTTTTTAATAGAAAACTGTAATTTGTTAAATTCCTTTAATTTTCTTGAGAACGTAGTAAAAATCTACTTTTCTTACAAAAAATTACCTATATTTAAGTAATCTTGATGTAAATACGTTAACGTTATTTTTACTCGTAGTTGATTCCCCATTGACACAAATAGATGCCACCTATAAATCCTATAATTGTTTGTTTGGCAATCGCAAAACTTAACCAATCTTAAAATCAATTATTAAACCCTAAATAGAATGATGTATCTATGCAATGGTCCATGAAAGACCTTCTCTTTACTAAGAAGTTTCGCATCCCAATTGATCTACTGATAAAGCACATTGTATAAGAACGGGGGTTCACTAACATCCTAATTTCTGCTTCCCATTGTAATAATCGATGGGACTAATTTAGGGTTAAGTACCTGAAATTTCTATCAACAAAAAGAATTTATTCAAATAAACAACAAACTCTAAAATGAAAATAATATTCACTCAAAAGCTAAAGCAAAAAACTAGAATTTTTTTGCTGACTGTAACATTATTGTGTTTCGGTCTGGCGAAAGCACAAACAATATCCGGAACCGTTTCGGATGAAACGGGACTATTACCTGGCGCCAATGTTTTGGTCAAGGGAACCACCACAGGTACCCAAACAGATTTTGATGGCAATTATACACTACTCGATGTGGGTAGCGATGCCGTTCTTGTATTCAGTTTTATTGGTTACAAATCAGCCGAGGTGGCTGTTGATGGACAAACTACCATTGATATAACCTTGGAACAAGATGCCTCTAAATTAGATGAGGTTATTGTAACGGGATATGGAACACAAACTAGGGGTGAAATTACTGGAGCGGTTGCATCTGTAGACGTAAACGAAGCCGTGAAAGTACCCGTTCAGAATGCCGCGGAATTATTACAAGGAAGAGTTACGGGAGTAACTGTTACACAATCAGGTACGGCAGGTGATGCACCCAAAATTAATATTCGTGGTTTTGGTTCTAGTAACAATACTGACCCATTGTTTATTATCGATGGTGTTCAAACAGATAATGGTAATGTGTTAAACAATATTAACCCTGCCGATATCAAGCAAATGACCGTTTTAAAAGATGCCGCTGCAGCGATATATGGGGCAAGAGCTTCTAATGGTGTTGTTATAATTACCACCAATGGTGGAGGTTATAATATGAATAAGCCTATAGTTTCTGCTGATTTCTACACAGGTTTTGCTGAAATCACGAATTCGGTAGATTTATTGAACGTAGACCAACATGCAGCTGTATTATGGGAAAGTCTAGAAAATCAACAGGCAATAAATGGCCTTACCACACCTCCTTTTCACGCCCAATACGGTGGAGCAGATGGTAACTCAGGGCCAGTAGTTCCTGCCACTGTGCAAGGGGCTACCATAAATGGTGTGCCATTTACAACCACAGTTAAACCCAATGGAGGTACTGACTGGATTGAGGCTATCACACAAACCGCGGCAGTAAATAATGCTTCTTTTTCTGTATCTAATGGTGGAGAAACTGGAAAATACTATTTGTCCAGTTCGTTTTTACAACGACAAGGGGTTATTAGAAATACTGACTTTTATCGAGGGAGTACAAGATTAAATTCTGAGTTCAGAGTAGGTAAAAATAAAAGACTGACCGTTGGGGAACACATTAATGTATCTTACACAAAGGCTTCAAGAGGTACAACTACTGCTACTGAGTTGGCTATGAGAATAACACCCTTGATACCGGTTCGAAATGATGCTGGCGAATTTGCAGGGACTGAAGGTCCAGAATTAGGAAATTCAGGTAACCCAGTTGCTGATTTGTTCAGGGCTAGAAATGATTATGAAAAGAACTATAACTTTCTTGGTGATATTTATGCAGATTATAAAATAACAGATAAATTAAGTATTAAAACTGTAGCTGCAGCAGGTTTAAATATTTTAAATACAAGACAATTTGTAGCAGTTAATCCTGAAGCCAAAGAATCTCGTGACAACGCGACGCTAACAGAAGGAGATGCAACAACGTATAACTGGTCTTGGACTAATACAATAAATTATAGAAACACTTTTGGAAAACATTCGATAAATGCTCTTGGTGGTGTTGAGGCAATTCAGGAAAGAGGAAAAGGAAAAAGAATTTCAAGAAGTACTTTCTTAAATGAAGACGTGAACTTTGTTTTGCTAAGTAACGGTATTGCAACTGCGAATGTAGATGAAGCTGTAGATGGCTCGACTACCTTGTTCTCTATTTTTGGAACGGCCAATTATGATTATGATGGTAAATACTTTCTTACCGCTACCGTGCGTAACGATAAATCATCTCGTTTTATAGGTGATAATCAAAGTCAAACGTTTCCATCGGTAAGTGCAGGTTGGGAACTAACCAAAGAAGATTTCTTTAACGCCGATGGCTTTCTCAATAGGCTTAAATTAAGAGCATCTTATGGTGAATTAGGTAACCAAACATTACCAATTAGAAACCCAGCGCAGAACGGCTTTTTTCAATCTCAGCAATTTGCAGATTATGCTTTTGACGGAGGACAAATTCGAGATGGGGTTTTATTAACTCAAGTAGGTAATCCAGATTTAAAATGGGAGACTTCAACCTCTTTAAATCTAGGTGTAGACTTTTCTATCCTTGACAGTAAACTGTCTGGTTTTGTTGAATATTTTAATATCGAGACTAAAGATTTAATTGTGAGAGACCTTAATGCGGTAAGTTTAACTGCAATTGATGCAGGTGCACCCTTTGTGAATTTCGGAACCGTGCGAAATAAGGGAGTAGATATACAATTGAATTGGAACGATAATATCGGTGAAGATTTTAACTATGGTATTAGCGCAAATCTTTCTACGGTTGATAACGAGGTAACCGAATTCAAAGCACCGCTGCAAGGAAATTCAAGTGGAATTAGAAAAGGACAGGTAACCAGGACAGAGGAGGGAGATGAACTTTCTTATTTCTTTGGAAGAAACGTTATAGGTCTTACTGCTGAAGGTAGGTTCATATACGAAGATGTGAACGGAGATGGCGTAACAGACACCGCTGATCGTACCAAAATTGGATCACCCCATGCTAATTTTACCTATGGTGCCAATTTCAATGCAAGCTATAAGAATTTGGATATTTCGTTCTTCTTTCAAGGATCACAAGGTAATGATTTATGGAATTACAATAAAATATTTACCGATTACGGGTTCTTTTTTAATGGAAATAGAAGTACCAGAACATTGGATGCACGTTCGGCAAGTAATCCGAACGGTTCATTTGTTGCCTTATCAGCAACTTCACAAAACAATGAAGACGAACCCAACTCCTCTTATGTCGAAGACGGTTCATACCTTAGGCTTAAAAATTTAACTATTGGTTATACCTTGCCTAAGTCAATCCTAGAATCTGCTGGAATTTCTTCTGTACGGCTTTACGTAACAGGTACAAATTTGTTTACAATAACCAATTATACAGGATTTGATCCAGAAGTTATTCCAATTGACAACTTAACCTTAGGATTGGATAGACAAATTAATCCACTTCAGCGGGTCATAACTCTTGGTGCTAATTTAAAATTTTAATAATATGAAAAGAAAAATAATTTATTTTGCAATGCTAATAGGAATTTTAGCTTGCAGTGACGATTTTACTGATTTACCACAAATTGGTGCATTTGAAGAAGAATTTCTTCAGACGGAAGAGGGGGCTAATTTATTCCTTGCCTCTGCCTATTCTATGCTTACAGGCCGTTCTAATCTTTCAGTGGGCGATAGCCGTATGAGAAGTGGCGATAACTGGTTTCATGATGTTTTAGGTGGTGATGCCCACAAAGGGAGTACTGACAATGATCTATCTAGTTTGTTACGACTTGAACTAGGCGAGTGGGATCCTAGTAATGAACAACTTCCTCGAAAATGGGCTACACTCTATGCGGGTGTTAATAGGTCTAACGCTGCGATCAATGCCGCCCTGGCAGGAGGTTTGATTCAGGTAGAAGCGCAAGCACGGTTTATACGTGCCATTTACTATATTGAATTGACAAAAATGTGGGGTAATGTTTCTGTGGTATCGGAAGAAAATTTTGCAGCACTAGAGTTTAACCAACCAAATTCTGGTCCTGCATGGGCAGTGATTGAAAGCGATCTTCAATTTGCTATAGCAAATTTACCTACTAGAGTGAACCAACCAGATGCTGGTAGACCAAGTACAGAGGTGGCTATGGCATTTTTAGGCAAGGCACAGTTATATCAAAGTAATTATACTGGAGCTTTGGCATCTTTTAATTCGGTAATCAATTCGGGTGCTTACAGCTTAAACGCTAATTATCTTGATAACTTTAGGTTGGAAGGTGAGAACGGCCCAGAATCTATTTTTGCCATTCAATTTTTGGCCGATGGCGGCGCGTCTTTTAATGCTAATCCATCAACTTTAAATTTCCCTAGAGGTGGCGGCCCATTTACCTGTTGTGGTTTTTACCAACCTTCTCAAGATTTGGTAAATGCGTATCAAACAGATGCTGCTGGGTTGCCCTTATTGGATACCTATAACCAACCTGGCAATGATGTAACGAACGATCATCTATTAGCATCTTCAGATGCTTTTACACCGCATACCGGACCTTTAGATCCTCGTTTAGACTATACTGTTTCACGAAGAGGATACGACTTCAATGGTTTTGGAATACATACAGGCCAGGATTGGATTCGTGCGCAAGATTCGGATATCTCTGGCCCTTATATCTCCAAGAAAAATATCCATCAGGCAGGAGATGGAAATGTATCACCTGTTAATAATCGTAATAACGGGGTTAATTATAATATGATGCGGTATGCAGATTTACTGTTGATGGCTGCCGAAGCAGAAATTGAAGCTGGCTCGTTGGAAAATGCTTTTGACTATGTAAATCTGGTTAGAATGCGTGCAAAAAATGGTGAAAAACTTCAAGCTGATGGTGTAGATGCGGCAAATTATGTGGTAGAACCTTACACTACTGCATTTGCTGATCAAGCGTTTGCTCGCAAGGCGGTACGTTTTGAACGCCGTATTGAGTTAGGTATGGAAGGGCATCGCTTTTTTGATTTGGCCAGATGGGGCGTTAGCAAAGAAGTTTTGGATGCATACTACGAAAACGAAGGTAGAACAATACCTAATTTTGGTTCAAAAGTTGCACCTTTTGATGAGGCCCATGTTGTTTTTCCAATTCCCACAGCTGCCATTGATTTAAGTGAGGGTAATTTAACACAAAATCCAGGATATTAATTTTAATTCTGTAAAATTCAGGAATCACAAATACAGGCTGTTAAGAGTTTATAATAGTTTTGTTAGTTTGAGTTAGTTTTTTAAAAAGCTCCTACTTAATCCTAGGAGCTTTTTTCTTTGTTATAAGCTAGTATTTCGAATTATGCACTTTCTTTAAATTATCAAAGGTTTAAAGGAAGGATTAATAATCTAAGATGTTTTCACTCAACAATGAAAGATGTAAATATTAAACTCGTACTTGAAGGTAAACTTTTCGAAATACCTTAATAATTGAGAAACTAGAATCCTTAGAACAACCATGACCCATTTGTAAGATGCAACCAACTAATAGAAACCAAAGACTTTATTCACTTGATGCACTTCGAGGCTTTGACATGTTCTGGATTATAGGTACTGAAGAAATCTTTCATAAGCTTGCTGAAATTAATAGGACACCATTTTGGGAGGGTCTGGCTGAACAATTCCAGCACCCGGCCTGGCATGGGTTTGCTTTTTATGATTTAATTTTTCCTTTATTCCTTTTTTTGGCAGGCGTGGCCACACCTTATTCTATCGGGAAACAAATTGAGATAGGTACGAGCAAACAGACAGTATTACTTCGAATTATCAAAAGAGGATTGATTCTTGTGCTCTTAGGCATTATTTACAACAACGGTCTTGAAATTCGTCACTTAGAAGAAGTTCGCTTTGGAAGTGTTTTAGGCCGAATTGGATTGGCCTATATGTTCGCCAACATCATCTACCTATATACTAAACAACGAGGGCAATATATTTGGTTTGTCTCACTCCTATTAGGCTACTGGTTTTTACTGCTATTCAATTCCGCACCTGGGTATCCGATGGGCGACCTGACTATGGAAGGAAATTTTGTTTCATACCTTGACACTTTGATTATGCCTGGTAAATTGTATCGGGGTATACACGACCCTGAAGGTCTAGTATCTACTATTCCTGCAATCGCGACAGCCCTGCTCGGTATTTATGTTGGAAATATATTAAAGAACACCCCAGTTGAAAAAAACAAAGCTACCGCTATCCGATTAATGGTAATTGGTATTTTACTTATTATAGTGGCCCAACTTTGGAACTTAGTTTTTCCTATTAATAAAAACTTGTGGACGAGTTCCTTCACCTTGCAATGCGGCGGTCTGAGTATCATCTTAATGGCTATCTTTTACTATGTCATCGATATCCTTGGACACAAAAAATGGGCATTTTTCTTCAAGGTAATTGGCATGAATTCCATATTGATCTATATGTCCGTTGCTTTTATTGATTGGTCGTATACGACATTGTCGGTATTCAAATGGTTAGGTCAAATTGTTGGAGAACCTTACAACGTGGTTGTTTTGGGTTTTTGCGGCCTAGCTGTTCAATGGGCCTTTTTGTACGTTCTTTATAAAAAGAAAATCTTTTTACGCGTTTGAAAATTTAGAGACTGTTATTATTTTTATAAGATGATAGTGAATTCATTATTTTGGGGGAAGTTCAAAAAAAAAAAATGATACATTTTGTTTCCATAGAATGCGTCATCTTTATATTCTAAATCATATTAATTGTTAACAAAAATCAATGAGCTTTTGGTCTAATTCGAGACAGAATTTTAGGTAGTCAATTCCTGAAATCTGAAAAGCAAAAAACTAAATATCATGAAAAAAATAATAATTAGTATTATCAGCTTTTTATTTATGGCAAATACTGCATTTTCGCAAGATCAAAAGATAAATGTAATTGTCTTTGGAGCGCATCCTGATGATTGCGACCAAGATACAGGAGGTACTGCGATACTTTTTGCGCAGCTAGGACACAGAGTGAAGTTTGTTTCGCTTACCAATGGAGATGCTGGCCATTACGCCATGGGAGGCGGCGAACTTGCCAAGATTAGAATTGCCGAAGCTATGGAGGCAGGAAAAAGGTTTGGTGTCGAATATGAGGTTTTAGACAATCATGATGGCGAACTTATGCCCACCTTGGCCAATCGATTAAAAGTGATACGAGAAATTCGAAAATGGAACGCTGACATCGTAATTGCCCCCAGACCCAATGATTATCACCCTGATCATAGATATACTGGTATTCTGGTTCAAGATGCCGCCTATATGGTGATTGTTCCGAATGTTGCTCCCGAGGTACCACCTCTAAAAAAGAATCCTGTTTTTCTTTACTCGGAAGACAGATTCCAAAAACCGAACCCTTTTGAACCAGACATTGCCGTAATCATCGATCCGGTTTTTGACAAGAAAATTTACGCCATGGCAGCTCATGAATCGCAGTTTTTTGATTGGCTTCCATGGACTTCGGGTAATCTGGATAAGGTGCCGAAAGATGAGAAAAGCAGACTAGATTTTTTGGCCAAATGGCGCGCATTTACCCCAAATGAAACCACTTTAAAAACTTTAAAAAAATGGTATGGAGACAAAGCAATTGGTGTCAAACATGCTGAAGGGTTTGAAATATGCGAATACGGAAAACAGCCATCTGATGAAGAATTAAAAAAGCTTTTTCCGATGCTTAGAAAATAATTAATTAGAACTGAGCGACTTCTAAAGTTTAAATAAAAAATCGATTTCACCTAAGTCTGCTATTTCGAAATGTATTTTGAACCCTGTGGATACAGATTTATTTATTTCGAATGCTATTCAATTCTGCCAATAGCTCTTTTACCAGTTCTGGTTTTTCATTATATAAATTAGTGGTTTCCGATGGGTCGTCTTCCAAATTATAGAGCTGCCCTTCCGGCTCTCCTTCTTGTGGTTCCACTTCCACGGGACTAGAAAAACCGCCCGAACCTCTTTTTTCGATGAGTTTCCAATCTCCTTTTCTTAATGCAAAAAAACCTTTTGAAGAGTGATGTACTATAGGCATAGCTTCCGTTACCAAATCTTCATTTTCTAAAAGTACAGTGAGAATGCTCTGGCTATCTTCTGCCGTGTCATCATTCAATGTAACCCCCATCACATCAGCACAGGTCGCCATTAAATTGGTAAGTGTTGTTCTGAAATTACTCTTACTTCCTGTTTTCACCTTTCCCGGCCATTTAACTATAAACGGAATCCGGTGTCCTCCCTCATGGATATCCGCTTTCATACCTTTGTACTTATCAGCAGCCTTATGATCAAACCGCTCTATAAAATCAGGCTTCCAGAAGGGGCCATTATCACTAGCAAATATCACAATGGTATTTTCTGAAATACCACTTGCATCCAAACTCTTAAGAAAATCCCCTACTTGGGCATCTACCATTTGCACAAAATCACCGTATTGACCGGCTCCAGAACTTCCATCGTAATTTTCTTTCGGCACCCATGGGGAGTGCGGCGCTGCCAAAGGTAAATATAGAAAAAAGGGCTTTTCATTCTTCGAATGGGATTGGACAAATTTTTTGGCCTTATCAATAAACTTTGGTAAAACCTCATAGAAATCAAAGCCTTTTGCAATACGTCCTGGGCGCCAAAATGCACCTGTAGCATACGACCCTGTAGCAAGGTCATTGCCCGGTGTATGTTCATTTGGCAACGCCGTTAAAACATCATTTTCTAAGTAGCAATAGGGTTCCATATCCAAGGAGGCTGGCAAAATATAACTATAATCGAATCCATGATTTAGAGGCCCGTCAGTAGGCTTTTTAGTGAAATCCACCCAGTCCCCATTCATTTGAGTGACCATACCATATTCATTGACCGATGTAGTCTTATGGTTTATTGAATCTTTGAATTCATCCTTTAGTACCCAGTCCAATCCAAGATGCCACTTGCCAACAACTCCTGTGGTATAGCCATTCGCTTGCAAAAGTGAAGCAACTGTTGTTCGCTCCCTTTCTAATAACGCCTTCCCATATCCCCTCAGCACACCTTGCGGCAATCTGCTCCTCCAGCAATATCTTCCAGTAAGGATACCATATCGAGTGGGTGTACAAACTGAAGAGGGAGAATGCGCATCAGTAAATTGCATTCCTTCGGAAGCGAGCTGGTCGATATGAGGTGTTTTTATTTTAGAGGCCGAATTGTAAATTGACACATCTCCATAACCCAAATCATCTGCCAAAATATAGATAATATTGGGATTCTTTATTAGCTCTTTGTCCTTACATGATTCACCCAATACTCCTATGAGTACCATTAAAGTAATCATTCCAAATATTTTTTCTTTCTTCATTGAGGTGTAATCGTAACGTGTTAATTTTAAAACCTTTATAAGCAACATATTTTCTTTCTTTGAAATTAACTTAAAAAAATATACTTGACTTATATTTTGTAATTATATTTTATATTGATGATAACAATGAGGTTTTTTCATTCTATATTTTTACGATTCAATTTTAATAACGTAATGCAGATGGAAATTTTAGACTGGATACAGAATTGGTTTAAGGATAATTGTGACGGGGATTGGGAACATGGTGATTGCATCTAAATAAGCACTTTAGACAATCCAGGGTGGGAAATAAAAATCGACATTTCGAATACTTCAATAGCTAATATCAATATAAATTGGATACTTAACGAAAATGGAAAACAAGATTGGTATCGCGTGAAAATTGAGAACCAAAAATTTAATGCTGCAGGAGACACTGGAAAATTGAAATTTATATTAGGCTTATTCAAAGAGATGATTGAGAAAATCGAAAATTAATACAATTGCGAACAAAGAACTGACCTAAAACCAAAATTCAAATAAACGATGAACGAACCACAGATGAAAAGGGAAAAATTCTTAATCAAAATATTGACATGGACACCTTCGTTGGTATTGATCTTTTCTATATTCCAAACGCATTGAATAAATTGCTTGACCCAAGTTAAACTGGTAAGATTGTTGAAAGTAGTGCTGTGATGATTACAGCTAGTGTTTTTATATTGGTTGGAACCGCTCTATTCCTATATAATAGAACAATGCTGATTGTAACATCAATGTTAGTCCTCTATATGATTTCTATTGTATTGGTTGACATCTATAGAGGGAAACCCTCTGTAGATCTAATACTAATTCTTATTGCAACTGTATTCGCGGCTTACATGAGAAAAGGCCCATGCTGCCTTTAGAGGAAGGTAAGCTTAACTGATTACATTTTTTGTAAAATTCCAGTATTTTTAGTATTTTAGTCTAATATTTTATTATAAAAAATCAAGTTATGCTAGACATTGTTTACAATTACCAAAATCTACTTGATAATATAGACACTTATATAGAAGCCAGTAAGTTCAAAAAAGAATATCTCATAGAGCAGCTTGGGGTCTCGAGAGCTACTTTTTACAATAAAGTCAAGAAGAAGAATTTTACCATTGATGAAATGGTCGTATTGAGCACGATCCTTTTTCCAGAAGAAGCTAAGGTCTTTGAAATTAAGGAAGCACTAAGAGAAAGTCGAGAGGATAGTAGGTTTGGAAGAACTAAGAGCCATAAAGATGTTATGGGCGATGTTCGTAAAAAACTGCGTGCATGAAAATAATATGGACTAGAAAGGCCAATACCTCCTTTAATGGTATAGTTGATTATCTGTTAAAAATCTGGACGATGGAGATAGCTATCAATTTTGTTGACATTGTGGATCATACGATTATCTTAATCGCTAAAAACCCAGAAATGTTCAAGGTCTCCGAATATGACAAAATAAGTAGAGCGGCATTCATTACCAAGCACACGACTATGTTCTATAGAATATTGGACGATACTATTGAGATTGAATTCTTCTGGGGGAATTTCGATAATCCAGAGAAAATAAACGAATTGCTAAAGTTTAAATAAAGGATGGTTTTATTTTTTCTAAGACCCGTTTATATTTGCTAGTACATTTTCATTTTCAAACCTTAATCTAAGATTTTTCATATCCTCTGAAAGTTTAGTATCCAAAATTTTGGCGTAGTGTTGCGTAGTTTTCAATGACCTATGGCCTAGCATTTTACTAACCGACTCGATTGGAACACCATTGGATAAAGTTACTGTAGTTGCAAAAGTATGTCTAGCCATATGAAAGGTCAATTTCTTAGTTATCCCAGTTAGGTCTGCTATTTCTTTCAAGTACCCGTTTGTTCTTTGATTACTATAAACTGGAAGTAGCTTAGTATCTGTCCTTGGCAGGTTGGCATATTTACTTATAATTTGTTCTGCAATTGGTAAAATTGGAATACTACTTAAAGATTTAGTCTTGGTTCTTTTCACTTTTATCCATCGTCTACTATCCATACCAATAACAATATCGTCTTCCTTAAGTTTTGCAACATCAACATAAGCTAGACCCGTGTAACAACTAAAAATAAAAACATCTCTAACGTGTTCTAATCTGGGGATAGAAAAATCACTTTGTATGAGTCTAACAAGCTCATCATTATTTAAAAATTCCTTATCGATAGTTTTTGGACGAAGTTTGAAATTGTAAAATGGATCTTTCTCCAACCATCCGTTCGCATAGGCAACCCGAACAATTTTCTTAAAATAAGCGACATATTTCAAAGCTGAATTATGTGAAAGGCTTTGTTCTGCTTTTAAAAAATAAATAAATCCATTGAGATATTTGACATCTATCTTCTTTACCGGGTAATCATTTGAACCAAAGTTAGTACTGATATATCTACCAAGGTGCTTCTTAGTTGTCTTATAGCGCTGAAGCGTCCTAAAAGAAAAATCTTTTCCCACCAACCTTTCCATTCTTAGATTATGTTCTTCGAACAGCTCTAAAATTAGTTTCCGATTAATATTTATCCCTACATATTCATCTCTTATACTTGCTGCGGATACAACATCCATATCTTCATGTAATAGATTTTGATAAATATCATAAATCTTATTTTTAATAACATCTAGATGACGATTAGTTTGCCTTGCTTCGGTGGAGTATCCTTTTACCTTGTTGGCTTTTGCATTCCATTTAGATAGAGGCACTTTCCTCATCGTACTAACTTCTGCTCTTTTCCCATTAACAGTTATTCTGAGATAAATAGTGCCCGTGGCTGGATCACTAATCCCCTTTTTTCGAATATAAAACAGTACGGACAGCAAATCTTGCATGATTTTTTGAATTTTTGACACTTAAATGTAAGAAATAAATATCAAAACATAACGACATAACATGCTGAAAATAAGATAATTAAAATCAATTCGGGCGCACTAAATTATATATCGGTAGTGCGCCCTAATTAGACACCTTTTAGATAGGTTTAGATGATGCCAATTGACTTCATTAAAAATGAAAAACCCTATAAACGCTGCCATTTATAGGGTTTTGATTCAATTTGATAGTTAATTAGTACTCGAGGCGGGAATCGAACCCGCACTCCGAAGAACTGGATTTTGAATCCAGCGCGTCTACCAGTTCCGCCACTCGAGCTTGATCGCCGTCAGGGACAGCATTTCAAAAGATAAGACTGCGAAATTAAAAAATTATTTCCTTTCTATCACCAAAAATATGAACATTTATGCATTAGCAATCAAATTTAATTTTTAGATTTGCACCTCCTTAAAAAACAGGGACTTCTGTGTGTTAATTAGAACAACTGTTTGGAAAACAACTAGAAAGCCATGGCATACCAAGTTCCACAACCGAAAATATTTGCATGTACTCAAAGTACGGTTTTAGGACAAAAAATTGCCAAGGCCTACGGTACTAAGCTCGGTAAAATATCATTTTCCCGTTATAGTGATGGAGAATTTCAACCCTCTTTTGAAGAATCAATACGAGGAACACGAATCTTTATTATCGGTTCTTCTCATCCAGGTGCAGAAAATTTAATGGAAATGTTATTGATGATTGATGCTGCAAAAAGAGCATCGGCACGTCACATAACAGCCGTTATGCCATATTTTGGCTGGGCAAGACAAGATAGAAAAGATAAGCCTAGAGTGCCTATCGCAGCAAAACTTGTTGCTAAAATGCTAGAAACAGCTGGTGCCACTAGAATTATTACAATGGATCTACATGCTGATCAAATACAAGGATTTTTTGAAAAACCGGTTGACCATCTTTTTGCCTCTACCCTATTTTTACCTTACTTGAAAAATCTTGGTTTGGACAACCTTACCATAGCTTCCCCAGATATGGGTGGTTCTAAAAGAGCCTATGCCTACTCTAAAGCGTTGGATTGTGATGTTGTTGTTTGTTACAAACAAAGAGCTAAAGCTAATGTTATTTCCCTTATGGAACTTATCGGTGACGTACAAGGCAAAAACGTAGTGCTCGTTGACGACATGGTTGATACTGCTGGAACATTGACAAAAGCTGCAGATTTAATGATGGAACGTGGTGCTGTTAGCGTAAGAGCAATTACAACGCACGGTTTATTATCTGGCGATGCTTACGATAAAATTGAAAAATCTAAACTATCGGAATTAATCATTACCGATTCTATTCCAGTAGAAATAAAAAGTAACAAAGTAAGAGTGCTGAGCTGTGCTGAGCTATTCGCTGATGTAATGGATAAAGTACATAACAACACCTCTATTTCTTCCAAATTCTTAATGTAGTTACGGAAGAAAAAACATACCAAAGAATATTAATTTTTAATACATATAATGAAGTCAATTACAATTAAAGGATCAGAAAGAGAAAGCGTGGGTAAAAAGGCAACGAAGGCCCTACGTAATGCTGGAAAGGTACCTTGCGTAGTATACGGAGGGGATAAACCATTACATTTTTCAGCAAACGAACTAGCGTTCAGAGACTTGGTTTACACTCCAAATGCACATACAGTCGCAATTGAATTGGATGGAGGAGCTTCTCTTAAAGCAGTTATGCAGGATATACAATTTCATCCTGTAACAGACAGCATCATACACATTGATTTTTATCAATTATTTGATGACAAAACGGTTACTATGAATATTCCTGTACGATTACAAGGAAATTCACCAGGAGAACGTAACGGTGGACGCTTATTATTTAGAAAACGTAAACTAGCTATCAAAGCATTACCTGACAAATTACCAGATTTCTTTGATGTTGATATTTCCAAATTGAAAATTGGTGCGAATATTACAGTAGCATCATTGCTAAACGATGATTTTACCATCTTACATCCAGACACTACAGTTGTAGTACAAGTTTTAACTGCTCGTACGGCAGTTCTTGATGAAGAAGATGAAGAAGGAGAAGAAGGAGAAGAAGGTGCTGAAGAAGCTGAAGAAGCTTCTCAAGAATAAACATCGTATTCTAAGATTTACTTTAAAGCATCTCGATACTTGTATCGGGATGCTTTTGTATTTTTAAACCCTTAATTAAGTTTACCATGCTCGGTTTTTTTAAATCACTTTTTATAAAACAGCGTAGTATCCCTGAAGAGAAAGACCCCATGAAAAAATATTTGATTGTCGGCCTTGGCAATATTGGAGACGAATATGCAGAAACGCGCCACAATATCGGCTTTAAGGTGTTAGACGAACTAGCAAAAATAAAAGAATTCACCTTTGAAACCGCTAAACTGGGAGCTATTGGGTCATTTAGGATTAAGGGCAGAACAGTCGTCTGTCTCAAACCATCTACCTACATGAACCGCAGCGGTAAGGCGTTGAAATATTGGATGGATAAAGAAAATATTCCACAAGGGAACATTCTAGTAATTACAGATGATATCAACTTACCCTTTGGCACCATTCGAATAAAGACCAAAGGAAGTGATGGTGGGCATAATGGACTAAAGGATATTCAGCTATTTCTACAAACCATTACCTATAATAGATATAGATTTGGTGTTGGTGCAGATTTTGGAAAGGGAAGGCAGGTCGATTACGTGTTAGGGCAATGGAACGATGATGAAAAGGAAACTATGCCAGAGCGCTTAACCAAATCAGCAGAGGTAATTAGTTCATTTGTTCTAAGTGGTATAGCCCGAACTATGAATCAATATAATAATACCTAGATTACAACACTTTAAAATTATATATTCCTGAGTTAGATTTGTTCCCTTCAGCATCTATTACGACAACACTCCAATAATACATCGTATCTGAAGTGACCGATACTTTTATACTTTTTATGGCTGGTTGAAGCGCTCGTATCAAATCGACTGGTGGAGTCTCAACAGAGAAATATACATCATAACGTACAATATCTTCATCTAAATCAGATGCTGACCAAGATAACGTTACCTCATTATTGATATCCTTAAATACATTTTCTGATGATGCCGGACTTACTATCGTTGCCGGAAATGGAGCAAAGGTAGTCCTAGAACCCGCATTATAAAAATTCCAAATCTCACTAGAAACGGTCTGTTCTACTTCACTATTTCTTGAACGCACCAACCACGAAAACTGCTCTCCTTTTGCCAATGGTAATTTTGCCGTCGTATTTGAAGAAACTATAGTCTGTACGGCACCACTAGTAGTGTTGGTGACCCTAAGTTCGTATGTTTTGGTGTTATTAGCTGCAGACCAATTAAATTCGACCTGACTGGTTTCCTTTCCTAAACTCTGACCAGTAGTACACTCAGAATTTTGATTGGGGAAAATTAATTGTACAGCTTCGGGCGGCTTAGAATCGCTTTTCTTTTTACAGCCCATAAAGGCTATACCTAAACATATACCTAAAGATAGTGAGCGTATCATTCTTTAATTACTTTTGAGGTTCCCTTTATTGTCTCACCTGCATATTGTATGTAGTAGATACCTGTAGACATCGAACTAAAATCTATCTCTATTTTTCCTTCTTGTGGCGCAATTGTCGAACTTGAAATCCATCTACCATCTGCACTAAATATACGTACCTCAACATTTTCTTGCGTAGGTCCAAAATATACATGAGCAATATCCCTAACCGGGTTTGGAAATACGATTGGTTCTTCAAAAAAGACGACTTGCTCTTCATAAACACCTTGACAGGGAATAGTAGTAAATACCTTTAACGTATTCAGTCCTTTTTCTAAATCTAAAACAACATTCGCTACCTCAGTCTGCACTGAAATACCATTAAGCTCAATCGTATATAGAGATGACCCATCTAATAAAAGTGATATTTGACTACCATCTAAGCCTATTTTAGAGGTAACATTAAGTGGTAAAGGTTCCGTTATCTGAATTTCGACACAATATTCTTCATACGTAATCAAGCCATCGGTACCCCTAATGCAAAGCGAATACATACCCGAAGCTAAATTCGCCAAATTAAAGGAATTTGAAAAATTTTGAGTAAGGTCAACACCATTACCAGTAACCGTAACTTGATAATCTAAAACAAGCTTAGGTGTCAATAATAATGCACCATCATTATTAGCTCGACAGGTTTCACTTTCTATACTCACACTAAAGTTTTCACTGGGGAATCGATAAATAGGGCAGCCAGAGGCATTAACTTCTTGCCCCACTGGGGTATCAAGACACAGGTCATCTCCATCATCAAAAACACCATCTTTATCTGTGTCGGGTCTAAAATCACCTTCCACACAAACTTCAAGAGAGAAATTCTTCAAACGCCCCCCATCAGAAGGAGCATTATCCTCAATTTTTAATATCCATTCTCCTAATATTGATTCACCATTAAAAGAACTTAAGCTACCTAATGGCTTGACCTCACCACTTATACCTGGATTAATAGCGCAATTAAACAAGGGGCTGTCATCATCAAAAGTGGCGATTATATTACGTGATTCTCCACATGAACTTGAAACCAAGGTTACGGTTGTACCGGATGGTGACGTAAGACTTATAACCAAATCTGCTAAAAAGGTATGCTCGAGATCTATGATTACATTTATATCAGCCACCGGCAAATCCTCATAAAATATAATTTTAGAACTCACGATTGGTGTACCGCTACTAGAAATTAAAATAGGCAACCCAGTTGCATCCTTGGTGGTACAATTGAACTCTATCGTGGAAAAACTAAAGGGACTACTAAAAACACCCTCCCCACAATCATTTTTCGGCTTAACCCTCCAGAAATATTGACTATTATTATTTAATAGGGAAGGCGGGTATGCATTGGTGTTAACGTTAGCAATTTCTACAATTGTGGTAAAACTGACATCTGTAGCGATTTCTACATCATATGACGTATTTCCGATTTGGTCATTCCATTGTAAAACCAGATCTTTAGAAGCATCCTCGAACCCGTCTACAGGAGCCGTTAACTGTACAACATCAAAAGTAGTATCGTAGACCCTTAACTGCAGTGTAATTTCTTTCGAAACGGTTGCCGCACTAGCCAAGACCCGAATTGGATAAATGCCCACGGCTAAATTGGATATACCTTGAAAATCAAGAACAACCGGAGTATCTGTTGATGTAGCTGTCGTTGGGGTAAACAATGCAGTTAATCCACTTGGTAAGGAAAGTGCACTAAATGTACTTTCCTCATCAAACCCCAAGTACGTTTCATACTTAAAAGGAATACTAATATCGTTAGGCTTGCATACATCAAATTCTACTTCCTCAAAATTTAATACTATTTCTGATGGGGTGATGGTAAAACTGGCAGCATTGACTGCAAAGAAAATATTTTCATCAGCCTTTACCATAATACGACCAGTACTGGTATCAATACTTGGTACAATAATACTTTGACTACCATCATTCAATATATTTTCTGCTACTGCAGTAGGATACGTGAGTCCACCATCTGTAGACAGAAATATAGAAACTGTTTCTGCACCGATTGGAGCTAGATTTGTTTTAGCCACGTCCCAAGATATAGTTTGTATTGTTCCGGCAACAAATGATTCTGGGTTACTTTGTGTGGTTACAATAAAAGGACCCGCTTCATTTATTACGGATACTCGTAACTCGTCTGAAATCGATTGACCTCCATTTAAAGCATTGTCACGAACGGTTAATGAAAAGTTCATGCTACGACCAATATTTGAAACCGTCTCCCATGAATCACCTGTTGTGGGTTGGGTTTGAGTCAATTCTCCGTTTAAAATACGGTTCAAGTTTGGAAAATACCGGTATGGCGTTAGGCTTGGCGGGAACGATCTAAAATTAGCACCTGCCGGATTACTGGGTCCGAACGTTGCCTGAGTTACTACACCATTATCAATTTGATCCCAAGTATAACTAAGAATATTGAAGGTGTCGACATCATTTGCTTCACCATCTAAGACGAAAGCGGTTGCTATTGGTACGTTATAATCTAACAACGATGTTATCGTAGGCGGCGTATTAGTCAACACTTGAGATTGCCCACAAGAAACCGTTTTCAAATAATCTCTAATCTGCACCACACTTACATAATGGAAATAATCATCACTATTATCGGCCACATTGTTATCCCCCGTTATACCAGCATAGCCCATTATAGTGGTGCCACTAGCTGGCTCTACTTGTACGGTCGTGCCTTCTGATATATGCGAAAACGAATGGTTTGCCCCAAATTGATGTCCCATTTCATGGGCTACCAAATCAATATCGAACGCATCTCCTGTGGGTGAAGATAATGTAGTGTATGCACTACCCTTTCTACCGTCTTTACATACAGCACCTATAAAACCAGAATTTCCATCCAACGTATTATCCTGTTGATTGAACAGATGCCCAATATCATAATTTGCTTCACCGATAACACTCGTAAGCGTGTTTTGAACTTGTGAGCTTAAACTACCTGTGTAAGGGTCATTTTCAGGATCTGTATAAATCACAAAATCAGTAGTGTCAATTAATTCGAGGTTGATTGCCAAATCACGTTCAAAAACACCATTTACTCTCGTTAAAGTGGCGTTGATTGCGGCAAGTGCATCTGCTTTTGCTCCTCCATGAAATTGAGTATATTCGCCAGATGCTGAAATGGCAACCCTAAAAGTTCTCAGGGTTTGATCATCAACCAACTTTGCCGTTCTATTCTGGGAATACTCCATCACACTTGGCATCGTTCTACAGATAAAATCTAAATCACGCTTCTTTTGCTCTGTTCTTCTATACAAAACATAGCTATCATCTGCCGCTTTCTGCATAAACAAGGCGCCCTTTTCGCCTACTTTATTAAACATACTTTGAACCCCTTTATGTGATACACTAAAACGCACTTGAATTGCGACATCATGTAGTGCTGATCCTTTATACGATTTAATAGAAGGATATTTTTCTGCTAGTTTTTTAGAAAAAAGATGTGCATCTTCTATTAGAAATGGAATCTGATTGCCCTGCTCATTTGGAAAATAAATTATCTTAGTATCTCCTTTTACTGAAAGGGCTTCAAGAAATTGTTCTTTATTCAAGATAAAGGCCTTTCCTTTTTCAACCTGTAGACGTTGCTTGGAAAATTGTTTACCGAGTGCATTTAATTCCGTATTTTTCCAATATGTACTTTGAGCCACACCGGAAAAGGAAAGAAATACTATGGTAATTGAAAAAACTAGGCGTAATTTTGCAACCATTAAGGGGCTTTTATCTCAGAATCAAATATAAGTCTTTTTATTTTCTATCATAGGTGATCACAGTACGCAACATTTCCAAATACAACGAAGAATATCCCACCGTCATTACTATCGGTACTTTTGACGGAGTGCATATAGGTCATCGGAAAATACTTGATAAAATCATACATCATGCCAAGGGTACAGAACTTAAATCTTCAGTACTAACTTTCTTCCCACATCCTAGAATGGTTTTACAAAAGGATGCAGACATCAAACTTTTGAATACCATTGATGAAAAAATCATCATTTTAGAAGGACTAGGCCTCGATGTTTTAATTATTCATCCGTTTACAAAAGACTTTTCTAGGCTATCTGCCACAGCATTCGTGCGTGATATTTTGGTCAACACCTTAAATATAGAAAAGATTATTATTGGTTATGACCATAGATTTGGTCGAAATAGAAATGCCAATATAACAGATTTGATAGCATTTGGTACTGCCCTAGATTTTACGGTAGACGAAATACCCGCTCAAGAAATCGACGATGTTTCTGTAAGTTCTACCAAAATCAGAAAAGCATTAGAAGAAGGAGATGTTCAAACGGCCAACAGCTATTTAGGTTATGAATATATGCTTACCGGTGTAATTGTTCGAGGAAAGGGAATTGGCAAGCAATTAGGCTACCCTACAGCGAATCTATCAATTGCAGAGAACTATAAATTAATACCTAAAAATGGTGCCTATACTGTTAAAAGTACTTTAGACGGAAAAACGGTTTATGGAATGATGAATATTGGGTACAACCCTACTGTAAGTGGCACCGAGAAATCTATAGAAATCAATTTCTTTAATTTTGATGCTGACTTATATGAAAAAAAAATACAAGTAGCTATTATAGCCCGATTACGTGACGAACACAAATTTGAATCGGTAGATGCTTTAAAAGTTCAATTGGGCAGGGACAAGGAAAATTCACTTAAATATATTCAACGATAACATGTTGAACAGGTTATTATTTCAGCAGATAGATAATAGCCCATTAATCATTTTCCGTATTTTCTTCGGTATTCTTATTTCACTCGAGTGTTTTGGTGCTATTGCCACAGGTTGGGTAAAAAGAAACCTCATAGATCCCAAATATAACTTTCCTTTTATTGACTTTGACTGGCTTCATCCCTTACCCGGTTCGGGCATGTATTTTTATTTTATTACTATGGGAATTTTGGGACTGTTCATCGCCTTTGGCTTTAAATATAGGGTCAGTATAATAACATTTACACTCTTATGGACCGCCACTTACTTAATGCAAAAAACCGCCTATAATAATCATTATTACTTGCTTATTTTAATTTCCTTTTTAATGTGTTTTTTTCCGGCTCAGAAAGGTAAATCGATTGATGTAAAATTGAATTCGCAACTTGAAACAGATTCAATGTACAGTTATATAAAATGGGCAATTGTTCTTCAACTATTTATCGTTTATGTATATGCATCAGTCGCCAAAATTTATGGCGATTGGCTAAATTTTAGCATGATTAACATATTGATGCAGCCTAGAAAGGATTATATTTTGGTTGGCGAACTATTGCAACAACCTTGGGTACATACCATTATAGGAACGGCAGGTATACTTTTCGACTTACTCATAATACCCGCATTACTCTGGAAACCAACTCGTAAGGCCGCCTTAATATTATCCATCTTTTTTCATCTATTCAATTCTATTATCTTTCAGATAGGTATTTTTCCTTATTTGGCACTAGCGTTCAGTGTGTTCTTTTTTGACCCTGAAACCATTCGCAGTATATTTTTTAAATCAAAAAAACCATTTGCCTCAACCAAACTTATTTTCCCTAATTATAAAAACAGTTTACTTTTAGGGGCAGCACTATATTTTAGTATTCAACTACTCTTACCTGTACGACATTTTGCCATTGAAGATGATGTTTTATGGACGGAAGAAGGGCACCGAATGAGCTGGAGAATGATGTTGCGAAGCCGAATAGGGAAAGGGAACTTTAAGGTAGTTGACAATACTACTCACGAAGTGTTTGAGATAAAACCAAAAGACTATCTAACTCCTGGCCAAGAACGTAAAGTATTTACATACCCAGATTTCGCATGGCAATTTGCTCAGTATTTAAGAATGGAATTCCGAAAAAAAGACAAAAACGTTTCCGTGTTTATAGAAAACTCCAAAGTGAGCATTAATGGCAAGCCATATGTTCCCTTTTTAGACTCCAAAATAGATTTAGCCTCAGCATCTTGGAAACCACTACAGCATCATACATGGATTCTACCTTCAAATTTGAAGCCGAGCAATAAATGATTTTACTAGAATTTAACGGCACGCTGGCATAGTTGAAGCGGCATACCCCAAGGGTCACGTAACATTACCAAATGACTACTATCTTCCTTTAAAACTTCTTCAAAAAAACTAGCCCCAGCCTTGAGCAATCGTTGTTTGTCCTTTTCTGCATTTTCAGAAACAAAAGCTACATGGAACGTTAACGGGTGCCTTTCCCTAAAATCTTCAGCTAATGCGTCTTCACGTTTATAGAATTCAATTACGACCCGACCTGTACTATCGGCCAAAAAAGTCATAAACGGAGATTCTTTCTGCTGGTTTGCTATTGTTAGTCCTAAATGGCTACAGTACCAATTGACTACCCCATTAATATCAGCAACATTTAATGCAAAGTGTTCAAAAGTCATTTTAATCGATGATTAGACCATAAAAGTATCTAATTTAAATCTAAGATTAACGTAAATTTACAGCCAAATACAACCTAAAATGTTACAATTACAGACCATACGTGAACATAAGGAAGAAATTATTCTAGCCCTTGGAAAAAGAAATATTGACGCCGAAACTCTCTTAAACAATGTTCTTCTATTGGATGAAAAAAGACGAACCACCCAAACGCAATTGGATAATGTTTTGGCAGAATCCAACACCCTTTCCAAAGAAATTGGTGTATTATACAAAACAGGTAAGGCGCAAGAAGCAACTGTTTTAAAAGAGCGAACGGTCAATTTAAAAGAGGAGTCCAAACAATTGGGTGAAGATTTGAATACAGCAGCAGAAGAACTTCAAAGCTTATTGTACCAAATACCTAATGCTCCCCATATTTCTGTGCGTAAAGGCAGTAGTGAAGAAGATAATGAAGAGGTATTTAAAGAAGGTAAAATTCCTACTTTAGAGGCCACTGCACTACCGCATTGGGAGTTGGCAAAAAAGTATGATATTATAGATTTTGAATTAGGAGTTAAAATTGCAGGGGCAGGCTTTCCTGTATACAAAGGAAAAGGTGCCCGTTTACAACGAGCATTAATAAATTACTTTTTAGATAAAAATACTGAAGCAGGATACACGGAAATACAGGTTCCCCATTTAGTGAACGAACTATCTGGCTATGGAACGGGGCAGTTACCTGATAAAGAAGGTCAAATGTACCATGTTACCGAAGACGACCTCTATTTAATACCTACTGCAGAAGTGCCCGTAACCAATATTTTTAGGGATGTTATCTTAAACGAAAGTGATTTTCCAGTCACCTACACGGGCTATACACCTTGTTTTAGGCGTGAAGCTGGTAGCTATGGCGCACATGTACGTGGCTTAAACCGTTTACACCAGTTTGATAAGGTGGAGATTGTACGCGTAGAGCACCCAACTAAATCTTATGAAGCTTTAGACGACATGGTAGAACATGTAAAAGGCATTTTAAGAGACCTAAAGCTCCCCTACCGTATTCTACGTCTATGTGGTGGTGATTTAGGCTTCACGGCAGCCCTAACCTTTGATTTTGAAGTGTTTTCTACCGCTCAGGATCGTTGGCTTGAAATTAGTTCTATTTCCAATTTTGAGACCTACCAGGCCAATAGACTAAAATTAAGATTTAAAGACGAAAACGGAAAAAGTCAATTGGCGCATACTTTAAATGGTAGCTCTTTAGCCTTACCTCGGGTATTGGCTGGCATATTAGAAAATTATCAAACTCCAGACGGTATTAGGGTACCAGAGGTATTGGTGCCGTATTGTGGATTTGACTTGATTAATTAATTATTTGGCGTTCTCGAGGCCACGACAACAAATCTAGTAGACTTTCAATATTCGCAAGACTTCGGGTGTAACTTTTGTCTACACCTGAGTAGTCTTTGTAGAGTCATGCCTCAACCACTTGTGAATAAACCTCATATCTGTACTGGACTCCAACAGACCGATAGCGTAGCTATGAAGCAAATACTTTTAGGTATGCGCGTATTTTCATGACAGTCTAAAGATTTCCTGAACACTCCCTTTAGCCTACAGCCCAACGCATTGGCCTTCCAATAAATATGCCTTAGGCTTAATTGTGTATACTATTACCTTAGCTTGGGTATTACTTAAACGGGTAGTGGCACCATTTTATGCTTTTTTCACTTGCCCTTCTGCTACATGCGCCACCATTCGACAACTATCTATACGGTTCAATTTAATGGACCGTATTTCAGAAGATCTAAGGTGTTTTAGGTTGTTTACTTACGCAAACTAACGAAATACTTCTTTTTTACTTAGCACTTTGGGTAAAGTAACCGGTTTTTAGGCCTTGGTATATCAAAAAAATATTTATCACCTATGTTCTACCTTTTCAAAATAAAATTTGACAGTATTAATCTTACTGTTTATTTTACGCTTGCCCAATTTTCCTTAATAGACACAATAGAGAAAAGTAATCTTTAAGGCTTTTGGCAGAAAATTCGTTTACCGGATAGTCTGTAATTAGCTTCTATAAATGCACAAATTCGACAACATAAATACCTATAACAAGTTTGCTATAAATATTTAGTCATAATTGAGCATGAAATTGAATTAATGCTGCTCCCCTTTTGTGGACTATTTGTATTCGGTATTTATGAAAAAAACAATAATGTCATATGTATCTCATTTGCTGTCTTTACTAGTTTTGAAGAAGTGAATCTTTAAGTAAGAATCTTAAAAGAGCATGCCGATTGTTAAGTTAATCTGTGGATTTTAAGACAGTATTAATAAGGTTTCATTCTTAAACCTGTAAACTGCCGATTAACAATTAAAACAATTATATATGAGTACAACATACTTGAATACAAAGTCAAGAGGGATAGCCAAAACAGTAGCTGAATTCTCCAAACAAGATGGTCAGAGTAACAGGGAGTTCCGAGAATTTATCAATGAACAAGTGGTGAAACATAGAAAAGAGGGGATGGACGTATTCAAGTCTCCAAGACCAGGAGATGACCAAAAGAACGAATAACTTCCTATCCATAACGGAAAAAGGAGTACATAACAAAGAACTAAAAGGCTATTTAGGAAATCTAAATAGCCTTTTAAATACTTATGTAAAAAAGCATTAAAAACTATAAAGTATGACAAATTAATACTGCCAAAACTGTTTCTGAAGAAAAAATAAGGAAAGATTTTTTCACCTTTCAAATTACCAAAACCTTGCAAAGGTTCTAATCTCATAATACCATAATTGAGCTACACTTATGGAAATCAGAATGAAAAATACATCTCAATTCAGGATATAGGAAGCATCATTTAGAACGTGTTTTATAGAAACGCATTTTGAGGTTTCTGTAATGAAAAGAATATCAGGAACAAACAAGTATCGATAAGGATATGTCAAAATATGGTATAATCTATCTGCCTTAACGAAAATCCAAAAAAAATATCAGCAGGTATAAAGAAATATAATATTTCACAAAATATGATTAATAAGTTCCTGCAATAAAAGGTGAAGATTCTGATTCCAAAAAATAGATTAAAGAAGGAAAATTAACTACTTGGTGTTTATTGATTAATGAAACAATTCAATACCTAACTCAAGCAAATTCAAATAAGAGATTCTTATGCTCAATTTATGCCTGAACCATAGCTTCCCTTTTCATCCACATGTAAGTTTAAATCTGCGAGTTTAAATGCAACATTCGCATACGAATCCTGACTTGATTTAATGTTCGGTTCTTTCGTACTCGTGAGACCTCTAGGATACTGCCCTACCTTATTTCGTGGAAACACAACGACCTTGGCTGACTTATCTACTTTACCACCCCGTGGATATAGAGACCGTGCCAAATAATAACATCTTCTTTCTCTCAATCTCTACCGTATCTACATAAGCCCCCTTTTGCTGTTTAATTCTAAAATTTATCTATATTTATAAAGTCCGCAAAATCAGTTTATTTTGCTTTGAGACAAAAAAACAAAATAAACTGTTTTGCTAGATATATAGCTGAAAGTAATCGCATTTTTGCTCCCGCACTACTTTTAGCTTTGACATTCTAAGAAACATTTAATATTCAAATCATGTTCTTAGTAAGATTACAGAAAATAAAAAATTTTACACTCCTCTTCCTTATAATAACAACGAGTACTGTGGCACAGGATTTTAACGCTACAGCAAAAGGAGACGACAATGCGATTTTTCAATCTAAATTCTCCTCAGAGGAGTTAAAGAATGCTCGTGTAAAATTGATTCCCTTTCCACAAAATGTTCAATGGGGAAAAGAACAATTGAACATTAATAATCTTCAAGTAAAACCTTCTAAACTTTTTACCAGTCTTTTAAATGATGAGCTGAAAGATATCTGTGCAGAAAGCGGAATTCAATTAATTGATGATGCCGATTTTCAATTAAAATTCTCCTTCAATCAAGAGATTCCTGAAGAAGGTTATGAACTGGATATTACGAAAGAAGGAATTCATATTTCGTCATCGACGGAAACGGGTAATTTTTATGCGCTTCAAACACTGCGGCAGCTAATAGAAATCGATAACAATTCTCGCAAAATTCAACCGTGCAAGATTCGAGACGAACCGGCATATCCAATAAGAGGATTCATGATCGATGTTGGGCGTAATTTTCAAAGTATTGCCTTACTGAAAAAACAGCTCGATATAATGGCAAAGTACAAAATGAATACATTTCATTGGCACCTTACCGATGATCCAGCATGGCGCATAGAAAGCGTTAAGTACCCTCAACTTGTTGCTTTTGAAAACCATTTGGTCACAAGAGATCCCGGCAAATATTATACTTACAATGAGATTCGAGAACTGATTTTGTATGCGAATAAAAAGAAAATCTCCGTAATACCTGAAATTGATATGCCTGGACATAGTGACTCTTTTACTAAGACTTTGGGATATTCAATGGAATCGCCAGAAGGAATGAAGGTTTTAGAGAATATACTAAATGAATTCTTTAAAGAAATTCCAAAAGAACTTGCTCCTATCATCCACATTGGTTCGGATGAAACGCATATTAAGAATCCAGAGGAATTTATCACGAAAATGGTGTCGATAGTTGAAGGCGATAATCGAAAAGTGATGATATGGTCACCAGGGCTAGAAGCTAAAAAAAGTGTCATCAGACAAACTTGGGGTTCGGCCGATGCTGTTCAAGGTGATTTTGAAGAAATAGATTCTAGGTTGAGTTACATTAATGCAGGTGAACCAATGACCCAAATTAATCGGTTGCTATTTAAACCTATAGGAGCAGATTCAAAAAATAAAATACTTGGTGGGATAATATGTTTATGGCCAGATGTTAATGTTCACAATGAAAATGATGTTTACCAGCAGAATCCTGTTTACTCATCATTATTAACATATGCTTGGTCTACGTGGACGGCTGATATTACATCATCGCCTGCGAAGTATAGATTTCAAGTCCCACCCATTAGTACAGAGGCAGGAGCATATTTTAAAACCTTCGAGCAGTATTTACTAGCGCACAAACATCGGTACTTCAAGGATGAGCCATTCCAATATTTTTCCCAAAATGATAAACATTGGCAACTAATAGGGCCATTTAACGGGAATGATGGAGACAATACTTTGATGAATCAAAAAAGTGAAACCTATTTGTATAAGAATCAAACTTTAGCATGGATTCCAGCAACTGGTAATACGCTTATAATGAAACAGCGGTGGGTGAATACTGGGTATTTTTCCGAATCAGAGCCTGGTCAAACAGTGTATGCTCGAACATATGTGTACAGTGATACGGAAAAGGTCATTAACGCATGGATTAATTTCGAAACGCCAGCACGCTCAAACCGGGTATATTCAGGAATTCCAAAAAACGGTGAGTTGGATGCCAATGGCGGAATGATATCTATAAATGGAACGCAGATAGCTGGTCCAAAGTGGCAGAATCCCGGCTGGAAAACAACACGGCAACAAGGATGGGGTTTACCTATTGAGCAAGAAACTCCTTGGGCGAATGAAGAACTTTATTGGCTAAGAAAGCCAACTAGTCTACATCTTAAAAAAGGATGGAACAAAATTTTTGTAAAAATTCCCTATAAGACAGAATTCCAGAATTGGATGTTTACATTCATTCCGCTGGATATGGATGGGTTATTATTTTCAATTCGAGAGGATTGATATTTAAACTACATTATATTACTATGATTGGTTCATTAGTTACTGAAACACTGAGTGTGATCTGGAATCATTACTAGACATCCTATTTATACCTTTGAAATTGTAGTGACTCTCAGGAGCTTGATAATCAAATGTTATATCGGATAAAGGTGATAGAAAAACTAGTTATAATAACAAAGCTTTCCTGCGGTCAATATGACCGAGCATGATTACAGATTTTAATTACACCCCATCGGTGGTCACTTTTCATAACTATGGGGATTGGTCTGTTGCAGGCGGGTGATTATGGAGCAGCACCTTGATAAACTGAATCCAGAATTCAAAGACGCGATTAAATATCTCACCCTTGGTCGTTAAAGGGGTTATTTATTGTATTTCACCAAAACAGTCAGCAACTAAACTCTCAAGAATTAAAAAAAACGAATTTACCACGGTAAAGGTCTAAAGCATTCTATTTCCGTACTTTCAAAACGAATACCAAATTGTGACGATTCACACAAGCAACTTGCAAGTACGCAATAGTCAGTTTACATAAGTTGTTGCGATCTACTTAACATCACCTTATAGCATTCTACGTATCTTTGAATATGCGTAATCTTCTTTTTTTTGTTTCGTATATATCGATGGCAACTTTTGCCTGGGCGCAAGATGATTTTTTGGCGAAACAATATTTTGCTGATGGTGATTTTGAAAAGGCCGTGGTATTCTATGAGAAATTGGTAGAGAAAAATCCCCGTAGAACAGCATACGTACAAGATTTAGTAGCATGCTATCAGCAATTAGAACGCTACGAAGAGGCAGGTGATTTCCTTAGAGACAAATTAGAAGACAAAAACCCCTACCCTACTTTGTTCGTTGATTTAGGGTATAACCATACACTTCAAGAACAGAAGGAAATGGCCCAAACCAATTACGAAAAAGCTTTGGGCGTCATTCAAAAAAATCCGAATTATGGCTATGCTATCGGACTCCAATTTCAAAAATACAGCTTGTTAGACCTAGCAATCAAGGCATTCGAAAATGCTATGCAATTGAATCCCGGGTTAGATTACAACTATCCATTGGCGCGTATTTATGGAGAAAAAGGCAACGTTGAAGCTATGTATAACGCCTATCTCAATTTGCTTAGCGATGGTAAGACCTCCAAGTCGAATATTCTTAGAAGTATCGATGATTTTATAACCGAAAATCCTGAGGATACCAATAATATTATTTTAAAGAAAGTATTGCTTGAACGGGCACAAAAAAATCCCAATATCATTTGGAACGAACTACTCAGTTGGCTCTTCGTACAGCAAAAACAATTTAGCAGTGCCTTTAGGCAAGAAAAAGCCATTTTTAAACGTATTGAGGGCAGCTATACCATACGATTAGAAAATTTAGGGGATTTTGTCCTTCAAGATGAGGAATATGAAGTAGCGAAAGATATTTATCTATATATCATCGAAAATACGAGCAATGAAGTTACCAAATTGGATGCGGAACTAAACTTAATAGACATTCACCTTATAACCTCATCGGGAAGCCAGTTAGATGCTATTCAAAAAAAATACGAAGAACTCATAGATTTTTACGGATATAAAACACATACGTTACAACTTCAGGTAGCCTATGCAAATTTTCTAACGTTTAAAAAGAATCAACCTGAGCCTGCAGAAAGACTTTTGAAAAACAGTCTTGACCTACCTCTTAACCTACGAGGAACAGCATATTTAAAATTAGCTTTAGGCGATATTTTAGTGTATGACAAAAAGTTTAATGAAGCACTTATTTATTTTTCACAGATACAGCAAAAATTAAAAAATGATGTTCTAGGGCAAGAAGCCCGTTACAAGGTTGCCCAGACCAGTTTTTATAAGGGAGATTTTGATTGGGCCTTAACCCAGTTAAAGGTACTACGAAGTTCAACTTCACAATTGATAGCAAATGACGCCATGCAATTGAGTTTATTAATTTCTGATAATTCATTGGAAGATTCAACCCAAACCGCCTTAAAGAAATATGCAAGAGCAGATTTTCTTGCGTATCAGAACAATACCGAAGATGCCATAACTGCCTTGAACGATATTATTGAAAACCACAAAGGCGAAAAAATAGAAGATGAAGCTTTGTTGAAACAAGCGCAGTTATTTGAGTCACAGAAAAAATATAAGGAAGCTCAATTCAATTATGAAAAAATAATTACGTTTTACAGCAAAAGTATCTTGGCAGATGATGCCCATTTTGCAATAGCAGAATTGTACAGGAAAGTCTTCGATAATCCGTCGAAAGCTAAAGAGCATTATGAAACTATCATCTATAACTACCAAGACAGTTACTATTTCCCTCAAGCAAGAAAGAACTTTAGAATTTTAAGGGGAGATGCTATTAATTAAAAAATTATTCAAATAACTTAATTTTCAGGCCATGTCAAATTAACTTTTAATTTGATATAAAATCTTAACCTTGAACTAGAATTACACACATGTATATATACAACATTACCACCAATATTGAAGAAGCTTCCCATCATGCTTGGGTAAAATGGATGAAAGAAATCCACATTCCAGAAGTACTCTCTACAGGCAAATTTTTAAGTGCAAAATTCTCGAAAGTTTTGGTAGAAGAGGATATGGGAGGTGTTACCTATTCCATACAATATACCGTGATGGACAAAGCCACTTTGAAGCGCTATTACGAAGAGGACGCTCCTAGATTAATAGAAAATGTTCAGAAAAATTTCGGAAGTAAATTAGTTTCCTTTAAAACAGAATTAGAAGTCATTGATGAGTATTTTGTTCAACGGGCAACCGCAACTCATTATATGTTCACCTACGGAACGTTACAAGAGACAGAGGTACAATTAGGTGTCTTCTCTAGACCTTTAGTGGGTTTTGAAGATGAGCTACGCAAGTATATGATTGCTGATAAAAAAATAGCAGATTTATATCCTACAGTGCAGCATACCGGGAAAGAAGACGATACAATAAAAGGGCAAGTTTACACCCTTTCTAACCAAGAACTGCATAAGGCAGATGTTTACGAAGGCGAAGCATATCAACGCATTCAGATTCAACTTAGCTCTGGTAAAAATGCATGGGTGTATATTTCAAAATAAGCTTGGCTTTAAAAAGATAGTATGGGTACGGAAAAGAATAAAGGAGATAAATATATGCATAACAAGCATTACGGCAAAGGCCCCGTAAAAGCAAAGAAATATCTCGGTCAACATTTTTTGAAAGATGAAGATATCGCCAAACAAATTGCCGATACGCTTTTACAAAAAGACTACAAGAATGTTATTGAAATAGGATCAGGTACAGGAGTGCTAACCAAATATCTGCTATCTCGAGATATCAATTTGGTTGCGATGGACTTAGACCCAGAATCTATAATTTACCTTAATGACACATTTCCTATAGAGCATCATACGGTATTGGAGGGAGAAGGTTCTTTTAAAGTCATTGAAGCCGATTTTTTAAATTATGACCTACAAACTTTGTTTGGCAACGAACAATTTGGGATTACAGGTAACTTTCCCTATAATATTTCTACCCAGATTGTATTCAAAATGCTGGAACTACGAAATCAGATTCCTGAATTTTCGGGTATGTTTCAAAAAGAGGTGGCGCAACGAATTTGTGCAAAAGAAGGTAGTAAAACATATGGAATCCTATCCGTTTTAGCTCAAGCCTTCTATGATGCGGAATATCTTTTTACCGTACAGCCCGAAGTATTCGACCCACCACCAAAAGTACAATCGGGTGTATTGCGACTTACTCGTAAAACCAACTTTCAACTTCCTTGTGACGAGCAATTATTCAGAAGGGTAGTAAAAACTGCTTTTAACCAGCGTAGAAAGACGTTACGCAACAGTTTAAAAACGTTTGACCTATCTGATGTTCTCAAAGAAGATACTATATTTGACCAACGACCGGAACAACTGTCCGTAACAGATTTTATAGCATTGACGAAGAAGATAGCAGATGAAACCCTTTAAACTTACAGAAGAACTTGTAAAAGATATAGAACAGCATATTGAGAATCAAAATAATGCTGAACTCACTACCTTGTTTCAAGATGTCCATTATGCGGATATTGCTGAAATCATCAATGAGCTAGATGATGATGAAGCTACTTATCTGATTAAATTATTAGATAGCGACAAAACCTCAGATATTCTTACAGAATTAGATGAGGATGTACGTGAAGCCATATTAGGCAATCTTTCTTCAAAAGAAATTGCAAGTGAACTTGGAGAACTTGATACCGATGATGCTGCAGATATTATTGGTGAGCTACCAAAGGAACAGGTACAAGAGGTTATCTCTAAAATTAAGGACAGGAAACACGCCAAAGATATTGTAGACCTTTTGCGTTATGCAGAAAATTCTGCTGGAGGACTTATGGCAAAGGAGCTCGTGAAAGTGAACGAGAATTGGAACGTGTTAACCTGTGTTAAGGAAATGCGGGCACAAGCGGAAAATGTAACCCGTGTTCATTCCATATATGTAGTAGACGCTGAAGACAAGCTTAAAGGACGGTTATCTTTAAAGGATTTATTAACTACTTCTACCAAAACGCACATAAAGGATGTTTTTATTAAAAACGTAGATGCTGTTAATGTCAATGAAAACCCTGAAGAGGTTGCTAGGATTATGAGCAAGTATGACCTGGAAGCGATACCTGTAATTGATGAAATAGGAAGACTTGTCGGGCGCATTACTATTGACGACATTATTGATGTTATCAAGGAAGAAGCTGAGCGTGATTACCAAATGGCGGCAGGTATATCAAAAGATGTTGAGGCCGATGCCAGTATTTGGGACCTTACACGCGCACGTTTACCATGGTTAATTTTAGGACTTTTTGGAGGTGCGGCAGCAGCCGTAATCATGGGCGGTTTTGAAGAAATGTTTCGTGAGTATACCGTTTTATTCTTATTCACGCCTTTAATTGCAGCGATGGCTGGTAACGTAGGTGTTCAATCTAGCGCCATTATTGTACAAGGTTTGGCAAATGACGATATTAAAGGCAGCATAGGTAAACGTTTGATAAAGGAAATGTTACTGGCCTTATTGAATGGCTTTATTTTATCATGTTTATTGTTGGTTTTTACATGGGTATGGAAAGGTGACTTTTTAACCTCATTGGCAATTTCCATATCACTTATTGCTGTGATTGTTGTAGCAGGCTTTATTGGCACTTTCGTACCGTTATTTCTTCATAAACGTGGTATAGACCCTGCAATAGCAACCGGACCATTTATCACTACAAGTAACGACATTTTCGGAATCCTGATTTACTTTTCAATAGCAAAGCTCATTTTAGGAATCTAATAAACAAGCAATCCTGTTTTTAGAATTCTATCACTTTACGTATCTTCATTTGGGGAATAAAACAAATCGATAAGCAATTCAAAGTGATAGTCTAGCTTTTGACATATACTATGGTTTTTAGGTTATAAATAAAAATAATGAAAAGCATAAACCTTAAAGAAAAATATGAGTTGGTTGATGCCTATTGGCATCCACATCAAATTGGTGTTGTAGATAATATGCAGGTCTTATTGGCCAAAATAAAAGGTGAATTTGTCTGGCATGCACATAAAAATGAGGACGAACTTTTTCAAGTAGTTAAAGGCATTTTATATATGCAATTTCGAGACCGAACCGAAGTAGTGAATGAAGGTGAAATTATAATAGTACCTAAAGGTGTTGAACATTGCCCCATCACTAAAAATAGCGAGGTCGTACATGTTTTGTTATTCGAAAAGTTAACGACCTTACACACTGGTTCTGTCGAACATGAAAAAACCCAAACCGTTTATCCTAAACTATAATTACCCAGAAAATGAAAGTATTACATGTCGATATTAACCACCCTTTAATAATTGAACAATTCAGTGAATTGGGTTTTCAGAATGATGAAGATTATACCTCGTCAAAACAAGAAATTGAAAACAAAATTGAAAACTATGACGGCCTGATTATCCGAAGTAGATTTACTATCGACTCCCAATTTTTGGAGAAGGCAAAGAACCTTAAGTTTATTGGTCGCTTAGGCGCCGGTCTAGAAAATATTGATATCAAATACGCCAAATCACTAGGTATATTTCTTGCCGCAGCACCAGAAGGAAATCGAAATGCTGTAGGTGAGCATGCACTGGGTATGTTATTATCCCTATTTAATAAATTAAACAAAGCAGACCGTGAAGTAAGAAGTGGCAAATGGGATCGCGAGGGCAATAGGGGCATCGAATTAGAAGGTAAGGTCGTTGGTATTATTGGGTATGGAAATATGGGTAAGGCCTTTGCCAAAAAACTAAAGGGATTTGATGTGAATGAAGTTATTTGTTATGACATACAAGGCGGCGTTGAAGATGAGAATGCTCGTCAGGTTGGCATATTAGAACTGCAAAGTCGTACAGATGTATTGAGCCTACATGTACCACAAACAGAACATACAGTCGGCATGATTCATACTGATTTTTTAGAAAAATTCCAGAAGCCCATTTGGATTTTGAATACTGCAAGGGGTAAATGCATTCAAACAATAGATTTGGTTCAAGCCTTGAAATCTGGCATAGTACTAGGAGCGGGATTGGATGTTTTGGAATATGAAAAAGCTTCTTTCGAAAATATGTTTTCAGAGGATAATCTACCCGATGCTTTTAAGTATTTAATACACTCAGATCAGGTCATACTTTCACCGCACGTAGCCGGTTGGACTGTAGAAAGCAAGATAAAATTAGCACAAACTGTAGTCGATAAAATTAAAGCTAAATTTATAGTTTAATACCAATCCTGTCCTAAACGTTTTCAAGAATGAATAACTTTACTGTTTTCATTGACCTAAAGCTACCGTTTTGGTTTTTTTCAGAATAGAACCCCCTGTACGATATTTTGTTTAGGCGGCGGATGGTCTTGAAAAGGGTGGTCGAGCCATTTTTGGAGGTCTACCTTAACAAAAAGGTTGAGTCTTATAAAAGCGACCAGATTTGATAAGTACCATTTGTATTTTGCCATAGCTTTCAGT
>NZ_VAUW01000099.1 GCF_005771495.1 Maribacter sp. ACAM166
TCCCTCCATCTTCTAAGGTCAGGGTCAGTACATCCGTCGTATCATCAAGGCTGAATGTCGTGATCGTTTGATCGTCCGTATTATCCAACAAGGTAGACAGGTTTACTGTTCCACCATCCTCTAAGGTCAATATGTTGCCTGCTGCCAAACTCAACCCCTGGTCGTCCGTGCTGCCAACAGCCAATTCAGCCAATGCGCCCTCAACTTCAATTGATGTGAAGTTGCCCGCTGCATCTGCAATACTTACTTCTATAGCCGTTTGGTCGTCGGTATCTACTGTGTGTGTTAAATCTGATATCTGGCTTTCTATTATCGTTAAATTAGCCTCGTTAATATCAACGTCTATTTCATCATTTCCAGAATCGTTCGTAATGCTTATTTTATTAGATCCTGCGGTAATGTTTTTAAATTCTAAATCTGCTCCTGTTTTTCTTGCGAACGTACCTACACCAGTAGCTCCTACATTAGAGGCTGTATTGGTCTGTCCGGAACCTGCTGCAAATGTATCAACATCAGCCTTAAGCTCATCTATGGCTGCTTGGGTATCCGTACTAGATAATCCGCTAGTAGCATTGTTATATGTTACTTCCGTAGCTGTTTGATCGTCTGTACCCGCTGCCGCCAATACCGTAGTGAAGTCCACCGTTTGTGTCCCTCCATCTTCTAAGGTCAGGGTCAGTACATCCGTCGTATCATCAAGACTGAATGTCGTAATCGTTTGATCGTCCGTATTATCCA
>NZ_VAUW01000100.1 GCF_005771495.1 Maribacter sp. ACAM166
TCTAAGTTCAAGTCATAAGTGCAACACGAATATTTAAAACAGATGGGGCTAGCCCCATCTGTTTTAGGCTCAATATTTATATTCGTTTTGATGAAACATTACAAACAATTGACCTTAGAGCAAAGGTATCAAATATCGGCATTATTGAAAGCTGGTGCGACCCAAACTAGCATAGCTAGCATATTAGGGGTCGATAAGAGCACTATTTCAAGAGAGCTAAAGCGGAATACTCCTTCTCGAGGCAGAACGGCAGGTGTTTATATTGGTGGGCACGCTCATAATAAAACGCTTTATAGGCATAGGACGAAACATAAACAGGTACACCTTAGTGAGGCCTTGAAACGGCGAATAGCCGGATTGTTGGCATACGAAAAATGGAGTCCTGAACTGATTGCCAAAAGATTATCGAAGGAATCCGAACATTGTGTCAGCCATGAGACCATTTACAAGTGGATATGGATTGCCAAACATAGTAATCACACAAAGCACAGGGAATACAAAGATATTCATAAGCATTTGCGCCATAATGGAAGAAGGCAGAAACGCAAGAATCAAAAAGACAACCGTGGCGCCATTACGGGACGGGTCTCCATAGAGCAAAGACCAAGTGTGGTAGATCAACGAAAAAGAATAGGGGATATAGAAGTTGACCTAATGATAGGAAGCAACCATAAATCGGCCTTATTGGTCATGACCGATCGAGCAACGCTTGTAACAATGATAGAGAAACTTACAA
>NZ_VAUW01000101.1 GCF_005771495.1 Maribacter sp. ACAM166
AGGCGGCGGATGGTCTTGAAAAGGGTGGTCGAGCCATTTTTGGAGGTCTACCTTAACAAAAAGGTTGAGTCTTATAAAAGCGACCAGATTTGATAAGTACCATTTGTATTTTGCCATAGCTTTCAGTGCTTTCAGTACGAGTATGGTTATTAGTGCTGTCCATATCTGTATCATCACGGCATTTTCACTCGTACCGATGAACGATTTGATATGTAGTAGCTGTTTTATCTCGCGAAAGAAGATTTCCACTTCCCATCTAGCCTTATAAAGTTCGCTTATCGTGTTTGCCGTCCAAGACATTTGGTTGGTTATCAATTCTATCTGTTGTTTGTTGACAGGGTCATATATAGCTATCCTGCGAAGCCTTTTGGGATACTTTTCTTTTGATTTTGTGCCTGTAAGGGCAATGATTTCATCAATAAGTATATGTTGGTGTCTGTTGTCGGGCAGCTCGTTTTCTTTTACCCTAGTGTATTGGATGTTTTCTTTGTGCCTGACCACAAAAAACACCTCGCTGGTGTCCCAAACGTTGAGCAATGAGAAGTCATTATAGAACCTATCGGCAACGATAACACTTCTTTTAAGTAGTGGGATATCATAAGCCCCTTTGTTATCGGCCGTTTTGCCATTGGTGATATTAACGTAAGCAGGTAGATTTCCATCATAATCTAATAGGGTATGCATTTTTATGGCCCCTTTGGCTGTTTTATACTTGGCCCAATCAAACAGGCTC
>NZ_VAUW01000102.1 GCF_005771495.1 Maribacter sp. ACAM166
GCTTGTATAAAGGAACCATTGAACAAGCTTCTCCATACATAATACTTTTTGCAACGGGGTGTAAAAGTCTGGTAATTTCAACATAAGCCGCTTTAGGCACAGGCAAATCGCCACAACCTTTTATAACAATGCGGACATCTTTATAAGCATTCATATTTAGTTTGTTTAGTATCTCATTATACAAAACTGTTTCAAGTGTTTCTAAATCACCAAACACCACTTTTTTCACAAAAGGGGCTAACTGTGTTGCCAGTAGCATATACGCCCAGGTTGGAACAATAGCATCTTCAGAACAAATAAGTGCAACGTATTTATCTGTATATGTACTCCAATCTTCATTTTTTATAAACTCACGGAAATCTTTTTCTTTCAATATTAAACCTTGAAACAAGTGCTCTTTTATATCGAACAACAAACGTTCACCCTGAGGGTAAAATTCTTCAAGGTTGATGGTGATGATACCACTTTTTGCTACTCTATTAATTATTTTTTTTTCCATCTTACATAAATCCTAATTCGAGTTGCGCCTCTTCGCTCATTAAATCTTTCGACCAAGGTGGATCAAAAGTCATCTCTATTTCTGAGTCTTTAACCTGATCAAGTGACTTTACTTTTTCATTGACTTCTTGAGGTAATGATTCGGCTACGGGACAATTAGGAGACGTTAGAGTCATTAATATTTTAACCTCGCAATCTTCATTTACAAACACAT
>NZ_VAUW01000103.1 GCF_005771495.1 Maribacter sp. ACAM166
GCTTGTATAAAGGAACCATTGAACAAGCTTCTCCATACATAATACTTTTTGCAACGGGGTGTAAAAGTCTGGTAATTTCAACATAAGCCGCTTTAGGCACAGGCAAATCGCCACAACCTTTTATAACGATGCGGACATCTTTATAAGCATTGATATTTAGTTTGTTTAATATCTCATTATACAAAACTGTTTCAAGTGTTTCTAAATCACCAAACACCACTTTTTTCACAAAAGGGGCTAACTGTGTTGCCAGTAGCATATACGCCCAGGTTGGAACAATCGCATCTTCAGAACAAATAAGAGCAACGTATTTATCTGTATATGTACTCCAATCTTCATTTTTTATAAACTCACGGAAATCTTTTTCTTTCAATATTAAACCTTGAAACAAGTACTCTTTTATATCGAACAACAAACGTTCACCCTGAGGGTAAAATTCTTCAAGGTTGATGGTGATGATACCACTTTTTGCTACTCTATTAATTATTTCTTTTTCCATCTTACATAAATCCTAATTCGAGTTGCGCCTCTTCGCTCATTAAATCTTTCGACCAAGGTGGATTAAAAGTCATCTCTATTTCTGAATCTTTAACCTGATCAAGTGACTTTACTTTTTCATTGACTTCTTGAGGTAATGATTCGGCTACGGGACAATTAGGAGACGTTAGAGTCATTAATATTTTAACCTCGCAATCTTCATTTACAAACACAT
>NZ_VAUW01000014.1 GCF_005771495.1 Maribacter sp. ACAM166
ATTACTGAAAAAAGAATAAAGGAAGTAGAAAGATTATTAAATTACAGACCTATTAGAAAGTTTAATTATAATAACCCAATTGAAGTCCTAAAAAATAAGTGTGTTGCACTTATGGGTTGAACTCAGCATTAGTAAGTTTTAAAGAATACGCAGAAAACTAAATAGCACTGTTGAAATAGCTATCGAAAGGATTGCACCGCAGGGCATTAAATTTTTACGTCACTGCCGACTTACACTGCTTTACATGCAACTGCAAACAAGAGTTAATTCAATTCCTTCATAATCTCCCCAAATAACTCATAAGATCGTATTCTGTCTTTTATGTCATAAATATTAGTGACGGCAATAAGTTCATCCGCTTTGGTTTGCTCCATAAACTCTTTTACCTGCGCCTTAACAGTAGCTTTACTACCTATAAAGGAATACTTAAGCATTTGATGTACTTGAGGGTTTTGCATTAGCTCCTTAAACTCATTAGTCATGGCTGTTGGCGGTTGTACATAATCTCGTTTGCCTGTGAATATACCCACAATCATACGGATTAAGGACGTGGATAAACGTTCGGCTTCTTTGTCAGTATCTGCAATTATAATATTTAAACCTGCCATCACATAAGGCTGTTTTAAGTGCTTTGATGGTTGAAACTCTTCACGGTATATGTCTAATGCCTCCCATAAATGGGTGGTCGCAAAGTGACTCGCAAAAGCGTAAGGCAATCCTTTTTTCGCCGCCAAATGCGCACTATCTGTACTAGAACCTAATATATAGATGGGTACATCGACCCCTTCTGCTACCGTGGCACGTACCTTTGAATTCGAATTTTCCTTAGAAAAGTATATTTGTATTTTCTCAAGTTCGTTAGGAAAAGATTGTGCGGCTTGCATAAAATCTGATCGAATAGCTTGTGCTGTTTCCCGGTCCGTTCCGGGTGCTCTACCCAAGCCCAAATCAATTCGGTTTGGATATAGAGATGCTAAAGTGCCAAATTGTTCCGCAACAATCAATGGCGAATGGTTGGGTAGCATAATGCCACCAGAACCGATGCGAAGCGTGTTTGTACCTTCTGCAACATAGCCGATCAAAATCGAGGTGGCGCTACTGCCAATATTAGGCGCATTATGGTGCTCTGCCAACCAATAGCGTGTGTAGCCAAATGTTTCGGCATGTTGCGCCAATTCACGAGCGTTAGTATAGGTTTGTTTAAGTGTATGACCCTCAGAAACTAAAGCAAGGTCTAATATTGAATATGATGTATGTTGAATTTTCATAATTATGAATAATCAGTTGAAAAGTTTGTGTCTAAAAACGAATAACAATAGTACTCATATAGACTCTTTTTTTATCTGGTTTTGTAAAATAAAGTATGTGAGCTTAGTCGACGCTTGTATGAAAAATTAACATAAACATTTACCATTCTATCACTATCACTATTACTACATTTTTTCTATCGCGCTTTTTGACCAAGTGTTTATAATTATCTTTTCGGTAGCGTATTTTTTAGAAGACGTCTAAAATTTCAAAAATCGAGTATTTTTAAATTTTTGGAAGTGAAGCGATAGTGGCAAAAATAGAGGTTCTGCAAGACCTACTGTTTATAAGCCACACAAAAAAATACATCTGCCTTACGAGCGGTAACGCGGAACAGTATAGAATACAACTATTCTCAAATGAAAGGTTGAAAAAATGTAGTTAGGTATTCGATATTCTAGGGAATACCACACATAGAGCTACCACAGAAATAGCGGGACTATGAAAGACATATGACAATAAATTGATGTGAATTTGTTGTCATATGCCTCTTGTCGCCACCATTATGACATCTTGTACGCCAGTATTTTCTAGCTTTTACAGTTCTTTAATAACAAATTAATACTTCTTGTTTCATTAATTTAAGCTCGGCCAAATAAACCAAAAAAAATATTCCATTTTATTAAAGCAATTTGCAAATACTATCTCTACCAATATAACATAGAATTTTTTCTGCAAAAAAACTAATTGGTGAAAATTATCACTATTATTGTAGGAAAATACATATATCAATGATATTGTTATATCAAATAATATATATTTTACTAGTTACTTCTTGTATTCTTCTTTTGTTTAATCTAAGGAAAAAAGTAGGTCTAGCTCCGCTTTATATTTTTCTTGGTTGTCTACAATATTTTATGAGTAACATGGAAAACGTAGTACCTTATAATATTTTAGGGAAATTTCCAATACATCTTGGAAGTACGGTCATATTTGGTGCTTTTTTATTTGCTGTTTTATTGATTTATATTAGAGAGGGCGTACTGAGTGCTAGAGTGTTGATTTTAGGAATTCTTATTTCAGGTATTTCTATAATAGTATTTTCTGAGATTTTTACTGCTCAAAATTATTTTATGCTAAATCAATCGAATGATATTGATTTAAATGCCTCCTACTATTCCCCTATAGATTATCGGGTTTATTTTATTGGAACGACCATTTTAGTTTTCGATTTCATAGTCTTGGTAAGTACGTATCAACTTTTGATTTCTAAAATGAATCAAAAATATTATTTTTTAATTCTTTTTATTTCTCTCTGGTTAGCGCTTTTATTTGATGCACTCTTATATAATACTTCGCTATTATATGACACTTCATATTATATGAATTCTTTAATAGGGAATTTTATTGGAAAAACTCTAGCAGCGTTTTTGTTTTCAATACTACTCTATATGTATTTGACCTACATAGATAAAGCAGTAAAAACTAATACTTTTATTGCTAACCAAAGGCGAGATGTTTTTTCTATATTAAGCTATCAACAAAGGTATATTGACCTTCAACTTGAAAAAGAAACTAGTGAAGAAAAACTTAACCTCCAGTTTGAAAAAACCTTAACCAGTATTTCTGATGGTATTGTTACTTTAGACAAGAATTGGCGGTATACCTACGTTAAAAAAAAAGCAGCTGAATTTTTAGATAGAACTCCTGATAACTTGATAGGTGCTAATATATGGACTGAATTTCCAGACGAGGTAGGCGGTTCATTTTATTGTGCCTATTACAAAGCTTTTAAAACCCAAGAAACACAGATTTTACAAGAATACTATGCCCCTACTGATAAGTACTTTGAAAATAGAATTTTCCCTACCGTTGACGGGTTGACCATTTATTTAACAGATATTACTGATAAAAAACAAATTGAGAATGCATTAAATGAAAGTGAAGCTTTTAAAATAGGTATTCTATCTTCTTTAAGTTCTCATATTGCAGTGATAGACGAAACCGGCTTGCTCATAGCAACAAATAAAGCTTGGGATGATTTCTCATTAAACAATGGAGAAATAAATTTGACAAGCACTGGAGTAGGGAGTAATTATTTTGAAATATGTAATAAGGCTATTACTGAGGGTAATCTAACAGCAAAAAAGGTTCTAAATGGTTTAACCTCAATATTACAGCATAAAACGACCGATTTTACTATTGAATACCTTTTTGAATATGAGGGGGGTGAAAGAAGCTGGTTTTTGCTACAGGCTAAACCTTTCGGAGAAAAATCTAATAAATTGGTGCTCTCGCATATTGATATAACTGCCGTTAAAATTGCCGATGAAGAGCGAATATATACTAATTTAAAATTAAAAGAAGCCCAGAGAATAAGCAAAGTTGGAAGCTGGGAATTTAACCCATTGACAAAAGAATTTATTCTTTCAGATGAAATGTATCATATTTTAGAATTAAATAAAGTGTACAATGCAGATTTATATGACACCTTTATATCTAAACTTTTGCCCGAAGACGGGAAGGCTCATAAGCTATTAATAAATAATGCTCTAAATAATGAAAAGGGGTACTTTTATGAATACTATATAAAAGTCGATGCCAATAAAACTAAATATATTCACGAGATAGGAGAAATTGTTAAAGGCGAAAATAACGAAGTATTAAAACTAAAAGGCACCATACAGGATATTACCAATGATAAATTGGCGCATGATGAATTAATGAAATATAATGAAGAATTACAAAAAGCCAATAAAGAACTTGATCGCTTTGTATATAGTGCATCTCACGATTTAAGATCTCCGCTAACTTCATTACGAGGGTTAATACAAGTACTTGAGATGAATATAGATCCTTCTCATCAAGTTAATAAAGAACCTATTAACTTGATGACTAAAACCATTAATAAAATGGATGATTTTATTACTGATATTTTAGATTATTCATTAAACACACGAACAGATGTGATTCAAGAGGAAATTAATATTGAAGAACTCATAAAATCTGTTTGGGAAGATTTAGAATATATGGATATTAATTACAAACCAAAACGTATTTTAGATGTTACCCAAACTGCAGATTTCTTCTCTGACCCCAAACGAATAACTATTATCATAAATAACCTTATATCTAATGCTTTTAAATATCACGACGAAAATAAAATAGCTCATTTTATAAAAATAAGCATCGCTGTGAACGACATAAAAGCGGTTATTACTATTGAAGATAATGGTATTGGTATCAGTAAAGACAACATCCATAAAATATTTGAAATGTTTCAACGCGTTACTAAATTATCTAAGGGTTCGGGAATGGGCCTCTATATTGTAAAAGAAACTATAGAAAAACTCCAAGGTTCTATACATGTTGAATCAGAATTGGAAAAAGGCACTAAATTCAGTATCGAGATACCAAATTTATTATAAACAAATCTTACTATGAAGCTTAAGGAAATTATGTTGATTGATGATAATTATATAGATAATTATTGTACTAAAATTGTGATTGCAAAAGAAAACATAGCAGAGGCCATTACAATACAATCATCACCAATTGATGCTTTAGATTATTTAAAAAATAAAAAAGACGAATTTCCAGAGCTTATTTTTTTAGATATTCAAATGCCTGTAATGAATGGTTTTGAATTTTTAGATGAATTTTCAAAATTTACAGATTTTAAAAAGACGAATTGTACTATTGTAATGCTCAGCTCCTCTAATTGTAGTGATGATTTGAAAGCTGCTGAGAATAATCCAAATGTCATAACATATGTCTCAAAACCGTTGACTAATTCGAAATTAATAAATGTCTTAGCGCTGAGAAATCAAACAAAAGCAGAATAAGGCTCCCTTTTTTATTGCAAGACTAAAAATATAACATAATTTTTAGTCTTTTTTTAATTGAGAATATAGGGTTGTCTCCATCTTCTTCGTCACTAACCGCTAAACCCAGTCTAAACCTAATATTAATGAATTTCGTATAATCGATGCTATAATTGCCCTCATTAAGGCTACTTATATTTAATACTGTAGTATTTATAGCGCTCCTACAGCTTCTTTTTCACCTAACATACGAAGCATTTTCGTGTGGTCCCATATCGCATGACCGATTGATTTTTTAACGTTATATGGCATGCCAAATTCAAGCGCAGTTTCCGACACAATCTTTGTTAAATTTTTATAATGTACGTGACAAACGTCTGGTAATACATGGTGTTCTACTTGATAATTTAGGCCACCAATAAGCCAAAACAAGAGCTTACTGTTTGGAGAGAAATTACTAGTTGTAGCAAATTGATGTCCGTACCAATCGTCTTTCATCATGCCCTTATCATTGGGAAGTGGAAACTCATTCACAGGCATTATATGCGCTATCTGAAAAACAATACTCACCAACATACCCGTTACAAAATGCATGGATAAAAATGCTAATAAAATGACCCACCATGAAAATGGCAGTATAATCATGGGTAATATAAGTGCATAGGAATAATACAACAGTTTCCATGCCGCCATGCTAATAAGTGTTTTTTCATATTCATGTTTCTTGTCTAAAAAACCCATATCTCGAAAGCGTTTTAAACGCACAAAATCTTTGGTTGTAATCCAGGATAGCGTAGATATGCCGTAAAAAAACCAGATATAGATATGCTGGTATTGGTGTATCCAATAGTGTTTGGCATGAGGAGAGAACCGCAAGAAAAATGGAGCATTAAGATCATCGTCAGCATGGTCGATATTCGTAAATGTATGATGCAATACATTATGCTGTATTCTCCAAATAGTTGAATTTGCTCCAATAAGATTGAATGAATAGCCTAAAAGTGTATTGATTTTTTTATTTTTTGAATAGGAACCATGAATGGCATCATGCATTACACCCATACCTATACCGGCCATTCCTAGGCCACTTAAAATATAGAGTAAAAATAACACCGCACCAGAGGTTACCAAACCTGATGAAAGCAGTACTAAAGGCACAAAAAATAAGGCCAACATAATTACCGTTTTAACAACCATAGTTGCATTGGCATTTCGACTCTTTTTATTTGTTTTAAAATAGGAATTCACTCTTTTTCGTAACGTCTTTGAAAAATCGGCATTTACGTCTCTTGAGAATTTTGGATTTGCGATACTTTTATTTTTTAGGGGATTTTTTTACTTCAATATCAGCAAGTTATATCAACTAGGCGATGTTCTTTTTTTATTTTTAATAGTTATTATTACATTGAATGAGTTTTGTACTGTACCAGACCATTTCAACTAAATACGACTATAAAAAAAAGGAGAGCTGTCTAAATAATTTACAAAGTAAAGGTAGGTTAAATTAGTGTTGTGAAGTAAAAGTGATTTAAATAATTGATAATCAATCTCATATTACACACCAAACTCGAAGCCTTCGTTACACTTCTTCGATTAGTTCTGGAATCTATATCTGTGGGTTAACAAAATCTAAACTAGGTAATTCTCAATTCATTCTTACAATTACGAACGTATCCACCTATCCATCCTATTTTATTACTATGTATTGCCTAGTAAAAATAATAAATCACTCGTTCTTTTCCTCTTTTAACTGTCTGGGCTGGTTCTATAGCTTTCTGGTCTGTCAAGCTTTAAAAATTGCTAAGAAGGAGGTTCTATCTTCATCTTTGGCTACATCCATATTCAACATATGTAATTTTTAAGTGAGCGGTAGTACATCTTTTGAATTATGTATCTAAATGTATTTATAGTATTAACAGAATTACTATGATTAAGTGATAAACCTGTTATGGCTTTAAGAAACATCTTGACGATGCAATTGGCAGCATCGGTTGATTGGTATAGTATTGTTTTGGCTTGGATCAAATCCTTGCCGTATAAAACTTAAACTGAGATCTAAATTTTGAAAGCGTTAATTTTTTCCAACGATACTACAGAGCAATTTTTTTCTAATTCTACAACTTTTTTTGCGTTCAAAGACATTAGCGTGTTACGTTTCCTGAGAGATACAATTTTTTAATTTTAGGCCTACTCCTAGTTATAGTTATGTATAACTCTGACTAAAATAGAGTTGAATCTGCCGAAAGCAGCACCCCATAAATCATAAAAGAGGTGGCTTTCATTCCTGTTATAGAGAGAGGTAAAAGCAAATAGTGTGCCGGTGCATTTGTTGAACCATTGCTTGCCAAAGTTAGTTTTATAGCATCATCTCGGAGGACGAGTTCGTTAAGACATGTAGTTTGCTCAATTACATTTCACTAGAAATGTGAAAGGACTATAGGGCCTGTATCCAAAAAATGTTCAATTAAAGTTGTGTTAATAAAAAGAATGAACGTTCATTTTCCATACCTTTGCGTCCCAATTATAATGCTATGGCAAAACTTCAGAAAAGTATAGATAAACGAAACGCATTAATAAAGGCAACCATTGAGTTGGTTAACAATGATGGTTTTCATGCAACACCCATGAGTAAGATTGCCAAAATGGCAAGCGTATCTCCTGCCACTATTTATCTTTATTTTGATAACAAACAAGATTTAGTAAATAAAACGTACATAGAAGTTAAGGCGAGCTATACAGCATATGCTTTTGAAACGTATACAGAAACAATGCCTGTAGAAGTTGGTTTTGAAGTGATTTGGAAACGTATTGCAGATTTTAAACTCAAGGAGGGCGCAAACGCCATGTTTTTGGCACAATGTGATAATACACCCATAATCGATGAAGCGAGCAGACAAGAAGGTATTAAGCATTTACAACCCCTACTCGACCTTTGGGCACGCGGTAAAGAAGAAGGTATTATTAAATCGATATCAGATTACTTACTATATGCCTATGCTATAAATCCGCTATCATTTTTAATGATGGCTCAAAATCGTGGTGCCTTTAAGTTAGATGACCAGCATATAGAGGAAGCTTATCAAGCTGCTTGGAGTAGCATAAAATATTGTAAATAATATGAGTAAAACAGCAATAGTATTAGGGGCTACAGGTTTAACCGGTGGTATTTTGCTTCAAAAATTAATTAAAGACAATAGATATGACATCATAAAACTGTTTTCGAGGTCAATTATAAATGATATGCCCAATAAGGTAGAACAGTTTATTGGCGACTTGTTAGAATTAGAAAAATTTAAAGACGATTTCACTGCAGATGAAGTGTATTGTTGTATTGGTACGACTACTAAGAAAACACCGAATAAGGATGTATACACGCAAATAGATTATGGTATTCCCGTTACTGCTGCCAAGCTTGCAAAAGAAAATGGCATAGCTACTTTTTTAGTTATTTCAGCAATGGGTGCCAATATAAAAAGCAGCATTTTTTATAACAGAACAAAAGGTGAAATGGAGCGTGATGTGTTGCTACAAGGAATAAAAAATACTTTTATTTTGAGACCTTCCTTGATTGGAGGTAAACGTAATGAGCGCAGAATAGTTGAAAAAATAGGATTGGTTGTGTTTAAAATAATCGAACCCTTATTCATAGGGTCCTTAGAAAAATATAAACTAATTAATGCAGAATGTATCGCTCAAGCGATGGTGAATTTAGCAAATAGTGCACGTAACGCAGAAGTGATAATTACTTCAAACGACATAAAACAAGTAGCAAAAAACAAATAAAAATAAGATTGAATTTATGGAATTATTAGACAAATTGAAGTGGAGGTATGCTGCTAAAGCAATGAATGGAGAGAATGTAGCTGAAGATAAAATTGAGCGCATATTAGAAGCAGCACGTTTAGCCCCTACCTCAAGTGGTTTACAACCTTTTGAGATTATTGTAGTTAAAAATCAAGACATAAAAGAGCAAATTAAACCAGTAGCTTGGAACCAAACAGTTATAACAGATTGCTCTCACCTACTTGTGTTCGCTGCTTGGGACACCTATACCGCTGATAGAATTAATTACATGTTCGATTTAACAAACGAAATTCGTGGATTTAAAAACGAAGGATGGGAAAATTACCGTCAAATGTTATTGGGCTCTTATCCGCAAAAAAGTGAAGAAGAAAACTTTAATCACGCTGCTAAACAAGCCTATATTGCTTTTGCTAACGCTATTACTGCAGCAGCTTTTGAAGGGGTCGATACTACGCCTTTAGAGGGTTTTGAGTCAGATGCTGTTGATGAAATTTTAGGATTGCGTGAAAAGGGTTTACGCAGTGCTGTGCTACTTCCAATTGGTTATAGGCAAGAAGATAAAGATTGGTTAGTAAGCCTTAAAAAAGTTAGAAGGCCTATGAATGAATTGGTAACAGTATTAGAATAAGTTACTGAATAGAAAATTGCAAATAGTACATAAAAAAGAAAAAGAAGATGAACAATTTTGAATTTAAAAATCCGACTAAAATTATATTTGGGAAGGATACAATAGAAAAATTAGAAAGTGAAATTACCAGTGATGCAAAGGTATTACTGCTTTATGGTGGAGGAAGCATCAAGAAAAACGGAATTTATGAGCAAGTAACAAAAGCACTCTCAAAAGTAAAGGTGGTTGAATTTGGCGGAATTCCTGCGAATCCGGAGTATTCCATATTAATGGAAGCTTTAAAAGTTATTAAAGACGAGAAAATAACCTATTTATTAGCTGTAGGCGGTGGTTCTGTTATTGACGGAACAAAATTCTTATCCGCAGCTGCAGTTTATAATGGTGATACTCCTTGGGATATTTTAACCAAAAAGATTAGAACAGAAAAAGGGATGCCTTTTGGTACTGTTTTAACCTTACCTGCTACAGGCTCTGAAATGAACTCTGGCGCAGTAATCACAAGAGCCGAAACGAAAGAAAAATTATCTATGGGCGGACCAGGTTTATTTCCTGAATTCTCAATACTAGACCCGCAGGTGATTCGTTCTATTCCAGAACGTCAATTAGCAAATGGTCTTGCAGATGCTTTTACACATGTGTTAGAGCAATATATGACCTACCCTATCGGTGCATTATTACAAGATAGGTTTGCAGAAAGTATTTTACAAACCCTTATTGAGGTTACACCAAAAGTATTGAAAGACCCAACAGATTATAAATCTGCGGCCGACTTTATGTGGAGTTGTACAATGGCATTGAACGGATTAATACAAAAAGGTGTTCCTGGAGATTGGGCAGTACACATGATGGGTCATGAGCTAACAGCTTTATTTGGTATCGATCACGCACGTACATTAGCAGTAATTACCCCAAGTCATTACAAATATAATTTTGAAGCAAAAAAAGAAAAATTAGCCCAGTACGGTGAACGTGTTTGGAATATTACGGAAGGTAGCATCGATGATAAAGCCTATGCCGCTATTGAAAGAACAGAAGCTTTTTTCCATGAATTAGGAATAGATACGAAACTTTCTGATTATACAAAGGACTACGAAGGTACAGCGGAAGAAATCGCAAAACGATTTACAGACCGTGGATGGAAAGGATTAGGTGAGCATCAAAATCTTTCACCCGATAAGGTTGAAAAGATTGTAAAAATGGCATACTAAATTTAAGTAGTTATAGAGAAGGGTTGCCTGAAATGGACAACCCTTTTTTTGGTGATTGCAACTAGTGACCTTAGGTATTTACCAGCTTTCATAACTAAACACTGCCTTAGCTTTTGTTTTCTATTTTAGAAATAAAGTGAAAACTATTGAAACTTATACCGTTATTAGTTTCAATAGTCTTGTAGCTGAACTTTAGAAAACCAATATCTTCGCGCGCATTATGTGGATGTACCTCGGACTTTTAGCTGCCTTATTTTTAGGCTTACATAACTTATGTAAGAAACACGCCGTACAAGGCAATGAAGTTTTTCCTGTACTCTTAGGTACAATTTCTTCGGGATTTTTATTGCTCCTCCCCTTTTATATTGGGTCTGTATTTTTCAAAGAGTACATGATTGATATCCAATTTTATATTACTGATATTCCTTTAAAAACACATGGGTATATTTTAATCAAGTCGGCAATAATGGCTGCTTCGTGGGTGTTAGCGTATCAGGCGTTAAAGCACTTGCCTATTACAATTGTAACACCGATACGATCTGCTGGTCCGTTTTTTACATTTATTGGTGCGATTACTATATACCACGAAAAACCAAATTTCTATCAGTGGATAGGCTTTTTCCTTATCATTTTTTCAGTACTACTCTATTCAAGAATTGGAAAGAAAGAAGGGATACATTTTAAACGGAACAAATGGATATTTGCTATTATCGGAGCCACTTTTTTAGGAGCCTCAAGCGGGTTATATGATAAGTTTTTGATTCAGAGTTTAGCTTTAAATCCGCAAACATTACAGTTTTGGTTTTGCTTCTATACGGTACTTATTTTACTCGTTATATTAACGATAACCTGGTTTCCGAATCCTGAAAAAAGAAAAGCATTTCAATGGCGTTGGTCCATACCCTTAGTTGGTGTTTTACTGGTTGTGGCTGATTATTTTTATTTTAAAGCTTTACAAGACCCTGATGCGTTGATTATGTTGCTATCGGCGATAAAACGTAGCCAGATACTAATTGCGGTGGTTATTGGTGGAGTACTATTTAAGGAACAGAATAAGCGAAAAAAATTAGTGCCTTTAGCGGGAATCATGGCTGGTGTTTTTTTGATTCTTTATTCACAGTAAATTCTAATGTTTTCTAAGTCTGTCAAGGAAATACCGTGGGATATTCAGATTACTCCGCTCCTTGTCTGTATATTTGCCGAATAAAATAGCCTTACTATTATAAGGTATTTTGATTAGATAAAATTTATGTCATTCAAAAAATTGCACCCAGACCTATTAGAGGCTTTAGAACGTTTTTCTATTGAAAACCCTACTCCTTTTCAAAAAAGCAGTATTCCGATAATTAAAAGTGGTTCTAATGTCTACTGTACTGCTCCTAAAGACAGTGGTAAAACGACAACATTAATACTTACTACACTCCAAAAGCTAAAATGTGAAGCAGTAGGCAATGCACCTAGAGCAGTTGTAATCGTTGAAAATAAAGAGAATGCACTAGAACTGTATGATGCCTTTTTAGCATATACGAAGTACACAGAGGTTCGGGTATATGTGGGCTATAAAGAGTTGCATATTGATATTCAAAAGTCTGAAATATTTGAGGGTATAGACATTCTTATCACAACCCCTACCAACTTACATAAATTGTTTTTATTAAACGGAGTAAGTACTTCTCAATTACTACTATGTAGTATAGATGATGGTGTGTTTTTAAAGCAAAAATCTGAGTACAACGCCATGATTTCGATTACTCAAAGTATTATAAAATGTCAATATGTGCTGTATTCTGAAAGTCTACACCCAATGCTTAAACGTTTTGAGGAACACTTTATGGAACGCGCTCGATTTATTCAGAAGTAGAAATCTAGTATTTTTTAAACGAAGGTAACGTGTTCCCTATTTCTTAATTACCCAATGAATTGTTGGATGGTAAATCTTCTGTAAAATCAATGCTTTTGGCACAAGAGGTGACTACTAATACCAAGATACTTGTAAGTAGATGTATTCTTTTCGTAATAATTTTCATTCTTAAGCCATTTTATATGAATATACATAACGGTACTTACTACCTACCTCGTATTTAAAGCATACAACTTAAGATGAATGACCTTAGTTTATCAAACTACTATTCTTGGCTATAGTCTGGTTTGGTAATTAATCTAGTTTTTAAGAATTAGTATTGTTGCGCGTCTTCTTCAATGTTTGACGAATGCGCTCGCTATCTTAGTGGTTATCAAACTCAACAATTCCTCTTTTGAAATCCTCATTAAATAATTTTTATTGGTCTTCTAATTCCTTTCTAGCTATAAAAATAGAGTTATCCGTTTTGCTTTTCCTCTGCCGATAACCGTAGTAAACTAGACTCATCATATGCGATAAAGATTTGAACTTGTGAGTTTGGGTACATAACTTAAAACCCAATTTGCTGAGCACATTTTTTTCGAGTAGCATCAAAGTGTCCAACGATGCACGATAAATGTTCTCAATACGCCTGTTCAATAGGCCATGGGCATCATACCTATTTTGGTGCCAAACATCAATTGTACATGCGGATATTTCTCCTTGACCATTTTAGTAACCTACTTGGTCACAGCTGGTTTTTGATAATCACATATCACTATTTTTACCTATATAATACCCGCAGAATCTAATAAATCTACTAGGTAGTATCGCTGTAATACATTTCAAATCCCATTTTTGGTATAAAATATACTAGGACGTTATAAATTAAAGGAAATTTTAATCCCTTCTACAATCATTCCTGTACCTATTATAGCAATAATTAACCCCATTATCTTACCAATTACAGAGATAACATTATAACCGACTATATTAACAATATGGTTACTTAATCTAAAAGTTAAATAGGTTAGTAAACTTATAAACCCAAAAATAGCTAGAACTAAAAATATATGAATGGGTTGAACCTTAGACACAAAATTCATTGCAGTAACAATTGTTCCAGGGCCAGCCAAAATTGGAATTGCTAGTGGCGAGACAGCAATGTTTTCATCGATATGTACATGTTTAATGCTTTTAACACTAGATTGTTTTGATTGTAGCATATCAAAACCAATATAAAATATCAAGATACCTCCTGTAATTTTAAATGCAGGAATACTAATATTAAACAATTCAAAAATAAATTTACCTAAAAGAACAAACACAGTCACTATAATAAACGCAATAATATTTGCTCTTTTATTTATATCCCTTTTTGTTTTTTCGTCTGCGCCTTGCGTTAAGGATAAAAAAACTGTCATGTTTGATATAGGATTAGTAATCGCAAAAAAACCTGTAAATACGGTAATTGAAAAGGTAAGTAAGTTATCCATTGGTTGTGATAATTTTAATCTTGTAATAAATTGAATTACTTCCTTATTTCCAAAGTAATATTGATTTTTTTTTGGATATATATTATGTAAGTAATGCGAAGGTTAATTTTAAAATTAACCTTCGCATTAAAAAATGGTCTCTAGAAAGTTTTAATCAACAGAATTCCTCGAGGTTTTCTTCGGGGTAGCGTACTGATAGGTGTTTTTGTGATTATACGTAATCACATTCACAAGTGGCATAACAAGAGCCTGTTGCTTTATCATTTTGTTTGTCCCATCAAATATCGGAGAACCGTACTTAACGATAAGGTTTCTGCGACCTTCAAAGGGATTTGTCTTGGTATAGAGGAACGGTATTAGATTCATTTTTGGGAGATAGGTATTAGATGGTAAATACGTTCATTTTTTGATTCAGATTGTTCCGTTGAACACTCCGAAAAAGATAATCGGTGCAGTCAAGAGCATCATGACCAAGGAAATAGTCAGGTTCCATCCCGAAGTGAAAAAGCTGCTTTTGGGTAGTAAATTTTGGACAAGCGGATATTATGTGAATACTGTTTGACAGTACACAAATGAAAAGGTAATAAAGAAGTAATTCCAAAACCAGGGAAAATTAGACTGTAAAGAACTACATAAAAATCAATTACGTTTGTTTTGATACCTCGATGGCTCTACCTCGTGCTAGTTCATTCTAAACTTTGTTCCCTCTATTTAAATCGCTATTTTCTCATATCGTTAAAAGCGAATACCTTTATTAAAAGTGCTTATTTTGTAAACCTTTGTTAAAAATGAATATTCATTCTTTTTTATATGTACCTTTGAATCAGCATAAAGATAACCGATAAACCTCGAAGATTTTTAGCATATGGAACAGTCTGAAAATCTAATTTGTAATTAATTAAATGTGTAGTAAAGTAAGTATTAATAAGATATACTATATAAGCATATGAATACGTCAATAACTTTAAAACAGCGTCCGGTAGGCACTCCTACCCTAGCGGATTTTGAAATGAAAGAACAGGAAGGTAATCTAACAATCTCTGATGGAGAACTTCTTTTAAAATCAATATATATATCGGTAGACCCATACTTACGGGGTCGTATGAGTGCAGCAAAATCATACATACCACCTTTTGAAGTAGGTAAACCTATTAGTTCTGGGATAGTTGCAGAGGTATTAGATTCCAAAAATAAAAAATTCAACAAAGGAGATTTTGTTGCTGGATCCTTAGAATGGAAAACACAACAAGTTTCTAACGGAGTAGGATTGCAAAAAGTAGATAAGGATAAAGCACCTTTAAGCGCATATCTGGGTATTATAGGTATGACAGGCTTGACCGCTTTTTTAGGACTTCATGAAATAGGAAAACCTAAAAAAGGAGAAACGATGGTAGTTTCTGGTGCAGCCGGTGCTGTTGGTACTGTTGTTGGTCAAATTGGTAAAATATTAGGCCTTACCGTAATCGGTATTGCCGGATCTGATGAAAAAGTAGCTATGTTGAAGTCAGAATTAGGTTTTGACCATGGCATTAATTACAAAACCACTAAAGATATGAAGGCGGCGATTCAAGAGGCTGCTCCCAATGGCGTTGATATTTATTACGATAATGTCGGCGGACCCATATCCGATGCCGTATTGTTCAATATCAACAAATTCGCTCGAATGATTATTTGTGGTGCAATATCCGTTTATAATAAAACCGAAATACCAACGGGTATTAGCGTACAACCATTTTTAGTAAAAAATAGTGCACTTATGCAAGGTTTTATTGTTTCGAATTATGCCGATAAATTCCCCGATGCGATGAAGCATTTATCAACGTGGTTAACTGAAGGAAAATTAACCTATAAAGAAACGATTGTAGAAGGGTTTGAAAATACTCCGCAAGCATTTTTAGACATGATGGCGGGAAAAAATAAAGGAAAAATGATAGTTAAAGCGTAATTGGGTTACTATCGATTAATCAATAAATTAAAAAAGAGAAAATGAAAATATTATTTGTACTAACCTCTCATGACACATTGGGAGACACAGGAAAGAAGACAGGGTTTTGGATTGAAGAATTTGCTAGTCCGTACTATACATTATTGGATAAAGGTATTGATATCACAGTGGCTACACCTAAAGGAGGAAAAGCACCTATAGACCCTAGTAGTGATACAGAAGATGCACAGACTAAGGATACTAAACGTTTCAAAGAAGATAAAGCAGCACAAGATATTATTGCCAACACTAAAGTTTTGGCAGATATAAATGCTTCTGATTATGATGCAGTGTTTTACCCAGGTGGTCACGGACCTTTGTGGGATTTAGCAAACGATGCTATTTCAATAAAATTAATTGAGACCTTTAACGAGCAAGAAAAGCCAATTGGTTTTGTATGTCATGCTCCAGCTGCGTTGAAAAATGTAAAAGGGACTGATGGAAATCCGTTAGTAAAAGGTAAAAAAGTTACGGGATTCACCAATACAGAGGAAGAGGCTGTTCAATTGACAGAGGTAGTACCTTTCTTAGTAGAAGATATGTTGAAAGAAAATGGCGGAATCTATTCTAAAAAAGAGGATTGGGCTGCTTATGCCATACAAGAAGGTAATTTGATAACCGGACAAAATCCGGCATCATCTGAATTGGTTGCAGAGAAATTATTGGCATCGTTGAAGTAAAATGGTAGTATTTAAAATAGTAAAAGCCTGTAGACTATTGTTTACAGGCTTTTTTTGTTAGTCACTATTCTATTGCTTATTTATAGTACTGATAAATTATTACATAGGTTTTTCGCCCCATAATTACAGGTTCATACTCCTTTAAGTCGTCTAGGCAGGTTGTAACACCGTTACCTTTGTCTACTAATCCGTTAATATCACCATCGACCCCACAGATAAACCCATCAATAGAAATGGCTACATAATACACCACTTTTTATATTGTGCTTTTTTTTGATTTCCTCAAGTTACGATTTGGGAATAATATTTTGGTTTACCCTGAAAAAGTTGGTTGGGTCATACTGATGTTTTATACTTGCCAATCGCGTATAATTTTGTTTGTAGCTTGCTTGAACCCGTTCTTGACCTTCATCCATTAAAAAATTAGAATACGCACCGCCTGCAGAATATGGATGTAAGGCTTCATAATAGTCTTTACACCACTTCGTGATTTTAGCTGCATTTTTCGGGTCTGGGTCAACGCCAATATACACACCACAATAATCTGCATCACGGTAGGCCCAAGGGGTATCTGTAGCTCCTACCCTACTTGCCGCACCAGAAATTGGGTATAAATGCATCTGCGACAACGGCGTTGGTATTTGAGATCCATACTTTAAATGTTGAGTGGTAATTTCTGGGGTTAATGTATTGAAAAAATCAGCACGCCAGTACCACTGTAAACCAGTAGGTAATAGACCGTCGAACATGGTCTGAATTGTAGGATAAGGTATTTCTCCAACATGGGAAAACATGGGTTTCATGGCCAAAATTGGTGCAAAGGCTTTCTCTGCTTTATCCATATCACCTACATAACACCAAACAATGCCACAGAACTTTTTGTTGTGTAAATGTGCTGGAAATGGTGATTCTGGAATAATCATTGTAGCGATAAATCCATTGATATCTTCAGAAGCTGTACGTATAAAACCATCAAACCATTCCATAATTTCTTCAACTTGTTCAATAGGCCATAATGTTGGACCGCCATACACGGTTTTTAAGGAATGTGCTTGAAAAATAAATTCGGTAACCACCCCAAAATTTCCACCACCACCACGAATGGCCCAAAACAAATCTGAATGTTCATTTTCATTAACGGTAACAATAGCGCCATCTGCCAACACCATTTCGGCTCCCAAGAGATTATCAATGGTGAGTCCGTATTTACGAGCTAAATACCCAACGCCACCACCAAGGGTAAGTCCGCCAACACCCGTAGTCGATACCATACCTGAAGGTATTGCTAGTCCGAATTCATGAGTAGCCTTATCAACATCCGCCCAAATACAACCACCACCAACTTTCACGGTATTAGTTTTAGCATCGACTGCTATCGAATTAACCCCAGATAAATCTATGACCAATCCGCCATCGCACAATCCTAATCCGCCTCCATTATGGCCTCCACCTCTAATAGAAACCAGTAGATTATTATTCCGACCAAAATCTATGGAGGTTTTTACATCTTCAATATTTGTACACATAGCAAACGCGCCTGGGTGTTTATCAATCATGGCATTATAGACCTTTCTGGTTTCATTATATACAGCATCATTAGGTGTAATTATTTTACCTTTTAATTGATTTCGCAAACGTTCTATTAATTCTGGAGTGATGGATTGATTTTCGGTTTTCATGATTGTATTTATATTTATATCAAGTGGATTTTAAATTGATAAATTGCAGACAATGATTCTGTATGACGGTTAAAAGCAATGATATTAAATAGTCATATTTTCATACTTAAATATGCTTCTTGATTATTCTTTAGATAGTTTTGTAAATGGAATAAGCATAGGTACCTTTTTTTGATAGTCTGTATATGTCTTGCCTAATGCCTTTTCAAGGTCCTTTTCTTCTAAGAACTTTACGGCAACTAGAATATAAGTTGAGGTAACTATGGCGAATACTAAATGCCCTAAAGTCATGGTTGGTGTTGCCCAAAAAGCGATTAAAAAGCCTAACATAATTGGATGCCGTACCAAGCCATAGAAAAGGTTAGTCTGAAATGATGGAAATCGTGTTACCTTGTTTTTAAGGTTATCGACAATTTGGGTAAGACCGAAGAGTTCAAAATGACTAATCATAAAAGTAGATAATAGTACAATTGTCCATCCTATAAAATAGAGAACTTGTATGCTGATTTCCATTACGCTATTTTCAACAGTCCAAATTGTATCGGTCATTGGTTGCCATTTCCAAAATATAAGTAACAGGGCGAGGCTGGTTAATAGAATATAGGTGCTTCTTTCTGCCGGTTTACCTATAATTTTTATCCACCAATTTTTAAAGGTTGGCCTTGCCATAACACTATGCTGAACGGCGAATAAGCTTAACAAACCTATATTAGTGAGCAATGAGGTCATCATATCAATTTCTGCTCCTGAATCTATTCCTTTGGGTACCCAAATAGTATTTACAAAACCAATAGCATATACGAATGAAACCAGAAAAATAATATAGGCTAGGATTCCATAAATGAGAATAATAATTTTTTTCATGATGTTAATAGTTTAGGTTATATATTCCAAAACTAACCATGATTTTTTATAGCAAACTCCACATTTCAACCAAACACTAACACTTTTCGTTCAGAGCATAATGTCCTTTATCTTAGATTCTTATGTATGCTTAGCTAAGGAAGAAGGAGAAAAACCATATTTTTTTTGAAAACATTTTGTAAAATAGGCAGCACTATTGAACCCTGTTTCAAAAGCTATTTCAGAGATATTTATTTCCTTTTTGAGCAATAACTTAAATGCTTTATCTAATCGATATTTTTGAATTAGATTATTGGTTGAGGTCTGTAATAGTCCTTTTGTTTTACGGTATAATTGAGAGGTACTCAATCCTAAATGTGAGCAAAAATCATCTACACCTAAATCAGGATTTTGCCATTCATTTTCAAGATAATTCATCAAATCATTTAAAAACTGCTCTTCTTGAAATGGTAGTGTTATAAATTCCTCAGTATTTAATTTATGGTTTCGGTTTTCACTTTCATAGAGTTCTTTTACCTCTGTAGTAATAATAATTTGCTGCTGATGCATTATAGTTAAACGCATAGCAGTTTTAATAGTTTCTTCGAAAAAGCCATGTTGTTTCGTAACAGGCACGCCTGCACTAATACCTATTCGTATTTGTTTAGCATCAATTTTTGAAGCTGAAAATAATTTTTTTAAAACTAAAGTGGCATCTAAGGCTTTGGTAGTCGAAGTAAATGAAATTAATAGATGGTTGTTATGGCTATCAATTAGACGGCCATCAAAGTTTTCAATGGTGGTTTTGATTTGCGTTAAATGTGCATCCGTAGGTAAAATAGTCTGTCCATCCTCAATAAATTTAAGTACTGCTAAGACGCGAAAAGCCGGATTATTGATAATGTTCAACTCTTTTTTCTGGGATTTCGCAGGATCCTCTATTCGACCTAAAAAAGATTCTACAATACTGGTATCAACTTCAATAATGCTATTGGGTACTTCGCCATGTGCCTTGGCATGCATTTCTATAATAGCCTCTTTATTAGGAGCTTCAACCAGACAAAAAGCTGTATTACGATTCTCATCGAACCAATAACTAAGGCCTTTACAGCAAAATTTATGTTGAATTAAAAGATCTTCGTTATGAAGAGCGGCCACATCTTCAGCGGTAACTCCTTCCGACACATCGTGGCGATCCATGTATATAGGCATGTGGTATAATTTACAAGGTTATTGCTTGTATAAACCGGGGAAGAATGTTCGTAAGCTTGTTAAAAGTATGAATTTTTTATTTAAGACGTAGTGTATGTGTACTGACTGAAAACAAGTTAGGAGTAATTGGAAGTTTGCTGATACTTTAGCAATTAACCTTCTTTCAATAAAGCATTCGCATCGGTAATTAATTGTGCGATTGAAGCTCTGTTTAGCCCATTATAAATACCACGAATATGTTTGTTCTTGTCTATGAGTAGAAAGTTCTCAGTATGCAAAAAATCGTTGATGTCTTTAGAAATTCCTAAATCATTCTCTACAAAATATTGGTTTCTACCTAGGTTATAGATTTCAGTTTTATCACCTGTAACCAAATGCCATTTAGAATCGATAATACCATTTTTATCAGCGTATGTTTTAAGCACAGAAACAGAATCTATAGAAGGTGTTACTGAATGTGACAATATGGAAACTTCAGGATTATCTAAAAATTCTTCTTGTACCTTGGTCATATTATTCGTCATCTTTAGACAGATACCTGGGCAACTAGTAAAGAAGAAATCTGTAATATAAATTTTATTTTCAAATGATTTTTGGGTCAAAGTATCGCCCAACTGGTCTACAAGTTTAAAATCGGGAATCTTATGAAACTCTTTTTCTTCTTTAGTATTCGGCGTTAACCAATTAGGGGTAAAAGATTCGTCATTATAATACGGAAGGTATTCTACCCTACTGGTCTCAGTAACTTGTATATTATTTTTCTTTACCGTTTTTTCACAACTGGCAAAAGCTACTAAAATGAGTATTAAAACTACGGATTTATTCATCTCTAACTACTTTTTCGTTTTCTAATTGATAACACGAATTCGCTCTTCGTAAACCGAAAATACGTCCGTTTTTAGCTTCATAATTAACATATAACGTTCCATTTTCTAACCATGCTTTTTGAAGACCTTCTTCCTTGCCGCTTACTAATTGGCGTTGTTTTGCCAGTTGACCGTCTGAGTACCATTTTTTTTCTACACCATTCATGTTTCCATTGGTATAGTTGGCTTCTTGAGCTAATTCGCCATTTTCCCACCAGCTTTTATAACTACCTTCTAAACGGTTATTTTTATAATGATATTCAACGCGTAATACTCCGGCTTTAGACCATTTTTCGGCTACTCCTTCTCTTTTTCCTTTAAAAAAACCCACCTTTTCTGCTAAGGTTCCATTCTCATGTAAGGTTAAAGCATAACCATCATAAGGTGAGTTTTTGTAATACCAAGTTCCTTCTAGTTGGTTTAATGTCAACTCTTCTTTAAATTTAGTTTCTTGACTAATTTCTATAATTTTTTCGATTGCCATTTTTGGTTCAGATGTGTTTTTACAACCAACTTGAAATAAGAACACAATCAGAATTATATGAAAGAGAAGATTTTTTTTCATCTTTTAATATCCTTGGTAAGGTCCTGCAAAAGCAAGAAAAGAACCTGTTGTTGAGTAAATCTCATTAATGATTTGGTAATGGTATTCTTCTGCACCATCGGTATATTGAGTAGCAGATGTATGCCCACCAGAAGCATCTAAATCTGTTGGATAAGCTCCTGTAGTATTACATTTTCTTCCATAAAGAAAAACGCCATCCAACAAAATACCAACCAATTTTTCATCATCATCAGTAAATGCTTTTGGCTCTAAATGATAGTGATATACTCCAGGACCTATATGAGCGCCTGTCCAATCTAAACTAGCAGCTGCTTGATCTAGAGCTCCACCACCTTCTTGATCATTAAATATTGAAGAACCACTTACAGCTATACCAATTGTATTAAAGTCTGTTGATGTGGTATTACCAGTAAGATTTGGTGTTGCATCTACTCGTATCGTAGTTGCGTTGTTATTACTCGACATAATACTTGGTGTAACATCTACATCGGGCTCTTTTCGATAAAGATCATTTCCCTCACCCCAATATACAGTTTCGTGATTTGGTAAACCTGTCGTTTCAATAACTACCTCATATCCATCTAAATAGATAGTTACCGCATCTGTATTAAAGGCTGCGTAGGCAGCATGTAGTTCAGTTACTATCGTTTCATCTGAATCATCATTCATATCTTCTTCAAGGGTTGCATCACTTATACTATCACTGCTACATGCAATAAAGGTTATAAACAATAGCCCTAAAATAAGGGTGAATGATGCAATTCTATGTACTATTTTATTTTTCATACTATGATATTTAAGCATTTGTTTATCTGCTATTTGACTACAAGAATAGTAACTAAATCCACATCAGAATTTACTATTAAGTGAATGGAGCTTGCTTTTCAGTGAATGACCAATTTGAAATGGTAAATAAATTTGTGACTTTGAATTTTGGGAGGTTTTATAGGTATTATACCATCATTGCAGCATTTATTTTTAGGTAAATATTTAGATGAGTATTTATTCGATATGTTTTTTAGGTGATAAATCGTATTTGTCTGGAATAGTTTGGATTTAAATATTGGATTTTATGGTTGGCTCAATTCTTTATTCAGTTTAATAGTAATAGTTTTGGTTTTTTGCCTTAAATTCTTTGCAATGGTCAATTGTTCTTTAGTATGCAGTAATCTAGCAATAACACTATTTTGATATTCTCTACTATCCAATAAATCTGAATAATTTGATTGCTTACCAAAATTTTTAACTCTCCTGTAGTTGTAACTATTCTGTGGAAGAATATCTATTAAGGAAATATGTTTTTCAATTATTGGTTTTAAACGAGATGTTATGATGTTTTCAATCTTTGCTTGTTCATTATCAAAACTATCTAGTTCATTAGGGTATGCTGCAATTAGTTGCTTTAGTGAATCACTTTGAATAAACTCAAATTTGTTGGTGACATTAATCGAATTAATTGCTTCGTTTCGCACTGTAGTTTTTCTATAGTCAATGCTAACAATTAATTCTTTGGCCTCATGTGTTAATTCATTTGGCTGTACCCCTAAATAGTTGAGTGTATTTTGAAGTTTTTGAATGCTATTGGAATAACCAATTATCGCACTATCCAAAACAATTAAATTGGTATCTAATTCTTGACTTAAACTCTTATATATTTTTAACTCTACAATCCTATTTTTTTTAATATCATTTAAAGTATTGATTTTCCACGCAATTAATATCCCGACAACAATCAATAGAATTTCACCAAGTGCATAAATGAAATAGCTTTTAAACTTATTTAAAGACACTAATTTTGTTCTAATTTTTCTGAATAACATCATTACAGTTTCCCTTGTTTTTATCGATTTTAAAATTTCGTGTTGAAAAATAAAGCTTCATGATTTTACTCATGAAGCTTTACAAACTAAACACAACACAATGTATTAATTCAAATAATTATTTACTGCTGATGCCCTACTGGTAACATGAACGTTCAGTTCGTTTACAGCGTTTTGAAAATCAGCACTAGAATTTAAAAATGTATGACCTTCAATTTCAGAAGTTGCATACGGTTCAATCAATGCTGCGTAGTTTGCATATAATGCTTGCATTGTAGCTTCATTAAATGCACCATCTACAACTTCTTGAACGTATGTATCATATTTAGCCCTGTATTGCTCATCTGCATATAAATATGAGATTAATGGCCATTGGGCAGCAGTTACATCAGAAAAGTCAAGTTCTGGAGAACCACCCCTTTTACCCTCTTGAAGGGCTTCATTATTATCCCAAGGTATCCAGGTCAATTTGCCAGTGTCTAGATTGTTGTACAAGTAGTAGTTATGAGACATTCTACCATATGTATCCCAATTTTGAATAACTGTATTGGTTGCCAAATATTTCAAAAATCCATCCGTATCAAAAACAGCATCTAAATTTGTTCTCCAGCTAGCAACATCTGTACTTCTGCTACCATCGTTTAGCGTATTTAATAATGCTTCTATGTCTGAAAAATCGGCATCATCCTCATTAGTTTTCTTAACGTATTCATCTTCATCATAAGTTCCGGCTGCAAAAGTTGCTGCATCACCATCTGGTTTGTATAAATTTCCATCGTTGTCTGAAAATTGCTCGTCTATAACAGTATCATCAACTTCTTCGACTAAGGTGTACACTCCAAAATAAACAGGTCCGTCGCCATGGTCAACATACACTGTGTAAAAAGCAGTGTGAGAAGCCGCAAGACCGACGTTGCGAAAAATATCAGTTGCTACCTTTTCTCGCAGCATCGATTTATCATCAAAATTATTTTTAAGACTTAATTTTTTAAATCCATAAAAACGTTGGTTGTCTATTTGAGGATAATCATCTTCAAACTCGTCAAAATCAAGTTTAAATGATAGTTTTAAATTACCTGCTTGCCAAGCTGACTGAAGACTAGAATTGCCTTTAAAACGAACCCCTACCCTATACCACTCTTTACCTTCATAAAAGACTTCGGCGGGTACAAAAATAGGATCTTCTTCAGTGGTGGTTGCAACAGGGCCTCCACCGCCTGGGCCACCTTGACTAGAAGTCCCAAAAGATCCGTATAGGTTGGTCATATCTTCTAACATACTAGCCCAACGTGTTTCGGTAATCACAATATCTAATCGTTTTACCGCATTATCTTCAAATACCTGCTCGAAATCTGGGTCTGCATCTTTACTATGTGATTCAACAGTCCAATCCATTGCTTCGAAATCTGTATCATCAACAACAGTTGTAACTTCTTCCTCTATTATTTCTTGTTCAACATCCTTTACAACTTCATCTTCACTACAAGCCATGAAAATGGTAATGAACATGAAAAACATCATTGTTTTTAAGGTTGAAGCTGAGGCAATTCTGTTTTTAAATTTCATCTATTTTTGAATTATGATTTATGATTTATGAATGAACTGATCTAGTATTAATTTTTTGGTCTCCCTTTTGGCTTAGGTGCATTTTCCAACTCTTTTTTTGAAATAAAACCGTTTTTATCGGTGTCTATCTTAGCGAAATCATTTTTTAGTGGTCCTTTTACTTCGTTTTTAGAAAGTTTACCATCCTCGTTTTTATCCATCTGCTTTAAAAGTTCAGTGAATGAAGGCGGTTCTTTTCTGTCACTTTTAGACTGAGCGTTCATACTTACTGTTCCCAGCAAGGCTATCAATCCAATTAAAATTCCTTTTTTTAGTGTAGTACGTTTCATCTATTTATTATTTTAAATTCAATATTATACTGACAAAGATGTACATATGTTCAATGCAGAATGGGAGTTTTAAGAGTATGCGGACTAGTATTAAGTGAACATTGCTTATTGGCTGGTGAACACCTATTTCACCATTGGTAAGAGCAATATTTTTAAGGTTGGATTGATTTTTAATTCCTTTAATTTGTAGTATGAATTCACACAAACGTTTTATTTTTCATATTGTACTGTGGTTGATTATTTGGTCTACCGCATGGTTTTTTATTGGATTGGATTTTGGCTTTCTGAGGGATAATGGCCTGTCTTTTATAGTTCAAATTTTGACCGTAGCCGCATTGATTTATTACACTTCACCGTTCTTATTATTGAAAAAAAAATATGTGACATTTATACTAGTATCCCTAGTGTTGGTGTTAGTTGGTACATTTATGTTAACTAACATATTTCCAAAACCCGGACCAGGAATAGAAATGGGACCTCCAATTGGAATGGAGCGTAGACCGCCTTCTAAGTTTTTCATAAACCTATTATTGATTACAATAGCCTATATCATAGCCACGTTTGTGGAAACATTTTTGTTCGCCCAGCGTAAGGAAGAAGAAATAATTATCAATAAAAATGAATCGCTACAGACCGAACTGAAGCTGCTGAAATCACAAATAAATCCGCATTTTCTATTCAATGCATTGAACAATATTTATGCGTTATCTGCTATTGATTCTGGAAAAACTCAACAAAGTATTAGTTACCTCTCAGATATGTTACGGTATGTATTATATGAATGTGAGCAGGAAATTGTTCCACTTCATAAAGAAATGGATTACATAGGAAACTATATCAAATTATTTTCTTTAAAAAGTAGTAAAGCTTATCCTATAACAACTTCGTTTGTTGTCGGTAACGAGAATATTCAAATAGTACCTATGTTGTTGATTCCGTTCTTGGAAAATGCATTGAAGCATAGTAATATTGAAAAAATAACAGATACTTTCATTCGGTTAAAAATTAATGCCAACAATAATAGCATAGATTTTGAAATTGAAAATAGCAAACCAAATACACCATTGGTGACAGATGCAGTTGGTGGAATCGGAATTGATAATGTAAAAAAACGTTTAGCTATCTTATACCCAAAAAGACATCAATTGGTTATCGATGAAACTTCTAAAACATTCAAAGTAAACCTAAAACTTGAACTACATGGCTAAAATTAATTGTATGGTGGTCGATGATGAGGAATTGGCACGTACACTACTTGCTACTTACATTGAGAAATTAGACTTTTTGAACCTTGTAGGTTCGGCTGAAAACCCTATAAGAGCTTTAGAAATAATGAAGCAGCAGCCTGTAGACCTTTTGTTTCTAGACATTCAAATGCCAGAATTAAAAGGAACAACTTTTGCTAAAATGATAGGTTCTGAAACCAGCATCATATTCACTACTGCATACTCTGAATATGCACTTGAAGGATATGAATTGAATGCCGTAGATTATCTTTTAAAACCAATTACTTTTGAACGTTTTGTTACCGCTGTCAATAAAGTAAAAACGAGTACTGTTATCGATGCGACGGATTCTTTCACAATAAAATCTGGCTACGACTTACATAAGGTGAACTATGATGATATTCTATATATCGAAAGTGATAGTGAATATGTGACCTTTCAAATGGCCGCCAAGAAAATTATAAGTAACCAACGATTAAAAACAGTAGAACAAGAATTACCGAGTACCCTATTTATGCGTGTACACCGATCATATATCGTTAATAAAACAAAGGTGACAGGTTTAAAAGGCAGAGACTTATTGCTAACCAAAATAAACATACCCGTTAGTGATTCATATTTTGAACAGGTCAAGCAAGAATTATTCTAAGTCCACAGATTAAGGGTATAATTCAATTTGTTTTATTGATTTAAAATTCCATTCTTAAAATCGCTAAGTACCTCACATTAAATACACTATACATCTTACTGCAAAATTGTGAATATCTATTCCTGTTTTTATCCAAGCAAACTAGGGCTAAAACCTATATTTGACACCCCTAAAACAACATAATATGAGTGCAACATGGTACGAGTGTAAAGTAAAATATAGAAAACTAGACGAAGCTTCTGGTATGCAAAAGGTAAAGACCGAACCTTTTTTGGTGGATGCAATTTCTTATACTGAAGCAGAAAGCAGAATTACTGAAGAAATGTCAGCCTATTTAAGCGATAGTGAAGAAATTAAGATTACCAATATCAAAGTTGCCAACTATGCAGAAATTCACCCTTTTGAGAATTCTGATCGTTGGTTTAAATCTAGAGTGTCGTTAATAGCCTTTGATGAAGAAAGCGGCAAAGAGCGTAAGACCAATATGTATTTATTGATTCAGGCGAATGATGTTAAAGAAGCCTATGACAATACCATTAGCGTGATGAAAGATACCATGGGTGAATATACCGTTCCTGCAATATCTGAATCTCCTATTATGGATGTATTCCCTTATTTTTCTGGTGAAGAAGATGATATGAAACGTGTTGAAAAATTTAATATTTTGAAAGATTCTGTACCAGAAGCTGAGATTGAAATCGATTCAGTTAAGGAAACAGAGGTGGAAGTTTAATTTTGTTAATATAGTACACTTATGCTCTGAATTCCCTCGGGCTTTTTCCTTTCAGTTTTTTGAAAGTACGATTAAAGTGAGAGAGGCTTTCAAAGCCACAGTCATAAGCAATGGCCTGTATTGGTTTATCTGAAGTTAGTAAGAACATACAGGCTTGTTCTATTCTTGATGTGTTTAAAAATGTGACAAATGAATGCCCCACAGCTTTTTTGAACCATCTGCAAAAAGATTGTTCTACCATACTTGTTCGCTCTGCCATTTCCTTCACCGTAAGCTTTTTGTTTAAATTTTCGAGAATATACGTAGTAATGGTTTTTATTTTACCCTGAGATTTAGCACTTACTCTTTGATAGAAATACGATGGTGAAGAAAGATATTTTCTATCCTTGTGTTCGTATAATTGATGTAGTACTTGAAGTAAAACGGCTACCTGTTCTGTTTTGGGAACCGATTCAAAATTCTGTAACATTTTAAGAGTCCGTATAGTAGGTTTGATAAAATGTATTCCTCTTTCCGCTTCTTGGTATAAGTTATGCAATAATTCACATTCCTTAAATGAATTAAATATATGTGAAGGAAATTGGAGCACTATAGCTCCTTGCTGGTCTTGCTGATGATGTACAGAGCTATAATTATGAGGAAGATTGGCGCCTATAAGAACCAAATCGTTTTTGGTATAGGGAAGAATACTATTTCCAATAAACCGTGTACCATGCCCTTCGGTAATCAGGGTGAGTTCTAGCTCAGGATGATAATGCCAAAAGGGTTTAAACTGGTTTACTTCAAGTTTAAAGAAGTGAAAGGAATTTTCAGATTCTTGGAGACCGATTTTTTCAATAACAGGATTCATAAAAACTAATATAAACAATAGTTCTTAGTAAGCTAAGAGTTATAGGTTTAGATATGCATAGTTTTGGTTAAAATCGAAAAACTTTATACGTAGTCTACTGCTTAATTTAGCAACTATACAGACAACATATTATGAAAAAAGACGTCTTATTGAATAGTCACTATACCCTTACCCAAGGTCAGATTGATTTTTATACCACGTATCGTTATATAAAATTAAAGGATGTTTTTGATGCAGAAACCCTTGGATATTTCAACAGTGTTATTTCAAAAAAAGTAGCAGAGATAAATGCAGAGCAAAAACCATTAGAAAAAAGGGATACCTATGGAAAAGCCTTTGTGCAGTTGTTCAATTTGTGGAAAGAAGATGAAACAATCAAAACCCTAATATTCTCAAAGAGGATGGCACAAATAGCCACAGAACTTATGCAAGTTGAAGGTGTGAGACTATACCATGATCAAGCGTTATTTAAGGAAGCTGCTGGAGGGATAACACCTTGGCATGCTGATCAATACTATTGGCCATTACAAACCGATAAAACTATTACAGCTTGGATTCCTTTGCAAGAGACACCATTAGCTATGGGTCCTTTAGAATTCAGTGCTGGAAGCCATGAAATTATGGATGGTAGAGAACTTTCTATAAGTGATGAAAGTGAAAAGGCTATACAAAACAGATTGAAATTAACCGATTTTAAACATGTCATAGAGCCTTTTGATGTAGGTGAGGTCAGTTTCCATTCTGGTTGGGTTTTTCATCGTGCAGGCGCAAATACTACTACTAAAATGCGTAAAGTAATGACCGTTATTTATATGGATAAAGACATGAAGTTGAAAAAACCGAGTAATGATGGCCAACAGAACGATTGGGATACCTGGTGTCCTGGGGCACAAATTGGGAAGACCATTAATTCACCCTTGAATCCTGTGTTATACTAAATGGAGCATATCAACTATTTGTACCCCTATTGGGGCAGTGAACATTTATCGGCTACAGCATTTATAGCACTTGCCAGAGACCAAGGTTTTCAAGGAATCGAAATCAATATCACAAACGATAAGGATTATGAAAAGCAATTTTTAGAAGTCTTAAATACTACAAGAAAAAGTGACCCGAATTTTATTTGCGTACTCCAACAGGTTCTGGAAGTAAAATCAGAAACGGTTAATGATTATATTACTACTGTTTTGAAACGTTTGGAACGGATGTTGCCATTTGAACCGGACTTTATAAATTCTCATACCGGTAAGGACTACTATTCATTTGATGATAACTGCAGAGTCATAGATGCTATTGAAACGTTTTCTGAAACAAATAATATTCCTGTTTATCACGAAATTCATAGAGGTCGATTTACTTTTCATTCCGGCACTACCCTTTCCTATTTGGAGCTCTACCCCCAATTAAAATTAGTAGGAGATTTGTCTCATTGGTGCGTGGTTTCAGAAAGTATGTTACAAGATCAGCAACACATTCTTAAAAAAATAATTCCACACATTCAACACATTCATGCCCGGGTAGGTTTTGAACAGGCGCCACAGGTAAACCATCCGTTTGCGCCAGAATGGGAAAACTATCTAAAACACTATCTAGATTGGTGGCAGCGTATAATCAACGAACATAAAGTTGTGGACGCTTTTACCATAACCACAGAGTTTGGACCTTATCCTTATATGCCTCAAGCACCATTTACCAAAGAACCGTTAGCGAATCAACATGAAATAAATATGGCTATGAAAACCTATTTAGAAAATCATTTGAGTATTTCATAAGAAAGAAATCAACCCTTTACAAATACCATACAATGTTGCCAAGGAAGGTTGTCTATATTTTGTTTTAATAGTAAGCCTGCAGCTTTCATTTCACTAACGGCTTGGGCTTCGGTCATCTTGTGCAGTTCCTTGATTGGAACAGAGGCATCTTCCCCACGATATTCAATGAGGTATAGTTGTGCATCAGGCCGCATTGCTCTTTTAATGGATTGAATCATTTCAAACGGAAAATTAAATTCATGATACACGTCTACCAGCAATACCTTATCAATAGAATTTTCGGTTAAATTGACCGATTGCTCAGTACCCTGTATCAATATGATATTTTTTTGCTGATTATTTTCTTTTTTTACAGCCATCGCGGCCAACATTTCTGGTTGTAAATCCACTGCATAAAGTTGTCCTTTCTCAACTATTGGCGCCATTTTAAAAACATGATAACCGGAACCTGCACCAATATCAGCGATGGTATCTCCGGGTTGTATATTCATATTTTGAAGTAATTTTAAGGTCTGCTCTTCCTCTTCACGTTCAGTTCGTTCTAACCAACCCATACCTTGAAAGCCCATTACGTGTGCTATTTCTCTTCCCTTATACCATTTTCCGATTCCATTAGAATCTCCGTTTTTATAGGAATAGATGTTATGATTCTCTATTTTTTCTACGGTTTGGCCTTTACAGTGCGAATTGAAAAGCATAATTGTAATCAATAAAAATGTTTGAATAGTTCGTTTCATCATGTTATAATAATTTAGTTTTAGGTTTATCCCCCATAACTAATTCCCTTAATTTCAAAAATTCGTTCTTCTTTTCCGAGTTGTAAAACAGCTATGTCCCCTACCCTTTTTGAAATTAAAATTTTGGCAATTGGTGAAAGAAATGATAGTTTCTGCTTTGCAATATTCGCTTCGTCAACGCCTACAATCTGAAATTTTTGTAGGGATTTAGCATTACCAATACGTAATGAAACACAAGCACCAAATCGTATTTCATCAGAAGGTTGTTCTTTTAATGTTACTACTTTAGCACTGTTGATACGCCCATTTAATAATTGTAGTTTGGCACTAATAAGGTTGCTTGCAATTCGCCGCTCTTTCTCATTTTCCTTTGGTAACTGTTCTTTTTCGGTATGCAATGTCTTCTTTTCTGCCAATAATTCATCTAGTCCTTGTGGTGTGACATAATTAGTGACTCCGACAGGTAAGTCTGCCCTTGGGGGTACCATGGGGATTTCCTCTTGATCATCTTCATTAACGAATCCTCTGCTCATGGTATTTAATTTAAATTCTAACTTACCTATTCTTATCGATATTTAGTAATCGTATCCATACTTTTTTTGGCATTTTTACGTGAATGACCAATAGTATACTGAGTAACGTTAAGGTATAGTTCGAATGTGTATTACGTACTAAGATTACTTATATTTAGGTTTGAAAAAATTAACCAAACATATAATCCTATGACTACTAGAAGAAAATTTTTGGAAAAACTATCGGTAACCTCCGTTGCTTTACCCCTATTATACAGTCCCGTTAACCTATTTGCTGCATCAAACGAGCCTTATGATGGTCCTATTCTAAAAGTGGCGATTATGGGCTTGGGTAGTTATGGTACACGTGTGGCAGAAGCTATGCAATCCTGTTCGAGAGCAAAGTTGGTGGGTGTAATTAGCGGTACACCCTCTAAAATAAAGAAGTGGCAATCCAAATATGATATTCCGGAAAAGAATTGTTACAACTACGATAATTTTGATGCGATAAAAGATAATCCAGATGTTGATGCCGTTTATATTATTACCCCTAACGGATTACATAAAGACCAGACTATTCGGGTTGCCAAAGCAGGTAAACATGTCATAAGCGAAAAACCAATGGGCATCAATGCCCTAGAAGGGCAGGAAATGGTAGATGCCTGTAAAGCGGCTAACGTAAAGCTATTGATTGGGTATCGGATGCATTTTGAGCCGAAAACAGTTGCCGTAATAAAAATGCGAAAAGAAGGTAAATTCGGAGAGACTAAATTCTTTCAGGGTCAATCTGGATTTACTATCGGTGATCCTACACAATGGCGTTTAAACAAAGAACTATCAGGTGGTGGTGCTATGATGGACATCGGAATTTATTCCATCAACGGAGCACGCTATATGTTGGGTGAAGAGCCTATTTGGGTTTCTGCGCAAGAAACCAAGACAGATCCCGTAAAATTTAAGGAAGGAATCGACGAGACCATTCAATTTCAAATGGGTTTCCCAAGTGGTGCCGTTGCAAATTGCCTTTCTACTTATAGCATGAATAATTTGGATAGGTTTTATATGACAGGTTCCAAAGGATTTGTGGAAATGCAACCTTCGACCGGTTACGGACCCATAGAAGGACGTACGCATAAAGGACCATTAACGCAACCGCATGTTACGCATCAAACGTTACAGATGGATGGAATGGCAGCACTTATATTTGATGGTGTACAACCCATTGTTCCTGTAGATGGTGAAGAAGGTGTAAAAGACCTGAAAATAATAGACGCTATATTTTTAGCAGCTAAAACCGGAGAAAAGGTTACCTTATAGGTTACTGTGTATATAGAAAAACTAATGGATTCTTAATATTCCATTAGTTCGATTTTACGAAAATCAATTGGGTGGCTGTTGGACTGTAAGGAAATAAAGCCGCCCTTTACTTTTGTGTCTTTATTAGTCATCAACATAGCCGCCGTTTCATTTTCTAAGTCATATGTAGGGTTGGCATAACTTAAAATTTCTTCTCCATTTACGTAATGTGTGATTTTACCATCTTTCACATCAATTTCAGCAGTAACCCATTGATCACCATGAAACGTTTTAGGAACATCTGCAGTAATACAAGTCGTAGTGTTCTTTTCGCCATTATATTCTATAAACATTCCATTGGTGCAGGCCGCTCCTAAGGGTCGATTATCAAAACCATTGCCTCCATGAAAATTATATTCCAAGCACACAGGAAAACCTTGATTCAGTTTTTGAGTAGTTGGCGGCTGACCGTGAAATTGAATACCACTATCGCGATAACCCCATTTAGGAGCACCTTGAGCGGTTTCGCCCACAAAACGATACTCTACCTTAAGACGATACTCCGTTAAGTAGGCATCAAAATAGACCGTTCCAAAACGATTTATGAATTCAGGACCATAAGCATCGTATCGTATTTTAAGAATACTATCTTCTACCCGTATGGTATTGCCAAAATTCTCCCCTAAAGGATAGCCATTGATTTTTATGCTCCAACCCGTTAAGTCGGTTCCATTAAAAATAGAAACCCATTTTGGCGACGTAGTTAATTCAGAATAGTGAATAGCGATTTCCTTCTTAACTTCTGATTTCTTCACCCCACAAGAAATCAATCCTATAAACAATGTAGACACTAGAAATATGGACCAAATAATTCGACTCAATTTCATTTTAATGGATTTAGGTATCTGTATTTTAAAAGTAACAAAAAAAGGTGTGCCAATCAGCACACCCTCAAATTTGAAATTTCTTTAGACTTGTAAACTACGAAACAATTAATTTTAAAGCGCTACTTGAGATTTTAGTTTGTTGAACTGAGAAACCAGAGTGGTATATCTTTCCTTTGCATCGTTGCCTATTACTTTGTCAGCATCACCCACGATGTACGATAAATAGGATATTTGGGCAACCAGCATTTGCTGAGGATATGCACCTTCATCATTTTTAAGGGCTTTCAAAACTTTTTCTAGTGTATCTTTCTTTTCTGCACTTTTGGCCTTCTTAAGTTCAATCTCCAAATCTGCCTGCAATTTTCGTACTTCTGATAAAAGGCTGATGACTTTATTTTCAAACACAAGTTGTTCATTGATTGTCGTATTGGAAACTCCCTCCATTTCAAGTCTTGGGTCTATAAGTACCTCAAAAGTTTGCTCTTTAGTTTCTTTTCCTACGGTTAATTTAACAGTATAAACACCGGGGGATACCATTGGGCCATTTTTAAAACTTCGTGATTTCTTATCGCTCCATGCTCCTTTTTGACGCATATCCCATTGAAAACGATTTAGACCTTTCTTGGTTTCTAATTTAGCATCAAAATAGCTAAAAATCATGCTTAGACCCATATCTTCAACTTCTTCTGATGTGGATTTTAATTGAGTAGAATCACTAACTATGGTTGCAATCGAATTCTTATTCGCATCCAAAATTTCCAATTGTACTCCTTTTTTTAATTCCTTAGGTAAGTAATAATCTATAAGTACACTCGTGGCTGGGTAATTTGGAAAATCACCTGATGCTCTCGGAGTTCTATATCTAATCGTATTATCTGGTTTAAAAAGTATGGGAGTATCATTTAAATCAACAATTTTCGGATTACGAAGCGAGGTAATATTATCTAATATCCAAAAGCCACGGCCCATCGTACTCACTACCAAATCACCACGGTTAATTACAATATCGGTAATCGGTGTAACGGGTAGGTTCTGTTGAAATGCTTTCCAATTTTTTCCGTCGTCAAAAGATACAAACATACCAAATTCAGTACCCGCATATAATAAACCTGGTATTTTAGGGTCTTCTCGTAATACTTTACTCGTATAATCTGAAGGAATTCCATTGGTAGCCGTACTTATCAACTCCCATGTTATACCATAATCTGTAGTTTTATAAAAATAGGGAGTAGTATCTCCTAATAAGTGCCTATCTACTGAAATATATGCCTTAGCGGGGTCGTACTGCGATGGCTCTATAGATTCTACCCTACCTCCTTTTAAAAGTTTTTTGGGTGTAACGTTTTCCCATGTTTGCCCTCCATCTCGTGTTATCGATAGTATTCCGTCATTAGAACCTGTCCAAATCAATCCCTTTTCAAGTTTAGATTCTCTTATGGCATATAACGTACTATAATACTCTTCCCCAGTAATATCTCGTGTTATCGGATTTCCAGAAATGACTTGTTTATCTTCTTCAAATGCAGTTAAATCTGGAGAAATTGTTTCCCAAATAACTCCGTCATTTCTAGTCTTGTGAAGATATTGAGAGCCCATATATACAACGTTCGGGTCATGTGGTGAAACATGAATTGGTGCAATACGCTGAAATCTATACTTTAAATCTTTAGGATTATGACCATAAATGTTAGATGCTCCAATTGAATACTCACGATTAGCTCCGGTTATCTTATTGAAAACACTAAAGCGACCCTTACAATTATTATAGACAACGTTATGGTCGCCTGGTTTCGGAATTGACGGTCCGGTTTCGCAACCACCAACTTCTATCATAACTTGTGTGCCATGGGGTGATGTGCCACTTGGCGATGAGCTTGGTATTGCAATTGTACTATTGTCTTGTTGGGCGCCATAAATCCAATAAGGATATTGGTCATCTACTGCTACTTGGTAAATTTCTGCCGTAGGTTGATTGAATTGTGAAGACCAGGTTTTTCCACCATTATGCGATACATTGGCACCACCATCATTACACTGAATTAGTAAATCTGGATTATTCGGATTGAGCCATATATCATGATTATCTCCATGAGGAACTGACATGAGTTCCCAATTTTTACCACCATCTTTTGATTTCAATAATGGATTGGCGTTAGAGAATACAATATCAGGATTAGTTGGGTCTACTTCGATATTCGTATAATAAAAGGGTCTGTTTACAAGGCCTTTTTTACTCGAAGTCTGTGTGAACGACTTTCCTTGATCAACTGATTTATAAACCCCGCCTTCTTTTCCAGGAGCCTCTATCACGGCATATAAAATGCTAGAGTCAGTTGCTGAAACGGCTAAATCTATTTTACCAATTAACCCTTTTGGTAAACCGTCTTCAAGCTTTATCCAATCCTTACCTCCATTAACAGATTTATAGATACCACCTTCTTTATTCTCTCCTCCTGAATCTATTGTCCACGGGGTTCGTTGCGCTTTCCATGCAGCTGCATAAACCACATTAGGGTTGCCTGGCAATAGTTCAAGGTCTGCGAAACCGGTTTTGTTAGAAACAAATAAAACCTTCTCCCAAGTTATACCACCATCTATAGTTTTATAAATACCACGTTCTTCGTTTGGTTTAAATGCATTACCGATAGCTGCTACCCAAACAATATTACTGTTGGTAGGGTCAATTTCGACGGCACCAATCTGCCCGATTTTTTCAAGGCCGATATGACTCCATGTTTTACCTGCATCAATCGATTTATAAACACCTTTTCCACTGATAACATTACTACGAAGTCCGTCAGAACCCGTACCTACATAAACAATATTTGGGTCGTTAACAGCTACTTCAATAGCTCCGATGGAAGGAGTGTCGAAAAATCCGTCAGAAATATTGTTCCAATTAGTTCCATAATCATCAGATTTCCATACTCCCGCACCCGAGGCACCTAAATAAAATGTACCAGGCATCATCGGAGTACCTGTTACGGTAGTTACCCGGCCACCTCTTGAGGGACCGATAGTACGGTACTCAAAAGCTGAGAAATCTTGGGGTAGTACCGTTGTTGAAATAAATAAGAATGTAGAAATCGAAAGGATACGAAATAAGGTCTTCATTTAGCTTAAATAATAGATTGGTTAAAATCTAAAGTTACTTAAACTGATACGCAAAACATAGACGAGTCATCATTTTTACGATTTTTTTAATCTTGTTGAATTAAATATAGTATTAACTTAAAATAGAAATTCGAATTTAGGATGTATTGTAGCCTTAGCAAAATTTAAGTTAAATCGCTCTTTTTCATATAAGCGTGCAGTAATATATCTACCAATCAATCGGAAAATAGTCTTTTAAGAACTTACCACACCAATGTTTACCAGTATTGATTCCATCGAATAAAGGATCTAATACCCTTGCGGCTCCGTCAACAATATCTAATGGAGGTTGAAAATCATGAACTTCCTGTTTCATTTTAGCAAGCTCAGCGGGGTCTTCATCAGTAACCCATCCTGTGTCTACAGCATTCATAAAGATGCCATCTTTAGCCAATTCACCAGAAGCGGTATGCGTAAGCATGTTTAATGCTGCTTTTGCCATATTGGTGTGTGGATGGCGCGATTCTTTGAAAAAACGGTGGAATTTACCTTCCATGGCTGTAACATTAATAATATGCTTTTTTCCGGTTTTTTCTTTTTTCATAAGGTCTGCCAAACGGTTGCAAAGCACAAACGGAGCTACGGAATTTACTAACTGAACTTCAATCATTTCGGTGGTTTCTATTTCACCTAATTTTAATCGCCAGCTATTTGTTTTACGTAAATCTACTTGTTGTAAATCTGCATCTAGTTCTCCTGTCGGGAATACTTCTTGTGCGACCAAGGCATTATCAAAACTATATGGAATTTGAGAAAGCTTGGCAGATGCACGTAAACCAATACCTGGCTCAGGTCCGTGCCAAGTAACCGGCATATTTTGATTTGGGGAAGCTTTTGTACTAAACGCTTTTAGTTCATCAATACATTCTTGATGATCACTCAATACCATTTGGGCAAATTTTGGTAACGCTGAAACTGGGCGTTCCTCATTTTCCATTAAATGGTGGTAAAATCCAGCGGGCCTACGTACCGTTTGTGCCGCATTATTGATTAAGATATCTAACGTGTCATATTGTTGCTCTATAAAGTTGCAAAAGATTTCAACGCTAGGAATATGGCGCAAATCAAGACCATGTATTTTTAACCGATGGCCCCACTCCATAAAATCTTCTTCTTTTGAAAAACGAAGCGCAGAATCTACGGGAAAACGCGTTGTTGCAATAACAGTTGCTCCACCACGTAAAAGCATTAAGGTAATATGATAACCAATCTTTAAGCGAGAGCCAGTAATAATGGCTACTTGGCCTTTTACTTTAGCGTTTTGGAACCGTTTGGCATAATTGAAATCCCCACAGTCCGTGCACATCGTATCATAAAAATGATGGAGCTTCGTAAACTCCGTCTTACAGACATAACAATTACGAGGTGTTGCGAGCTCTGGTAATTCTTTATTTTCAAGTTCGGCAGTAGGCAATAATTTTGGAGCAACAAAAACGTGGGCTTCTCGTGCACTTCGTATTCCTGTTTCTTTTCGTGCATGTTTATCACGGACCGCCTGTTTACGTTTAGCATTCTTCTTAGCATCCTTCACCCTTCTAGAAAACTCTTGCCTACTAGGCCTTGAAAGTTGCCCTGCTGCTTTAATGAGCTCAATTCTTCTATCTTCTGGAATTTCGAAAATTTGATTTGTATCCGTAACTAACCTATTTAAAATAGCTATACAATTTTCAATCTCCGATAAATCGATATCAGATTCGTTTTCGTGCTGGTTTTCCTTCATTTTACTACCTATAAAAGGGATAAAATACTTTTTTGATTAAAGTATGGTAATGCGGACTTTTTTCTTTTTTAACCTGGAATTATTCAACTGCGCCGATAGTTGACTTGCCTTAGCTTTCGGTACGGCAACAAATGCACAATCTTGCTTTAATTCTATGGTACCTAATTGATCTTTGTTTAACCCACCTTGTTTGAAAAATAAGCCTGCAATATCTCCCTTGGAAATCTTATCTTTTCGTCCACCAGATATAAATAAAGTATCCCAGTAAGGTTCTCCAATAACTGTTTTTTTAGTGATATCAATTCCTCTAGATTTCGGAATGAATTCTGGTAATGATTCTTTATCCCATCTCAAAACGTAGGCAGTGCCAGATTCATTGACACGAGCCGTTCTTCCATTACGATGCGTAAATTCTTCTGTGTGATGTGGTAGCTCAAAATGAATAATAAACTTTAATTCGGGTATATCGATACCCCTAGCGGCCAAATCGGTAGCTACCAATATTCTACTACTACCATTTCTAAATTTTATCAGCGCGCGTTCTCGGTCTTTTTGTTCCATGCCGCCAGAAAAGCATTCGTGCTGTAAACGTTGTTTAGCTAAATAAGTGCTTATTAGCTCAATACTATCTTTGTAATTACAGAAAATAATACCAGGTTCTTCCCCTATAAACCTTAGTAACTGTTCTAAGGTTTTTAGTTTATCCTTATCTGGGGAGACTACAGTTTTAATAGTTAATTGAGAAGGTGTTTCCGTTTTTAGGTAATTAATTCGCCGAGGATTTTCCATCCCAACAAATTTTGGAATTTTTACACCTTCGGTAGCCGACGTTAAAATCCGTTTGCTTAGATGAGCCAGATCGCTCAAAATCTCGGTCATTTCCTCTTCAAAACCAACTTCTAAAGATTTATCGAACTCATCTAATACTAAAGTGGTGATACTATTTTTTGTAAAACGGTCTGCAATAAAATGGTCTAATATTCTTCCTGGAGTACCTATAAGTATGGCAGGGGTATGTTTTAGTTCAATCTTATCTTTAGATATGGGTCGCCCGCCATAAATAGCATTGACCTTAAAACCTGAACCTAAATTACGAATAACCTGTTCGATTTGAATCGCCAATTCTCGGGAAGGCACCAATATCAAAACTTGAACTTCTGGATTATCATGGTCCAAAAGTTCTATAATAGGTAATAGGAAAGCTAAAGTTTTCCCAGTACCAGTTGGTGATAAAATGATTGTATTTGCCGTACTAGTAATCACACTAATCGCTTCCTCCTGCATAGGATTCAACGCATCAATATTCAATTTTGATAAAATCTCTTGTTGATTTTTCATGCGATTTCTCTGGCTATTTACGTGTATTTAAATACTAGGCCTCTTGAAGGTCACGTTTAGATTTTCTGAAAATATAATTAGGATAAATACTTCGTTTAGCAAAACGATTTAACTTATTGGAATTAATCATTTTCTGAAAAATAGGTTTTGTTACTCCGAAATACTCGTACGTAGAACCATCTAAATAGGTGATTTCCAATACAAGTCCGCTATGTTGGTAGTCTGCTATACCAGAGTTGTTTATGGTCTCTTGATAAACATCATTGTTGGCTTCTATAGTTTCTGGAGCTATACTGACCAAAAAATGATAACCATCAATAATACGACGACTCTCTACTTCGGCTTCTTCACGTTTCTCATCACCTTCTTGAAACTTGTCTGGATGCCATTCTTTAACTAAATTTCTATAGGTGGACTTAAGGGCTTTAAGTTCAATTTCCTTTTCAACTCCAAAGAGTTTTTTGTATTCATTAATACGCTTCATAATACGATTTTTTTGCGGCTGCAAAACTACATCTTTATTTTAGACCGAAGGGTGAAATTTGGTAATAAAAAAGCCCTTCGCGATGGAAGGGCTTTTTCTTAAACTAGAAAGTATGTATGTTTAAATAACTTTTACGTTCACTGCGTTTAATCCTTTGTTACCTTCTTGAAGATCGAACTCAACTTCATCGCCTTCGCGAATTTCATCTACTAATCCAGAAATGTGTACAAAGTGGTCTTTTTCAACACCTTCTTCAGTGATAAAACCAAAGCCTTTTGTGTCGTTGAAAAATTTTACTGTTCCTTTACTCATTGTAATGTATTTTAATTTATTATACTATTATAAGTGCAAAGATGACTCCAAAACTTGACATACAAGGTTTAAAGTGTATTTAAATTCTTTTTTTGGCAAATATTTAAGATTTACACCAATTCTTACTTCTTTTGGTCAGCCAACCACTCCATAATAGTTACCCTTCTACCGTTTAAAACTATAGGTTTCTGGTTGAAATCAAAATCAGCATCATTTGCATGCGAATAAATCCAAGACCAATGACCAGGAAAGTAATAGTCCTTTCCACCATAAAAACCGGTTAAATCAATTACATGGTTATAGAAAGAGAAATGCACATTAGGCGCACCAGCAGCAATCAGTCTTTTATATAGTGGCACTACGGTTTCATCTGGTAGTGTTGTGGTATCGTCTTTTGAATGTATAAACCAAATAGGTACCTCTTTAATTAGATTAATTTGTTCATCAGTAATATATTGATTTTGAAATGCCAATGCACTGATATAACCTGCAGCAAAGTAATCGGGATGCTCAAATAGTAATTTTAAACTCATATAACCTCCATTTGAACAACCGCCTATATAAATTCTATTGCTATCGATTTGTGGGTGTTCAGCAGCATAATTTTTAATTAAATCAAATAACGCTTTATAATAGATATCGTCTTTATCTCCCCTAGTATGCTCCCCCGATGAACTTTGCATCCAAAATGTAGGTGATTGTGGAACTAAAACATAAGCGCCACCAAAAATAGACTGTATCTCATTGGTAGCATAATTGGTCGCTTTGTTTGCAATTAAAGCAATGCTTGGGTCAGTGCCACCTTCTCCACCACCATGAAGCCAAATAATTAAAGGTGATTTTTTAGCAGTGACTTTAGGTGTAAATGACCCATAGGTTAATGATATTCCATTTTTGGTATATGTTCCTTTTAAATCAAACCTATCCAGATCTGGATAAATTCGAGCAGTTTCGTTGTCCCAAACCATTGATGATGGTGAATGGGTAACTTTCAAGTTGTACTGAATCCATTGATTACTGCCCCTACCATCTTTAAATACATATTTGATTGGAGAATCTAATGGATTATTAGGATGTACCAGTAAAACCAAACTCACATGATTACCTTCCGCAATTCTATTTCCCCTTTCATCAGATACGTAGGCAAATAAGATTTCCCTTTTACCCTTTGCTTCTGCCGGTTTCATTTCCACGCCTTCAGCACTTCTTTTCACCGCAACTGTAAAGTCTGATGCAGCTATTTCAGAAAACATTTTAGACATTGGTATCACTACTTTTTTCACTGCAGGTCCCCAGTCGTGCCCTTCTAAAATCAATGTATAATTTCCCGCTATATAATTAGTTGATTTTAAGGTCTGTGGTTGACTAGCTAAAAGTGGAGGGTGTTGAAAAATTAATAAAAGGAATAAAAAGGATACGAGGCTTTTTTTCATGATTTGAAGTATTTACTATAGTTATAGTAAGGTACTATTTTTAGGGTAAAACTTGAAATGTATTCTTGCCTCATTATTATAGAAAAATATACCCTCAAGGACCATAAAAATGATTAACTTGAAAATAAAAACTATGTTCGGTCTATTTAAAAAGAAATCAGAAAAAGAGAAATTACAGGAACTACATAAAAAGCTACTAAAAGAAGCCTACGAATTATCTACGCAAAATAGGTCAAAGAGCGATGATAAAGCTGCAGAGGCGGATAAAATAATGAAACAGATTGAAGCTTTGGATAGCTAGCCTGTTTACGAATTATTTGAATATTCATAGGTAATTAATATTTTGATAAATTCGGGTACTCTACAAATACACCTATATATCAAAATACTCATGATTAAATTTTCTATGCTTAAGTGTGGCATGTTTACTATTAACCAGTACGCATACGAATGCGCAAGAACCAAAACTTAATTTAGCCAAAGATATATTACTGGTCCAGTTTGATTCGAAGACCGATGTTGATGATCTTCATTCAATAGCTAATTTTGTGACACTTTTAGAATATTCTAATTATAGTGACTTGAACTATCATGTCATTGCAGGTGCTTACGGTATACAAGAAGGGTTATAATTACCCTCTAACGAGTTGATGAAATTGGTTTTTAATAAAAATTGGTCAGATGCCCATAACAAAAGGGGTAAGGTAGTTAATACAATAGTAAAAAAAGCTCATGAAATTATTAAAATTGGAAGTTGAGTATGGGTTTCCGAAGCAGGACAATCTGACTTTACAACAGCATGGGTTAAGAAAGTAGCAAATATAAATCTAACACTAAACATAAAAGCAAAAAACATGTAGTTCAGCATAGTGATTGGAACGAATCAGTTACAGAACTAAGTTAGTTTACTTTTGTTCAGAATAATATGGATTATCATAAGATACCTGAGGGCAATGCGGTAGGTAACGGTACACCTTGGTTTAGATCTGAAAGAAAGGTGAGTTAGGAAAGCGTATTAAATAATGAACAGCTCACTCTATTATGGAATACAGCTATACGTTTAGGAAATGTATACAACGAAAAAAATGGTCATTACTTAAATGAATCAATTGCTAAAGGTGGATTAGATTTTTCTGATTTACCGAAAGTATGCTACATCTTAAACCTTACTGATTCTAAAGATGGCTATGCATTTTTTGAGTACTTCAAAGTACACTAGTAATCCAAAAATATATGCTACTTAATTCGAGTTTCTATTTTTAAGCTTCAAAAAAGCTTCTTGTAATCTATGCGTTACCGCTCCTATGTTATGATCGGTGTATAACGCATGGTCATCTATTTTTTGGATAGATACAATTTGCGTGCTCGTTCCGGCTAAAAATGCTTCATCAATAGTATGAATATGGTTTTTTGAAACAGGAGTTTCCTTAACTTCTATATTCAAGGATTGACAAAGTTCTAGAACTACCTGTCGAGTAATACCATTCAAAATGAACTCATTGGCCGGATGGGTATAAACCACATCCTTTTTTACAAAAAAGACATTACAGTGCGAAGCCTCTGTAAATACACCTTGTCGATGTAAAATAGTTTCAAAACAATCATGTTGCATTGCTTCCTCATTAAGCATGACATTTCCTAAAAGTGATGTCATTTTAATATCGCAGCGTGACCATCTAAAATCATCTCTTGAAATAACCCTCGCATTTACTTTATTGATGTCTGGCAGTACTTTAGGTACAGCATACATCATTACCGTTGGTGTGATATCAGCAGGGTAGGAATGCTGTCTTGGAGCCACACCTCTAGTAATTTGAATATATAACATACAATCTTTACCCGTCAATTCTGTGGCGCTTAATACTTGGTTAATCGCAGGTGATAATTTATTGGTATCGTAATCTATATTTATTTTATTAAGTCCTTCCTGTAAACGATTAAGGTGGGCCTCTTCGTAAAAGAATTCACCCCCTATTTGCACCATGACTTCATAAATACCGTCACCAAAAATAAAACCACGATCAAAAACCGATACTTTAGCATCTTCCGGATTTACGATGTTACCGTTTAAATAAACTTTTTTAGGATAATTCATATATTACAGATATTGTTGAAGGTGTTTCTTAAAATATGTTGCGCTTTCAGCTATACTTTTCATAGAATTTGTAGCGAAATTACCCCCTTGCTCTATATAGTAATACTGTAAGGCATCTTTATCAATCGAAGAAAGAAGACTTACATAATCGATTGACCCATTGCCCATTTCAGAATAGTCTCTAGTAACTTTATCCATATCCTTAATATGCCACATCACATAACGTCCAGGATTTTCAGCAATCAATTGTTTAATACGCTTCTCTGAAGAATGTTCTACCCAATACATATCCATTTGTAATTTAACCAAACTTGGTTCTGTGCCCGATAAAATAATATCATAACCTTGCTCACCGTTATGGTCGGTAAATTCAAAATCATGGTTATGATAGGCAAATTCTAATCCTGCCTGGTTTACCTGCTCCCCTATCTTGTTTAATTTATCGGTTAGTAACTTAAAGTTTTCTATATCTCGATATTCTGGAGCCAACCATGGCCATGTGATATACTTGCTTCCAATGGTATGCGAACCTTCTATACATTGATCAACATAACGTTCAAGTTCATCCATGGGTTTCATAAATTGACTTGAAAAATCATAATGTCCACTAGAAATAGTAAAATCTAAGTCCTCCAATACTTTTTTAAATTCTTTTGATTTTATTCCGTAGTACGTATCATTGTCTCCATCATACCCATATATTTCTCCGTCTTCATACCCTAAACCTCTGGCATATTTAATACTTTCAATTGGGTTTTTTGCCATTGCATCACGAATGGTAAATAACTGCAATCCCATTTTAAATTTAGATTTCAAAGGAAATATGGATAGTGGTAACATTGCGCTAGCAGTTAATGCACCTGTCTGTTTTAAAAATGTTCTACGAGTCGTGGGATTTATCATCATTATATGAAGTGAAATTGAATAGTTCAATACTATCAAATATAAGGTTTGAAAGTGAACTATAGAATTTTGAAACTAAAAAAAGCAGCTCCTTTGAGCTGCTTTTTTGGTTATATGAAATTGAATTTATTGGATACTTGCAACCCTCGTATCGCTATAGGATACACGATAAATTGCATCACCGTAGTCATCTGATATGAGCATCGAACCATCTTTCAACAAAAGCATATCAACTGGTCTCCCAGAGGCTTCTTGAGTAGATTCATTCAGCCAACCATCTATGAATGGCTCACTGCTTTCAACAGTACCATCTTTAATAGCTAGCATCATAATTCTATACCCAACCTTTTTACTTCGGTTCCAAGAACCATGTTCTGCGATAAATGCCTTTCCTTGATATTCGGAAGGGAACATAGTAGCTGTATAAAATTTAATACCTAATGGAGCAACATGCGCGCCTAATTGCAATGCGGGAGACACAAAATCGGAACAAGGATGCTCTTCACCAAACTCAGGGTCTTTTACAATGCCACCATGGCAATAGGGATAGCCAAAATGCTGACCTATTTCAGTTACATGATTTAATTCACAAGGTGGAATATCATCACCAAGCATGTCACGGCCATTGTCAGTAAACCACATTTCTTTAGTTTCAGGGTGCCAAGTAAAACCTACAGAATTTCGTACACCTTTTGCATAAATTTCACGGTTGCTACCATCTGGGTCCATTCTAGTAATTGTTGAAAAACGCTCATCTTCATCAGTACGATTGCAAATATTACAGGGTGCTCCTACAGGTATATACAACTTATCATCAGGGCCAAAAGCAATATATTTCCATCCGTGGTGAAATTCCGTTGGATAGTCATCGTATATCAATTCTTTATTCAGCGTTTTACCCAACTGTTTCTCAATATTTGGATATTTCCATAAGCTACCAACTTGAGCAACATATAAATCACCGTTTCTCATAGCAATCCCGTTTGGTACTTCCATAGTATCAAGAACGATTACATTATCTGCCTTAAAATCACCATCTGTATCTTGAATAGCATAAACAGTGTTTTCTGTTCGGGTACCAACGAATAGCGTTCCATTATCACCCATAGCCATAGAACGAGCACCATCTACTCCTCTAGCATAAACTTCAATTTTAAAACCTTCGGGCAAATTAAGCTCCAATAAAGCAAGATCAGTACTGTCCATGGGCACCTTCTCTTCCATATTTTCAGCTGCCTTATTTTTTTGATTCTCTTTACAGGATATAATTGAAATAGCCATAGCAAAAATCATGGATAATTTATAAAATGAAATTTTCATATTCAATATATTAAATTTTTCACGAAGATACACAAGAACGGTTAGTCTTAAACTTTCAAAACCTGTGATTTAGTAACCAAGTAATGGGCTTTACTAAAGTTGGAAGGCAAAATCAATATCAAAAAAGCCAAATACTAGCTTTAATAGATTTGGCTTTTAATTTTACGAATTTAATCTAATCTTTGATTTCAAAGTATAGTTAAAACTAGTGCAAGCATTATTATGCTGAAACTTCATCCATAGCCTTACCTATAAGCATTTCACCTTGTATTATTTCAAAAGTCTTATTTTTCGCAGTATCGTCGTGTAGAGCGCGCACCAAAGTTTGGGCTACATCATCTCGTGTAATCGATCCTTGTTCCCCCAATTTCGATTGTAGTTTTATTTTCCCAGTTCCTGCATCATTGGTTAACGTTCCTGGTCTTACAATGGCATATGTTAAACCTGATGATTTTAAATATTCATCCGCATTGTGTTTAGCCTCCATATAGTCCTCTAAATCCTCCACAGCTTTCGGATTATCAGCTCCCATTGAACTAAGCATCACAAATTTTTTAATCATTGCTTTATTAGCTGCATCCATTAGCCTTTTGGCACCTTCTTGGTCTACTTCTACTACTTTTTCACCTCCTGAGCCTGCGGCAAAAATTAACTTGTCTATATTTTCTACAGCATGTGACAAATCTTTCTCCAAATCACCTAATACCGTACGAATATTATCCTTTTTAAATTGTTCCTGTTGTTCTTTAGTACGAACCATGGCTACAGGAGTGAAATATTGTGAAGCCTTTAGAAGATTAATAATTTTTTTTCCTGTGGTACCATTTGCACCAGCTACTAATACATTTTCCATTGTCTTATAATTTTAATACAAGGTCTTACTAAAGTACGCTTCTATTTAATGCGTATCCTTTATTTATTGACGTAAAACGTAAACGATGTATACGACATGATTGATTTTCAATTTGTGAAATCAATTCAGCATTATAAAGTTGATTTAAGGAGCTATTGTCTACTGTACTTAAAAGTAAAAGCGGCCCAATTGGGCCGCTAATTATACCAAATACTTATAATAAATTCTTAAGAAAGGCTGGTGTTCAACTCTATTTCAGTGTTCAATAATTTTGAAATCGGACAAACTTCTTTTGCTTTTTGAGCTATTTTTTTAAACTCTTCAACGTCTATATTAGGCACATCTCCTTTTAAGTTTAAAGTCACCTTTACGATTTCCCCATCCTTAAATGCAACTTCGGCATCGACATCTAAAGTTGTTGGTGTATACCCTTCTTCCCCTAATAAAAAGCTTAATTGCATTGAAAAACATCCGGCATGTGCTGCCCCAATTAATTCTTCTGGGTTTGTGCCTTTTCCATCCTCAAATCTAGTATTGAATGAATATGCAGTGTCTTGTAAAACAGTGCTTTCGGTAGTTAACGTTCCTTTTCCTTCTTTACCACTACCTTTCCATTGTGCTTTTGCATTTCTTGTAAAATTCATAAGTCTATATTTTTTAATATTAGTATTTAATTATGTTTACTACAGCGATTTTCTACTTCTTCAATTAACCCTAAGCAAGTTGCTCTTTTTTATTAAAAGTAGGATAATCTAAATAGCCTTCTTTGCCCGGTGTATAAAAGGTGTCATTATCCCATTCTGCTATGTCATAGCCATGTTCAAAGCGCTCCACTAAATCCGGATTTGAAATATAGAGCTTCCCATAAGCTACCAAATCAGCATCGCCAGATTCAATGACCTTATTACCTGATTCTTGATCAAAGCTTGCATTTATCATTAAAGTACCCTTATAAAGAGGTCTAAAATGTTTTGCAATATGTTCTACGGCATAAGGAATAGTGGATACATCTGTAAAAGGCTCCGATAAATGAATGTACGCTAAATCATAATCATTCAATTTTTTAATGATGTATTCAAAAGTAGGAATTGTCTTTTCATCCATAGTGATTCCGAATAAACCATCTAAGGATGGATTAAATCGTGCACCTATTTTTTGCTGGGGAATAACCTTTTTCATAGCATCTAGAACTTCAAAAAAGAAGCGAGCTCTATTTTCAATGCTTCCACCATACTCATCAGTTCTTGTGTTTGAAGTACCATTAAAGAATTGATGAAACAAATACCCGTTGGATGAATGTATTTCTACACCGTCAAACCCTGCTTCTACTGCATTTTTGGCTGCATTTGTGAAATCTTCTATTGTCGTTTTTATTTCGTCCTTGGTCATAGCCTTAGGCGTGACAGTATCCTTAAAACCTTCAGGAGTATACGATTGCGCATTAGGATTAATGGCTGATGGTGCCAAAGGCAATTCACCGGCATGAAAATCTGGATGTGACATACGCCCAACATGCCATAATTGAATGAAAATTTCACCACCTTTTTTATGAACCTCTTTTGTAACTTTCTTCCACCCTTCAACTTGAGCTTTAGAATGAATACCAGGTGTATTCACGTAACCCACTGCGTCATTTGATACTTGAGAACCTTCGGTTATAATCAATCCTGCCGAAGCTCTTTGACCGTAATATTCGACATGAAGTTCTTCTACTGGTTTGTGTTCAGCATTTACGGCACGACTACGCGTCATTGGTGCCATAACAACACGATTTTTTAATTGTATATTTTTATGAAACGGAGTTAACAATGCTTGTGTACTCATATATGGTATTTTTAAACTGTTTTATTATTTAAAACAAAGATTAAACAATTAAAGCTCAATTATTAACTCGTCTAGTTAAAACATTGTTATAAATGCAAAAAGGGTATGAAGCAAAGTGAATTTTAGTATACCCGAATAAATGGTGAGAATTTTAAAGGTACCTTATTATAATAGCTGCGCCAGCAAAGTCAAAATTACAGTCATTTTTAACACTGATAGGGCTAACGCTGATTACACCTCTGTTATTTCCATTGGCATCTGAAATGAAAACTCTTCTTGGAAATATACTAACGTTTTTATTTTAATGTATAACAGTGAATCATGGTCCTACAAGTTGCGAAAGTCTGCCGCTTAAAGGTGTAGAGATATCAATAATTTTTCAATGGCCTAGACATAGATACCTTAGAAATATAATTGAAAAGCACCTCTAAATCATGATTGTTGGTCTTAATGTGTTTTTTTAATATAGGGCAACAAATAACATATACTCTATATATTCTGTAGGATGAGTAATTAATTGTTCAGTGCGAATATTCGTATATTTAATTCTTTTTTATTTTTATAAAACCATCTCTTATTTTTGTCGTAAGTACTATCAAAAACATTCATCAACTTAATTTTTATTTTATGTATTATAGCTGTAAGGGTGCTTTAAGACTGCTAACAGGATTTTTTTTGGTCTTCTTTACCCAATCAATAAATGTTCAAAACCTGAAAGGTGTTGTGACAGATGAGAGTCTTATTCCTTTAGAAAATGTTGGTATTTTCAATCAAACTACGGGGCAACATAGCCACACCAATTTATCAGGTCTTTTTTCACTACCCGTTACACAGGTTAACGATTCAATTTATTTCTCCAATTTAGGCTTCAAAACTTTTATTTTAGTTGTTGACGAAAATCACCTCACTGATGGCATTAATATTCCGTTACAAGAATCAAGTATTAATCTAGATCAAGTGGTAGTATTATCAAAAGTAGATGCTATGAGTAGAATTGTTAATGTAGATGTTCAAAGAGACCCTGTTAAATCATCACAAGAAATTTTGCGTAAAGTACCTGGATTACTTATAGGACAACATGCAGGCGGAGGAAAGGCAGAACAGATTTTTTTAAGAGGCTTTGATGTTGATCATGGAACAGATGTTGCGATTAGTGTAGATGGTATGCCAGTAAACATGGTGTCTCATGCGCATGGGCAAGGCTATGCAGATTTACATTTCGTCATTCCGGAGACTATTGATAATATAAATTTTGGAAAAGGTCCCTATTATGCAGATAAAGGGAATTTTAATACTGCTGGATTTGTAGATTTACGTCTTAAAAAAAATATTGATAAAAGCATGGTTTCTTATGAAACCGGCCAATTCAATACCAATAGGTTTGTTGGTCTTTTTACTATCTTAGAAACAGGTAAGAGCAACGCTTATATCGCGTCTGAATTATATTTGACCGATGGTCCATTTGAATCTCCTCAAAATTTCAACCGTATCAACCTTTTAGGTCGTTATCATTATAAGGATATTGGTAAAGAGGAGCTGACCCTTACCGCCTCTCATTTTCAAAGTAAGTGGGATGCATCTGGGCAGATACCACAACGGGCAATAGATCAAAATATAATCGGTCGTTTTGGAGCTATTGACGATACTGAAGGTGGTCAAACTAGTAGAACGAATGTAATGGTAAATCATACGGCATTTTTAGGAAGTGATCAATTGCTAAAAACTAGAGCATTTATAAGCAAGTATGATTTCGAGTTATTTTCAAATTTCACCTTCTTTTTAGAAGACCCTGTAAATGGCGATCAAATACGCCAGTTTGAAGATAGAACTGTTATGGGAGCAGAAACTGTTTTTGAGCAAATAGATATATCGGTAGGTACAGATGACCGTTTAAAATATTCTGGAGGTTTTGGTTTTAGAAATGATAATGTTGATAATATTTCTCTAGCTCATACCTTAAATAGAAAGACAGTATTGGAACAATATGCTTTAGGAAATGTAGATGAAACCAATATATATAGTTTTGTGGATGCAGAATATATAACAGGCAATTGGACTTTTAATCCTTCGGTTCGTTTAGATTATTTTAAGTTCGATTATGAAAATCTTTTGTCGGCAACCTATGACAATAAAAGTGAAAGTAAAACTATCGTTAGCCCAAAACTAAATACACTGTATACCTTAAATAGAAACTGGCAGTTATTTTTGAAAACAGGTATAGGGTTTCATTCTAATGATGCCCGTGTAGTTACGGCTAATGAAGGCAGGGATATTTTACCAAAAGCCTATGGTGTTGATGTTGGTACCATTGTAAAACCGATTGATAAACTTGTGCTTAACGCTACCTTATGGGCGTTGTATTTGGATCAAGAATTTGTTTATGTTGGTGATGCTGGTATCGTAGAGCCAAGTGGAAAAACCAGAAGATTAGGGGTAGAACTTGGTGCGCGATATCAAGTATGGGATTGGTTGTATGTATATAGTGATATAAACTATACGTACGGTAGAAGTACCGAAGAAAATGAAGAGCAAGATTATATTCCACTAGCACCTGATTTTACAGCTGTAGGCGGAATATCGGTAACTGAAATTGGAAATTTTTCAGGAGCATTAAATTATAGATACTTAGGTGATAGGGCTGCTAATGAAAATAATAGTATTACGGCAGATGGTTATTTCGTTACAGATTTCAATATTGATTATACGTACAAAAATTGGACTGTTGGCGTAATCGTTGAAAACCTACTTGACACTAAATGGAATGAAACTCAATTTGCTACTGAAAGTAGATTATTCAATGAAACTGCTTCTGTAGAAGAAATTCATTTTACACCGGGAACGCCATTTTATTTTAGAGGCAAGATATCCGTTCAATTTTAACTGTTAAATTTATTTAATTAGACATAAAGAAAAGGTTACATCATATTCTTTGGATTAAAGTGTAGGTGATGATTAGTATTAATTACTTTTTAAGTAAGTTGCATCTTTTTAAATTTAAAACAGATGAGATTCTCCGCCCTACTTTTTATATTTATTTTGCTATTGGTATTTAAGGTAAACTCCCAAAAGAAAAATCAAGATTACAAATTACATATTTATAAAGCCACAAGTTCCATAGTAATAGATGGCATTGGTAATGACGAAGCTTGGAGCAGTGCTGAAGAAGCCAATGATTTTTTTATGGTTCTACCAATGGATGACCGTAAAGCAACTGAGCCCACAACTATTAAAATGACTTATGATGAGAAGAATATATACCTATTGGCAACATTTTATAATGCGACCAAAGCAGACTACTTTGTAGAATCATTACGTCGCGATTTTTCATTTGGAAAAAATGACAACTTCCTTCTTTTTTTAGACCCTTTCAATAACCAAACTACCGGCTTTTCCTTTGGTTCTAACGCTTACGGAGCTCAATGGGATGGTACCATGTATGACGGTTCTAAAATAGATTTAAATTGGGATAGTAAGTGGATTTCTAAAGTTACCCGTGATGAAAAGAAATGGGTCTTTGAAATGGCAGTGCCCTTTAAATCTATTCGATATGAAGAAGGGGTTAAGGAATGGGGAATAAATTTTAGCCGACTAGATTTAAAATCGAGTGAAAAATCAAGTTGGACACCTATTCCACGTCAATTTCCCACAGCTTCCCTGGCCTATACAGGTACTTTAGTCTGGGATACTCCACCGCCTGCTCCAGGAACAAATTTTTCTATTATTCCCTATGTATTGGGAGATGTCAAACAAAACTTAGAAGTTGGCGGCGACGTTAAGACCACCGGAAAAATTGGTGGTGATGTAAAATTTAGTCTTACCTCTTCCTTAAACCTAGATTTAACGGTGAATCCTGATTTCTCACAGGTTGAAGTGGATCGCCAAGTAACCAACCTAGACCGTTTCGAATTATTTTTTCCAGAGCGTAGACAGTTCTTTTTAGAAAATGGAGATTTATTTGCCAATTTTGGATATGAGACCATTAGACCATTTTTCTCCCGAAGAATTGGACTGAATGTACCTATTCAAGCTGGTGCGCGTATAAGCGGTAACCTTAACGATAAGTGGCGATTGGGCGTTATGGATATGCAAACAGCACCTATTGAAGAATCTGGGCAGCCTAGTCAGAATTTTGCAGTAATGTCTTTACAGCGAAAAATATTTGGCCGTAGTAGTATTGGTATGATGTTCGTGAACAAACAATCCATTAACTATCCAATGGAGAATGATTCATTGGTTGATATATACGCCAAATATAATAGAAATCTTGGTGTAGAGTACAATCTGGCTTCTGCAAATAATGCCTGGAATGGTAAGGCATTTTTTCTAAAATCCTTTGCCCCTACCGATGAGGATAGCGGATTTACCCAAGGTGCACACATAGGATATACCAACCGTAAATGGAACTGGCGCATACAAGAGGAATGGGTTAGCAATGATTACTCTGCGGAAGTTGGTTTTGTTAGGCGAAGAGGCTATAGAAATATATCAGGAAAAGTAGGGCATTTGTTTTTTCCAAAAGCAGGTCCAATACTTAGTCATGGCCCGGAAGTAAACGGATTCTATTATTTCAACGAACAATTTAACGAGACCGATCACACTGCTTACGTAACTTACAAATTGGATTTTCGAAAGCGAAGCAGCCTACTCTTCTTTTTGGGGGATGATTATGTAGAATTACTTTCACCGTTCGACCCTAGCGGACTTGGTATTTCGACGTTAGCCACGGGCACCAAACATAGCTGGAATTCTTTTGGATGGGAATATCAATCCAAACCTCAAAGTTTACTGACCTATGCTTTTGAAGGTCGATTAGGAGGCTATTACCAAGATGGAAATAGAACAAGTTTAACTGGAGAAGTCGGCTATAGATTTCAACCGTATGTGAGCTTGAAGGCTAATTTAAATTACAACCATATCAACTTACCCGCACCATGGAATACGAATAAATTTTGGTTAATTGGTTCAGAAATAGATATCACGTTGACCAATAAACTCTTCTTTGCCAATTTGCTCCAGTACAATGAACAGAGCAATAATTTTAATATCAATTCGCGTTTTCAATGGCGCTATAGTCCAGCTTCCGATTTGTTCATAGTCTATACCAATAATTATTTAATAGAACCCTATGCGAGTCGTAATTGGGGGTTAACTTTAAAATTCACCTATTGGTTAAATAATTGATTAATCATGACTTTTCTATAGCATCAATTACACCTAAGGCGGCCATTTCGCCTGAAAGCATAGCGGCATTTAAAGATCCATTAAGCAAATAATCTCCCGCCAGAAAAGTTCGTTCAGTAAGTCTGGTTTCAGAAGGTATCAAGCTATATCTTAAGTCATTCAATTTAGGTAATGCCATTTTAATAGGATAATGTTTTAAGTAACGTTCTGTCGTAATTCCACAGTAGGTTTTTAAATCATCTTTCACTTTTTGAATGAGATCGTACTCCGTAAGATTATGTTCTTTAACTATCGTAACCGATAGTAATTCGTCAGTACCTCGCTGTGATGTAACCAATGATGTATGATAGAAAACATTATTGATTAAAGCATCTTTATCTGAAATTAAACCGATTAATGGGTCTTCTATTTTCCTTATTTTAGTGGTGAAGTATAAGGTGTCGGATGATTGCCAATTTAATTGTTGGTTTCTAAGGTTGGGTATCAAAGGCGAAGCATCGGTAGCGATTATGGTATAATCAGGTGCTACGTTATGACCATCGGAAAATACGATAGAATTATCAGAGCAACTTTCTACCGAACGATTGAATGTGATTTTAGTCTGTTCAAGTTTATTAAATAATTGTGTGGGAATTGCCCCTATGCCTGCCTTAGGTAAAACGGCATAGCCAGTACCGAACATTTTGTATACAAATTGAAACATACGTGACGAGGTTTCCAAATTTGGTTCTAAAAAAATACCTGAAAAGAAAGGTTTAAAAAATTGTTCGATAATTTCAGTTGAGAATCCACTAGATTTTAAAAAAGTATGCGTGGAAGTTTCCTCTTCATTAAAAATTTCGTTCAACGATTTTTTTTTAACGGTACTATTTAATCTGAGAATATTCCATTTATCAGAAAAACTACCAATAGTAGAAAATAGTGTAGGAAATAAAAATTGGATACTTCGTAATGGATCACCGAGAACCGAGCTTTTACCTTGATTAAAAATTTGAGCACCAGGAAGAAATTTTTGAAGCTCTAAAGCGGAGTAATCAAGGTATTTTCGAGCCAAGGGATATGCATCTAACAATACTTGAAATCCATGGTCTAGTTGATACCCATCAACCATATCTGTTTTCACACGACCTCCTACGCTGTCTGTCTTTTCATAAATAATTGGGGAATATCCTTCTTTTTCTAGTGCTAAGGCCGCAGTTAGCCCACTGATTCCTGCTCCTATAATTGCAATTTTAGTTGTCTTCTTTTCCATTGGTATAAAATTAATCAATTGATATCTTTGAATAAGATAATTAAGGAATACAAAATTTACTAATCGAGTATTTGGTTTGTTTAGATATGTAATGATTGGGTTTGTATTGAGACGAATCATCTATGCATAAATTTTTTAAAGATTTTAATACCGGTGGTTTACTTAAAATTGGCAACGAATCACTTTTGCAACCTTACCAAAAGGTTAAACAGCCAGATTTATATACATTTATTAGAACAACTGATTCTCAAGCTAAGGTTGTTATTGATGGAATACCTTACACTATTACAGCCAATAGTGTAATTGCATTAACTATGGTTCAATTTTTACAATTTTTAGAAGGAAAGGATTTAATTGTATACCAATTCAATAGAGAATTTTATTGTATCAAAGACCATGACAAGGAAGTAAGTTGTGCCGGACTATTATTTTTTGGAAATGCGCATATTCCTTTAATTTATTTACAACCGCAAGAGCAACGAAAATTTGATACACTTCATGAAGTATTTATAGATGAATTAGAAACTACAGACACTATTCAAGCAGAAATGTTACGTATGCTAATGGCTCGATTCATTATTATGAGTACACGATTATTAAAAACTAAAATGGGCTTTTATGAAACGCCAAATAATACGAAGATTGATTTATTACGAAATTTTAATATGTTGGTAGAAACCTATTATAGGAACGAGCATACCGTATCTTTTTATGCTGATAAATTGTCTAAATCACCAAAAACACTTTCCAATACGTTTGCCAAACTCAATACAAGTCCGTTACAAATTATTCATGAACGAATTACACTGGAAGCAAAACGACTATTAACCTATTCTGATAAAACAGTAAAAGAAATTGCTTACGAAATTGGTTTCGACGATGCTTCTCATTTAAGTCGCTTATTCAAAAAACAAACGCATCTATCACCTTCCAAATTTAAAAAACAGTTTGATTAAGCATGTTAGGGGAAAATTGACAACATCTTGGATAATCTAACCCGTTTTAGGATTCCCTTTAATTTCATCTTTGTACCGAAGAAATAATACTACAAAGTCATGAATCTAAAAAATAAATCCATTTTTAACCGAATTGAAATCTTCAAAGGAAAAAGCGCATCTAGTGCAAACTCTCTTAGTACTGCAAAACATAGTGAGGAAAATCAGTTATTTGATTATTACTTTGATGCGGAAAAGCCTTCTAGCTTGGTTAAACAATGGGTTTGAACCAATAAAGGAATAATCGACAAGCTTAAAGGAATTACCTACATGGTTTAACCTTTGCAATGATTGCACCTTTGTACTAAGAATTACACACAACAAAATTAAAATAAATAGAATTATGAGCACATTTAATGTACCTACAAGAAATCAGGTAAGTAAAAAGAACCAAGTTATTTTTGATAGCCTAAAGAAAGCAGTTGGGTTTGTTCCCAATCTATACGCTACTTATGCACATAGTGAAACAGCCTTAGAAAATTATTTAAATTTTTCTAATGCAAAAACATCTCTATCTGCAAAAGAAAAAGAAGTTGTAAACTTAGCAGTAAGCCAAGTAAATAACTGTCTTTATTGTTTGTCTGCACATACTGCTATTGGAAAAATGAATGGTTTTACCGACGAACAGATTTTAGAATTAAGAGCTGGTAAAGCTTCTTTTGACTCAAAATTAGATGCATTAGCAATATTGGCTAAAAATGTAACGGAGAATAGAGGGCAGACCGATGCAGATATTTTGGAAAATTACTTTAAAGCAGGCTATACAAAAGCCAACCTAATTGATGCTATTTCATTAATAGGGGATAAAACAATTTCTAACTATGTACATAGTACAACTCAAGTTCCAATAGATTTTCCAATAGCTGAGCCATTAGATAGAGTAACCGTATAGTTAATAATAATTAAGAGCATCATGCTAATAAAACGTATAATAATGAAAAAAGTAGTATTAATTGTAATAATAATATTGGCATTTACCTTTAATTCAAATGCACAAAACAGAAAGATGAATCAAGTTGTTAAAACTATTTCTTTATAACAAACAACAGGCGAGTTTACCCAAAAATCATTAACTGTTGGTGAGGGTACTTATATTTTTGAAGTTTCAAATAATCATGTAGGTAAGGATGTGGGTTTGGTAATAGTACCTAAAGGAAAAGACGTTAGTAAGCCAGAAAATCATATTCAAACAGCATACGTAACTTCAACTGTTAAAGATGGTAGTGTAGAACAATCCAAGGAAACACTATTAAAAAAAGGGGAATATGTGTATTTTTGTCCTTTAAATCCGACACCTCAGTATACTCTAACAGTGGAGTAGTTTTAAGCGATAATCTTATATAAGAAAAAGGGTTGTTCGAATTTGATGAACAACCCTTTTTAGGTATTTTAATTTCCTTTGAAAATACTTAAATAGTGTAGCCTATTTAAAGATACATTAGTTATCCATTAATCCTCCGGCGGATGTCCATGAATATCTTCAAAAACAGTATCAAAATTTTCTCGTAAATAGGCATTCAATTTCTTCTGATAATCATCTCTGAGCCAGCTTAAAAAGTTGTATGTACTTTTGCTGATGCATTTACCGTACACATGTATACGGTTGTCAATATCTTCTTTCAGTAATTTAGCCAATGCCAACGCATCATATACATCTTCACTGTTTTCAATACAGATATACCCATGATGTGCAATTGAACGTTCTAAAACAACCTTAGATGATTCACCAGCAAAAGTTGCGGTTTCATACGTATCCTTAATATCAAAAAAGGTTTCATCAGAATTTTTAAATTCTTCTTTTATCTCATCCGAAAGATCCATTTTGAAATCACTTTCAATATCCTCGTCATCACGGATACGGTCCATGTAGAAATTTGGCGACTTAAATATAGCGCCCCAATCTAAATCTGCACCCCAAGGTCCAAATCGGTATAGGTTGTTACCTAGGTCAATAACCGTAAATCGCGATTTATTGTTCAAAATCCTTGATCCCCTACCAATCATTTGGTAATAAAGGGTAAGTGATTTTGTTGCTCTATTCAGGATAATCGTATCTATAGTAGGTTCATCAAAACCTGTAGTCAATATGCTTACCGAGGTTAAAATAGCATCTGGAGTTTCTCTAAACCATTTCAAAATTTGTTTTCGCTGTTTTTTTGTAGCGGTATTGTCTAAGTGCATTATAGGTAGACCGACAGCTTGAAATGTATGATAAACTTGTATCGATGTTTCGATACCATTATTAAAGATTAACGTTTTTTTACCTTTAGAGTGTTTTGTATACGCTTCTAAAAGTTTGCTCAGCATAGCTGGACTCGTATACAGGTCAGCTGAAGATTTTACAGTATAATCACCGTTAGAACCTATTTCTAATGAGGTTAGGCCCATATCGTATTGAAAAACCTCTGCCTTTGCCAAGAACTCATTTGCAATTAAATTTTCTATGGATTCCCCTGGTATGAGTTCAGCATAGTTTTTATTCATTGGCAGGTCTTTGTTCGAACTTAACGGAGTTGCCGTTACTCCTAAAACAAAGGAATTTTCAAAAAATTTAAAGAGTTTGGTAAAAGAATTATAATGCGCTTCATCAATAATCACAAGACCAACATCGGAAATATCTAACTGGCCATCATTCAATCTATTGTTCAAGGTTTCAACCATAGCCACATAACAACTATAGCGTTCTTGGTCGTCTAGATTGGCTTTGCTATTAACAACTTTATTTACAACCCCAAAGCTAGTAAGCATTTTTGAGGTTTGGTTGCAAAGCTCAATACGGTGGGTCATTACCAGAACTTTTTTGCTGTGGTTCTTTAGGTATTGGCGTACCATTTCAGAAAAAATCACTGTTTTACCACCACCTGTTGGTAACTGGTATAAAAGGTGGTAATCTTCACGTTCAGAATCGAACTTGTCGAAAATTTGTTGAATGGCTCCTTGCTGGTAGCTATAAAGTTCTTTTTCGGTTTTTTTATCCTGTAGTTCAAAAACAGTCTCTTGCATAAAATCTTCTCTGGAAGTTGCAAAGGTAACATTCTCCATAATGGATTACTAATTCACGGGTTAAAAAGGGTATCTTTTGCGACCATAGGTAACCGATTGATGATAGATGCCAGTATTAAAATAAAACATTACCATTTTAAAGTATATAAACCCTTTGGTTTGTTGAGCCAGATGTCTTCTGGTGAGGATCGTCAACTACGTAAAAAGCGCTTTCTGAGTGAGCTTTACGATTTCCCGGAAGGAATAATGCCAGTTGGGCGGTTAGATGAAAAATCAGAAGGTCTTTTGTTGATGACTACAGATGGTAAATTGAGCGATACGATAAACAGTGCAGGAATTGAAAAGGAATATTTGGTCCAACTCGATGGACTGATTACTTCTCATGGGATAGAACAATTATCCAAAGGTGTTAGTATAGGGGTTTTTGGTAAAAAGTATACCACTAAACCATGTTTAGTCAAACCATTAGAAAACGCTCCTGCCCTACCCAAAGCAGATACATCCTTACGTATAGGTAGGCATAGGCCAACCTCATGGATAAGTATAACGGTAACGGAAGGGAAATTCAGACAAATTCGGAAAATGACTGCTGCTGTGGGTTTTCCAACGTTGCGACTGGTACGTATTCGTGTAGGAGAAATCAAATTAGATAAATTAATACCTGGAGTAGTTGAGCCAACCCAACTTAATCGAGAATAATCTATTTAGGTATTCTTTTCCCAGTGAAGCGGGAAAATATGGTTAGCCTCTTTTTTGTGTTAATAAAATAGACCCCCATTAAGAGCATACACGAGGCGAAAGCTGATTGTAATGTTATATTCTCATTTAAAAAATACCATCCTAATACCATAGCTATAATGGGATTTACATAGGAAGAGGTAGCTACTTTTTCTGGCGATACTATTCGTAATAAATAATTGAAAGCGGTGAAGGTTACAATACTTCCAAAAATTATTAATAGTACCATTGCCCAAACCACCTGTGTACTCCATTGATTTGGCGCTGACCATGTTTCACCAAATAGGGTGCTTATCAGAAGCAGTGAAAAACCACTTGTAAGCATCTGATAGCCTGTGTTTACAAAGAAGTTCTTCGGTAAATCTGCCTTACCAACAAAAAGACTGCCGTATGACCAGCTCAGCATACACAGGAATATTAATACCATTCCTAGTACGGCACCCTCTTGTGCAATAATCTCTTTTTGACCTACCAATAGAAAGATACCCGTGATGCCAAAGATGACACCAATTACAGACATGGGCTGTATTTTTTTTCCTTGAAGCACACGCATCATTAACAATACGACTAAGGGCTGTGCAGAAACTTCAAGGGCTGCAAAACTACTATCCACATATTTCAATGCCCAAACAATAACACCATTACCAAAAGTCAAAAATAGAAATCCGGCAAAAAATGTATTTTTAAATTGGGCCTTACTAATTTTTAAGGGTAACCCTAAAAGCTTGGATATTAGGAAAATTAAACTACCAGCTACAGCAAAACGAATACCCGCCAACATAAAGGCAGGTAATTCGGTAACTGCAATTTTATTTAACAAATAGGTTGAGCCCCAAATGAAATAAATGGCAAAAAATGACAATACGACCAAAACGGTATTGCGTTTCATTTTTGCCATAGGAGATTTATTAGATACTATATCTTCTTAACACGAACGGCGTTCATACCTTTCATGCCTCTTTCCAGCTCGTAAGAAACTTTGTCATTTTCCATAATCTCATCAATAAGACCACTTACATGAACAAAATATTTCTCGTTATTTTCGGTGTCAATAATAAAACCAAAACCTTTTGAAGTGTCAAAAAATGAGACTTTACCATTTCTTACCGGGTCAAATTCTTCAACATCTCCTTCTTCCTTTTTAGGAATACCAAGAATGATATCCTCGGCTTCAACTTCAACTTTCAATGAAGGGTCTGGCGGAGTGTCTACTAAATTACCGTTATAATCAACATAAGCAAGTGGTATCCCAGAGGTTCCGCCTTCTTTTGTTGCAGCTTTACGAGCAAGCATCTTTTTCTTTTTCTCTTCACGCTTCTTTAAGCGTTTTTTTTCTTTTTCAGTTTTATTAAATGTCTGTTGTGATTTTGCCATTCGAAATTTTAATGATAATACTTGATTTTATTGTATAGGAACTGAAATACGTGGTGACGTGTATAACGAATGGTAGGTTTCTTGATTAAACTATGACGTCATTCGTTGTAAGGTCATTGCAAGAATCATCTGCATCCCTATAAAGTTTGGCAAAGATACAAGTTGTATTCGGATTACAAAGCATATAAAGAGCTCAAACTATTAAACTTTTAAAAGAATTCGTATTTATCAGAATAGAAATTTAAGTACGGACTATAATTTGATGCTAAAAGTGAATCTAATTTCAGATTAGGATCGATATCATTGCGTAATTTTCAGGCTTTTGTCCTAATTATAATTCACCTTCATTTAAAATAATCTTAAAATCATTAAATTAAAACGCCCACGTAACTGACAGTATTATAGTATTTTATGTTTATTTCAATTTTCCCAAATAATCTATTTGGGAAAATTAGTACCTTTTTATGCCTAGTACTGTAACAAATAACTTTAGTAGTCGTCTACTTTGTATAACAAAACAATTAATCATCAATTTAAAAATGAACATCATGAGAACTTTCATCAGAAACACACCAACGGAATCTAGAAGAAATACATTCTTTTCAAATTTTAAGAACAGTAAACGAGTACAGTGGGCATCCTCTAGAAACCATACGCATTAATAAAAACATCAATCAAAATAAATTAATCATCATCGGCTCATCATCGATATAAAACGAACATCATGAGAACTTTTATCAGAAACACACCAACAGAATCTAGAAGAAATACATTCTTTTCAAATTTTAAGAACAGTAAACGAGTACAGTGGGCATCCTCTAGAAACCATACGCATTAATAAAAACATCAATCAAAATAAATTAATCATTATCGGCTCATCATCGATATAAAACGAACATCATGAGATATAGTAGACCCAAATTGGTGTATAGCTTCATCAAATTGGAATATGTGAATGGCAATTATAGATAAACAACAATCGATTTTTTCTCAGATGCACTGTTAAAACTTCAATTTATACGAAGTTGTAAGGATATGAACTCATCACTCATATCCTTTTTTATTGCTAAACTATTTGGGTTTTGGTTACGAATAGATGCTTGATATTTAATAAAATAGAGTGGATTATTTTATATTCATATACGATATATTATATTTGATTTATGTTGGTTAAAATAAATTTAAGGGATCAAGTACGAGATTATCTATTATCTGAAATGATTACGGGCAATCTACGCACAGGTAAAACAATTAACTTAGCAGCACTATCAAGAGATTTAAATGTGAGTGTTACCCCTATTCGAGAAGCATTGGCACAATTACAACAGGCACATATTATAAAAGCAGTTCCAAACAGAGGATTTATTATTTCAGAATTAGATGTGAACGAGGCAGAAGATCTTTACGGATTAGCAGCTAATTTAGAAGTTATGGCCATTGAGAATTCTGAATTCACCGAAGAAGATATTAGACATCTCCGTAACCAACAGGAGGTTTTTGAAAACGCTAATAATGCAATTTCTAGAATTCAGGCTGATCTCGAATTTCATAGATTACTTACGAAAGGCTACGAAAATGATTTAGCGTTACAAATTCTCAATGATTTGAAAACGCGTATCTTCTTTTACGAACGAGCCTTTACAAATGATGATTCATTCTATAACAAATCAGACAATCAACATGAATCTATAATTGCAGCCATAGCAGATGATAATATACCCACAGCTTCCCTCCTATTAAAGATGAATTGGATGTTGATATTGAATTATATCCAAAAGAAGTTGACAGAGTAGCTTTAATATTACTCCATATCCTTAAGTAATTCTTGGGCTGATTTTGTTAATCTTAGATATCCTTTATACGCCCAGATACAGAAAACGGCCGTAACAATTAAAGTTATAGAAAGTAATACCAACTGTTCTGTTTTCAAACCCACTTGAAAAATATTTTTATTCGAACTGATTTTAGAAAATACGGGCAAAATAAAGAACAGTCCTAAAAACCCAACGCCCATACCTATCTGTTGTAGTTGTAAAAGTCGATTTTTCGCCTTTATAAAATGACTTAAATTATCCTTATAAGTACCTTTTAATATATTTAGGGTTTTTATTTTTCTCAATGCCTTTAAGATCAAGATGGGCAATATGATGAGATAGCTCAGAGATAGAATACCACAAAGTTGTAAGTACCATGTATCCAATTCACCGAATTTAACTAGGAATAACATGGCGATACAAAAACAAACGCATGCACCAAGTGTTTCGTAAGCCGTTACGGTTTTAAACTTGTTACGGTATTTTTCTTTGGTCATATTAAGAATAATTTCGTTGGTTAATTTCTTTTGATGCTCTAATTCATTGCTCATTTGGCTCCATGCAGATTGCAGTTCTTCTAATTCCATGGTCTATAATTTATTCATGTTAGTTTTTAATTTTTTCTTAATTCTAGAAATACGAGTGCCCACATTACTAGCTTCGAGTCCTGTTATTTCCGCAATTTCCTTATACCTTTTTCCTTCAAGTAAAAGGAATATCAATCCCATATCTAACGTGTTTAGTTGCTTTAACTGCCGATATAGAAGCCGTAAACGTTCTTCGTATATTTCATCTTTGGTAATGTCCGTTTCTTTAATAACAGTATCTGCAATTGAAATAGAATCTGGTCTTCTTCTCTTTCTTTTTAAATGGGTAATCGCAGTATTCATTCCCACGCGATACATCCATGTGGAGATTTTGGATTCATTACGAAAAGAATCGAAGTACTTCCAAAGTTGATATACAACTTCTTGAAAAAGGTCTTCTTGGTCCTGTTTGTTATCGGTATAGATAGAGGTAACCTTGAACAATAAACCTTGATGCTCCCGTATTAAATCAGTAAATAATGCTTCTTTCGGCATTTTAAAAATCTATTTAACCCATTAGTAAAGCAATGATTGCATTTGTCACACCATGGAGTGTTTTTTTTAAAATTAAATCTGAAGTCAATTGAAATAACAATTCGAAGATGCATCGATAAGTATAAATTCTTTGGTTTTGTTAATAGGTATATGAATTTTACTTCAGATTATCAATAGTTTAACTGAGGTTTAAATAATTAATAGAACATGGCTTATAAAAGTCCGTTTTACTTGAAAATTAATGAGTGATGCACTATTTAAATAAAGAGATTGAGGCATTGACAAAACGAAAAAACACCCCAGCCTTGGCTACGAAACAACCATCCTGTGGGATTTTTCAAAATGTAAAAAACATTTCGGCTGCGGCAGAGAATGTGATACTCAAAAATGTATAATCTTATTGGTTAAAAAGTGAAGTATCTAATCCGGGAATTAACTTTACCGCATTTTTATAGTATAGTTTTTTTAATACCTCGTCCGGTAAATTAAGTCCGTACATCGCCCAAAAGGCATGATACTTCTTGTAGTACGGAAAATATTCATCATTACTTTCCAACACTCTAAAATAAGTTGGAAATTCTTCTGGTTTCCAACTATCTTTTCCAAATAGAACCCGATCTTGATATTTAATAAAAAATGCTCTAGCATTTTGAGGCTGTCTTCCTAATTCGGCTATAACAGCAGAAATGCCCACATTCATATTTGGCATTTCATCTAACAATTCCCCTAGCTTCCCAAGGTTATTAGCATGCCAACCCATATGGGCATTGATAAATTTCGTATTCGGATGCTTCTTAAAGACGTTGTGCTGCTCTTGTATGATTTGCTCAAAAGGCACAGGATCTGTTGCAGATCGTTTTCTTCTAGGATGTGTTTTTAGTTCTAGCCAACGTTCATTATCGGCATTCATAGCATCCCAAAATGATTTCGGGTCTGCTGCGTGTATCAATACTGGCACATCCATTTCGCCACATTTCGCCCAAATAGGATCTAATCGTGGGTCATCTATTGCCAGACGTTTTCCATCTGCATCCTTATTTCTAAGTCCGAGACTTTTAAAAATTTTCAATCCCTTTGCACCATTTTTGATATCTTGCTCTAATTGTGAAGCAGCTTTTTTGCCCCATTCTAAATCCGTTGCTCCTTCAAAATCGACATTCGAAAAGACCACAAATCTATTGGGGTAACTTTTGTTGATATTTTGAATTTTCTCCTTGATACTTTCTCCAGAGCCACCGCTTAAATTCACCATAATCGCTTCATTCATGGTGTCCATATCTTTGACTAAACCAGATAATGCCTCGACGGACATATCTCTTTGGTGACTATGAACATCTATAAAAGGAAATTTAGCTTTTATGATTTCCTTACCAGGTACAACAAGTGTTGACGTTGGATTATATTCTTCAAAACCCATATTTTGAGCTGATGCAGGTACTACAGTAAATATTAAAAATGCTATTAGAAAAGTTGATATTGTTCTGGTCATACTATTATTCATTCTTGTTACTAATTGATTGTATTAATTGGTTGTATTCGAGTTTTGTATCTACATCTAATGACTGACCTCCGGCGTCTAAACGAACCATCTCTTTAAAATTAGTGTTTAAAAGGTCTTTAGCACCTTTATCGCCATCTAAAAGTACTAAGTTAGGATAAAGCAATTTAGGGAACAATGCGGGTACACCCACCCCTTTCCTATAATTCGTAGCAATTATTTTAGAGGTGTCTTTTTCAAAATTATGTATGAGTGAATTTAAATATGCCGAACTAAGTAAGGGTTGATCGGCAAGACAGATTAAAATACCATCTGGTACGGGATAGTTGTCTACTAAAATTTTAACGGCAAAAGCAATACTATTCCCCAATCCATCAGACCAATTAGGATTTACAGAAACCATTACATCACTTTTAGGAAGGTTACATTCTTCTAGTATGGTTTCGAAACTTGAACCAAGAATCACATGAATGGTATCTATATTACTTTTCTTGACGGTTTTAATGGTTTCTAATAGGAAGTTAGAATCTTTCCATGGTAGTAGCTGTTTAATACCTTCCATACGTTTGGAGCCACCTGCAGCCATGATAAGTACTGCTATAGTAAGGTTGTTTTTCAATCGTAAATTTTTTGACCTATATCTTTCAGCATCATCGGATTGGTCTTTCGAATGACCGTTAATATTTCAGATAGAATGGAAATTGCAATTTCTTGGGGCGTTTCCGCTCCGATGTTTAGACCGGCCGGACCATGAATACGTTCTAAAAAATCTAAGGCAATATCCATATCTTCCTCTATTAAGGTAGCTAATAATTTCTCCCTACGTTTAGCCGGTCCTAATAAACCTAAATATATCGGTTGCGTATTTTTTAGTACCATTAAATATTTTAGATCTTTAACATAGCTATGGGTCATTAAAATTACGGCGGTGTTTGAATCTATATGTTTTATAGGAAAATTTTCTGGTTCATAATTCAAGAGGGTTTCAATACCTGGGAAATCTGCCAATGATTTATTTTCTTTAGGAGTCACCGCTACGGTAACTTCCCAACCCATACTCAAACCGAAATGAGAAAGCTGCACTACATCATGTTCTCCCCCAATTAGTAATAGTCGTTTACAAGGTTGCATGGTTTGCTCAAAATGTAAAGCATCAGGTTGTTTTTTGGTAGAACTATTAAATGCGAATGTTTCGGAATCCAATAAAACAAAAGTTCCGTACCCCTCTAATTTTCCAAACTCTTTCTGGTATGAAGTCTGAAGCTCAAAGGACTTTCTATTTTTAATTGTTTTTTGAAATTTAAATAAGAGGTCATTACTAGGAGAAAATGGTTCTAATAACACATAAAGAATTCCTTCACAACCTAAACGATACCTACCATCATAGTTCATGAGTTTTGCAGTATTATTCTGAAAAACAGATTGCGTTTGAAACAAAATTTCTTTTTCAACACATCCCCCACTTACTGCCCCAATCATTTTATCATCTTCTCGAATAAGCATACGTACACCCGGTTTACGATAAGAAGAACCTTCAAGATCAACAACAGTTGCTAAGACACATCGAATTTTTGCATTGTTCGCCTTTTGAAATTCCTTAAAGATATTTTTTAATTCGTGGGTCATATACCTTAGCAGTTTATGGATTTATAGGGCTGGTCAATGGTAGCAACTAAGCAATTTTATAGCCAATAAACTTATGGAAATATAACCCTTTTGAAAATCTTGTCATCATAACAATTTTGGCTTTAACAATCTTTAACATTTATTTTATTATTCCCTATAATTTATATAAACTTTGTTCGTTCTGCTAGTTGAACCTATAATTAATAAATATGAAAAATTTCTTAAAGACCTTCAGTGTGTTTTTTTTGCTGTCTTTACTAGTTTCTTGTGGTAGTGCAGATGATGATGTTAATCTAGATTTGAATTTTGGTGATGGTCTTGGGAAGGGAGAGCCTGTAGATGATTGTTTAGGATTGGAAGAAGGGGAATTGGTTTTGTCTATTCAAGAACAATATACAACCTTACCCGGTAAAGTATCCGTTTTCTTTAGAGTATCCGATACAAATGGAAGTCCAGTACCTGGATTGACTGCTGAACAGTTTACCATTTATGAACAAGGGAGAAATGACGATTGTTTTAACACAATTTCAACTTCAGAATCCTCTGCACGTATTTCGCCAAATTCACAGATTTTTTCGAACAGTACATTATTGGTATTAGATTTAAGTAATAGTGTTCTCAGTAGCAGTTTACAAGAATTAAAACAAGCATCAACTAGTTTTATTAATGCGGTTATGCCTACTATCTCACAACAATCTGTTCAAATGGCCATCTATTGGTTTGATGGAGAAGATGAACTACATCTGTTGAATGAGTTGACGCCATCTAAAGATGAATTAGTGGCTTCTATTGATGGTATCACAGATGATATTAGTAATGATCCCTCAACCGATTTATACGGTGCGGTCATTAAATCGACTGACATCGCTTCAGGATTGGTAAAAGAATCAACTTCCGGTGGAAAGATTGGAGCGGCATCTGTGGTGATTTTCACCGATGGTACTGATCAAGCCTCTCGTTTTACAGAAGAGGCTGCATTAAAAAAGGTTAAAGATGCGAATGCCAATATTTCTTTCTTTAGTATAGGGTTAGGTGCAGAAATTGATACCGAGGTATTAACAGCTATAGGTAAAACAGCTAGTGTGTTTGCTCAGAATAAAGATGAGTTAGAAAGAACCTTTAGAGATATCTCTGAGAAGGTATCTGAACGAGCTAATAGTTATTACTTATTTGAATATTGCAGTCCGAAACGTGATGGTAGTGGAGAAAACAATCTTGCCATTGAGTTGAATACAGGTGCTAGACAAGGTGCAGTTCAAACTAAATTTAATGCCAACGGGTTTACCGGTGGATGTGAATAAATAATTCCTACTTAAAATATAGAAAGAAGCGTTTTTACGCTTCTTTTTTTTTGTTCAAATTTCACTCAAGCAACGTATTGATACTCATTTTGTTGGCTATAAACGTCTAAACATATAAACCCGTAGTGGATGTATTGAAACGTCCGTTTATCGATTTGCCCCGTATATAAAAGCGATTACACTAATATTAATTTAAAAAGTATAAAATGAAAAGATTATCCTTAGTTACTTTATTATCAGTAGCCATGCTAACATCATGTGTTTCTAAAAAGAAATACGTAGCCTTAGAAGATAACCTGTCTCAAACCCAGAGCAGACTAGTAAAGACTCAAGTTGAAAAAGAAGACTTGGAAGCTCAAATGTCGAAAATTGAAGCTCGTGTAGAAGAGTACAACACGAAGATCAACTCATTGAAAGAAATGAATGATAGCCAGTTCACTAGGGTTGATAATGTTACCGTAATGAGTAACAACATAAAAACTAAAATGAGAAATACCTTGAAAAATGTTGACCCTGCTAAATTGGCCGGAGCTAAAACATTACAAGATTCTATGAATTTGGCAGTTTCCTATAAACTAAAGCAGTCAATTTCTGAGGATGGTGAAGATATAAATGTTAGTATTGATAAAACAGTAGTTATGATCAATATTTCTGATGAATTATTGTTCAACACTGCAAGTTATAATGTAAGTAACAAAGCTAATAGCATTTTGAAAAAATTGGCTGAAGTAATCAAATCAGAGCCTAGCATGGAAGTTATGGTAGAAGGTCATACCGATTCTAGAACTATAAACACACCCATGGTTAGCGATAACTGGGATTTAAGTGTGAAACGTGCTACTTCTATTGTTCGTAAATTACAGAAAGAGTACGGTGTTGATCCATCTCAATTAATTGCTTCTGGTAGAAGTAGTTATTTACCCATAGTCGAGAATAATTCAAAAGAAAATATGGCCATAAACAGAAGAACAAAAATTATTATTCTTCCAAACTTAGATAAATTCTTTGCGCTATTAGATGCTGAAAATAACTTATAAAGAACATTGTTCTAGCACAAAAAAAAGGAAGCAATTGCTTCCCTTTTTTTGTGCTTAATTTTCGGAAATGAAATGACCAGTGCATTCTATTGATCATATAGGTGTTCAGTCTAGAGAATTAAACTTAATGATTCAATTTAAATTCTAGTTGGCTATTTATAAATCATTGCGTTGGGTACGGAAACATTCTTATTTCCTAAGTTGACTAAAAAACCATTAATCACCGCATATTCAATCGTACCCTCTTTTTCTAAAAAGAAGGTAGGATTAATACCTGGTTCCAATACGAACTCCGGTATCTTATACTTAGGTCCGATTAAATGAACAGGGAATGGTGAATTTATGTGCTTTCCGGGAATTGGCACCATTCGCACATATCCAACTCCTTGTTTCAATAATTGTTTAAAATCTAAAGCTTTCACTTCTTCTATTGTACTTAATGTCTTAGGGTATGCCTTAGCTTGTTTTATGCTATATGCAGAAGCATCTAACGTTTCATATCCATAATAGGTAGAAAGATCACCTTGATCTAAAATACGACTGCTATACCAAAATGAGTTGTGGTCGGCAATATCCACTTCAATTTGATTTATTCCCAAATCCAATACGTACATATTACCCATTAGTTCATAGTTCGCATTAACAATTTTTAAGTCAAATAATTTGCGATCGTTTTCAGGTATTTTTTCATATTCATCTATCGAAATCCCAATATAATTCTGTTTTGCAATAGTATAGATAGCAGATAAAATAGAAACATAGTTCAACTTTCTAATTTCCTGTTTCTCAATATCTTCAGCATAACCACCAGATTCAATAAGTATAGTACTCGTACCCCATTTTTGAATGTTATCACCGAATGCCCTAGGCTCAAAATCATCATTATATCGACCTACTTGTCCCGGGGCATATTTCTGTAGGATATCGTTCATAAATACAATTATTTTCATGGCATTACCACGTGTTTCATTGATGTCCTTTTCATAATTATATGCTGGAGCTAAATAAGAAATTGTAGCCGGCTTATCAGTACGTTCGGCATTATAGTAGGTACTTTGATCATGAAGGTTGAATCCGAAATCCGCATCGAGGCTATCACGAACCCTTTTTAAGGTTTTAGACTCTGGTGATTGTAATTGTAGAGCATCTCTATTTATGTCTATTCCCAATAAGTTTCTACGTTGAAAAAGTTCTGCTCCATCCGGATTCAGCATGGGTAAAAAATGGACCGTAAGGTTCGCTAAAATCGCCTCTTTTTCTACTTTGAAATCAGCACTATCAAAGAATTTTAATATGTCGAATATCGCTTGTGTGGCCGTAGGCTCATCACCATGCATTTGAGACCAAAGAAAAACATTGGTATCGCCTGTACCAATACTTATCAAGCTTAAATCCTTTCCTCCAATAGATTTGCCAACAGTGGCTACCTTAAACTTTTTGTTCGCAGTATATGTATCAATCAGGGGTTGAATATCAGCTCGTTTTATACGTCTTTTCCCAATTGAGGTTTCTTTAAAATTATCGTATGAATCGTATAATTGTGTTGTTACATTTTCTGATTGACTCATTCCTAGCATAGAGAATGAACATATTATTGCAAGTACTATATGCTTCATTGTTTATTTAATTTTAAGTTATTAGACTATTGATGTAAATAAGTTGAATAGAGCTTATTATTTAGATGGATTTTCAGGTAATTCTTTAAATTTTAAATCCTTTACTGCTTTTCTTACGTTGAACATAAAATCAGGTCCAGGGTCTGTTTTCTTGGTACGGTAACCTTCATCTTTTTCTAACCACAAGGGGTTATTTTCAAATAGAGTATACTCGTAATGGCCTATTAAATAGTCAATATCATATTTTTCCTTAAGATATCGAACCAACCAAATATTTGATTTCAACTGTGCTTTTGTTAGTGGTAATTCATCAGTTCCTCCAACATTTTCAACACCTATAGCACAGTGATTAAGACCAATAACGTGACGAGCCATAGTAGTTTCTGGTAAAAGTTGATAAATAGTACCATCTCGGTCAACCATAAATTGAGAAGATACATTTAAACCACTCACATCTTTAATGTCAGGACGCCAGTTAGGCAATGTTGCAGGATCGAAGGCTTCAAATGATTTTTCAAATGTGGGAATAACCGTCCAATGTAAAACAATCATTTTAGGATAGATTTGCGGAGCATCTTGCTCTAAGCCATATCTATTTTCAAGATATTCCAATGTTAATATTTTACGCTCTTCATTAAAGGTAATAGGACGTTCTACGATTGTTTTCGTTGTAGTACAGGAAGTAACTAAAGAGCCTAAAAGTAACCAGAATGAAATGTGTTTCATTTTTGTAAATTAGTTTATACTATCTTTTTTAACTGCGTATTTGATGGTTATTTTTCGTCTTCCCCATTCTTTGGCATCATTGATATTTTCTCCCATGTAAACATCAATTCTATTTTTCCACCTAGAATGCATTTTATCCTTCACAATATATATACCTTCTAAAGTATCAATTTTCACCATGGTATTATAAGCAAGTCCTCTATTTAATAAATCTCGAGATACGGCTATCCATTTTAAACCAGGTGTAATTGAATCTCCCCATGCCGCTATAGCCGGATGCTCATAAGACGTTTGATTCGGGAGTGAGTTATAGGCAGTGGCGGTTACTTTTAAAGGAATCCAATCATATTTTTTATCCAAGGTTTCATCAGTACAGCCAAAAGCTGCAAAGCAACTAAAAAGTATAATCATACGTTTCACCATACCTACTAATGTAGTTTATTTTCGAGTATTAAAAGATCGGTATAACTTTCACTCCACGCTTCTTCCAATTCTTTAGGTACGGGTGTAAATGAATAGGTAAGCGCGCTTAAAACAATATCTTGGTCGCCATCACCATCAATATCTGCTGAATCCATTAAGAACCATCTGGCCATTTTGGTATTTGCTAAATGCTCTTGTTTGAAGGAAAAATTCTTACTATCTACATTTTCTAAATACACAAAGTTGTATTCTGGATGATTTTTATAATCTGGAAAGGTTGCTAAAAGCGCCATGTCCATATCTCCATCTTGATCAAAATCTTTTGCAATCACTCGGGTTGCGCCGTTTAACGGATGAAAATAGGTCTCTTTAAAGCTATTCTGACCATCATTCAAATGAATTCGCATACCATGATAAGGTTTGCTTACATAAGATTCATCAGCATTATCACCGTTAACCGTTATGATATCTTCATAACCATCACCATTGTAGTCAACCAGCTCAAACCAACTAGAACCATAAACCGGACTAAATCGAATTACCTTATCAACCGTGAAATCTAAATTTTCTTTCTGGTATAAAATATAAACAGCCTCGTCTCCTTGTGCGGCTAAAACTACTAAATCAACTTTACCATCTTTATCCATATCTTTGGGTACCACCCTTAAGCTTCCTGGTATGTCTAAAAGGGGTTTTTCTTCGTAAAATCCATAGGAATCTTTTTCGAGCAACGTCAGTTTACCTTTTAAATCACCAAATTCACTTACAAGTATTTCTTCAGTGCCATTGTTATCAAGATCAATATATAGGGTGTGAACCGGCCGATGGAGTGAATCCATTAGTGATGCTGTGGCATTTTTTGACTTTAAAACTATTTTTCCACTCGGTATTTCTGAAGGGACCAATAAACCCATACTGGTAACGTAAGTGCTATCACCCACTATTCTTGCATCTGTAATTGCGCGATTAAAATAGCCTACCAATTTATTCTCTTTTGTGTTCAAATCAAACGACGATAATTCACCTTTTCTGGTACCCGTTAATATAGAGTTCGTGGCTGTATCTATTTTTAAGAATGTATATAAACTGCCTACCGCACTATCTAATAAAATAGGGGTACTCATAAATTGAGATAGAGGAGAACTTTTAGTAGGAACGGTATCACTTGAAATACTATCAGGTGCCATTTTAAGGATATAAGACTTTAAAAGCTCCCAATCCGCTGCTTCAATAATCGGTTTGTTAGGAAATATTCCCGTTTTGATTATCGCCATCTGTTCAGGAAATGATAATTTAAGATAGGGGTGGTTCTCAGATGTTATAATTCCCATTCTAGCCGCCATTGCCGGTAATACACTATTCTCCCAAATATCTTTTGGCAAATCTTGTATATCGGGTGCCATATGGCAACTTGCGCAATAGGTTTCATAAAGCACCACCTCTTTAGGTCGATTTTCAGTCGTACATGATATAAAAAGAACTATGAAAAAAGCGTAATAAGCTGTTTTGAAATCCATTGGAATTAAAATGATTTTCCTAATTGCGGAATTAAGTTTGGAAGATACCTATACCCACAAAATCTCGCAAGTGATAAATGAATGGTTTTATTTAAATTTGTAGTGCTATGAAAGAAAATAAAAAACCGGACAATGTCGTGTTCAACGAAGAAACACAGGAGTATCATGGAAAGTTATCACCCTTTGCAACCAGCGTTTCCGCTCCCAAAATAACACCGCCAGATGTTTCCTCTTGGAAAAACACGCATATTGTAAGTGCCAATAATCAGTTTAAGGCTCAATACGAAGAGCTACAGAAATCATATAAAGCATTGATGGATGATTTTGAGTACAATAATTTAGTATACAGTGCCAAATTCAATTTTGAACCGATTGTCGGAAAGGAATATCACCTTTATAGCGCCAAGGACGAAAGCACGTTTCTATCATTAATACCACCAAATGAATGTACGTTCGAGCATTTAGGCAGCTTTAGGCTAACAGGCGATAAAACCTGGGAAAAAATATGAGCGGGGTAATGAGAAATCACTATTTCACCTCAAAAAAAGGGATAATCTACCTACCAAAAAATGACCAATATCGATACTTCTATACTGAAGTATTCATCAGATGTTAATCATATAGTGCGGGTTCATACATTTAAAAAAATTAAAACGAAAAAATGAGAAAAATAAAATGGATTTTAGGAATAGCATTGGTTTCTGTATTGTTGTTAGGTTATTTCAATTACCCAAAACTTAATCTTATTTCTGGCTATGCCTCTAAAAATATGGCCTCGAATGTGTTTATAGCCCATAGAGATGCTGTAGACGTCATTTTGAATGATCACGAAATGACGCTTATTAATTTGGCAGATTCTGAGGTCTCGGAAGCTGATAAATCGGCTACCGCAAAAGTATACGGGCTCATGAAACGAAAAGCGGTTTATAAAGAAGGGTTGGGCGCCGTACTTACCAATAATGAATTTTTAAAACATAGTTTTGATTTAGTTCCTAAAAGAACCATTCGAGCAGACAGTTTACCCTTTCCCTATGGAAATAATGGAATAGCCGATACGCTTTTGGACAATGTGGATTATGCTAAATTAGAAGTTGCCTTCTCAAATGCCTTTAAAGATCCGCAAGAAAAAACCAGAACACTATTAGTTGTACATCAGAATCAAATTATTGGAGAACGCTACCTACGAGGTTTTTCTAAGGACACTCCAATTTTAGGTTGGTCTATGACCAAAAGTGTTTTGGCGACTTTATATGGTATTTTAGAATACCAAGGGAAAATTAAGATGGATGCTACTGCGCCTATTGCAGAATGGCAAAATGATAATCGAAATAAAATAACAATAAATCATTTACTACGCATGCAAAGTGGTCTTGCTTGGGATGAAGATTATTTTAAGATATCAGATGTAACCCAAATGCTATTTTTGGCATCAGATATGACCGTAGCGCAGAAAAAAAATAATGAAGTTGCAGCACCTGGTGAAATTTGGAACTACTCTTCCGGAACCACGAATTTATTGTCAGGCATATTACGAAATCAATTTAATTCGCACCAAGAATATTTGGATTTCCCATACACACAATTAATAGATAAAATAGGAATGAATTCCATGATTTTAGAAACCGATTTGGTCGGTAATTACGTGGGTTCTTCCTATGCATGGGCTACTACCCGTGATTGGGCTAAATTTGGACTTCTATACCTAAACAACGGTGATTGGAATGGACAACGCATATTTTCAGAAACCTGGGTAGAGTATATCACCAAACCAACACACGACTCTAACGGAACGTATGGAGCGCATTTTTGGTTGAATGCAGAGGGTAAATATCCAGATATACCTCGTAATATATATTCTTTAAATGGTTTTCAAGGGCAACGGGTATTTATTATTCCCTCGAAAGATTTGGTCGTAGTACGCACAGGTTTAAAAGAACAGACGGACGAACAATTTAATACACTATTGAAAGAAATAATGCAATCCATTCGTTAAAAGACTTAAAAGTTCAGCCTTATTTATGCAATACCACACTTTTGCATATTTTCACAACAGTATCCTCTTAAATGGCAACATAAGTTTCCACGTACTGCGTTTCATTTCTACATTTACAGTGTTATTAAAAACGATTTAAATTTTTTCATTTTCATATAGTGTTCTCGTAAAAGAGTCTGATCTTCACTGATTAGACTCTTTTTAGTTTGGTTCAACTCCGCTCACCAACCTAAAATTAGAACTAAAGTTATAATTTGAATTTATCAAAATAGCTCGGTGTCAATTCTCTGACCACTAAATCCATTCTCTGAGCTTAGCCGAAGTGAACCATCAACGGACAACCATCAACCATCAACCAAATCACGGTAACCAATTATCTTTACCAAAGTTGGGTTTACGTTTTTCAAGAAAAGCGTTTCTGCCCTCTTTGGCTTCATCGGTCATATAGGCCAAGCGGGTAGCTTCTCCGGCAAAAACTTGTTGCCCTACCATACCATCATCAGTTAAGTTCATTGAAAACTTCAACATTTTTATAGAGATAGGAGATTTTTCTAAAACTTCTTGTGCCCATTGAAAAGCTGTATCCTCCAATTCGTCATGCGGAATTACAGCGTTCACCATACCCATATCAAAGGCATCTTGGGCAGAGTAGTTTCTACCTAAAAAGAAAATTTCACGGGCCTTTTTCTGACCAACCATTTTAGCTAAATAGGCTGAACCATATCCACCGTCAAAACTAGTCACATCAGCATCTGTTTGTTTAAAAATAGCATGTTCTTTACTGGCCAAAGTCATATCACAAACAACATGTAGACTATGTCCGCCACCAACAGCCCAACCTGGTACTACGGCAATGACCACCTTAGGCATAAATCGAATCATACGCTGTACTTCTAATATATTTAAACGATGCTGGCCATCTGTCCCAACATAGCCTTTTTCTCCTCTAGCCTTTTGATCCCCACCACTACAGAATGACCAAATACCATCTTTGGTAGACGGACCTTCGGCAGAAAGTAAAACCACTCCGATAGAGGTATCTTCCTGTGCGTCATAAAATGCCTTGATTAATTCACTGGTTGTATGTGGTCTAAAAGCGTTACGTACATTCGGTCGGTTAAAAGCGATACGGGCTACACCTTTACATTTCTTATAGGTTATATCTTCAAATTCTATGGCGGTTTGCCAATCAGGTGATTTCATACTTTCTTACTATTCAGTTGCGGTATAAAGATACGAGTTCATCGGTCACCTAACCAAATGTAGCGATTGGCTAAAATTTGTATGAAAATGTAAGGGGCGTTATGAAACGAGTTATTTATCCTACGGTATGTAATAGTCCTTTTTTATAATTTCCCCTATGTTTACAACTTAAACATAACGTTTAGTAGCATGAGACAAACCCTTTATGCCTTTATAAAATCTATTCGTAAATTTTTGGCGGATAAGTTACCTCAATACAACGCTAATTTACCCTACCTCATTACGGTATTAATTGCCCTAGTTATAGTCGTAGGAGGGATAAATTTATTTATAGCGTTTACAGAAACGTTAAAAACAGAAGTCCTGGCCTCCTACGATACGGCAATAACTGATTATGTGATTTCGTACCGCTCTCCTACCCTTACTGCGTATTTTAAATTTATGACCAATGTTGGTGATTTTTATGGCTACTTGATGGTACTAGGTCTTTTTCTGGTGTTTTCCCTATTAGTTTTTAAACGCTGGAAATATGTGGTACAAGCAACATTAGTTTTAGCCTTGGCGACAGTTTCGAATATGATGCTCAAACGGTTTATTGATCGTGCGCGCCCCGGAATAGAACACTTGGTTTCTGTAGAAACCTTAAGTTATCCCAGTGGGCATGCCATGAGTGCGATGGCATTTTATGGTTTTTTAATGTTTCTTGTATACAAATTCAACATTTATATAATAGCTAAGTTTTTGTTGATCCTGGTTTTGGCTATTCTAATCTTAAGTATAGGTATAAGCCGAATCTACCTTGGCGTTCATTTTCCTTCGGATATTGCTGGCGGATTCATTGCCGGCTTCATATGGGTAGTATTTTGTATACTTGTTTTTGATTTGATTGAAATATTCAAGAGAGATCCAAAAACGTAATAACCATCGACGTTCGATTTTGAATTACTTTTTAGTTAATTCCTAAGCTTTTTAGTCAACGCATTGAAGTCTTGAGTGGAATGATGCTTTAATAAGTATTGATTTACTTAATTTTAGTTAATAAGTTATCACAAAACAGCTTAGGAGCACTTGACTTCATATTTTGAAACAACGAACTTCGTTGTCATCTGCTATAAGTGCCTTGTAATGAGCTTGTAGAAGTGTAAAACTCCTCTTAGTTCATCGTTATAAAGAAATATGAAATTAAAAGTTTGCTTAGTTCAAGATAGTCCAGTTTTCTTTGATAAGGAGAAAACAATTGAGAAAATAGAAAACCTAGTTAAAACCTACGCAAAGCAAGGTTGTGAATTAATCGTATTTCCAGAATCATTTATTCCAGGCTATCCAAGGGGGTTTTCTTTCGGTGCAAAAGTAGGTAGTAGAACCGATGAAGGAAGAAACCTATATTCAGAATATCATAAAAACAGTTTAGATTTAGAAAGCACTGATCTTAAAAGACTTGAAAAGCTTGCTAAAACTGAAAATGTTTACTTGGTGGTAGGTATAACTGAAAAACAATCAACTAACGGTAGTCTGTTTTGTTCCATGCTCTATATTTCGCCTACAGATGGGTTATTGGGTGTTCATAGAAAAATAAAACCAACAGGAAGTGAACGTATAATTTGGAGTGAAGATAATGGGGAATCTTTAGTTACGTTCAAAACCAAAATAGGAAAAATAGGTGGGCTTATTTGTTGGGAAAATTATATGCCATTGGCAAGAATGGCCATGTATAAACAAGGGGTTGAGATTTATATTGCACCAACAGCTGATGCTAGGGAAGAGTGGACTTCTACCATGAAACATATAGCGTTAGAGGGTAGATGTTTTGTTTTAGGATGTAATCAATTTTTTGAGAAATCAATGTACCCAAAGAAATATCAACACCTCGTAGAAGAAGAATCTGAACAGATGTGTCGAGGTGGTAGCGTAATCGTCTCACCATTGGGTAAATTAATTGCGGGACCTTTATATGATAAAGCAGGAGGGTTAATCGCAGAATTAGATTTAGATGAACTAGTTTCAGCTAAATTAGATTTCGATGTTATAGGTCATTATTCAAGAAATGATATTTTTCAATTTAATGCTTTGAACCAACCTGACATGAAGGTTGAAAAAGGGCTTGATACTGAAACCTCAGAATACTAGTTTCATTAGCTCAGCTACTTATAAGTATACTTCTTTAGTGACTTCTTGTAAAATACATTAGTAAATGCTTGACTGCATATTTTCAAACAACGAACTTCGTTAGTATTCGATAAAAGGTATCTGCGCTGCGCTTGTCGAAGTATTGAAGCTCCTCTTTGTTTAAATTTCAATTAACAATAGTAACCTCAATACATAATAGTATGAAAAATATTATCACAGTATTTGTGCTCATTAGCTTATTTACCTTTAGTACTGTAGCACAAGAATTTCGTGGACTAGACAAGAGTCCGTTAGACAGGGCTTATTTACCAAACAATTTTGCTCATGACAGAAAATTTGCTCCTGAAAGAAAGCTAGGCGAAACACCAATACTCAAAGTTGATTATAGCAGGCCTCAAAAAAATAATCGAGCCGTTTTTGGCAGTATGGTTAAATATAATGAGGTATGGCGTTTTGGCGCTAATGAAGCTACAGAGATAAAGGTTTATAGAGACATAACTATTGGTGGTCAATCACTTAAAACAGGTACGTATTCCATGTTTGCTATTCCAACCGAAAATAATTGGACCATAATATTTAATTCCGACCTAGATTACTGGGGACATTACAGTTACAACAAAGAGCATGATGTAGTAAGAGTTGAGACTCCTGTAATTGAAAGTAAAGAAATGGTTGAACAATTCTCTATACAATTTGAAGATGTAGAAGACGGAAAAGCTGTTATGTACATTGCCTGGGATATGGTACGCGTTGAGCTACCGGTAAGCTTTTGAATATCTTCAACAAACAAGGTATATGTTGGTATAACGGATGTTCTAAAGATGGTTTATTGTAAGAGGATAGAAATATAGTACCAAAATTGGACACCTAGACATAAATTAGATTTCGATTTTCTTAATTTATGTACCGATATACATGTTGAATTTATAATCAACAGATTGAAGCTGCTGGGCCGAGCTGCTTTACATTATTATTGTTAGTTTTCGTTAATAACTTCTTACAAAAGCAATACGACTTCCTTTTACCTTTCTACGGAAAACAGCGAACTTCGTTATCATCCGCTAAAAGGAATTAAAACTCCTCTTAGCTTATCGTTGGCTGCAATTAGAACTGAATCCTCAAATAATTAAAATGGACACTTTAATCATTGCCAAAACTGTTGGATACATGCTTAAGGCAATGAAATTAAAGGAAGACACAAGTTTATTCCGTAAAGAGTTTGCCTCCATAAGACATGGGAATTACTTTGAGTTTACAGAATTAATTAAAGGGGAAATTCCGACAGTTGTAGTCTATAACAAAGGAGATGTTCAAGTAAATAATAAACTTACAAGAGATGAAATCGATTTTGTTGGTTTAATAAAATCAGGTCCTTGTATGCTTAAATTCCATGAAAATTGTTTATGCCAATTCGGAAAATTAGTTGATAATGACATTTCAGATGAAATTTACGAAATGGTAGCATTATTTGAAATTAGTTTAAGAATGCATGCTAACAATAATAATTTAATTAATTATCAAGAAGATTTAATTGATGTTATTTTTAAACTTTCGAAATCAAAAAAGCTACCGAATAATCTAGTTAAAAAACTGCAAAACGGAAGTCGATTTTTAAATATGATTAAGCATCCAAAAAATCAATTCCCAAGTTGGAATGACGGAATTATTGCTTTTAATGAAGCATATTTTTTTTGTCTAAAACACTCACTAACCATAATTTAAAGATTCATCTAAAAACTTGACAAAATATACCATATACAAGTATATTGACCGAAACGGGATTCCATATAAAAAATGGCTTCAATTGGTATTAAATATAGTGACTATGAATTGAAAAAAGATAAAAGCTCTAAACAAACAATAAAAATTGAATTACCATTCGACTTAAAATAAGAAGAACAAAATGAAATAGTGCTTGATTATATATTTGACTTGACCTCTTATAGAGTTGATGATGTTAGAGGAGACCAAGAATATAAAAATAATGGTCATGAAATAAAAACACTTGGGAATATTGAATCAATAAGAGGAGATTTAGGATTATTATATACTAAAATACAAGATTTAGGGAAATTAAAGAGAGTTGGTGGTGATTTATGGTTTAGTGGTTCCGATGAGTTTATTAATAAAGGTAGTTTTAAAATAAAAACATTGACACCACTAGAAAAAGTTAATGGAGCTGTTTCAATTAGAGGCAATTCTCTAACCTCTTTAGGAACACTAAAATACGTAGGTAAAAATTTGAGTTTAAGATTTTCTAAAGTAACTGACTTGGGCAATTTGGAGGATGTTGGTGGAAATCTATTAATTTCAAAATACAATTTAGAATATTATGATTTTTCAAAAATTAAAATTGAAGGCAAAATCAGAAAGTATAACGATTAAATAACTGCAGCTAACAAGAACTGAGGTAAAAAACAACTCTTTTCTTTATTAATTCAACCGCTATTATTTTAAATGACTTTTCGTAATGTCTTTTTTCTGTTCTCATCGTGGATTGAGTTATAAATTTAAAGCTTAACCTACGGTCCAAACAAGTATAGTAACTCCAGTATGTAGTGGCAGACTAAGCCGTAGTACTGAAAAAGTTTCTGTAATGGAGATGGAGCGAATGGCTTAGCTAATTTGGAATACCGTTTGCCAACTTGCAAAAGGATGAGCTTATATTTGTTACAAATTAGAAGAGCCGTGTGAGGGGAGACTTTCAAGCACGGTTCTGTGAGAGGCTTGGGGTGAAATCCCCCTTGCCTACTCGATGCCAAACCAGTAATGCCCAAACGAGACTCAAAATGAGTAATATAAATAAATGTTTAATTTAATTAAAAAAAGAATGATTAAAAATTCAATGAAAACGATGGCAATCTTATTTGCTTCATCAATGTTATTAACTTCTTGTTACTCTTACACTAGTGTTGTCGGAGAAGGAGCAAAAGGAAATTCTCAAACGACTAAATGGAATCATTATGTTGTTTATGGATTAGCTCCTGTTGGAGTTTCTGATTCAAAACAAATGGCAGATGGTGCGAAAGATTATACAGTTCAAACGAGGCAATCATTTGTTAATGGATTAGTATCTGGTTTAACTTTTGGACTTTATACTCCAACAACTACAACAGTGACTAAATAGTTAATGAATTAAAGAAGGAAGGTAATTTAAGAATTGCCTTCCTTTTGAATAACCTTATAATGAAAAAAATATTTTTTTACATCTCAGCTATACTTTCTTTAATATTAATAGTTAATATAATTCAAATAGTAACAACCGATTTTGAAAGGTTGACTGAATATGGGTTTGGGTATTTAATTGGAAAAATAATTCTTTTCGGAATATTTTTATCTTTAACTCTTTTAACAAAAAAGCACATTAGGGAAAAGGAAGTAACTGAATAAAAGCACTATTTACAAAAAAGTGTATAATTAATTTATTGATAATAAGTTGCTTACGAAAATACTCGCAAATTTTTTATTCGGTTTTTATTTTTTTAATTCCATGCTTAACCATGTAAAAAACCAGATACATAATCGATAACGAAACTTTAACTACCTCCTATTCTTCTCCTCAATCCATTTGCCCATAAACTTCGTACTTTGAAATGTTTGGTATTGTAACAACGCTCCAATAAAATTTTGTTGTCGGTGCGTTGACAAGTTCTTTTGAAGTTCCTCTATTTTTTTTGTAATTATATGTTCCAAGCTTTTTTTTGAATACAAGGTATTGATAAGGGTTTTACCTTGTTCCTGCGCATTTTCCCAGGTGAGTTTAATAGTATATAACCGCACTGCAGCTTGAGCATATGCCGCATGGTCGTTTTCAACATAGCCGTTCCACTCCAAAATGCCCTGCATACCTTCTGCGCCGATGGTGGTGGTAACGCTTGGTGTACCATTTTGCATGGCAGATACCAGCTTTCCTTTAATTCCCGCTCCAAAATGCAATGGGGCCAAGCATACTTTAGCGGCTTGCATTACTTCGTTTACATCATCTACCCTTCCCTGTACTAAAAAACCTTCTTTTGGATTGTGCATTTCCAAGATTTGTTGGGGTAAATAGGCTCCGTAAATATTTAATTTAGCCTTTGGTAATTGTGCATGAATTAAGGGCCAAATAGCTGTTTTTAAATAGTTGATTGCATCAATATTTGGTGTATGTTTTCCTCCACCAATGAACATAAAGTCCGTTCTATTCTCGAAGGTTGTCCACTTTATATCCTCTGCTATTTCATCAATCATAAAAGGAAGTAACAAAAGTAGACTTTTGTCCATTTTTATGACATCGGTAAGCAAATCAAGTTCAAAACTAGAGATGATTAGCGAAAGATCGCAACGATACATACTGGCAATTTCGCGTTTGGTCTTATCATCTTCTAACCAGGCTTTCGTAGTAAATGGAATTTCCTTCTTGAAACAAAGTTCTCGAACATGACGTAGGCTATGTAAATCTTCCGTATCAAGAATACGTAAAGCATTTGGAACCTGTTCTACCACGCGCCATCCAAATTGTTCTTCACTTAAAAATCTATCGAAGAGAACAACACTGGGTTGAAAATCGGACACAAAGGCATCAAAAGAAGCATTATTAAGTTCAATTACTTGCGTTTGAATATCTCTAGAATTCAAATCTGCCGAAAACTCAAAATTAGATGCAGCAGAAGCTACCGTAATAGTATAGCCTTGTTTTTGAAATACAGCCAATAATTGCATCATACGTTCTCCAGCAGCAGTAGAAGCTGGTTCTGGCCATACGAAGGCAATAACAAGAAGCGTTTTAGTATTAGATTTGATAGGAGACGGAATTTATTGGGTTAGTTAAAGAGCGGAGTACAAAGTAAATGAAACAATGTACATTTAGCAATTAGCAATTAGCAATTAGCAATTAGCAATTAGCAAAAATACAATTTAAAGAGAACTGTCAGTATGGGGATAATCGTAGACTTTTCGTGGTCTGTTGCCTTCGACTGCGCTCAGGATGACATTTCGTCAAATGAACAACAACGAACAACCAAATCTTAGTCCCTAGTCACTAACTCTTGCTCACTACTCCTATTTCATCTACTACCACTACCCCATAGGGCGTTTGGTCAAAAATAAATTCAATAGTTTGCAATTGTCCTAGATTAAAATCGGGATTCTTAGCTGTAAATGTTTCCAAAGGAAAATGAAAAGTTTGTAATTGTACTTCCCACTCTTCACCGATCATTTCTTTATCTAAAAATTTAAATTTAGTAAAACGTGTTTTCAATGGTTTAGAAATACTTTTTATATCGCTTACCTTAATTGAAGTGCTTGCACCAAGTTCATCTGTCAGTTGAATACTGAAATCTAATTGTGGTATTTCCCGCTCCTCTTCTTCATCTATATCACGGTCTTTTTCCTCTTCCGTCTGGTTCACGTTTAACCATTCATGGTCACCAGCTGCCAAGGTCATTTGCAACGCTGAATTCGTAGATAACAGTACTTTATCTGTCTCGGACAATGAGATTGTATAAACCCCTTTAACATCTGATTTTGTAGGCTTCTCATAATCCCAACCTAAAATGACAGCACTATTTTCCTGACTATCCTCATCACGAGAAGGTAAAATATCTTCTTTCCATAATGCCATGTTTGAAGCAGTTAAAAGCGTGCTATCGGTTGCTGTGGTGATGTCTAAGTCTTCCTCAAAATTTGCTATCATTTTCAAATTAGAGGGTTCAAAATGCGTCAAGTAATGTTCAATAGGCAACCATTGCTTGGCGAGTGAAACATTTTTAAAAATAGGTAGATAAGTAGAATTCTGCTTTAGGCTCGCCTCGGCAAAGGCACTTATAAACACTTTAGCAGTCTCTTGCTGTTGCTTTTCTCTTAATAATGGATTTAGGTTTAACAACCATTTAGACGGAACACCAAAATCTGAATTCCCCCAGGTTGAATTGAACTGGCCATGGTTGGCGTGATGAATGTAGACTCCTGCTTTAAACCCAGGAATAGAATCTGTGAACTGTAACCTACGATAGGGACGCATTCCCCAGAAACTCACTTCGTCTGAATCGTACGATCCCTGTAAACTTAAAAAGTTTACATTTTTAAGTTTAATTTTACGATGGTACCGATAATCTGTTGGTGCCAAAGCAACCACCCCTTTTATATTGAAATTAAAATTGAATTTCTCTTTTGCCTGATCAGGAAAATACGGCAATTTGTTATACGCTGCTGCAATAGAGACAGCCTCTCCACCCCTTGAATGGCCTACTAACATGATATTCTCCATATCAACTTTTTGCGCTAAATCATGACCAGTCTCTGAATTCCAGTTTTGCCATTGTTCCAAATGTTTCAAAAGTAACCATGCCCTGGCTGGCATTTCCTTACCCATAAAGTCTCCAGACCAATGTCCGTTCAGAAAATTCTCATCTATGGATACAGCAATGATACCTCTACTTGCCAATAAATTCCCCAAATAACCATAGCCATCGTCAGAATAATCAATCATGCTATGATTACCATGTACAATTATAGTCAATGGAAACGGGCCTTCTCCATCGGGCATATATACCCTGCCATTTAAAGGAAAGTTCTCAGCACCAAATCCCCAATATTGTTCACGCCATTTTTTCTTTTTCCCCTTCCAATCAGGTATAAGCCATTTCCCGTTTACAGTATTGGTTTTATACGTGACACCGCTCGCAAACTCCTCACGTTGTTCATCAGTGCCACTACCATAGGTAAAGGTTTTTATCCCATAAGAGCCTTCGGCAGCTGGATTGTCAAAGTACGGAGTAGCAGACGCAAAATTATCAGTTTGTGAAAACGCCAAAGGAACTTCTTTATCAAAAGGGTCTGAACCAGTATTAATCAAAACAAACAATACATAAACCACACCAATTAAGGTGGTGCCAAATAAGATACTTGAAAAAAATGATTTCCTTCTTAGAAACCAATTGAATGAAATACAAAAAAGAATACCTATACCAATTATAGCACTAAAGAAAAGGGTTGGCCAGCCAAAACCAATATATTTCAAAATTACAAATCCTAAAATTCCGCTAACTATAGCAGAAATTGCTGTTCGTGGAATTTTTTTAGACCCTTTACTAATAACATTTAGAATACCATAAAGAATTGCATTTATTGTAATGCCTAGAAGAATCCCTAAGAGCATCATGATTATAGGATGCCATCCGGTAAGAAAATGATAACCGGCTATACCATAAAATAAAATTGTTAATAGGAAAATAAAGGATAGGAGTCGGTTTTTCATACGTGTTCGTTATTCTTGTGGTTCAAGAGCATGAATTTAACCATCTTATAGGGATATTGACAATCAATAGAGAATTTTTCGAAATTCTTTAATAAAGGGGGTGGATATTAAAGAATTAACTCGCCAATCGCCGTAATACTAGAATATCTAAATAATAATTAAAAGAGAACAATATCGTACGTTGGTATACATACAATTCAACCAACATCTAAGTTTGATATTTACATTTTAGATGCAAATTTTTTGGAAATTTTGGAACGCAACTTTCGTTCATAATCTTCTTCTAACCATTCTTTGTAGTTCTTGGTGTTGTTCATGATGCAATAGGAATATTGACGCACACGATATTTTATTTCTTCTTTTAGCTTTTTTGCAAGAATACGGGCGTCAAAAACATCTTCTGAATTTTCAGAACAGATTTTTGCGTGTTGTTCGATACTTTTCTCCAACACCAATTTAGATTTTTCTCCATTAGCAAAACTCTTTTTGTATTCTGCTTTGATGTCAAAATCGATATCAACCGACTTGGCGAACTCTGCTCTTAAAACTGCCGGCATTTCGTAGACGAATTCCCTTTCAATATCCTCATCGTTTTTAATATTCTCTAAATAGAAATCTGGAAAATGGAATATTTCTTGCCAGTCAATTCCAGCATTCCAAAGTCCGAAACGGGCAACGTTGTTTCCCATGTCAATGACATTGAAATCTTCCTTTTGGGGTAAATAGCGTGACCCACGCCCAATCATTTGAAAGTAAAGCGTAAGTGACCGGGTAGCGCGGTTTAGAATAATAGTTTCTACACTTGGTTCATCAAAACCTGTAGTTAAAATACTTACCGAAGTGAGTATGGCATCGGGTGTTTCCTTAAACCATTGTAGTATATCTCGTCGCTCTGAAGCATTATTTTTGTTATCTAGATGTCGAATGTTGTACCCTGCTTTTTTAAAGGTTTCACAGACATATCTAGAAGTGTTTATTCCGTTATTGAAAATAAGTGTCTTTGTACCTTTTGCAATCTCGCTATAAGCAGCCACAAGTTTATTTAGCATGCTATGGTTACCGTACAACTCATCTGATGATTTTACGGTGTAATCACCACTAATTCCTAGTTTTAAACTCTGCAGACTAACATCATAGTTATACATGTTCGCCTTGGCCAAGAACTTCTTCTGAATCAACGATTCAATTGATTCCCCAACAATCAACTTTTTATAGTTGTCTTTCATGGGTAGTTTAATATTCGAACTTAGTGGTGTAGCGGTAACACCTATAATCACTGAATTCTCAAAAAACTTAAATAACTTTCGAAAAGAGTTATAATGGGCTTCATCTATAATAACCAGCCCAATATTATTAATTTCAATTTTCTCTTCTTGAAGTCTGTTGTTAAGGGTTTCGACCATGGCTACAAAGCACATGTATTCTTCTTGGTCTTGCCATTCCTTAACTTCACTATTAATGATTTTATTCTTTACTCCAAACCCTTTAAGCATCTTTGAGGTCTGCAGGCTCAATTCAATTCGATGAGTTAGCACTACCACCTTTTTCTTTGTCTTTTCTATAAACCGTTTTGCTATTTCAGAAAAGACTACTGTTTTGCCACCACCCGTTGGTAGTTGGTACAATAGGTTCGAATTATCACCAGTATCATCCAAATACTTGAAAATAGTATTTAAATCTTCCTCTTGATAATCGTACAAGGTCTTTTCGGTAATCTCTTTCTGTAGCTTCAAAAGGGTTGTAGGCGTTAAACAGGTTTATAATGCAAAAACCTTATAAAATTATGTGATTTTTGTGGGTAAAAGAAATATAAATCTTGAATTTCGAAATATTAATAGCCATTTGCCATGTCTACCTTATGATTCAGTTCCTCGTTATTATGTAGTCGTTTGTAGTTTTCTAATAATTGGGGAATTACTGAATTTGTGTCTGAAACACTTGCATAATGGGGAGTCATATGTATTTTTTTATGATTCCAAAAGGGGTGTGCCTGTGGTAATGGTTCTGTATGATAAACGTCTAAACATGCCCCAGAAAGGTGACCATTATCTAATAACATTAGTAAATCACCATCGACCAAATGACCGCCTCTAGCTACATTTATGATATACCCATTTTTAGGAAGCTGTGCTAAAAGGTCTTTATTTAAAAAACCTTCTGTTTCTGGCGTTAATGGTAAAAGACATACGAGTATATCTGAAGATTTAAGAAATTCAGAAAGGGCTTCTTTGCCTGAGTACGTATTTACATTCTTGATGTCCTTTTTACTTCGACTCCACCCCTGAACATTAAAACCAACTCTGGTTAGGTCAGATGCAGTAAGCGCACCTAATTCGCCAAGACCTAGAATACCCACGGTAACATCTTTAATACGTAAATATTCCAAAGGCTGCCATACGTTTTCAACTTGATTTAACCTGTAGGCATTCAAATTTTTAAGATGAGCCAATATAACCGCCAATACATGTTCAGACATATCGCTAGCCAAAAAGGGGTCTACGATACGTGTGATAGGCACGTTTGTTGGACGTGTGGGGTCTTCAAAAATATAATCAACCCCTGCCCCTGCCGATGCAATGCATTTTAAATTGGGATAATTGGAAAGTGACCCAGGTGGATGTTTCCAAATAATAGCCATGGTAATTTCATCTTTGGGATGGTCTTCTAAATAACTATATACCTTTAATGTACTGTTTGCCTTTAAAAGCGCATTTTTCCAAAGTATTATTTTATTGTCTTGTCGAATGATAACTATTGCCATTATTTAATCTAATATATCCAAGGCTTTTGAAAATTCATCTTCAAAAAGCCATTTTTGGGATTGGGTTTCTTTATAAATAGTAAGGATTCGTACTTTAAATTCGGGTAAGATACCTTGAACGACTGTATATTGTATTACTTCGTTGAACGAATTTAGCATACTTCTATAAAAGGAATCGGGCACATTTTTTTCCATTGAAAATGTTTGCGCAATTTCAAGATTAAAACACATTACATCTGCAATTAAATGTGAATCTACCCCTAATTTTATAAAATGTTTCAAGAATTTTTGAGCCACAGATCGTCTTGCTTTTGGTCGTCTTCTTTTTAAAGGAAAGTATTCATTTGATATTTTCCCCTTAGCTTCTTGAATCAATTTTTCCTCTTTCGGATTGAAAGCAAAATCATAATACGTCTTTACAGTCGGAAATTTTTCATAAAGCTCTAATAGCTGTTCTTCCAATGCCTTTTTAGGTAATTTAGAAAGATATGTTTTTAAAGCTCTTTTACTCATATTTAATAGCTGTGTAGGTTCAAAAATAAGGCATACTCGTTTAATGACCTAAATGCATAATACTTTGTTAAACCTTATAAATAGTGTAGAAGTATAGCTTAGTTTGTTTGGTATTGACAATAATAAGTGGTATACTGTAAACTTGTAGAACTTCTAAATTCCATACACACATATGAGGCAACTAAAGATTATCAAGCAGGTTACGAATCGCGAGTCTAAATCACTCGACAAATACTTGCAAGATATCAGTAAAATTGATTTGATTACTGCAAATGAAGAGGTAGAGTTAGCACAAAAGATAAGGGAGGGTAGTCAAGCAGCTTTGGAAAAATTAACCACAGCAAATTTAAGATTTGTGGTTTCCGTAGCAAAACAATATCAAAATCAAGGTTTAAAATTACCTGATTTAATCAATGAAGGAAATTTAGGTTTAGTAAAAGCAGCCAAAAGATTCGATGAGACTAGAGGATTTAAATTTATATCCTATGCGGTATGGTGGATTAGACAGTCTATTCTACAAGCCTTGGCTGAACAATCAAGAGTAGTTCGTTTACCATTGAACAAAATTGGTTCTATTAATAAAATTAAGAAAACATTTTCTTACTTAGAGCAGGCACATGAACGTCCGCCATCTCCTGAAGAAATTGCTAAAGAATTAGAAATGACAGTTTCTGAGGTAAAGCAATCACTTAAGAATTCAGGTAGACACGTATCTATGGACGCACCTTTACGTGAAGGAGAAGATTCAAACTTATATGATGTATTGCGTTCAGGTGAATCACCTAGACCAGATAATCAATTGTTACAACAATCTTTGAATACAGAAATCAATAGAGCGTTGGATACATTGTCCCCTAGGGAGGCTGATGTGGTAAAACTATATTATGGTATTGGTGACCAACAGTCAATGACTTTGGCTGAAATAGGACAAACATTTGATTTAACTCGCGAACGCGTTAGACAAATTCGTGAGAAAGCAATTCGCAAGTTACGTCATGCCTCTAGAAGTAAGTTGTTGAAAACATATTTGGGATAGAATCAAATACATCTATATAATAAGAAAGCATCCATTTGTAATGGGTGCTTTCTTATTTAACCCTAGTATCAACCTAAGAATAGGTTAATTTATTGATGTTGAAATTAACCAGAATATCATTTAAATCCTGAATAAAATTTTGATAGGATGGAAAATCTTGATTTTGGTGTGCCATGAGAATTTTGGTTTTTAGATTTGTGGCTTGGACTGTTTACATATAATCCAATTCAGCTAATTCGTTTATACTTAAAATTTCATTTAAATCTTGAAGAAATAACAGGTACTCTTCACCGTAGGTATCGTAAAGCATGTGTGTAGGTTTAATTATTACATTTTGATTTGGGTAACTACTTCTACTAAAGTAAATATATAGTGTAGATTAAGGTGTGACAATTAAATGTGGTGAACCTTTTTGTTTTTGTGGTAAAACCTATAAAAAAGTGTTGTTTACTTAAATTATCGCTAGTCACTAATTTGGAAAAGGATTCTATAGTGACCGTTCATCCGAGTTAGTGGTTTTTAATCGGCGAATTAGTTGTTCCAATACCTTGACGAATGTTTTAGAATTTCAAAATCATTTACATCTTACTAGTAAATACATTAAAAATAAGTAGCGTACTGTTTCTACGTTGTACCATCTGATATACTTTCTGAATCTTAATAACGCTAAGTAAACTACAATATGAAGCACTTAAATTCGTTAATTCATACGCATCTTTACGAGTGTAAACACAATCAAAATTAGATTTAAAAGAAATGATAAATTCTTCCGCTATGCTATTCATTATCCTAAGAACCAATGTACTTCTGCCTATTCTCATTTTAAGCAGTGTAGTTCATAGTTTGGCCATTGAGCCAATCATTAAAATAGCACCTATTTATGAGCATATAGAACTACTTTTAAATAGCCATAGTTTTAATGCGAAGCAACGAAGCACCTTTAGTTTTTTATCCCAAACAGAATCTATAGAGCGCGGATTAACGGTTATTCATTTTCATGATTCAAAAAATATTGAATATAAAACCTTTGATACATACGGTAGTAAAGCAGAAGCAGAAGCATTGTTGACCGTGCTGACTCAAATGATTGAGAGCAACGCAAATTTCGCACTATTGGCCCATGATTCTGCAGCTGCAAGTCTAGGAGATTTAGCAAAATCATTACAATCACTAGGGTTTATTCAATTAAGCAATTTACAAGGAAGACAGGCGTACATTATGCATAACTTAAACGGTAGTATTATTGAAGAAGTAAATGACATGTCGGTTATTAAAACTATTTCAGTGTCTTCTGAAATTTTTGATAAGCATAGTTACTTTCCTAAAATAACATATGATTTTGAGCCTAATATTGATAGATATATTGCACATGCAGGCGGTGAAGTAAATGGGATAAGATCAACCAATTCAAAAGATGCCCTAGATCAGAATTATAAAAAGGGATTCAGAATTTTTGAATTGGATATTATAGAAACTTCCGACAGGCATTTAGTTGCAGCACATGATTGGAATATGTGGGCCCGTTTTACAGATTATACTGGTGCCTTACCTCCTACTCATGCTCAATTTATCAAACGAAAGATTTATGGGGATTATAGTACATTAGATATGGAAGGTATAAATACTTGGTTTAAAGAGCACCCAGACGCTACTTTGGTGACCGATAAGGTAAACGACCCACTTGCTTTCGCTGATGCCTTTATTGATAAAAACCGGCTTATTATGGAGCTATTTAGCGTTATGGCAGTTGAAAAAGCATCTGAACATAATATACATGCCATGATTTCACAAGAACCATTACTTGGATTAAAAGGAGATAAAATAAACTTCTTAAAAGTGAATAATGTAACATATGTAGGTCTTTCAAGAAGAATGATTGCAAGTCAAACTAAACTTTTACTGCAACTAAAGGAAGCAGGTATAAAAGTGTTTGTATATAATGTGAATTTTGACCCAGGGAAGGATGAAGAATATGTACAAAACAACGAAATAGGCCTTGTTTATGGGATGTATGCAGATAAATGGATATCGGATATGAATTCTAAAAATTTTACTAAATAAAATTTAGGAATTATTAAATCGATCGAATAATTTTCTATTCGGATATACTATTCGGCTGTCAACAACCTAAAAATTAAATTGATAGGTTAGTCCGGCAGAGAATGAATAAAAGAAACTTCCAGGGACGAAAGATTGTTCCTGACGCAATACACCAATATTCGTTCGATAAGAACTTAGATTATTTTTACTCGTAAACTGATACTCACAGCTTAACCGCTGAGATTCGATATACAATAAGGTCTCTGCCAAAATTTGATTTCCTGATGAAAACTGCCTCAACTCAGGAGAAAATCCGATTCCGAAATTGATTCCCATATAGTTTTCAGCATCCTTTAAATATTTTCTAATTAATATATTTCCCGATGCTTTAGTTAATTGATTAGGTACAGGTGTTATATAAGAACGTAATGAGAAGTAGTAATTTCCTCGGTAGTAGCCTAACGAGTTTGTTATCGACTTTACAGCTCTTGTGGCAAAACTAATATATCTACCTCCGGCTGAAAATTCAATACCACTTTTGTGATTATAATAAATATCTCCGCCGACTTTATGGTTTGGATATAGTTCTGAATTAGAGTATCCATAATTCAAATACGCATAGAATCCTTTTGCAATTTTTGGATAAAGGTCTAAGTCCAGTTGAATACCGTTTTTACCCAAACGGTTACTAAGGTTTAGCCGAGGTATAATGCTACCATAGGCTGTTTGTCGCTTGTAAGATATGCTTGAAGAAGTTATTGGGTTATAACTTTGGTCAAAAATGGTAACCGAACTATTGACCGCTACCCTATTTTTTTGCTCTTCTTCAGTAACAGGTGTTTTTCTTATAATTGGAGCACTTTTAACACTACTAGAATCTGTAATGGCTATTTTATTTGCCTTGTTCTCGCTATTTTTTGGGGTAAGAATGGTGTTAATGTTACTATCGACATTATACCAGCCTTTTTCAACGTATGTTGTATTATCAATACCTTTTTTTGCTAAATTTTTAAGCCTTTCCAATTCACTATACTCATCTAGGTACAATAACGCCTTATTTACCAGCCCTAATGCGATGGAATAGTTTTTAGCATAGAGTTCGTTCTTTACTGCAGATATCCATGCCTCCCGGTTATTTTTATCATTAGATAATACATCATTGAATACTGAGCGTGCTTTTTCATAATTACCTTCCCAGCTAAGCGTACTGGCCCATAGTGTTTTTACATTGGCATTACCAGGCTGTTCATTTACCAATGTGCTCAACATTTTAATAGCCGTTGAAGTTTTACCGTCATAAGCCAATACATAGGCAGTTTCAAAACTTCGTGTATTACTCTCTATAGTGTTCGCATCTTGTCCACTAACCCTGAGAATACAGCTTAGTACTATGAAAAAAACGCTTTGTATAATCCTATTCTTCATTATTTTGTGGAAGCCAATGTGCTTTTAGTAGGCCTATGAACTTTAATACCTGCATTTCTTGCCAGCGTACGTGCCCTAGAAATTTTCTCTGCAATTTCGCTGGCACTTGAGCTATTTTCTTCAACTAAATCTATTAGTTCCAAACCTTCAATTAATTTATCAGACCAATAATAAATATCAAACAACGCGGCATAAGAATCAATGTAATTAGGGTTTAAATTAATACACTCTTTCAATATTTTAATGGCTTTCTCATGGTTTCCTTTCCATGAATAGACCCTACCCATAAGTATTTTAGTATCTATATGACTGGGAGCTTCGGATAAATTATAGCGACATAATAAGAGTGCTTTGTCCCATTTTTTATTCCATGCTAATTCCCTAGCCTTGAAATAACCTTTATCAGAATCCTTACCATCATAAACACTGTTAAGCCAAACCGTTTCACTTTCCGTAAATTTTTCCTTTTGAATGGAGAAAATGGCCAAACTATCTGGTATTATCTTATTCTTGGCAGTTACATAAAGGTTCATAGATTTAAACGCCTCTAGTTTAGATTCAATTTTTGAACCACCGCCATATGAAGAACTAACGTCCATATTAGCTTCAAGTTCCATAATATCTCCATCCGTATATAAGTTTTTTCCACTTACATATTCCTTTAACTCATTCTTGTTTCTCATTAGTGGAATATTTTTAATGGATCGAAATGAAGTTTCCATATCTATTGCGCCACCCATCCACGCTATTTTTTTTGGCATTTTTAATTCATAAGTACTCTTCAACATAGCCAAAATAGAAGGCGTGACATCGAAATGAGATGATACGGAACTCATTTTACGTGTTGTCTTTAACATTGGGCTATACATAATCAATGGAACATGAAAACGGCTTATGTTATTTCGTTGCGGTATAGGTATCAATCTATGATCACCAGTAATTATAAATATGGTATTATCGTAATTTGGTTGTGATTTATAGGCGTCCATAAACCACTTAATCGAGTCATCGGTATATAAAAGTGTAGCAAAAACATTGTCATTTTTTTCGATAACATTTTCGACCCTTGAATCATACGCTCCCATAGAGAGTAACTTCTCTACCTTCTCCTCATAAAAATATTGATTTGGTGGAATAAACGACTCATGTGTGCTTATGGTCATATAAACCTCTAATCTAGGCTGATTTTCGTCTCTTGTTAAACTAATACTTTTCTTGAACAATTCTTTATCTGGATAGCCCCAAGAGGAGCCAGTAGCATCTTCTGCTTGTTGTTCGTAGTTGACTCCAAAGCCTGATTTATCGAGTACAAAATCAATGTTTTCACTTTTAAGAAACCGATCAACCTTATCGAAAGAACTATTAGTGCCTTGGTAAAAAGAAGTATGGTATCCATTGTTTTTCAATACACTGAAAAGGGTCAATTTATTCGGGAATTCTTCCAACTCCATAAATCCACTTTTTCCAAATGGTAAAGAGCCTAATAATGAGGGTAATACGCCAAAAGTTCTACCGGTATTACTAAGAAAATTTTCCCAGTAAAGGGACTTGGTACTTAAAGAATCTAAATACGGAGTGAAACCACCAAACTCTGCCCCTTCTCCCATAAAATCTCTACCAAGACCTTCAACCATTATAAAAACGATATTCGGTTTTTTTTCCTTTAATTCGAAATACGCTCCCAATACATCTTCAATATTGTCGTTTTTAATTAATGGAAATTCCTCATCTGAAGTATAGGTATTATCTTCTGTACTACTGTTATATAAGTTAACAGCCAAGTATTGTGTTTTATTTTGGTTAATGGGTTTACCATCGGTAAATAGGGATCCAACAAATAAGCTGAAAAGGATAATAGTAAACGGATACATTCTACTAATTCTATTATAGAATTTTGAGGTTACTCTGTATAGCCCTAAGAAAATTCCGATTAGAAAAATTATTCCAATCAGCACATAAATAGAGAGCATTAATCCGCCAGAGTTGGCTATGGTTATTTTAATATCAGAATAGCTATACCCCAAAAGGTCTGACCCTAACGGAACTAGGGTTGTGCAGTAATACCCAATTAACATTGCCTCGATAATCAATATGAAACCCAGTAAAACAAATACAAGGTTGAACCCATATTTAGGCCTGAAGTTTTCCCAAAAATTAAAAGGAAAAACTAGAATTATACCAATTATAGCCGTGAAGCCAATTTGATGAATTAAAGCCTTTACCAAACTCGTAGATAGTATAGCATCTAACACCCCTCTATAATACAATATACCATATTGAAAAAGTGTTAATACTAGCATACATCCAAAAAAGGATATCATAAGCCTAGTATATTGCTTTAAAGTATATCTATCTATAGTACTCGTATTCATTTCTTGAAGTTAACTAGCTTTTGCAAATCCTTTTCTGACCTGTGATCCCCAACCGGTTTTCACGTTAAATAATTTTTTATAATTGCCCCTAACTGCAGCGTATACAATTATAGGGTGAAATAAGAATGGTTCTAATAAGGCAAATCCCATTAATATTAATATATCTTTTGTCTTTTTGTATTGATTGTATGAATACACGTCCCACAGAATAGCGTAAAATGATATCATTATTGAAAAAAGATAAATAGCCGTAGTAATAACAATAAAGAATTCCCAATTCAAAATTCCTAAGTAGGCAAATAATAAAACCGTAAAAAACCCAAAGAATTCTAATAATGGAGATAACCATTCATAAAAGAACCAGTAGGGATAACTCAATAATCCCAATCTACCGAACCTAGAATTAAATAGCATATCCTTATGCTTAAATAAGGTTTCCAGATTTCCACGGGCCCAACGATCTCGTTGATTGACAAGAATGTTTAACTCTTCAGGCACCTCTGTCCAACATAACGGATCGGGTATATATTCTATGGTATAGGGTTCTTTACGATCATGCATATAGCGCCGCATTTTAAAGATAATTTCCATATCCTCACCTACCGTATTGGTGTCATAACTGTAGGCTTCCCCGTCTTAGGACACCTCTAAATTCGATAAATAATTATTATTTAGGTCAGGTTTGATGAAGAATTTAAATTCTTCATCAAACCTGGGCATACACTCTTTAGGTGATTTATTACCTAAAGATTTATGTGGGTGGTTGAAGTTAT
>NZ_VAUW01000104.1 GCF_005771495.1 Maribacter sp. ACAM166
CTTATCCCACTAGAGGTTTTGATGAGTATTATCACAAGATCCGTCGAGAAGGCCTAAAATGGAACAGAAAGCGTGTATTGCGAGTATATCGGGATATGAAGCTCAGTCTTAGGCGTAAACATAAGAAGCGTTTGATAAAGCGTATAAAACAACCTTTGGAAACCCCATCGGTCCTCAATCAATGCTGGAGTATGGATTTTATGAGCGATGCGCTTATCGATGGAAGAAAGTTACGTGTGTTCAATGTCATAGATGATTGTAACCGTGAAGCCATTGCTATCGATATAGGCCTTTCGTACCCGGCCAGAGCGGTAGTGGAAACATTGGAAAACCTCAAAGAAGAAATAGGAACACCTAAATATGTCAGGTGCGACAACGGACCTGAATTTATATCTAAGACATTTATGGAGTGGTGTACTAAAAACCATATCGAAATCAAATACACACAGCCCGGAAAACCGATGCAAAATGGTTACATAGAACGTTTTAATAGATTTTTCAGAGAAGATATACTGGATGCATATTATTTTAATGACATCTATCAGCTTCAAAGGATCAGCGATAACTGGAGAGAGGATTATAACTTCAACCACCCACATAAATCTTTAGGTAATAAATCACCTAAAGAGTGTATGCCCAGGTTTGATGAAGAATTTAAATTCTTCATCAAACCTGACCTAAATAATAATTATTTATCGAATTTAGA
>NZ_VAUW01000105.1 GCF_005771495.1 Maribacter sp. ACAM166
TTTGTAAAAGAATTGCCAAATGATGATGCCTGTAAGGCATATTTAGCGAAAATAAAATGGCACGATGGTTTTAAATGTATGAAATGTGGTCACACAAAAGGATGTGAGAAATCTGGGCACAAGTATCATTGTTACGGTTGTAATCATGTTGAAAGTGCCACGGCAAATACATTGTTCCATAAGGTTAAATTTGGGTTGCAAAAAGCCTTTTGTGTTGTGTTTGAAATGAGTACGAGTAGTAAAAGTGTTTCAAGTATTCAGATGGGAAAACGTTTTGACATTAGACAGGGAACTGCTTGGTATTTTATGCAAAAAGTTAGAAAATCAATGGCAAGTAGCCAAATTTTTCCTTTGACCGAAATTGTCCATGTAGATGAATTCACGGTAGGGGGAAAAGAAGAAGGTAAGCAAGGTAGAAGTTACAATTCTAAAAAGAAAAAGGCAGTAATAGCAGTCGAACTAAACGTAAAGCATAAAATAAAAAGAGTGTATGTAAAATCAATCGATGATTATTCTGCTAAATCATTGACACAAATATTTCAAGAGCATATAAGTACAGATGCAAAAATAGTGACAGATAAATGGAGAGGATATTCACCACTAAAAAAGGACTATGATATCGAACAGAAATTCAGTAACAACGGTAAAAATTTCAAAGAACTGCACATAGTGAT
>NZ_VAUW01000015.1 GCF_005771495.1 Maribacter sp. ACAM166
CACTTAAGGCATTTATATGTATTTCTTCCCTTTAAACCAGCTAGATATTCTTTACAATCCAAGTCCGTTTTGAACCGATCAGAGAACTCTAGAATGTTTTGACCCTTAAATATGTCCATAATTCAACGTATTCACTAATACTAAAGATAAGCACTTATCTACTGACCTCTAAAATATAAAATCATGAAAAAAATAATGGTAGTACTTATTTGTACTTTAATACCAATTGGAATTAAAGCCCAAAGTGTTATTGGTGCTTGGGAAAGCTATGTGATTTCTGAAAATGGAGACAAATTAAGAAACGTGGTTATTTTTGCCGATGGCTATCAAGTGTTAACAACATATAATGCGACTACTGGTAAATTTATTCACTCGAATGGGGGTACTTGGAAATTAGAAGGAGATACCATGACAGAAAAAGTAGAATTCCATACCGATAATTCTGAACGTGTTGGTACTGAAGTACGTTTTAAGGTGATTATTGCTGATTCTATAATTGAAATTGTTGATAGTAATCTGAAATTGAATAGAATAGATAATGGTGAACCCGGAAAACTACAAGGCGCTTGGTTAATGTCCGACCGAATAAGAGAAGGCAAAACTCAATTTCGTGACACAAGTAGTCCAAGAAAAACTATGAAAATAGTATCTGGAACTCGATTTCAGTGGATAGCGTATAATACAGAAACAAAACAATTTATAGGAACAGGTGGAGGTACGTACACAACTTTAAATGGTGCATATACTGATAACATCGAATTCTTTTCAAAAGATGATTCTAAAGTTGGTATTACCTTAAAATTTAAGTACAAACTGACTGATGGAAAATGGAATCACAAGGGATTATCAAGTACAGGAAATTTAATAAACGAAATTTGGAATGTGAGGAAATAATTGTATTGAAAAGGAGTGACATATGAAGAATCAAACCTAAGCTTTATAAAAATAAGTACAGTTTTGTGCTTAAACAAAGGTAGCTGCTAGTTTCTTATATCTAATTTTCGGAAAAATCCATCGCACAATAGTGAAGAAGCACTTGCATTCGCACTTGATATGCCGGCGAGCTTTGAGCCAGATGCAGTCTATGGCTATTCAAATACCAATTATTTATTGCTTCGCAGACTCATTAAAAACGTGGTGGGTTATAGCGATCACCAATATATCAAGGAGGAAATTTGGAGACCACTTGGACTAAAAAACACGTTCGGGTCGCCTTAGTGAAGTGAATATTGACGATGTTATGAGTGGCTATTACGTTGGATATGAGGAATATTTAAAGGCTTAGGAACAGGGAATATTAGCTACAGCAGAAGATGTAGGCATTTTCTTGAGAGCATTAAACGATGGCTCCGTGTTTGATAAAGGGGAACAGGAAATCTATTCTTCCATTTACGTTTATGAACATACAGGTCTGGTTGTTGACTATCAGAGTATTGCAAAATACCACAAAGACATCGACACCGTTGTCATTCAATTTATGAATACGACTAATTTTGATGTATAGAACTGGAATTTATCGGAGGTCTTTTATAATCGTATTGTAAAAATACTGAGGCGTAAAAAAAGCGCTTAATAAGGTGGAAAAGGTATTAAAACTCTTTTTATGTTAAATGTTGTACATAATTTTCCACCACTACGCTCTTTTCAGGAATGATTATGTGTGTTTTTAGTTCCGTAATTTACTGATTAAAACACAATATTTAAATCAATAGATTATGGGGTTTTTTAAGAAACAAGGCCTTATTATTTTATAACAAATTATAAAAGGTCTTATTCCTAAATTTTGGAGAAAAGTTTAAACAACATATATCTACTGTTGTAGCATATTCATATAAAGTTAAATACCTTATGAAAAGATTCTCTTGATGATAGGTTTTATACCATTTAATTAATTTTATTATGCCACGTCATTATTAGTAAGTGTTGTGTAAACTTATAATTGCTATCTTAAAACATTGATTAATAATAAACCGAATATGAAAGTACAATTTCTCTATTTACCCTTTGTCTTAGTATTGCTGGCTTCCTGTAAACAAGAATCTCCCAAAGCATCCTCTTTGGTCCATTATCAAGGAGATGAAACCTATTCCGTCATTTTTGGCAATACCGTTGTAGGACATCTTAAAACCCATATCGATGGAGATATTATCCAAGTGGATTACGATTATAAAAACAATGGTCGAGGTCCTACTATGAAAGAAACCATTGTGTTAAATAATGATGGCTTCCCGGTTCAATGGGATATTAACGGGAACACTACATTTGGGAATACCGTGGAGGAACACTATACATTGAATAAAACGGCTGCTTCATGGACTGACGCTACCGGTAGTGATAGTACTACGGTGACTAATGCTCTGTGGTATGTAAATCAATCAGGGAGTCCTTATTCGACGATTCTTACCGCTCGTAGTCTATTAAAATCACCTGATTATTTATTAGATGTGCTTCCAGCGGGTACATTGCAGCTTACAGAGATGGAAAGCACAAGCGTTACCGTCGATTCAACTACCGTTGATCTTACTACCTACGCTATATCTGGAGCCGATTTGAATCCCTCATATTTTATTGCGGATAGTGATCAGCGATTGTTTGCTGTGATTAGCCCACGGTTTGTTATTGTGCGTGAAGGGTTTGAAGCACAAGAAAAAGAACTTCGGGCCTATGCCGAAAAATATTCTGCTGAACGATTTGAATCACTACAAAAAAAATATGCCCATACCTATGGGAAAAACGTACGTATTGCCAACGTGCAATTATTCGACCCCAATACGTTGGCACTAACAGGGCTTTCATCGGTGTTGGTAGATGGCGATCGTATCGTAAGTATCGATGCCCCTGATACCAGGGGTGAGGATGAAGTGGTCATCGATGGGGCAAGTGGAACCTTAGTAGCTGGAATGTATGAAATGCATGCCCATGCCGGGGATGAAGGTGCCTTATTGAATGTATTGGCCGGAGTTACTTCCTTCCGAGATATGGGGAACGACAATGAGGTTTTAGACGATTTAATCAAAAAAATAAATTCAGGCGTTTTAGCCGGACCGAGAATTCATCGATTGGGCTTTATTGAAGGACAAAGTGAATACAGTGCGAATAATGGAATTTTGGTTTCGAGTGAAGAAGAAGCCTTAGCCGCTGTAGATAGCTATCATGACATGGGTTTCTATGGGGTGAAACTATACAATTCTATGAACGGGGATTGGGCACCAGCCATCGTTAAAAAGGCGCACGAGTACGGGATGTTTGTATGCGGCCATGTACCCGCATTTTCGAATGCTAATGCCATGTTACGAGCCGGTTTCGACGAAATGACCCATATCAATCAAACCATGTTGGGTTGGGTCTTGGAACCAGGGGAAGATACACGTACACTGCTTCGTCTTACGGCATTAAAAAGATTTCCAGCATTAGACCTTAATAGTCCTAAGGTGCAAGAATCAATGGATTTATTTGTTCAGAATAAGACTGCTATGGACCCAACCTTGGCTATCCATGAAGTGTTGATGAAAGCTAGAAATGGTGAAGTCTGGGAAGGTACCAAAGATATCATAGAACATATGCCTCCAAACGCACAACGCGGATTTAAGGTGGCGTTGGCAGATGTCGCTTCCCCGCAAGACGACCAAGCTTATCGTGAGGGCTACAATAAAATTGTGGAGACCTTAAAAATGATGAAGGAGAAAGGAATACTTATCGTACCAGGGACCGATCTGGGAGGGGCTTTCTTTTACCATCGTGAATTGGAGCTTTACCAACAATTGGGGTATACACCTGCTGAGTTGTTAAAACTAGCCACCTATGATATGGCTCACTATTTAGGGGATGAGGATCTCGGAAGCATTGCACCCGGTAAACTGGCTGATTTCTTCTTAATTCCTGGAAATCCAGTTGAGGATATCAAAGCCATCAAAACAATTTCAATGGTATCTCGTGGTGGTACGTTCTACTATCCAAGTGAAGTGTACCCTGCTTTTGGTATACAACCCTTCACTCCAATGCCGGTAATAGAAGAGTAAGAAAGACGGAAGCAAGAGATTATTAGAACTAGTAATAATGCTAACACGATTGATTTAAAACTGTGGCGTAAATAAAACGTGTAACACAGCCTTTGGAAGCACCTTCTGCCCAGAACGAGTTCTGGAGTATAGATTTATGAGTGATGCGTTAACCGACGGCAGCAAGCTACGAGTATTCAATGTAATCGATGATTACAATAGTGAAGTATGGCTATCGATGCAGGACTATCGTACCCTATCATAACGGTGGTGGAAATACTGGAAACCAATGTAAAATGGTTAAATAGAATGTTTCAATAGATTTTTAGAGAAGATATACTAGGTGCATATTGTTTTAATGATATCTATCAGCTTCAAAAGATTAGCGATAACTGGGGAGAGGAAGTCAACTCCACAAATGCAAACAAATAAATCCGTAAATTGTAAATAGCGAAGTATTAAACTACTGTTATGAACATACCTGAAATTCCTAATTTAATACATTACGCAATTCCTTTTTTTGTGGTAACCGTTATTCTTGAAGTTATATTAACTGTTAAAGTGAAATTAGAAGAATATGAATATAGAGATGCAAGATCTTCTATTATTATGGGCTTAGGGAATGTAGCTATTGGTTTATTTACCAAGGGTATTGTATTAAGTCTATTCTATATCCTATATAATTTTCATCATGTATTTGATATACCTTTTTCTTGGTGGGCTTGGATTATGTTGTTATTTGCTGAAGATTTTTGCTATTATTGGTTTCATAGATGTAGTCATGAGAGTAGATTTCTTTGGGCAAGCCATGTAGTTCATCATTCTTCAAAAAAATATAATCTAAGCACAGCTCTAAGACAAAGCTGGTCTGGTGGTTTTTACACGTTTATCTTTTGGATTCCTTTAATTTTTATAGGCTTTCATCCTGTTATGGTTTTGGTACAGATGTCTATTAGTTTAATTTATCAATATTGGATTCACACCGAATTAATTGATAAAATGCCAAAATGGGTTGAAGCTATTTTTAACACTCCTAGTCATCATAGAGTTCACCATGCTACGAATCCTCAATATCTGGATAGAAATCATGCGGGAATTTTTATAATTTGGGATCGACTTTTTGGCACTTTTGAACAGGAGAGGGAAAAGCCAATTTTTGGTTTGGTAAAAAATATTGATACCTATAACCCTGTAAAAATCGCTTTTATTGAATGGTATGCTATGATTAGAGATTTCTTTACATCAAAAACATCCATCATAAATAAGTTTAACTATTTAATAAAGCCTCCGGGTTGGAGACATGATGGAAGTAGTATTTTATCTTCGGATTTACGAAAAGAATGGGAAGAAAATAAAAAACCCAATGTTTGATATAGCATCGAATTTAGGTGTTTACAAGCCGATTTGTTTTAGTCTTGGTTACCGTAATTTTTATTTTCGTCTGAATTCGAAAAGATAATGAGGAAATGATAAATAATAGAAAATTTAATAATGCTAGCAGATACTAATGTGTGTGAAACATAGCGAATTGAAGCTGGTAAAGAAACGTATTCTTTTCTGTAAGAAGCAAAAAATTTTAAATTTGGTTTTAAATTTGATAAGTTAAAACCTGTCTTTCTGATAGGTTTAGAAAGTTGGTGCTTTTTTACAAGTTACATTTCAAGCATTCGATGAAGAATTGAATTAGATATTCTAGAATATGAATAGTACGAAAGAAATAATAGCAAAGAGGTTTTTTCAAATAGGTACGTTAAACTATTTATTTTTAATACTCTCAGTTTTTATTATTTCCTGTAACAGTCAAGACAAAAAAAACACATCACAAGAGGGGATTGGAGAACCAAAGACAATTCACAACGATACTCCTGAAAAAGGAAATCAAAATACGAACCAAAAGTATCAGATTCCCTACATTGATTTAGCCCCTGACCCTTCTTTACAGATAAGTGAATTCGTTCGAAGGATATTTCAAGATAAAAGTGGAAATCTATGGTTTGGAACCAATGGTGATGGAGTTGCCCTTTACAATGGAGACTCCCTTGAGTATTTCTCAATTGATGAAGGTTTCGGAGGTGTTGCGGTAAGAGGAATTGTAGCCGATAAAGAAGGTGATGTTTGGTTTGGAACGAATGGCGGTATAACAAAATATGACGGAAAATCATTTATTAATTATACCGAAAATGATGGTCTTATACATAATGATGTTTGGAGTATTGCGATTGATGGCAAAGGAATAATTTGGATAGGTACCTTGCAAGGGTTAAGTCGATTCGATGGAGAAGAGTTTACTCCCTTTACGCTGCCAGAGGCAGAACCAGATTATAACAGAGGTGTGACAAGTGCAAAGATAGTCCATAACATTATGGAAGACAGTAAAGGGGATATGTGGTTTGGTACCAATGCGGGCGCTTATATTTACGATGGAAAATCATTGATCAATATTTCAGAAAAAGATGGACTGTGCAATAATGCTGTGAATGATATTCTAGAAGATAAGAATGGGAATATTTGGTTTGCTACGCATTACAAAGGAGTCTGTTTTTGGGATGGAAAATCTTTCACGCGTATGGCCACAAAAGAAAGGGCTAGTGGTACTGAAGTTTGGAGCTTATATGAAGACAAATCTGGTCAAATCTGGTTTCCGATTGAAAATTTTGGTGTTTACCGTTATAATAAAAAGTCGCTAATCAATTTTAATATAAAGGATGGTCTTGCTAGCACTGCCATACAATCCATCTTTGAAGATAAAGAAGGAAGACTTTGGCTAGGAGGTCATATGGGACTTTTTCGGTATGATGGTATTTCCTTTAAGAGTATTTCCAAGAAAGGTCCTTGGTAAAAGCATTTGCTACCTTACCTAATAATAGATAGTTGAGGGTATTCTTTACTTTTTGAACGTATCAGTGCTAAAACGAAGACCATAAACTGTATTCTAAAAAACCAATTGAATTATGAAGTATAGTATTAAAGCAAGTTCCAGTTCAAAAAATAATGCTTCAATAAATATCAAACAATCTAAAATTACTTTTGGAATCACTCCTGAAACCGCTGATACGCTAGCAAATCCGGCAGAATTATTTTTAGGCTCATTTTCGGCCTGTATTCTCAAAAATGTAGAGCGTTTTTCTATTCTAATGAATTTTGAATACGAAAAGGCAGAAATAGTAGTGAACGCAACACGTCTTGAAAAACCACCTAGGATGGACGAAATTATTTATGAATTGAGTGTTTACAGTGAAGACGATAGTCTAAATATAGATTTGCTTAAAAAGAATATTGAAAAGTTTGGAACGATATTTAACACAGTGCAGTCCTCTTGCTCTATCGTTGGTGAAATTAAAAAAATAACAAAATGAAAAGTTGGATTGATAAAGCCAGAACTAACAACTATTATAGGTTATAGCTTAGTTTTTGCATGCTCATAAAATTAAATATCCTTTCAAAAGTAACATTTCACTTACTAAATCGTCGATGTATTAATTCATAGAAATGAACAATAAAGTAATTGCATACATCGGAATACTTGGAGTCGGTTTATTTGCTGTCACAGCCATTGTTGGCGGGTTCTTAATTGATGATTATAGTGTACTTAGTCAGTATATAAGTGAATCGTTTGCGATAGACACCGAATACGGATGGTTTTTACAAACCTTTGGGTATATACCAAGTGGAATTCTAATTATGTTTTTTTGTTTTCGTACAGTTAATTTTTTTCCAGACTTAAAATCTATTAAAGTCGGATTCTATGGTCTAGGGATTTTCTACGGACTAGGAACAATACTAGTTGGAATATTTCCATGTGATACGGGTTGCAATGTGAAGTTAATAGACCCAAGTATAGCCCAACTCATACATAATGCAATGGCTGCACTGACCTATATTTTCGTTCCCATATGTATTATCGGAATTGGTCTCGGATTGAAACAATTCCCCAACTATAACCGATTATTTAGAATAGCCATGACTTCTGGCGTCATAAGCGCATTCTTCATTTTTATATTACTAGCTAACCCGGAGTCTGAATTGAGAGGTCTTTTACAACGGATTATAGAATCGATATTTATAATTTGGATTGTTTCTTGTGCACTAAACATAATGAAGCACGTCGCTACAAAAGGCAATGAAGAAACACAACTACATTAAAATATAGGCTAAGAGGAATCGAATTTCTAAGCTAAGTACTTTAGAAGCAAAACTACTGCTTGTAAACCACGCCATCTTTCATGACAAAAGATACATTTTTCATAACATTAATATCCTTTAAAGGATTGCCTTCTATAGCGATGATATCGGCCAAAAAGCCTTTTTGCAAAGTCCCGAGTTTATTTAAATGAAACATATCGGCATTACCTGAGGTAGCAGATTTTAAAACCTCGACAGGTTTCATACCATAGTCGACCATAAGTTCCATTTCGCAATAATTTTCCCCGTGAGTAAACACACCTACATCACCGCCAAAAACAATCTGCACGCCAGATTCCAAAGCAGCTTTAAAAGATTTTCGTTTCTGTTGAATTCGTTCGGGTTCTGGATCATTAACTTTATTCCAACCGCGGTATTGCGTAATGGCATCGCCAGCGGCAAGAGTTGGGCAGAAGCCTATTCCTTTTTCCTTCATCATCTTAAAAATCTCAAGAGTTCCACCATCTCCATGTTCAATGGTTTCGACACCACCCTTAATTGCTCTTTTCATGCCTTCTGGGGTCCCTGCATGCGCTAATACATACTTTCCTGCACTTTTGGCAGTGGCTACCATGGCATCAATTTCTTCCTGTAAAAAAGTAGGTTTAGAATCTGCACCTGGGGTCCAGCGATAATCTGCATAAATTTTAATAAGGTCTACTCCATTGCCCATTTGTCTGCGAACGGTTTCTATGCATTGATCTACGCCACTTGCAGGCTCGGCACCTAAGGGCACAGTGACACCATCGTGAAAGCCTTTGGGGCCGTAAGCTCCTGTAGCAACTATTGCTGGTCCGGCAACTAGAAGTCTAGGCCCATTGATAATACCATCCTCAATGGTTTTCTTTATATACACATCTGTATATCCAGCACCTTCAGCGCCTAAATCCCTCATAGTGGTAATACCTGCCATGAGTGAATTTTCAGCATGAACCGTACCTCTAATTGCACGTTCAACTGGGGATTCTTTCAACACTTGGTCATTCCAATCTGTTTCATTGTATGGGTGCAACAGTATATGTGAATGCCCTTCTATAATCCCAGGCATCAGAGTTGTGCCAGACAAATTAATTTCCGTTGTGTTACTTGGTTTTTTTAATCCGTTGAGGTTTCCCGTGTAGGTGATTATATTGTCTTCCACCAGAACAACCCAATTTTCATGGAGTTCCGCTCCATCAAATACACGGTCGGGTACTAAAAGAGTTTGTGCAGAACTTATGAATGCAGAGAATAAACAAAAAAGCAGAATAGATTTCATAGTGGCGATTTAATTATTTTACAATGGCGGAATTTAAAAGGCTATCCAAATCATCTTTGGTATACGGAGTTCCTTTTTTTATGACCATAAAAATATCCTTAGTGCTTTTGATATCTTTTAGGGGGTTGCTATTGAGCAAAACGATATCCGCTATTTTTCCTTCAGAAATGGTTCCATAGTTCGTGTTCTTATTTAAGAATTTAGAACCATTGTAGGCAGAAGTTCGTAATGCATCTAAAGGAGAAATTCCGGTAACGACCATTGCTTCCAATTCTTTATGCAATGAAATGCCAGGATATATATAACTGTTGTATGCGCCACTATCAGAACCGGCTAAAAGTGACACTCCATTTTCATTCAAGGAATATGCAAGTTGTCCAAAAAATCGGTCCAACTCTTTACGGTCGGCAACTGCCTTTTCTGATGCATTTTTTACGCGGTCAATTCTACCTTGATATGTTTTTTGAATACCTTCTGACATGAAAGCTAAATAGGGGTCTTGAGAATGGTCTACTTCATCTAAATAACTTAAGACACCACCAATATATAGCGTAGGTACTACGAAGACATTATTTTTTTTTAATTTGGCAAAGGTGTGTTTAGCTGTAGCATCGGTATAAGATGATTGCAGTAACGGCATAGCATCCCAAAATCCAATCGCTTGAGTATTCAACTGTTGTGTGATTTCCTTTTCATTCGAAGCACAGCCCTTCATAATATAATATAAATGTTCAATGGCATCTATACCTGCATCAATTGTTGCATCAAGTTCAACTGTAAAGGGCATATGCCCAGAGGTAATAAGGTTTCTCTTTTCAGCTTCTTCAATTGTTTTCAGGTAGGTACCACCAGAAATTTGGCTATCGTATAGTTTTACAAAATCTACAGGTATCACCTGTAATGAATCAAGAGCTTTATTAATTTCCTGGTCATTTTCAACTTCTAATGAACCGGCCCAAGTAGCGCCAGGACCATCTATTTTAGGACCAGAGGTGAAAATGGTGGGTCCTATTAATTCTTCATTTTCAATAGCTTTTTTCCAGTCCATTACAGATGTTGTTAAATCACCACCGGCATCACGTACCGTTGTAATACCATTTGCTATGAACAAGTTTAAAAATGTTTTGTTCGCTTTTATCAGAGAATCACCGCCTCTAAAATGCACATGATTGTCCCAAAAACCAGGTAGTGCATATTTGCCTGAACCATCAATTATTTGAAAAGCCTTTAGGCTTGATTTTTCAAGTGTGGGTTCTATTTTAGCAAATTGACCATCTTTTAGGTACATATTTGATATTTCAATCAGCCCCGTTTCTAAATCAATAATATTCACATTTTTGATGGCTAAGTCATAAGCAACATTTGGTTCTGATGTACATGAAACAAAAGCCATTAAAAATAGGATGCTGTAGCTTAACTGTTTAAATCTAATTGAGATTGGCATGTTTGTTTAGTTAAGGTGGAAAGTTAAAAATAATTACCTATTCAACATTTGTCGTATTAAGATAAAAACAAAAATCATAAGACTATAACCTATAAAAAAAGGAATTATATATGCTTTTAGTCCCAAGACTAAAAAGAGTCCGATAAATAATAGCTGGAAGCCTAAACCAAAAGATGAAACGGCTGTCATTAACCAATTAGGCAATCGCTTTTCTTTAAAGGCATTTTTATCTAGACCATAAATGATACGATCGTATGCCCCATAACAAAAAGAATATATGCTATAAAACAGGTCTACAGTTTTTTGATTTTCAGAATCGAATGCTTTGGGCACTTTATTTTCAAAAATCCTACTGGTAGTATCTCCATTAAACCTATTTCTCAAAATAACATAGTAATAATTATAGAGGGTGCCTTGTAGTTGTATACCTACGAAAGCTAAAAGTGCTAAAAAGATATCACTGTTAGTAATATGCCAAATAGTTAGTATGAAAAATAGATTAAGTATGAAATCTGAAATAGAATCAAAATATCGTCCAGTATGTGAGGGGGTATTCTTTATTCGCGCTAGCTCCCCATCGGCGGCATCTAAAATAGATTTCAAAATCAGAAAAAATAGTGCTCCCCAATATTGACCATATAGCATAAAACCAATAGCTATGAGTCCGCTAACAACAAAACTAAGTGTTACATGAATTGGAGTGCAATTGGTGTTTTTTAATGACTGCGCTATTATGAGTGCAATGGGTCTTCCATAATCAGATAAGTCAAAAAACTGATTTTGTAAAGGTAATTTTGGCATTGTAAGTGGTTGTACACTAAACTCCAATAACGAAGACACGCTAGCTTGGGTAAAGTATACTATATATGCAAAAATAGGTAAAACCTTGGAAATTATTCACCATTGAGTAGCGGTTTCTAAAATTATAAATATCGGGTTAGACTGGGTATAATAGGATGTGACTTTTACGTTATTGCTACAGTATAATTGAAAAAGTAAAATAGTTGAATTCGAATAAAAATGAGTATTAAATTGTAATATTAAGGTTATAATGGCTCGTTATAACTTTAATGTGCAGTATTTTATTGTTACATTTATCAATTGTTAAATCAACTAATCAACAATTATTTACTTATGAAGAAAATTTTAATGGTGCTTCTTTTGGGCTTTGCACTTACTATTGTCTCATGTGGTGGCAATAAACGTGATGGGGAGCCTAAGGTTTTGGTGTTTTCAAAAACCATGGGTTTTAAACATGCTTCTATTCCTGCAGGAATCACAGCAATTCAAAAATTAGGTCAAGAATACGGGTTTGTAGTAGATACGACCAAAAATGCGGAGATGTTCAGCGATGAAAATCTTAAACAGTATTCTACGGTTATTTTTATGAGTACAACAGGTAATGTGTTAGACCAATTTCAAGAAGCTGCTTTTGAGCGTTATATTCAAGCAGGTGGAGGTTATGTCGGTGTTCATGCAGCAGCAGATACCGAGTACGATTGGGGTTGGTACAATAATTTGGCAGGGGCTCAGTTTTTAAGCCACCCAAGTGGTACTCCAACTGCCGATTTTATCATTAAAGATAAAAACTTCATTGCAACAAAATTTTTCACTGATAGCGTTTGGAACAGAACAGATGAGTTGTACAACTACAAAAACATCAACCCAGATGTAAATGTTCTAATGACCTTAGATGAATCTTCTTATGAAGGAGGTGAGAATGGAGATTTTCACCCGATAGCTTGGTACCATGATTTTGATGGTGGCCGTGCTTTTTATACAGGTGCAGGTCATACAGACGAGAGCTTTTCTGAAGACTTATTTTTGAAGCACCTTTTAGGTGGAATTCAATATACCATTGGTGATAATTTAAATTTAGATTACTCGAATGTAGCTTCTCAAATACCACCCGATTCAGATCGTTTTGCAAAAGTAGTATTGTCAGAGGGTCAGTTTTTTGAACCTACTGAAATGGCCGTTCTACCTAATAGTGATGTTTTGGTAGCACAACGAAGAGGAGAGGTAATGTTGTATAATAACAAAACGCAAGAATTAACGGAGGTGGCCAAATTAGATGTGTATTGGAAGACATTGAAGACGCCAGGTGTTAATGCAGAAGAAGGTCTTATGGGGTTGCAAAAAGACCCGGACTATGCGAATAATCATTGGATCTATCTGTATTACGCCCCAACGGGTGATACATGGATAAACCGTCTATCACGTTTTAAATTTATGAATGGTAAATTTGATTTAGAATCAGAGCAAGTTATTCTAAATGTTGATAGCCAACGTGAAATTTGTTGTCATACGGGTGGTTCAATTGCCTTTGGGCCAGATAATCTTCTTTATCTTTCAACAGGTGATAACTCTACGCCTTTCAATGAAAAGGATGAAAAATATGTAAGTAATGGTTTTGCTCCTTTGAATGATACACCAGGTCACGAGCAATTTGATGCTAGACGTACATCGGGTAACACGAATGATCTTCGTGGTAAGATTTTAAGAATTAAGGTAAAGGAAGATGGTACGTATGAAATTCCTGAAGGTAACTTGTTTGCGGTAGGTACTGAGAAAACAAGACCTGAGATTTATACCATGGGACATAGAAACCCATATAGAATATCTGTAGATATTAAAAGAGGGTATGTATACTGGGGCGATGTTGGACCAGATGCGAGAGCAGACAGTTTAGCGACAAGAGGACCAAAAGGTTATGATGAAATGAACCAAGCTCGTAAGGCAGGTAACTTTGGTTGGCCTATGTTTATTGGTGACAATTATGCATATCATGAATATAATTATGAAACAGGCGAAACTGGACCATCTTTTGATCCAGAAAAACCGATGAATACTTCTAAGAACAATACAGGTTTAACTGAATTACCGCCTGCAACACCTGCTTACGCATATTATCCTTATGATGAGTCGGCTGCTTTTCCACAAACTACTACAGGTGGTAGAAATGCCATGGCAGGACCTACCTATTATTCAGATTTATACCAAAGTGATGAAAAGCTACCAAGTTATTATGACGGTAAAGTCATTATTTATGATTGGATGCGTGGTTGGATGTTCGCTGTTCATTTAGCTGAAGACGGTAGTTTTAGTAAAATGGAACCTTTTGCACCTCATGTTAAGTTGAATAGCTTAATTGACATGGAAGTTGGCCCGAACGGTAAAATATATCTTTTGGAATACGGTAGTGGTTGGTTTTCTCAAAATGCAAATTCTGCTTTAGGATATGTTGAGTTCAACGGCGGTAATAGACCACCAGTTATTGATAACCTTATTGTAGATAAAACTTCTGGAAAAACTCCTTTATCTGTTAATGCAATGGTAGAAGCTAGTGATCGAGAAGGTGATGCTGTTAATTACCTATGGGATTTTGGTAATGGTGAAACCAAAGAAACTACAGAACCAAATGTAAGTTATACGTATGCTGATGCGGGTGCATTTAAATTGAATGTTGCCGTTTCTGACGACAAAGGTGCTTCAGCAGTTAGTGAGAGTACTAGTGTCATTGCAGGGAATTCTAGACCAGAGGTTGCTATTTCTTTAGGAGAAAGCAATCCGGCATTTTATTTGCCAGGTCAGAAAATCACGTATGATGTATCGGTTACAGATCAAGACGGAACTACAATCGACCCAAAAAACATTTTCGTAAGTGTTGATTATTTAGAGGGAATGGATAAGGTGGCCATGAGTATGGGGCATCAACAAGTTTCTGCCGCCGTTACAGGCAAAGCACTGGCTCAATCAATGGATTGTAAGACATGCCATAAAGAAGTAGAAGCATCTATTGGGCCGAATTATAAAGACGTGGCTAAGAAATATAAAGATCGTCGTGATGCCTTGACGTATTTACAAGGTAAAATTGTTACAGGTGGCACTGGTGTTTGGGGTGAGGTGACGATGCCTGCACACCCAAATATTACTTCAGATGAATCTAGACAGATTGCATTGTACATTCTTTCGTTGTCTGGGGATCAAATGAAAGAGAAATCTTTACCAGCTAAAGGTACTATTACAGCAGAATCATCTGCACCAGGTAATATGTTGGTCATCACTGCTAGTTATACCGATGAAGGTGCAGAAGGTACAATACCGTTAACAGGGTCTAAATCGATTGCAATACCAAGTAGCACAGTTAAATTTTCTGATAAAATTAAAGCTGACGGAATGCAAGCTATGAGTTTTGGCGGTATGGATCTTTTGCTAATTAACAAATCTGAAGGCTGGTTCATGCTAGAGAACATGTCTTTAAAAGGAGTTAAGTCAGTCTCACTAACCGCAGGTTGGCAAGCAGCACCAACAATGTTCTTTGATTTTGAAATTCACGAGAATACGCTCGGTGGTCCTTTAGTGGGCAAAGGCATATTGTCAGCACAACCCGCAGGTTCACAAGGAACAATGTTTACCTTGCCAATTACGGGTACTGTTTCTAGTGATGGTCCTTACTATATCACTTTTAAAGGGGAAGAGGGTAAAGAACTTTCGCAGGTAGCGCTTACAAGTGCTATTTTTAAATAGAATTATATTTTTTTTATAGAACTAAAAAGTCCGCTCGTGAGCGGACTTTTTTTATGTTATTAGTGAATGGTATGCCATAAGTTTATTAAGAATTGTAATAGAATTAGCGACTTAATTCTATACTTATTGACGCACCGATTTTCATCAATAGATTCGTTTCGGTTTCCGTGAAATCATAGGGTATCGGTTTTGCAATACCAATGGTGCCATATAATTTTTCTTGGTAAAGTAATGGTGCCGCTAAAGAACCCTCAACTTTGGTATCCTTTGCTGAAGGTCTTGCTATACCAGATTCATCTGTTTGCAGGTTACACATTTCTACTGGTTTTCTGCGTTCTGCAGCAATACCAGCCATACCTTTTCCTATGGGAATGGTAGATAGTTTTGGAATTAAAAATTCAGGAATACCAATTTGAGCTTGTAATTGTAGCATCGATTCGTTATCCAAAAAATGTAAGGTTCCCGTAGAACAATCAAAAAGGGCTAACGTCGATTTTAAGATATTTTCCCAATTAGGATTATCCTTCGATAATTCATCAATAATAGCATAAGGGATTTCTTCTGAGTCGTTCATTTTATATCATTTTTTGAAGAACCAATTCTGTGAATTAGCACTTTACTTACCTAATGATAAAGATACGTTTTATCTTTTTTTGATAGAAGTGACCTGTTAAGCAACTTTTGTCCCTTTAGGCGGCTTTCGATAGGCATAATACCCTAAAACAGCGTTAATAGCCTTTGCGATGGCAATTCGGATAGGGAAAAGCTCTTCGCCTAAAGACTCATCTATAGAGCGTAATTGCATGTAGTAATCACTTATCAATGGGTAATTATTTTTAGCGGCAATATGCGATTCTGCCTTGGCGACTGCATTCGGTATCCCTTCTTTAATAGGTCTGCACGTCACTAATATAGGTTTGTCATTTTTATGGAGCATGGCAGAAAATCCAAATAACCTACAAATGAGTCCGCGGTGTGCATAGTCTGAGCAGAATCCTATTTCACCAGGCGCAAGTACGGTATTTAGAACCGGACATAATGTTGTAGAGTGGTCATTGTTTAATTTATCAAGCCAGATTTCTGCTTCACCATTTTTAAAGAGTGAATAGGCCAAGGGCAAAAATTCTAAGGCAGTGGCATTTATATCTGGTTTGGTACAGCATTTACCACAATTAGGCATACAGCCTAGTCCTGTGGATTTTTGAAAGGAACCCACCTCTATTTCTAATTGAGAGAAAATACGTTCTACCGCTCGAACTTTTAGGTATATTGACAATGATTGAATTAAGTATGCGAAGGTAGACTAAGATTAGATGCCGTGAACATGACTATATCATATAATGATATAGTCATTAAAAACCTCGGGTTGAATATTTATAATGGGCAATGGCACTAGGGGGTTTAAATACAAACAGTGAGTTCAAAATAGTTCTGTCTTCAATTTTTTAGGAGTATTATCGGACTGTTCAATTATTTTAAATTTGATTACACCCAATACGTGTTCTTCATCTGTTAATACTTGTACTTCCCATTCACCAGGTTTTACGTTGTTTTTATACGTATAGCCTCTAAAACCACCGTCACGCCCTCCTGTGATATCATATCCGATGTCCTCAGTGGTTTCCCATGCTTCAGTACTGTCATTATACCATTTCCATCGATGAAAAATTGCCTTTTTCAAATCTGTAGGTGCGAAAATTGATGAAAAGATATAGACGCTTTCGTTGGGTGTATAGCTAAAATCTAATTTGTGTTTTCTCCAAAATACATACGAATCCTCAGACTCATAGGTTACTTCATAATTGTTATTTTTCAGCTCCACATTATGGGCAACTATGCCTTTATCCAATGCTAATGGAACTGGAGGTATAAGTTTCATAAAATAGAATAGATTGAGTATACCGTAAATGGCCATTATAATAGCAATCATCTTTCCTAATTTTATTTCTTTTCGAGTACTCGGACTCCTGCCGTAGATGAAAATCAATAATATTAATGTGCTAGCAAGACTTACAGCTCCTGAGATTAAAAATACACTAGTATTTAATTCCTTTAAAAATACAGGAATCATAAACGTGAAAAAGGTAAAGCTGATAAAATAGTATACGCCAAATTGTAAGTATTTATTTGATATCCTTTTTTTAAGAAACTCATTCGCTATTAATAAAAGCACTAGGATGATGAAAAATGAAGCGGTCTTTGAAAGGGATACACTTCTGGAAAAATAGATGACGTAAGCACTTGATAGTCCACCGAAAAAAAACTGAATCGTTAAAGGAAAATACTCTTCATACCGTTCTAAGAACGTGTTCTTCCATTTTCCGTCATCAACAAGGTTATAAAGATATAATGTTATGGATAATGATGACATGTGAAGACATAAGACCAAAAGATCATAAGTGCGGTCAATACGGCCAAGCGTAAAGGTGTCAAAGATAAATCCACCAATAAAAAATAACAGTGGGGCATATTTAGAATGCTTTCGAATGATCGTTCTGAAAGCGCTATTTTTAAATCTAATTAATGTTCTTTTCATTAAGGGCTATGCAGTAATACTCCGATAAATATAAATCAAATTGATGGCTTGAATAGCCCTTATGCTATAAACTATAAACCCTATAAATTAAAAGCGAATTAAACATGATGCTAATTCGACTTGGTATCAATATAAAAATTTGAATCTATTGTTATAGTCTCCAAATCTCCCTTAATTCGTTGAGTTTGCCAGTTGTTGCTCGGTTTTATCCACTTGGGTTTCTCATCAACATAAATTCGTACTGGTAGTGTAAAGCCTTCTGCAGTATTGGTAAAACGATAGGTGATTTTTTCACCCTTAGTTGAGTACTCTAAAACAGGAATTTTAGTAGACCGCAAATACTGATCAAAGAACGGTCTTAAATCTCGTTTCATTTGCATGCTGATATAATGTTCAATCTGGTCTGTAGTTACAGTTTTATGATAAAATTCTTTATTCAAACCACGTAGTATATCTCTCCATTTATCGTCATTGTCGACTACCTGCCGTAAGGTGTGTAAGATATTTGAACCTTTAGAATACATATCACCGCCACCCTCATAGTTTACGCCATAAATACCGACAATGGGTCGGTCATTTTTAATATTCTTACGAATACCTTGTACATAAGCGTTTGCCGCTTCGGTACCGTAATGGTAATCTAAAAACAAACTTTCAGAGTAGCAGGTAAAGCCTTCATGTATCCACATATCGGCAGCATCTTTATAGGTTATATTATTAGCAAACCACTCATGACCGGCCTCATGGATAATTATATAATCGAATTTTAAACCCCAACCAGATTCAGAAAGATCCCTGCCCAAATAGCCTTTCATGTATTTATTTCCATAGGTTATTGAGCTTTGATGCTCCATTCCTAAATAGGGTACTTCTACTAATTTAAATGAATCCTCGTAAAAGGGGTAGGGACCAAACCAGTATTCGAAGGCTTCCATCATTTTAGGAGCATCCTTAAAATGCTCTTTTGCTTTTTCCTCATTTCCTTTTAAGACATAATAATCCATGTCCAATATCCCTTTCTCTCCTTGGTATTTTTCGCCAAAGTGAACATAATCTCCAATATTTACATTAACGCCGTAATTGTTGATTGGATTAGAGACGAACCAATGTGAAGTGTTCGTAGCCGTATCCAGTTTTCTCAATCTACCGTTGGCTACATTGGTAAGTCCTTTGGGTACTTTCACACTAATCAGCATACTGTCTACTTCATCATACATATGATCTTTGTTCGGCCACCAGACACTAGCACCCAAACCTTGGCAAGAGGTGGCTACGAAATGCTTTCCATTTTCATCTTTTTTCCATGAAAAACCACCGTCCCACGGTGCATTAATTGCTTCTTTTGGATGCCCAGAATAAGTGACTACGATTTCATTAAATGCACCCTTTTTCTGTTGTTTCTGTAATTGGATAAAATGGGCATTCCCGTTATGTTCAATTTCAAGTTCCTTACCATCTTGAGTTACTTTTTCAATGACTAAAGGTTGTTGTAAATCTATCTGCAAAATTTGATGGGATTCAAGCACTTTATAGCGAATGGTATTACTACCGCTAATAAATTTATCATCAGGATTTACATCAATATCCAAATGATAATAATTCAAATCCCACCAAGTGCGTTCTGGGGTGATACTGCCCCTAAGGGTATCCTGTTCCGTGAACGTTTGTGCGTAAATGACTGAACTAAAGCAAAGTAAGGCTAAAATGAGAAATGCTATGTTTTTCATGCTGTCTTTTTTTATTTAATGGGATGTATATATTGGCGAACCCTAATTGGCATAGTTTCAAATTAACGGTCACACCAAAATGTGTAATAAATCATTATACTTTAAGCAAGGTATCGGACCATTTATTTTTTTGGTCATAAACAATTTATGTTAATGAGTTCGAATTAGTTCTGTCCGAGAATTTCATCAAAATAATGCGTTTCTAAATAGATTTTTGCAGCGTTAACGAACGCAACTGCAAAAGCTTGTCTTTGCGCTGCTGTTTCCCTAAGCCCTGCCCGGTTGCATTCTACCTGTATTCCATCTATTGTTCCTCCTTTATAAGAACTGTAGTTTGCCGTGTTATAGCCTCCACTAAAGTAATTGTCCGGACCTAATGGAACTGGGTCTGAAGCAGACGGGACAGCGGGGAAACCCGCTTGGTATAATAAACTACCAAAGGCACTATCACCTTTTAAGAGGTCTACATGTGTTAGGTCTGTTAAATTATTATTTGCAAGATTTTGAATGGAACTCACTTCTAATAGTTCTTCGCTATTCAGAGTTTCATCTGGCAGTGCCAGCTCATCTTCATACAGTAGATAACCCAATTCAATCCGTTGTTTGGGATTTCCATGACCATGGAGGTCAATGAACAGGCCCTTTTTGAATTTAGTATTTACCGCATTCATGTTATTTTGTATTTGGCCATGAAAAAGGTCCCAAACGGCTTGCGCATTCGTATCGCCACAGGTCGCATCTTCCCTATTTCTATTGGCATCCATTTTGGATCGGTGTATTTTATTTATGATTAAATAGGGTGTTAGGCCTGTTTTGGAAAACTCATCCATAATGGCTTGAGCCAGTTCTATGGTAAATTCATCCATGACATTTACCGCATCATTGCAAGTGCGGTCTGCTATTTCATTGGGCCGCAAGTCACCACCATGCGGCACACTCATTATCAATGGAATATTGCCAGTTTCAAAATCCACATATTCTTGAGCACTGAAAGGTGTTCCTTCAACGATTTCACTGCTATCTTTATCTTCACAACTTAGCAAGAGAAAAGCGGACAAGCCCAATGAAAGGTAAAAAGGTTTTAAAAATAGAATTAAGAAAGCTTTCATAGCGTAACTTTTTATTAAAATCTTCAGTTTATTCAAAAATATAATAGCCTATATAAAGTTCACTTCTTGAACTTACTTAAATATTCCGTTTGGAAAAACAACAGGACTTTCAAATCCATTTTCACCTACAGTTGACACACCAAAGAAGTAATTATCAATAACAATACCATCTAAGGTAAATTCTGTTAGGTTGCCCACATATCGGCTATAATCCCAAGTAGGGGAGGTGGTATCCCTCCAGTATATTTTATATCCTTTTGCACCTACAACCTTACTCCATTGAAACTTGGCAGCTGGTTCGACAATCCCACCTATTTTAACCGTAGTTGGCGATGGTGGGGCCCAAGCTAATGATGCTAGATTTATTGCATTAACCGCAGTAAGTTTAGCAGCATATTTAAAATTAACGTGTTCTAAGACATCACCATACGCAATACCGTCCTCAACCCGAATATCTTGATGTTGCTGCGTATAATTTTCATGGGCTTCCATAATACGTATCCCTGGAAAACCAGCATCGTTAAAAGGTCTATGATGTCCGCCTCTTCCAAAACGATCTAAACGATAAATCATCATTGGGTTCATTTCTGGCATGTAATGTTTTACATTTTTATGCACGTAACGCGCAAGTTGTCTTGAAACGCCATCAACTTCACCACCATAAAAACGTCTGGCTTTTCGTTGCTCTTCTGTTTCGGTTGGAGGCACAGGTTCTGAGAAAATTCTAAAATCAACGTTACTTACTATACCATCTACACCAGTGATATTTCCTATCATATCATTATTGAAAATACCGATGATTTCCCAACCTTGATTTTTGGCATATTGTGCAACTCCGCCTCCGCCAAATAGACCTTGTTCTTCGCCAGATAGACCCATATAAATAATACTATTTTCGAACGTATACTTAGAAAGTACACGTGCAGCCTCTAGCGTACCTGCCATGCCACTGGCATTGTCATTTGCGCCTGGTGAATCATCGGTGAAATTGGTCGGGTTACTTACCCTTGAATCAATATCACCACTCATGATAATATAACGATTAGGATATTTAGTCCCTTTCTGAATAGCTAGTACATTGACCACTTCTACATCTTTTACAATGCGTTCATTAGCTCCTTTTTTAATCAAATCTTTTTGATAAATAACGTTTAGACAGCTATTACAATCGCTTGATGTTTTTTCAAATTCACTTTTAATCCACCTTCTAGCTGCACCAATTCCTCTCGTTTGGGAAATAGTATCACTTAAGGTGTGTCTTGTCCCAAAATTGGCCAATTTAGTAATGTCATGTTCTATACGTTCTGCAGAAACCGCATTTATAATATCATAAATACGCTGATCAGATTGTGCAGATAGTATAAACGTTGTAGTCAGAAGACCAAAAAGGAGCAATTTTTTCATTTTAATTTGATTTATATTTTTTGAATAACTAAGAACGGAAAGCCCATACTAAGGCCCTTAAATAACACATCTAAGATAAGGCAAGAACTTTGTTTTATCTTGTCTTAAAAAAGCCAATACCATCGACTATAATCCTACAAAAGCAAAAATCGTAAAATATCTTTTACAGAACAATAAATCAAGGGTGTTTTTCAATTGATTTTTCTTTTTAAACACTTCTTAGTGTAGATTCTCAGAAAGTAAATAAGTAGTGCTTTATAGTTACCCAAACTTTCTACTTAGCAAGTTCCAGACTCCAAATATAGGTCCTACGGTCAATACTATAAATAGAACTTCGATAGGGAGTACATTTTGAAGAAATCCTAAAAGTTGAATACTAAAAATAGTTATAGTGAACCCAATGCAATTCACCAACGTAAGCGCCGTGCCTTTTAATTCTGGTGCTACCGAAGTAGCAACAAGATTTGAAAATTGGGGAGAGTCAGCAGTCACGGCTATTCCCCATATACACCATCCAAATAAAAACAAATCGGTGGATAAGGAAAAAAGCATAGGCGAAATCAAACAGAGAAACCCTGATGTTGAAAGCGCAATTAAAGCAACTTTTTGACTTCCTATTTTTTGGGAAAGTAAACCGCCTATCACACATGACGCACCGCCTAAGGCAATAACGATTCCTGTCCATAGTGATACGGAAATTTCCCCACTCGTTTGTATATTGAACCATTTGATGGCCACTGGGGTAAATGCCCAAAACGCATATAATTCCCACATATGACCGAAATATCCGAAGGCTGCTTTTCTAAACTTGGAATTTCTAAAAAGCCGTGGACCTGAGCTTAATTTCAGCGTTGAACTTGCTACACGATAGGGACCATTGGGAACTAAAATAAACATGAGAATACCGCCTAAAGCGGTAATTGCAGAGGTTACTTTAATGACGCTATTCGGCTAATCCCCCAGTAGAGTTCCATTGATTAAGAATGGAAAAGCTGTTCCTAAAACTAACGCTCCTACCAGAAAACCTAGCGCTTTGCCCAGACCTTTTTTGTAATAATCTGCAGCTATTTTCATTCCTATAGGATATATTCCAGCGAGGAAGAAGCCAGTGCTAAACCGCGCAATTATGAGGCCCGATAAATTTAAATTCGGAAAAATTAGGCACAGATTTGAAAGCGAGGCTAAAAACGCACAAATCATAAATACTCGGGCAGGAGAGTACCGGTCTGCTACCATGAGAATACCAAACAATAATGTTCCTAAAATAAAACCGAATTGAACAGATGATAACACATAACCTATTATTCCACCGCCTAGGTCTAAAGTTGTTGCCAACGACTCTAAAATAGCGTTCCCCGCAAACCACGTTGATGTACATGCGAATTGGGTAAGAATTATAATCGGTAGTATATGTGATTTTTGCTTCACATGAATGCCATTCGTACTATTAATATGAAAATTAAACCTAAACTATTCATGTTAGTGAAAATCAGCAAATCTGGCTAAAATATCACGTACATTTTTAGTGTTATCTACAAAATAACGGGCCTGTGTTTTTTGTCGACCTACCTTCACTGTTACGGATTCTTCCGGTAACTCTTGGAACATGAATTCATCTGTCCAATCATCACCTATTGCGAATACAAAATCATATTCATGTTCAGTGTAAACGCGCATAGAAGCACGACCTTTATTAACATTACTACTCTTTATTTCCATTACCTTGTTTCCATTTAAAACACTTAGGTCATCATTAGCAATAAGACTTGTAAGTACGGTATTTAACTCTACCGCCCTCTTTTGTCCGAAATCTGGATCTGTCTTTCTGTAGTGCCATGCTAACGAATAATTTTTCACTTCAATAAAGCTACCTGGCGTGCGATCCACAAATGATTCTAAAACAGGTAATATTTTTTCCATCCAATCTTTCTTCACATTTTCGAGCATTCTAAATTCTTCACCTCCCTGTGAAATCCACACCCCATGCTCTACAATCATGTTATACTTTTTGGGTAGGAACCATTTTGTAAATGTTTCTTTATCCCTGCCACTAATCAAATACATATCCGTATTTTCTTGTGCGGATATTTTATCTAACAATTTATATAAGGCTTCATCTGGCGATGCTTTTTGCGGGTCATTATGAAAACTAGCAAGGGTACCGTCATAATCCAAGAATACCAATCTTCTTTTGGCTTTCTTGTACTTTTTCATAATTACGTTCATCACATCTACGGATAAACGACTTGATATATAGCTTTGATCTTTATGCTTTTGATTAACCAAAGAATTCATAAAGTCATTGGCCCATTTCTCTACATTATAGCGCTCCAACCTTTTTTGTAATATTGTATTTCTAGCTATTTGTTCTTCTTTCGGCATGTTTATAGCTTCATTCAATGAATCTGCTATCTGCTCAAAGTTATTAGGGTTAATCAAAAGTGACTCGTTCATTTCATTTGCCGAACCTGCCATTTCACTTAATATTAATACACCGGTTTTGTCGGTTCTTGTAGCTATGTACTCTTTGGCTACTAAATTCATTCCATCTCTTATGGGTGTTAACAACGCAATATCTGATGAAGTATATAAATCAATAAGATTTTCGAAGGGCATTGATCTGTAGAAATACCAAATTGGTGTCCAGCTAACTGTAGAAAGTTCTCCATTTATACGACCAACTAATTCATCAATTTCCCTTTTCAATAATTGATACTGGGGTACGTTCGATCTTGAAGGTACCGCAAGAATGATAAGGCGAACTTTTTCCTTATACTGAGGGTATTTATTGAGAAAGTATTCAAATGCCTTAAGCCGTTTGGCAATACCTTTGGTGTAATCCAATCGGTCGATGGATAAAAAGAATTTTGCATCGGGCGCAGACTTTTTATGCGTATCCAATCGCTTTTGTAATTCTGATTTTTGATCTTCACTTCGTTGTGAATGCTCTTTGGCTGCATCACTAAATTTTTTATAATCGATTCCCATTGGAAAAGAATCAACTTTAATGACCCTATCTTCTAAATAGATATCGTTGAAACTCACCTCCAATCCTAATAATCGCCTCACTGAACTAAGAAAATGACGTTCATAGTCATACGTGTGAAAACCAATTAAATTTGAACCTAAAAGTCCTAATAGAACTTCACGACGCCATGGCAGTGTTCTAAAAATCTCATAGGATGGGAATGGAATATGCAAAAAGAAACCAATAGAAATATCTGGTCGTACTGCTCGAACCATTTGGGGCACTAACATTAACTGATAGTCATGTATCCAAATAGTATCATCATTATCCGCTTTTTTTAAAATAGCATCGGCAAATTTTTGATTTACCTTTTTATAGATTTCCCAGCTCTCCAATTCAAATTCAGAATACTCCAAGAAATAGTGGAATAAAGGCCATATGGTTCTATTGCTAAATCCGTAATAAAAACCATCAACCTCTTTTTCATTTAAGTTGACTTTAGAAGAGCCATGTTCTGCTAAAGCACTATCTATTTTAGGGGCTAATTCTTCAGGTATTTCTTCATCGGTGAGGCCACTCCAACCAATCCACAGGCTATCACCACCTGAATGAACAGATTTCATACCAGTAGCCAAACCACCTACACTTGGCACTGCAGTGATATCACCATTACTAATTTGTAATTGAACTGGTAGTCTATTTGAGATAATGATAGTTTTAGCCATAAAAGAGATTTATTTACTTCTTCTTGATAATTATTTATCTAAATTTCGGAAAAAAGGAGGGTAAAAGCAATGGAAACCTCATATGAATTAAGATTTTTATTAAATGGATAATTTAGATTACGGAATTATAGGGAATTGTAAAAGTGCGGCTTTAATTTCAAAAACAGGGAGCATAGATTGGTGTTGTTTGCCAGAATTTGATAGTCCATCTATTTTTGCAAAAATATTGGATGAAGAAATAGGAGGTAGTTTTGAAATTAGGGTAGACAATACGTATGTTATATCTCAAAAATATGAACCTTTCACTACAATATTAATAACGTCTTTTAAATCAGGAGAAGATCATTTTGAAATACATGATTTTATGCCACGTTATAGAAAGGAAGGAAATACTTATCATGCCCCACCAGAATTAATCAGATATTTCAAACATGTGTCGGGTGTGCCTAAGTTTTCAGTTGTACATGACCCCAAGCTTGAATATGCTCTTGGTAAAACCGAATCTTTTATAAAAAAGGATTTTATAGCAAGTCTTACCCATGAAGTAAAATTCGATACTATTTTTCTTTACTCATCCTTTGATAAGAAAACTATTGTAAACAATACTCAAATTGAGCTGAAAGAGGATGGTTTTATTTTAATTGGTTATAATGAAAAGTTATTGTTGCCCACCACTGAACGTGCGTATTTAGATTTACAAAATACGAGAGTGTATTGGTTAAACTGGTCCAACTTAACACCAACATATAAAAAGTTTAACGAAGAAATATCAAGAAGTGCCTTAACCTTAAAATTGTTGAGTTATGACAAGACAGGTGCGGTTTTGGCAGCAGTGACTACTTCCTTACCAGAAACTATTGGAGAAGTACGTAATTGGGATTATCGCTTCTGTTGGATTCGTGATGCATCAATGGTTATTAAAGTGGTTTCAGAATTAGGACATAAAAATGTTGCAAAGCGATATCTACAGTTCATTATTGATTTGATACCTGATAAGGCCGAGAAACTGCAAATCATGTATGGTATCAATAAGGAAAAGAAGTTAACTGAAGTAACCTTAGATCATCTTGCAGGTTATAAGGGTTCTAAGCCTGTTCGTGTCGGTAATGCAGCTTATCATCAAAAACAGAATGACATCTATGGTATTTTAATGGATGTAATTTATGAGCAAATGGTGAAATTTAGCGTCGACATTGATAATGGTGAAGACCTGTGGGCAATTACAAAAGGTATTGTCTGGATTGTAAGTAATAATTGGAAAGATGCTGATAAAGGAATTTGGGAATTCCGGACAGAGGATAGACACTTTACCTTCTCTAAAGTATTGTGTTGGACTGCATTAGATAGAGCTATTAAGGTAGCAGAAATGCTAGGAAAAAAACATAAAATTAAGAAATGGGAACCCATACGTTCTGAAATTTGGCAAGATATTTATGATAATGCCTGGAATGAAGAAGTAGGTGCATACACCCAATCGTATGGGTCAAAAGACTTGGATGCCTCTGTATTGCTAATGGAGTCTTACGGGTGTGTGAATGCCAAAGACGAACGTTATGTTCGTACGGTACATGCAATTGGTAAAGAATTGAGTAATGATGGACTTCTGTACCGCTATAAGAACGAAGATGACTTCGGTTTACCATCATCTTCCTTCACGGTATGTACATTTTGGTACATAAACAGCTTGTTTAAAATTGGAGAGCGTAAAAAAGCACTAGAATATTTTGAACGACTTTTAACGTATAGTAATCATTTAGGTCTATTTAGTGAAGATATTGATTTTAAGACCAAAAGATTATTAGGAAACTTCCCTCAGGCATATTCCCATTTGGCATTAATTGAGTGTGCCATTAACTTTTCTAAAAAGGAAAGTGAAGATGCAATGATGGAATCACTAAGGGAATAACATAGTTTTAATCTGATCTAAAGCTTTTATTTAATACGTTAGCTCCTTGAGTGACTTGTAATAGTAAACGAGTTTATGATATTAATATGATGAGTGCAAATTGAAAATTCATACCCATCATTTATCATTTTTATTAAGTCAAGACTTTCGATTTGGTTACTCTTCCTACAGTTAAAAAGGTAAGAGTGTAAAAAGTAAAACCTTGATAGAAGATGGTTTTTTGACCCACATTATCATTGTCCTTTCCTTAAGGTCAATAAATGACACTTCTTTTAGGCAGCCATACAAATGTTGTCTACAAAATATATGGACAATGAACGGGTTGGTTACGATGGCCAACGCAAGGTTGCATGTGAATTTTTTTGCAGAGTATGATTTTTTGTTCAATCGATCAAACAAAATTGCCTTCTAACCATCCGATTATTTTGTGTTACATGAACGGGACACCAGTGTCTTCGGGTGTCAATACTATGTTTTTCTTAGATAATGATTTTGAAATCTACACTACTTATAAAACACATGTAACCTTTTCCGGTTAGGTAAAAATTTAGTATTAAAAAGCATCGTAAATGACTCTTTTTAATTTTATGACGTAGTGAAAAAGATACCCTTAGAAGATGTCCCAGTTTAAGAAAAGAACATTAAAAAAAATAGGATTAAAGTCTTTGCAAGAAATGGAAAAAAAATTTTTTCAGATAAAAAGAACTGTCTTTTTCGATTGTATAATATATCATAGAAATACACAATCTTCCTTGATTGTTCTCTACACAACAGAATAGAGCATTTACACATCTTTAAAATAGGTATAGTACATATTATGTCGGTATAATACTACATTTGATTTTGCTGTAATGTCTGTTTGATATAATCTTAGTATTATAAATAGTCTGCAAAATTTTAACCAATCCATATTTTTAATTACCAAAAAGAATGAAAAAAACCACTGTTTTAACTTTTGTAATTGCCCTTTTATGTTTTTCGGCATCTTGGGCGCAAACTACTGCCACGGTAACTTCGCTTGCGGATGATGGTACTTCTGGCACCTTGCGTTGGGCAATGACTACCGCCAATGCCGATATCAATATCAATGAAATTATTTTCGATTCTGGACTATCTGGCACGCTTACTTTAACCTCCAATCTTCCAAATGTGGCCAGTAATATGGTCATTACAGGTCCTGGCCCTTCAGCTATTAAAATTTCTGGGGATAATCAGTATAAAATGTTTGTTGTCAATACTGGCATTGTGCTGGATATCTCTGGATTCACGGCAACCAAAAGCGCAAGTGAGTACAATAAAGGAAACATTTTCCATGTATCTAGATCTACCGTAAATGCAAGTGATATGGTGTTTACAGGAATTACCAATAGCACGCCATTTGTGTCTTGGGAAGGTAATTCTGCATTAAATATTTCCAATTCTACATTTAACAACAATTCAGCCATTATGTTTAGAAGTGATCATGGTTCTACGCCTAATACAACCTCCGATATTGAAACTGATTACACCAATAGAATAACAGTTACCGGATCTACTTTTAGTTCCAATTCAGGGATAATATTTCGAACAGAACGTTATGTAAAAATTGATGATTGTATTTTTACGGATAATATCAATCAAATTGGAGTTTTTAATGGACTTAATAGGTATCAGGTTTTAAACTCAACCTTTACCAATAATACTGGCTATCAATTATTTTCTTTTTATAGTGCGATAAATAACGGTTGGGGCGCAAGTACCTTAGGAACCAATAACACGCTTTTTGACGGGAATACCTTTACCGGAAATACGGGAACCATTATTAATCCAGGTTGGAGTACTAACAATTACAATAAAACAACCATTTCCAATAATACTTTTGAAAATAATGGAACTAACTATTTAGGGAATCCCATAGTAGTTTCTGGAAATATAGTATCAAATTTTATAACATCCATTATCCATTCACCCAATGATGGAACGGTGTCAGTAACTATGAGCAGGCCTGTTTTTAATTCAGATTTAGGGTCTGGTACTCTGGAAGCCGATGACTTTCAATTTGCACTTTCTGGTGGCAATGCTACCTTGGGTTCTTCGTCACCCACTAGTATATCTGGTAGTGGAAATACCTATGTTTTAGGTATAAATGTTGAGGGTATTATTCATGGAACAGAGGAGCTCACTATATCCCCAATAGATGAAAACTCTATTTATGATTCAGATGCGAATAGCGCTAGTATTGCCCAAGCCAATAGTACAATCAATTTAAATTTTTTGGATGATGATGAGGACGGGGTTGCCAATTACGAGGATGCTTGTCCAGAAACACCTGCAGGTGAAATTGTTGATCCAGATGGGTGTACAGATGTTACCAAGCCACTAACACCAGTAGAAATTACAAGTGTAGCAGGTCTGAATAACATTACCTTAAATTGGACGGCGAATACTGATGATACGAAAGGCTACAGAATATACGGAGGTACTGATGAAAATGCAATGATATTAGTAACAGACCTTAACAACAGTAGTTTTACTGAATATAAACATACGGGTTTAACAGCCAATACTACGTATTATTACCATTTAACCGCCTATGATTTAGCGGGGAATGAAAGTGATTCTAGTCCAATAATTAACAATGTACCCACATTGGCATTTATCTGGGATGGGCCAAAAATCATTGTAGAAAAAATATCCAATACGGATTGGACCGAAGCTGAGAATCAAGATTTTTTAACGGATAATGTAATATTAACAAGAGATATTAATAAAAGCTTGTTCAATATTGCTAAAGAAGCAAGTTACGGTGAAATGGACCACCAATCGCCTTTAGATACCGAATGGGCACGTGGTACCACTGCAGATTTAGGAACACTTAATTTTTCACCTTGGGCAGATGACATGTCGTTTATAGAGTGGTGTCCACCTTGTTTTGAAAATAGAGAATTTGTACTTCATTTAATTTCAGATGATATCTATATTGATGTTAAAATTCTATCATGGGAAGAGGAGTTCAGGGGTGGTGGTTTTAGTTATGAAAGAAGCACGCCTAGTCCAGATGAAGACGGAGATCGAATAAAAGATAGTTTAGATAACTGCTTGGGTACTCCTGAAGGAGAAACGATAGATGTCAACGGTTGTTCAGACTCCCAAAAGGATGCGGATAACGATGGTGTTTCAGACGCTATTGATACCTGTGTCGATACCCCAACAGGAGAAACGGTAGATGCCAACGGATGCTCAGATTCTCAAAAAGATGCAGACAACGATGGTGTTTCCGATGCTATTGATACCTGTGATAATACTCCAACAGGAGAAACTGTAGATGCCAATGGATGTTCAGATTCTCAAAAAGATGCAGATAACGATGGTGTTTTAGACGCTATTGATACCTGTGCCGATACCCCGACAGGAGAAACGGTAGATGTTAACGGTTGTTCAGATTCTCAAATAGATGCGGATAACGATGGTGTCTCAGACGCTATTGATACCTGTGCCGATACCCCGACAGGAGAGACGGTAGATGTTAACGGTTGTTCAGATTCTCAAAAAGATGCAGACAACGATGGTGTTTCTGATGCCATTGATACCTGTGCCGATACTCCAATAGGAGAAACGGTAGATGTTAACGGTTGTTCAGATTCTCAAAAGGATGCCGATAACGATGATGTTTCTGATGCCATTGATACTTGTACTGATACTCCAACAGGAGAAACTGTAGATGTTAACGGTTGTTCAGATTCCCAAAAGGATGCCGATAACGATGGTGTAACTGATGCCATTGATATGTGTCCAAATACTCCAACAGGAGAAACGGTAGACGCTAATGGTTGTTCGGATAGCCAAAAGGATAGTGACTTTGATGGTGTTAGTAACGCTTTAGACATGTGTTCTGATTCTCCCGAAGATGAAGGTGTAGATAGTAATGGTTGCTCAGTTAGTCAAAAAGATACAGATGAGGATGGTGTTCAAGATTCTCTGGACAATTGTCCAAGCCAATTCAACCCGGGTCAGGAAGATAGGGACGGCGATGGCCTGGGTGATGTTTGTGATACCGTAGAACTAAATGTTTCACAATCTTTTACGCCTAATGGAGACGGTATTAATGATACATGGACAATCTATAATATAGAGAATTATCCAAATTCTTTGGTAAGGGTATTTAATTCTTGGGGAAAGGAAGTCTTTTCTGCAAGGAATTACCAAAACGATTGGGATGGACAATTCAAGAACTTAAACAACAAATTACCCGATGCCGGATCATATTATTTCCAGATAGATTTTGATGGAAATAGTAGCGTGGATCAAGATGGATGGTTATACATAACCGGTCTTTAGTAGAACAACCAATTACATAAAACAAACATGAAGAATATAAAAAATATAATTTTAGGTGTAATACTGCTTGGCTGTAGTACACTGTTTTCTCAACAAGAAGGCGTAGTTACTAATTATATATACCATATGAACGCTTTTAACCCCGCTTATGTGGGAGTAAATGGTGAAACGGTTATTACAAGTACATTTAGGCAACAATGGACCGGGATAGAGGATGCACCCAGTACTCAATTAGTTTCATTTGGTACCACTTTGGGCAAGAATTTAGGGATGGGAGTCTCTATATTGAACAGACAGACCTTTGTTGAGAAACAGACATTTACAGCAATCGATTTTTCCTATAGATTAAAAATTTCTGAAAAAGCAGATCTTTACATGGGTTTAAAAGCGGGAGGTAATTTTTATAGTGTGAACACGGCAGGTTTAATGACCTATAATCAAATGGCCGACCCAAATATTTCATCTATATCAAATTTTAATCCGAATATTGGGATCGGGGCTCTTCTTAATATTGATAAATGGCACTTCTCTTTGGCAGTTCCACGTATGTTGTCTACAGACCGTGCAGACAATGAAGATGGTCTGGTTACATTAGCCAAGGCAAGGCCGCATATGTACGCCGTTGTGGGGTATGATTTTATGTTGAATAAATCGAACAAGATTTCCCTTAAACCATCCGCTTTATTGCGTTACGTGAGCGGGGCACCAGTATCTTTGGATATCAACACTATGCTTTCCTTTGATAGTGATTTTGAAATTGGAGCTTCTTATAGAACAGACTCAGCCTTTGCCGGTCTGATAAATTTTAGCATTAAAAAGCGACTCCTAATAGGATATGCTTATGAAGTGAGTACTAGAAAGCAATTGGCTGATATAGGTAATACTAATGAACTGTTACTTAGATTTAAATTTTAACTTAGCTAAGTAATCACATAATTATATAGAATTAAGAGAGGTATTTTAAATACCTCTCTTTTTTTGTACATAATCCAATCTAAGTATAGGTGATCATTTAAGAATTAATTTTTAATGTATTGGGAGATGTTATTAAATTTTAAAACATGTCCATAAATTGTATAAAGAATGAAGCCTATAAGGATTTGTAAGGTATTTTAATATTGAAGATTGGAATGCTTGTATAATTATTGGCCATTAGATAATATATCTTTTGATTCTATTTTTATTTTGTTCAATAATTGCTGTAAATGTACTGTCTTAGTAAAAGGATTCATGACCGTGATACGCATATACTGAATACCATTTAATTTAGTTTGTACAATATAAAATTCGCCATCATGTAAAAGTGCTTGGCGAATTTTTACATTTAATTCGTTGAGGTTTTCGGTATTCAAGCCTGGTTCACAATATCTAAAACAGACAATGTTAGACATTGGTTTTAATGCTAACTCAAAATTAGGTTCCCCTTCTATGAGTTTTGAAAAGACAGCTCCCATATCATATAAACTGGTGACATTGGCATCGAATACTTCTTCACCATATAGTTTTAGTAGGGTAAACCAATGAATGCTCATCATATTTTTTGTGCATTCAAAAGTTCTCTTTCCAGAATTATACCAGTCTTCATGTTCAGAATCTGACAATAAATAATCTGCTTTTTGGCTGAAAGTAGTCTTAGCATGTACTTCATTTTTAAACAGCAAGGCTGTGGTTAGTGCTGGCATCATCATCATTTTATGTCCGTCAATAACAACAGAATCTGCGTTTTCTATTCCTTTTACCGTGTACTTATATTTCTTAGAAAAAATACCGGCTCCACCATGGGCTCCATCAACGTGAAACCATATGTCATGTTCTTTTGCAAAGGAGGAAATAGCTGTCAAATCATCAAAAATTCCCGTAGCGGTAGAAGGTGCACTACCTACAATTGCAAATATTTCAATTCCTTTTTCTTTTGCTTCTTTGAATTTTAACTTTAATAAATCGGTATTCATACGAAACTCTTTAGTAACAGGAATCTTTATAATTCCTTGTTCTCCTAATCCCATAATACGTGCTGCACGGTCTACACAATAATGAGCCTCCGCACTAACCATGATTCCTAACTGAGTTTGGTTACCATTATTCCAAATATCCTGTTTTAAAATAGCCTTTCGAGCACTTAATAATGCTGTAAGATTGGCTAAAGTTCCACCAGAGGTTAAAAACCCACTAGAATTAGTGTTGTAACCTATTTTATCACAAATAATATCAATAACAATACGCTCAATGGCATTTGAAGCCATTCCCATTTCATAAACTGCCGTGCCGTTATTTAATAAGGAACTGATCATTCCTGTAAGCGCAGTAATTGGTGCAGGAGGGCTCACTTGATGGCCTATATAATGGGGATGATGTATATGCGTTGTATGATTGGTAATTTCTTTAAACAGGTCATTTTTATCTCCATGTATAAAAAATTCTCTCCAGAACTGTAATTCTTGATCTGGTTCATTCCATGGGATAGCATTTCTAGATTTTTTATGTAATTTATCGTCTAAATGTGTAGCCAATTGGTCAATAAGAAGATGACCGTTATTTTTAAAATGAGAAGGGTTATATACCTGTTTAAGAAGTTCGTTATTCATGGGTTAAAATTAGTTGCTATAACTAAGCTCACCAAATAAAAAACCGCCCCAATTAGGGCGGTTTATATTCAATTTACCAAACAACAAAAAGGTAATCTGAATTAGTCAAAGGTGTACTCGTTATCAGCGGCTACTTTGTCTGCAATTTGTGTACGCAAAGCCACTATATTCGGATAATTAGTATATTTAGTAAAGCGTTTTAGGCCCATTAGCATCATTCGCTGCTCATCACCTTCGGCAAAAGAAATAATAGCTTCTTTCCCTTTATTTATAATGATTTCTGTTGCATTGAACAAATATAATTTAGACATGGCAATTTGTGTAGCCTGTGCCTCTTCGCCAAATCGTTTCGCATTTTTCTCTGTACGTAATAGGGTAGACTCCGCCATATATACTTCTATAAGTATATCTGAAGCGGCTAACATTAATTGTTGGTGGTTCTCCAATTCAGGTCCGTATTTCTGAACAGCTGATCCGGCAACCATTAAGAATACTTTTTTGAGTCTTTTTAAAATATCTTTTTCCTCAGCAAATAATTCTGAATAATCAGGAGTATCAAAAGAAGGTATTCCCATTAATTCTTCACCTACAGCGGTAGCTGGACCTAAAAGGTCTACATGGCCTTTCATAGCTTTTTTTACAAGCATACCAACAGCCAACATTCTATTGATTTCGTTTGTGCCTTCATAAATACGGGCAATTCTTGAATCTCTCCAAGCAGATTCCATTGGTGTATCTGCACTAAAGCCCATTCCTCCAAATATTTGAATCCCTTCGTCCGTAGTATTTTGACAATCTTCTGAAACTGCAACTTTAAGAATAGAGCATTCAATCGCATATTCTTCAACACCTTTCAATTCTGCATCTTGATGGGAATTTCCTTCAGCTTCTCGAATAGCAATTCGGTCTTCAATATTTTTTGCAGCTCGGTAACAGGCAGATTCATCAGCATAAACACTGGTGGCCATGTCTGCAATTTTAGACTTAATAGCTCCGAAATTCATAATAGGAGTGTTGAACTGAATTCGCTCATTGGCGTATTTTGTAGCTTCATCGATAACCCTTCTCTGAGCATCCAAACAAGCAGCGGCCAATTTTATACGCCCTACGTTTAAAGCATTCATTGCAATTTTAAAACCATTCCCTCTTGTTGAGAGCATATTTTCAATAGAAACTTTTGTTTCGTTAAAAAATACCTGACGGGTAGAGGAGGAGTGAATTCCTAATTTCTTTTCTTCATCACCTAAAGTAATTCCATTTTCAGGATTGTTCTCAACTATGAATCCTGTGATATTTTTATCATCTTCAATTCGTGCAAAAACGATGAACATACTACAGAATCCCGCATTGGAAATCCACATTTTTTGTCCTGTAATACTATATGATTTACCATCGTCAGAAAGAACGGCCTTGGTTTTTCCTGAATTTGCATCAGAACCAGCACCAGGTTCAGTAAGGCAATAGGCTCCAAACCACTCACCAGAAGCTAATCTAGGAACATATTTTTGCTTTTGTTCTTCTGAACCATATAAGGTAATCGGCAAAGTTCCAATTCCTGTATGCGCTCCGAATGCAGTACTAAAAGAACCGGTTGCACCAGAAATATAGTCACATACCAACATGGTAGAAACAAAGCCCATACCCATACCTCCATAAGATTCAGGTACGGCAACACTCAATAAGCCTAACTCACCAGCTTTACGCATACATTCTTCTGTATATGCATAATCTTTCTTTTCAAATCGTTCCCAATGCGCCCAAAGTTCTCTATCAACGAATTCTTTTGTACTGTCACGCATCATGCGTTGCTCTTCGTTCAAATCTTCTAAAGTGAAAACATCTTCACAATTGGTTTCTTTAACAAGGAATTGTCCCCCTCTAAGAATATCTTTATTAACTGTTTCTGTACTCATGTTTAACTTGTATTACGTATATAAAGTAAGAAGTATTAAGTTTTCTTTTAATACCTATTGCATAAATCTTTTTAGTTCAAAAATTCAAATATTCCAGCAGCACCTTGGCCTGTTCCAACACACATGGTCACCATACCATACTGACCCTGCATGTTTCTTTTTCTCATCTCATCGAATAACTGAACGGATAATTTGGCTCCGGTACATCCTAAAGGATGGCCCAATGCAATTGCACCACCGTTTACATTAACGATATTCTTGTCAAGACCAAGTTCTCTAATAACCGCCAATGATTGCGAAGCAAAAGCCTCATTTAATTCAATCAATTTAATAGCATCCTGTTTTAGACCCGCTTGTTTCAATGCTTTTGGCACAGCTGCTACGGGGCCAATTCCCATTATTCTTGGAGGCACCCCTGCAGCAGCATAGTTTACTAAACGTGCAATAGGCTCAAGATTTAATTCTTTTACCATTTCTTCGCTCATTACCATTACAAATGCGGCACCATCACTCATTTGCGATGAATTACCAGCAGTGACACTTCCGCCCGTTGCAAAAACAGGTCTTAATTTGTTCAATATTTCAATTGAAGTACCAGCTCTAGGACCTTCATCTTTGGTTACTGTATATTTTTTAGAAGTTTTTTTTCCATCAGCACCAACATATGTTTCTTCAACTTCAATCGGAACGATTTGGTCTTGAAAACGATCTTCCGCTTGAGCACGTAGTGCTTTCATATGAGAATTATAAGCAAACTCATCTTGATCTTCTCTAGATACCTTGTACTCATTCGCTACCGCTTCCGCAGTATTTCCCATTCCCCAATAATAATCTTCATGACCTGCTTTTACTAAATCGTAATTTAATTCAGTCTTGTAACCTGTCATAGGAACAGAGCTCATACTTTCTGCACCACCGGCAATAATACAATCAGCCATACCTGACTGTATTTTTGCTGTGGCGATACCAATCGTCTCAATTCCTGAAGAACAGAATCTATTTACTGTGACCCCTGGTACATCAACAATGTCAAGTCCCATTAACGAAATTAATCGAGCCATGTTCAATCCTTGAGAACCTTCGGGCATAGCATTACCTACTATGACATCATCGATTCGTTTCTTATCGAAATTAGGCAGTTCTTTCATCATATAGGAGATGGTTTCCGCTGCCAACTCATCAGTACGCTTAAAACGAAACACCCCTTTTGGAGCTTTACCTACTGCTGTTCTATATGCTTTAACTATATATGCTGTTTTCATCTTTTGTAGTATTGAGTATTTAGATTTAAGTATTGAAATTTATAATGTCTTTTGAAATGAATAATTCATTTTTTGAATTTCAATACAAACTTCAATTACTGGTTGTACTTTTTCTTTTGTTATTAAATTTAATTCTATTAATAATATTAATTGCGTCTGTAATTCATAAGCTGAACCATTTGCAATACTTAAAAAATGTTTAAACTCCTTTTGAGAATCTACCAGCTCCTTCAGCTATGTTTGAGGGAATTGATACTAAACATATTTTTATTTGAGAAATTAGTCCAAATTTTTCCTTTTTAGGTAACTCGCTTGCAAGCAGATATACAGACTTAGCTAATTCCATAGCTTTTGTCCATATTTTCAATTCTTCTACTTTATGCATTCTAAACTAATTACTCAATACTAATACCTCATAACTTGAAACAACTAGTTTCTTAGAGGTTTACCGGTTTTCAACATATGTTGAATTCGTTCTAAGGTTTTTCTTTCCGTACAAAGTGAAAGAAAAGCTTCACGTTCTAAATCCAATAGATATTGTTCATTAACCAACGTTGGTTCTGATAAATCACCACCAGCCATTACATAAGCTAATTTATTGGCAATTTTCTTATCGTGTTCACTGATATAGTGGCTCGCTTCCATTGCATCTGTTCCAACTAAGAACATACCTAATGCTTGTTTCCCTAAAACCTTGATATCTGATCGTTTTATGGGTTGGGTATATCCTTGTTCTGCCATTAGTTTGGCGTGAGATTTCGCAGTAGCGATTTGACGGTCCTTATTCACAACCACGATGTCCTTACCATGTTGTAGAATACCTAAGTCATAAGCTTCGTAGGCGGAAGTTGAAACCTTGGCCATACCTATAGTAAGAAAGTACTCTTGTAGAACATTTAGTTCGACATCGTTTTTCTTGAAAGTATCTTGAGCTCGAACGGCAAATTCCTTAGAACCACCTCCCCCAGGTATTACACCAACGCCGAATTCTACAAGACCGATATAGGTTTCTGCAGCAGCAACTACTTTATCTGCATGTAACGAAAGCTCACAACCACCACCTAAGGTCATACCATGTGGAGCGGAAACAGTTGGTATTGAAGAATAACGCATGCGCATCATTGTATCTTGGAACATTTTAATAGCCATATTCAATTCGTCATATTCTTGTTCGACGGCCATCATGAATATCATACCGATGTTTGCACCTACTGAGAAATTGGGAGCTTGATTACCAACTACCAATCCTTGGAAATCTTTTTCGGCTATGTCAATAGCTTTATTTAATCCCGCTAAAACATCGCCACCAATAGTATTCATCTTAGATTGGAATTCTAGGTTAAGAATACCATCACCTAAATCTTCAACAACTACACCGCTATTTTTAAATACTTCTTTAGATTTTCTAATATTATCCAAAATGATAAAAGCATCCTGACCTGGTATTTTTTCCATGGACTTTGATGGAATATCATAAAAATAAGTGCTTCCTTCTTTTATAGAGTAAAAAGAGGTATTACCGCTAGCTTTCATATCATGTACCCATTGTGCAGCTTTATGACCTTCAGCTTCAATGAATTCCAAACCTTTGTCTAGACCGATTGCATCCCAAATTTGAAATGGACCATGCTCCCAGCCAAAACCAGCTTTCATGGCATCATCAATTTTATAAACTTCATCTGATATTTCTGGAATACGATGTGAAACATAAGCGAACAATTGACCGAAACTCTTACGGTAAAATTCACCTGCTTTATCTTTTCCTCCGACTAACACAGAAAAACGATCAATAACTTTATCGATAGTTTTAGTCAATTCTAATGTCGCAAATTTTGCGCTATTTTTAGAACGATATTCCATCGTATCTAAATCTAAGGTCAAAATTTCTGTTGCTCCTTTAGAATCTTTCGTTTTTTTATAGAATCCTTGTCCAGCTTTACTTCCCAACCATTTATTTTCCATCATTGTACTGATGAAATCTGGTAATTTGAACAACTCATGACGTTCATCATCAGAGCAATTATCATAGATACCATTAGCAACATGTACCAACGTATCTAAACCAACAACATCTACCGTTCTAAAGGTGGCCGATTTTGGTCTACCAATTACTGGGCCTGTAAGTTTGTCAACATCTTCTACGGTCATACCCATTTCCTTAACCATATGAAAAAGGCTTTGGATGCTGAAAATTCCGATTCTATTACCAATAAATGCAGGAGTGTCTTTAGCGACTACTGAAGTCTTACCTAAATATTTTTCACCGTACCCATTAAGAAACTCTAATACATTAGAATCAGTTTTTGGACCTGGAATTATTTCAAAAAGTTTAAGATAACGTGCAGGATTAAAAAAGTGTGTACCACAGAAGTGTTTTTGAAAATCTTCACTTCTACCTTCCGACATAAATTTAATCGGAATACCAGAGGTATTGGAAGTAATCAATGTTCCTGGAGTACGGTGTTTTTCAAGATTTTCGAACACTTGTTTTTTAATATCCAAACGTTCTACAACAACCTCAATTATCCAGTCAACTTTGGCCACTTTAGCAATATCATCTTCTATATTACCGGTAGTGATACGACTTGCGAATTTTTGATGATAAATAGGAGAAGGTTTAGATTTTAAGGCTGCTGCCAAAGAATCGTTTACCATTCTATTACGAACAACTTTGTCTTGCAATGTTAATCCCTTTGCTTTTTCTTTATCATTTAGTTCACGTGGAACAATATCTAACAATAAAACCTCTACGCCAATATTAGCAAAATGACAGGCTATACCGCTACCCATAATTCCCGAACCAATTACCGCTACTTTTTTAATGTGCTTGTTCATCTACTTAAAACTGTATTAATGATTTGATATATCTTTTATAAATAATTTTTTATCTGCTATAAGCTTATTAATGGTTTCGGTCACTTCAAAAAAATTTTTCAATTTTTCATCTGAAACTTCATTTATGACAGCTTCGTTAAATTGAAGCACAGTACTCTTTGAATCGTTCCTCTTTTCTAGCCCGAAATCGGTTAAATAAATAAGAACTCCCCTACCATCATTAGGGTTTGGTTTTCTCAAAATGAGTCCTTTCTGTTCCATACTTTTCAAAATTCTAGAAAGACTTGTAGCTTCCATTCCCATTTTAGGTCCTAAAGCTGTGGAAGGCGTTCCTGTCTTAGGATCAATACTCAATAATGTAAAACCTACAGCCATTGTAGAATCAAATTTTTTTGCTTCTTCATTATACATTCTAGCTACTGCTTGCCAAGTAGCTCTGAGAGCATAATCAATAGTTGCTTCTTTCATTTTGTGTGGTTGGTTCTCAAATATAAACATATTTATTATGCATGCATAATAAATACGCAAAAAATTTAACAATCTAGAATACCTTTCCTTAGGTAGGTGATTTTAGAATATCTTTTTCTCGTTTTTTATTTTTTAATCAATACTTAAATTAAAAAAAGCTGAAAGAATTGTTATGGTGCATAAGTTTGGAACCATTAAGTTGAGTTTACTGCCTTAAAGATGTTGGCTGTTATACAGTTCTATGCCTAGTAAAAAAGACATGATTACTTAGCCTCCAATACCAAATAATACCAGCTGTCTATTTTAAATTAGTTATAATAAAAGGACATTTTGAGTGCTGAATTTTTCCATTATAAACCTGATGTATCAAGAACTATTTAGGGTCTAAAACGATTTTCAATACCTACCTGTCAGACGAGAATTTTTCTACATTATATATAGAAAAAATACTCGAATAGACATCAATTTGAGATATTCCTATCAAAATGCAAAACGGGTTAATACTATTTTTTATACGTTTTAAGTTGCTCTGTTGTATAAATTTCGAATGACAGTATTGAGCTATTAGAATTAATTTGCTTCTTTAGAAGCCTAGATTATGAATGACCGTAAATATCATTATAAAGTTCAATGTACTTTTCCTTTACAATTTTTCTTCTCAATTTCATGGTTGGAGTTAGGTGCCCTCCCTCAATACTCCAAACATCGGGTGTAAGTCTGAATTGTTTTATTTTTTCCCATTTTGCAAAACTCTCATTAGCGATAGTGACCTCTTCATCTATGCGAGCTAAAACTTTTTCATTGATAACAATATCAGAATTTTCGCCAACAGTAATATTATGTCTTTTTGCCCATTCGTATATATGCGCAAAATTTGGTTGAATAAGTGCTGCAGGCATTTTTTCACCTTCTCCGACAACCATTATTTGTTCTATAAATCGAGATTGTTTACATCTATTTTCCAATAATTGCGGTGCAACATATTTACCGCCAGAAGTTTTAAACATCTCTTTTTTACGATCCGTAATCTTAAGGAACCCTTCGTGATCAATTTCACCAATATCTCCGGTATGGAAGTAACCATTTTTAATAACCTCGGCAGTTTTCTCAGTATCCTTATAGTAGCCCATCATAACATTTGGTCCTTTACAAAGAATTTCACCATCCTCGGCTATTTTAACTTCCACATCCGTTATGACTTTACCCACACTTCCAATTTTCCAACCATGGTTACGAACATCATTCACTGAAATAACTGGTGAGGTTTCCGTTAGTCCATAGCCTTCCATAACAGGAATACCCGCCGCTCCAAAAATTCGACTTAAACGTGGTTGTAATGCTGCACTACCAGAAACCATAATACCTAGATTACCACCTAAACCTTCTTGCCATTTACTGAAAATCAATTTACGTGCAATAGATAACTTGAATTCGTACCACCATCCGTTGGCTCGATAAGGCTCGAACTTTAGTCCGACATCTACTGCCCAAAAGAATAAGCGTTTCTTTATTCCGGTTAAATTAGAACCTTTTGCAATAATTGCCTCATATACTTTTTCTAACAACCTTGGTACTACGGTCATCAAATTAGGTTTCACTTCTTTAAGATTATCACTTATTTTATCTAAGCCCTCAGCAAAATAAATTTCTATACCACAATATTGATAGAGGTAGAGAATCATTCGTTCGAAAATATGACAGACCGGTAAAAAGCTTAAAGCACTATCATGAGTATTGGATGGTACACGTTCTTTACTTGCAACAACGTTAGAAACAAGATTTTCATGGGACATCATTACTCCTTTTGGCCTGCCTGTAGTGCCTGAGGTGTAAATAAGCGTAGCAAGATCTGTAGGTTTAACACTAGCTTTTAATTCTTCAACTTCTTCTTGGTTACTCTTATCGAATCCTTGGTCCAAGACTTCCTGCCAATTTGAGCAATTCTCAATTTCATTAAAAGCATATACTGCCTTTAAAGACTTTACATTTTTCTTAATACGATTCACCTTGTTCAGCACCTCAATGCATGAGACAAAGCAATATTTCGCCTCGGAATGATTTAAGACATACTCATATTCTTCTTCCGATATGGTAGGGTAAATGGGAACATTTTGAGCACCAATTTGTAAAATACCAATATCTAGTATATTCCATTCTGTTCTATTAGTCAATGAAATAACTGCGATTTTATCATTTGGTTTAATCCCCAAACGAAGTAACCCGCGACTAATTGCATTTGCCTTATCAATATATTCTTGGGTGGAGGTAGAAATCCACTTACCATCTTTTTTTGTAACGAGCGCCTTTTCAAGATTGTAGTGCTCCAGTTGGTAGTAAGGAATATCGAATAGCCGGGTAATCTTTTGCATGTTCAATTTATTAATCAATGCAAAATAAGCAAAGGGAATGGGATTTTAAAATGGTATTTTCATTTTAAAGCCTAATCTATTAAGGAATTAATATAAATTTTTATCATTAATACTTTTATAAGCTTCATATTCAGCAGTATGGGTTGAAGTCAGATTAATATAAAATTATTAATCTGACTTCAACCCAGAAAATGAGTAATCAGTATAATTAGCTATTTTTTCCTATCCATTTCTTAGCATTAGTGAAAGCTTCTAACCATGGTGAAACTTCATCAGTTCTATTTACTGGATAATGAGCCCAGTTCCAAGGGAATATAGACCGTTCAATATGCGGCATAGTCACTAAATGACGGCCAGTTTTATCACAAAGCATAGCTGTGTTAAAATCACTTCCATTAGGGTTCGCAGGATAGCCTTCATAGCCATATTTAGCTACGATGTCATAATTATCTTCAGATAGTGGTAGCTTGAATTTACCTTCCCCATGAGAAATCCATACGCCAAGTTTGGTTCCTTCTAAGGTTGAAAGCATGACTGAATTATTCTTTTGAATTTCTACGGATGTAAAATTACTTTCATGTTTGTGAGAATCATTATAGGTCATTTTGCCATGAGTTTCGTGTTCTGGATTAATAAGGTCCAATTCCATAAACAATTGACAGCCATTACAAATACCGACCGATAATGTGTCTGGTCTTGCAAAAAAGTTTTTAATAACCGTGTTTGCTTTTTCATTGTATTTTATCGCTCCGGCCCATCCTTTTGCACTTCCTAATACATCTGAGTTAGAGAAGCCACCAACAGCACCCAAGAATTGAATGTCCTCTAAATTCTCACGACCAGTAATTAAATCGGTCATGTGAACATCTTTTACATCAAAACCGGCTAAATACATGGCGTTTGCCATTTCACGCTCAGAATTACTACCTTTTTCACGTAAAATAGCGGCTTTTGGCCTAGCTTTAGTTTGTTTATTGGAACGGTTTGGAAGGCTGATGGGAGCTGAAGTAGGGAATACGTATTTTAAAGGTTGTACTTTGTAATTGTCGTACCTATCTTTTGCTAAGTCATTTGCAGTTTGTTGTGCATCCAATAAATAAGAGGTTTTAAACCAAGTATCTCTTAAAGACTCGATATTTAGCCCCAATTCCATACCATTATTCTTGATGGTAAATGTAGCGTCAGTAGTTGCTGTTCCTATTTTTTTGAAATTAATCTCTGCTGCCTCTAATTTAGCTTCAATGCTGTCGTCCATAGCTTGAAAAACAATACCTGCATTCTCAGAAAATAGGACTTTGATAGTGTCAGATTCTCCCAAATCGGAGATATCTAAATTAGCACCCAACTGTGTGTCAGCAAAGCATAATTCTACTAAAGTAGTAATTAATCCACCGGAAGCAACATCATGACCTGCAACAATTTCACCTTCTTTGATTAATGATTGAATAGTGTTGAAAACCGTTTTAAAGTACGCTGAATTTATTATCGTAGGTGTTTCATTTCCAATACTATTTCTGGTTTGGGCAAAAGAAGAGCCGCCTAGTTTAAAATTGTCTTTGGATAAATTGATGTAATAAATAGCCCCTGCATCTTTCTGTAGAACCGGCTCAATTACTTTCGTTATATCATTACAATTTCCAGCTGCCGAAATAACTACGGTACCTGGCGAGATTACTTCACCATCACTATATTTCTGTTTCATGGAAAGTGAATCCTTTCCTGTTGGAACATTGATACCTAATTCAATAGCAAATTCAGAAACTGCCTGCACTGCTTTGTATAAACGGGCATCTTCTCCTTCATTTTTACAAGGCCACATCCAATTTGCAGATAGTGAAACCGATTTTAATCCGTCCTTCAAAGGTGCCCAAACAAGGTTGGTAAGGGCTTCGGCAATACTATTTTTACTTCCAGCAGCTGGATCTATCAAAGCAGAAATAGGGGAGTGGCCTATACTTGTTGCTATACCTTCTTTTCCTTTATAATCTAGAGCCATTACACCACAGTTGTTCAATGGTAATTGTAAAGGTCCAACACATTGTTGTTTGGCAACTTTACCTCCCACACAGCGGTCAACTTTATTAGTGAGCCAATCCTTACATGCTACTGCCTCTAATTGCAAAACAGCATCTAGGTAGTCATGGAAAAACTCCAATGAATATTCGGCATTTTTATAATTACGACGAATAGTTACATCGTTCATGATTGTTTTTGGAGAGCTGCCGAACATATCCGACAGTGCCAAATCCATAGGTTTTACCCCAGTCGTTTTAGATTCGAAGGTAAAACGATCATCACCGGTCACATCACCAACCTCATATATCGGTGAGCGTTCGCGATTAGCAATACGCTTCAAAAGCTCGATATCGTTTTTACCTATCACAAGCCCCATACGTTCCTGTGATTCGTTTCCTATTATCTCTTTTACAGAAAGAGTAGGGTCCCCAACAGGTAATTTATCCAAGTCAATAGTACCTCCGGTTTCTTCTACTAATTCTGACAAGCAATTTAGATGACCACCAGCACCATGATCATGTATTGATACTATAGTGTTTTCATCACTTTCAACCATACCACGTATGGCATTCGCAGCTCTTTTTTGCATTTCTGGATTCGAACGCTGAACAGCATTAAGCTCTATGGCTGCGCTAAACTCCCCAGTATCTGCACTAGAAACCGCAGCCCCGCCCATACCAATTCGGTAATTATCACCACCGAGAATAACAATTTTGTTTCCAACTTGTGGTTTATCCTTCAAGGCTTGTTCTATTTTACCATAGCCAATACCACCAGCTTGCATAATCACCTTGTCATAACCTAGTCTTCTAGTTTCGAATTTGCTAGACGAACTTGGTGATGAATCAGTATCCTGAGCAGAGTCGAATGGCACTGTAGCTTCATCGTATTCGAAGGTAAGTACAGAACCGGCTATTAATGGTTGTCCGAATTTGTTTCCAAAATCTGAAGCGCCATTTGAAGCTTTAATTAAGATATCCATTGGTGTTTGGTACAACCAATCTCTTTCTTTCATGCCATTTTCCCATGCACGGTCTTTTGTTAACCTTGAATAAGCGGTCATGTAAACAGCTGTGCCAGCTAAGGGCAATGAACCTTTTCCACCAGCTAAACGGTCACGTATTTCTCCACCAGCACCAGTAGCGGCACCATTAAATGGCTCTACCGTGGTTGGGAAATTATGGGTTTCCGCTTTCACTGAAATGACGGAGTCGAATGATTTTTCTTGATAATAATCTGGCTTGTCGGCCGTTTTAGGGGCGAATTGAATTACGGTCGGACCTTTTACAAACGCTACGTTATCTTTATAGGCTGAGACAATAGCGTTAGGGTGTTCTTGTGCTGTTTTTTTGATAAGTTTGAATAACGAACTCGGCATTTCCTGTCCATCAATGATAAATGTACCATTGAATATCTTGTGTCTACAATGTTCTGAATTCACTTGGCTAAACCCGAATACCTCGGAGTCGGTCAATTTTCGACCCAGTTTTTCACTCAGATTTTCGAGATAATTTACTTCTTCGTCATTTAGCGCCAAACCTTCTTGTTGATTGAACGCAGCGATATCTGCGATGTTCAAAATTGGTTTTGGCTCAACATCAATATCGAAAAGTTCTTGACTAAGGGTATTGAATTTCTGCGAAAGCATCGAATCAAAATCAATAAAATTATCCGCGACAGCGTTAAATTCTTCAATTCGAATGATTCCAACAATGCCCATGTTTTGGCTGATTTCTGTAGCATTGGTGCTCCATGGTGTAATCATGGCAGCTCTTGGGCCAACAAAAGAGGCGTCTAGAGACGCCGCATTTATTTTAGGTTGGTTACCGAATAACCATATAAGTTTACTTGTATCTTCTGATGAAAGTTCCTTAGCGGTCTGTACCGCAAAAACCTTTTTGCTAGGTTCCCCAAAAAAGTGAATCATTTAGTGTGCTTGATGTTGATTTTAAAAGTACAAAATTAAGGTTTTACCCGCTATAATTTACGGGAAATGAAAACACTTTTTAACAGGTATTGTTAATGAATTCAGCAATGGATTGATAAATGAATGTGTATTCCTCTTTTGTTTAAGTAACGAAATACAAACTAAGTATGAATATTAGATTTTTAATATATTTTCTTTAAAGTATGTTTTTTATACTAAGTATGCTAAATTAGCATAGATAAATTTAAATCTCTTAGTTCCGAATCATGAAGCAGAAAAGTTCGCAGCATACTTTAACAAATTCAAAGAGTTTAGGTTTAGACTTATGTATGAACATGATAGGGGGTAAATGGAAACCGATAATATTATTTTGTATACCTAAAGGAATAAATCGTTTTAATAAGTTATTCACTGAAATAGAAGGAATTAACCGTCAAATGCTCAGTAAACAGCTAAAAGAACTTGAAAAGTCCGGAGTTTTAGATCGGACTTTATTTCCTGAGATTCCGCCAAGAGTAGAGTATACGTTAACTCCTTTAGGAAAGTCTCTTTTGCCTATAGTTCAATCCATGAACCGATGGGGACAAAAACAAAAATTAGGCACTATACATATCAAAAGTTCGAAGACCCAACAATTACCGCTATTCGAATAATACTTTCGCTGTTGAAGTTCAATTTTAATCCTGCCTCAAGCTTTTGCAGTTTTTGATTTTAAAAATTGGAATTAGTTAGAAATATGACTTCTTCAATTTGAATTAGGTAAAAATTGATGATGGACTCCTTTGTGAGATTGATTTTATGTATCTTTTACTAACTAATTCAAAACCAATATGAAACACAAAACTACCCTTTTCACAATTGCATGCTGTTTATTATCTACTGTCGGCATGTATTCACAAAATAAAAAGTCTAATAAACAGATTGAAAAATTAAAATCTGAAGTTGCTGCTATTGTTGAGGACACTAAAAAGCAATCGCAAGTAATGGTTGATAAAATTTTTAGTTTTTCGGAATTAGGATTTCAAGAAATTGAATCCTCTAAATACTTAACAGGAATACTGGCCGATAATGGATTTGAAATTGAAAACTCCATATCGGGAATTCCCACAGCCTGGTTTGCCACTTGGAGTAATGGTGAGGGGCCAATTATTGCTTTGGGTAGTGATGTTGATTGTATTCCGAAGGCATCGCAGTACCCAGGTGTGGCGTATCATAAACCTATCGTTGAAGGTGCTCCAGGGCATGGCGAAGGGCATAATTCTGGAATTCCGATGAATATATCATCTGCACTGGCAGTTAAGAAAATCATGGAGCGCGAGAATATTGGAGGTACACTGGTGATATGGCCAGGTATAGCAGAGGAGTTGGTTGCGGCTAAAGCTTGGTATGTAAGGGACGGACTTTTTGATGATATCGATATGTGTATTTTCACCCATGTTGGTGATAACCTAGGAGTGTCTTATGGCTCTACTAGAGGTACAGGTTTGATATCGGTTGAATATGCTTTTGAAGGAGAAGCGGCTCATTCTGCTGGGTCACCATGGCGTGGTAAAAGTGCTTTGGATGCTGCAGAATTAATGAACATTGGGTGGAATTATAAAAGAGAACATTTACATCCTTTAAAACGCTCACATTCTATTTTCACAGATGCTGGTGATCAACCTAATGTAGTACCATCAAAGGCTGCAATCTGGTTTTACTTTAGGGATATTAAATATGAGGGAATCATGGAAATGTATGCCTTGGCAAACGATATGGCTAAAGGAGCAGCATTAATGACAGGTACGACTATGACCTCTAAGGTATTGGGAACCGCTTGGCCACGTCATTATAATAAGGTAATTGCAGAATCGATGTATTCTAATATTAAAAAAATTGGATTGCCTACATGGTCTGATGCTGATCAAAAATTAGCAAAAGCCGTACAGACAGAAGTTAGTTCTGAAAAGATAGAAGGCTTGCCACTGAAGTTGGACACTATCGGACTTCCTGTAATAGACCCTATTAGTGGTGGGTCAGATGATATTGGTGATATCTCATGGAAAGTTCCAACGGTTACCTTGCGATACCCATCAAACATTCCTGGTTTGCAAGGACATCATTGGAGTAATGCTATTGCAATGGCTACCCCTATTGCGCATAAAGGGGTCGTAGCCGGAGCAAAGGTTGAGGCAATGACTATTTTAGATTTTTTATTAAAGCCAGAATTGTTAAAGGGAGCTTGGAGTTATTTTAATAATGAGCAACAGAAAGAAACAAAGTATCAACCTATGATTTCTGAAAGTGATATGCCACCTATTTATTTAAATAAGGATAAACAGGATCAATTTAGACCTGCATTGGAGAAATTCTATTATGATGAAACAAAGTATGATACTTATTTGGAGCAATTAGGTGTAGAGTATCCAACTTTGAGAGAATAATAGTGATATGCCGAAACTATTATTCTAATAGGTTTGGGTTGATAAAAAGAGTAATCGAAAAAGCCTTTCAGTCTGTGAAAACTGAAAGGCTTTTTTTATAATTAATTTTGCATTGAAGTAGGACTAAGTATCTCGTTCTAGATACCCTTTTCTAACAGCGCCATATAGAAGCCGTCATAACCACTTTTAGAAGCATATACTTTTTTCTCTTTCACCAATTTAAAATCTTTTCCTTCCTCAGAACGTAAAAATGACTTCACTTGGTTATTATTTTCCTGAGGTAATATTGAACAGGTTGCGTACACAAGTTTTCCGCCAGGTTTAAGTATTTTACTATAATTTCTAAGAATCTCCTGTTGGGTTTTGACAATTTTAGCTAAAAATTCAGGCTGCATTTTCCACTTAGAATCTGGATTCCTTCTTAAAACGCCTAAACCAGTACATGGAGCATCAATTAATACTCTATCAGCACTGCCGTAAAGCTTTTTAAATACTTTAGTTGAGTCAATTTCACGAGGCTCAATATTGTGAGCACCATTACGTCTGGCTCGTCTTTTTAATTCCTTTAATTTACTTCCGTAAATATCCATTGAAATCAATTGACCTTTATTTTCCATTAATGCTGCCAAATGCAATGATTTCCCACCAGCTCCTGCACAAGTATCAACTACGCGCTGTCCTGGTTCAACATCTAGAAATTCAGCAACCAATTGAGAAGAAGCATCTTGTACCTCAAACATTCCCTTTTTAAAAGCTTCTGTTACAAAAACGTTTGCTCTTTCCACAAGTTTTAATGCAGAAGGATAACCCTTAATCGGCTCAGCCACAATATTCTCATCTAACAGGGCTTTTCGAAGTTCCTCTTTCGTAGTCTTTAAGGTGTTGGTGCGTAAAATCACCTCTGCAGGTACATTGAGCTTGGCAATTTCTGCTGTCCATAATTTATCACCTAAGGCCTTTTCTCCTAACTCATCTATCCAATCAGGAATGGCTTCCCTAAATTTTCTTATTTGGGAAAGTTCATCAAATTTACCTTTGATTCTTCTTTCTGGTGTCGGTTCGATTTGTTTCCAATCGGGAAGTTGAATTCCTTTCAATACGGCCCAAACGGCCCACATACGAAAAAGGTCAGGTCTGCTAAAAGGAGCTTTAATCTCTGCTATTTCAGTATAAAGTCTTTTGTACCGCACCATTTCATAGGTAGTTTCGGCAATGAAGCCGCGATCACGTGCACCCCAGCGTTTGTCAAAACGAAGTACCTTTTGTACCACCTTATCTGCATATTCATTCTCGTTGAATACAAGGTTTAAGGCATCTATTACGGCAAAAACCAGATTTCTATGTAATTTCATTTGAAGTGATATTAATTTACTTGGCTAGAACTTTAGTACCATTCCTCAATAGTTAATCAAGTTTAAAGATGGCTCTTTCCTCCAAAAAATTATGGCTGCAAAGGTATTGTTTTAGAAGTGATTCCATTTATTTTTGAAGAACTTTATACCTTTCATCATGCGCTATACCTTTCTTATTATCATTTTACTGGTTTCTTGTTCAAAACCTATTAAACCAGTTACCTTCAATAGTGTTACGCTCAATGATATCTACACTGATTCATTAAGTATACGTGCGATAGAACTAATGGGTAATAGTTTAGCCTTCGCTGCTAATAGGGGAACATTTGGTACGGTTGATTTGGGCACTGGGAAAGTACGGGCAAATGTTGAAAAACACCATACTACCATTCCTGAGTTTAGAGCCATTACGCATACTTCAACTGACTTCTTTATGTTGTCTGTAGAAACACCTGCATTGTTATATAAGACAGGAAAAAATGGACGAATGGAATTGGTGTATACCGAAGAAGGGGAAGGCGTATTTTATGACGCAATGACCTTTTGGAACGATACGGATGGTATTGCGGTTGGCGACACTGTAGAAGGTTGCCTAAGTATTATTATAACCGAAGATGGGGGAACAACGTGGTCTAAACTACCCTGTTCCCAATTACCCGAAGGTATTGAGAGTGAAGGTGCATTTGCAGCTAGTAATACTAATATTAAGACCGTTGGAACTGAAGTTTGGATAGCTACCACTAGTGGTCGAATATACCATTCATCGGATAAGGGTAAACAATGGGATGACTATCAAACTCCTTTACGAAGTGCGGAGCCAACTGAGGGTATTTATTCCATTGATTTTAATGACAATCTTATAGGTGTTGCAATTGGCGGAGATTATACGAAACCCGATAATGCCGTTGCAAATAAAGCTATCACAAAAGACGGTGGAAAAACGTGGCAGCTACTTTCTGATGGTAATCAGCCAGGATATAAAAGTTGTATTCAGTTTGTTCCTGGCACTAATGGTTATGGATTAGTAGCTGTCGGTTTTACAGGTATTTCTTATTCTGCTGATATGGGTTTAAATTGGAAAGAACTATCAAAAGAATCATTTTATACCTTACGATTTCAGAATGACTCTGTTGCTTATGCCGCAGGTAAAAATCGAATTTCTAAGCTAATTTTCAAATAGGTTATTTACCCCCTTTGTTGTGTCGGTATTGCTTTATTAATTGACGTTTAAATTCTTCTTCTGAACTTAATAGTAATAGTGTTTTTTTAGCGGATATAACGTTACTAACCTCTTTGAGAAATTCATTATCCAATTCCTCTTCTTCCTCTTCAAGTTGAATATGCTGTTTTAGTAATTGTACGGCTTCCTTTTCAGAAAGGGTTTCGACATCCCTGATTTTATTTCTAATTTGATGATGCTCTCGTTTGCGTAAAGCACTTCTTTTTTCTTCATAATCGTTATAGACAGGCCAAAATTCTTGTGCCTCCTTGCTACTTAACGAAAGTTTTTCAGTAATAAAAGCCACTTTTAAGGATTTTATTTTCTCCCAATCTGGTTTGTCTTGACCAAATGATATGGTCGTTGTAAGTATGAATAATAATACGATATATTTATTCATTTTCTTGTATGTTAAGTTCTTCAAAATCATTAATATTTTCATTTAAATAATCTAGAATATTATCATTCTCGATAGGAGAATTTAAAATATCCGAAAATTCAGTATTAGTTACGGGAATAACTTTTGCAATCTCATAAGAGGATAATCCGAAATCATTATTCTCAAAATAAGCTTCTATGTCTGTATTTGCCAAATCGCTAAAATTCAGTTCGTCTGTAGTATTCCAATTCAAACCTACATAAATAAAGGCGATAGCAGCTATAGACGCTGCAACAGCTATAATTTTATTTACAGGATAAAGTTGTACTACTTTAGTCTCCGCATTCAGCTTACCAGTCAACCTATCATTAAAAGTTTCAAAATAATTATCTGGAACCATGAATGCACTATCCTTTGGGATAGCAGGTTTATCATCAGATAATTTTTCCATCAATTCATCCTGAAAAATATCAAAATAGCCTTCTGGAGTTTTAAACGGATGTTTGTTGTTCTTTTTCATGATATTTATTTGACTATCAAATACATAAATAGTTTAATCTGTTTTCAAATACTGTTCCACTTTTTTTACGGCTAAATGATAGGATGCTTTTAAACCACCGACTGAAGTTTCTAATATTGCTGAAATTTCTTCATATTTCAATTCTTGAAAGTATTTCATATTGAATACCAATTTTTGTTTCTCAGGCAAGGTAGCTATGGCTTGTTGAAGCTTTAATTGAATTTCATCACCTTCAAAATAAACGTCCGCCTGCAAATTGGAGACTAATTTTTCTTGATAATCTATATCGGTTATACCTTGTAAATTAGACCTTTGCTTGATGAAATTTAATGCTTCATTGGTTGCTATTCTGTACATCCAAGAAAAGAGCTTGCTGTCCCCTTTAAAACCATTAATGTTTTTATAGATTTTTATGAATGTATTCTGCAAAACATCATCTGCATCATCATGGTTTAGCACAATACCTCGAATTTGCCAGTATAAACGTTCTTTGTATGTGTTAACCAGTACTTCAAACGCTTGCGCTTGTGTATTCTTGGTTTTTAAGTCCTGTACAAATGTTTCCTCTACAATCAATTGGCTTTGAGGTTTGTTTAGTAATTGGACTATAAAGTTAACCAAAGGTTTAACTGTCTACCCAAGTTTAAGGTAGAATTACGAATACTAAGAAATATTTATTAAGGAATACATTGCTTTTAAAATGGAAGATTTAAGCGCTTAGCGATTGCATTTGAACCAATTTTTTATAAGTTCCTTGTAGCTGCATTAATTCTGTATGAGTGCCTTGTTCCACAATTTCGCCTTTATGAAGCACAACAATTGTATTGGCATTTTGAATGGTAGATAAGCGATGGGCTATAACAATCGAAGTTCTATTTTGCATCATTTTTTCTAATGCATCTTGAACTAAACGTTCGCTTTCTGTATCTAAGGCAGAAGTAGCTTCGTCTAAAATCATTATCGGAGGATTTTTTAAAACCGCCCTTGCAATAGAGAGTCGCTGTTTTTGTCCGCCACTTAATTTGTTGCCACTATCGCCAATATTAGTTTCGTAACCTTTGGGTAAATTCATTATAAAATCGTGCGCATTTGCAATTTTAGCAGCTTCGATAATTTCGTCTTGTGTGGCATTTTCTTTTCCTAAGCCGATGTTGTTTTTTATCGTATCGTTAAATAAAATAGAATCTTGGGTGACAAGGCCCAAGAGGCTACGAAGCGATTTTTTACTCAGGTCTTTAATATTGTTACCATCTATAGAAATCTCTCCTTCGTTAACATCATAAAACCGTGTTACAAGATTGGCAAGGGTGCTTTTCCCGCTACCAGATTGGCCTACCAAGGCAACGGTGCTTCCCTTTCTAACGGTTAAATTGAAATTCTTTAGAACGTAATCATCCTCGTACTTAAAAGAGATATTTTGAATGGAAATAGCATGATCAAATGATTTTTGGTCAATCGGACTTTCAACTTCAGAAATCGGATTTTCAGATTCCAATATTTCTAATACTCGTTCAGCTGCTGCATTCCCTTTTTTAACTCCGTAGGATGCTTTACTGATTGCCTTAGCAGGCGTTAGTATCTGATAAGCTAAACCCATATAGGTAATAAATAACTCCGGCTGTAAGGATTTGTCAATCAATACCATTTTACCACCATACCATAAAATTACTCCGATGGCAGCTATGCCAAAAAATTCACTAGTTGGAGATGCTAAATTTTGTCTGTTCAAAAGGCTGTTTGAGAACTGATAGAATCGTTTCGTAGATTCTTTAAAAGTATTCGAGAATTTGGTTTCAGCATTAAATGCTTTAATCACTTTTAACCCACTTAAGGTTTCTTCTAGAATTGATAGAAAAAGACCTTGCTCTTTTTGAACCTTATCAGATTTTCTTTTCAAAGATTTACCAATTAGCGATATTAGATAACCGGAAACAGGAAGAAAAATGAATACAAATAAAGTTAGCTTGGCACTTATCGCAAGCATTGCTAAAATGGTAAATAACAACGTTAAAGGTTCTCTGACAATTAGTTCAAGAATTGATAAAAAGGAATGTTGAATCTCTAATACATCAGAAGTAATTCGAGCAATTGTATCACCTTTTCGTTTTTCGGAATAAAAAGAGATTGGTAAGCTTACCGTTTTCTCGTAAAGCTCATTTCTTAAATCCTTTAATACTCCATTCCGTAAAAAAGTTATAAAATACATAGCCAAATAACCAAAAAGGTTTTTTAAAAAAAACATGGTTATTACTAATGTTACCATGAAGATTAAGGCCTGTCCCTCTCCTTCATTAGCTTTACTGGTTACAAAAAAGTTTAGCAAATCTTGTAAGTAATCTTTTGCGTGTGAAAAGCCTTTCCACTCCGGTGCAATATTTACTTTTTCTGTTTGGCCAAAAAGTACTGCAAGCATCGGAAATAATGAAACCATCGCTAGTGTAGCAAATAGTGCATAAAAGATGTTGGCAATAATATTAAGTATGGCAAAAATGCGATACGGTTTCGCAAAGCGAAGAATCTTTTTAAAATAATCCATTAAACTAAATTAAGCTCAGCTAAAATACTTTTGATTTTAGCATCAAGTTCAGCTGAAACTTTATTATAATTTTCTGCTTTATCTAATTTTGTATTGGTGCTAATATAAAATTTAACTTTTGGTTCGGTACCGCTTGGTCTTGCCGCTATTCTAGTGCCATCTTCCGTCTCATATATTAATACATTTGATTTTGGAATATCAATAGGTTTCTCACTACCAGTTAAAACATTAGTAGCAGTAGAAGTATTATAATCCTCTATCCATTTTACTTTGGAGCCAGCAACGGAATCTACAGGATTTTCTTTGAAATTTTTTAACATTTGCTTGATTTCTTCTGCACCACTAATTCCTTTTTTGGTAATGGATACCAAATGTTCCTTATAAAAACCGAATTGAATATAACAATCAATCAAATCTTTGTAAAAAGAACTGCCATTGGCTTTTGCTTGGGCAGCAATTTCACAGGCGAGTAGGGTAGAGGTTACAGCATCTTTATCCCGTACAAAATCACCGACCATGTAGCCAAAACTCTCCTCACCACCACCAACAAATTTAGATTGAGGAAAATCTTTTATCATTTTACCGATCCATTTGAATCCTGTCAATGCAGTTTTGAACTCAATACCATAAGCCTTCGCCATTTCTTCCATCATTGGTGTTGAAACAATGGTGGTAGCTATAAACTCATTGCCTTTAAATCCTTTTGCTTTCGTTTTGTCCAAAAGAAATTTGGTCATAAGTACCATCGCCTGATTTCCATTGACGATTTCCATTTTACCATCCAAATTACGAACGGCAATTCCTAAACGGTCACTATCTGGATCTGTACCAACCACCATATCAGCACCAATTTCTTCAGCCTTTTTAACGGCCATAGATAAAGCTTCCGGTTCCTCTGGATTAGGGGATTTCACAGTTGGAAAATTACCATCTGGTTTAGCCTGCTCCTCAATAATGGTTACATTTTTATATCCAGCACGTTTAAGCACTTCTGGTATTGCTGTTATCGATGTTCCGTGGAGTGCAGTGAAAACAATTTTGAAATCATCTTTTCCATCGGCATTAAAATTTCCATTTTTAACGGATTGTTCAATAAAGGCTTCATCTACTTCTTTATCAATAACTTGAATGAGATTTTCATTGGCTTTAAACTTAATGTCTTCAAAATCAAGTGAATTGATTTCTGATATAATCGATTCATCCTGTGGTGGAACTATTTGTCCGCCATCTGTCCAATACACCTTATATCCATTATATTCAGGTGGGTTGTGTGAAGCTGTCAAAACAATACCTGCATGACAGTTTAAGTGCCTCACAGCAAAAGAAAGCTCAGGTGTGGTTCGAAGGTCAGAGAATAGATATACTTTAATATTATTTGCAGAAAATACTTCTGCTACTGTTCTGGCTAAAGTATCACTGTGGTGGCGACAATCGAAAGCGATTACCACTTTAATTTCTTCACTTTTATAAACCTCATTCAGGTAATTACTCAGGCCTTGAGTGCTTTTACCTAAGGTGTATTTATTGATACGGTTTGTTCCAACGCCCATAACACCTCTCATGCCTCCAGTACCAAATTCCATGTTTTTATAAAAACGGTCGTTTAGCTCCTCTCTATCGTTTGCAATAAGGTGTTCTATTTCTTTTTTAACTGCTGGGTCAAAGAAATCGGTTAGCCACGTTTTGGCAGTATTTAGGATAGTATCCATAGTGGTAAAGTTTTATATACTATTAAGTTAATGAGAGTTTTAGTTTTCAGAAAGTGAACTATTTATTTCTTCAGAGACAATATACCTATTTTCTTCCTTTTTCGAACGGATTAATATTTCACCGATAAAACCGGCTAAGAACAATTGTGTACCTATGACCATAGCGATTAATGAGAGATAGAACTGTGGGCGATCTGTAATTAATCTACCAAATTGATTGATAAACAGTTTATCAATACCTAAATAAAGAGCAAAACCGAAACCAATTAAGAACATTAAAACGCCTAAAGCACCAAATAGATGCATTGGACGTTTTCCAAACTTTGAAACAAACCAAATGGTAAGTAAATCTAAAAAGCCATTTATAAAGCGCTCCATACCAAATTTTGTTTTTCCGTACTTACGAGCTTGATGTTTCACTACTTTTTCGCCAATTTTGGTAAAACCGGCATTTTTTGCCAATACAGGAATGTATCGATGCATTTCGCCAGAGACCTCAATATTTTTAACAACGTCTTTTGCATATGCTTTTAAGCCACAATTAAAATCATGTAATCGAACGCCAGACGTTCTTCTTGCTGCCCAATTAAATAATTTAGAAGGAGTGTTTTTGAAAATTATAGAATCAAAACGTTTCTTTTTCCAGCCAGAGACCAGTTCATAATCACCCTCGGTAATCATCTGATAAAGTTCTGGTATTTCTTCTGGGTTATCTTGCAAATCAGCATCCATGGTAATGATGACATCACCTTTTACAGCTCTAAACCCTGCATGTAGGGCTTGTGACTTTCCGAAATTCCGCTGAAAATGAATTCCTTTTACCGCGGGGTTTGTTTTTGCAAGATCAGATATGATGTTCCAAGATTCATCTGTACTGCCATCATCTACAAAGAGTATTTCATAAGAAAAATAATTGGATTGCATTACGGATACAATCCAATCATGAAGTTCTTTGAGAGATTCTTCTTCGTTAAGTAATGGAATTACTATAGATAACTGCATGCGCTACTTCTGGTGTTGCCACCAAAAATACTACAATTACTTAGGTATTAATAAGCAGCTTCTTCTTTTTTCACGATTAAACCCGTAATAAGGCCAACAATTAAACCGATTACAATGTTCATGATAAGAATTACAGGATACGAAATCCAAGCAAAACTCTTTTGCATTTCAATACCTTGATCAATCTGTTCTTCTGTAAGATTTGGATTTTGTTCCATGGCCTTTACTTTACCAATTTCAAGCACTTTGTCCATATACCCTGGTTCTAAAATATTAGAAAGGACAAAAAACCAAATTAGTCCAATTATACCTGCTATTAATGCAACACCGGCACCTACTTTCAAGGCTTGTGAAATACTTAAAAGTCCGCCGCCTTCTTTTTTGAATTGTAAAATTCCAATAACAATACCTGCGGCTAATATTAATGTTTGAGTTACCTGTACCCCAATACTTTGGTCGTAATGCATATTCATAGTGAATAACATAATAGCGAATACTACGCCAATGGTACCTGTAAGTACTCCGTAATTCAATGCGAATTTTCCAGTTTCTGGTTTATTCTCTTCCATGATTTTTATTAATTAAAGGTTGATTATCTTATGAGTATCGATAGATTAAATAATGTTACAAAAGTGATCAAATTTATTTTGAATATTTTTCAGCGTTTCTGATTGTTCATTTAGAGTTTTTTATTAAATTTGCAAGCTTAAAATGAGTGCCCGTCGGAATGGGTGCAATAAAGTTTTCAAAATGAGAAAAGACATACACCCAGAAAATTATAGGATAGTGGCCTTCAAGGACATGTCCAATGAAGAAGTATTTTTGACAAAATCAACAGCTGATACTAAAGAAACTATAGAGGTTGAAGGTGTTGAATATCCATTGGTGAAATTGGAAATTTCAAGAACATCACATCCTTTTTATACAGGTAAAGCTAAATATTTGGATACTGCAGGGCGTATCGATAAATTTAAGAACAAGTACAAGAAATTTATAAAGGAAGATAAAAAAGAAGAAGAAGAAGACTAGAAGTTTTTTAATTTACTATTCTTTCATAGAATATAGCGCCCTCGAAAGTCTTCGAGGGCGTTTTTTTTATTCAACTTGGTTTTGAGTACACTTAACCATAAAATATAGTAGCTATAGAGATATTTGTTAAATTTGATAAAAATCATCTTGCATGAATTATATTCTTTTTGACGGCCCACAAAGGGATTATTTATTGCCATTTACATTTACACGCCCAGTTTCAGAAATTCGTGTTGGTATAATGACTTTGCGGGAACGGTGGGAAGTCTTCTTGGGGGTTTCAATGACTTCTTACACAGAAGATTATCTTAACGTAAAATACCCTATTCATTTAGAGGATTTAAACGTATTTATAGATGCATCTATTTTGCCTACATTAGAATTGGTTAAGGCGGTTAGTATTTTAAAGATTGGCGATGTGTTGATAGTGAATGAGCTTGTCATTGCCTATTATGGTAGTGAGCCAAAGAGTGTCGAACAACTAAGCGAATTTAATAGAATAGAATTTGAATCTACTTTCGTACAGATTAAAAATACGTGGAATATTTTCGAAAAAAATGCTGAGATTTTACAATCTGATTTTGATTTCCTTACCAAAGGACGAACTAGTCAGCCAATTTCAAAAACAAATCGGTTAATACATTCAGAGCGAATTTTTCTTGAAGAAGGAGCAAAAGTAGAATTCAGTATTCTGAATGCCACGGATGGACCAATTTATTTAGGTAAAAATTCTGAAATATGGGAAGGTAGTCTCATACGTGGCGGACTTGCGCTTTGTGAACATGCAATTGTAAAAATGGGAGGTAAGTTGTATGGTGCTACTACAATAGGGCCTTACAGTAAGGTTTGTGGTGAGATAAGTAACTCGGTCATTTTTGGATATTCAAGTAAAGGTCATGAGGGCTATTTAGGAAATGCTGTTTTAGGAGAATGGTGTAATATAGGTGCTGATTCAAACAACTCTAACCTTAAAAATAATTACGCCAAGGTGCGCTTGTGGAATTATGCGACGGAAAGTTTTGAACAAACCGGTTTGCAGTTTTGCGGTCTCATGATGGGTGACCATAGTAAGGCTGCGATTAATACGATGTTTAATACGGGCACTGTGATTGGGGTTAACTCAAATATTTATGTACCAGGGTTTCCTAGAAATTTTGTTCCTAGTTTTAGTTGGGGAGGAGCATCAGGATTTACTTCATATCTGCCAGAAAAGGCTTTTGAAGCCGCTAAGGTTATGATGGCTCGAAAGGGAGTGGAGTTTGATGATGTGGAGGCTAATATTCTTCAACATGTTTTTAAAATAACCGAAAAATGGAGAATGTATTAAGAATTTTGTAGACTGCAAATATCATGCAGTAAGGTCTTTTTAGACCCGACTAACTTTAAGTACTTTTACAATCCGTAAGAAATATTTTATTCGATGAAAAAAAAGGTAGCCTTTTATACTTTAGGTTGTAAGTTGAATTTTTCAGAAACCTCCACGATAGCCCGAAGTTTTGTAGATGAAGGATTTGACCGTGTAGATTTTACTGAAAAGGCAGATATGTATGTCATTAATACCTGCTCTGTAACTGATAATGCGGATAAAAAATTCAAGACAATCGTAAAACAGGCTCAAAAAATAAATGAAAAGGCCTTTATAGCTGCCGTTGGCTGTTATGCACAATTAAAACCAGAAGAATTAGCTGATGTTGATGGTGTGGATTTAGTGCTTGGGGCAACTGAAAAATTTAAAATCACAGATTACATTAATGATTTAACTAAAAACGACTACGGTGAAGTACATTCATGTGAAATAGCCGATGCCGATTTTTATGTAGGTAGTTATGCAATTGGTGATAGGACCAGGGCATTTTTAAAAGTACAAGATGGTTGTGATTATAAATGTACCTATTGCACTATTCCTTTAGCTCGTGGTATATCTAGGAGCGAAACATTAAATAATGTTTTGAAAAATGCTGCTGATATTTCGGCACAGGGTATTAAGGAAATTGTTTTAACGGGAGTAAATATAGGTGATTACGGTAAAGGTGAGTTTGGAAATAAGAAGCATGAACATACATTTTTAGATCTTGTGAAAGCATTGGATGGTGTGGAAGGAATTCATCGCTTACGAATTTCATCTATTGAGCCTAATCTTTTAAAAAATGAAACAATTGAATTTGTTGCTCAAAGTAAAACCTTCGTTCCTCATTTTCATATACCATTACAAAGTGGAAGTGATGCTTTATTGAGGTTAATGAAGCGTCGGTATATGACGAGCCTATATACGGAGCGGGTTCAAAAAATTAGAGCAGTAATGCCTGACTGTTGTATTGGTGTAGATGTTATTGTTGGGTTTCCTGGCGAAACCGAAGAGCATTTTTTAGAGACGTATCATTTTTTAAATGATTTAGATATCTCTTATTTACATGTTTTCACCTATTCTGAACGTGATAATACGCCGGCAGCTACTATGAACGGTGTAGTGCCTAAAAAAGTAAGAAGCAAGAGAAGTAAAATGTTACGTGGCTTATCCGTAAAAAAAAGAAGGGCTTTTTATGAGCGGCAAATTGGTAATGAACTTACTGTTTTGTTCGAGGGAGAAAATAAGGAAGGCTATATTCATGGTTTTACTGAGAATTATGTAAAAGTGAAATCTCCATGGAATCCAGAGTTGGTAAATACGCTTCACCAGGTGAAGTTAAAGGAAATAGACAACGATGGTCTAGTGCGATTTGATTTTGTCAATAAAAAAGCAGAAGTATAAAAAAAGCCTTTCATGTGAAAGGCTTTTAGTTTTTTAGATACGAATACCGATGGGTAACATTTCTTTGTACTGTAATCGGTTTTTTCTTAAAAATCCTGCGATGTGCGGACTTGTAGGAACCACTCTAAGATTCCTTTCTTGAATGGTATTTAGAACAGCTTTGATGAAATTTTCTCTAAAACCTTCGTCGGTAATTTCTTCAGGAACTACTAGTTTGGTCAGAAAGACTTTACGTTCTTGAGAAGAGTATTCGATTCTGGCAAGATGACCATCTACGGTCGTTTCAAATTGACGCAAAAAAGAATTGTCCTTGATAATAACATCGTTCATATAGATTATTTTAGTGTTGCTACGAGACAAAAAAATTACGATGTTCTCATATCGTAATTAACTATTTTTGAATTGCTGTAAAGATTACAACCCATGAAGATAGGTGATTTTAGCATTCTATTTCAAAAGTAGTTAAAAAATTACTAATTTCCTATCTTATACTACGTTTGACATCTATGAATGACAATAAAATACATATATATTGTATGCCTGGTATGGCTGCTAGTTCTGCTATTTTTGAATATATTAAACTGCCAGAAGATACATTTAAATTGCATTTCTTAGAATGGAGTATACCAGAGCGTGGTATTTCTTTTTCAGATTACGCTAAGACTATGTGCTCTAAAGTTGAATTTGATGACGCTGTCTTATTGGGTGTTTCGTTGGGCGGATTGCTAGTTCAAGAAATGTCAAAATATATTAATGTAAGAAAGGTGATTATTATATCTAGTGTTAAGAGAAGTAGCGAACTTCCGAATAAAATGCTTTTCGCAAGATATACTAGAATTCATAAATTACTACCTACAGGTTTAGTTAATAATGTAGAACTTTTGGCCAAGTATGCTTTTGGGGAGTCTGTAGTTAAAAGATTGGCGCTTTATGAGCGTTATTTATCTATTAGGGATAAAAGCTATATTGATTGGTGTATAGATAAATTGGTGAATTGGCAGCAAAAAGTGCCACCAGAAAATTTAGTACATATACATGGCGAAAAAGACACTGTTTTTCCAATCATAAATATTGAAGATTGCATACCTGTACAAAATGGAACACATACGATGATCATTCATCGGGCAAAATGGTTTAACGAGAACTTACCAACAATTATTTTGGAATAAGATAGTTCTATATATACCTTTGGTTTATACAATGTTGAAAGAAATAATTTATAAAATAAGAATCATGAAAATCATAAAAAACATACTGATGTTAATGGGCGTCGTATTTTTAGCAGGAACATTAATATTTGCAGTTCAAGCGACAGGATCAGGTGCAGAAAACGATACTAAAATTGTTACTGATAGTCTTCAGAAAAATGTAGCTAAAGAATATAGAATTTCATCCATCGATATACCTCAAGATTTAAATTTTGCAGGGGAAAAGGTACCACAAGCTGATCCTGAGATTATGGAGCGTGTTGATCGCGAATTTTTGGTAAATACCTATTGGCAATCAAATGCACTTTTGTTAATGAAACGAGCCAATAAATATTTTCCAATCATTGAGCCTATACTAGCGAAAAATGGGATTCCAGATGATTTTAAATACTTGGCAGTAGCAGAGAGCGGTTTGACCAATGTAGTTTCTCCTGCAGGAGCAACAGGTTTTTGGCAGATTATGAGAGCAACAGGTCGGGAATATGGCCTTGAAGTGAATTCAAATGTTGATGAACGTTATCATTTGGAAAAATCAACTGAAGTGGCTTGCGAGTATTTAAATAGATGGAAAGACAAATATGGTAGTTGGGCATTAACTGCTGCTGCGTATAATGCTGGACCAGGAGCTATTAATAAATATATGGGCATTCAACAGGTTGATAATTACTGGGATTTACTTTTAGGCAGTGAAACGGGTCGATATGTTTTTAGAATTATGGCAATAAAGGAAATCTTAGCCAACCCAGAAAAGTATGGCTTTCATATAGAAAAGGAAGATATGTATGTGGATGTACCGACTTTTACAGTTGAAATAGATAAACCGGTAGCTGATTTTGCAGATTTTGCCCAGGAATATGAAATAAATTACAAGATATTAAAACGCCACAATCCATGGTTAAGAGAGCCGCATTTAAACAATAATTCTGGTAAAAAATACACAGTAGCAATACCTAATAAAGGATATTATAGAACGAGCAAGTAGTTTAGATTTTTTTCATTTGTTTCTGCATCATTTTTATCTGGTCAGTCAACATATTGTTTTTGTCTAATTTCTTCGCTTCATTAAGTAACATGGTAGCTTCTCTTTTGCGCCTTTTTTGCATAGCAATACCGGCAAGACTTAGTTTTGCCATCGCAACGTCATAATCCATAGTAAGACCAAGCTTCAACGCTTTTTTGAAATACTTCTCTGCCTGGGTAAGATTCGTTTGCGAAAAAATGATGCCATGTAGGTAGTTGTAATAACCTTGTTGTTTTACGGTTAGTGAAGCCTCTGGACGTTTAATTTTATCCAACCAATTTTTTGTACCGGTCAAATCTTGTTTTCGCATTCGTAAAAAGGCTAAAAGTATGATTTCATTTCTAAAATATAAGAAGATAAAAATCGAGGATAATAGAATTAGAGAAATGCCATTACCTATATTACCTTCTATAAATTGATATATGGCAAAAGCGATGATTAGTCCTGCGATGACTAATTTTAAATTTTTATTGAACATATAACGTAGATTTTTATCTAATTGATAGCGAACCAAAATTTTTTAATACTAGTTGGTAACCTTGGTAAAAATAAAGCACTAAAGTATCTAGATTTAATTTTGGCAAAAATAGTCAAAAGCTAGGTTTACAGACGTACGGATTTATAAAAATATTTTTTTCATAACCCTTGCCAAAGAAAAAACTCTTTGTATATTTGCGCCCAGTTTCACAGAGGATTCTGTAAAATATCAAATAATAGAAAAGGTTTAAGAGATGCCCGGACAAAAAAGAACATATCAGCCGTCAAAAAGAAAGAGAAAGAACAAACATGGTTTTCGTGAGCGTATGGCTTCCGTAAACGGAAGAAAGGTTCTTGCAAGAAGAAGAGCGAAAGGAAGAAAGAAATTGACTGTTTCCTCTGAAACAAGACATAAAAAATAATGATTAGATAGTTTTTAAAATATTTTGGTGTTACTTTTCTTAAAGTAACACCTTTTTTTTGTCCAATTCCCAAAATACAAAGTTCAAAAATGCCAAAAAGAAAAGATTTAAACTCCATTTTATTAATAGGATCTGGACCTATCGTGATTGGTCAGGCGTGTGAATTTGATTATGCAGGTAGTCAGTCATTGCGATCATTACGTGAAGATGGTATTGAAACTATTTTGATTAATAGTAACCCAGCCACTATTATGACAGATCCAACAATGGCGGATCATGTGTATTTGAAACCATTGACCACAAAATCAATAGTTGAAATTCTAAAAGCTCATCCTCAAATAGATGCAGTTTTGCCTACAATGGGCGGTCAAACGGCTTTAAATCTTTGTATTGAAGCTGATAAAAAGGGAATTTGGGAAGATTATGGTGTTGAGTTGATTGGTGTCGATATCGATGCCATTAATGTCACAGAAGATAGGGAACAGTTTAGGGAACTGATGCTGAAAATTGGTATTGGTATGGCACCGCAAGCAACAGCCACGTCTTTCTTAAAGGGAAAGGAGATAGCTCAAGAGTTTGGCTTTCCCTTAGTAATTAGAGCCTCATATACACTAGGTGGAGCGGGAGCTTCTATAGTATATAAGGCGGAAGATTTTGATGAACTTTTAAGCTACGGATTGGAAATTTCACCAATTCACGAAGTCATGATCGATAAGGCCTTAATGGGTTGGAAAGAATATGAGTTAGAATTGTTACGGGATAAGAATGACAACGTTGTTATAATCTGTACCATTGAGAATATGGACCCAATGGGTATTCATACAGGAGATTCTATAACGGTTGCACCGGCTATGACATTGTCTGATAGAACATATCAGAAAATGCGTGATATGGCAATACACATGATGCGCAGTATTGGGGATTTTGAAGGTGGATGTAATGTGCAGTTCGCAGTTAGTCCAGATGAGAAAGAAGATATAATTGCAATCGAAATAAACCCAAGGGTTTCAAGGTCATCGGCTTTGGCATCTAAGGCAACAGGATATCCTATTGCAAAAATAGCGACTAAATTGGCTATTGGGTATACGTTAGATGAACTGGATAATCAGATTACTAAATCTACTTCCGCTTTATTCGAACCAACTTTAGATTATGTAATCGTAAAAATACCACGATGGAATTTTGACAAGTTTGAAGGTTCTGATAGAACTTTAGGATTGCAGATGAAATCCGTAGGAGAAGTTATGGGTATCGGCCGATCATTTCAAGAGGCATTGCACAAAGCAACACAATCCTTAGAAATAAAACGAAATGGTTTAGGAGCTGATGGTAAGGGGTATAGGAATTATGAACAGATAATCAGTAAATTGACTATTCCAAGCTGGGATCGCGTTTTTGTAATCTACGATGCTATTCAAATAGGAATTCCCTTGAGTAGGATACACGAGATTACTAAAATAGATATGTGGTTTCTAAAACAATATGAAGAGCTTCATTTCTTGGAGAAAGAAATTTCAAAATATACTATTGCTACGCTCTCCAAAGAGTTGTTATTAGAAGCAAAACAGAAAGGATTTGCTGACCGGCAAATAGCGCATATGTTAGATTGCTATGAGAGTGAGGTATACAATAAGCGTACGGAATTAAACATAAATAGGGTCTATAAGTTAGTAGATACATGTGCAGCCGAATTTAAGGCGATGACTCCTTATTATTATTCAACTTTTGAAGCAGAGATTGAAAAGCCCGATGGAACGCGGTATGTTGAAAATGATAGTATCGTTTCTGATAAGAAAAAAATTGTAGTACTAGGATCTGGACCAAACCGAATAGGTCAAGGAATAGAGTTTGATTATTGCTGTGTACACGGTGTTTTGGCAGCAGCTGAATGTGGTTATGAAACCATTATGATTAATTGCAACCCAGAAACGGTTTCGACCGATTTTGATATAGCAGATAAGCTTTATTTTGAACCAGTTTTTTGGGAACATATCTATGACATTATTCGTCATGAAAAACCAGAAGGAGTTATTGTTCAGTTAGGTGGTCAAACGGCGCTTAAATTGGCAGAGAAACTATCCAAGTATGGTATAAAAATTATTGGTACAAGTTTTGAGTCTTTAGATTTAGCAGAAGACAGAGGACATTTCTCAGAACTTCTACTAGCTAATAATATACCGTTTCCTCAATTCGGTATTGCAGAAACAGCCGATGAAGCATTGGTGCTTTCTGATGATTTGGACTTCCCGTTATTAGTTCGACCGTCTTACGTGTTAGGTGGACAAGGGATGAAAATTGTAATCAACAAGCAAGAACTTGAAGAACACGTTGTGGATCTTCTACGTAAAATACCAAATAACAAACTGTTGTTAGATCATTACCTAGATGGAGCAATAGAAGCTGAAGCTGATGCTATTTGTGATGGAGAAGATGTATATATCATAGGTATAATGGAGCATATTGAGCCTTGTGGTATACATTCTGGAGACTCAAATGCCACTTTGCCGCCCTTCAACCTAGGAGAATTGGTAATGCAGCAGATTAAAGACCATACTAAAAAAATTGCGTTGGCTTTAAACACAGTAGGTCTGATTAACATACAGTTCGCTATAAAAGATGAAGTTGTTTACATCATTGAAGCGAACCCAAGAGCATCGCGTACAGTGCCTTTTATAGCAAAAGCCTATAAGGAGCCTTATGTAAATTATGCCACTAAGGTTATGTTGGGTGAGAAGAAAGTGAAGGATTTTAATTTTAACCCTCAGCTTGAAGGTTTTGCTATTAAGCAGCCGGTATTTTCGTTCAATAAATTCCCTAATGTGAATAAAAATTTGGGTCCAGAGATGAAGAGTACTGGAGAAAGTATTCTTTTTATAGATAGTTTAAAGGATGATGAGTTTTATAATCTTTATGCTAGACGTAAAATGTACTTGAGTAAATAAGTGCACATTTTTAAATGTTAAGAATTAGATAGAAGGAAAACGTGGCTTATACTATAGTTTTCCTTCTTCATTTCATATCAAAATTTCTTTACTTCCGGCGTTGTTAATATGGATTATAAAATCTTTATTAAAGTCGATAAACACCCTACTACTGTCCACATTTTTATACGTGTGGCTCTAATTGTATAAGCTACTATCAGTTGTGAAAAGGTATCAAGTCTGAAGCTTCCATAACTTAAAGTTCATTTGTTGAAGCTAATTGTTTTAAATTTTATTTTTAGACAAAAGCCAACTAGTAAACCAACAACTCGGTATTCGTCTGGCGCTATTTTTTCTGCGGATGATTTTTAACTAAATCACTCAATTGAAGTCCTAAATAATACATGTGTTGCACTTACAGGTTGAACTTATCATTTGATTAAACGTAAAGAGTCAATTTATGATTTTTTAAGTATGGATTTGTATTACCTCGGTAAAATACTTCAGTATAAGTATAGATTATTAAGGTGGACTTAAACCATCTTTCTTGTAGATGTCATATTATCTGTGATAACGTTTGGATTTGCTCTCAAATATAAGGGTATGGAAGAAGAGCTTTTAGATGCAGTTAAACCAACACCTTAATAAATAGTCTAATAGCTTAACGAGCTATTGTTTTTAAACTGATAAGCTAATAGAGGGGGTGCTTGAATGCTAATTGTACCAGACAGCATATCTTTTTCGCCGTAGCTCGATTGCTAGTTGCGCTTCCATTTTTAAGGCTTCTGTTTTTGTTGAAATAGGCCCTATGTGATTGTATAGACTACCACGTAGGTATAAACCATATTTATTAACAATAGAAGAAGAAAGGTTATGCCCCTTTTTGCTTACAGCTCCTTTTTTATGTTGTTCAAAGCGTTCTTTAGGTGTCTTACTTGTCATACCTACATATAAACACTCTAAGACGCCATTAAACTGTGGGTTGGCTTCTCTAAACTTTCTATTTTCAGTATAGACCTTCTTAGATAATTCAATTACATAAATGCTGTATTTGAAGTTGGGCATAAAATACGTTTTGCTTTGGTTTTTAAATTTTGAAACTTGATAATATGCCTTAGGGTTGATACTAATAATATATTTGAATTGTCCAAAAACTTGATTAGTAGTGAGGAGGTTAATTTTTTCTACCCTTAAAATGGTCCATCGTTTTATAAATACCCAATACGTTTCCAGTAAACCAATCAAAAATTGAAACGGGTAAAATGGCTTGAGCGAATCGGGTTACCCGATAAATATATCCAGGAATTGAAACCATTTTTTTCTCCTTGGCTATGGATTTGATGATGGTTAAAGCGGTTGCTTCTGGGTCAAGAATGGGGATTTTAGACTTTACACCCTCAAACATGCCTGTATTAATATAATAAGGCATTATTGTAGTTACCTTAATATTCTTGTTTAGTTGTTCCATTTCTAGACGTAAACTATCTGAAAAGCCAATCAATGACCATTTACTGGCTACATAAACAGACATTTTTGGATTAGATAGTAAACCGCCAGAGGAGGAAATATTACAGATATGTCCTGAATTTTTAGACAACATAGTATCAATAAATGCATGAGTGATAAGGATGGGAGCATTCACATTAATATTCATTGTATTTGCAATATCTACTTTTGAATGTTCATGGAAATAAGTACCTACAATGATACCTGCATTGTTAATTAAAACATCAATACCACCAAAATCTGATAGTACTTGTGAAGCAGCGTTTTTTATTTCTGAACTATTAGAAACATCAACCTTCATTACGGTGAGCTTTCCTAAAGATGAATACTTCAATCTGACCTTTTCTGAATTTTCTTCATTTATATCCCAAATGATAACAGTAGCGTCACGTTCCATTAGTAATCGAGCCATGATTTCTCCAATACCGGAAGCTCCACCAGTAATAAGAGCTATTTTATTTTTAAAATTATCCATATACTTTTCTTAGAAATATCTAGGTCTTTTCTTTTATGCTTTCAAAGAAACGTTGTAAACAAATAAATTGAGGTAAATCGATTATTCTCGGTCTACCTCAATTCCATCTGTTGTAAAGGAGAACGCTTGGGCTCCCAAACCACCCACCATTACCGCTTGAAATAATGGTTTCAATTGTTTTTTAGAATACCAATCTATTATGAAATTTGCCCCACTACCACCAGAAGTGTCCTGTTGTTCTATTACGTAGTCAATAGACTCCATTGGTTTAAGGAAAATAGGAGAATCAATATAGCTTCTTACCAAATCTCCCTGTGTATTATAATAATCTATTGTACTCACAAAAAGACTGTCTCTAATGCTTGTGTTTCGAATACTCAACGTAGCTGTGAGTAAGGTTCTGGTATCTCTGGTCTGATTATAGATATCAGAATAGATAGGTACATAAACCTGTCTTATTAGCGAATCTATTATGCTCGGGTTTATCCTCCTATCAAGCATATGCTCATCGAGTATCTCAATAGGCATTTCTTCCTTCTTTGGGTCTTTACACGAATCAAGTGATATCAGAAATGTAAACGAAAGGCAAATACCTAGTATAAAAATGATTGATTTTTTCAAATTTCACTATTTATGCACCCCATTCTGTGTGAAAAACACCTTCACGATCTATTCGCTCGTATGTATGTGAACCAAAATAATCACGTTGTGCTTGGATAAGATTTAAAGGTAATTTACTAGATGTATACCCATCAAAATACGTAAGTGAATTTGATAGTCCTGGTAGCGGTATACCATTTGTTGCTCCAAAAGCAACTAATTTTCTAGCAGCGTCTACAGTATCTTTTATCTTGCCAACAAAGTTTGGTGAAAGTAAAAGGTTTGGTAAATCAGGTTCAGCTTTAAAAGCCTCTGTAATATCTGCCAGTAAACCTGCACGTATGATACAACCTGCACGCCATATTTTGGCGATTACAGAAATATCCAATTTGTATCCGTATTCTTTAGAAGCATCGGCCAATTGGTGTAGACCTTGTGCATAGGTGATTATAAAAGAGAAATACAATGCCTTTTCAGATAACTCGGCCAATTTGTCCTTATCCATATGTTTCACTACAGGTCTATCGTAGAGCGCATCTGCCTTGATTCTTTCATCTTTTAATGCAGATAGTTCTCGCATACTTACAGCTACATCTATCGATGGCACGGGTATACCTAGGTCCATTGCATTTTGGCTAGTCCATTTTCCGGTACCTTTTTGTTTTGCTTTATCTAATATTTGATCCACCAAGCGACCTTTAGTAAGGTCATCTTCTTGCTCAAAAATTTCAGAAGTAATTTCAACTAGAAAAGACTGTAGTCTTCCAGAATTCCATGTTGAAAAAGTGGAATGAAGTTCATCATTAGTATAATCCCCTCCTTTTTTAAGGATATCATATATTTCAGAAGTTAATTGCATCAATCCATATTCAATACCGTTGTGAACCATTTTCACGTAATTTCCAGCAGATTTAGGGCCTAAATAAGCAACACACGGCTCTCCTTCATACTTAGCGGCTACCGCCTCAAAGATTGGTTTGATATGTTCGTAAGCAGGTTTTGAGCCACCGGGCATAATACTTGGGCCTCTACGTGCACCTTTTGCACCACCTGATACGCCAGCACCAAAAAAGTTTATACCCCTATTTTGTAATTCAGCTTCTCTACGATCGGTATCGGTAAAAAAGGAGTTACCACCATCAATAATGATATCTCCCTTATCAATATGTGGAAGTAACGATTCAATAACAGCATCTACAATCTTACCGGCTGGCACCAACAGCATTATTTTTCGTGGTTGTTTTAAATTTTTGACAAAGGTTTTAATATTGGTTGAAGCATCAACTTTATCTAAATCTCCTCCTTCATCTTTCAGAGAATTTACCTTCTCCACATCCAAATCATATCCATAAGCGGAAAATCCATTGTCGGCTACATTAAGTATAAAATTACGTCCCATTACTCCAAGACCTACCAAACCAAAATCGTACATAAAAAAATATTTAAAAAGTTATCAATACTTGTAGGAATTTATCCTGCAATAGGAATTCCATAAACCTATTCGGTGTAAATCAAAATTAATTTAAAATATTGACTTTAATCGTTAATGCAGTTGCAAAGCAACGTAAATTTGCTTTTATTATCAATATATTTTATAATAAGTATAGAAAGCGTTTATGAAGAATACAGACAATCAAATGCTCATAATTTTTGGAGCATCTGGAGATTTAACCGCAAGAAAATTAATACCTGCAATATTTAATCTATATAAGGGGAACCATCTTCCCGACAATTTTGTAGTATTAGGTGTGAGTAGAAGTGATTTAGGCGACTTGAACTTTAGGAATAAGGTTGTCTTGGAAAGCCCCTATTTTGAGGACGATCGCAAGGATAATGATGAGGAGTATATTCAAAAATTTGCAGATAAATTATTTTATGAGGATTTAGGGTCTGATTACGACACCTCTTATGAGCGCTTAGAAAAACGTATTTCTGATCTGGATCAAAAATATGGTACGAATGGGAATCATATCTTTTATCTTTCTACACCACCTAGTTTGTATGAGCCAATAGCAAAAAATTTATCTGACCAAAGTTTGAACAATGAGACCAACGGTTGGCGAAGGCTAATTGTCGAAAAGCCATTTGGTTATAGTCTTGATTCGGCGAAGGAATTGAATGATGGTCTGCATTCCTATTTTAAGGAAGGACAAATATTTAGAATAGACCACTATTTAGGTAAGGAAACAGTACAGAACTTATTGGTTACTCGGTTTGCTAATAGTATTTTCGAACCACTTTGGAACAGAAACTACATACATCACGTAGAAATCTCCAACGCAGAAAGTGTTGGTGTCGAAAAAAGGGGAGGCTATTACGATACATCTGGGGCATTGAGAGATATGTTTCAAAGTCATTTGTTACAGATTGTAGCTTTGATTGTTATGGAGCCACCATTGAGTGCAAATGCTGAGGAAATACGAAACGAAAAACTTAAGGCGTTGAAGTCCCTTAAAATCATGAATGACGACCAAACGCTTTTTAATAATACTATTAGAGCGCAATATGTAGCGTCTAAGGTTGATGGTGAAGAGGTGAAAGGGTATCGAGAAGAGGACGGGGTAGATAAAAACTCAACTACTGAAACGTATGCGGCCATTAAATTTTTTGTAGATAACTGGCGCTGGGCAGATGTACCTTTCTATGTAAGAACGGCAAAACGTATGCCGACGAAAGTAACCGAAGTGGTAATTCATTTCAAAACACCGCATCATCAGATTTTTAAAGAATCTGGGATGAGTAATAAAGACAATAAATTGATTATTCGTATTCAACCAGATGAAGGCATATTAATAAAATTCGGAGTTAAGGTTCCTGGGCAAGGTTTTGAGGTCGAACGTGCTAATATGGATTTTTATTATTCAAGTTTAAGCGAAACGCGTGTTATGGATGCCTATGAGCGATTATTGCTAGATGCAATGCAAGGTGATGCAACTTTATATGCCAGAGCAGATGAAGTTGAAGCTGCATGGGCCTTTGTGGATCCTATTCTCAATTATTGGGAAAAAGGTAAGAATGTTAAAATGTACGGTTATGCTGCTGGAGTATGGGGTCCTGAAAATGCAAATGATCTTATTGAAGGCGTTGGGGAATGGCGTAACCCAAGTGAAAATTTAGCAGATGATCCTGGGTATTGCGTTATCGATTAAATTATTAAAAGAAGTATTCGAATTACATTACATAAAAAATGGAAGTAAAAGTTTATCAAAATAAAGTAAAAGTTGCAGAAGAATTTTCAAAATATTTAATTGAAAAATCGACTATTCAGCAACCATTTCATGTGGCATTATCGGGTGGGAGTACTCCTAAAATTGTATTTGATGTCTTGGCGGATGAATTTTCAAATGATGTTGACTGGAGTTCTATTCATTTATATTGGGGAGACGAACGTTGTGTAGCACCAGATGATGAGGAAAGTAATTATAGGATGACCGTAGAGCATCTTATTTCTAAAGTTACTATACCAGAGGGGAATATTCATCGCATAAAAGGGGAGGATAATCCGAAATCAGAAGCGAAACGTTATGGAAGTTTATTAGATAAACAATTACCTCAAAAATTAGGGTTGCCACAGTTTGATATGGTTATTTTGGGTATGGGCGATGATGGGCATACCGCATCTATTTTCCCTCATGAACTCAATCTATGGGATTCTCCTGATAATTGTGAGGTAGCTATTCACCCAGAATCGGGTCAAAGAAGAGTTTCGCTTACAGGCAGGGTAATTAATAATGCCAAAACGGTGGTCTTCTTGGTTACAGGTGAAAGCAAGGCTGAAAAGATTAAGAGTATTGTGGAAAGGGAAGAAGGATGTTTAGAATATCCTGCAAGTCATGTGTCCCCTAAAACAAAAGACTTAGTTTGGTTTTTAGACGCAGCTGCTGCAAAACAACTCACTTTAAATCAATCTTAATATTCTCGCTTTCTAATTCCTTGACATAGTCGAGGGAATTAAAGGTTTTAGATTCAAATTTAGTATCACGTTCCTGTGCTTCCAATTTCCTGTATTTACTACGTGCAAATCGTCTTACGCCTTGATCATCGGATACAATTAAACCTGGTATAGTAGTATTTTTACCATCAGGACCTTTTGCAACCATAGTAAAGTAAGAAGAATTACAATGTTTTTTTTTACCAGAGGTAATATTTTCAGATTCTACACGAACTCCAACAACCATTGACGTACGGCCGGTATAATTGATACTGGCTTTGAGGGTAACCAATTCTCCAACCTCTATAGGATTTAAGAAATTCACTCTGTTCACGGAAGCTGTAACGCAGTACTGCTGTGAATGCTTCGAAGCACATGCGAAAGCAATTTGATCCATCAAATTTAAAATATGTCCACCATGAACCTTACCGCCAAAATTGGAATGGGAGGGAAGCATTAATTCTGTTATGGAAACCCGTGAATCTTTTACGCCTTTAAATTTTTCCATGTACTTGTTTTTTTCAGATTAAGGAATACTTGTGGTGTACTTAATTTCTAAAATGTGGTGATTGTTCTGCTTCTACTTCAGTGATAAAATATTTAGTATCACCTAACCAAAAGAAGGTTGAGTAGCGTTCAGTATATGTTACCTTTACGTACTGTCCTTGATATTCCTTAAGTTTTTCGATGACATCCTTATCCGTATCCAATACTGAAAATGAGAATATTTGAGCACCAGAGATACCTTGACTAATTTCTCCTTCCCAAGTTTTCGCTATTACGCCTTTGTGGGTTAATTTAATTAACTCTCCAGAACGTACGCCTTCACTAAAAGAGACGAAGTAGATAAAGGCATAATATAATGCTCCAATAGTAATAAGGCCTATAAAAATCAGTGATAGAATCTTTTTCATTTATTTAATTTCTAAGTTAAGGTTAGATGAAAATGTTAAGTCAATAGTAATGAATGTTCAAGGTATTGATGAATCTTTTTTTTAGGCTACTAATTATCTAGTATGCTAAACCGTTTTATCAAGGTATAGTTTATAATTTTAATGTAGACTCTTCTTCAAAATCATCATCTTCCAATTCAAAATCATCATCTTCCAAAGCTCGTTTCAATATAGACTCCGGAATAGTTTTTTTTGCTTTGGCACCCATTTTTTTCAATTTCTCAATACTATGAACAATATTACCGCGACCTTCTACCAATTTATTCATGGCTCCTCGATATTCTACTTTGGCCTCGTCCATTTTTTTACCCACTTTCATTAAGTCGCTTACAAACCCTTCGAACTTGTCATAAAGTGCACCTGCCTGTCGTGCTATTTCAATAGCATTTCGCTGTTGTTTCTCATTATTCCACATACTGTCGATAGTACGTAGCGTAGCGAGAAGCGTAGAAGGTGTAACGATGATAATATTCTGTTCAAATGCTTTAGTATATAACGAACTATCTTGGTTGATGGCGATGGCAAACGCAGGTTCTATGGGAACGAACATTAACACGAAATCTGGACTTTCCATTTCATAAAGGTCTTCATATTTTTTGGCCGATAATTGGTCTACATGCCTTCTTAATGAATTAATGTGGTTTTTTAAGTGTTTGTCCCTAAGTTCTTCATCTGCATTTACATAGCGCTCATAATCGGTTAAAGAAACTTTTGAATCCACTATCATTTTCTTACCGTCAGGTAAATTGATAATAACATCGGGTAGAACGCGACTACCATCGGCTCGCGTGAAACTTTGTTGTACGGTATACTCGCGGTCTTTCTCTAATCCAGATTTTTCCAAGACGCGCTCCAAAACCAATTCGCCCCAATTACCCTGCATTTTACTATCACCTTTTAAGGCTTTTGTCAAATTCTCGGCCTCTTGCGTGATTTTAAGATTTTGGGTCTGCAGGTTTAACAATTGTTCTTTTAAGGCGGAATGAATGCTTATATTTTCTTTCTGACTTTCATCTACCTTCTTCTCAAAAAGCTGAATTTTTTCATTTAATGGCGTAAGAATATCCTTAATATTCTTTTCATTTCGCTCGGTAAACTTTATGCTTTTTTCTTCTAGTATTTTATTGGCTAGATTTTCAAACTCCTTGGTGAATTTTTCCTGTAATTTTTCAACTTCTTCTTTCTGTTCTCGATTCTTATCGTGGAGGTTCTCCATATCGGCTTGAGCTCTCACTATTTTATTGCCAAGTTGCTCTTTTTCTGATTGAAGGATTATACTATGTTGCTCCGTATCTTTCAAACGTTCCTGTAAAACAGATAGATTATTGTGCATTTGTTGCTCTCGCTCTTTTAATGCACTCAGCTGAGATTTTGTTTTTAATTGTTGAATATAATTTCCGAGAAAATAGCCAATAGCAAGGCAAAGGATACCAACAAGGAGATAAATAAAAATTTCGTTCATCATTTATGAAAAGTGGTGTTGTAAAGATACTGGATTGAACTTTAAATTTTAAAAGGGTACCCGGTTTTAATTAATAGCTGTAGCGAATCATTTAATTCGAAGTAGCTACGTTTATTTCTTTATCTTAAAAGACCCGGTAGTAGCATCGAATGAAATCATGTCTGCAGGAAATAAGGTGTCAAAATTATTATTTTCAATGAGTTTACACGGTTCTTCAAACGGATTACTTTGACCATCTAAAATCAGCATTTTATCACATAACTGTATTGCCAATTCTATTTCATGACTGGTAAATAGAATTGTTTTTTTAGTTTTGTGGGCAATAGATTTTAGAAGTTTTAAAATATGGACTTTGTGATACAAATCTAAGTGTGTAGTGGGCTCATCTAAAAGGATTATACTGGTATCTTGAACTAAGGCTCTGGCAATCATTACCCGCTGTAATTGTCCGTCGCTTAATTCATAGCATTTTTTCTCTAAAAATGATTCAAGTTCTAAGATGGAAACACTTTTATTGATAATCGAAACATCTTCAGATGATAATTTCCCTAACCAGTTGGTATACGGCTGTCTGCCTAAAGCCATTAATTCTTTGACTGACATATTCTTTGTAGCAATTGGCTCCGTTAATACCACACTTACCTTTGTAGCCAAATCTAATGTATCGATAGTAGCTAATTCCTTCCCTTCAACTTGTATAGATCCAGATATTTTTGACTGAAAACCAGCTATGGTACGAAGTAAGGTTGATTTACCAATACCATTAACTCCTACAATAGCCGTCAGTTCACCTTTTTTTAGGTCAAATGAAATATCCTTAGCAATGATTTTTTTGTCATATCCAACAGATAATTTATTGATATTAAGTACGCTATTTGAGTTTGTTTTTTTGATGGATTTAAATATTTTAGATTAGAAAATCATTTTCTTTTTACGCACCAATAACCATATGACAACGGGTGCTCCAAAAATACTCGTTATGGCGTTTATAGGTAATACACTCACTGAACCGGGCAATTGGGCTAACGTATCGCAAATCAACATTAAAATGGCACCACAGCACAGTACCGCCGGTATTAGAACCTTATGATCGGTAGTGTGAAAAAGTTGTCGGGTCACATGGGGTACGGCTAAACCGACAAAAGCTATTGGTCCGGCAAATGCGGTAATGCATCCTGCTAAAAGACCTGTTGCTATGATGATTATATAGCGAGATTTTTTTAAATGAACCCCTAAACTCTTGGCATAATTTTCACCAAGTAAAAAAGCATTAAGTGACTTAATAGAGATTATACTTAGTAGTATACCAATAACAGTACAAAGGCATAAAATCAATAATTGCATCCAAGTAAGATTACCTAAACTACCAAAAGACCAATAAACATATTGTTTTAGTTTTTCTGCTTTTGTAAAATAAGAAAGCACACTTACGATAGCCGCGGTAATGCTGCCGAACATTAAACCAATAATTAAAAGTGCCATTGTATCTTTTACTTTTACAGCTACTGTTAGAACGATTAGCAGTACCAGAAAACTCCCTACACTAGATGCAATTGCCAAAGCAATATCATTAAAAGCTGAAAAGGTCATAAATCCAGAGAATAGAGAAGATCCCATAATCAACAAAGCAGCTCCCAAACTTGCTCCAGAACTTATACCTAGTACATAAGGGCCTGCCAGTGGGTTTCTAAACAATGTTTGCATTAAAAGTCCGCTTAGGGAAAGTCCGCTTCCGACAAAAATAGCGGTAAGGGCTTTGGGTATTCTATAATTCCAAATGATGTAGGTGTTTGAAGATTGTTCCGTCACCGAACCGAATATGATGTTCAACGTATCAACAAAGGAGATACTCACAGAACCCAGACTTATGTTTACGATAAAGCATGCGGTTAGGCCAAAGAGCAAAACCAAAAAGTGTATAGCGTATGTGGGCTGTTTCGACAATTAGCGCAATGGTTTAAAGAAGAATGGTTCATGATTGGGTAATAGACCTGGGTGCAAAATATGAATTAAATCTCTCAGTACAAGATCAGGTCTTTGGGGTGCTAATTCATAGTACAAGTTACCACCAGTTTCCCCAAGCGTATTGGCAAACGTGTATACCTGTTTATTTTTGAAAGCTTCGAACTGTAGGTAGTGGTTACTTGAAGATTCCATTTCCTCATAAGATGCAAATTGAGCAGGGCCAATCCAATACTCCGCATGTTTAGCAACGTCTAAAACACTTTCCCAGCCTAAGGATAGACTTCCATTTTCAACAGTACCATTCCATAGGTAATCAGCATTGGCATCTTTCAGAAAATTAGCTGCCCAGCTTTTACCACCCGGTAAATACCAAACATCTTTATAAAGTGCACCACTCAATACGGTAGGTTTTGTTTCTATAGTGGCAGCCAATTTTTTAGCTTCTAGATAAGAATGCTCAATTTTTCTAAAAATAGTATGGGCTTCACTTTCTTTTTCAAAGAATGGAGCAAAAAACTTAACCCATTCAGCCTTTCCCAAAGGAGTTTCTTCGACCCAGTCTCCATTATAAATAACAGGTATTAGTGAACGTTTCAAGGTCTCATAAGCGCTGTTGCTCCCATTTACAGCAAAACCTATAACAAGGTCTGGTTGTAGCGCCAAAACAGCTTCTATATTCAAGCTTTCATTGACGCCCAGGTCCTTTATTTGATCTGCATCAATACGTATTCTTGCTTCTTTTGATGAGATATATTTGGTATCTGGAAAACCAATAAGTTTATTCAGTTCACCCAGTGCTTCCAATGCGGGAATATGGGTGGTTGAGGTTACAACTACATTTTCTATCGGCACTGAAATTATAGCGTCATACTTATTTTTATCCAAGGTTATAGATGCTTGCTTATCTTTTGGAATTAGAGCATATGTAAAAGAATCTTCTGCATTTGGCCATGGAGCTATTATTTTAAGAATAGTCAAACCAGAGTCTTGTTTTTCAATAGAAAAGCCTTTGGCATAGGTTATCGTTGTGTTTTTGGAAATAAAGTCTACCGGTTTACTTTCTTTTTTTTGCTGTTTGCAACCGCATAAAAAAAGTAAGTAACTGATAAAGAGAAGTTGTTTTAGCATCTAAATAATATATCTATTTTTCAAAAGTAGTATTATTAAACTTTACCTAGAAAGATTAAACAAAATGTTTATTTTCGCCGTGAATTTTGGTTTTCACTGCTTTTTACGGTGGAATTAAAAGGGAATCTGGTGTAAATCCGGAACTGTTCCCGCAACTGTATGTTTATGTCAATACTGTTTATCGGCAGATAAATTGTTTTTGATACTTCTTTAACGAAGATGTTATTTTCTTCAAAGCCACTTTGTTACCTGAACCGGTTCAGAAACATGGGAAGGCAAAATAACATAAAACAAGTCAGGAGACCTGCCTTATTCAAACAACAATTGTTAAACTTTCGGGATAAAGGTTTGCGTATGGGTACAGACATACTACGCTCCCGTTTATGAATTTAAACGAATGAAAAATTATTTTTTGTGGTCTACGGTCACTGTATTATTATGCGCTAAAGTAGGTGCGCAACAACAACAAGATTCCCTCAATACCCTGCAATTAGACGAAGTAGTCGTCAGTGATTCACGTTTTGAACTGAAACGCGAAAATTCAGGAAAGACTGTCATTAAGATTGGTCAGAAAGAATTGGAGCAGAATCAAGGTCGCTCCATTGCAGAAATTATCAATACAAAAAGTGGTATTGAAATAAATGGGAGTAGAAGTTATGCCGGCCAGAACTTATCTACCTATGTACGAGGAGGTAATAACCGTCAAGTTTTGGTTGTCATTGATGGAATTCAGGTTTCAGACCCATCTAGTCCTAGTGCAGAATACGACCTTCGATTGCTAAACATTTCTCAAATAGAAAGCATCGAGATTTTAAAAGGAGCAGCAAGCACTCTTTATGGTAATTCGGCAGCAACAGCAGTGATTAATATTACTACAAAACAGGCTAAGAAGGAGGGGCTTTTAATGGATGTACTATCTAGTATGGGCACCAACCAATCTCAAAATAATCAGAATTATAATATCTCTGATTTTTCAAATACGGTAAACCTAATGGCAAAACATGAAAAACTTTCTTTGTTGGCTTCTGGAGGACAGCAATTTACAGACGGACTATCTGCTGCAATCGGCACTGAGGCGGATGCATATTCACGAATTGATGGAAATGTAAAGGTTGGATACCAATTTACTGAACGATTTGAAGTAACTGCTTCTGCATTTTATAATAAATTGAATAGTGATTACGATAACGGATTTCCAATAGAAGATGCTGATTTTCATTTTACCAGTGAACAATCACGTTTTGGTTTGGCTTCTAAATACGGCTATGAAAATGGGAGTATTCATATCAATACAGCGTTCAATCAGATAGATAGGTCTTTTGTTTCGAGTTTTCCGGCAGGCTATAATTCGCAAACTTATGTGTTGGATATTTTTAACAAGTATACTTTTGCTAAAAAACTTCATACCATTATTGGTCTGAATTATATTGATAACCAAACGTTATTTTCAGAAGAACAACATTCAAATACTGTAGATCCCTATTTAAATGTTGTGTATGTTGGTGATAGCGGTATCAATTTAAATACTGGTCTACGTTTAAACAATCATAGTACCTATGGTTCGAACGTTATTTATAATATTAATCCATCGTATCGAGTAGCTATTAATTCTGGATACTTAAAATTTTTAGGTTCATATGCTACCTCTTATATTGCACCCAATTTATCACAACTATACGGACCATTTGGAGCTAATTCAGATTTGAATCCCGAAGAGGATAGAACACTAGAAGGTGGTGTTGAATATAAAATGTCTGATAAGTTCACGATTAATGCGGTCTATTTCAATAGAGTGGAAGATGCACGAATTGAATATGTGACTATTGATCCAGTAACTTTTGAAAGTCAATACCGTAATGCGGAAAGCACCGCTCATTTTAACGGAGTAGAGGTAGGTTTTAGTTCTAAACCTGTTAAAGGTTTAACTTTTGATGCGAACTATACGCTAACGAATTCTAAAGAAGGTTTGGCGTTAAGAGTGCCAAAGAATAAAGTAAATGCAAGTATTGGGTATACTATGGGTACAAAAACATATGTAGGCCTTTCCTATCAATTTGTTTCCGACCGAACCGATACCGATTTTGCCACATTTTCAAATGTAGAATTGGCTAGTTTTAGTTTGGTAAACCTTCAATTGAAACATGAATTCTCCAATAGATTTGGAGCTTTTGTTGGGATTGATAATTTGCTAAACGAAGAGTATACAGAGCTAGTGGATTATACTACTAGAGGAAGGAATGTACGATTAGGATTTAAATTGAGTTTGTAATAAACAAAAAAGGACAGCTGTTTAGCTGTCCTTTTTTTATCTTCTTTTTTAGGTCTAAAATTCCAAATCGTAGACCGTATCATCAATCATTTTACCGTTTATAGGACTTAGCATTTTAGAACTGCTAATTATGTTGATAGGATATTTAACAGTGAAATCACGTTTACCAGTTTGTCCTGTAATAGCTTGTATAGCTCTAGCTAACAAAGGCTCGTTCTGATCTCCTAAAATACCAAGGTTGTCATAATCCTCCTTTAATAGAATATCTGGCTGTAAACCGTTTGTAAAGTCTGAAAAACCTTCTGAATTTTCATTTCTACCAATTAATGGTTGAATCGCCCATTGATTAGTTGGATTGATTTTGTCGACCCTAGTAGGTGTATAGAGGTAAGAGTTGTCACGGTCATCAACCAATGTAGTTGAAAATTCGTTTTTCCCTCGTGTTACATCACCGATTTGGATGACATCGATGTAGGGTTCTAAACTGTTGATCAACAATTCACTTGCCGATGCAGAACTAGAAGTAGTTAAAACATATAATTTGGTAAAACTTAATGAATTAATGTTTTTAGTACCAACTTTATCTGCAAAATAAACTTCTAATTGGCTGTCACTAAATTGCTCTTGAAGCTTATCGTTATATCTTTTTCTCAAAAACACATCGGAGGTATTGGTGCCATAAATCATACTTGCCAATAAGCGAGTAGTATTAACGGATCCACCAGGGTTGTAACGTAAGTCCATCACTAAATTGGTAATTCCAGCAGATTTTAATGCTTCGATTTCGGTATACAATTCGTCATCATATTCATTAGTGAATTGATTGTACATGATATACCCAATATTTTCACCGCTAATTTCAAATGATTTAGAAATCAAAATCGGATTTTCGGCTAATGCTTCTTCTTTAGTAAGAATTACCTCTTTGTCACTTGGAGCCACCGACCCATTAACGAAATCAGCCATGTTCAAAGTATAGGTGTCATTCGCTCCAAAAAGTAAGTTTAAGTAATTATTTAAAGTTAGGGTAATACCATTTACCCCTGTAAATAATTCACCTCGTTGAATATCGGCAGTAGCGGCATTTGAATTTGGAATAATGTAACGCACAACACCAAATACATCATCACTGTCTTGAAAGCGAACGAGTCCAAATTCCAATCCGTTACTTTTTGAAATACCGGCCAATGAGTTCGTCAATTCACGATAATCAGCATTATAAAAGCTAAAACGGTCTTCTATAAACTGTAGTTTATTTTCAAAAAATGCAGCAGGATTGTCTTCTGAATCTAAAAAAGCAGTGTATTCAGCCCTTCCTTCCGTACTATTCATAAACCTATCATCTGCTAAATCATCTACATTAGACTGCCAGAAGTACCAAAAATTCATCGACTTCCACATAAAATCTTGAACTTCTACTTCTGCCGACCCATCTGGGTCAATCGTGTTTGGCAAGGATAAATCATCATCCTTAGCGCACGAAAAAATAATTACGGTAACTACTAATACTAAAATATTCTTCATAAATAAGGAAACTTAAATGTTTACAATTTATTTCTTTTGTACCAGAGGATTATTTGACTTTATCACACTTTTGTTTAATAGAAGTGTTGTATTTATAGGATTATGAAGTTTAGAACTAGAAATTAATCGAGATGGAATTCCAACTTCAAAACTTGTTTTCGCACTAACCCCAGTTATTTCTTGAATCGCACGAGCCAATAAAGGCTCGTCTGCATTACCAAGAATACCTAAGTTTGCAATATCTTCCTCAAGTTCGATATCTGGTACTAAACCACCTGCATAATCAGAAAAGCCAGCACTGTTTTCAACTCTACTAATTATTGGTTGTAATCCCCATTGTACATTTGGATTTATATTTTCTACCCTTTCAGCATCATATACATTGCCTCCTTCTAAATCATCAACAAATAATACAGATCCTTGATTTTTACCTACCGTTGTAGTACCTATATGTACAACATCCATATAGGGTTCTAAACCCACCATGACCAATTCACTTGCAGATGCTGAACCTGAAGTAGCTAGAATATAAACTTGACTTAGATTTAAAGAATTTAAGGCTGCATCAGAGTTACCATTAACAGTGCCTGTGGTATTTACAAAAAAGTTATCTGTATCGCTGCTATCAAAAACGGCTTGTAATTTAGAATTATATATAGTTCTAAAAAGTAAATCATTAGTACTTGTACCGTGAATTAGACTTGCTAATACTGCTGCTGTCGTACCTCTACCACCAAGATTATATCGTAAATCTAATACAAGGTCGGTTACGCCTTGAGACATGAAATCTGCAAAAACGACATTCATAGCATCTTCTGTTCCGGCAACAAATTGATTGTACATAAAATATCCAATTTTTCTATCTCCAGATGTAATTACATTGGTTACCAAAATAGGATCTTCTTGCAAACCTTCAGCTTTTGTTAATGTAACTTCTTTATCGGTTGGGCTTATCGTATTATCTACTATTTCGGCCATGTTTAAGGTGTACGTGTCATTATCACCGAATAAGAGATCTATAAAATTGTCTCGATTTAAATTGGTGCCATTCACACCAATAAATACTTCACCTCTTTTAATATCTTGATTAGAGGCATCAGAATCTTTGATGATATATTCAACATACCCAAAAACATCATCTGTATCTCCGATTAATGAAAGTCCAAATTGTAGACCATTACTTTTAGAAACACCTGCAGAATTATTAACTAGTTCTTTATAGTCTTCATCATAAAATGTAAATCGATCTTCTGAGAAAAGTAATTTATTTTCTAATAGGTCAACCGGATTTGGATTATTAACCAGGTATTCTTCATAAAATATTTGCGTATCAAAACGATCATCCGCTAAATCTGTCACCTCACCTTGCCAAAAGTAATAGCTGTTCAATGTTTGCCAAAAAAAGTTTTGAACTTCAATATCTACTTCAACAGGAACCTCTTCAACAGGAGTTTCAATAACCTCTTCTTCAATTATTGGTTCATCATCATTTTTGTTACAAGAGATTACAATGGTACCTAGGCATAGGAGGGATAGTAAATTTTTTTTCATAGCTTTTTTTTGAATCACTAAATTCATTTACAGCAATAAGTATTCCACTTTTATGAAATAATTTTACTAAAAAAAATGAACTATACTTTAAATACGAATATAATTAGTGTAAGGATGTTAAATTTACTTACAAGACATTTAAATAAAAATTAATTGTAACAAAATTCGTTGAACGTCGTCTTCCTTTTGTAAACATCTTAGCATGGTTACGAACAGCTTTACCAAAATGAAACAAACAGAATTTTTACATATTGTGTTGCCTTTTAAGGATAAGTTGTTCCGAATGGCCAAGAGGTTATTGGTTTCAACAGAGGAAGCCGAAGATGCTACACAAGAAATTCTCATCAAATTATGGTTGAAGAAGCATAAAATGGAGACCTATACTAATGTAGAGGCATTTGCAATGACCATGACAAAGAATTTCTGTTTGGACAGGTTGAAATCTAAACAAGCAGGAAACTTAAAATTGGTGCACAGTAATTATACAGATTCGAACACCTCGTTGCAGAATGCATTAGAAGCTAAGGATAGTATAAGTTGGGTCGAACGTATAATGGCAGAATTACCAGAACAACAAAAAATGGTCTTGCAATTGCGTGATGTAGAGCAATATGAATATGAAGAGATAGAAGAATTATTGGATATGAAACCTACAGCCATACGAGTCACATTGTCAAGGGCACGAAAAACTGTACGGGAAAAATTAATGGAAAAGCATAATTATGGAATTGTATAATATAGAAAAATTATTGGATAAATATTTTGAGGCCACCACTACGGTTGCCGAAGAAGAAACACTTAGGGCATATTTCTTAAAAGAAGATGTTGCACCACATTTAGAGCAACATGCACCTTTGTTTAATTATTTCACCGAAGCAAAAGAAGAGCGCTTTACGAAGCAGGTCCCCTTAAAACCAAGAAAAAATTATTTAAAGTGGGTTTCCGTTGCAGCAGTCGCAGTTTTCATAGTCGGTTTTTATTTTTACCCTCCAGTTCCAACTCCTGTTACTTTAGCAGACGAGTATACACAGGAAGAGATTGAGTCTGCACAAGAGGCCTTTGCCTTATTAGCAATGAATTTTAACAAAGGGACAGAACAACTGTACCATTTAGAAGAATTTGAAAAAACGACAAATAAATTTTTAATTAAAAAATAGTTACAATGAAAAAGATATTGATAGTAGTTCTGTTAGTGTTAGCTCCCATGCTTACAAAAGCTCAAGATATTTTCGATAAATACGAGGATAATGATAAAGTTACTTTTGTTGCTATGCAGCCTAAGATGTTTCAAATGTTGGGTAAAATGAGCGTAAGTTCAGATGACCCAGAAGCCAAAGAGTTTTTTGAACTAGTGAACTCTATTACCAGTTTCAAGGTTATAACGACAGACGATGCAAGTATTTCTAAAGATGTAGATAGCTGGGTGACAAACCGTTTAAAAAACTCCTCTTTTGAAGAGTTAATGCGGGTGCGTGACGGTAGTTCAAATGTAAAATTTTATGTAAAAGAAGGGAAAGACAGCGATCATGTCAAAGAGCTTTTAATGTTCGTAACCGGCATAAAGGATATAGACATTAATGGTAAGAAACTTGAAACAGTTTTATTGTCCTTGACAGGCGACATAAATTTACGTTCTGTTTCTAAATTGACGGATAAAATGGATCTACCAGGAGGTAATCAATTAGGGAAAGCATCAAAAAAGGGGAATTAAATAAGGTTCAATTTGCGATAACCCCTAATTTTTTATCGCTATTGAAAACATCAATTCATCAATCACCTAAGCTGTATAAAACAGTAGCGGTATTAAAAACAACAATCATGAAAAAAGTAGCAGTAGTAATTTTAATGGCAATTTTACCCATATTGGGTTTTTCACAGTCTGTATTTGATAAGTATGAAAATATGGATAATGTAGGGTCTGTAATTGTAAACAAGGGAATGATCGATTTAGTCTCCAAATTAGGAGGTATGAGCGACGATGCAGAAGCCAGGGAATTTATGGAGGTTGCAAGCGGACTTAAAAATGTAAAAGTGTTTATGACCGAAGATGCATCGGTTTCCGCAGATATGTCGGCCACCGTTAAGAAGTACCTTAAATCCTCTAAATTAGAAGAATTAATGCGCGTAAAGGACAAAGATGTAAACGTAAAGTTTTACATAAGGGACGGCTCAAAAAAGGACCATGTGACGGAATTGTTAATGTTTGTTTCTGGATTGGATAATGTTGAAATGGGTGATCATGGTAGAAAACTTGAAACCGTTTTGGTTAGCCTAACCGGTGATATCGATTTAAATAAAATTGGTTCGATTACCAATAAAATGGATTTACCAAAAGAGTTGAACAGAGCAGGAGGGAAGTAATTAATTTTTAAAAGAGCGTCTTCCTTAAGTTAGGGAAGACCCTTTTTTATTTAAAAATAGGACAATGAAAAATATATATTGGATTATCGTTTTAATAATGGTTTTTACTATTTCTTCTTGTTCCTCTGAGCCAAGTCTTCAGCAATATTATATTTCTAGTGCAGAGAATCCGAATTTTATGTCTTTTGATTTACCCTCCAGTCTTTTGAATATAGAAAAGGTAGACTTGAGTGAAACTCAAAAAAAGGCAGCATCCTCACTTAAGAAATTAAATATTTTAGCGTTTCAAAAAAGTAATGATAATACTGCTGATTATGAAGTACAAAAGGTTGCTATTAGGTCTATTCTGAAAAGTTCTGATTTTAGTGAACTAATGAAGATGAATACGCAGTTTGGAAAAGCAACCATTCAGCTAAAAGGGGATGACGATACTATTGATGAAATTGTCATCTACGGAGATAATGATGAAAAGGGTTTAATACTGATACGTGTTCTAGGCGATGATATGAACCCGGCAAGTTTTGTACAACTGATGCAGGCTATGGAAAAATCAGATTTTGACGTGGAAGGTCTAGAGCAACTTGGTAATTTAATAAAAGGCTAGTTTTTTAAACGTATTTGATACAGCCTGTTACAACTATGTAACGGGCTTTTTATTTTGTTTATAGTGTTGTTGATTAAGGTTTTGACCTTAAAAGAAGCAAAGAAGTAGTATTCGAAATATTGATGTAAAACCTAAAAGTATTATAAAATACAGCCACTTCCGTTAATGCTTATGAATTGGTAGATAGTTCTAAAAACCTTGTTGTACGCACTTTCTGTAGACCAGAACAGTAATAATGATGTTTATTTTGCAACTGTAGAAGTATACTGTTTTGTATATCCTTATTTCAGGACAAGACAGACACTAAAATAAAAACCCGCTGTAATTTTCCAGCGGGTTTTTATTAATTATTTAGAGGGTGACTCTTTTACTATTTGTAGATTATTCTTTCCAAAATCTAAAGTTCGAATTGGGAACGGAATATTAATATCACGTTCATCAAAGTGTTTCTTAATAAGTTTGATGGCCTTATGTCTAGAAGCGTGTTCTTGTTTTACATTCACACAGTCGGCCCAAAACCGTACCATAAAGTTTATAGAACTATCGCCAAATTCTGTAAAAAAAAACTCTACCGTTTCACCATCATTCTGTTCAAAATTATCAGCGATTACTTTTACAGTTAAATCTTCGACCATTTGTAAGTCACTTTCATACCCTACACCACAGTTAACAAATATTCTATTCCTTTTATTCATGGAGTAATTGGTGAAAGAACCATCAATAAATTTCGAGTTAGGAATTACCACAATATTGTTGTCGGGTTTTTTTAGAATTATATTTCGTAAACTAATTTCTGTTACAAAACCAGAAACTCCATCAGCAGAAATAAAGTCATTTATCTTAAGTTGCGGCATAAAGGATAGAATAAGTCCGCCGAAAGTATTGCTCAACGTCCCTTGAAGTGCCAGTCCAATGGCCAAACCAACAACCCCAGCACCTGCTAAAATGCTTGTGAGTACTTTGTCTAGGTCTAAGACCCCAAGTGCAATAAAAAACCCTATTAAAATAATGATAACAAAGACAACTTTTGCTATAATTTCTTGAATAGAGACTTGAGCTATTTTTCTAAGAACGGTTCGTTTTAATACTTTGCGTATACCCTTTGCTAAAAAGTAAAATAGGAACATGACCAAAATCGCCATGATGAAATTTGGCAATTTTAAAATAATGGCATCTAACCACCCCTCTAACTTATCCCAAAGATTTCCAACGGATTCTTCAACTGAGAAATTTGCTTGCATGAAATTTTAGTTTTGTATTAGTGAATAATATAGCTATTACCAACCAAAAATTAAAATTTAAAGAACTCTAAAATGCGTAGACCAAGTAAATGAACTAAATAAAAGTTTAAATGAAACCAAAGAGGCTTAAATCCCCGTATAATTGCTAGGTGATATTTGTTTAAGTTCTTTTTTAATAACATCAGATACTTCTAGAGTGTCAATAAAATCAGCAATTGAATTCTTGTTGATTTTCTCGTTAGTTCGTGTAAGACCCTTTAACGCTTCGTATGGATTTGGATATCCTTCTCGTCTCAGTATCGTTTGTATAGCCTCGGCTACAACAGCCCAATTGTTCTCTAAATCTTGTTCGAACTTAGCCTTATTCAGCAATAACTTGTTCAAACCTTTTAACGTAGATTGGAAGGCAATAATAGTATGCGCAAAAGGTACACCTACATTTCGAAGAACCGTACTATCGGTAAGATCGCGTTGTAGTCTCGAAACGGGTAATTTTGCAGATAAATGCTCAAAAATGGCATTGGCAATACCTAGGTTACCCTCAGAGTTTTCAAAATCTATAGGATTCACTTTATGTGGCATAGCCGATGAACCAACTTCACCCTCTTTTATTTTTTGCTTGAAATATTCCATAGAGACATACGTCCAGAAATCACGGTCTAGATCTAATACAATCGTATTGATGCGTTTGAGACCATCAAAAAGAGCTGCCATATGGTCGTAATGTTCTATTTGCGTGGTCGGAAAAGAATGTTGAAGTCCTAATTTTTCTTGTACAAAATTCTGGCCGAATGCTCTCCAGTCGATAGAAGGGTAGGCAACCACGTGAGCGTTAAAATTTCCTGTTGCACCACCAAATTTCGCAGCGCTAGGGATATCGTTCAATAGATTGAACTGTTCTTTTAACCGAACGACGTAAACCATTATTTCTTTGCCCAATCGGGTAGGGGATGCAGGCTGACCATGCGTTCTTGCTAACATTGGTATAGCTGCCCAATCTTCTGCAAGAACACTTAATTTTTCAAGTAATTCGAAATAGTGCGGTACATATACCTCATTCATAGCTTCCTTAATAGAAAGTGGAATCGCAGTATTATTTATGTCTTGTGAGGTTAACCCGAAGTGGATAAACTCCTTAAATTTTGATAAGCCTAATGTGTCAAACGCCTTTTTAATAAAATATTCAACCGCCTTTACATCATGATTGGTTGTTCTTTCAATCTCCTTAATTTCTTGCGCATCGGCTGTAGAAAAATCAATATAGATTTTACGTAGCGTTTCAAATTTAGAAGTGTCAAATGAAGTTAGTTGTGGCAAAGGAATCTCGCATAGTGCAATAAAATACTCTATTTCTACTCGTACCCTATATTTTATTAAGGCTTCTTCAGAAAAAAATGGTGCCAAAGAATTGGTCTTTGATCTATAGCGACCGTCAATTGGAGAAATGGCATTTAATGCGTTAAGAGACATAATGAATTGGTTGAATTAATAATCGGCAAATATACCTATTCGCACCATAGTTTAAAACACTAAAAGCTAGAAGTTGCAGCCATTCAATGTTAATCGAAGAAAGGTAGCCTACGTTTTATCGTATTTGGTTTTAATTTTCTCAAGAGACTTTAAAGTAATTCTAGCATGTGCCTTATAAGCAGCGCTTCCGCTTTTATAATTCTGTTTTAAAATTTGTTGTAATTCTAGATGTATCCATGCATTTTTTTCTACCAAGTACTAAGAGTATGGTCATTGCATATGCTTTCGGGGCAACTTTATGTTCTCCAATTAACCAATCAAAAGCAGCCTCGGTAATAGCGTTTAAATGAGTATCAGAATGTATTTTTTTTGAGTTAAGTGATTTTTTCGAGTATTGGTATTGAACCAAAAGTTGACAAATTTTGGATGCCGGTCTAATCGATGATTCCAAAGTTAAGCTAGGTAAAGAGAGAATGAATGCATCAATATTTTGTAGAATAGGTTGTACTTCTTTTTTGGTAATGAATTCTAATACCCTACACGCTTTACAGGAAATTGGGTATGCATCTTCTTTGATAATGGCTATCAATATCGGAATTAGGTGTGGCTGCTCTTCAATTTTAGTTGCCAGTGTATTCTGTTTTTCTCTCGAAGCATTTACGTGATTCAATGCTTCACAGAGCTCATCCTTGGTCATAAAACTGTATCTTTATTTCATATTTCCCCCAAATATGAAATTACTAAAAAAAATTAGCCTAGGTGTGGTTTTAGTATTCGTAGCCATGCAATTTTACAGTCCTACAAAGAACATTTCTCCTGGTAACCATACGAAAACCTTTATCATAGAAACTAATCCTTCGCCAGAGCTTAAAGCAGTGTTCGAAACTTCTTGTTATGATTGCCATAGTAATAGTACAACCTATCCCTGGTACAATAATGTAGCACCAATTTCATATTGGATTGCCAGCCACGTAAAAGAAGGAAAGGAACATTTGAATTTTTCTGAATGGGAAACGTATTCCATAGATAAAAAAGACCACCTCCTAGAAGAATTGGAAGAAGAGGTTGTTGCGGCCAAAATGCCCTTGACGGAATATACATATCTACATGGTAATGCCAAACTATCTAACGAAGAAGTTAGTGCCCTTGTTGAATGGGTAACGCAAACCAGAATTATTTACCAATTAGGGAAGCTACCAAAGTAGGAACACCTGCTACCGCGTTTTCTGAAATAATGGTTAAATTACGATTTGCTGCACTGGTTATCGCTGGTTTTGGGTCGATGAAGTAAATAGGAATATCAACTTTGGCAAAATCAATCAAACTTGCAGCAGGATAAACTTGCATCGAAGTGCCTATAATAATCAAAAGGTCTGCCTTCTCTGTAATCGCTATAGCGTCTTCTAAAAGTGGTACTGCTTCACCGAACCAAACGATATGCGGTCTAAGTTGAAATCCGTTTTGACATACGTCTCCAACAAAAATATCATTTCTACATTCAATAATAGCGTCAATCGCACCTGTACTTCGAGCCTTTAATAATTCGCCATGTAAATGAAGCACTTTAGAGCTACCTGCCCGCTCATGTAAGTCGTCTACATTCTGAGTTATGACAGTTACATTAAAGTGATTCTCGAGTTCTATCAGCGCTATATGCGCTAGGTTGGGACGAACACTTACTAATTGTTTTCTGCGTTGATTGTAAAATTCCAACACCAATTCTGGATTCTTTTGAAAACCTTCAGGGGTAGCAACCTCCATAACATCGTGTCCTTCCCAGAGACCATTGGCATCTCGAAATGTTTTTAATCCGCTTTCCGCTGACATTCCAGCTCCGGTCAATACGACAATGTTCTTCATAACTAAATTCAATTCACCCTAAAAATATACTTTTCTTATCTTGGCGGCATGATAGATGAGCAGCTTTTAGCGTATTTGGAGCAATTTATTTCGAAAGAAAGAATAAAACGGTTTACTGAAATTTTAAGTCATCGAACCAATTTTATTACTGTTGCTGTCGAAGATGTTTTTCAAATGCATAATACAAGTGCAGTTATACGTAGTTGTGAATCATTTGGTATACAGCAGGCGCATTTGATAGAAGGTACGTATGGCCAACGTTTAGATGAGGAAATTGCTATGGGAGCTCAAAAATGGGTAGATGTCAAAAGATATAAAAATTCAAAAGAAGTAATAGAGGTGTTAAGAAATAAGGGATATAAAATTGTAGCCACAAGTCCGCATGCCGATAGTTCTTTATTGCAAGATTTTGAATTAGACGGTAAAATGGCATTGTTTTTTGGTACTGAAAATAAGGGACTAAGCGATTACGTGCTTGAGCATTCAGATGCCTTTCTAAAAATACCCATGGTGGGCTTTACAGAAAGCTTAAATATTTCGGTTTCCGCTGCTATTTTGCTCCAAGATTTAACAACAAAATTAAAAAAATCTGATTTTGATTGGAGATTAACACCAGAAGAAAAGTTAGAAAAACGGTTAGATTGGACAAAAAAATCCATAAAAAGCATTGATGCTATTCTAATAAGGTATCATACGAACAATTAATGTTTCCTTGTTTTATTTACCGCTACTTACCTCATAGCTATACAGCTATATTTTTTAAACCTACACCTCTAAATAGTAAGGTCTGTTTCTTTATTCGATTTCTTTTGGTCGATTACGGCAACCCGTAATGTTATAAAGTAATAGTAGCATAATTTTAGGTTTTAATATAAATTTTACAAATTAAAAACCCACTGTTATTATGAAACGAATAAACTACCTACTAGTAATTTTATCACTTACAATTATCAATTTTAGCTGCGACAAGTTTACATCAGAAGAATTTGATGAAGTAAACGGAAATGTTGACACCAAACTCATGAGTTCAATATCCGTTTTATCTGCCCAAAGTTCTGATGAAAACGCAAAAATTATATTTTCCTATAACACGGACAATAAATTGACGACCATATTTGATGGTTCAAACACCACAATTTTCTCGTATGAAGAAGGAAGTTTAAGCAATGTAACCGGGCAAAGTGGTAATGGAAATATAGAAGAATTATATCAATCTCCCTATAATGCTTTTGAGGATGGTCAAGTTGAAGAATATGATAACAACGGAAACCCGTCTGTATTAAAGTTTCTAGAATACGATTACAACCGTACGACTAGAGATTATGAAGTGGTGTATTACACAGCAGAAATCTCCTATGATAATAAACCGAACCCTTTTTACAAAACTGCTGAAGCAGCCGGTTTAATTTCAGTAATGGATAAGATACGATTGAACTTTGCTGCGGCTCTACAACCTGAAGAAATTGTTAAGGCCAAAGTGTTATTCCCTAATAACAATCTATCTCAAATTACATATAAGAATGAAGATGGAGAAGTAGAACACTCCATTAACTTGGCGTATACCTATGATGGTGACTATCCTACCTCTGCTACTGTTACGTCTATCTCTGCTGTAGGGGGAAACACGTATTCGTATAACACGACGTTTTCTTATGTAGGCAATTAAGAAAAGGTACTGTTGACAAGGGTGCTTTTAGAAATTTATTAAAGCCTATTAAAGGCAGTTTAACGACTGCCTTTTTTTATTTTTAGGCTTAAATCAATAGCGTAGATGTTTGAAAACACCTTTAAAAATATAGACGACCTTTTATATAAAGATGCTGGCGCTAAACCCAAATTGGGGCAATTCAAACGATACGAGACTCTTTTCTACGGTTTCAGAGTATGCGTTATAGTGACATGGAAATATAGTAAACGATTTTATAAGTAGATGAAATTTAACCCAAGCAAACATAATATATAGGTTCTTCAAATTATCGCCTTAAGAGATGTTTTCAATACTCTTTTTTAGAACCGTTTCGTTTTAATTAACAGCGCTATGCTTAACAGGTAATGAAATTGAAACAGGGTTTTGTTTTGTTGGTAATTAGCATTAAATCAATTAATTGAATAGGAATTACCTCTACTATTTTTTGATTATTTTGATTTTGTTTTGTGTTGTTAACCCGTCTATAAAAACAATATAAATTCCTTTTGATATATTTCCAAGGTCTATAAGAACTGTTCTTTCTATAGAAACATTATAGCTATTACGTAATACTATTGAACCCATAACTGTGCTAACAGTAATACCTACTTTATGTGCATTTCCAGGAACATATAACGTTAACATTCGGTCTGTAGGATTTGGATAAGCAATAGCTATGCCTGTAGCTGTTGGCGAATCATTTTCATTAAAATCATCATCGGTATCTGCATTGTTTCCGGTTCCATCGTCATCGGTATCCTCATCTGGGTCTAATGGAAAATCATCTTCAGTATCTGGGGTACCGTCATTATCATCATCGGTATCTGCATTATCTCCGGTTCCATCACCATCCGTATCGGTATCCTCATCTGGGTCTAATGGAAAATCATCTTCAGTATCTGGGGTACCGTCATTATCATCATCGGTATCTGCATTATCTCCGGTTCCATCACCATCCGTATCGGTATCCTCACCTGGGTCTAATGGAAAATCATCTTCTGTATCTGGTGTTCCATCATTATCATCATCGGTATCTGCATTGTCTCCGGTTCCATCACCATCCGTATCGGTATTCTCATCTGGGTCTAATGGAAAATCATCTTCAGTATCTGGGGTACCGTCATTGTCATCATCGATATCTGCATTATCTCCGGTTCCATCACCATCGGTATCGGTATCCTCATTTTCATCTAATGGAAAATCATCTTCTGTATCTGCTGTTCCATCATTATCATCATCGATATCTGCATTATCTCCTATTCCATCGCCATCGGTATCGGTATCCTCATTTTCATCTAATGGAAAATCATCTTCAGTATCTGGAGTACCATCATTGTCGTCATTGGTATCTGTATTGTCTCCGGTTCCATCACCATCCGTATCGGTATCCTCATCTGGGTCTAATGGAAAATCATCTTCGGTATCAAGTGTGCCGTCATTGTCATCATCGGTATCGGCACAATCTGGTCTATTATCGTCATCTAAATCCGCAGATAGGCTTGCCGAATCTAATGGGTCACTGCCACAATCCGTTTCATCAAGATCACTTTGTTCATCACCATCATCATCGGTATCTGCATTGTCTCCTATTCCATCACCATCGGTATCAGTATCCTCATCTAAATCTAAAGGAAAATCATCTTCTGTATCTGGAGTATCATCATCATCATCATCGGTATCGGCATTGTCTCCGGTTCCATCACCATCCGTATCGGTATCCTCATCTGAATCTGAAGGAAAATCATCTTCAAAATCGGGAGTCCCATCATCATCGGCATCGGGGTCAAATAATATGTTTAAGGAAAAAGTAAAGGGTGTTGCGTCTCCAGAATTTAGTATGTTCGAAGCATCCCCTCCTGTAAATGCGGCATCAGTGAAACTAAAACTAATTTCTGATACACTGTCAGCGCGCTCGTTACTTGCCGCATTACCATCAAAAGCGAGTTGTATCGTATTTATATCGACAATGGTAAAAGTAGGTATAAGGCCGCTGGGCAGGTTTGTGAGACTTACTTGGTCAGGAGTTAAAAACCCACTTCCTAGGTCAGCAAAGGTGTCATCATTAAGTGTTATCTGCAGCGGGTCTGTTGCTTCAACGGTACCAGTATTGCTTGTTATCTCGATGTAAGAAACCACTACATTTGGAATATGGTATTCTACTACAGCATCGCCGTTAGAACCAAGAACAAATAATTTAGAGCCCATAGCGTCAAATTCTATGCTTTGTGCAAAAGTCTCTTCATCTCCAACATAGAGGTCTTCAGCTGACCCCGCATATGTTGCCGAAGTAATATCAAAAGCAGTGCTCAGGTTACAAACTAAAATGAGGCCTGGCCTAAAACTATCTAGTACAAAAATCTTTGTTCCATTTGGATTAAAAGTAAACCCCTGTGCGAATGTACCACGGTGTTCTCTAAACGAATCACTTTGCACAGAGAATACAGCTGTGGAGATATCAAAGGCAATCCACAGATTATACACTACAATGGTCCCATTAGTATACAAAATAAACATTTTGGTACCATCTAGATTAAATAAAATATCTACAGGAGAGCTATTATAAGTACTAAGATCTTTAGTAGACCCTGTGGTATTTATAGTGGTAATATCGAAAGGGATAGCCAATGTATATTCAAAAACAAGCTTACTAGAGGAGAGTATAAAAAGTTTTGTACCACTTTTATTAAAGCTTAATCCTTGAATCCTCCAATATGAATTCCTAGAATCTCGAAATGTATTCCCTGATACAACTGCGGTAGATACATCATATGGGGTACTCAATAGATATTCTAACAACCATCTACGGTTTAATCCAATTGCAAACATTTTAGTTCCATCCGGATTAAAAACAAAATCTTGAGGTTCTTCATCTAATGATGTTAAGGAGAACTCTTCTCCAGCTCCAGCGTAGATAGCGGACGAGACATTGTATGCATTTCCGTAGGTTAGTTGTGATTGTGCTTTTAGCGAAATTGATATAACGAATACAAATAAGACCGTTAGTAAATAGGTGTTACTTCTTTTTAAGAAGTGGTAAGTGTTGGTTTTCATGGGCACTGGTTCGGGACCTTTGTTATCTGGCAGTAAATAACAAAAAAAATAAGAATTTACCTACATTATGTTGTAATGTTGAAAACAGTTGTGGTAGTAAGGTTAAAAACTGTGGTACGTTAAATTAATAACCTGAGTTCGATTAATAATATTTGATTATTATGCAACAAAAAAGATAGATTTTCAGTAAATTAAAGTGTTGAAATTCAATTCATTAATCTAAAAATCTATCTATGGTAATCTACTCTAAAGTTAC
>NZ_VAUW01000106.1 GCF_005771495.1 Maribacter sp. ACAM166
TTCCCTTTCGAGAGTGTATGAACGTTTAAAATCTCTGTTTAATAAAAAACCAGGAAACGATCAAAATTCATCTTCATCAATTCCTATCAGCATATTATAAGCTTCTTGTAATTCTAACAGCGTTTTTGCATCCTTAATTTTTTTCGCAATCTCAATTCCATTTTTATAAATTTCAATTGCTTTCTCTACTTCATTCAGCGACTCATATAATTTTCCCAATTGATAGTAGCTCGCAACATAGTTTTCATCATCCTTTATCAATTTCAAAAAGCAATCTCTCGCAGTATCATTTTTCTCAACCCTAACATATTCTAGTGCTAATGCGTATGTCAGAAAAGAGTCGTTGCTATCCTCCTTTAAAAACTCTTGTAATTGTTCAATCCTACTTTTCATTATTTTGTTTTTTGTGCTGCAATATTTTTCTAAACGGAAATGAAATACTTGATGGCTCTAATTGAGCGGTGGTAACCTGATAAAATAACGGTTGAAATTGATGCTGATTTAATTTGTCTAAAAGCAATACATTGAAATCATTTATATCATGATTTTAAATGAATTTCAAACTGGCAAAACCGCCTCTAACAACAACGCTGTTTTTTTAATGTTTATATGAATTTTTCATATTGCCAACTTTTTT
>NZ_VAUW01000107.1 GCF_005771495.1 Maribacter sp. ACAM166
TTTGTAAAAGAATTGCCAAATGATGATGCCTGTAAGGCATATTTAGCGAAAATAAAATGGCACGATGGTTTTAAATGTATGAAATGTGGTCACACAAAAGGATGTGAGAAATCTGGGTACAAGTATCATTGTTACGGTTGTAATCATGTTGAAAGTGCCACGGCAAATACATTGTTCCATAAAGTTAAATTTGGGTTGCAAAAAGCCTTTTGTGTTGTGTTTGAAATGAGTACGAGTAGTAAAAGTGTTTCAAGTATTCAGATGGGAAAACGTTTTGACATTAGACAGGGAACTGCTTGGTATTTTATGCAAAAAGTTAGAAAATCAATGGCAAGTAGCCAAAATTTTCCTTTGACCGAAATTGTCCATGTAGATGAATTCACAGTAGGAGGAAAAGAAGAAGGTAAGCAAGGTGGAAGTTACAATTCTAAAAATAAAAAGAGTGTATGTGAAATCAATCGATGATTATTCTGCTAAATCATTAACACAAATATTTCAAGAGCATATAAGTACAGATGCAAAAATAGTGACAGATAAATGGAGAGGATATTCACCACTAAAAAAGGACTATGATATCGAACAGAAATTCAGTAACAACGGTAAAAATTTCAAAGAACTGCACATAGTGAT
>NZ_VAUW01000108.1 GCF_005771495.1 Maribacter sp. ACAM166
CTCAATCCTTTATTACTTTCTATCTGTTTTATATCGTACACTTTTGCTATAGGTCTGTAACCTCTCCATTTGTCGGTCGTTATCTTGGCTTCTCGACTTATGTGGCCGACAAATATATATTGTAATGATTCAGCGGAGAAGTCTTCTATTTTCATGGCGTACATCCTTTTGACCTTTCCCTCTTTGGTGAGCTGAACCGCTGTGATCGCCTTCTTTTTCTTACCGTGGTAACTTCTTCCTATTTTACCAATCTCTCGACCACCCAGAACGAACTCATCAACGTGAACCTCTCCATCCATAGGGTTATTGCCAATTGAAGACATTGCTTCCCGTACCTTGAGCATGAACAATCGAGCTGTCTTTTCGGTTACTCCATAACGAACTCCCATATAACTGGCCGATAAACCCTTGGTTGATGTGGCCATTTCAAAACAGATAAAAAATGCTTTCCGAACACCAAACTTAACCTTATGAAAAAGTGTATCGGCAGTAGCTGACTCGGTATGCCTGCAGATATTACATTGTCTGGAAAAATCATCCCGCCTCTGACAAGCCGTATGATTACATCTTGAACATTTAAATGCTGTTCTGGACTTGGTCGAAGCTAGATATTCCTTACAATCATTAT
>NZ_VAUW01000109.1 GCF_005771495.1 Maribacter sp. ACAM166
ACCTGAGTTCGATTAAAACATAACTAGTTGATTTGTTTTAACGGTTTGATATTTGATGCTAGGTTTCTTGGGCAAGAAGCTATATGCAATAAGGCCTGAGATAATATTCACCAAGAAATTACCAAAGCTTCTGTGTCTTGAATGTTCTATTTGACAGATATTTTTTAATTCATCGTTTACTGTCTCTATTACCGAACGTTTTCTAAGCAATATTTTGTCGCTCATAGTCATTAGTGAATTTTTCATATTGTTTCTAACCGATGTGATTAGCTGTACACCATCAACAAAGAGCATCTGCATTAAATCCTTTCCAATGTAACCTTTGTCTGCAAATAACTTACCGTAAATCTTGTCTAGAAACCGCTCTTCCTTTAAGGGCTGTCTATCGTCTACGTTAGCCTGTGTAATGGTAAAGTTTAAAATCTCCCCTTTGTCATTTATGATAATGTGCAACTTAAAACCGTGAAACCAACCCATGGTAGACTTACCAGTGTTAGCGATACCTTTGAAGACCTTGTGATTGTGTATGCGTTTATTCTTGCAGACCCTCACCGGAGTAGAGTCAATAAAAGATATTCCAGAGCAATCACCCAAACAGCAGGTCTTTAAAAATAAAGTCATAG
>NZ_VAUW01000110.1 GCF_005771495.1 Maribacter sp. ACAM166
TTTCCAATGCCGACATGGACTTATGACCGGTTATAAGCATTAAGTTACTTTTTGCTGCGAAAGGAGAGGTGTCTTTAAGCAACTTACGATAGAGTTTGGTAATGTAGGTATGTCTAAAGCTGTAAAGTCCATAATCCTCATTAAGATTAAAATGCTGTTTTACTTTTGCCTTAAAACGTTTTGAGAAGTAATTTCTTCTATTGGTTTCGGTAGTAGTCCAAGTACCTCCAATTTTTGTAGGCGTAAATAATAGATGTTCGGGATTCATATCAGAAAGGTCTGGTAATTCATCTAATAATATTTGGGGTATGGTCTTCTTTTTAAGATTGCTGTTTTTGGCTTGAAAGGTGATGGTTTTATTTTTCAGGTTAAAATCACCTATTTGCAGCCTTGAGACTTCTATGGGCCTCAAGAAATTGTATGCAACGAATTTAATGTAGAGTAGGAGTATGGCGTCCTCTTTTTCCAAATAGGTGAATATATTGTTCTCAACTTCTAGTGTAAAGGTTTTATTTCGCTTAGGTACCGAATTGAGGACTTTTATGTTTTTTATAAAATTGAAATTTAGTAGTTCGTTATCTTCCAGTGTCTGTAGCATTGTTCCTAGGGC
>NZ_VAUW01000111.1 GCF_005771495.1 Maribacter sp. ACAM166
TTTCCAATGCCGACATGGACTTATGACCGGTTATAAGCATTAAGTTACTTTTTGCTGCGAAAGGAGAGGTGTCTTTAAGCAACTTACGATAGAGTTTGGTAATGTAGGTATGTCTAAAGCTGTAAAGGCCATAATCCTCATTAAGATTAAAATGCTGTTTTACTTTTGCCTTAAAACGTTTTGAGAAGTAATTTCTTCTATTGGTTTCGGTAGTCGTCCAAGTACCTCCAATTTTTGTAGGCGTAAATAATAGATGGTCGGGATTCATTTCAGAAAGGTCTGGTAATTCATCTAATAATATTTGGGGTATGGTCTTCTTTTTAAGATTGCTGTTTTTGGATTGAAAGGTGATGGTTTTATTTTTCAGGTTAAAATCACCTATTCGCAGCCTTGAGACTTCTATGGGCCTCAAGAAATTGTATGCAACGAATTTAATGTAGAGTAGGAGTATGGGGTCCTCTTTTTCCAAATAGGTGAATATACTGTTCTCAACTTCTAGTGTAAAGGTTTTATTTCGCTTAGGTACCGAATTGAGGACTTTTATGTTTTTTATAAAATTGAAATTTAGTAGTTCGTTATCTTCCAGTGTCTGTAGCATTGTTCCTAGGGC
>NZ_VAUW01000112.1 GCF_005771495.1 Maribacter sp. ACAM166
AAATTATTAATTAGGCTTTTAATTAGTTGGTAAATAGTATTTTAAAAGAGCTCTATATTTTATATAAAGATAGACGTTTCGTTAGTCAACTGGAGTTTTATCCCCTGCTTTTAACTCTTATAACAGTGAGCAACAAAAACAATATGCTTTCTATGGACTTTAACTGTATGAAATGTGGACATCAAAAAGGGTGTCAAAAAGCTGGTTATAGATACCAATGTTATGGATGTCAGCATGTAGAGAGCTCAACGGCCAACACCTTATTTTATAAAGTTAAGTTTGGTCTTCAAAAGGCCTTTTGCCATATATTTATAAAGGGTAGTCTCATATAAGCAAAATATATATTAGGGAGTCACTAGGGTATACACTAGGATAAGCAATAGATTGTCTCGGGCAGGTAATAGGTTTACTCTGGGTATGTATGTAGGGGTAGTCTATGGTTAGCAATTGTTGGAGTTATGGTTACCACTGCCGTAAAATGGCAGATAATATGGCAGGCTATTGTTGAGAATGATTAGTAATGGTTAGTTTGGTGGTTGGCACTGCCGTTAAAATGGCAGATAATATGGCAGTTTATT
>NZ_VAUW01000016.1 GCF_005771495.1 Maribacter sp. ACAM166
CAGGGAAGTTAAGACCGTTTGCGCCGATGGTACTGCTATATCAAGTGGGAGAGTAGGTAGCCGCCTTTTTCGAAAGCCCCTTACAGAAATGTAAGGGGCTTTTTTTATACCCGAAATCCAGATGGCCCAAGCCATCGTCATTACCTTAAGGAATCTTATGTAGTAGTATAACAGCTTCCGCTTTGGTCACTCTGACCATGGATCAAGTCATAAAGTTGTGGGATTTAAGGATTAGGCAAAAATATTAGTTAGTATAAAGAGGAAGAATTCTACGTTTCTAACGCCTCTGAATTGTACCCTAAAAGACTTTATTTTAGCATTGAAAGATTCTGCCGAAGCATTTGTGCTTGGGTCTACACCTAACCCAATACATACCAGAACTTAATATTTTAATTATTTGTTCTATGTTTAATCGGTATCAAAATTTTTGCCTAGGAAAAAAGGGCATGAGCATACTAGAATAATGGCTTGTTGTAGACTGAATATGTAGCAGTGTCATTATTATAGATGCACAAGTACACTGTGGGTGTTAGTAATTAGGAGAATGATAATATACCTGTATAGGATAATAAACAGGGGATATGCGATTGTTGACTAGGTAGTTAGAAGTGTTTTGTGAGATTTATTACCAAATAAAAAAGCTCCCAATCAGTAAAATTGGGAGCTTTTTTATGATATTATAATTATTTTAAACCCTAGGTAAATCTCCATCCCCTTTTAAAGGTAATGCAGTTTCACCCATTAAATATTTATCTACGTGGTGAGCTGCTTGCCTACCTTCTGATATAGCCCAAACGATAAGTGATTGACCTCTTCTTTGGTCACCAGCTACGAATACGCCAGGAACATTTGTTTTGTAATTAATATCGGATGCTTTAATATTAGTTCTTGGATCCATATCTAAACCCAGTTGTTGAGCAACGGTAACTTCAGAGCCGGTAAAGCCTAAGGCCAATAATACCAAATCACATTTCCATTCTTTTTCGGTTCCTTTAACTTCTTTTAGTTGCGGTCGTTGGCCAGGAGTTTTAACCCACTCTATCTCAGAAGTAATTAATCCTTTTAAATTACCAGCGTCATCACCGATAAATTTTTTAGTTGATATACTAAAGAATCGTTCAGCTCCTTCTTTATGGGAAGAACTTGTTCGTAATCTCATGGGCCAAAATGGCCATGGTTGACCTTCTGGTCTTTCGCTTGTGCCCATCGGCATAATTTCAAAATTAGAAACCGAAGCAGCACCGTGACGAAAAGAAGTACCAATACAATCTGAACCAGTATCTCCACCGCCTATAACTACTACATTTTTATCGGTAGCTTTTATTTCTTCACCGAGCTCCTTTATACCACCAACTCGTCTATTATTTTGACCTAAGAAATCCATAGCTTGAACCACTCCTTTTAAATCAGAACCTTCGATGGGTAAGTTTCTTCTTATGGTAGCTCCTCCTGTTAAAACAATAGCATCAAAATCTTTTTTCAATTCATCAGCCTTAATGTCAACACCTATGTTAACTCCACAAGAAAACGTAATGCCTTCTTCCTTAAGAATTTCTAACCTTCTGTCGATTACAGTTTTTTCCATTTTGAAATCAGGAATACCGTAACGTAATAATCCACCTGGTTTTTCATCACGTTCAAAAACGATTACTTCATGGCCTGCTCTATTTAATTGTTGAGCAGTGGCAAGACCTGCGGGTCCTGAACCTACTACTGCAATTTTCTTACCTGATCTAGTTGCTGGAGGGTTTGCTGTAATCCAACCTTTTTTGAAAGCAGTTTCAACTATGTTTTTTTCAATATTTTCAATACTTACGGGGTCTTCGTTTATGCCTAGAACACATGCCTCTTCACAAGGTGCCGGACATAATCTTCCTGTGAATTCTGGAAAATTATTTGTTGAATGTAATATTTCACTAGCTTGTTCCCATTTACCACGGTAAACAGCATCATTAAAATCAGGAATCAAATTCCCCAACGGACAACCACTATGGCAAAATGGAATACCACAATCCATACAACGGGCACCTTGGTCTTTTAATTCCTTTTCAGGCATTGGCACTGTAAACTCCTTATAATTTTTAACACGCTCCTTTGCTGGTTCATATTGTTCCACTTTTCTATCGAATTCCAAAAATCCTGTAATCTTCCCCATATTTCGATTTTAAATAGTTTGTAAATTTTCTTCTTCTAATCTTATTAAAGCCAGTCTATATTCTTCAGGTAAAACCTTAATGAATTTAGGTAAATAGGATTCCCAGTTTTCTAAAATACGCTGAGCCAATGGACTTAAAGTTGAATTATAATGGCTTTCAATTAAATCTTTTAATTGTTTAACGTCAATATCTTCACTAACCTCTAGAAGATTTAATCCTTCCAGACTACATTGTTTTTTAAAAGTGTCATTGTTGTCTAAGACGTAAGCGATTCCGCCACTCATTCCAGCTCCAAAGTTTCTTCCAACCTCTCCAAGTATAACGGCTACACCACCGGTCATATATTCACAACCATGATCTCCAATTCCTTCTACCACCGCTTTAGCACCTGAATTACGAACACAAAAACGTTCACCGGCTTTACCGTTGATATATGCTCTACCTGCAGTAGCACCGTAAAGTGTTACGTTACCTGTAATGACATTGTCTTCAGGAATTATTGTTGATTTTTCTGGGACTTTAATTACAAGTTTCGCCCCTGAAAGTCCTTTTCCTAAATAATCATTCGTATTTCCATTTACGACCATTGTAAGTCCTCTTGTAGCAAAGGCACCAAAACTTTGGCCAGCAGATCCAGTAAAATTAAGACGAAGTGTATTGATAGGTAATCCTTCAGCACCATACGTTTTAGATATTTCATTACTTATAATTGCTCCGACGGCACGATCTGTATTGCAGATTGGATAATCTAAAGTTAATTTCTCCTTTCTAAATAAAGATGGATTAGCTTTCGCTATGATATCAAACTCGATTGATTTATCAATATCATGTTTCTGCTTTTCGGTATTGTAAAATTTAGTTCCTATTGGCACATCAACCTGGTGTAGGATAGGAGTTAAGTCAATACCAGCAGCTTTATAATGGTCGATAGCTTTATTGCGATCTAATTTTTGAACTTGGCCAACCATTTCATTGATTGTTCTAAATCCTAATTTAGCCATTATTTCACGCAATTCTTGAGCTACAAAATACATGTAGTTAACCACGTGTTCTGGCTTACCTGTAAATTTCTTTCTAAGATCAGGGTTTTGTGTAGCTATGCCTACGGGACAAGTGTTCAAATGACAAACACGCATCATGATACAACCGGATGCGACTAATGGTGCGGTAGCAAAACCAAATTCCTCAGCGCCTAAAAGACACGCGACAGCAACATCTCTTCCAGTTTTTAATTGACCGTCACATTCTAGAACGATTCTATTTCTCAAATCATTAAGTACAAGGGTTTGTTGAGCTTCGGCAATACCTAATTCCCAAGGTAGGCCTGCATGTTTCTGCGATGTCAATGGAGTAGCTCCGGTACCACCATCAAATCCAGAAATTAAAACAACATCTGCTTTAGCTTTAGCAACACCGGCAGCAACTGTACCAACGCCAACTTCAGAAACTAATTTTACATTTATTCGAGCTTTTCTATTGGCTGATTTTAAATCATAAATCAATTGTGACAAATCTTCAATGGAGTAAATGTCGTGATGTGGCGGTGGTGAAATTAATCCTACGTAAGGCGTAGAATTTCGAGTTTTGGCAATTTCTGGATTTACTTTAGGACCAGGTAATTGACCGCCTTCTCCAGGTTTAGCACCTTGTGCCATTTTAATTTGAATTTCTTTTGCATTAGTCAAATAATTGGAGGTTACGCCAAATCTACCAGAAGCAACTTGTTTAATGGCACTGTTTCTCCAATCTCCAGTTGCATTCTTATAAAAACGATCAGAATCTTCCCCACCTTCACCAGAATTACTTTTACCGCCAATACGGTTCATGGCAATGGCTAAATTCTCGTGAGCTTCCTTACTTATGGATCCATAAGACATTGCTCCCGTTTTAAACCTTTTTACAATTTCTGTCCAAGACTCAACTTCATCTAATGGTATAGGATCATAATTAGAAAACTCAAAAAGACCTCTAATGGTCATTAGGTTATGAGATTGTTCGTTAACCATATTTGAATACTCTTTGTAAGAATCTGGCTCATTATTACGAACGGATTGTTGAAGTTTTGCAATCGACAACGGATTGAACATATGTTTTTCTCCATCTCTTCTCCATCTATATTCGCCGCCAATCTCTAAATCTAAATCACCTGCAATTTCTTTTTTATTGTATGTTTTACTGTGACGTAATGCAATTTCTTTTTCTATTTGGTAAAGACCTATACCTTGAATACGAGTTGGTGTATTAGGAAAGTATTTTTCTACAACTTTGGTGTTGATGCCAATACATTCAAAAAGCTGAGATCCACGGTAAGAATTTAGTGTAGAAATACCAATTTTATTCATCACCTTTAAAATACCTTTTCCAACAGCTTTGTTGTAGTTTTTTATGGCTTCATCAAATGTGATTTCCGTGATATCATGCTCTTCAATTTGCTCAGCAATGATTTCATTTACTAAATAAGGATTTATGGCGCTTGCTCCAAATCCAAAAAGAAGTGCGAAATGATGAACCTCTCTTGGTTCGGCAGATTCTATAATCACACTTAATTTTGAGCGCTTTCCTAGTTTTTGTAATCCGCTATTCACAAATGAGCAAGCTAATAATGCTGGTATAGGTGCCATTTCTTCACTTACGCTCCTATCGGATAGTATTATAATATTTGCACCTTCATCAACTGCTTTCGAAGCTTGATTTAAGACAGATTCTAAAGCATCTTCCAATCCATTATGTCCTTTTTTAATTGAATATACAATTGGAATGGAAACCACTTTATAGTCTGGACTTTCGTCGTAATTTTTAATTTTATCCAAATCCTCTTTAGAGATAACAGGATTTTGAATCTTTAATTTTCTACAGTGTAATTCTGTAAATTCAAATATGTTATGGTCACTTCCTAACGTTAAACTAATATCTGTAATTAGTTCTTCTCGTATACCATCTAAAGGCGGGTTGGTAACCTGCGCAAATAATTGTTTAAAGTAGTTGTAGATTAATTGAGGGCGTTGTGATAAAACAGCAATCGGAGTATCTGACCCCATAGAACCTATTGGCTCTTTTCCTGCCTTTGCCATAGGTAAAACGATGGTGTCGATATCTTCTAAAGTATAACCAAAAACAGATTTCCTTTTCCCAAGAGTCTCTTCGCCTAAAAATAAAGGACAAACATTATACGGTATGTCTTTTAAATGAACCAAATTATCCTTCAACCATTTTTGGTAAGGATGTTTTTGAGCGATGTTTTCTTTTATTTCTTCATCATTAATAATTCTACCTTCTTCCATATTAACCAAGAACATTTTTCCTGGTTCTAAACGGCCATGAAACTCTACGTTTTCTGGGGCAATTTCAACAACACCTGTTTCTGAAGACATTACTACGTAATCATCTTTTGTTACGGTATATCGTGAAGGTCTAAGTCCATTTCTATCTAATACAGCTCCAATAAAGTTTCCATCTGTGAAGGGTATTGACGCAGGACCGTCCCAAGGTTCCATCATGCAAGACTGATACTCATAGAAAGCTCTTTTAGCTTCTGACATTTCTGCATTTTTTTCCCAAGCTTCAGGAACTAATATCATCATAACTTCTGGTAGAGATCTACCCGTCATCAACAATAATTCTACCACCATATCCATAGTGGCCGAATCTGATTTTCCAGGTAAAATTATAGGAAGTATATTTTTGATTTCATCACCGAACATATCGTTCTCTAACAATTCTTCTCTAGAGAACATACGTGTAACATTGCCTCTTAGCGTATTTATTTCACCATTATGACACATATACCTAAATGGTTGCGCCAAATCCCAAGTTGGGAAAGTGTTGGTAGAAAATCTTTGGTGTACCAATGCCAATCTGGTCACAACTCTAGAATCCATTAAATCTGAATAATATAAGCTAATGTCCAATGGCATTAATAGGCCTTTGAATATGATTATTTTGGTTGATAAACTAGGTACGTAGAAAAACTTGCTTTCCGATAATTTAGATTTAATTATAGTGTGCTCTGTTACCTTTCTGGCAATGAACAACTTTAAGTTAAATTCGAAATACGCTTGTTCTGAATTTTCTTTTGCAACAAAAATTTGCTTTACATAAGGTTCGGTTTCAGCGGCAATTCTACCGGGAATAGAACGGTTGACAGGTACATCACGCCAGCCTAAAAGCTTTAATCCTTGTTTTTTTATATTTTCTTCAAATACCGAGATGCAAAAATCACGTTGGTTTTCTTTTCGTGGAAAGAAAATATTACCAACCGCATAATCACCTACTTTTGGTAATTCAAAGTTACAAACAGCTTGAAAAAAGGCATGTGGAATATCGATAAGTATACCAGCTCCATCTCCAGTCTTTCCGTCAGCACTTACTGCACCTCTATGTTCTAAACGTTCAAGTATTTCCAACGCCTTATGAATAATGTCATTAGATTTTTTTCCTTTGAGACTGCAAATAAAGCCAGCCCCACAGTTGTCGTGTTCAAATTCTGGTAGATATAATCCTTGCTTCTTCAATGTCATCTTTGTGGTATTTCTTCAAAAATATCATTTTAAATGAATTATATTCAATGGTAAGAACGAATTCAAATAAAAAATTCAACGATTTCAATAAAACCCTAAAAAATCGCTAATTATCAATTTTTGATTGCTTCAATTTATCAGATCGATAAATTTAGGTTAGTATGATTTAATTTTAATAGTTTTTAAGGGGTGAAATTGATTTATCATAGATTTATAACAATTTCACCCTTGCTTATGTGGTGAATAACAAAACAAAAAAGGATAATTATGTAAGTAACCCCTAAGAATAATAGGGGTTAGAATTATTGTTGTTTAAATTAATTCAATATACTTCTCGAAATTACGATTTTTTGAATCTCTGAAGTACCTTCGTAAATCTGGGTTATTTTAGCATCACGCATCAATCTTTCTACATGATAATCTTTAACGAATCCATTTCCGCCATATATTTGAACGGCTTCTACCGTAGTTTCCATGGCTACTTTAGAGGCGTATAGTTTTGCCATAGCTCCTGAAAGTGTATAGTCTTTTCCATTATCCTTATCTAAAGCTGCTTGATATACTAAAAGTCGAGCGGCTTGAATTTCGGTGTGCATATCTGCTAATTTAAAAGCAATAGCCTGGTGATTACAAATTTCGGTACCAAAAGCCTTTCGTTCTTGTGAATATTTTAAAGCTAATTCATAAGCTCCTGCAGCTATGCCCAATGCTTGGGCTGCAATCCCGATGCGACCACCAGCCAAAGTTTTCATGGCGAATTTAAAGCCGAACCCATCTTCACCTATTCTATTTTCTTTAGGTACTTTTACATCATTAAAAATTAAAGAATGGGTATCACTACCGCGTATACCTAACTTGTTTTCTTTTGGGCCAATTTCAAACCCTTCTGCACCTTTCTCTACAATTAAAGCATTTATGCCCCTGTGTTTTTTTTCTTTATCAGTTTGAGCAATCACTATATATATTCCGGCAGAACTTCCATTGGTAATCCAATTTTTCGTTCCATTTAAAATATAATGGTCGCCTTTGTCGATTGCAGTGGTTTTTTGTGATGTTGCGTCACTACCCGCTTCAGGTTCAGAAAGGCAGAAAGCACCTAGTATTTCTCCTGTTGCTATTTTTGTTAAATATTTTTCTTTTTGTTCCTCTGTGCCAAATGCTTCTAAGCCCCAGCATACTAAAGAATTGTTGACAGACATGACAACCGAGGTTGATGCATCTATTTTTGATAATTCCTCCATCGCCAAAACATAGGATAAGGTGTCTAATCCACTACCTCCATACTTTGGGTCAACCATCATGCCTAAAAACCCTAAATCACCAAGCTTTTTAACTTCCTCCTTAGGAAAACGTTGGGCATCATCTCGCTCAATTACTTCTGGTAACAATTCGGTTTGTGCAAAATCTCTTGCAGCTTGTTGAATAAGTTTTTGTTCTTCTGTTAAAGAAAAATCCATGTAATTTGAGTTAAGGGGTTATGTTCTCAAAGATAAAGATATACGAACAGAAAATCTAGTCATAAAAGGGTGTAATATGCTATACTATAAGGTTGCTTACCTCTTATTAAGCTTAATATTTAAAAATCAGTATGATGTATTAGGCTACAACGATGTCAATAAAAACTTGTTAATTTTATATTAGATAGGTTTAAGTATTTGGATTTCAGATATCTTGGGTATTATTGTCAAATCATTAGGATTTCACATACAAATTTAAATATCTTTAAATAATTCACATTTTTGGAATTTGAACCTATATTTGACACCTTATTAGTAGTCATTAAAAAAACCAACGAAAATGGAAACCATCATTATTATTGTTTTTCTGGCAGGATATCTTGCCATTACATTAGAACACAACATTAAAATAGACAAGCTAATTCCGGCTTTAGCCATGATGGCCATATTGTGGGCTATCATAGCACTGAGTCATATGGATGTTTTTGAAGTTAATACGGTGCTTCAGGAGTTAGAACCCACCCACATTGATGAAATATTATTGCATCATTTAGGGAAAACGGCAGAAATTCTGGTGTTCCTGTTAGGAGCGATGACCATTGTAGAAATCATAGATTATTTTGATGGTTTTGCAACTATTAAAGGATATATAAGGACTCGAAGTAAAAAGAAATTACTTTGGTTGTTTGCTATTTTAGCTTTCATACTGTCTGCAATTATTGACAACCTTACGGCGACCATTGTATTGATCACTATTTTACAGAAAGTTGTTAGCGATAGAAATACACGCCTTTGGTTTGCTGGTATGATTATAATTACCGCAAATGCAGGTGGTGCTTGGTCGCCTATAGGTGATGTAACCACAACGATGCTTTGGATTGCGAATAAAGTGACTGCAGGGCAATTGGTTATTCACGTTCTACTACCTTCAATAGTTTGCATGGTAGTGCCTACATTTATTGCGAGTAAAAACAAGGCCTTTAAGGGGAATATAGATGGTGATTTAGTGTTGGAAGAAACAAAATCAAAGTATGGTTCTACAATGCTATACCTTGGTTTGGGTGCTATCGTTTTTGTGCCATTTTTTAAAACGATGACACATTTACCTCCTTATGTGGGTATGATGTTGTCATTAGCAGTAGTTGCTGCCTTTGCAGAAATATTTAGTAATAAAAAGTTTAGTATTTCTACAATCGATGGAGGCGAGCATGAAGAAGGTAGTCATCACAGTCCAGTACATCATTCGCTTTCCAAAATTGAACTACCAAGTATACTATTCTTTTTAGGGATTTTATTAGCTGTTGCTGCCTTAGAGTCATTAGGTATGTTATTCCATTACGCTCAAAGCTTGAACGAAGCAATACCGAATACAGATATAGTAGTATTGCTATTTGGTGTTGGTTCTGCTGTAATCGATAATGTTCCTTTAGTAGCGGCAAGTATGGGTATGTTCGGTCAGGCTCTTGATAGTCCGTTATGGCATTTTATTGCTTATTCGGCAGGTACTGGAGGTAGTATGTTAATTATTGGCTCTGCAGCAGGTGTTGTTGCAATGGGTATGGAGAAAATTGATTTTTTCTGGTATTTAAAGAAAATTTCTTGGCTGGCTTTCATAGGTTTTATTAGTGGTGCGGGTGTTTTTATATTATTAAGAGATTTTGTCCTTCACGGATAATTTAATTCACAAATCATCGTTATAAAGGCAAATTCAATACTTAAAGAACACTATGTTATTATTCCAGGATTTGGCTCAAGATTCGAGCGATGAAATATTATCAGAAGAGAAAACTCTTTCTGTTATAGATTTAATTATTAACGGGGGCACGGGTAGTGTAATCATTATTTCAGTGCTCTTCATTATGTTAGGGGTTGCTCTTTATATTTATTTTGAACGTCTTTTAGCGGTTAATGCGGCGTCCAAAATTGATAAGAATTTCATGAACCAGATAAGGGATTATGTAACCACGGGAAAATTAGAAGCAGCAAAGATTTTATGCACGCAAACTGATTCTCCTGTGGCCAGGTTGACTGAAAAGGGAATTTCTCGTATTGGTAAGCCACTGGATGATATCAACACCGCTATTGAAAATGCAGGTACGCTAGAAGTGTATAAGCTCGAGAAAAACGTTAGTATTCTAGCAACCGTTGCAGGTGCTGCTCCAATGATTGGATTTTTAGGAACGGTTATAGGTATGATTCTAGCTTTTCATGAAATGGCCAGCAGTGGTGGTCAGGCAGAAATGGGCTCGTTAGCATCAGGTATCTATACGGCAATGACAACTACAGTGGCTGGTCTTATCGTAGGTATTATTGCCTATGTTGGGTACAATCACTTGGTAAACCGTACTGATAAGGTAATTCATAAAATGGAGGCTAATGCTGTAGATTTTCTAGATTTATTAAACGAACCTCTTTAATTTTTTACTATGAAATTAAAAGGAAGAAATAAAGTTAGTCCAGACTTTAGCATGTCTTCAATGACAGATATTGTGTTCTTGTTATTGGTGTTTTTTATGCTAACGGCAAACTCACCGAATGCACTTGATTTGTTACTGCCAAAGGCAAAAGGTAAATCAACAAATACCCAAAATGTATCGGTAAGTATTGATAAGAACCTTCAGTACTTTGTGAATGATCAAAAAATTAATGGAGCGTATATTGAAATTGAATTAAGAAAAGTTTTAGCAGGTCAAGATAACCCAACTATTATTCTAAGAGCGGAAGAAAGCGTAGCTATTAAAGAAGCTGTTAGCGTAATGGATATTGCGAATAAAAATAATTACAAAGTTATTTTGGCAGTACGACCTAATTAAATGGCATTTTTAGATACAAAACATAAGAAAAAATCACTGACGCTTACAACACTGTTGTTAAGTGCACTCTTGTTGGTTTTATTTTATATTGGACTTTCCTATATGGATCCGCCCGAAGAGAATGGTATTTCTGTAAATTTCGGAACGACTGATTTCGGAAGTGGGCAAATACAACCAAAAGAAAAAATTCAATCTAAACCTTTAGATACTCCTCCTGTAGAGCCTACAAAACAGGAAATGGAAGAGGCAATTGAAGAGACAGAAGAGGTCGTTGAAGAGGCAGCCGAGAAAGAAGCGCCGTCTGAAAAGCTTTTGACGAAGGAAAGTGAAGAATCTATAAAAATAAAACAAGCTAAGGAGCTAAAAAGAAAGGCAGACGAAGTTGCTGCTGAAGCAAAGAGAAAAGCTGAGGCGGCTGAAAATAAAAGAAAGATTGAAGCTGCTAGAGTTGCTCAACAAAAAAAGGATGCCGAAGATAAGGCTAGGCGGGAGCAAGAAGCGAAAAAGAACCGTTTGGATGAAATGATGGGTGGTCTAAATAAATCTGACGGTACGGCTACAGGTAGTGAAGGTGATGATAATAAGGTGGGTGATAAAGGGCAGCCAGATGGCGACCCCTATGCTACAAGCTATTACGGTAGCCCAGGTTCTGGGAGTGGTACCGGAGGATATGGGCTAAATGGCAGGTCTCTTGTGAACAAGGGCAAAGTTCAACAAGAATGCAACGAGTCGGGTGTCGTAGTAGTTAAAATAGTTGTTGATAGAAATGGTAAGGTAGTAAGTGCAACACCTGGCGTAAGAGGTACTACCAATAATAATCCATGTTTATTAGAGCCAGCCAAAAAAACGGCATTTATGCATAAATGGAATTTAGATAGTAATGCGCCTAGTCAACAAGTTGGTTTTGTTGTGGTAAATTTCAAACTAGGGGAGTGACCTACAAGAAGACGTTAGATTGGATGTTCTCACAACTTCCAGTGTACCAAAATAAAGGTAAGATTGCATTTAATGCAAAAATGGACGGTATCATTTCACTTTCCAATCATTTAGATAATCCACACGAAAGATTTAAAAGTATACATGTTGCAGGAACCAATGGAAAAGGCTCTAGTAGCCACATCTTGGCATCTATATTGCAAGAGGCAGGATATAAGGTCGGTCTTTACACTTCACCGCATTTAAAGGATTTTAGAGAGCGAATTCGCATCAATGGAAAGAAGATTGGGAAAAAGAGGGTGATTGATTTCATTGATGCTAATAAATCCTTTTTAGAAAACCATAAACTGTCTTTTTTTGAAATGACCGTTGGTATGGCGTTTTCATATTTTGCAGCTAAAAATGTGGATATTGCCATCATAGAAGTCGGATTAGGCGGTCGATTAGATTCTACAAATATTATTACACCAGAGGTAAGTTTAATAACGAACATAGGGTTTGATCATACGGATATGTTAGGTGATACCTTAGCTAAAATAGCAGTTGAAAAAGCAGGAATAATTAAGGAACATGTTCCAGTTATTATCAGTGAGTTCAATGTAGAAACAGCACCTGTATTTATACAGATAGCAAAAGAATTAAATGCTGAAATTACATTTGCTGAGGACATGACTTATCAGGAGTACAAAATAGGATTACTAGGCTCATATCAGAAAAAGAATATTAAAGGAGTTCTAGCAACATTGGGTAAACTCGTAAATTTTAAAATTGAAGAGCAGCATATCACTCAAGGATTGAAAAAGGTTGTGGATAATACCAGCTTAATGGGCCGTTGGCAACAGTTAGGTGATAGTCCTACCATAATTTGTGATACCGCACATAATAAAGAAGGTCTATCTATTGTCTTAAATCAGGTATTAGAGCAAAAATATGACCAGCTACATATTGTAATTGGTTTCGTAAAAGATAAGGATGTCAGTGGCATATTGACTATGTTTCCGAAAAATGCCATCTATTATTTTTGTAAGCCTAAAATTTCAAGGGGACTTGATGAAAAAGTACTAGCTGAAATATTTCATCAATTGAATTTTGAAGGTGAAGCATATAAGTCTGTTAATAAGGCTTTTAAAGCTGCACAAAAGCAAGCCGGTAGTACTGATTTCATTTACGTTGGTGGAAGTAATTTTGTGGTATCAGAAGTTCTTTAATTTTTTATTGATTTTTCTTTTGGGGAATGTAAAACTATTATATATTTGCACTCCTTTTGGGGCTCTTAGCTCAGTTGGTTCAGAGCACCTGCCTTACAAGCAGGGGGTCACTGGTTCGAATCCAGTAGGGCCCACAGGTTAAAAGGCTTCCATGAAAATGGGAGCCTTTTTTAATTTTAGGATATTTTTTTTCTTAGATATGTACCTTCTTTTATCTTATCTTCGATTTAATGGGATATTAGCTCAGTTGGTTTAGAGCGCTGCCTTGACAGGGCAGAGGTCACCGGTTCGAATCCAGTATATCCCACTTTTCAATACCCTTCTGCTTTAGGTACTACATACCAAGTCTTTTTTGTTATACGGGTTTTGTTAAACTTCTCTTTAGTAGGTATTTGCCTTTGTGTATTCTTGTTATCCAGTGCTATTTTTGTAAAAAAAAAGAAGTACTTTAAAGAAAATTATTGGGTGTATGAAATTATATTCCTTCAAAGCAGCGCTAATTTCCATCGTATTTATTTCTTTTTTAGCGTTCAATCTTCCCGAACAGAGCAACAGGTTATTAAAAAAAATAACCGACAGTTTAGAAAAGTATTACGATATGGATGGTCCGGAAAAAGCCTTCTTGGAGACCGACAAGGATATGTATGTTCTTGGGGACACTATTTGGTTCAAGACCTATGTCGTGGATGGTATTACCCATCAAGCAAGCAAAAAGAGTAAGGTGGCCTATGTGGAGATGTTGAACGATAATGACAGTATCGTCGAAAAACGGAGACTTTTTGTAGAAGGCACTAGTGGTTTTGGTGATATTTTACTCTCTAAGATGTTAAACACGGGAGCTTATAGATTGCGTACATACACCAACTATATGTTGAATGACGAGTATGTTTCCTATTTTGAGAAATCGATATCCATTGCTACAAAGAGTTCATCAATGGTACAAGTTTCTTCAGAATCAGTTGAAATTGGCAATGAATCAAAGTTAGAGGAGGTTGATGCTATAGAAGTAGACCTAATGTTTTTTCCAGAAGGAGGTGATTTAGTAACAGGGGTTTCTGGGGTTTTGGGTATTAAGGCGCTTGACTCTAGAGGTGTAGGTCAAGCTTTGAAAGGAAGTATCCACTCAACTAATGGTGATTTGGTTGCCGAATTCGAGACCGCTGAATTTGGTTTGGGCAAGGTGAACATCATCCCAAAGAAAAATACGGACTATTATGCCCGTATCAATAAGGGCAATGAAGACAGGCGGTTCAACCTTCCCGTTGCGAAGGCAGCGGGGTATTCGTTGAACATTAAAAATTGGAAAGACAATCTATTACTACAGGTAACCACTACGAAAGGTAATTCGTTGGAAGGTACTCTTCTAATAGGTCATTTAAGGGGTGAGCTGATTTTTAAGAAATTGGGAACGGGCGTGGACAAAGATTCCTATGCCGTTCGTTTATTAACTGAGGAACTTCAGGAAGGAATAGCACAGTTCACACTTTTTTCATCAGATGGGAATCCTATTTGTGAACGTTTGGTATTCGTGGACCATCCGGGCATTCATGCCGAGGTGATTATCAAGACTAACAAGGATAACTTTGTAACCAAAGAGAAAGTGAATCTTGATATTTCAGTATTGAACAAGAAAGGTAATCCGTTACAAGGTGATTTTTTAACAAGTGTCATTCCTGCAACACATCAGTTAAAACAGGGTAATATGGGTCTCAAGGGTTGGCTATTGTTGAATTCCGATCTTGGGGGTACGGTCGTTGATCCTGATTTTTTCTTCAGTGAGGATACGAAGCAGAAACGTTTTCTTTTGGATGCCTTATTGCTAACTCATGGTTGGCGTAGGTTCGTGTGGAAAGAAATGTTGGGAGATGAAATTCAAAAAGATGTCGCTTATGTTCCAGAGAAGGGTATCATGATTAAAGGTACTATGGTCGATTATTATCATCCGTCCATGGCTAAGTCAGTAATAGCCAAGTTCAATGTACTAGAAGAAGCTTTATACGATGAGCAAGTGGCCGATGAAAAAGGGCAATTCAGTTTTGGGCCTTACTATTTCAACGATAGTATTACGGCCATCATTCAAGCTGTAGATACTACGATACGTGCAAAAAGCGCACAAAAAAATATTGCAATAATAGTTGAGGAATGGCCCGATATTCCGAAAACCGCCATATCGAAGGACAGTGTTGTAAGAGATTCCAAGATATTCAAAATAGAAGAATTCTATTCTCAAACGGAATACCCATCATCATATTTTCTAGATGAACAGGATTTGATTAAACTTAATCCTGTATCTATAAAGGCCAAAAAAATAAGTAGAGCCCGCTTTGTAGAAGAAGAATTAAATAAGACTACACCTTATGGAAGGCCAGATATTCGAGTATTCAGGGATTCGGTTTCAGGATGGCAGACTATGAGTGTATTGGGCCTTTTGCAGAGAAGAGGGGCTGTAACACGTGCTGGAACATCGATGATGACTAGTACTACATCTAATAGTATTTCAGCTGTGGGTCCATTGGTGTTGTTTAACGGAACTAGTACTAGTATTACTTTGGCCGAATTAAATATTATGAGAGCCAATGAGGTGGTTTACGTTGATATTATAAGAGGATATAACTCAGGCGCTTCAATGTATGGTGCTAGAGGTATGTTTGGTGTAATTGCAATTTATACGAATCCACCATCCATTGAGGGATTAGAAAAGTATAATAATCCTATTGATATTCCGGGTATAAAAACGGCAAGAATAACCGGGTTTTATAAGGCGTGCGAATTCTATTCGCCCAATTATTCAGAAGCCAGTACGTCAAAAACTGAGTTAGATTACCGAACTACACTTTTTTGGGATCCAAAGGTGAATTTGAGTAAAGATGGTAAGACACAAATACAATTTTATACAGGCGATGTAACCGGTGATTTTATGGTAAAATTTCAAGGTATTTCTGATACTGGCAAACTAGTGACCGGTAGTCATTACTTTACGGTAGATAATAGTTTGTAGTTTTATAGTACGGTAAACCCAACAAGATTAAAAAGTTGTAGCTAATTATAAATAATCCAAAACTCTTTCGAGCGCCATACCTCTTGAGCCTTTAATAAGTATCGATGAATTGGCCTGTAATTTGTTTTCAGTTAAATAATCTTTTAGCGCTTCAAAGTTTTTAAGCTTGATAGAATTCGTTTGTGTGCGGCAAAAATTTTCACCTACTAACAGCACTTTGTTAAAGTGTAATGTTTTTGTTAATTCAGCAATAGATTGATGCTCCTCATTGGCTGAATTACCCAATTCGAACATATCCCCTAGAATTAAAACCTTATCGGTCTTCGCTAACGCATTAAAATTTTCTAAGGCGACTTTCATGCTTGATGGATTGGCATTGTATGCGTCTAGAATAATATAATAGTCTTTTTTAGTTACTATTTGAGACCTGTTGTTGTCAGGAGTAAATTTTTCAATTGCACGTTTTATGTCATTCGTTGCCACATTAAAAAACATACCAATAATCACTGCAGCACAGCAATTATGAAAGTTATAGGCTCCAATAAGTTTTGATGCTATTTCTACATTTTCAAATTTTAGGCTTACAAATGGTTGTGCTCCTAAAAAATCGATTTTATAAAATTTTGAATTCCTTGCACTAAAGCCAAATTTTCTGGCGTATAAGCTTAACTTCTCTAATTGTATAGGGTCGTCTGCATTTAAGAAAATAGATTTATTATTTTTAATAAGATAATCGTATAATTCACTTTTACCTTTGATGACACCTTCAACGCCGCCAAAACCTTCTAGATGGGCTTTTCCGAAATTAGTGATATAACCAAAATCAGGCTCTGCAATTTCGCATAAAAACTGTATCTCATGTACATGGTTGGCGCCCATTTCTACAATTGCGATTTCGGTATCGAGTTCTATGGATAGTAGGGTTAAAGGAACCCCAATATGGTTATTTAAATTGCCTTTTGTGGCAATAGTATTGTAAGTGCTTGCTAGTACAGAATGAATCAACTCCTTAGTTGTGGTTTTTCCATTGCTTCCGGTAAGACTTACTATTTTAGCCTTGCAAAAATTTCTATGATAATTACCTAATTTTTGCAGCATTGCTAACGAATCATCAACAAGAATAGTTTTGTCATTGATATAGTATTCTTCTTGGTCAATGATTACATGGCTAGCCCCATATTTTAAAGCTTGTTTTGCATAGGTGTTACCATTAAAATTTTCACCTTTTAGGGCGAAGAAGATATCATTTTCTACTATTTTCCTGGTGTCGGTACTAACCGATGGGAACTTTAAAAAAATTGAATGTAAGTCTTGAACGTTCATGAAATCGAAGATAAAAAAAAGCCCTTTATGAAAAGGGCTTTTTTAAGATCGTAAGAAGAAAATTTATTTAGCTTTTTTCCCTCTAACAGTTTTGTTCTTGTTTTTTGATTTTGAACCGACTCTAGACATTGCACATCTAAATCCGATATTATCCGTAGCCATATACTGAGGCAGATATCTTCTCTGTGCTGGATCTAACCAATACGCTCTATCTCTCCATGAACCACCTTTATAAACTCTTACTTCATCATTGATAAGTGTTGTTCTGTTATTTGATTCATCATAGCCTTTGATAAGATTTCCAACAGAATCCCTTTCGACCGAATGTTTTGGGGAGTTGTACATTTTTTTGTTCTGACCCGGCTCTTCTTCATCGCTAAACCTGTCGTAAAATCTTGAAGAACCAGCATCTCCATCTCTATAACCTCTATTGTCACTAGAGGAAAAGTTGGTTCTTAAATACGTTTCTTCTTCATCAACAGGTACCATTTTAATTTCTCCTGGCAGATTCATTGCAACTACTTTTCCATTAGGTAAAGTGTCATAAATTATAGAGTCCCTTAAAATTTTAACCTTTCCATCTTCGCCGATAGCGCTTTTCATATAAATATTCCCTCTGTAGTAGTTGAAATCACTTACTTCATCATCAACAATTGGGCGGTATACATCGGCTACCCATTCAGCAACATTACCAGCCATATCGTAAAGACCTAAATCATTCGGTTTGTATGACATTACTTCAGCAGTAATATCGGCACCATCATCTGACCATCCGGCAATTCCGCCGTAATCACCTTTGCCTTGTTTAAAGTTTGCTAATTGATCTCCTCTACCCACTCGCTGTCCGCTTCGTGTGTAATCTCCTTCCCAAGGATATTTTTTTCTTCCACGGTAGTTGTTGTATTCTCTTTGACCAACTTGTGCCTGTGCGGCATATTCCCATTCTGTTTCAGTAGGAAGTCTATATTCTGGCATGATGATTCCGCTACTTCGTTTAGCAAAAACAGATACACTATCCTTTTTCATATCACCCTGTAAAGAATCTATTTGGCCACTATATACCGATTCAGGTCTTTTTAAATAAGCTTCCGTACTAAAAGTTCCTTGCACCTCTCCGGTTGAAGCTTGATACTTAGCGTCTTCAGATAAATACCCTTCGCGCTCCAACATCACTTCATTGACACGGTCAGTTCTCCATTCAGCAAATTGAGTTGCCTGTATCCAGTTAACACCTACAACCGGATACTCAGCATATGCCGGATGTCTTAGGTAGTTATTTGTCATTGTCTCATTGAAACCTAGTCTATTTCTCCAAACCAAAGTATCAGGTAGTGCACCAACATAGATGTTGGTGTATTTAGGATTTTCTGGTGGATATACACTTTTAAGGTAATCTAGATATTCTAGATACATTACGTTGGTAACCTCAGTCTCATCCATGTAAAATGATTGAACATGTTGTGACGTAGCAGTATTATTCCAATCATGCATCACATCGTCTTGAACTTTTCCTTTGGTAAATGTACCTCCTTCAACAAACACCAATCCAGGAGCTGTTTCTTGCTCTTTAAAATCAGTATTGTATTGAAAACCGCCTTCCTTGGCATTTATTTTCCAACCTGTAGCTCTAGACGTGTTTTTTGACGATGAAGATTTAGAACAGCTATTTACCGCTAAACCTCCTACTATAACCGTGCATGAGAGTACAACTTTTATTAAATGTTTTTTCATAATTAGGACTTGAGTTCAATTTGCATAAACTATAGTTGTTTCGCTTCTATAGCTTATAGTACTAGGTTTTATTTTAATTTGTTTGTCACTTTCGCTCAATAGAACGGTGTTTTTGTGAGATTATTTTATAATTGAAAATAATTTTAAGCTTCTTGATTCAAACTGATAATTAAAATTAGGTTCGCTTAAAGAGGTAAACGGCTAAATACGTTAAATAGTATGGTTTTTAATATTTCTTTTCAAGGCAATACAGTGTAATTAAATTGAAATGTCAATTGTTTTATGATTTCTGTATTTGAGTAAGATTGATTTTTTTTATAAAAATCTTAATATTCGTGCAAGATAACGGGAAAAAGTCCGTTTTCATGTAAAATATAAGAGCTGAAACATTGGAAACACTATATTTCGCCTTTTAAAATTAAGAACTATTCTAATGAGAAAAATATCAATAATTTTCTTTGTACTCGTAATCGGAAAAATATCTGCTCAAAACGATCAAAGAGTTATTACTACTGCCGTGCCATTCCTTACAATTGCAGCCGATGCTAGATCGGCAGGGATGGGAGATATGGGAGTTGCAACTTCCGCCGATGCCTTTTCCCAGCAATGGAATCCTGCAAAATTTGCATTTGCCGACCGAAAAATGGGTATTGGTATTAGTTATACTCCTTATTTGGAAAGTATTATTACCGACATATCATTGTTGAATGCGAGTTACTATAATAAATTAGACGAGCAGAGTGCATTTGCTGTGAGTTTGCGTTATTTCACTTTGGGTGAAATAGAATTACGACAATTCGCAAATGATCCAGGAACAATAGCAAAGCCAAATGAATTGGCTCTTGATGGTTCGTATTCGTTAAAATTAAGTCCGACATTTTCTATGGCGGTGGCGGGTAGATATATTAGGTCAAATTTAAAATTACCTCAAAATGGTTCTGAAGATTCGAAAGCTGCAGGGTCTTTTGCTGTTGATGTTGCAGGTTTTTACAGGTCTAGGGAGATAGCATACAATAATTTTGATGGTCGCTGGAGGGGAGGTTTTAATTTTTCTAACATTGGAGGGAAAATTCAATACGATGCAGGCGGACAGGAAAACTTTTTACCTAGTAACTTGAGGTTTGGTGGTGGTTTTGATTTTATTATGGATCAAGATAATGTGATAGGTATAACGACTGAATTCAGTAAACTCCTAGTTCCAACACCTCAAGATTTTGATAACGATGGTGATGTTGATGCACAGGATAATGATATTTATCAAAATGAAAGCGGATTCAGTGGTATTTTTAATTCTTTTTCTGATGCTCCAGATGGTTTCAGCGAAGAATTAAATGAGTTTACTTGGTCTTTAGGAGCAGAGTATACGTATCAAAATTCTTTTATGTTCAGAACTGGATATTTTAATGAGAGTGAGGAAAAAGGATCTAGAAAGTTCTTTACCTTAGGTGCAGGATTCAAGTTTAATTCCGCCCAAATTGATTTATCTTATTTGTTCTCAACATCACAAGTTAGAAATCCATTGGAGAATACCTTACGGTTTTCCCTTACTTTTAATTTAGGTGAAGAATATTACAATGACTAAAATCGGTTAGAAATACAGATTTAGAACCTGCAGGAATGCAGGTTTTTTGTGTTTAAACATTTCGGAATCAAATTAATTAATTTGTAGATTGACATTTAAATTGTGGATATGGCTTTTCAAAAGAAAATAAGTTTTGATGTGACAATATATGACTCGTTCGATGAATTGAGCGAAGGTGATAAATTGCTGATGTCTGCAGCGGTTAGTGCTAGAAAAAGGGCCTATGCACCTTATTCTAATTTTTTTGTTGGAGCTTCTATCTTATTGGAGAATGATGAAATCATAGAGGGAAATAACCAAGAGAATGCATCTTACCCCTCTGGTTTGTGTGCAGAACGGGTTGCTGTTTTTTATGCTGGAGCTAATTTTCCAGGTGTTCAAATAAAAACAATTGCTATTTCCGCTGCTGCCTTAAATCATGAAGTAAGTGAACCGGCAGCGCCCTGTGGTAATTGTAGGCAAGCAATTTCAGAGTATGAATTTAAACAGGCCAAACCGATTAAAATTCTATTAATGGGTGAAACTGGTGGAGTAATTGAATGTGATTCTGTGGCAGATTTACTTCCATTGGGGTTTAATAGTAGTTACTTGGAATAAACCCTTTATGAGAAAGGGTTAAGGATAACCACACTCTTTCCTGTTTTTGTTACCCATATAATTTCTTAATTGATTTGCTTCTATTATTTTTATCGATTCATTTATATGTGTATTTTTGTCCTTCTGCGATACCTAGGTCAATCGAACCTCTGGAATCTTTAGAGAATTTAAAACCTTTAGTTAAAATTGATGAAAAAAATCACCAAAGAAACGTATTTAAAATGGTATGAAGACATGCTGTTTTGGAGGAAATTTGAGGATAAATTAGCCGCTGTTTATATTCAGCAGAAGGTACGAGGATTTCTTCATTTGTATAATGGGCAAGAAGCCGTTTTGGCAGGTGCCCTTCATGCTATGGATCTTTCCAAAGACCGTATGATTACGGCGTATAGAAATCATGTGCAGCCCATTGGTATGGGAGTTGACCCTAAACGAGTAATGGCCGAACTTTTCGGGAAAGTAACGGGAACATCAAAAGGAATGGGTGGTTCTATGCATATTTTTTCTAAAGAACACCGTTTTCATGGAGGTCATGGTATTGTAGGTGGTCAAATACCTTTAGGTGCAGGAATGGCCTTTGGTGACAAATACCATGGAAGAGAAGCTGTTACTTTGTGTTATATGGGTGATGGAGCGGTAAGACAGGGTTCCCTTCATGAAACATTTAATTTAGCTATGTTATGGCAATTGCCTGTAGTTTTTGTTTGTGAAAATAATGGATACGCTATGGGAACTTCTGTTGCAAGAACTTCTTTTTCTACTGAAATTTGGAAACTTGGTTTAGGTTATGAAATGCCATGTGGTCCCGTTGATGGAATGAACCCAATGACCGTAGCTCAAGAAATGAGTAAGGCAATTGAAAGAGCTAGAAGTGGAGGAGGGCCAACGTTTTTAGAAATGAAGACCTATAGATATAGAGGTCATTCAATGTCAGATGCGCAGTATTATAGAACGAAAGATGAGGTTCTGGAGTACAAGAAGATAGATCCAATAACTCAGGTTTTGGATATTATAAAAGAAAACAAATACGCAACCGATACCGAAATCAAGGAAATTGATAAAAAGATCAAAGAAATGGTCAAGGAGTGTGAAAAGTTTGCAGAAGAATCAGATTATCCACCAGTAAACCAATTATATGATATGGTTTACGAGCAAGAGGATTTTCCATTTGTTCAACATAAATTGTAAGTAGATGGCTATAGTGATAAATATGCCCCGTTTAAGCGATACCATGGAAGAGGGTACCGTAGCTAAATGGTTGAAAAGTGTAGGTGATAAAATTGAAGAAGGCGATATATTGGCTGAAATCGAGACTGATAAGGCAACTATGGAGTTTGAGTCTTTTGATGAGGGTACTTTATTATATATTGGAATAAAAGAAGGAGAAGGTGCTCCTGTTGATACGCTATTGGCTATTATTGGCGAAGAAGGAGAGGATATTTCTTCATTGATTAATGGCGGTACCGAATCTAGTTCGGATGAAAAGTCTTCTAAAGAAAAGGTCGATACTGAGGTTAAATCTGAAGACGCTGATTCTGATGAAGCTGAAACTGGTTATTCAATTCCTGAGGGAGTTGAAGTAATTAATATGCCTCGATTGAGCGATACCATGGAAGAGGGTACAGTGGCAAGTTGGTTAAAGAGTGTAGGTGATGATGTTGAGGAAGGTGATATTTTGGCTGAAATCGAAACAGACAAAGCTACTATGGAATTTGAATCATTTTATTCCGGTAAATTATTACATATCGGTATTCAAGAAGGTGAGTCTGCTCTTGTAGATACTGTTTTAGCTGTTATTGGCCCAGAGGGAACGGATGTCGATGCTGTTTTAAATAATAAGTCTGGGGGAAGTAACAAGAAATCAAGTTCCGAAGCCAAAAAGGAAGAAAAGAAAGTAGAGGTTACATCTGAAATCAAAGAAGTGTCGAAATCAGTAACTGATGGTGATAGAATTTTTGTATCACCTTTGGCTAAAAAGATAGCTGCGGATAAAGGTATAGATTTGGCAAATGTTTCTGGTTCTGGAGATAATGGTAGAATTATTAAAAAGGATATAGAGAATTATAAGCCTTCTTCAGATTCTAAACCAACAAGTTCAAGTATTAAGACTGAGACTTCTTCTTCAAAAGTTCAACCTGTATCTACGGCTTTGCCATCTGGTGAAGAGGGTACTGAAGAGGTCAAGAATTCTAATATGCGTAAGGCAATCGCTAAGGCTCTTGGAAATTCTAAATTTAACGCTCCACATTTTTACCTTACCATCGAGGTAGATATGGATAATGCTAAGCAATCTCGTGTTCAAATAAATAGTCTGCCAGATACTAAGGTGTCTTTTAATGATATGGTATTGAAAGCATGTGCAATGGCGCTTAGAAAACACCCACAGGTGAATACATCTTGGAATGGGGATACAACGAAGTATAATAAGCACATTCATATGGGTGTTGCAGTTGCTGTTGATGAAGGTTTGGTAGTGCCAGTCGTGAAGCACTGTGATTTGTTGGGCTTAACTGAAATTGGAAGTGCAGTAAAAGATTTGGCAGGAAAGGCACGTAACAAGAAAATCTCTCCAGCAGAAATGGAGGGTAGTACGTTTACGGTTTCAAATTTAGGAATGTTCGGAATTCTTGAATTTACAAGTATTATAAATCAGCCAAATTCAGCTATACTATCTGTAGGTGCAATAGTCGAAAAGCCTGTAGTGAAAAACGGTGAGATTGTAGTTGGTAGTACTATGAAGTTAACTTTAGCTTGCGATCATAGAACAGTAGATGGCGCAGTTGGAGCTCAATTTCTTCAAACATTACGTTATTTTGTGGAAAATCCAGTAACAATGTTAGCATAGAAAACTATTTTTAAAAATAGAATTGTTAAAGCATCCTTTAAACGGGATGCTTTTTTTTATCTTTAAATTCTAAATTGATTTTGTTTATGAAACATTTAAGTATAGTCCTTTTTAGTTTTTTGGTACTAGGTTGTGGTGCAGCAAAAATTGAACAGACGACCGTATTAAATCCAACAAATAATCTTAAAGAAGTTCGTGGCGAAGTTGTGCCAAACCCAACTGAATCTAAGGATAATAGTGAGACTAACGCTTTGAAATCAACGTTAGAAGCGTTCAGTACGCCAGAGGATATTGAAAAGATTATGGTGTATCTAACTTCTAATGAATTACAGGGTAGGGATACCGGTAGCGAAGGTATTTCTAAGGCAGCAGATTTTATACAAAATGTATTTGAGGAGCATAACATTAAACCTTATTTTTCTTCATATCGAGATAGCTTGGTAAACTATGATAACGGAACGGCGTATAATGTAGTTGGATATTTACCAGGAACAGATTCAAAACTTAAAGATGAAGTTATTATCATAGGAGCTCATTATGATCATATTGGTTTATTAAGCGGTCAAATAGGAGATAGTATTGCAAATGGAGCGAATGATAATGCGTCGGGTACAACAACAGTTTTAGAGTTTGCCAAGTACTTTGGTAAAGTAAAGAGAAATAAACGGAGTATCATTTTTGCTATGTTTTCTGCTGAAGAAAAAGGCCTTTTGGGCTCCAAGCACTTAGCTAATAAATTGAAAGAGGAGAATATCAATCTGTATGCCATGCTAAATTTTGAAATGGTTGGGGTTCCAATGGTCGATAAAGATCATAGTCTTTATTTAACAGGCTATGAATTATCAAATTTGGCAGAAGTCAGTAATGCATACGCAAATAAAAAACTCGTAGGCTTTCTTCCTAAAGCAAAAGAGTTCAATCTTTTTAGACGGTCAGACAATGCTCCTTTTCATGATGTGTTTAATGTTCCTTCCCAGACTTATAGTTCATTCGATTTCACCAATTTCGGGGAGTATCATAAGGTAGGGGACGAAGCCTCTAAAATGGATTTTATTTATATGGCAACGATAGTCAACGAGGTTATTCCTGTATTAACGGGTATTGTGAATTCACCAATAAAGGAGATAAAATATAATTAATGGGATACATTATTATAACAGGTACTAGTAGAGGTATTGGCTTTGAGCTGAGTAAATTATTAGCAGATTCAGGACACAAGGTTTTGGCTCTTTCTAGAAACGAAAAGCCCATTAAGAATCTCAAGCATGAAAATATTGAGACGTTTTCATTTGATGTGTCTTCAATGGCGGATCGTGAAAAGCTAGCCAGTTATTTGAACGATACTGATGGTAAAGTAAGTGCATTGGTTAACAATGCTGGTAAACTAGTCAATAAGCCATTTTTAGAAACCACAGAAGAAGAGTTCAAGTCAGTATACGAAGTAAATGTTTTTGGGGTAGCGGAGATGACTAAATTGGTTGTGCCTTTTATGGAGAAAAGTGGTCACGTGCTTACAATAAGTTCTATGGGCGGGATACAGGGAAGTGCAAAATTTCCTGGTTTATCAGCATATAGCTCTAGTAAAGGGGCGGTGCTTACGTTAACCGAATTACTTGCGGAAGAATTTAAGGAGACGGGTCCATCTTTTAATGCTTTAGCATTGGGAGCCGTACAGACAGAAATGTTAGAGGAGGCTTTTCCTGGATATCAAGCCCCTGTTTCAGCAATTGAAATGGCTACATACGTAATGGATTTTACGTTGAACGGTCAGAAATTGTATAATGGTAAAATATTACAAGTAAGTAATAGTACACCTTAGAATGCAACAAACATTAGTAAAATATCTTCCAGAATCTGCCGTCATACCTAGTCTTGATCTAATTAAAAGTAGTCATGTACATTTAAAGATCGTTAATGAACGGGTAACCCGACATGGTGATTATAGGCGAGGAAAAGATGGTAATCATCAAATCACCGTTAATGCATCCCTCAATAAATATAGGTTCTTAATCACGCTAATTCATGAAATAGCCCATTTGGTGGCTTTTGAAAAGTATGGTAGGCATATTAAGCCACACGGATTGGAATGGAAGAAAACATTTCAATATTTAATGTTGCCCTTTATCCGTCCAGAAATATTCCCTTCTCAAGTACTCCCATTATTGGCTAGGCATTTTAAGAATCCAAAAGCAAGTAGTAGTACAGATGCTCATTTATCGATAGCATTAAAGCAATATGACGAGCAACAATCAGACAAGAATTACGTTTACGAATTACCTATAGGTAGCATTTTTCGAATGTATAATGGAAAACTCTTTAAAAAGGGAAACAGGCGAACTAAACGCTACGAATGTGTTGAAATATCATCCGGTAGGATGTTTCTGTTTCAACCAAATGCTGAAGTAGAACTAATAAAAAACTAACATGAATAAAAATTATTATGCCGTACTAATGGCGGGTGGTGTAGGGTCTAGATTTTGGCCAATTAGTACACGGGATAATCCAAAACAATTTCATGATATGTTGGGTACAGGCACCACCCTCATTCAGAAAACATTTGAACGACTTAACAAGTTTATTCCGACAGAAAATATTTTAATCCTAACTAATGAGCGTTATAACGATTTGGTTTTGGAGCAATTACCACTTGTTAAACAAGAGCAAGTAGTTCTTGAGCCTGCAATGCGTAATACGGCACCTTGCATACTATATGCTGCTATGAAAATTCAAAAAATGAATAAGGATGCAGTGATGATTGTTGCTCCTAGTGATCATTGGATTGAGGATGAAGTAGCCTTTGCTAATGATGTTACAGCTTGTTTTAAAAAGTGTGAAACTGAAGACGTTTTATGTACGTTAGGTATAAAGCCTTCTTTTCCAAATACTGGTTTCGGTTATGTAGAATATGATAAGGCTGATGCTGGGCGAATAAAGAAAGTGAATCAGTTTAGGGAAAAACCCGATTATGAAACAGCAAAAGAGTTTTTGTCTCAAGGTAATTTTCTTTGGAATGCGGGTATATTCATGTGGAGTGTAAAAACTATTGTGAATGCCTTTAAAAGTTATCAACCTGAACAATATCAGTTATTTCAAGATGGATTCTCGGTATATAATACAACCGAAGAAAATAAATTTATAGCGACCAATTATCCAAAAGCGGAGAATATTTCTATTGATTATGCCATATTGGAAAATTCCAGTTCAATTTATGTGTTGGAAGCAACCTTTGATTGGAATGATTTAGGTACTTGGGGCTCCTTATATGATAAATTGGATAAAAAGGAGAATAATAATGCGATCGTAAATGCTAAGGTTCTGACGCAAGATGCCAGTGGAAACATGATTAGGTCCAAGGCAGGCAAGGTAGTCGTTGTTGACGGGTTGAACGATTATATTATAGTAGATAAAGACGAAGTACTTTTAATCTATCCTAAGTCTAAGGAGCAAGATATAAAACAAGTACTTAATAAGGTTAAAGATGCCTTTGGTGATGAATTCGCTTAATTATGGAGAACAATCTTAATCAAGACAATAAAACCCCTTCGAATAATGAGGGTAATGGTGGTGAGGAAGTGAAAAAAAATTTTCAGGGTTTACTCGGCAGTACCAAAAAGTTTCTTTCGGAACTGCTTGATATACGTGCCAATACGGATCAGCAAGCTACTAAAGAAGCTATTATCGCAGATATTCCCTTTAAAGGGCATACGTCTTGGATCCTGATATGTTCGATTTTCATTGCATCCATAGGTCTTAATGCCAATTCAACTGCGGTGGTAATTGGGGCGATGCTAATTTCGCCATTAATGGGGCCTATTTTAGGTATAGGATTATCTGTAGCAATTAATGATATTGATACGTTAAAAAGATCTTTGAAAAATTTTGCTGTCATGGTGGTCTTGAGTGTAATCACTGCGTATCTGTTTTATCGTTTCTTTCCATTAAGGGATGAATCTTCAGAGCTATTGGCTAGAACTGCACCTGATATTAGGGATGTGCTTATAGCATTTTTTGGTGGACTGGCATTGGTTATTGCAAGAGCAAAAAAGGGTACCATCGCAAGTGTTATTTTTGGCGTGGCCATAGCAACAGCTTTGATGCCGCCTTTATGCACGGTTGGTTTTGGATTGGCAATAGGCAACTGGTCTTATGCTACAGGGGCACTATATCTTTTTACAATTAACACCATATTTATTGCTTTGGCAACGTTTCTGGTAATTAAACTTTTGCGTTTTCCCATGGTGCGCTATGTGAATTCTAAAAGAAGACGTTTAATAGGTAGGCTTGCCTCCTTGTTGGCTATTTTGGTTATGATTCCTGCTGGTGTGACTTTTTACAATGTTTTTCAAGAGTCTTTGTTTAAAAGGGATGCGGATAATTTTATAAATGAAAAAATAGTTCCATATCAATTTTCTGACGAGGGTAAATTTTTAAAGGATTTTAGTGAAATAGCCTATAATGATGTTGAGAACTCTAAAATTGAACTAGTTTTTATGGGGAATGAAGCCATACCAGACAATGTGATAGCGACATGGAGAAATCAGATGGCAGAATATAAGCAGTTGAAAAGAAGCGAATTAATTGTAGTACAGGGTTCTAGAAATGGAAATGCGAACGAGTTGAAATATGTGAATGAGCTTTACGAGTCTCAAAAAAGCATTTTAACAAGTAAGGATGAAAAAATTCAACTTTTAGAAAGCGAACTGATCCGTTTAAATCAAATTTCATCGAATCAAATTCCTTTTAAGGAAATCAGTCTTGAGGCCAAGGCTAATTATGAAAACCTAGAACGTTTGGGGTATGCGTATTTAATTTCTACGGATTTTAATAAGACCGATAGTATTCCCTTATTTGAGGTTACATGGAAAAAGGAAGTAAATAGGGCAGAAACTATAAAGAATATGAATAAGTTGCAGGAATGGTTGCGGCTGAGGCTAAATAATAAGAGTATTCAAATTAAAGAAATGCCTTAGGATTAATTTTGTTCTTGAATATACATCTGGCGCACTTTTTTGAAAAGGTCAGATGAATAAACAAAATCAGTCACCGCTTCATTGTCGGTTTTAAAAATTTCATTTTTTGTCCCTTCCCATTCTTTAAGCCCGTCCTTTAAGAAAATTATCTTTTCTCCAATTTGCATAACAGAATTCATGTCATGGGTGTTAATGACCGTAGTTATGTTATATTCTTCTGTGATTTCCTTAATGAGGTTATCGATTAGAATCGCTGTTTTTGGATCTAGGCCCGAATTTGGTTCGTCACAAAAAAGATATTTTGGGTTCATCACAATTGCTCTTGCTATAGCAACTCGTTTTTGCATGCCTCCAGATATTTCTGATGGAAATTTTTGATGCGCATCAATTAGATTAACTCTTTTAAGTACGGCATCTACACGTTCTTGCATTTCCGATTTAGATTGTTTCGTAAACATTTCCAACGGAAACATGACGTTCCCTTCTACGGTCATACTATCAAAAAGCGCGCTACCTTGAAATACCATTCCCATTTCTTGTCGCAGATCACGTTTTTCATTATCAGAAAGTTCAGAATATTTTTTTCCATCGTATGCTATATTTCCTTCTTCCGGGGAAAATAGACCTAAAAGACATTTAAGGAAAACCGTTTTACCCGAACCACTTTGACCAATAATCAAATTCGTTTTGCCTTTTTCAAATGTGATAGAAACACCTTTAAGAATATGAGCATCGCCAAAAGATTTATGTATGTCTTGTACTTCTATCATTATCCTAATAAGAGTTGGGTTAAAATATAATTTATGATGATGATGGCAACACTGGTCCAAACAAATGCAGTTGTGCTAGCCTTGCCTACTTCTAAGGCTCCACCTTTCATGTAAAAACCGTGAAATGAAGGTATCGTTGCAATGATAAAGGCGAAAATCAACGTCTTGATAAAGGCATATGCTATATGAAAAGGCACAAAATCGGTCTGTAGTCCTGTAACGAAATCGGTACTGGTCAAGAAACCACCAAAAACACCGGCCATCCAGCCACCGAAAATACCCACGTACATTGAAATGGCAATAGCAAAGGGGTAAAATAGCATGGCTATGATTTTCGGAAAAACCAAGTAGTTCAGTGAATTTACACCCATTACCTCTAATGCATCTATTTGTTCAGTAACTCGCATCGTACCAATGCTTGAGGTGATATAAGAGCCTACCTTGCCCGCCATGATTATGGAAACAAATGTTGGAGCAAACTCTAAGATTACTGATTGTCTGGTAGCGAAACCAATAAGATTCCTCGGTATTAAGGGGTTGGTGAGGTTAAGTGCAGTTTGTATCGCAACCACAGCGCCAATAAAAAACGAAATAAAAATGATAATACCTAAAGAGCTGAAAATCAATTCGTCTATTTCTTTATAAATAAGCGTTTTCATTATTCTCCATTTAGTGGGCTTTTTAAATACCTCACGGATCATAATTGCATAGCTTCCTACAGATGCTAAATAGTTCATTGATTAAAAATAGAATTCTTACTGTAAAAATAACAATAAAGGACTTGATTTAACCTGCGTTTAATCTTTAAAGCTGTAAATTATTTACATTTGCGCTACAATTAGATAGGTATGAAAATGAAAAATTATTTTATTATTACGTTGTTTATTGCTGGTCTGTTATTTACGGCTGATTTATCGGCACAAAATAGGAGTAAGTCTGATGAAGGAGATGAAGAATTAAGAACTACACCCAAACTTGTTGTAGGTATTGTTGTAGATCAAATGCGTTATGATTATTTGACACGCTTTTATGACCATTTTGGTAAAGATGGTTTTAAGAGATTGGTAGAGCAGGGTTTTAATTGCAAAAATAATCATTTTAATTATGCACCCACGAGTACGGGCCCTGGCCATACTTCTGTATATACCGGCGCCACACCATCGGTTCATGGTATTATAGGGAACAATTGGTATGATAAGGAAGCTGACTTGGATGTGTATTGCGCAGGCGACGATTCTTATAGTTCTGTTGGAACAACTTCAGATGCGGGTCAAATGTCACCGCATCGTATGACGGTCACCACCGTTACTGATGAATTAAGGTTGCATAATCAAATGCGAGGTAAAACCATTGCAATTGCATTGAAGGATAGGGGGGCTGTTTTACCAGGTGGTCACACGGCCAATGCTGCTTATTGGTTTCATGGAGCAGATGAAGGTAAGTGGATAACTAGTACGTATTATATGAAACAGCTTCCTAAATGGGTAATGGATTTCAATACATCGGGTAAGGCCAAATCCTATAAAAAAGCATGGAATACACTTAAGGATATAAAGGAATATAAGGAGAGCGGAACGGATGATAATGCATATGAGGGCTTGTTTGAAGGCGAAACAGCACCTACTTTCCCTCATAGTACAACATCGCTTTTAGATAAGACAAAGGATTTTGACCTAATAAAGGGGACACCTTATGGAAATTCATTGACTACTGACTTTGCTATAGAAGCCTTAAAACAAGAAGGGTTAGGAAAAGATGGAATAACAGATTTTTTAGCGGTAAGTTTTTCAAGTACCGATTATGTTGGTCATAAATATGGAGTCAACTCTAAAGAAGTGCAGGATACGTATTTAAGGTTAGATGAAGATTTAGCTAGACTGTTCAAAGCTTTGGACAAGAATGTAGGTGAAGGGGAGTATACATTGTTTTTGTCTGCAGATCATGCTGCTATTCAAGTCCCTGCATACTTAAGAGATCAAAAAATTCCGGCTGGATATGTAGATAATGCTTCTAATTCAAAAAAGCTTTCTGAGTTTTTAAACTATACGTATGGTACGGAAGATATCGTTAAAAACTATTCTAATTACCAGTTGTTTTTAGATCATGAAATCATCAAGAATTTAGATCTTAAACTGGCAGATGTTCAAGCAAATATCGCTCAAGAATTTTTAAGTTATGCTGCTGTTGATAGGGTGTACACGGCAGATCAGATGTGGAATAATGAATATACTTCTGGCATTCCTTACATATTACAGAACGGATATAACCAAAAACGATCAGGAGACATATTGATTGTTTTAAAACCTGGTTTTATCTCGTATTCGAACACTGGGTCTACACACGGCTCACCACAGATTTACGACACCCACACGCCATTGTTATTTTATGGTAAAGGAATAAAGCCTGGTTCAACTGTAAAGCGTACTGAGATACCAGATATAGCACCTACAATAGCTGCTCTATTAGGAATTTCTTTTCCGAGTGGTACTAGCGGTAAGCCTATAATAGCAGTATTAGAATAGTATGGATAAAAGGCCGATAGGTATTTTTGATTCTGGTATTGGGGGCACTTCTATTTGGGGTAAAATTCAAGAACTCTTGCCGTTTGAAGATTGTATTTATTTGGCTGATAGTAAAAACGCTCCCTACGGTGAAAAATCTGAAGAAATAATTTTAGATCTTAGTATTAAGAATACAGAGTATCTGTTAAGCTTAGGGTGTAAAATTATTGTAATTGCCTGTAATACGGCTACAACTAATGCTATTGACTACCTGCGAGAAAAGTACAAAGTACCATTTATAGGTATTGAGCCTGCCATAAAACCGGCTGCAATTAACTCTCAATCTAAGATAGTTGGCGTATTGGCTACAAAAGGAACCTTATCAAGTAGCTTATTTCATAGTACAACAAAAAACCATGCTGAGGGTATTACCATTTTGGAGCAACGAGGAACAGGTTTAGTCGAAATAATTGAAAAAGGAAAGTTGCAAAGTGATGAATTGTATAGGCTTTTAGAAGCCTATATCAAACCTATGCTTGAAAAGGGTATGGATTATCTGGTTTTAGGCTGCACTCATTACCCTTATTTAATTCCAATATTGAAAAAGATACTGCCTGCAGATATTAAGATTATAGATTCTGGGCAGGCAGTTGCAAGACAAACGAAAACGGTGTTAAAAAAATTTGATTTGTTAACTACTTCAACTGAGCTGGGAACATATCAATTTTATTCTAATGGAGATGAAAAGGTGCTATTTAATATTTTACAGTCGAATAAATTAAATCTAACGGTTTCTTTTAAAGACTTTTAAGAATAGTGCTCTTTCTTTCGTAAGTCAAATAAGTGAATGCATATTTGTGACGTTCGTCTGTAGAATGAAATTCTCGTTTGGTCATCACCCAACAATCGTCATCAATTTCTGGAAAGTACGTATCTGCATCTTCAAAGTTTGTATGAACACGAGTAAGTTCTATTTTGTCGGCGTGTTCTTCGGCCTGCTTATAGATTTCGCCGCCCCCAATTATAAAGGCTATTTCATTTTTAACTTGTGCAATTGCATCTTCTAAGGAATGTACTACAATGCAATCATCATACGCTACACTATAGTTTTTATCTCTTGTAATAATAAAGTGAGTTCTATTCGGTAATGGTTTTGGAAAGCTTTCAAAGGTTTTTCTGCCCATTATAATTTTATGACCAGAAGTGAGTTTTTTAAAACGTTTAAAATCATCGGGTAAATGCCATAGTAAATCATTGTCCTTTCCCAAAGCATTATTGTCTGCAGCAGCAGCTATCATTATTAACGTTTTCAAAGTAGTTTTTTTTTAGTGTCCGTTTCAATCATAGAGGGTAATTCTATTTCTTTCTCCATTTCAGAAATACGTTGCTTTTGTTTTTGCACTAATTTCTCTCGTTGAGAACGTTCCCATTCTTTACCTATAAACTTATTAGTGATAAAAACGTTGAAAATGTGAAGAACAAATAAAAATGCCCAAAAGGTAATGGCCCAAATGAACCAGTTATATTCCTGTCCGTATTTTAAAATTTTATTGATAAGAATTAAGAAGACACTTCCCACTAAAAAGGCTACAAAATGAGTGTATAAACGTTTTTTTTGTGAAATTCTTTTTTGAGCATTTTCTACAAGTTCGTGCTGCTCTAAATCTAATTTGGCTGTATTTTTAGTATTGGAAAACATAGCTCTTCCTATCTTTAAGTCAAAGATACAGGAAATGTATTTTAACCAAAAAAATATGAAAAAATTAAGAAAGGAATTTCCCATTTTACGAAATGGTATTTATGCGAATACTGCAGTATATGGCTTATTGTATGAATCGCTCTTGGAATGGAGACAAGAACATGATCTTGATTTTTTGATTCATGGCAGCGATATGCGAGAAAATTCTTTAAAAGTTATTTCAGATACGCGCCAAACGGTTGGTGAGTTTTTTAATTGTAAACGTGAAAATATAGCCTTGGTCAATAATTTTTCTACAGGGCTTAATGTTTTGTTGGAGGGAATACATCCTAAGAAAAAAATAGTGCTTATTGAGGGGGATTATCCATCCTTAAATTGGAGTTTTGAGAATAGGAATTTTGATATTCGCTATGTTCAAATGGTAGCTAATATTGAAGAACAAATACAGGAAATAGTAGAAAACGAACATATTGATGTTCTTGCTTTAAGCCTAGTTCAGTGGCTGGATGGTTTTTTTATTGATTTGGCTTTTTTAAAACGACTAAAAAGTGAAAATCCAGATTTGATGATAATCGCTGACGGAACTCAGTTTTGTGGTAGTACAGAATTTGATTTTGAAGATTCGGGTATTGATGTTTTGGGAGCAAGTGCATATAAATGGTTGTTGGCTGGTTATGGAAATGGGTTCATGTTGTTTTCTGACCGTGTGAAAGATGAGGTTTATGTTAAAAATATTGGTTTCAATGCGGCAAACGGTGATCTAAATAAAAAGGATCATATTAGATTTGCTAAGTTATTTGAACCAGGACATCTGTCTTCATTAACCTTTGGGAGTTTAAAGTTTTCGTTGAATTATTTAACAAAAATAGGTGTAGATAAAATTACTGCCCATAACCGTAAATTGTCAGAGAAAGCAAAACATGAATTTCAAGGGTTAGGACTCCTAGATGATAAGTTTTATGGCAGAGGAAATCATAGTACAATATTCAATATCGAGGCTAATGAGGCAACTTTTCAACACCTTCAGAACAACGATGTCTATTGTGCCAAAAGAGGACAGGGAGTGCGCTTAAGTTTCCATTTATACAATACTGAAGAAGAAATCGATACAATTGTAAAAATCTTAAAGACAAGTAGATAGCTATTCATTAAAGTCAATTAAAGAAGGATAAAAATCGTTTACATAGATAAAATACTTTATTTTTTATCAAATTCATAAAAATGGTCTTAGGTGTTGGAAATGAGTCTTTTATTATAGTAATTTTGCTTTGAATTATTAAAATTAATATCATGGCAATTGCAAAACAATATTTAAAGACAAAACCTGTATGTAAGGTAACTTTTACAGTTCCTGCAGAAGAAGCAAAAAAAGTATCTGTAGTAGGAGATTTCAATAACTGGAACCCAAAAGGTAGTACTTTGAAGAAATTAAAGAATGGAACTTTTAAAGGAACGTTTGATTTTCCTAAAGAAAATTCTTATGAATTCAAATACATAGTTGACGGTAACTTCATTAATGAGCCTGAAGCTGATCGTTATCAGTGGAATGATTATGCTGGTTCTGAGAACGCTGTTTTAGAATTGTAGAAGATTATTAACATCTATATACAATATATGAGGCGTGCTATGTTAAGTAGTGCGCCTTTTTCATGTTTAAGAAGTTGGTAGTACAAAATACATATTTTAGATGCTTTAGAACTAAAAACTGTCCTTTTTAAAATCTAGCTCTTTTACATGTGATCTGCTGTTTATTGTGTCAGTATATTCATGTAATTCTATTTCCTTTTGTGGAAAATATACAGATAAACTACTTTGAGAAGAGCAGAATGTAGAGGCAAGAATTATAATAATAAAACAATAAGGTATTTTGCCATTGATATGTTATATGGCAACTTTCCCTTTGATGTGTGCATGCGGATTATAATCAACCAACGTAAAGTCCTCAAATTTGAAATCAAAAATATCTTTTACGTTTTGGTTGATTTCCATTTTTGGCAAAGGTCTAGTTTCTCTGCTTAGTTGTAGTTCAACCTGTTCCATGTGATTGTTGTAAATATGGGCGTCGCCAAACGTATGAATGAAATCACCAACTTCATACCCGCATACTTGTGCCATCATCATGGTGAATAATGCATAAGATGCTATATTAAACGGTACGCCTAAGAAAATATCTGCACTTCGTTGGTATAGTTGACATGATAATTTACCATCAGAAACGTAGAATTGAAAAAAGGCATGACATGGTGGTAAAGCGGCTTTGCCATTGGCGACATTCTCAGAAAAAGTTTTCGAGGTATCAGGTAATACACTTGGGTTCCATGCAGTAACCAACATTCTTCGGCTATTGGGGTTAGTTTTTAATGAATGGACGACTTCTTTAATTTGGTCGATCTCATCATCATTCCAATTACGCCATTGATGACCATATACAGGACCTAAATCGCCACTTTCATCAGCCCAATCGTTCCAAATACGTACTCCGTTTTCCTGTAAATACTCAATATTGGTATCTCCTTTTAAGAACCACAACAATTCATATACGATGGATTTTAAATGTAGTTTTTTAGTGGTTACCATAGGAAAACCTTTACTAAGGTCAAATCTCATTTGATATCCAAAAACACTTTTTGTTCCCGTTCCTGTTCGGTCACCTTTTTGGTTGCCTTCTTTAAGAACATGTTTTAAAAGGTCATGATATTGTTTCATAGCAATTGAATTAACGTTTATCCAAAAAGGGATTTACAGGTTCTACAAAAATACTATTACCGTTAATTATTAAAGAAGTTTTACTGAAAGGTTTATGAAAATTTGTTAACCAAAATTAATATCAAATGGAACACCTATCCTAAAATCATACCCGCAATAGTTGCAGAAAGTAGAGAAGCTAACGAACCACCTAAAACGGCTTTCATTCCAAACTCGGATAATGTCTTGCGCTGTCCTGGTGCTAAAGACCCGATACCCCCTATTTGTATGCCAATTGAGGCGAAATTGGCAAAACCACATAGCATATAGGTGGCCATAATAATCGATTTGTTAAACTTAAGATGTGGTGAAGTTGCAATATCCTTTAATTCTGCCAGTTGAATGTAGCCGACAAATTCGCTAGCTACTAATTTAATACCTAATAATTGACCCATCAACATAATATCCTCATTGGCAACACCGATTAACCACATTAGCGGTGCAAATATTGTCCCTAAAATAGCTTCAAGCGAGAATTTTTGATAAGATGTATTTTCTGCAATCCAAGAGTTTAAATTGGTAAAATCACCTGTCCATTCTAGAATACCATTTACCATTGCGATAATGGCAACAAAGACTAATAACATGGCACCTACGTTGACTGCTAATTTTAAACCTTCTGTAGTTCCGTTCGCTATGGCATCTAATACATTAGAGCCGATTTTTTCTGATGAGACATGTATATCGCTATTTACCTTTTCAGTTTGCGGATAGAGTATTTTTGAAATTACGATTGCGCCAGGTGCGGCCATAACAGATGCAGCTAATAAATGTTTCGCGAAAACCAATTGTAACAACTCATCCTCACCTCCCAAAAACCCTATATATGCCGCTAAAACAGCACCAGCTACGGTTGCCATACCACCAATCATCACTAATAGAATTTCTGACCGTGTCATTTTTTCCAAATAGGCCTTTATAAGTAATGGAGCTTCTGTTTGACCTAGAAATATGTTTCCGGCTACAGAAAGGCTTTCCGGGCCTGATATACCTAAGCTTTTAGACAATAACCAAGCTAAGCCTTTTACTATTTTTTGAATAAATCCTAAATAGAATAATAAGGAAGTAAGAGCGGAAAAAAATATAATTGTAGGTAATACTTGAAATGCAAATATGTAGCCGAAAGTACCTGTGTCTACTACTAGACCTTCAAAAAGAAATTTACTTCCTGCACGGGTAAACTCTAGAATTTTAACAAAGACTCTTCCGATTTGCTCAAAAACTAATTGGACAAAAGGAATTTTGAGAACGCCAATGGCAATTACCAATTGTAGCGCCAAGCCAATACCAACTGTTTTCCAGTTAATTGCTCTTCTATTAGAGCTGAACAAAAATGCTAATAGTAATAATACGAACATACCTAAGACACCTCTTCCAAGGCTGTTGATGGAAAATCCATCATTAGAAGCCATGTCCATAAGGTTAGTAGTCGCAGCATTTTGATTAACAGCCACCTCGGTACTTGTTTCGAGTGCTTGTGTTACTTCTATGTCTTGAGCAAATGTTATTGAGGTAAGTACTAGTGCAAAAAATAGTAGCCATTTGCCCTTTTTCATAAACTATAGTTTAATGTTTAGTCGCGCTTAGAGATTTCATCCCTCAATTTTGCTGCCTTTTCGTAGTCCTCATTGGCAACTGCTTTCTTTAAATCTGCATCGAGTTCCTCAATCGTAAGCTCGGTATAACCATCGGTAGCACCAGACTCTATTTCTATGGTTTCGCCTTCTTGCAGTATTTCATCTACCATAATACTGTCATCGTTATCCTTTTGTTCTTTATCCTTTGATGAGAATTTCAAGAATATACCTGCTTTATCCAGTATGGTTTTATAGGTGAATATAGGTGCGTTGAAGCGTAATGCCAAGGCAATGGCATCACTGGTTCTTGCGTCTATGATTTCTTCGATTCCGTCTCGTTCGCAAATAATACTGGAATAAAAAACACCATCAACCAATTTGTGAATAATGACCTGCTTTATAACAATATCAAACCTATCAGAAAAGTTCTTGAAAAGGTCATGTGTTAAAGGGCGTGGAGGTTTAATTTCTTTTTCCAATGCGATTGCAATAGATTGAGCTTCAAAAGCTCCAATGACAATGGGAAGTTTTCTATCGCCTTCTACTTCGTTCAAAATTAGTGCATAGGCACCGTTCTGAGTTTGGCTATAGGAAATCCCCTTTATTTTTAAACGTACTAGACTCATATGTTTTTAACTAAAAAAGGCTGTTCAAAATACTTGGGGTTCCAACTATCTGAACAGCCCTTTAAGGGACACAAAATAACAAAAAATTAGCCGTTTTGAGCTTTAAATTCCTTTAATTTTTCAATCAATTGTGGAACAACTTCAAAGGCATCGCCTACAATTCCATAATCTGCAGCTTTGAAAAATGGTGCTTCTGGGTCATTATTGATAACAACTTTAGTTTTAGAAGCACTTACACCGGCCAAATGTTGAATGGCTCCAGATATACCAATGGCAATATATAGGTTGCTTGCTACAGGTTTTCCAGTTTGGCCAACGTGTTCACCGTGAGGTCTCCATCCAAGGTCAGAAACTGGTTTCGAACAGGCTGTTGCAGCACCTAGAATTTCGGCAAGCTCTTCAATCATGCCCCAGTTTTCAGGTCCTTTAAGTCCTCTTCCGGCAGACACCACTATATCGGCATCGGCTATTGTCGCTTTACCTATTACTTTATCGATTTCTATGGATTTAGTGTCATTTACAACCGCATCCGACGAAACACTAAATTCCTCAACACTTATATCCGTTTTAATTTCATGTACACCAAATGCATTATTAGAAACACCGATAATTTTAATATCCGTGTCTATTTGCGTGTGTGCAAATCCTTTATTACTGAAAGCCGTTCTTTTGACCATAAATGGAGAAGTGCTTTCAGGAGCTTGCACGACATTAGGTACATATCCGGCAGATAGTTGGGCTGTTAACAGAGGAGCTAAATATTTTGTGTCTGTGCTAGAGCTAAGAATGACAACCTTTGCATCTGTACTTTTGATAGCTTGTGAAATAGATTTGGCATAGGCTCCAGCATTAAAAGTTGCTAAAGATGAATCATTGATAAGCAGTACTTTGGAAACACCATAGGTAGCTAATGACTCATTTTCAGTGGTATTGAATGCTACTGCTGTAACGGTAGTACCCATCATTTTTGCAACTGCCGAGGCATAGGAAGCAACCTCAAATGCATTTTTTTTAAATTTTCCTTTTTCAGATTCTGTATATACTAATACTGACATTTTTCTTATTTTTTATTTTCACCCATGTTTTGGGCTATTAAATCACTTTAGCCTCGTTGTGAAGTAAGTCTACCAGTTCATCTACAGAAGTAGCAAGTTTTACTTGTCCCTTAGGTGCAGGTTTATCGAATTTTTTGTCTTCAGTAGCTTTTATGCCATCTACAGGTTCAAGAACACTCAAGCTTTTCTTTCTAGCCATCATGATTCCGCGCATATTTGGAATTCGAAGATCACTTTCCTCTACCAACCCTTTTTGTCCCCCAACGACAAGAGGAAGTGAGCTGCTCAGTTTTTCTTTTCCACCATCAATTTCTCTCACTGCGGTAACATTGTCACCCTCTATTTCTAGATTGATACATGAATTTATAAAATTCATGTTGGTCAATGAAGCTAAAATTCCAGGCACCATTCCTCCATTATAATCAATGGACTCCCTGCCGCCAATTACCAAATCGTAACCACCTGTTTTAACAACTTCAGCCAATTGTTGTGCTACATAAAAACCATCTGTTGGTTCTGCATTCACTCTAAAAGCTTCGTCTGCTCCAATGGCTAGAGCCTTACGCATTGTAGGTTCAACATTTGGGCCGCCAACGGTTGCTATATGAACTGTAGCGCCTTGCTTTTCTTTGAACCACATTGCTCTGGTCAATCCGAATTCATCATTAGGGTTGATTACAAACTGAACCCCATTGGTGTCGAATTTTGTGTCACCATCAGTAAAATTTATTTTGGATGTGGTATCTGGAACATTACTTATGCAAACTAATATCTTCATGTATAATAACTTTAAATCAATGACTACGAAGATAACTATTTAATTTCGTTTTTACTATGCGTGCATAGTAAATTTATAACTTTTTTTAAATCCGCCATTCTATTAATTGACATTATATTTCCTATTTTTGCTTGCTTTCTAGCATAAAACAAAGAATAATATTTTCTATAGATGAAAACACTACAATTTAGAGAAGCGATAGCCGAAGCCATGTCTGAAGAAATGAGAAAGGACGAGTCTATCTATTTAATGGGTGAAGAGGTAGCGGAATATAACGGCGCTTATAAAGCTTCCAAGGGTATGTTGGATGAATTTGGACCTAAAAGGGTCATTGATACACCAATTTCAGAACTTGGATTTGCAGGAATAGGAGTTGGTTCTACCATGACCGGGAATAGACCAATCATCGAATTCATGACCTTCAACTTTGCGTTGGTAGGTATCGACCAAATTATAAATAACGCAGCGAAGATTAGACAAATGTCTGGTGGACAATTTCCTTGTCCTATTGTATTTAGAGGACCAACAGGTTCTGCAGGTCAATTGGGAGCTACGCATTCACAAGCTTTTGAAAGTTGGTATGCCAACTGTCCTGGTTTAAAGGTGGTAGTGCCATCTAACCCTGCTGATGCAAAAGGATTATTAAAAGCGGCAATTCGCGATAATGATCCAGTTATTTTTATGGAGTCTGAACAAATGTATGGTGATAAGGGTGAGGTGCCAGAAGGGGATTACACTATTCCACTAGGTGTTGCTTCTATTCGTCGAGAAGGAAAAGATGTTACAATCGTATCTTTTGGTAAGATTATTAAGGAGGCTGATAAAGCTGCTGATGAATTGGCTAAAGATGGTATTAGCTGTGAGATAATTGATTTACGTACTGTTAAGCCGTTAGACTATGAGGCAATTCTAAAGTCTGTTAAAAAGACGAATCGTTTAGTTGTTTTGGAAGAAGCTTGGCCATTTGGAAACGTTGCAACAGAAATCACCTATCATATTCAAGCACATGCGTTTGACTATTTAGATGCACCAATTGTAAAGATTAATACTGCCGATACGCCGGCGCCATACTCTCCTGTTTTATTAGCAGAGTGGTTACCGAACTATAAGGATGTAATTAAGGCTGTTAAAAAAGTTTTATATAAATAATATACAGTTTTGTAAAGTACCTTAGCTTCTCCGACCAAGTCTGGAGAAGCTTTTTTTATTGGTATCTTATTTGCGACAAAAAACCCTAAGACTAAGTAATTTCATGAAAGGTATATTCTTTATAGTGATAGGTTTATGTTTTTTCATGGTACAGGCCCAGACGAAGGTTGGTGGTATTGTAATTGATGAACAAGGTGACCCGGTGTCCTTCGCTAATGTTTTTTTTAAAAACTCTACAGAAGGCACTATAACCAATGATGATGGTAGGTTCTACTTAGAGTCCGACAATGACTATCTCACGGTAATATTATCATTCATTGGGTATACGGAATATGAACTTGAACTCAAATCTAAAGTAACCTACGATTTAACAATCACACTTGTTGAGTCGGCCGAACAACTGAAGGAGGTGGTGTTAATAGCTGGTAAACAGTCAAAAAAGAATAATCCTGCAGTTGACATTCTTCGTAAGATTTGGGCAAAGAAGCGGCAAAACGGGGTTAGACAGTTTAACCAATATGCCTTTGATAAATATGAAAAGGTTGAGTTTGATTTAAATACCATAGATAGTGCTTTAATAAGGAGTAAAGTATTTAAAGGACTTGAATTTGTATTTCAAGATTTGGACACGTCTAGAATTACGGGAAAAACCTATTTGCCCATATTCTTGAATGAAACATTCTCAAAAGTGTACGGTGATAATAAACTGAACGAGGAAAAGGAGGATATCTTAGGGAATAAGAATTCAGGTTTCGAGAATAATCAAGCTATTATTGCCTTCGTGAAAGATTTGTATCAGGAATATGATGTATATAATAATTACCTGAAATTTTTTGATAAAAGCTTTACCAGTCCCTTATCTAGAACAGGTGTAGATACCTATAATTATGCGCTGCGGGATAGTGCTTTTATAGATAGTAAATGGTGTTACAATATTGTGTACTATCCACGACGTAAAAACGAACTTACCTTCAAAGGTGATTTTTGGGTAAATGATTCCACTTATGCTATAAAAAATATAAATCTTCAGGTTACCAAAAGTGCCAATATCAACTGGGTAAAAGAAATCTATATTGAACAAGATTTTGAGGTGGTGAATGATTCGGTATTTCTACTGAAACGAGATTATATGTTAAGTGATTTCAGTTTTAATAAAAAGGAAGAATCAAGGGGGCTTTATGGAAAACGGACTACAGTTTATGATAATTACGTCTTTGATGAAATCAGGCCTAGAGAAGTATACAGAAAAGACCGTAATCCATTAGATGTTAGCCAAATTCTAAAGGATGATGATTTCTGGGAAAAGAATAGATTAGAGTCTTTAAATAAGGATGAACAAGGTATTTACAAGTTATTGGATACCCTTAAAACGGTGCCTAAATTCAAGTCCTACTATAATTTTATAAGCATTTTAGGGTCTGGTTATGTAGAAGTTGATAAATGGAACCTTGATTTAGGTTCAGTATATGACTTTTTTGGATATAATAGTGCTGAAGGTGCTCGTGTTAGAATCGGTGCAAGAACCTATTTTGGACAAAATGACCCATGGAGAATTGAAGGCTATACAGCATACGGTTTTAAGGACCATAAATTTAAATATGGTCTTGCGGGTAAATTTTTGATAGACAGAAATAGCAGATTGATTGTCTCTGGAGGTAACCGCAGGGATATTGAGCAGCTTGGTGTGAGCTTAACAGCAACCAATGATGTGCTGGGTCGAAGCATTGCCTCTTCGTCCTTATTAACGGTCGGAGCCAATAATCGATTGACAAGTATTAACCTTAGTGCTCTTAATTTTGAAATTGAACCGCTAACTAACTTAAAGATTTCTGCAGGGGGTACCTTTAGAACATTGAGTTCCGCTCTACCAAATGATTTTAGCTTAGATTATGTTGATTCAGAATCATCAACGGGGGTTTCATCAGAAATACGTCAGTTTGATTTTAATGCTTTAATCTTATATACGCCAGGTAAGAAGACCATTGGTTATGGGGTCGAACGGCGTGATGTTAATGATACCTACAGTACCTTGCTGTTAAACTTTACAAAAGGAACTAAAGGTGTATTGGATAGTGATTTTGATTACAGTAAGCTTCAATTTTCATATAGTCAACCATGGCAATTGGGAGGCTTAGGTAGGTTGTTGAGTACAGTAGAACTTGGTAAAACATTTGGAGCAGTACCTTTGGGGCTTTTAAGTGTAGTGCCTGGTAATCAAACTTTTTTCTCTAATTATGGAACTTTTCCAAATTTAGATTTTTATGAATTTGTGACTGATACCTATGCTTCGGTTCATTTACAACATAATTTCAACGGACGGTTTTTCTCGAGAATACCGTTCTTAAGAAAATATAATTTGAGGGAAATAGTGGCGATACGAGGAGTATGGGGAGATTTGTCTGATGCGAACAAGACCTTGAGCGCACCAGCGACGGTAAATACACCATTAAGAGCCCCGTCAGAAAAAATATATTATGAGTACTCTTTTGGAATTGGTAACATTTTTAAGGTATTTAGATTGGATTTTAATTTTAGGGGTAACTATTTGGATAATCCCGACGCAAGGCCTTTTGGAGTTACGGGGACGTTTGGATTTGTCTTTTAATTCAACTAAATTTTACAATTATTAGATGGAAGTAACGTTTTATGAAAACTATAAACTAAACAAAAAAAAGATATGGCTGCTACTCAAGGACTGACCTTTGATGTGTTAATAGAAATACCGAAAGGAAGTAGGAATAAATACGAATACGATTTCACATTGCATAAGATACGTTTTGATCGTATGTTGTTTTCTTCCATGATGTATCCTGGAGATTATGGGTTTATACCAGAAACCTTGGCGTTAGATAAAGATCCTTTAGATGTTTTGGTGATGGGTACAGAGCCTACCTACCCAATGACTGTGATGGAAGTAAAACCTATTGGCGTGTTTCATATGACGGATGAAAAAGGACCAGATGAAAAAATTATCTGTGTTCCTGTGTCGGATCCAATTTGGAGTAATAACAATGATATTAGTGATTTGAATCCACATAGGTTAAAGGAAATCGAACACTTCTTTCAGGTTTATAAGGACTTAGAAAAGAAAAAAGTAGATACTCGGGGTTGGGGAGATGCTAAGGAAGCAGTAGCAATATACCACGAATGTGTTAAGAGATATAATGAAAGTGAGCATAAAGCAAAGCGCACTTTTACGATTTAAATAATTTTTATCAACTTTAAAGTCACTTTTTTTAGCTAAAAGTGGCTTTTTTTATTCTATTCTAATTTACTACTTTAGCCGCGCTAATTTTATAACTAAACAAACAACAGATTAAATGGAGTCACTAATGATTTATATGCCAATAGTAATGGCTATTTTGGGCCTAATTTATATGGGTATTAAGAAGTCTTGGGTCATGAAACAAGATGCCGGAGATGGTAAAATGAAAGAGATATCAGATTACATTTATGAAGGCGCATTGGCTTTTTTAAATGCAGAATATAAACTTTTAGCCATATTTGTAGTAATAGTAAGTGTTTTACTTACTATAGTTTCCTTTGTTGTTCCTACAACACATTGGTTAATAGTCGTCTCATTTATATTTGGCGCTATATTTTCGGCATTTGCTGGTAATATAGGTATGAAAATCGCAACAAAAACGAATGTAAGAACTACGCAGGCGGCTCGTACAAGTTTACCAAATGCGTTGAAAATTTCTTTCGGTGGTGGTACTGTTATGGGGCTTGGAGTTGCCGGTTTGGCAGTTTTGGGACTTACTATTTTCTTTATCATCTTTTTCCAATTTTTCATGGGAGGTGTTTGGACGTCGACTATGGACATGACTATCGTATTGGAAACTCTTGCCGGTTTTTCATTGGGAGCTGAATCAATTGCATTATTTGCACGTGTAGGTGGTGGTATTTACACAAAGGCTGCCGATGTAGGAGCAGATTTAGTGGGTAAGGTAGAAGCAGGTATACCAGAAGATGATCCACGAAACCCAGCAACTATTGCTGATAATGTTGGTGATAATGTTGGTGATGTTGCAGGTATGGGAGCAGATTTGTTCGGTTCGTATGTAGCAACTGTTCTAGCAGCCATGGTTTTGGGTAATTATGTAATAAAGGATATGGGCGGAAGTATTTCTGATGCCTTTGGGGGTATTGGTCCGATACTACTGCCAATGGCAATTGCTGGAGCTGGTATCATTATTTCGATTATCGGAACGATGTTGGTGAAAATTAAAAGCAACGATGCCAAAGAGGCTCAAGTTATGGGTGCTTTGAATATAGGTAACTGGACATCTATTGTTCTTGTAGCAATTTCTTGTTTCGGATTAGTGATGTGGATGCTTCCTGAAACCATGCAAATGGAATTCTTTGGGGAGGGTATTCAACAAATATCTTCAATGCGTGTTTTCTATGCTACGTTGGTTGGTTTAGTAGTAGGAGCTGTTATTTCTTCGGTTACCGAATATTATACAGGGTTAGGAAAAGCTCCGATTTTAAAAATTGTACAACAATCTTCTACAGGTGCAGGTACAAATATCATCGCAGGTCTAGCAACAGGTATGATTTCCACGTTCCCATCTGTGTTATTATTTGCAGCTGCTATTTGGTCTTCATACGCATTTGCAGGGTTTTATGGTGTTGCTTTAGCGGCATCGGCAATGATGGCAACAACGGCTATGCAATTAGCTATTGATGCATTCGGACCAATTTCTGATAATGCAGGAGGTATTGCTGAAATGAGTGAGCAAGAACCGATAGTAAGAGAACGTACTGATATTTTAGATTCTGTTGGTAATACTACAGCTGCCACAGGTAAAGGATTTGCCATTGCTTCTGCAGCATTAACTTCTTTAGCGTTATTCGCAGCTTATGTCACCTTTACTGGTATTGATGGCATAAACATTTTTAAGGCTCCGGTTTTGGCGATGTTATTTGTTGGTGGTATGGTGCCAGTTGTATTTTCGGCTTTGGCTATGAATGCGGTAGGTAAAGCTGCTATGGAAATGGTTGAAGAGGTTAGACGTCAATTTAAAGAGATTCCTGGTATTATGGAAGGCACCGGTAAGCCTGAATATGATAAATGTGTTGCTATCTCTACAAAGGCTTCTCTAAGAGAAATGATGTTACCAGGCTTACTAACGATTGGTTTCCCATTAGTAATTGCTTTCGTACCGTTATTATTCGGAATGAACAAATTGGCAATTGCCGAAATGTTAGGTGGTTATATGGCCGGAGTCACCGTTTCAGGGGTTTTATGGGCTATTTTCCAGAACAACGCTGGTGGGGCTTGGGATAATGCCAAAAAATCATTTGAGGCTGGTGTTGAGATTAATGGTGAAATGACCTATAAAGGGTCAGAAGCACATAAGGCAGCAGTAACTGGTGATACTGTTGGTGATCCGTTTAAGGATACGTCAGGGCCATCAATGAATATATTGATAAAATTGACTTGTTTAATCGGTTTGGTAATTGCACCAATATTAGGAGGACATGATGAGGAAGGTGTGGCAATGCAGAACGATACAAAGGAAATCACAGTAGGCTTGAATGTTGAGAACGAGGATTTGGCTGAAGCTAACCTGACGTATACATCTACAATCAATGGTGAGGCCGTAACTGAAGTAGTTACTTATAAGGGAACTAAAGCAGAGGTAGAAGCGCAATTAGCCGCATTTGAAAATGCAACTGTTCAGAAAAAGGGAGCTGAAACTGAGATTACAATTGAAGAAGTGGAGAATAATAAATAGGTATTTCATTTTTGTTATAATAAAAACCATCAGCACCGCTGATGGTTTTTTATGCTTTCAATTATTGTAATTTAAATGTAATCGGAATACTATAAGGTACTTTAACGGCTGTGCCGCGTTGTTTTCCTGGTGTCATTTTTGGTATTTTTGGTAGTTTCGATAGTATTCTTACGGCCTCTTTTTCTAATAGTACATGCGGACCTTTTTTTTGAATAGTACCGATGCTTCCGTCTTTATTAATAATAAATTGAGTGTTTACCCTACCTTGAAGTCCTATTTCCTGAGCTATTTCTGGGTATCTGAAGTTTTTTCTAATATGCCTTTGTATCATTTTATTAAAACAAGCTCTCTTATCTTTTTCGTTCTCACATCTTGGGAAAACAGGAACTTTTTCTATGGTAACCCAATTTACAATTACTTCGTCAGGTTCTTCAATAACGTCTAAATCTGAAGCAACTAAGATTTCAGTTTCTTGAGTCATCTCAGTAGCTTCTATTAAGGTTTCTTCAATTGGGTCATCATCTTCAGCTATTTCTATTTCTGATGGTGCAACTGGAGGCGTTGGTGGAGGTGTGGCTTTTAATTCGAAAATGGGTACATCCTCATCAATAGATTCGTCTATTTGGTTGAGACTCGTGTCATAATGATAGAAACTGTCATATGTTTTCCATTCCAAGGCTACAAATACCATGGCCAAAACTAAAAGCAGTCCGATTACAAAATACATGCTACTTTTCTTGTTGAGGTCTTGCTCTGGATTTTTTTTTGGATCTATAATTTTAAAATTTAGACTTGCTTTAAACAAGTTGGTTTATTATTATTCTTGTTTTCATAAATCTAATTGGTTGAAGCTGCACTGGAAACAAGGAATGAGTCATCGGTACAAATGAATGAGTGAAATGGCTATTTTATTATTCTGTCTGGTACACCCATCCCGAAATTTCATCAATGGGTTGAAAATAATTAGTTAAATAAAAATTTAAAAGGTTGTTGAAAGACCGTAATTTTAACACCATGAGTATTTTTAAGAAAGACAAACTTCAGATTATCAACTTTCAATCATACGGTAGTACAAACCGATTGTATGTGAGGGGTCGTGCCATTGAGGATGAGAATATTAATTTAGATCAAAAAGGTATTTTCAATTTGATGCAGAATACTTGGAAGCGTTTTGAAACTGATGAAATTAAAAATTCCCCGATTAAGATTATCTTTTCTAATGGTGAGACGGCAGAGGGTACTACCGATGAAGATGGGTATTATTTGATTGATAAAAATATTGAGGGACTTCAGAAATTAGCCAATGATGAGGGGTGGGTCAATTTTGCACTATCATTTACCGATAGCAATTTAAAAAGGGAAATACTGCTAAAAAATAGATTTCCCGGTGAAATGTTGATTCCGAGTGAAAATGCTAGATTTGGGGTTATTAGTGATATTGATGATACTATTTTACACACAGGGGTAGTTTCTTCTCTAAAATGGAAGGTGATTTTAAACACCATGTTTAAAAGGGCAACTAAACGCTTGCAGCTAGAAGGTGCTTCTGATTTTTATCTAAGACTCCACCATGGAAAAACAGGAAACGAATCCAATCCTTTGTTTTATGTAAGTCATAGTCCTTGGAATCTGTATCGGTATCTTGCACTTTTTTTAAAAACGAATAACTTCCCCAAAGGCCCTATTTTATTACGAAGTATGGCCAGTTTTAGAATGCGCAAAAAGAACGATGAGAAGCCACAAAAGCAACGGGAAATCAGTAATCTGTTAAAAGCCTATCCTTTTCTACCTTTTATACTCATTGGAGATAGCGGTGAAAAGGATGGGGATATTTACCAAGAAATTTCAAGGTTGTTTCCAGGGCGAATAAAGGCCATTTATTTGCGTAGTGTAAATCATTCTAGACGAATGGAGCGAATAGAGAATCTATTTGTTGACTTTACCGATATTCCATTTTTAATGGTCAATAAAACAGAGGAAGCTATAACCCACGCCAAAGAACATGGTTTTATTTAGATTTAATTTTTAGAACCTAATACCTATTCAAAGTATTAGTCTATAATGCTATTTTGAATAGTAACCCATCTGTTTTCATCAAAATCGTTCAAGGCATTGATCAATTGAAAACTTTGGAATTGCTTAATACTTTTTAGTGTAATTTGTACTTCTTGAACTTTATTTTCTGCAATAAGTCTAGCCCTACAGGTCCCGTGTAATAGGGGAGTAGAAGGTGTTGCTATCTGTGACCCATCGGTAAAAAGTATATTGGAATAGGATGCGTCGGTAATATGTCCATTTTTAATTAGTAGAACATCATCTGCACCATCTCTTTTTTTATAGATTTTGTCTAGATCGCTACGGTCGGCATATTTTAAGGCATAGTCTATAGAATCATCTTGAAGTAGTCGAAGACTAGTCGGTATTTTGTTTTTATATTCAGAAATAGTCCACTCTATGCCAGTTTCATGATAGCCAATTCTCAACTTCAATTTGAGGGAGCTATCTAATTTCGGTAACGTAAGGTTGTTAAGCAATGAATACTTCGGTTCAAAACCAAAGTGTTCGAAATACGAAGTGAGGAACCGAAATTCATGATATTGACCATTTTGAATCTGGCCATTCTGTATACATACAGATTCAAATAACGGGTACATAAATCTTTTCTAAAAGTTCTTGATACTCTTCGTTCAATGTGCTTAAGTGTGTAATGCCACCACCGCTTTTATAATGGAGTTGTCCATCTATTTGTTCAATATAGCGAATGCTAACGGCACTATCAATTTGGTTGCCATCAAAGATGCCAAATACGCCAGTATAAAAACCACGGGGTATTGACTCAGCGTTGTCGATAATCTCCAATGTTTTCTTTTTGGGAGCGCCGCTTATCGAACCTGCCGGTAAGGTCTTGAGTAATAAGTTTGCAAAATTATCTTTCCAGCTTATTGGTAATTTACCTTGAATTTCACTACTTGTTTGTAGTAGTTCTTGCTTGCCTTTTTTAATTTTTTCGACGTACCTGAATTTATTGACCCTTACATATTTAGCAATCATAGAAAGGTCGTTTCTGATTAGGTCTACAATGGTATTGTGCTCATATAATTCCTTTTTATTGGAAAGTAATAATTCTTGTGCGTTTGGTATAGTACTGTTTATGGTGCCTTTCATGGGATATGAAAATATATTCCCATCCTTTATCTTTAAGTAGCACTCTGGTGAAAAAACAACAAATTTATCTTTGTATAGTAATTTGTAAGGCGCAGATGCTTTGTTATATATCTCGTTTAAATCTGCGGTGGTTTTTAGCGCTGTAGGGAATGTAAGATTGAGTAAAAAGCTGTTGCCGTTATTCAATTCCTTTTTTACGGTTTCGAAACCTTTTTGATAGATTTCTTTAGATATTGGCTCCGGTCGGAGTTCAATTTCCTTAGTGTCTACTGTATTTGATACCGGATAATGGTCGTTTCTTATTCCCTTAATATTGAAATAGATGTTTTCGTTGGCTGCTTCTTCAAATGAATAGACCAATTTTTCAGACTTTTTAAAGTCAATTATAAATAAAAATGGTATTCCTTCGTGAAGGAAGCGGGTAACCTTTTGTTCAAAATCTTCCAATGAGGTTGGGATTGTGGAAGGTGTGACTAAAATAACCCGTTGATTTGAGCGTCTATTTTGTTTAAGATTATTCCTAAATCTTCAGGATTATCAACAAAGTCTAAATCGTCAACATCAATGATAAGTAAGTTCCCTTTTTCATATCCATGAACCCAAGCTTCATACCTTTCGTTCAAACGGCTTAGGTACTCTATTGAAATTGTGTTTTCGTATTCTCGTCCTCGCTTATGAATTTGCTTTACCAAATTAGGAATAGAACTGCGTAAATAGATAAGTAGATCTGGTGGTTCTACAAAACTTTCCATCAAGTCGAACAAGCTAGTGTAGTTCTGAAAATCACGATTGGTCATCAAGCCCATTGCGTGAAGGTTAGGAGCGAAAATATGTGCATCCTCATAAATCGTCCTATCTTGTATAACATCTTTACCGCTTTTTTTAATTTGTAAAATTTGACGGTACCTACTGTTTAAAAAGTAAATTTGAAGGTTAAAACTCCATCGTTCCATTTGATTATAAAAATCATCTAGATATGGATTCTCGACAACATCTTCAAAATGCGCTTCCCACTTATAATGTTTTGAAAGTAATCTGGTTAGGGTTGTTTTACCTGCTCCAATATTTCCAGCTACGGCAATATGCATTTTGATTTCGTTTAACGGTTAGTTTAGTGAAAAATATAACCCACAATATACAAAGTATATTAAGTATTTAAAAAAATTATAGGTGAAATACACCTATAATTAAGCGCTCATAAAGTTATGCCAAGAATGGTATAAAAACCCTTACTTAGGTTTTAAAAGGAAACAATTTTCATACTTTTGTGTTATTATTAAAGAGGAAGGATTTGTCTGATTGCAACCTCGGGGCCTTAAACCAGTTTTAGGGTTAAAAATGCTAAAGCAGTTTATTCCAAATTGTATTTGGATTCTCGTCTAGAGACTTGTAAACTTCTCCCCGATTATCATCAAATTTATTCCTGTCAAAAAAATTGTAATGGCTTATTTATTTACATCAGAATCTGTTAGTGAAGGACATCCGGACAAAGTTGCGGACCAAATCAGTGATGCTTTGTTAGATCATTTCCTAGCATTTGATCCCGAAAGTAAAGTTGCTTGTGAAACGATGGTAACTACGGGTCAAGTAGTATTGGCTGGAGAAGTGAAAAGTGATACCTACTTAGACGTTCAGAATATTGCACGTGAGGTCATCAATAAAATAGGGTATACCAAAGGAGAGTATCAGTTTAGTGGCGATTCATGTGGCGTAATTTCGTTAATTCATGAGCAATCACAAGATATTAATCAAGGTGTTGACCGTGGTTCGAAAGAGGAGCAAGGTGCAGGTGATCAAGGTATGATGTTCGGATATGCGACTAGCGAAACCGAAAACTACATGCCTCTAGCATTGGATATATCCCACAAAATCCTTCATACTTTAGCGGAAATTAGACGGGAGAATACAGAAATCACCTATTTAAGACCAGATGCCAAGGCACAGGTTACTATTGAATATTCAGATACCAATGACCCACAACGTATAGATACGATTGTAGTTTCTACTCAGCATGATGCTTTTGATGCTGATGATGAAAAAATGCTCGCCAAGATAAAATCAGATATTATTTCTATTCTTATTCCACGGGTAAAGGCACAATTGCCAGCGGCTACCCAAAAATTATTTGACGATCAAATCAAATACCATATCAATCCAACAGGAAAGTTTGTAATTGGTGGCCCTCATGGTGATACCGGTTTAACGGGACGTAAGATTATCGTTGATACCTACGGTGGAAAAGGAGCGCATGGTGGTGGTGCTTTTAGCGGAAAAGACCCTAGCAAAGTAGACCGTAGCGCTGCTTATGCTGCACGGCATGCTGCCAAGAATTTGGTTGCTGCCGGTGTTGCCGATGAAATTTTAGTGCAAGTTAGTTATGCGATTGGGGTTGTGGAGCCTACCTCTATTTATGTAGATACGTACCGTACTTCTAAAGTAGGGTTGAGTGATGGTGAGATTGCCAAAAAAGTAGCTCAGCTATTTGATATGCGACCATTTGCCATTGAAGAGCGCTTGAAGCTTAGAAATCCGATTTACTTGGAAACTGCTGCATACGGACACATGGGCAAAGAACCAGTAATAATAACAAAGGTATTTGAATCACCGTATAATGGGCGTATCGAACGGGAAGTAGAATTATTTACTTGGGAAAAATTAGACAAGGTAGATGCGATAAAGGAAGCGTTTAATATATAACGTCATTGCGAACAATGTGAAGCAATCTATTTCTTTGGGGACATAAAACTCAAAGTTTACTTCGTACTTCGAAAAGACGTTATTCAAGTCACGTATCTATATTAAAAGTTCGTTGTCATTGCGTGTTCAGAAGCAACCTCTTGCTTCTGAACACGCAAATTGCCAATCTATGTCACATTGATTGCAGCCGAAATGCATAGTCATTGCATTGATAATTATTTAGCTAGAATTTAGCGTATCCCTTTCCCTCCATTACACTTTATTAAGCCCTTGTCGAACTTTATAAGGTACATTTTTTTTTGAATACAAACTGTTTAAGAAGCTTACACAACAACTTTGAATGGTTTTACAACAAAATTAATTTTGTAAGAAAAAGATTACATATATTTGAATTGTAATGTATAGTGAGTCCCAAAAATCACTGAATACTAAAAAATCATATACATAGTACTCGTACTAACCACATTCCGACAGAAATAGGTTCAGATTGAAGCCCCAAGAGTTGACCTAAATGTGTTACTGTCTACGTGTATCGAGTCTTTAAAACCTACGTGTTAAAAAAATAACTTAACCTATGAATGTTTGCCTAAGATTTCCCAAATTGTCTTTAGCTATTTTAATATGTATTGTTTTTCAATCCTGTTCTAAAGATACGGACCTAATATCTGAATTTGTCCTACTAAATATAGAGAAAACTGAAGATCTCTCAGTAGTACATAATGATGATTTTATTCGCCTTGTTGCCGACAAAAATGGACAAATAATAGATGTCTCAAAATCTTTTAATGACGTTATTATACATGGTAAAAAATAACCCATTTCAAATTATCCCTAAGAAAATCTTAACCTAAAAAAATGTCCCAATGAAAAATCAACTTAACCAAGAATCAGTAGTACAAGTTAATCGAAACAATTTTTACGCAGGAATACTACTTTTAACAAAGAAGTTATTCATGATTTAAAAGATTTGAATCAGAAAGGTAAAAAGAGTGACTCACCTACAGGTTGCTCTTTTTTGTCTTAAGGTGCAGGAATCTATTACTCCGGGATATGTAAGTTAGAGTTTGCGTTGTACCTCACAAAGACGCTAATCCCTGTCATATTGAGCGCAGTCGAAATCTCGTCATTGCTAATAATTTGAAGCAATCTGTTTATTAGGAACACGCAATCATAGTCAAAATGCCACGTTAGTATCTGAAATTTAAAGGACCTTATTTCGGTCATTTTTATTTCGTGCAGTAGTAAACTTTCTTAGCTTTAGGATTTTAAATTTTAAAGCCATGTTAAAGTTTACAATCAGATACTTAACCACCTTCTTTTTTATTGCGACCATAGTTGTTTCCTGTAAAAAAACCACTAAAGTTGCCAGTGTTGAAGTTGTCGAAACCTATGTTGCGGATAACTACACTAAAAAGGAAGTAGAAATCCCAATGCGTGATGGAATAAACCTCCATACCACCATTTATTCCCCAAAAGGTACATCAAAAGAATACCCCATCATCATGCAGCGAACTCCATATAGCTCACAACCTTATGGCGATGGAAAGTTCAAGACGAAAATTGCACCGAATATTCATATGATGCAAGATGGGTATATCGTGGTGTACCAAGATGTTCGTGGCCGTTGGTTAAGCGAAGGGCATTATGAGAATATGAGGGCTTATATTCCTAATAAAACTTTGGATACCGATATAGATGAAAGTTCAGATACCTATGATACGATTGATTGGTTGGTGAACAACGTGGAGAACAATAATGGCAATGTAGGTATTTGGGGAATTTCCTATCCCGGATTTTATTCCACCTATGCAGTGGTAGATGCGCACCCTGCGTTGAAAGCGGCTTCTCCACAAGCAAGTATTGCCGATTTCTTTTTTGATGATTTTCACCACAATGGAGCCTATTTATTGAGTTATTTTAGGGCAACTTCTTTATTTGGAACGCCACGCCCAAATAATGACCAACCTATAGACACGGCTTGGTATGTATTGCCAGAATTACCTACCGAAGATCAATACCAATTCTTTTTAGATGAAGGGCCGTTGAAGAATCTGGATCGTTTCTTTGAATACGAAACCGCCGATACGCCACGTATGGCAAAAGAGGGTGTTACCGATGATTATTTCTGGAACGAATTAAAAGAACACCCAAACTATGATGAGCTTTGGCAAAGTCGTGGATTGATTCAACATTTGAAAAATGTAAAACCGACAGTTGCCACTATGGTTGTCGCAGGGGAGTTTGATGCAGAAGATTTATACGGACCGTTGGAAACCTATAAAAATATTGAGAAGTACAATGCCGGTAATTACAACACGTTGGTATTCGGACCTTGGGACCACGGTGGATGGGCGCAAAGAAAAGGGCAGAATAGTGTAGGGAATTACTACTTCGGAGATTCTATTTCTGAGTTTTTCCAAGAGAATATTGAGACCAAATTCTTTGACCATTTCCTAAAAGGAAATGGCGACAAAAACAGTGGATTGCCAGAAGCCTATGTTTTTGATACGGGAAGAAAAGAATGGAAAACCTATGATACATGGCCACCCAAGGGAGTGGTTAAAAAAGATATGTATTTATCTGCAGACCAAGCGCTGACTGCAGAACCAAAAGGTGTTGAAGGGGTGAGGTTTGTAAGTGATATTAAAAAACCGGTTCCATATTCAGAGGATATCAAAACCGTATTTACCCCAAGAAAATACATGACCGATGATCAGCGTTTTGCTGCACGTCGAAGTGATGTACTCGTTTTTGAAACCGAAGTCATGGAAAATGACTTGACGTTGGCTGGAGATATTCTAGCAAAACTTAAAGTAGCGACCACAGGTACAGCAGCCGATTGGATTGTAAAGATTATAGATGTGCACCCAGCAGATGAACCAGCCTATGAAGGCATGCAAGATCATTTAAAAATGAGCAACTATCATTTAATGGTGCGTAGTGAGGTATTACGTGGGCGTTTTAGAAATAGCTTCTCAGAGCCAGAACCTTTTGTAGCCAACCAAAAAACCGATGTCACCATTAAGCTGCAAGATGTGTTCCATACCATTAAAAAGGGACATAAATTACAGGTGCAAGTACAAAGTACGTGGTTCCCACTAATCGATTTAAACCCACAGACCTATGTAGATAATATTTTTGAAGCGGATAAGGCGGACTTTAAAACCCAAACCCATACTGTATTTACAGATTCTAGTATTGAGTTTTTGGTGTTAGAGTAGTGGATTTAGAAATATGTTATAATTATTAAATATGATTAGCTAAAAGCAATTAAAATTAATCAATGACTTTAGGAAAAAGCATTATCCAGTCCAAGAAAAAAGCTTTCTGATTTGAATGATTATTTTCAAAATCAGGTTAATACCCAAGGTGTGTATTTCTTAATAGGTACAGATAATCAGACCGGTAAGGCAATGGTATATATTGGAGAAGCTGAAAATGTTTGGGAAAGGCTAAAGAATCATGCTTTGAATAAAGACTTTTGTAGCGAAGTGATATTATTTACGAGTAAAGATGATAATATTACAAAATCCCACGTAAAATATCTTGAAAGTAGGCTTATTGAGATTACAAAGGAGATAGAGAGGTGTCTTTTGGATAATAGTAATACGCCTAATTTAAGCTCTTTGCCTTTGCCGGATAGAGATTCGATGGAGGAATTTATATTAAATATTAAGTTATTAAACGGTGTTTTTGGTCATAAGTTTCTTGAATATCAGGTTGGTAAAAAAAAGGTAATATTAACAGCGGAAATTAATACGGTTGAGCAAACGGAAACTTATAAAGTTTCAGAAGAAGCTGAATTCAATTTGAATGTAAAAAACATCTTGGCTAAAGTTATTCAAACAGATGAAGAAATTATAGTTTTATCTGGTTCAGAGGTGTCTGAAAAAAAATCTAAAATTTATGGATCTTAAACTCTAAGAGAAGAACTTATCCAAGATGGTACTATCAGGATATTACAAAACGGAAAATTAGGATTTTTTAAAAATCATTTATTTGCTAGTCCATCTGCAGCGGCCGCTGTTATTGTCGGTTATTCAATAAATGGACGAAGAACTTGGAAAGATAAAAATGGTAGGACTTTGAGCGAAATTGAAAAAGTGAAGATAAAATAACATATTTATTTTAGAAAAATCATATTCAATCTATAGTGAAGAAATTAATTATCAGCTCTAAGAAATAAACTTCCCCAGAAATTTAGGTTTTAAAATACTTTTAATATAGTTTTTATTGAAGTCTTTGAATAAAAAATAAACCACCTAAAAATTCCTTAGTTTTATAAAAATCAACACACCAAACAACAGCATAGAAAATGAAAAAAATAATTGTTGCAGTAGTAGGTCTTTTATTCCTAATACCTCTAGAAGGCATAGCACAAAAAAGTAAAACGAAAAGACCGAATGTTATTTTCATCATGTCAGATGATCATGCGTATCAAGCGATAAGCGCCTATGATGATAAACTGATAGAAACGCCTAACATAGATCGTTTGGCTAAAGAAGGCATGTTATTTACCAATGCAAGTGTTACCAACTCTATTTGTGCGCCATCTAGAGCTACAATTCTAACCGGAAAACACACACATATAAATGGAAAAATAGACAACTATTTTCCTTTTGACACCACACAGGTAACTTTTCCGCAGATATTTAAGAAGAATGGATATAAAACGGCCATGTTCGGTAAGCTTCATTTTGGTAACAACCCAAAAGGGGTTGATGAATTTATGATTCTACCAGGTCAGGGACATTATATTAATCCCGATTTTATCGTCACCAACGGCGATACCATTACCAAACAAGGTTATGTGACCGATATCATCACAGATGTATCTCTAGATTGGTTAAAGAAAGAAGCTTCAGCAGACGAACCGTTTATGATGATGTACCTGCATAAAGCTCCACATCGCCCTTGGTGGCCTCGAGCTGATAAATTTAAGGAGTTTACCAAGAAAACATTTCCTGAGCCTGCGACTCTTTTTGATGATTATAAAAACAGGGGTACTGCAGCAAAAACAGCCGAAATGAATTTGTTTGAGCATATGATGTATAGCCATGACAGCAAAATAAGACCAGAAACATTGGCCAAAATGGAAGGTAAGGTTTTTCCTGAAATTGAAGAGTTTCCTAATGGTTTTTATGGTCCGTATAATCGTGCTACGGAAGAACAAAAAGCAGAGTATAATCCTACTTTAGCTTCCATCAATGATTTCTTCTACGAGAATTGGCCTAAAATGACCGATAAAGAAAAAATGCAATGGAAGTACCAACGATACATGCAAGATTACTTGGGAAGCATATCTTCTGTTGATGATAATGTAGGGCGATTGTTGGATTATTTAGATGAAAGTGGATTGGCAGAAAATACCATTGTCATTTACACCTCTGATCAAGGCTTTTATTTGGGAGAGCATGGTTGGTTCGATAAAAGATTTGTGTATGATGAGTCTTTTAAAACTCCGTTATTGGTGCGATGGCCAGATGTGGTTAAACCTGGTTCCGTTGAAAATGAGATGGTACAAAATTTAGATTTTGCCCAAACCATGTTAGAGGCTGCGGGTATTAAACCACCCAACGATATGCAAGGGGAGAGTTTGATTCCGTTGTTGAAAGGGAAAAAAGAAGATTGGACACGAGATGCGGTGTATTATCATTACTATGAATATCCGGCCGTACACATGGTGAAACGTCATTACGGTATTGTAAATAAAGAATTTAAGCTGGTACATTTCTATTATGATGTAGACGAGTGGGAACTCTACGATAGATTAAACGACCCGAATGAAATGAACAATGTGTATGCTGATCCTGACTATGCGGCAACAGTTAAAAAATTAAAGAAAGAGCTTAAGGATATGCGAAAGTTATACAAAGATTCACCTGAGCAGGATAAAGAATTTATTGAGTTGTATAGGAGCAACGGAAAACTATAAATCGTCATCTTAATACGGGAGAATAGGCCTTTTGTACTTTAGTTTATATAAAAACGAATGTCAGTTCGAGTGCTGATTTTCTAATCTTTTATTAGAAAATTAGTGTATCTAGGATCCTTTGTCTAAACTTAGTACATTGGCTATGGAGCATACATGCTTCTCGATATAATTTTTTCTCCCTAAAAGGTCGAAAAAATCACTCGAAGTGACATTCTTTAATCAATACAGTACGCTAAACCAGTCTTATTACTTTATCAAAAGTTTGGCCTATTATACGCGTTGGTTTATATAAAAACCTTTGTCAGTTTGATTGCTTAATTTTTGATTTTTTTATTAAAAATTAAGTGTATCGAGAACCTTCGGGGTTAGAATATATCTTGTTGCCTAAATTCCCAGATAGAAATCGTCGTTAGAAAAATCACAACAGACAAGTTTAATATATATTTTCCTCAAATCATTAGGTTTTTAAAATCCTCTGCCCTTATATTTGCAGTTCAAAGTTCAAACACATATTGAATAGTTATCAAGAAAGGTGGAGGGATTAGACCCTTTGAAACCTTAGCAACCCTTTGTTCCATACAAAGAAGGTGCTACATTCTACCCGATTTGGGAAGGATAACAGTAATCGAATTTTTTTCGATCTCACTTTCTTATAACTTTTTGATTTTACCAACCCACATCGTCCGTGGCTAGGGCCTGTTTTTTAACAGGAAGGTTTGGCTTTTTTAATCATATTCTCGCCCTGAGCATAGTCAAAGGGTTAATTATTAAAAAAAACAAAATCATGAGTAATCACAAATTAGCAACAAACGCACTACACGCAGGGCATGACACAACCACCAATGGTGGGACTAGAGCTGTGCCTATTTACCAGACATCATCCTATGTATTTAAAGATACGGATCATGCTGCCAATCTTTTTTCATTGAAAGAACTTGGGTTTATATATACCCGATTAAACAACCCTACAAACCAAATTCTACAAGATAGATTGGCCGCTGTAGAAGGTGGTATTGGTGCCGTTGTATTCGCATCGGGTACGGCAGCAATTTCGACAGGATTAATGACCTTGTTAAAAGCAGGAGACCATATTGTAGCATCTAGCAGTTTGTACGGTGGTACATTTAACTTATTAAATGTTACGCTTCCAAGATTTGGCATCACAACTACGTTTGTTGATGCTTCAGATGCCAATAATTTCAAGGATGCCGTACAAGATAACACGCGAGCATTTTTTGTGGAATCTTTGGGGAACCCGAAATTAGACGTATTGGACCTGAAAGCAATTTCTAAAGAAGCTAAAGCGGCAGAAGTACCATTTATTGTGGATAACACCGTGGCTACACCAGTATTGTTGAATCCTATTGAACATGGTGCCGACTTGGTGATACATTCACTGACTAAATATATTGGCGGACAAGGAACTTCTTTAGGAGGTGCCATTATCGATGCAGGTACTTTTGATTGGACCAACGGGAAATTTCCTGAGTTTACCGAGCCATCTGCCGGATATCACGGTTTGGTATATAGCGAAGCTTTAGGAGCGGCTGCCTTTACCTTTAAATTGATTTTGGAAGGATTACGCGATTTTGGTGGCGCATTGAGTCCGTTTAATGCTTTTCAAATTATACAAGGTTTAGAAACCTTACCGGTTCGTATCAAGCAGCATAGTATCGGTGCCTTAGAATTGGCTACATGGTTAGAAGGTAGGGAAGAAGTGGTATGGGTAAATTACCCAGGTCTGAAAAGTAATAAGTACTATGCATTGGCTAAGGAATACTTACCAAAAGGGCAAAGTGGTTTGGTCACCTTTGGCGTAAAAGGGGGCTTTGAAGCAGCTAAAAAAGTAACCGATGCAACCAAAATATTTTCATTGCTAGCGAATATTGGTGATACCAAATCATTGATTATTCACCCTGCAAGTACAACACATCAACAGTTGAATGCGGAGCAACAAGATAATGCGGGAGTTAGTCAAGACTTAATTCGTTTGTCCGTTGGTTTGGAGGATATAGAAGATTTAAAATCAGATTTAGCACAGGCATTTAAAAGCCTGTAACGATTCTATTTCTATTTAATTTCATATAACAAGGTTGGCCTTGGCGGAAAAAATGCAGTTCTTGCTTTTTTTCCGCCAATCAATACATACAAGCAATTTTTCTACGGATGTTACATCAAGTACAGATTAAAGAATACAAGACCCTAAGCGGTGCGACTCAGGATATTCAATTGTCCTATCAGCTTTTCGGGAAGAAATTACATACGGCGCCCATCATTTTGGTGAACCATGCCCTAACGGGTAATTCGAATGTAACGGGAGAAGATGGATGGTGGTCGGCACTTATCGGAGATAAAAAATGTGTTGACACTCAGAAATATACCATTTTAGCATTCAATATTCCGGGAAATGGTCATGATAAATTCATTATAGAGAACTATAAGGATTTTGTTGCTGGCGATGTCGCCCGATTATTTTTATTGGGTCTAGAGCAATTGAATGTTGAACGGTTGTTCGTAATTATTGGTGGTTCGTTAGGTGGAGGAATAGCTTGGGAGATGGCGGCTGTTAAGCCAAACCTAACCGAGCATTTGATACCTGTAGCATCTGATTGGAAATCTACCGATTGGCTAATTGCCAACTGTCAGATACAAGAGCAGTTTTTGGTAAATTCGAAGCAACCTGTACACGATGCCCGTATGCATGCCATGTTGTGCTACCGTACACCGGCCTCGTTCAAAGAGCGTTTTAAAAGAAGCACCAATGAAGAGTTAAAGGTCTTTAATGTAGAGAGTTGGTTAATGCATCACGGGGATAAGCTTCAGGAACGTTTTCAGTTATCGGCTTATAAATTGATGAACCAGTTATTAAAGACAATTGATATAACGAGAAGCGGAGAGCAGAATTTCATCAATCTTCAGAATAGTGAAACCAATATCCATATTGTTGGTGTGGATTCTGATATGTTCTTTACTGCACAAGAAAACAAGGATACTTTTAAGCAATTGGCACAGGCCAAAAGCAATGTTACGTATGGCGAGGTTCAATCGTTACATGGCCATGATGCCTTTTTGATTGAGTTCACCCAAATGGAAAAATTGCTGACGGGTATTTTCAATACTAATGGCAGTATCAAGAAAATTAAAATCTTGAAATTTGGTGGTAAGTCTTTAAGCAATGGCGAAGGACTTGAACGTGTATTGGATATTGTCAAGAGGAAGGTAACTAATGATGAAAATATAGCCATAGTGTTATCCGCTAGAGAAAAAGCTACGGATCAGTTAGAGACTATTCTAGAGAAAGCTGCGAAAGGCAAAGAGTATAAGAAGGATTTTGAAGCGCTAGAAAAATACCAAAAGCATACCTATACCAATGTGAATTTATCGGCTGAGTTCAAAGGCTTGGCGAAGTTATATGAAGGTGTTTCGTTGTTAGGGGATTATAGTGCTAAAATCAAAGATGAGGTTTTAGCTTATGGGGAGCTAATTTCTGCGAAATTAGTAACCAAATTATTAATTGGAAAAGGCATAAAAGCCAAACTAGTTGATACGCGTGAACTTATCAAAACTGATAATATATTTGGAGATGCCAAAGTGTTGGAGGCTGAATCGAAAGAACGTGTACTATTGAAATTTTCTGAGATACCAAAGGATACGGTTGCTGTTGTTACCGGATTTATTTCCTCTACACTAGATGGTGAAACGACCACCTTAGGAAGAAATGGAAGTAACTATTCTGCTGCCTTACTGGCGAATTTTTTAGACGCAGAAGAATTACAGAACTATACCCATGTAGATGGTATTTATACGGCAAATCCTGATTATGTGCTAGAAGCGAAACGGTTGTCTAACCTATCGTATGCCGAGGCAAATGAACTAGCTAATTTTGGCACGACCATTTTACACGCCAAGACCATTATTCCGCTTATAGAAAAGAATATTCCATTGCGTATTTTAAATACGTATAATGATGATAATGAAGGTACGTTAATCAGTGCCAAGACCAGTAAGGAAGGTATAAAATCACTTTCGGTGATAGAGGATGTGGCCATGATCAATATTGAAGGTCGCGGGTTGTTAGGTAAGGTTGGTGTCGATGCACGTATTTTTAAAGCATTGGAATCGAGTAATATTAGTGTAAGCATTGTATCTCAAGGTTCTTCGGAAAGAGGTATTGGCTTAGTAGTGAAAAAAGATAAGGCCAAAAGAGCCAAGATTGCTTTGGAGAATGAATTTAGTACAGATTTTGAGTCTAAAGATGTCAATATGATAACAGTGATAGATGATGTATCCATCATATCAATTGTTGGTCAGGATTTAAGTACGTTTCATAAGCCGTTCAATGCGCTGATAAAAAATCAAATCGTTCCCTTATTATTCAACAATACCGTATCTGGTAAGAATGTAAGTTTGGTGGTTAAAAAAACCGATTTGCACAAGGCTGTAAATGTAATTCACGGCCAAGTTTTTGGTTTTAGCAAAAAAATTAATATCGTTATTTTTGGACATGGAAATGTCGGTGGTACGTTGATAGACCAAATATTAAAATCAGCCAAGACCATTAAGGAGCGAAAAAGTCTCGATTTGCGTGTTTTTGGAATCGCCAATTCTAAAAAAATAATACTCAATGAAAAGGGTATAACTGAAAATTGGAAAACTAGTTTAAAACAAAAGGGTAAGTTATATAAAATTCAAGATGTCTTTGATTTTACAAAGCGTCATCATTTGGAAAATCTTATTGTTATAGATAATACGGCAAGTAGTGATTTTGTTGCTAATTATTTTGATTTTGTAGAACATGGCTTTGATTTGGTATCATCCAATAAAATAGCAAATACGTTGCGGTATGATTTTTATCAATTGTTACGCGAAGAATTGAAGAAGAACCAAAAGCAATACCTGTATGAAACGAATGTTGGTGCTGGTCTTCCTTTAATCGATACGATAAAGTTGTTGCATTTATCCGGAGAAAATATCACGAGAATCAAAGGGGTGTTTTCAGGGTCGTTAAGTTATATTTTCAATACGTTTTCTGAAGTTGATATGCCTTTTTCAACGATATTGAAAGATGCCATGAGACAGGGTTTTACAGAACCTGATCCCAGGGAAGACTTGTCAGGAAACGATGTGGGCCGTAAATTATTAATTTTGGCCCGTGAACTCGATTTGCATAACGAGTTTTCGGATATTCATATAGATAATCTAATACCAAAAAAGCTTCAAGATGGGAAAGTGGATTTCTTCATGGAGCATTTAGAGGTTCTAGATGCGAAATTCAATGAGATTAAAAAAAGTCAAAAGCCAAACCATGTTCTTCGCTATGTGGGTGATTTGCATGGAAACCTTCAAAAGGAAAAAGGGGTGTTAGATGTGAAATTAGTATCTGTGCCAAAAGAAAGTGCTTTGGGGCAAGTAAAAGGTTCAGATTCTATCATAGAAATTTATACTGAATCGTATGGTGAAAATCCACTTGTAATTCAAGGAGCAGGAGCGGGTGCAGCAGTTACGGCAAGAGGTGTTTTTGGTGATATACTCAGGATTGCAGATAAAGGCTAACTTCGGCAACGCTCAGTGACCTATAAATAGTTGGCTACACATTGTCGCAATTAAGAATGAATTAATAGCATGAAAGAAAACAGCAATAAGTTTGAAACTAACGCAATACGTACACAACTTAAACGTAGTGAGAATCTGGAGCATTCCGTTCCTTTGTATTTGACCTCTAGTTTTGTATTTGAGGATGCAGAAGATATGCGGGCTTCTTTTGCGGAAGAAAAGGAACGGAATATTTATTCAAGATATTCCAATCCGAATTCATCTGAATTTATAGAAAAGGTATGTCAAATGGAAGGTGCCGAAAGCGGTTTTGCATTTGCATCAGGTATGTCAGCAGTTTTTTCAACGTTGGCAGCGCTGCTAAATAGCGGTGATCATGTCTTGTCGGCAAGAAGTATATTCGGTTCCACGCATTCGTTGTTTACTAATTTCTTTCCAAAATGGAATATTGACCACACGTATTTTAAGATTGACGAATTGGAGCATATCGAAAATCTGATTACTCCAAAAACAAAAATAATCTATGCAGAAACACCTACGAATCCTGGTGTTGATGTATTGGATTTGGAAGAATTGGGGAAAATTGCAAAAAGGAACAATCTTATTTTGGTCATTGATAATTGCTTTGCCTCTCCCTATTTGCAACAACCTATAAAATTCGGTGCCGATTTGGTCATACATTCCGGTACTAAATTGATGGATGGCCAGGGCAGGGTACTCGCTGGCATTACTGTTGGAAGCGGTGAATTGATGGATAAAGTGTATCGTTTTTCACGTATAACTGGTCCGGCGTTGTCACCATTCAATGCATGGGTGCTTTCAAAAAGTTTGGAAACATTAGCGGTACGGGTAGACAGGCATTGTGAAAATGCGCTTAAATTGGCAGAATACCTTGAAGGAAACGATAAAGTCAATTGGGTTAAATATCCATTCTTGAAATCGCATCCTAAATATGAGATTGCCATAAAGCAAATGAAGGCTGGTGGTTGCGTAGTCGCATTCGAGGTAAAAGGGGGCTTAGATGCTGGTAGGTCATTTTTCGACTCCATTAAATTATTATCACTTTCCGCCAACTTAGGTGATTCAAGAACAATAGTTACGCATCCGGCATCAACTACGCATAGTAAATTAAGTGTTGAAGAACGTGCGGCGGTAGGTATTTCAGATGGTTCGGTTCGTATATCTGTCGGTTTGGAGCATATAGATGATATTATTGCCGATATTGAGCAGGCATTGGGTTAAACCCAGTTTTAACCATTAAAAAAGCCCGGTATTCACCGGGCTTTTTTGTGTTAAATACGTAAAAAAATCACCTAGTTAAGGTCATATTGTACGTAGCACTAACGCTAGTGGTTGCTCCAAATATATCTAGAGTCTCATCTAATGTATAGCGGAGTGATATTTTAGAATCAGTAAGATCTGTTATCGCAAAGCCCACTTCTTCTTCACCAGTTCCAAAATATAGGATACTTCCACCTAATCTCCACTCATCTGATTCAAAGAAGTCTTCACCTTCTTCTTCCTCTGTTGATGTTTCTCCTAGTATTGTGGTCGTTAATACAGTGGTGTATGAGCCTTCGCTAGTAACAATTTGTGGTTCTTCTGAGAATGTGACAACCGTGTCAAAATCTTTTCCCATTGCATTAAAAGTGGCTGGGATAGAGGTTCCATCAAAGTTAGTATCAGATTTGCCATCGGTTGCTTCCAATGCGGTTAGATTCCATGCGCCTATAATGGAAACTTCACTTACACCAGATACACCGTCTTCATCTTTTGAACACGAAGAGAATACTAAGGTACATACGGCAATTACAGATAATAAGACATATTTTTTCATGAATTGTTTTTTCCGGTTGAATGTAGTAACGATAAAATTGATGGCTAAAGTATATTAGCGATATTTTTATATTTGGCTATCTTAGCATCATGCTCTCCAAAAAGACAAAATATGGGTTAAAGGCCCTTGCCTATTTAGCCTCACAGCCCGATAGAAAACCTGTTCAGATTTCAGAAATAGCTGAGAAGCAGAATATATCCCAAAAATTTTTGGAAAGTATTCTACTGAGTCTTCGAAAAACAGGTTTTTTAGGTTCCAAGAAAGGCAAAGGTGGCGGTTACTATTTATTAAAGATACCAGAAGAGATCTCGATGACCGATGTGATGCGAGTTTTGGAAGGTCCTATTTCTATGGTGCCTTGTGTAAGTTTAAACTTTTATGAAAGTTGTGATGATTGCCCTGATGAACATGCATGTTCTGTTCATAAACTAATGCTTCAAGTGCGTGATAGTGCTTTAGATGTATATAAAAATAATACACTAAAGGATATTATCTCTTAAATTATACCGTTTTAGTATATCCTTTTTATGCAATTGTCTTTGATACTGCGAAATATCAAATATTTATAGCTCTTTATTAATAATCTACTAAATCTATAGGGTAATTAGACTTATTGAAGAGTTAGTGAGGCCTATGTTAAAAATATACGCTATTTTTGAAAACCCTATTAAATTAGTAGGGTAATAAAAATTGGATTAAGAGATGATTGCAGATCAACTTATTTTTAATAAAAAAGAGACCAAAACAACGTATCAGGATGATAAGACATCTGAAAAACCTTTACGTAGTATCGCCAAGGCATTTAGCTGGAGGGTGATAGGTACTTTAGATACGTTGATTATATCGTACATACTAACAGGTGAAATTTCGGTAGCTGCCTCAATTGCCTCAATAGATTTTGTAACGAAAATGGTGTTATACTTTTTTCACGAGCGCTTTTGGAATTTAATTAATTGGGGTAAATAAAAGAGAGAAGGTATTATGGCACTAACAGAGGTACAAGTTCAAAAATTGAATGTTCAGTTTAAGGGTATTCCACCGGAAGAAATAGTTTCATGGGCAGTGAAACATGGTCATGCCCCAGTAGTGACTACTAATTTTAGGCCTTATGAAGTGGCTATTTTGCATGCGGTATCTGAGGTGCGTAGTGATATTCCTGTAGTTTGGTGCGATACTGGGTATAATACTTCTAACACCTATAAGCACGCTGAAGAATTGACAACGAAATTAAACTTGAATATTCAATTGTATGTTCCCAAACAAACAACGGCACATAGAGATGCTGTTATGGGAATTCCGCAAATTGATGATCCCCGACATGGGGAGTTTACTGAGCAAGTGAAACTAGAACCTTTTAAAAGGGCGATGTTAGATTTTAAACCAGATGTATGGTTTACAAATCTTAGAAAAGGACAAACTGCCTTACGTGATAGTTTAGATATTTTAAGCTTAAGTAAAGCCGGTGTTCTAAAGGTGAGTCCTTTTTACCATTGGAACGATACGCAGTTAGATACCTATTTAAAAAAATATAAACTTCCCAATGAGCATAACTATTTTGACCCGACAAAGGTGTTGGAGAATAGAGAATGTGGATTACATAGTTAATAAAGGGACGGAAAAGAATACATATAATTTATCTAAGAAAAAGCATAATGAGTAATACAAGTATAGAATTAGAATTAAAACCTCAGCTTGAACTTTTAAGAGATACGGCACATATTAATGCCCTAGAGAATGAAGCTATTTATATTATAAGGGAGGTTGCTGCTCAATTTGAGAAGCCAGTTCTTTTATTTTCTGGAGGTAAAGATTCTATCACATTGGTTCGTTTGGCACAAAAAGCTTTTTGGCCTTCAAAAATACCCTTCCCGTTAATGCATATTGATACAGGGCATAATTTTCCTGAAACGGTAGAATTTAGAGATCGATTGGTAAAAGAATTGGGCTTAGAGCTCATCGTACGAAATGTACAGGATTCTATAGACCAAGGAAAAGTAAAAGAAGAGTCGGGCAGGTATTCTAGTAGAAATAGTCTACAGACCACGACCTTATTAGATGCTATCGAGGAATTTAAGTTCGATGCCTGTATTGGAGGAGCACGCAGAGATGAGGAGAAAGCACGGGCTAAGGAACGTATATTTTCAGTTCGTGATGATTTCGGACAATGGGATGAGCGTAATCAGCGTCCGGAGTTGTTTGATATGTTGAACGGTCAAATAGAATTAGGTCAGAATGTACGTGTATTCCCAATATCTAACTGGACAGAATTAGATGTATGGTCGTATATCAAAGAAGAAGAAATTGAAATTCCGTCTATCTACTTTGCGCACAAGCGTAAAACCTTCTTAAGGGATGGTATGATTTGGTCTGCGGAAGATGAAATCGTTTTTAGGGAAGAAGATGAGGTAGTAGAAGAGCGATTGGTGCGTTTCCGTACCGTAGGTGATATGTCTTGCACGGCGGCTGTATTATCTGATGCTGTAAGTATCGACAAAGTGGTAGAAGAAATTAGGGATTCCACTATTTCGGAACGAGGTGCACGTATCGATGATAAACGGTCTGAGGCTGCTATGGAAAAAAGAAAACAACAAGGATATTTTTGAAATTTTCAATTGAGAATTTAGCTCTTAGCTTCTGGCTATTGAGCGATAAAATGAAATAATAATAAAAGCCAACAGCAAATAGCTAAAGGCTAACAGCTTAAGAATGGAAGTACTAAAAATAGCAACAGCAGGAAGTGTAGATGATGGTAAGAGTACCTTAATCGGTAGAATTTTGTATGATACAAAATCTCTGACAAGTGATAAGTTAGAAGCCATTGAAAAGACCAGTAAGCAGAAAGGGTATGATTATTTAGATTTCTCTTTGGCGACAGATGGTCTTGTAGCAGAACGTGAGCAGGGTATAACAATAGACGTTGCCCATATCTATTTTTCAACGGCAAAGAAAAGTTACATCATTGCAGACACGCCTGGCCACGTAGAGTATACACGTAATATGGTTACAGGTGCATCTACTTCACAAGCGGCCATTATTTTAATTGATGCACGAAAAGGAGTTATCGAGCAGACCAATAGACATTTTTTTATCAACAATTTGTTACGCATCAAAGATGTTGTCGTAGCAATCAATAAAATGGACTTGGTAGATTATTCTGAAGAAAAGTATAATGCCATTAAAGCCGATTTTGAACAATTGATGGCTAAGCGTGATTATCAAGATCAAAAAATAACGTTTATCCCTGTCAGTGCATTAAAGGGTGATAATGTGGTAAATAAATCTAATAAGACACCTTGGTACATAGGTCAAACACTTTTAGAACACTTTGAGTCTTTAGATAGAAAAGACATTTTTAATGTGGGTACACCACGTTTTCCAGTGCAGTATGTGATTCGTCCAAAAACGGATGAGCATCATGATTTTAGAGGATTTGCTGGTAAAGTTTATGGAGGTGAATTAAGTGTGGGTGATGAGGTAGTTGCACTTCCGTCACAAACACGATCTAAAATAAAAGAAATTTATTTCCATGACAAGAAATATAAAACAGCTTCAAGAAGGTCATCGGTTACCATAACCTTAGAAGATGAAATTAATCTAAGTCGTGGTGACATGTTAGTGAAAGTTGATGACTTACCTACTGTAGATAAGCAATTTACCGCTACTATCTCTTGGATGGATTCATTGCCTTTGGCAGTAGGAAATAAATATATTGTTCAACATGGTGTCAATAAAGTGTTGGCTAAAGTTGAGCAAGTTCATCATAAGATTGCGCCAGATTATTCAGGTATCGATGCAGAAACCGAATCATTGGGTATGAATGATATTGCTAAGGTAAGTTTCCGTTTGAACAAACCAATTTTCTATGATCAATTCAAAAATCATAGAACAAATGGTTCGTTTATAATAATTGATACCAAATCAAATAGTACGGTAGGGGCAGGCTTCATAAGCTAATACAAGCATTAACCGATATAGGAAGAAGTTTTTTTACTTTTATAACCTATAAAGTCCATAGGAAATATAGATAATAAACTTAGTGCGGATTACGCAGTACTAAATACGAGAAAAGGAATGCAGAGTTTTAGAACAGAAATAGAAAATCAAGTAGTTGCAAAGGATATTTTAGAATTGGAACGCAAGATTCATGAGTTCCATGGTGGTAAATTAGATGAAGAGAAGTTTAGAAGTCTTCGTTTGGCACGTGGTGTCTATGGCCAACGTCAAGAAGGAGTTCAAATGATCCGTATAAAATTGCCTTATGGTAAAGTAACTTCTAAGCAATTGCTGCGTATTTGTGATGTATCCGATGAATATTCTACAGGTAGATTGCATATTACGACACGTCAAGATATTCAAATTCATTATGTGGATTTGAATAGGACTCCTGAGCTATGGTCGCAATTGGAAAAGGATGATATTACACTAAGGGAAGCTTGTGGAAATACAGTACGTAATGTGACAGCTAGTGAAACAGCAGGTGTTGATGTGGATGAGCCTTTTGATGTATCACCCTATGCACATGCCCTATTTCAGTACTTTCTTAGAAATCCTGTTAGCCAAGAAATGGGCCGTAAGTTCAAGGTTTCGTTTTCTGCAAGTGATGCCGATACCGGACTTTCATACATGCATGATTTAGGATTTATTGCAAAACTTCAGAATGGAGAACCTGGTTTTAAGGTCATGTTGGGTGGTGGTTTAGGCTCACAACCTAGACATGCAGATGAATTGTATAGTTTCTTGCCAGCGGACCAAATTATTCCTTTAATGGAAACCGTGGTACGCGTTTTTGACCGGTATGGTGAGCGTAAGAGTAGAGCAAAGGCCAGAATGAAATTCTTATTGAAGGATTTAGGTTTAGACGGATTTAAAGAATTATTGGCTGCTGAAAAAACGGCGGTACCTTTTGATTCTTTTCCGATTGATGCTGATGGGTATCCAAAAATAAAAGTAGCTGCTCTAGAAGTACCGAGTGTAGAAATAGCTGATGCAAAAGAATTTGAACAGTGGAAATCTACCAATGTAATAAAGCAAAAACAACCAGGTTTTATAGCTATTGGTATCAAGGTGTTATTAGGAGATTTTTATACGGATAAAGCTCGTTTATTGGCAGGTTTGGTTCAGAAATATGCAGCTGGTGAGATTCGATTATCGTTACGTCAAAATATTCTGATTCCATTCGTAAAAAAAGCGCATATAGAATTTTTCTATACTGAATTGAAAAAATTAGGGTTTACGGATGCGGGTTATAACAAAGCAGTAGACATAACAGCTTGCCCTGGTACAGATACTTGTAACCTAGGTATTACTAGTAGTACAGGTATTGCAGAAGAATTGGAGCGTGTCATAAAAACAGAATTCCCGGACTACATTAATAATGAAGATGTAGTGATAAAAATTAGCGGATGTATGAATGCCTGTGGTCAACACAACATGGCCAATATCGGTTTTCAAGGAATGTCTGTACGTACGAAAGATAAATTAGTGGCACCTGCATTACAGGTATTGTTAGGTGGAAGCAATGATGGGAACGGTCAAGGGAGATTTGCAGATAAGGTAGTGAAAGTGCCTAGTAAAAGAGGACCGGAAGCCTTGCGTTTAATTTTGAATGATTTTGATGCTAATGGTGGCGAATTATCTTTCCCTGATTATTATGCAGAAAAAGGACAAATGTATTTTTATGAATTTCTAACGCCGTTATCATCAGTAGATGATTTAAGCGCAGAAGATTTTATTGACTGGGGTAATACAGAACGTTATGAAAAAGCAATTGGAGTTGGTGAATGTGCCGGAGTTGTCATTGATTTGATTGCAACCCTACTTTTTGAAAGTGAGGAAAAAATTCAGAATGCGCAAGATATGTTAGACGCAGAAAAATGGTCGGCCAGTATTTATCATGCTTATTCATCGATGGTGAACTCTGCTAAGGCGATGTTGACATCAGAAAATACCAAGGTGAATACGCATGTAAGTATTATAAAAGATTTTGACGAGAAGTTCGTTGCCGATGGTAGAATATCTGTTGATGGCGGATTTGAAAAAATGGTGCTTCAATTGAACCAAAATGAACCTTCAAAAACTTTTGCAGAGTCATATATAAAGAATGCTAAATTATTTTTAGAAACCGTTGCGAAATTCCGACAGCAAGAATTGGCAGAAGTATAGGCAATGGCAGAAACAAATCTAAATCATATTAAACAGCCTAGGTTGACCGTAGTAGGGGCAGGACCTGGGGATATAGAACTCATCACTTTAAAAGCAATCAAGGCTTTGGAGAATGCAGATGTAGTATTGTATGATGCCTTGGTGAACGAAGAACTATTGGCATACGCGAAGAATGCCGAGTTGATATTCGTAGGCAAGCGTAAGGGTTGTTATGCATACCAACAAGAGCAAATCAATGAGCTTATTGTAAGTAGAGCAAAATCTCAAGGACATGTGGTACGATTAAAAGGAGGTGATCCTTTCGTTTTCGGCCGTGGATCTGAAGAAATGGAGTATGCAGCGACCTTCGGGTTAGACGTTAATATGGTGCCAGGTATTTCATCAAGTTTAAGTGTCCCTGCGTATCAAAATATACCAGTAACTAAAAGAGGCGCGGCAGAAAGTTTTTGGGTAATTACCGGAACCACAAAAGAACACAAATTGTCTGCAGATGTAGCACTGGCTGCTAAAAGTAGTGCAACTGTGGTAATTTTAATGGGGATGTCCAAGCTCCCCCAAATCGTAGAATTATTTAAAAGTGAAGGCAAGTCTGAAACACCAATTGCTATCATTCAAAATGGTACCCGAGATAATGAAAAATTGGGTATTGGAACCATTGAAACAATTGTACAGGTGGTTGAGAAAAATAAACTATCAAATCCCGCTATTATTATAATTGGGGAAGTCGTGAAGCATAGAGAGTCATTGATTAAAGCAAAAAATACCTATGCTAAGAATACTGTTGTTCGACCTATACTAGACGGCATATTAGATTGGTAAATGCACACAGTACGAAGTGATGAGTAATCAGTGATAGGTGAAATGTTAAATTAACAGGAATGAAAAGGTAGCGTCTATTGAGGTACAAACTTGGTGCTAACCACTTAAGACTAAAGAAAAAGGGAAGTATGATTAAAACAGATATGCTCATAATAGGGGCGGGACCAACCGGATTATTTACGGTATTTGAAGCGGGATTATTGAAATTGAAAACGCATTTAATTGACGCACTCGCACAACCAGGTGGTCAATGTTCAGAGATATATCCTAAAAAACCAATTTATGATATTCCGGCATTTACAGAAATTTTGGCTGGTGACTTGGTGCGCAATTTAATGGAGCAAATAAAGCCTTTTGAGCCTGGTTTTACGTTAGGTGAAAGAGCCGAGACGCTAGATAAATTAGAGGATGGTTCATTTGTGGTAACTACAAACAAAGGAACGAAGCATAATGCACCAGTCGTCGTAATTGCAGGTGGCTTAGGTTCTTTTGAGCCTAGAAAACCACCAATTTCCAACATTGTAAATTTCGAGGATACTGGAGTTTCTTATATGATTAAGGACCCTGAGTTGTATCGAGATAAAAAAATTGTTATTGCTGGTGGAGGAGATTCTGCCTTGGATTGGGCAATTTTTCTAACGGATGTTGCCTCTGAAGTAACCTTGGTTCACAGAAGAGATGAGTTTAGAGGTGCTTTGGATTCCGTTAAAAAGGCAGCTGAACTAGCTAAATTGGGTAAAATTATGTTGGTTACAAAAGCTGAGGTTAAAGAGTTGTATGGTACGAACCATCTTGAAGCGGTAATTCTTAAACATACAGATAAAGATAAAGAAGATACGTATTTAGAAGTAGATCATTTTATTCCACTATTTGGACTTTCGCCTAAATTAGGACCGATAGGTGGCTGGGGACTGGAAATAGAGAAAAATGCAATTAAGGTCAATAATGCAAAAGACTACCAGACCAATATACCTGGGGTTTATGCGATTGGTGACGTAAATACCTACGAAGGAAAGTTAAAATTGATTTTATCAGGTTTTCATGAGGCTGCAGTGATGTGTCAGTTTGCATACCAACAAATCAATCCGGGAAAAAGATATGTTATGAAATATACTACCGTAGGTGGTGTAGAAGGATTTGATGGTTCTAAAAAAGAAGCCAAAAAAGAAGTAGTACAACGTATTTTATAAGGTAAATATACGATGAGTAAAACCTCTGAATACTTCAACGTTTCAGAGGTTTTTTATGATAATTTCTCAAAATTTAGTAGGCTAAAAAGTCTGTTGAAGTTTTGGATTTGAACCTGTAGTAGCGTTACTTTGCAATTCGTTCATAAATAGATTGAAACGTTATCAAGAAAGGCGGAGGGACTAGACCCGGTGAAACCTTGGCAACCCTTTCCTATTTGGACAAGAAGGTGCTACATTCTATCTTTTCCTGCTTCGAAACTTCGGGGGTTACAGGACGTGTCTTTTGTAATGACACGATAAAGACAGATAACTTAAGAAGGTGCACTCTCCCATCCTTTCCTTGCTTCGTATTAATTTTTATTGGACGTAGAACCTTTTACAGCATATAATGAAGGATATAAAGGAAATTTTAAAAGAGCGAATTTTAATATTGGATGGTGCAATGGGCACCATGTTACAGCGATATAAATTTCAAGAAGCCGATTTTAGGGGCGAACGCTTTAAAGACTGGAAACACCCACTTCAAGGAAACAATGACTTATTGTCCTTAACACAACCCGAAGCAATAGCAGCAATTCATCGTAAATATTTTGCTGCAGGAGCTGATATTGTCGAAACTAATACCTTCTCTAGTACTACTATTGCCATGGCAGATTATTACATGGAAGATTTGGTATATGAACTCAACTATGAATCGGCTCGTATCGCTAAAATGGTTGCCGATGAATTCACTAAAAAAGAACCAAATAAACCACGTTTTGTTGCAGGGAGTATTGGTCCTACTAATAAAACTGCAAGTATGTCGCCAGATGTAAATGATCCTGGCTATCGAGCAATTTCTTTTGATGAATTGAGAATTGCTTATAAGTTACAGGTTGAAGCATTGTTAGATGGCGGGTCTGATTTGTTGCTCGTAGAAACTATATTCGATACCTTAAATGCAAAAGCTGCATTATTCGCTATTGAAGAAGTAAAAGAAGAACGAAATATTGATGTTCCCATAATGGTAAGTGGCACAATTACAGATGCATCGGGTAGAACATTATCTGGGCAAACAGCAGAAGCATTTTTGATTTCAATTTCCCATATTCCGATATTATCTGTAGGTTTTAATTGCGCCTTAGGTGCTAGTCAATTGGTGCCTCATTTAGAGGTTTTGGCAACGAAAAGTGAACATGCAGTATCTGCACACCCCAATGCCGGTTTACCAAATGCTTTTGGAGAATATGATGAATCACCGGATCAGATGGCGGAACAAATTAGGGAATATGTAGAGAAAGGTTTGATAAATATCGTAGGTGGGTGTTGTGGTACAACACCTGAACATATTACAGCAATCGCGAAGTTGGTTGAAAATTTTGCTCCGCGTCAATTTTAGTTGGTAGTTGTTGGTAGTTGGTTGTTTGAAAAATAATAATAGTATGAAAGTTTACACTGAATTGGATGTTTGGAAGGAATCAAGAATTCTCGTAGGTAGTGTATACAAATTAACAAGGTCGTTCCCCAAAGAAGAACTTTATGGCTTAACCAATCAACTTAGACGTTGCGCTGTTTCTATCCCTTCGAATATAGCAGAAGGTTGTGGAAGAAGAACAGCAGCAGATACGATACAGTTTTTACATATCTCAAGAGGTTCATTGTATGAATTGGAAACCCAATTATTTATAGCTCTTGATTTAAATTATATAAGTCAAGAAGATTTTAACAATCTAAACAATAGAGTTATTAGTTGTAAGAAGTTGATAAACGGATTTATCAATTATTTTAAAAGTAATAGAAAATAGATGAGTGATATTTCTGATATACCAACAACCAACAACCAACAATCAACAACCAAATATCTTAGGTTAAGCGGTCTTGAACCTTTAATTGTAACGCCAGAAACCAATTTCATCAATGTAGGTGAGCGTACCAATGTTGCTGGTTCTAAAATGTTTCTTCGATTGATTAAAGAAGAAAAGTTTGAAGAAGCCTTAGTTGTAGCAAGGGAGCAAGTAGAGAATGGCGCACAGGTTATCGACATTAATATGGACGATGGCTTGATTGACGGTAAACAAGCTATGGTCAAGTTTTTGAACCTTGTCATTGCCGAGCCCGATATTTCTCGAGTACCTATCATGATCGATAGTTCTAAATGGGAAATCATAGAGGCAGGTTTACAAGTAGTGCAAGGTAAATGTGTAGTGAATTCTATTAGCTTAAAGGAAGGTGAAGAACAATTCATGCACCAAGCTAAATTGATTAAACGTTATGGTGCTGCTGTAATCGTTATGGCTTTTGATGAAGTAGGCCAAGCCGATAATTATGATCGTCGAATCGAAATTGCTAAGCGTTCGTATAATGTATTGGTTGATAAAGTAGGTTTCGCACCAGAGGATATCATTTTTGACCTTAATATTTTTCCTGTTGCTACGGGCATGGATGAGCATAAGCACAACGCACTAGATTTTATTAAAGCAACCAAATGGGTACGGGAAAATCTACCTTATGCAAGTGTCAGCGGTGGGGTAAGTAATGTTTCTTTTTCTTTTAGGGGAAATAATCCTGTTCGAGAGGCCATGCATTCAGTATTCTTATATCACGCTATTAAAGCGGGGATGAATATGGGTATTGTCAACCCAAGTATGTTGGAGGTATATGATGATATTTCGAAGGGTCTTTTGGACCGTGTAGAGGATGTTATTTTAAATAGACGGGATGATGCAACTGAACGTTTACTTGATTTTGCAGAATCAGTAGTAGGGAAAACAAAAGAAAGTAAAATTGATTTATCATGGCGTGAGGAACCTTTACAAAATAGGATAACTCGTGCCTTGGTGAAAGGTATCGATCAATATATAATTGAAGATATAGAAGAAGCTAGGCAAGCTGCAGATAAGCCAATAGAGGTTATTGAAGGAAATTTGATGACAGGAATGAACGTTGTTGGAGATTTATTCGGAAGTGGAAAAATGTTTCTTCCCCAAGTGGTTAAATCTGCACGGGTAATGAAAAAGGCGGTAGCGTATTTGTTACCGTATATCGAGGAAGAAAAATTATTGAATCCCCAAGCGGGAGACTCCAATAGTGCTGGAAAAATTTTGATGGCAACGGTTAAGGGAGATGTTCATGATATTGGAAAAAATATTGTAGGCGTTGTTTTGGCCTGTAATAATTATGAAATTGTCGATTTAGGGGTGATGGTGCCGCCAGAAAAAATCATTGCTGCTGCCATTGAGCACAATGTAGATATTATTGGTCTAAGCGGATTGATTACGCCTTCTTTAGATGAAATGGTACATATGGCTAAAGAAATGGAGCGTAAGAATTTCAAACTTCCGTTATTGATTGGTGGTGCTACAACAAGCAAGGCGCATACTGCCGTAAAAATTGATACCAAGTATAGTGAGGCGGTAGTTCATGTAAATGATGCATCTAGAGCCGTCACTGTTGTAGGTGACTTACTGAAAAAGGAAACCTCGTCTAGTTATAAAAAGAAAATTAAGGAAGATTATGATGTGTTTAGGGTCAAGTTTTTAAACCGCTCTTCTAGTAAAACCTATAAGACTATTGCAGCGGCGAGGCGCAACAAGTTTAAAATTGATTGGAAAACAACGGTAATAAGCAAACCGAATACTTTGGGTATACAGGTTATTGAAGATTTGGATTTAAATCTCCTAGTGCCTTTTATCGATTGGACTCCGTTTTTTAGAAGCTGGGAATTGCATGGTAAATATCCAGCTATATTAACCGATGATGTCGTAGGGGTTCAGGCTACCGAATTATTTGCTGATGCTCAAGAAATGTTGAAGCAAATCATTTCTAAAAAGCAGTTGAAGGCGAAAGGAATTTTTGGTTTATTTCCTGCGAATACCATCAATGAAGATGATATAGCTCTTCAGCTACACTCATCTGACGAAGATGATGTTGTGGGGTTGCTAAGCAAAGCCGAAGCGAAAGATGAATTTATATTTCGCACCCTACGCCAACAACTACAGAGAAGAGAGGGAGTTGCAGATTTTGCGTTGGCAGATTTCGTTGCGCCTAAAGAAACTGGTAAACAAGATTATATTGGTTGTTTTTGTGTATCAACTGGGTTTGGTACAGCAGAACTAGCTGGGCAATATGAAAAGGATCTGGACGATTACAATTCCATTTTGGTAAAAGCGTTGGCAGATCGTTTGGCCGAAGCATTCGCAGAGTATCTACACAAAGAGGTTCGTATGAAGCATTGGGGTTATGCAGCTAATGAAGACTTGAGCAATGAAGATTTGATTCACGAATCGTATAAAGGAATTCGCCCGGCACCGGGTTATCCTGCTTGTCCGGATCATTTGGAGAAATTGACTATTTGGGATATTTTAAAGGTTAACGAAACCATTGGTGTAGAGCTGACCGATAGTCTTGCGATGTGGCCAGCATCGTCAGTTAGTGGGTATTATTTTGGAAACCCGGAAGCACGCTATTTTGGCTTAGGAAAAATAAAGGAAGACCAAGTGAAGAATTTTGCTGAAAGAAAAGGAATAGCTTTTGAGGAGGCAGAGAAGTGGTTGTCGCCAAATATTGTCGATGCATAATATGCGTTAGGGATTGAAGCGGCATCTTTTTCTATTTTTGTTCATATGATGTAGCGCTCAAGTTGCTTAATAGAAAAAATACAGCTGAAAGCCCGCCCGAACGCCCAACTGGAAGTTGAATAAAATATTAATTAAAAAAGCCTGATTTAGGTTTCCTCTCTTTTGAGAGGGCAGTAGGAGAGGATATGAAAGTAACTGACCATATAACCAACGCCAAAGGAAAAACGCTATTTTCTTTTGAAATAGTGCCACCGGTAAAGGGGAGAAATATACAGGAATTATATAATAATATAGATCCATTGATGGAGTTCAACCCGCCGTTTATTGATGTGACCACATCACGTGAAGAAACGGTATATGTACAAAAAGAAGGACTTTTAGATAGGAAAACAACGCGTATGCGACCTGGTACCGTAGGTATTTGCGCATCTATTAAGCATAAATATAACATTGATACTGTTCCGCATGTAATTTGTGGAGGTTTTACCAAAGAGGAGACGGAATATATGTTGGTCGATTGTCACTACTTAGGGATACAAAATGTGATGGCTTTGCGTGGAGATGCAAGAAGCGAACAAAAATATTTTGAACCTACGGATGGCGGACATCCGTTTGCTATAGATTTAGTAAAACAGATTCAAGACCTTAATGGAGGTAGATACCTACATGAAACGGTAGAGACAGACCATACAGGCGAGTTTTGTATTGGTGTAGCAGGATATCCTGAGAAGCACTTAGAGTCACCTTCCTTACAGTCTGACTTGAAACGATTGAAGGAAAAAGTGGATGCAGGAGCGGATTATGTAGTGACGCAGATGTTTTTTGACAACCAAAAATATTTTGAATTTGTTGAGGCTGCAAAAGATATAGGGATTACAGTTCCGATTATACCGGGTATAAAGCCCATTGCGGTGAAGCGTCATTTACAGTTGTTACCACAGGTTTTTAGAATTGATATTCCACAAGATTTAATTGAAGCTGTAGATAGTTGTAAAAACAATAAAGAGGTTAGAGCAGTTGGTATAGAATGGGCTATTCAGCAATCAAAAGAATTGAAAGAAGCTGGTGTGCCTGTATTACATTATTATTCAATGGGAAAATCTGATAATATTAAGGCTATCGCAAAAGAGCTTTTTTAGTTTATACACAATAATAAGTAAATAGTAGTAGGTCGTTAACGGTAATGTTTAAAAAAGAACTTGTTACTTAATACGCAGTACTAAAGGCTAATATTTATTTTTGCATTTCATGAACTTTAAACTTCTTTTATTCACCCTCTTTTTTAAAACTTTTTGTTTTTCGCAAGAAAGTACAAAAGGTGCGAAATACACCCTAGATGCGAATCAGTTCTACGGGTCAATTATTCTGCACAATCCAGATATTTCACATTTAATAGATGCACACCCTGGTGGCGTAATATTGAGTTATAACCGTAAGACCTATGGCGCTGAATCTTGGGAGGAATTATATAATTATCCAGATTTAGGTTATTCATTTATTTATCAGGATATGAACAATGAGACCTTAGGTAAGAACTATAGTCTTTACGCCCATTACAATTTTTACTTTTTTAAGCGTAACATACAATTGCGGGTAGGCCAAGGTATCGCCTACAACACCAATCCCTATGACAAGGAAACCAACTTTAGAAACAATGCTTATGGGTCTGATTTTTTGAGTTCTACCTATTTAATGTTTAATTACCATAAAGAGAATGTTTTTGAAGGATTGGGTTTTAAAGCCGGTATTTCTATTATCCATTATTCAAATGCCAATTTTAGGGCGCCGAATACGTCAACCAATACAATGGCCTTTAATGCGGGCTTGGTGTATCACCTTGATGGAGGTAAAGAAATGGACTATGAGCATCGAGAAAAAGAAAAGGTAACAGAACCATTGCGATACAATTTCGCGCTAAGAACCGGATTGAATGAAAGTGATGTCATTGATTCGGGCCAATATGGGTTTTTTGTGCTTTCGGCTTATGCCGATAAACGGTTGGGGCGAAAAAGTGCTATTCAATTGGGTACAGATGTATACTTCTCTAATTTCTTAAAAGAATTGATTCGCTATCAAAGCATCGCATTTCCTGAAAATAATGTTTCCACAGATGATGATTATAAGCGGGTAGGGATATTTGTAGGTCACGAACTGTTTATTAATAAAATGTCCATTATTTCTCAATTCGGGTATTACGTATATTATCCTTTTGATTTTGAAGGTAGTATGTTTAATCGCATGGGATTGAAGCGTTATTTTGGAGATAAAGTGTACGGGGCGATAACCTTGAAATCACATGGAGCAAAAGCAGAAGCCGTCGAATTTGGAATTGGGATTAGATTATAAAAAGATGTCAGAGCTAAGAAATAAGTGTAGAACCAAGAACAATTTCCTTAACGGTGGTTTAGGGCTGTTCGTGTCCTATTTTAAAAAAGCTTTGAGCATATCTATTGTATTATTCATTACTTCCTGTGACTCTGAAAATGGTTCGGATTGTTTTCAAGATACTGGGCAAATTGTAAAGGAAGAAGTTGAGGTGCAAGATTTTACTACAATAACTGTTTTTGAAAACGTAACCTTGGTTGTAAAACAAGGCATAACACAAAAAGTTGAAATTGAAACTGGTGAAAATTTAAGGAACGAGGTAGCTGCGGTGGTAGAAGATGGTCGACTGTTGCTCACAGATACGAATGACTGTAATTATGTGAGGGACTACGGTACAACGATAGTGTATGTGACAACGCCAAGTTTGACAGAAATACGAAGTAGTACTGGTTTTCCTATTCGTAGTGATGGCGTTCTAAATTTTGAACGATTAAGCTTGTTGTCCGAAAGTTTTTCAAACCCCAAAGCTGAAACTACAGATGGTGAATTTGACTTAGCGTTGAGTGTAACATCTTTGAGTATTACGGTTAATGGTATTGCCTATTTAAAATTAAAAGGATCTGCGGAAAGTTTAAACGTAAATATTGCAGCAGGAGATTCTAGAATTGAAGCTCAAGAGTTGATAGCTCAGCATGTGAACTTAAATCATAGAGGTTCTAATGATATTCTTATTAATCCGCAGTCAAGGCTGTCTGGTGTTCTTAGAGGTACAGGAGATGTTTTGAGTTATACCAGACCTGCTGAGGTTGACGTTGAAGAGTTGTATAATGGTCGATTGATATTTGTGGAATGAACCCCATACTAACATATCTTAAAAATGTCTTTGCTTCCAAACGAATAGTAGGAGGTGAATTGCATTTAAATGGACATACCAAGGCAGATGCTCTTTTGCAAAACTTATTTCTACAGAATAGAATCCCTGGGCTTGCAATAACGGTATTAAAAGAAGGTGAAACCATTTTTCAAAAAGGATATGGCTTTGCAGATGTACGAGAGAACATACCTATTAACCCACAACAAACGATTTTTAGAATTGCAAGTGTTTCAAAACCTATTGCCGCTACGGCACTAGCATACATGGTAAAAGAGGGCATACTAGATCTGGATGTTTCCTTTTATACGTATGTACCTGATTATCCCAAAAAACGATGGGATTTTACCATTAGGCAATTGGCAGGGCATACTGCGGGAGTCCGAGCTTATAAAGGAAAAGAATACGGCTTAAATGAACCGTATACTATAAGGGATAGTTTAAGGATATTCAAAGAGGATCCTTTGTTATTTGAACCAGGAAAAGGTTATTTGTATACTAGCTTTGGTTGGGTTTTGATTTCTTTGGCAATGGAAGAGGCTAGCGGAATTCCTTTTGAGGAATATGTTCAAGAAAAAGTATTGAATCCGTTAGGGCTGACAAATACCTTTATTCCAAAATATCATCCTGAGCGTAGTCGAAGTAAAGGAGGTAAGGATGTTAATGAGATTTCCACTTTTCATGAACAAGCAAATTTAGCAACCTTTTACACTAAGGTAGCAGCCGGTTTTAGAAAGGCGATTTTAGTCAATAATTTCTATAAATTAGCCGCCGGTGGTTACCTCTCTACATCAGAAGATGTAGCTAAATTGGGGCAGGCATATTTGGATAAAAAAGTAATAGCCGAAGATGTTTTGAAGCAATTCATCACTTCTCAAGAACTAAAAGGAAAACCTACGTATTATGGCTTAGGCTGGCAGGTAAGTAAAGATGCACATGGCAGAAAATTTCACGGGCATGTGGGTAATGGAGTAGGAGGGTATTCGAATTTTTTTGTATATACTGATGAGCAATTGGTAGTTTCAATTTTGATTAATTGTACAGATCCAAAAATACAGCATGAGTTGGATGAAGTAGTGGTGTAGGCTTCCCCATAAGTAGGACAGTTAATAATTCAAATTTACTAACTTTAAATTCAAACTGTCATCATGAAAAGCAGCAAGTTTAGCGAGAGCCAGATTATTAAAGCTCTAAAGGAAAATGAACA
>NZ_VAUW01000113.1 GCF_005771495.1 Maribacter sp. ACAM166
GTTCATAAAACACCATAAATTTAAATTTCCGGTTGAGAAGATGTGCATAATGTTCAAGTTAAGTAAAAGCAGTTATTATCATTGGTTAGGCAGGGAACCATCCAAAAGATGGTTGGCAAACCAAACGATATCGTCGGTCATTCGAGATATTTTCAAAGATAGCTTCGAGAGTTATGGGGCACCAAGGATTAAAGAAGAACTCTCGAAAAAGGGATATCGTGTTTCCAGACCACGAGTTGCCAGGATAATGAGGGCCAATAATCTGTTCGCCAGAAGAAAGCGTAAGTTCAGGATTACAACGGACAGCGGGCACAACTATCCGTTGGTCCGAAATATTTTGAACCAGAACTTTACGGTCTCTAGAAAGAACCAGGTTTGGGTATCCGATATTACCTATATAGAGACTAAACAGGGATGGATGTATCTGACCGTGATTATCGATCTGTTCCATAGAAAGGTCGTAGGGTGGTCGATGGGCGAAACCTTAAATACAAGTGACACTATAATCCCTGCTTGGAATATGGCCGTTAAGTCCAATAATATAACAAAAGAACTCATATTTCATTC
>NZ_VAUW01000114.1 GCF_005771495.1 Maribacter sp. ACAM166
GTATTTGGAGCACCATCGAAGACCTGACGATGGCCAAAGCAGTAATTTCATACTAGAGCAATAACCATTGGGTGAATTTAATTCACGGGCCCGAAACTATGGACCTTTAAGTCCATAGTGGTTCATTGCGCTTGTAGAGTCCCATAAAATGTATTTTTAGTTTGCAAACCCAAAATACGGGATTCTCAAGCTTCTTTATAAACTAGACTTTCGGATAGTTGTGTTTCTGATTGATATATTTTATCACCGCTTACCATTCTAGTGATCAGGTTATTGAAAATTGTTGACTTACTCTGTGATCGGTTTATTCTAAAACAGAATTCATTAAAATACCTATTTAGGTTATCATCACTGACCCAAGAATACGTAGTTCTTATCAAAGATTTAACTTGATGTATCATAGCATGTAGCGCCTTGAAGCTCAATCCTTTATTACTTTCTATCTGTTTTATATCGTACACTTTTGCTATAGGTCTGTAACCTCTCCATTTGTCGGTCGTTATCTTGGCTTCTCGACTTATGTGGCCGACAAATATATATTGTAATG
>NZ_VAUW01000017.1 GCF_005771495.1 Maribacter sp. ACAM166
ATATAAGTACAGATGCAAAAATAGTGACAGATAAATGGAGAGGATATTCACCACTAAAAAAGGACTATGATATCGAACAGAAATTCAGTAACAACGGTAAAAATTTCAAAGAACTGCACATAGTGATTATGCACTTAAAATCTTGGTTAAGAGCAATACCAACTCACGTAAGTAAATGGCACGTACAAGCTTACTTTGATGAATTTTGTTTTAGGATCAACCGCTCTCAATTCAAGCAAAGTATTTTTCATAAAACTATAGAAAGAATGGTCTTAGCGAAACCTATTTATCATAAAAACATAAAACAGATACTAGGCGTATAACTCAAAATTTAAATATTACTATAGTATATTTTGTTAGAATTTAGTTCTGTAACTTCTTTGATTGTCTAATTTGATTAGATACATACAGATTATTTCATGCAATAATATAAATAAACAATAGCTTATAAAATTATAATCTCCCGTCCACATCTTTTTTGAGAATGCCCTTTACATCATAAATAATGCCATTTGGTTTAAGCATTTTTTTAAGCTCCATTTCTAAAAATTCGTTGTGAGCTACCGTCAGAATAATAGCATCAAATTTTTCAGTAGGGACATCTTTTATGACTTTCATATTATATTCATGCTCGACTTGTTTCGCTGAAGCCCAAGGGTCATAAATAGTCACATTAGTTCCATAGGTCTTTAAGTTGTTAATAACATCTACTGCTTTTGTATTACGAACATCTGGGCAGTTCTCTTTAAAGGTAATGCCCAAAACTAAAATTGAGCTCCCTTTAATTTTAATATCACGCTGCACCATTATCTTAATGACTTCAGATGAAACATATTTGCCCATGGTATCATTCATACGACGCCCTGCTAAAATAATTTCTGGGTGGTACCCATATTCTTGTGCTTTTTGCGCCAAATAATAAGGATCTACCCCAATACAATGGCCCCCAACCAAACCTGGCTTAAAAGGAAGAAAATTCCATTTGGTTCCTGCAGCCTCTAAAACATCGTGGGTATCAATACCCATTAAGTTGAAAATTTTGGCCAATTCATTAACAAAAGCAATATTAATATCTCGTTGCGAGTTTTCAATAACCTTAGCAGCTTCAGCTACCCTAATATTAGGGGCTAAATGCGTACCTGCTGTAATAACAGAAGCATACAAAGCGTCTACTTTTTCGCCTACTTCGGGTGTGGATCCTGAAGTCACTTTTAATATTTTTTCTACCGTATGCTCCTTATCACCTGGATTGATACGCTCCGGTGAATACCCCGCAAAGAAATCGGTATTGTAACTCAATCCACTAGCTTTTTCCAATACAGGAATACACTCATCTTCGGTTACACCAGGGTATACGGTAGATTCGTAAATAACCGTATCTCCTTTCTTTAATACTTGGCCAACTGTTTCACTGGCTTTATATAAAGGAGTTAAAATAGGACGATTAGTACTATCTACTGGTGTTGGTACGGTAACGATGTAGTATGTACAGTCAGCGATATCAGCTAATTGGTTACTACAGTACAGGCCAATGTCCATTTTAGGTGAGTCTTTTAAAACGCTCTGCAATACATCATCTTCCAGTTCTAAAGTACTGTCATGTCCTTTGTGTAATTCGTTAATGCGATTAATGTTTATATCAAACCCTACAACAGGATATTTGGTAGCAAATAACCGTGCAAGTGGCAAGCCTACATATCCCAATCCTATAATGGCAATTTTAATGTTGTTCATGTGTTTATAAATCGTTGTTCGTTGTTCGTTTTCGGGTGATTACTTTTACTTTTGAAATTGATAATTGTTCATTGATAATTGTTTACTGCTAACTGACTCATTTCATACTCTTACTGTTAACTTCTATAGGCAACTGATTCCTTAATTTCGTCAGTAAAGGCCCCATTCAAAAAATTGAAAAGGAAGAGGCTGGCGTTTCGTTCAAATGACCTTTCAAGCGGGTTTTGCGACCCTTTCTGGAGCAAAGGTTGTATCGAGAAGCTTTTAGTTAATAAAGGTTCTCTATAGAAAACCACTTTCAGGGTTTCACTCGAACTGACAGTTCTTTTTACTTTAATACTCCACTACTCAATATCAACACTGCAATTAATTTTTTACTGGGTACTTGCTACTGCCTAAGATTCTCCCAATACCATTTCACGGCTTCTTTAAGTCCGGTTTTGATATCAAATTGTGGATCATAGCCTAAAAGTTCTTTTGCTTTATCTATGGAGGCTAAAGAATGTGGCACGTCTCCTGCACGCGTAGGACCATAGGTGTTTTCTATACCAGTAATCTTAGGGTCGTAGGCACCAAGATACTCTTTCAGCAATTGGGTGAGTTCATTTAAATCGGTTCGTTCGCCGTAAGCTGTATTATATACGGTGTTTAAGGCCTTTTGGTTTTTGGTCACTAGTGCCCGCACATTCATTTGAACGACATTATCGATATAGGTAAAGTCTCTTGAAAAAGAACCATCCCCATTTATAACAGGAGATTCATGGTCCATCAATTGCATCACAAATTTTGGAATTACCGCTGCATAAGCTCCGTTCGGATCTTGTTTTCTTCCAAATACATTAAAATAGCGCAAACCAATGGTTTCTATACCATACGTTTTACTGAATACATCCGCGTATAATTCATTAACATATTTGGTGATGGCATAGGGGGAAAGAGGTTTACCGATAATATCCTCTACTTTAGGCATGCTTTTAGAATCCCCATAGGTTGACGAACTCGCTGCATAAATGAAACGTTTCACTTTAGCATCTCGGGCAGCCACTAACATATTTAAGAACCCAGAGACATTGACGTCATTACTGGTTATTGGGTCATTGATGGAGCGGGGTACCGATCCCAAGGCCGCCTGGTGTAATATGTAATCCACTCCATTGCAAGCGTTTTGGCAATCTTCTAAATTACGAATATCACCCTCAATCAAATTGAATTTGGGATGATTCATCAAAGGAACTAAATTTTCACGTTTTCCTGTAGCAAAATTATCTAGGCAGGTCACTTGGTTTCCGTTTTGTACTAAAGCGTTGCAAAGATTGGAACCAATAAAGCCTGCGCCACCGGTAACTAAGATGTGGAATTTTGAATCGAGATTATATAAATTCATGTATGTATTTTGAGATTGTAAAAACGTAACGTAACTTGATTTTCGATTTAGGATATAATTTATTTTTAATGAGCATATAAACCAACTATGCGGTACACTTAATCTATTAGTATCACCTGCACATAAAATCATTATTGCGTTAATGGGCCATAATATTCTTTGTACCAGTCCACAAAATACTGTACCCCAATTTTTATTGAGGTATTGGGGCTGTAATCATAATCTTGAATTAAATCATCTACATTGGCCCAGGTTTTTTCTACATCGCCCGGTTGCATGGGCAGCATTTCTTTTTTTGCAGTTTTTCCTAGGCTCTCTTCAATAGCGGTAATAAAATCCATCAATTTGACAGATTTACTATTGCCGATATTATATATTTTATAGGGCTCTTTTTGTCCAGCCTTACGGTCTTCATTCATTGGTGTTTCCATAACACGAACAACCCCTTCGGTGATATCATCGATATACGTAAAATCACGTTCCAACTGTCCATTATTAAAAACTTTAATCGGCCTACTGTTAATAATGGCATCGGTAAAGAGAAACATGGCCATATCGGGTCTTCCCCATGGGCCATAGACTGTAAAAAAGCGCAGGCCAGTCGTCTTAAAGCCGTAAAGGTGACCGTACGAATGAGCCATTAACTCATTACTTTTTTTGGTTGCTGCGTAGAGACTTATGGGGTGGTCTACAGTGTCAGTCGTTTCAAAAGGTATTTTTTCGTTTAGCCCATAAACGCTTGAACTACTCGCATAGACCAAATGCTTGACTTTATAATTGCGGCAACACTCCAAAATATTCAAGAAACCCACTAAATTGCTATCTACGTAAGCCTCAGGATTTTCAAGACTATAACGAACACCAGCTTGGGCCGCTAGGTTACAGACTTTATCGAATGCTTGTGCCTCGAATACTAGTGGGATATTCTTACGATCCTCCAAAGCCAAGCGAATAAAAGAAAAATGGGCATGGTTTTCACTACTGGCCAAACTATTGAATTGCTCAGCATCGGTCTTGGCGATGCCTAATTTCTTTAAGCGTGCATACTTTAAATTGATATCGTAATAATCATTGATATTATCCAAACCTACTACCGTATGTCCTTTTTCCAGAAGTGATTTGGCTACGAAAAACCCAATGAACCCTGCTGCTCCGGTCACTAATATTTTCATGACTGCCCTATTTTGTAATAATTAAACCCTAAGGAATTCATTTTATGGCTGTCTAACAGGCGTCTGCCGTCAAACACAAAGGCCGGTTTCAACATATGATTATAAATTGTTTCCCAATCATAGGTCTTAAACTCGTCCCATTCGGTTAAGATGGCGATAGCATGAGCTTCTGCCGTTGCTTCGATAGGATTATGAGTCACTTTCAACAACTTCCTATTTTCTTCTGGAGAGCGGGTGTTCAGGTAATCAAGATCTGCATAAATACGTTCAGCGGAAACCTTAGGGTCATAAACCAATATTTCTGCCTGCTCCGCCAGTAAGGCATCGGCTACGGTTATTGCCGGAGATTCCCTTGTATCGTTGGTGTCCTTTTTAAAGGCCCAACCATAAAGCACAATTTTTTTACCGGAAATAGTATTGTAAAGAGATGAAATAATATGCTCTGCAAAACGACTTTTCTGATAATCATTTGCAATGATGACCTGCTCCCAATAATCGGCTACCTCAGCAAGACCATAGGAACGTGCGATATATACTAAATTGAGAATATCTTTTTGAAAACAAGACCCGCCAAAACCTACCGAGGCATTTAGAAATTTTGGACCTATGCGGCTGTCATAACCAATAGCCTTAGAAATCTCTTGGATATTGGCATCGGTTTTCTCGCATAATGCAGAAATCGTATTTATGGAAGAAACGCGTTGTGCCAAAAAGGCATTGGCCACTAATTTGGATAGTTCAGATGACCACACATTAGTTTGTAAAATACGTTCTTTAGGCAACCAATGCGCATAAATAGCACTTAAGGTGTCTTTCGCCTCTTGTCCAGAAGGCGTATCATCGCCACCAATTAAGACTCTATCTGCATTCAAAAGGTCTTCTATTGCCGTGCCCTCGGCCAAAAATTCAGGATTGGATAGTATTTCAAAATTAACCTTATTGCCTGTGTGTTGTAGTATACTTTTAATAGCGCTTGCAGTGCGTACCGGCAGGGTAGATTTTTCAACCACAATTTTATCATCTTTAGCAACTTTGGCTATATTACGTGCACAAAGTTCAACATATTTTAGGTCCGCTGCTTGTCCTTTCCCCTTACCATAGGTTTTGGTCGGGGTATTTACAGAAATAAAAATAATTTGAGCCTCGTCTATGGCTTTATCTACCTCGGTAGAAAAAAATAAGTTTTTATTTCTTGCCTTATCAACTATCTCTTTTAGTCCTGGTTCATAAATAGGAAGATTGTCTAAATTAGTAGCGTTCCAGCTATTGATTCTGTCTTGATTGATATCAACGACAGTAACTTTAATATCTGGACATTGACTTGCAATAACGGACATGGTTGGGCCACCTACGTAACCCGCACCAATACAACATATGTTCGTAATTTTTTTCATGTTTTTTATTTGAGTACCGTGCAAAATTTGCAAAGATAAATTATTTAGTAGTATTTAGTCGTTAAAGGGTATATTTTAAGAGTTCTCATGTTTTTAACCATTTGATTGCTAAACATATTATATACGGGTCAAATACAGTAGTATATATTGTTTAAATAAAACCGTACTCTCTGTGAACTGCTATTTTGCCTGTTTAGTATGATTTCATCCAATTTTTTTGAAGTTTAAAGGATTTTAAGTGTTCCTTTTTCTTCGTTACTTGCATTGACCTATCTTCGTGAAACCTAAAATAATATATTTTGAAAAAAGTTTTAATTACTGGTGGAGCTGGATTTTTGGGATCACATCTCTGCGATCGTTTTATTAAAGAAGGCTATCACGTGATAGCTATGGATAATCTAATTACAGGTGATATCAAGAATTTGGAGCATTTATTCCACCTAGAACAATTTGAATTTTTTCACCATGATGTTACCAAATTTGTTCATATCGCGGGCAAGCTTGATTATATTTTACATTTTGCCTCACCGGCAAGTCCCATAGATTATTTAAAAATTCCAATTCAGACACTAAAAGTGGGTGCAATGGGCACACATAACCTGTTGGGATTGGCTAAAGAGAAAAATGCTAGAATTTTAATTGCATCAACTTCAGAGATTTATGGTGACCCATTGGTGCACCCTCAAACCGAAGAGTACTATGGTAATGTGAATACCATTGGGCCCCGGGGCGTATATGATGAAGCTAAACGTTTTATGGAATCAATCACCATGGCCTACCATCGTTTTCATGGAGTAGAGACAAGGATTGTTCGAATTTTCAATACCTATGGCCCAAGAATGCGTTTGAATGATGGTCGCGTAATACCTGCTTTTATAGGTCAAGCATTAAGAGGGGAAGATTTGACCGTATTTGGTAAAGGAAATCAAACAAGGTCATTTTGTTATGTTGATGATGAAGTGGAAGGTATTTATAGATTATTATTAAGTGATTATAGTATGCCCATAAACATTGGAAACCCTCATGAAATTACAATTAAAGATTTTGCGGAAGAAATTGTGAAATTAACAGGTACTAAGCAGAAAATTATTTTTAAACCGCTACCCCAAGATGATCCTATGCAGCGCCAACCAGATATCACTAAGGCAAGAGAAATTTTAGATTGGGAGCCAAAAGTTTTGAGAGAAGAAGGTATGAAAAAAACATACGAGTATTTTAAATCCTTGCCTTCTGAAGAACTTTATAAAAGAGATCATAAAGATTTTAGTACCTATAATAAAGTATGAGTTATTTTACTGTAAAAATGAGAACAATGGAGTGATGTGTAGGAGGTAGAAATACTCTTACTTGAGATAATTTTAATAGTTGCACTGTTTTATGTTTGTGTTTAGTTTAATCGATAAAATAATGCCGCGTATGATGAATAGGCTGTTTGTAAATACGTTATTTGATTTGAGCGTTTGTAGGAAAAGACATTTACCTTCTTGCGTGCCTTTCTTTTCAGAGGAACTGTGCAGCCTCAGCTATTGATACAGTATATATTGTGACTGGGCGAAAAAAGGAGCTTAAAGTAGAGATAACATAGCTCAAACAAGTCTTTAAAAGTAGTTAAACGATTTAATTTTAGCATTAATCGAATTATAGCATTACAATCTAGCTTTAGACTAAACTAGGCGTACATTTATTAAAATATTAAAATACAGAAGTGATAGACACAAAGGAAAAAATATGGCTTTCCTCACCACACATGGGAGATACAGAGCAGCGTTATGTCAAAGAGGCCTTTGAAACCAATTGGATAGCTCCTTTGGGCCCTAATGTCAATGGCTTTGAGTATGCCATAAAAGAAAAACTTGGCAATTCCGTTCATGCAGCTGTTTTAAGTTCTGGAACAGCGGCTATTCATTTAGGTTTGCAACTTTTAGGAGTTCAACGAGGTGATGAGGTGCTGTGTCAAAGTTTTACGTTTTCAGCTTCAGCAAATCCTATTCTGTATCTAGGTGCTAAACCTGTCTTTATAGATAGCGAAAAGGATACCTGGAATATGTCTCCTTTACTTTTAAGACAGGCGATAGAAAATAGAATTGAGGAAAAAGGGGTTCCAAAAGCGATTATAGCAGTACATCTCTACGGTATGCCCTATAAAGTAGAAGCTATACAGCGTATTGCCAACGAATATAACATTCCAGTGTTGGAAGATAGCGCAGAAGCATTAGGAAGTACTTATAAGAATAAGGCTTGTGGTACCTTCGGTGATATCGGCGTGCTATCATTTAACGGAAATAAAATTATTACGACCTCTGGCGGTGGTGCTTTGGTGTCAAAAAACAAAGCATATACAGATAAGGCAATATTTTTGGCAACACAGGCTAGAGATGATGCGCCTCACTACCAACATTCACACATTGGTTATAATTATCGAATGAGTAATGTTTTAGCAGGTATAGGTCGAGGACAAATGGAAGTATTGCAGGACCGAGTGGATTCTCGCAGGTCCAACTATGCATTTTATCAGAATATGCTGGGTTCATTGAAGGGAATTGAATTTTTGAACGAAGCTGATGGCTATTATTCCAACCGATGGCTAAGTTGTATACTTACCCCTTCTTTTGAAATACGAGAGCGACTTCGATTAGCCTTGCTTGATGAAAATATCGAATCTAGACCGTTATGGAAGCCTTTGCATTTACAACCTATTTTTAATGAATGCAAGCAGTTTTCTGATGGAACTTCTGAGTCTTTATTTAATCGTGGTCTTTGTTTACCCAGTGGCAGTAACCTTTGCCGTGCCGATTTAGACCGAGTTACCGATTGCATAAAAAAAACACTATTATGATACAGAAATATTTAATATATACTTCGCAACGCTATGCATCAAAATGGCTTGTTTTATGTATCGATCTCTTTACAATTGGTTTTTCTTTTATACTATCCTATCTAATTAGGTTTAATCTAACACTTAATTTTGAAGTTAAGAGCTTATTGGTTCAATTACCACTAGTAGTGTTGACCGCTTTATTATCCTTTCTTATTGTAGGTTCGTATAAAGGCGTCGTGCGTCACACCGGTGTTAGGGATGTATACAATATTTTTAATGCAGTATGTTTATCAAGCATTCTCCTTATATTTTTTGTCATTGCCAATAGACAAGTAGTTCTTATTAATAGTTTTACCGTACCATTATCCATTATTATCATTAATAGTTTGATAACATTTGTTGGTCTTACCGCTTCAAGATTTGTGTTTAAATCGATGTACAGTAGAATGAACGGTAATATCAAAACAAATAAAAACGTTTTGATTTACGGTGCCGGGGAATCCGGCGTATTAACCCATGGTGCAATAACAAATCACTCTAAAAGTAGATATAAAGTAGTTGGTTACATTGACCGGGATGTTAAAAAAATAGGAAAAAATATCAATGGAGTACCGGTATTTAGTAGAAAGGATTTGACTGAAAAGTTTATTGTTAAAAATGATATTTCCGAAATTATCTTCTCCATTCAAAATATTGATTCAAGAAAATTACGCAAAACTGTAGAAGGATTAGTTGATTACCCTATTGTGGTGAAAATAGTTCCACCTATAGAAGATTGGATTAATGGAGAACTCAAAATTTCACAAATTAAACAAGTACAAATAGAAGACTTATTAGATCGTGCCCCTATAAAAATCAGGAATAGTAAGATTGCCCTCGAGTTAATGAACAAAAACATTATGGTTACGGGTGGAGCGGGTTCGATTGGGAGTGAAATTGTTCGTCAAATTAGCACCTATGGATATAAATCGTTGGTTATTATTGATTCTGCAGAATCTGCACTCTATGACTTGCAACAAGAACTAAAACAAAATGGATGTCATAATTTTATACCTATAGTAAGTGATGTCAGGGATAAAAATAGGATGAATTCACTTTTTGCGGAACACAAACCCGATGTCGTGTTCCATGCGGCAGCTTACAAGCATGTTCCCTTAATGGAGTACAATTCATATGAAGCTATTAAAATCAATATTGGTGGAACAAAGAACATTGCCGACCTGTCAGTTATACATGGTGTTGAAAAATTCGTTTTTGTTTCTACCGATAAAGCGGTGAACCCTACCAATGTAATGGGAGCGACCAAACGAATAGCAGAAATGTATATTAGCTGTATGCAACGCGAAAACAAGACCAAGTTTATCACTACTAGATTTGGTAATGTTTTAGGGTCTAATGGCTCAGTTATACCTTTATTTAGAAAACAAATAGAGAAAGGTGGTCCACTAACGTTGACCCATAAAGATATTACTCGTTATTTTATGACCATACCAGAGGCTTCTCAATTGGTTTTAGAGGCTGGGGCCATGGGTGAGGGCGGGGAAATTTTTATATTTGATATGGGTGAATCCGTTAAGATATATGACCTAGCTAAAAACATGATTAAGTTATCAGGGTTACGATATCCACAGGATATAGATATAAAGATTACCGGATTGAGACCTGGTGAAAAATTATACGAAGAGTTGTTGGCAAATGGGGAGAATACGCTACCCACGTATCATGAAAAAATAAAAATAAGTAAAGTACGCAACTTAGACTATATCTTTACAAGATCTAAAATTGATGAACTGTGTATTACCAATATGTTTTTTAGCGGAAATACAGTGAAACTGATGAAAGAAATTGTGCCGGAATATGTGTCAAAAAATTCAGACTATTGTGATTTAGATACATCGAAAGCTGAAAGTATGCCACAATTAAAATCAAACTTAAAAATAGTTCAGCACTAAATTCATAGAATGTTCTCTTTACAAAACACTTAAAAAATAATTATGAAAAAAGTTTATTACGCTATCCCTTTATTTATTGTTTTGTTAGGGTTACTTATTAGTTCTTGTGGTTCTAAAAAAGATGTAGTTTATTTTCAAGATGCGCAAGATTACGAAACAATAGTTAGTAATAATACCCTCAATAATACTTTTAAGGTGGATGACCTTATAGGGATTAATGTATCTACACTGGATCCTACAGTGAGTATACCTTTTAATTTAGTCATGGGAAGACAAGAAGGGGGGTTCAATCAACCGCAACAATTAGATTATATAGTGGATAAAAATGGAGAAATTGATTTTCCGGTTTTAGGAACTATTAAGATTTTGGGGTATACTCCTGAGGAGACTAAGATACTTTTAAAGGAAAAATTAAAGCCCTATTTAAAGGATCCGATTATTAATATTCGTTTACGAAATTTCACCGTTACCGTTTTAGGCGAAGTAAACCGTCCTGGGACCTATCCGGTCAATGGGGAACAAATCACGGTTCTTGAAGCTATAGGGCTTGCGAATGATTTAGGGATCAAAGGAAAACGTGATAATGTACTGGTGATTCGAGATTTTAATGGTACTAAAGTGTACACCCGAATAGATTTGACCAGTAAAGATGTTTTAAACTCCCCGGTCTATTATCTGACACAGAATGATGTTGTATATGTGGAGCCAAATAATTCTGCAATAACTTCTTCTGCATTAGATAATAGGGCAGGAATATCTATTTCAATTGCTTCGCTTTTAATTACAACGACACTTATACTTATTAGATAATTAGAGAGTTTTTACTTACCCAATTTAATAGTATGCTATGAGTTTTTCAGAAAAAAAAGAGGATATAAAAAATATCATTAACACTTATTCCAAACATTGGAAATGGTTTGTGCTCTGTGGCCTATTGGCCTTAATCTTTGCCTATAGTAGTATACGGTATACGACTCCTGAATATGCAGTTCAATCGCAAATACAGATTGTACAAGAAAAAAATTCAGGAAATGAAATGAGTGCCTTTCAAGATCTTAATATTTTGGGGGGTTCGTCCAAACAGGTGGAAGATGAAATTGAAATCTTGAGGTCTAGATCTAATTTTATCGAAGTCGTAAAGGAATTGGGTGCCAACGTTCAAATTATGGCCATAGGAAATATCATAAATTCGGAGGTATATAATAATCCCCCTTTAAAAATTAATTTTATTGCTGCAGATTCTATCATTAGCAGTGCTCGGTATGAATTTTTTATTGAGTTTTCTTCAGGGACTACTTTCGGGTTTACTGAAAATGAAGATGTACCCTCGAAAGTCTATTCTTTTGGGAATGGGATTTCAACCCCCATTGGGGATATGGTCATTACCCCAAATGTGAAGGATATTAAAAGTTTGACCGGCAAGAAATTTAAGGTATCTATACGACCCGTAGAGGATGTGGCACGCGCCTTAAAGCTGGCAGTTCGAATTTCCGCAACCGTTGAATATTCGAATATTGTAGATATATCGATGACTAGTGCCTTACCCGAAAAGGCCAAGGATATTATCGACGAATTAATAGAAGTTTATAATAAAAATGCAACTGAAGAAAAACGACGGATTGCAGACACGACTTCTGAGTTTATTAATAACCGAATTCAATTAATTTCTGGAACCCTGAGTTCTGTGGATAAAGATGCACAAGAATTGTTAACCGAAAAGGGAATGACAGGATCTGGACTTGAAGTAGGTGCAGCAGTACAAGTGAGTGCAGGTAGTCGGCAAAATTTAGAAAATGCCAAGGTACAATTACAAATGGTTAGTGGATTAAAAGATTATGTTAATGGTGAAACCGGATATGATGAAATGCCTGTTGTAGATGTTGGTAGTGGTGCATTAAGTCAGGCTACCATACAATATAATACCCTCGTGGCTGAGCGGAAACGGTTGTTAAAGAGTTCTAATGAACAAAACCCGATGATTGTTAATCTTGACGAACAATTGGATGGCATTAAAAACACCATGCAATCAAGTTTAAATTCGCTGGAACAAAATGTTGGGCTGAGCGTAAATACCCTTCAAAACCAATTAGGACGAATTCAAGGAACTATTTATTCTGCACCCGAAAACCAGCGAGAATTGCGTAATATTACCCGTAAGCAGGAAACAACAGAATCCCTATACTTGTATCTTTTGCAAAAAAGGGAGGAATCACAGATTGCATTTGCTTCGGCTTCTCCTAAATCCAATATTATAGACAGGGCTTTTATAGCGAGTCCCATTCCGGTAAAACCGAAAAAACAAATTACCTACTTAGCGGCTTTGATACTAGGTTTATTACTTCCCTTCGGTGTAATTTATGCGAAAGATCAGTTAGATACTAAAATTCATAATAAGCATAGTCTAGAGGCACTGACTAATGATGTACCGGTATTAGGGGAATTACCTAGGTTATCTAAAAAGGACAGTAAAATCATCATCAATGACGACCGTTCCGTTTTAGCGGAAGCTTTACGTATAATAAGGACCAACCTAGACTTCTTAATAAAAACCAAGCGGGCAACCGATAAGAATAAAAATAATGTGATTTTTGTTACGTCTAGTACTCCCGGTGAAGGAAAAACCTTTGTTTCTACGAATCTTTCTATGATTTTAGCAAGTACGGATAAGAAGGTGCTATTGGTGGGTGCGGATATTCGAAACCCAAAATTATATTCATTTTTTAGTGGTGCTTTCGTAGATAAACTAAAAGCGCCAACACGGAGCAAGGATGCTGGATTTACGGAATATTTGCTAGACGAATCTATTACAGTTCAAGATATTATTCGACCTATGCTTGTATATAATAATACCGTTGATGTGATTTATTCAGGTAAAATTCCACCGAATCCGTCTGAATTGTTAATGAACCATAGGGTCGAGACATTACTGCAAGAAGTTTCGGAACTGTATGATTATGTAATTGTTGATACCGCACCAATAATGGTAGTGAGTGATACCTTATTAATAACGCCCTTCGCCAATCATATCATCTACGTGACCAGAGCAGGCGTAACTGATGAAACCGCCGTAAAATTCCCACTAAATCTACGGGGTCAAGGAAAATTGAAAGGGGTTTCATTTGTAGTAAACGATGTGAGCTTAGATAACTTGGGGTATGGGGGTAAATATGGCTATGGGTATGGAAAAAACACAACAAAATGGTGGGATATTTTTTCTTAGAATATACGTTTCTTCAAGTCCCACACCATTCGTAGTAGAATATTCAGATAGTAATACCTAATTAGAATCTTCGCACTAAGTCAAAAATATTTAAATATAATTTTAGTAATTTTTAATGCGTTTAATCGAGTAATCTAGCTAATAAGCGAATATGATTCCTGAAAAAAGGATTGAAAGACCACATTTAGTAAATTTATACTTTAATAAATACCTGAATTTGCCATGTTTAGAAATTATTTTAAAACTAAAAAGAGTTCATTTTTACTTCTAACATTAGTAATTGGATTATTTATAAATATTGATTCGTCCTTTGGGCAGATTAATTTTTCACAGTCCGCTCTTACTTTTGAAAATGGTGATGTGGGTGATGGAGTTACTTCATTGATGTACGGTCCTGATAGCCGCTTGTATGTTGCGGAGTATACTGGAGCCGTAAAGATTTTAACGATTCAGCGAAACGGACCTACAAATTATGTAGTTACGCAAATAGAGGAGCTGGATGGTATCCAAACGATGGCAGATCATAATGATGATGGGAGTGAATTTTTAAGCACGACCCGAGAAACAATTGGCCTTACGGTAGGAGGAACTGCTATAAGCCCTGTTATTTATGTTTCCTCTAGTGATATTCGTATTGGAGCTGGAACAGGAGGAGGTAATGGTGATGTTGGATTGGACACTAATTCAGGAGTTATTACTCGTTTTAGTTGGAATGGAAGTTCTTGGGATGTGGTAGACCTTGTTAGGGGGCTGCCTAGGTCAGAAGAAAACCATGCGACCAATGGTTTAGAGTTGGTCACTATTCAGGGTGTAGCGTACTTGGTCGTTGCACAAGGCGGGCATACCAATGGAGGCAGTCCTTCGACGAATTTTGTAAATACATGTGAATATGCGCTATCTGGCGCCATACTTTCAATGAATTTAGATATGTTGAATAGCATGCCAATTATTGATGATAATGGTCGCAGTTATGTTTATGATTTACCTACACTGGATGATCCAACACGTGATAATGTAAATGGTATTACTGATTCGGATAATGCTAGTTATACAGGATTAGATATTAACGATCCCTTTGGAGGTAACGATGGTCTGAATATGGCCATTGTGGACCCTAGCGGACCGGTACAAATTTTGTCTCCAGGTTACCGTAATGCTTATGACCTTGTGGTGACGCAAAGTGGTGCCCTATATGTCACGGACAACGGCGCCAATCTTGGTTGGGGAGGACTTCCCTTTAATGAAGGAGGGGGTTCGGTAACCAACGCCTATGATCCTAACGAGCCAGGGAGTACTAATAATCTTTTATATGGTGAACAAGTAAACAATAAAGATCATTTACAATTGGTCACTACAGATTTGCAGAACTATACGTTTGGTAGTTATTATGGGGGGCATCCGAATCCTGTTCGCGCAAACCCTTTTGGTGCAGGTCTTTATACAGATAATATCAGTGACCTTGGCACAACAGGAAACCCTGTTTGGCGCGACAAGTTGTATGACCCCGATGGTACGACACCAAACTCTACAACAGATCCCAATAGTGGACTTCCTGCGAACTGGCCTCCAGTTCAAACGGCTAATACTATAGAAGGAGATTGGCGCGGTCCAGGAATCGGTAACCCCGATGGTCCCGATGACGACCCTGTGGTTGTTTGGGGAACCAATACGAACGGTATAGATGAATATACGGCCAGTAACTTTGGGGGCGCCATGAAGGGTAACCTTTTAGCAGGCACCAATGGTGGCGTGATACGTAGGGTAGAACTCAATGATGCCGGTGGATCAGCCAATTTCACCGCGTCCTTTCTTTCAGGTATAGGGGGCAACGCATTAGGCATTACGTCGAACGGTGATGATGAAGTATATCCAGGTACGATATGGGCTGGTACTCTTGACGGAAAAATAGTGGTCTTTGAACCACAGGAAATAGTTAACTGTATAGCTCCTACGGATCCTTTATATGATGCTTTAGCAGATTACGATGACGATGGTTATACCAATCAGGACGAGGAAGACAATGGTACGGACCCTTGTAACGGGGGTTCTCAGCCTGCTGATTTTGATAAGACACAAGGTGCGCCTTTGGTTTCTGATCTGAACGATACGGACGATGATTTTGATGGTATTTCAGACGCATTGGACCCTTTTCAACTCGGAAATTCCGAGCAAATTGGGAGTGATGCATTTTTGCTACCGTTAAACAATGCGCTGTTCAATGACCAACAGGGCCTAGGCGGCATTTTCGGTCTGGGTATGACGGGATTGATGAACAATGGGGACACTGGTGCAAACTGGTTGGATTGGATTGATCGTAGGGACGACCCCAACGACCCCAACCCGAATGATGTCCTTGGAGGAGCTCCCGGTATTATGACCTCGCACATGACCTCAGGTACGGCCCTTGGGTTGACCAACTCCCAGGAGAAGGGGTATCAATATGGGATACAGACCGATATAAATACCGGTGTTTTTACAGTAGTAGGAGGTATGAACGGTTTTACGGGACCATTACGCCTGTATGGCAATACTGCCGCAGTGGGAGGTGAATTGGGTTTTTTCATAGGTGACGGAACACAGTCCAACTATATTAAGTTTGTGGTAACTGTTGATGGATTCATTGTACTTCAAGAAACCGATGATATTCCAAAAAGCCCTCTTAACATGCCTTTGCCTATTGGCGATAGGCCAAGTGGTGACCTGTTTTTCTATTTTGTGATAAACCCTTTAACGGGCGATATAACCATGCAATACGCTATTGATGGAGGTGCTAGAACTAGCGTAGGTACCATTACCGCCCAAGGGTCTATATTGGATGCGATACAGCAGTCAAATTCTGATCTTGCTGTAGGGTTCATCGGCACCTCTGGAACTGATGGAGTTGAGTTAGAAGGAAGTTGGGATTTTTTGAACGTGCTTGATGAAAAACCAATTGTAGTCGAGAATATATCAGATATAAGGAGATTATTGAATTCTGCGGATGATGTTTTAGATCTTAATATTTATTTTGAAGATGATAATGGTGATGGTAATCTATCGTATGCCGCAAGTAGTAGCAATCCACTCATCGGAGCAGTTGTCAATTTAAATGAGCTGACAGTGTCCTATCCATCAACTGCAGAAACGAGTGTAATAACGGTTACTGCAATAGATTCAGATGATAATTCTGTTGAGCAGTCATTTTTGGTGGAAGTTACAGGCTCCCCTATAGTATTATATAGAGTGAATACAGGTGGGCCTAAGTTAACGAGTGTTGACGGAGGATTGGACTGGGAAGAGGATACAGTTGCCAATAATTCGCAATATCTTATTGAACCGGCAGGTAATAAATTTTTTGCTTCTACTATTTCTAGTTATACCCCAGCTGTAAATTCGTATACGACCCCTTCACAAATTTTTGAGTCTGAACGCTATGATAATCAGGCTGGTATTCCCAATATGACCTACTCGTTTCCAGTAGCGGTATCTGGTAATTATGAGGTTAGAGTATACATGGGGAATAGTTTTGCCGAAACTTCAAACCTTGGAGAACGTATTTTTGATGTAGAACTAGAAGGTAATTCTTATCCGGAGTTGAGTTCAATAGATTTATCAGGTACCTATGGCCAAGAGGTGGGGACTATGATTACTTATATTCTTCCAGTATTGGATGGAATTATTGATATAAGTTTTATACATGGAGCTATTGAAAACCCATTAGTAAATGGGATTGAGATATTGGATGTTTCGGACAATCAAACACCCATATATGTTCATGGCATAGAAAATCAAATTAGTAATGCAGGGCAGCAACTTAATGGTAGTTTTGGGGTACAGGCTCTTGGAGGAGATGGTAATTTAACGTTTTCGGCAACAGGATTACCTTCTGGGGTTACTATAGAACCAACCAATGGTCAAATAGGAGGCACCATAGATGAAACTGCTATTTTTGGAAGCCCGTATAGCGTAACCATAACAGTTGATGATAGTGATGCTGATGCAGATGATCAGAAAACTCTTGCGTTTACATGGACTATATTTGATGCATTCTCCTTTAGAATTAATGCCGGAGGACCTTCAATTTCTGTCACAGATATAGGGTCTTCATGGGAGGATAATTCAGTTAATGGCCCACAAAATGGGGGTAATTATGCTGTAAATACGGGAACTAATACAACAGCAGGGTTAGACTTCAAAAGGAAAGACGCTTCAATTCCCGCTTACATTAATCTAGCTATTTTCGATGCAATGTATGGCAATGAAAGATATGATGTTGCTGCGGTACCTGAAATGGAATATGCGCTACCTCTAGACAATGGAGATTATTTAGTTAATATATATCTAAGTAATAGTTTTGCTGGAACAGATCAAATAGGAGAGCGTGTTTTTGATATTTTGATAGAAGGTGTTATTGAAGAAGATGATTTAGATCTAATAGCTAAGTTTGGTCATCAAGTGGCTGGAATGGTATCTTATCCTATATCTGTTTCTGATGGGGAATTGAATATTAGTTTTGCCCATGAAATAGAAAATCCGGTAATCAATGCTATAGAAGTTTTTAAAGTAGATAATTCGAATCCTATATTAAGTTTGGATACTATTTCAGATCAATCCAATGATACCTTTGATACAGTATCCATTGCAACAAGTGCTGTTGGTGGTGACCCTAACGAAATAATTAGGTATTATATGACAGGGCAGCCAGATGGCCTTGTGATTGACGAATTAACGGGTGAAATAAGCGGTAGTATTACATCAAATGCCTTGACTGGGGGGGCTAATGGAAATGGTGTCCACAGTGTCACCGTTACGGTTTTAAAACGGGGCTCCTCTCCGAGCAGTGTAGTATTTACATGGACCGTTATTGGTGATGGTCTTTTTTGGACAGACCTTGATGAGAACGAAAACTATACTGCCAGGCACGAAAATTCGTTTGTGCAAGCAGGAAATAAGTTCTATTTGATGGGGGGCAGGGAAAATGCCAAGACCATAGATGTGTATGATTATACAAGTAATACCTGGGCCTCCTTGGTTGATTCATCACCCTTTGAGTTTAATCACTTTCAAGCTACGGAATATAAAGGACTGATATGGGTAATAGGAGCCTTTCAGAACAATGTGTTCCCTTCCGAAGTACCTGCGGACCATATTTGGGCCTTCGATACTTCTACCAGTGAATGGATACAAGGGCCCGAAATACCAATGGGTAGAAGACGTGGATCTTCCGGGCTTGTGATTCACAATGATAAGTTCTACATTGTTGGGGGTAATACCATCGGCCACGACGGGGGATATGTCAACTGGTTTGATGAGTACGACCCAGCAACAGGTATTTGGACACCTCTAGTAGACGCGCCGAATGCAAGGGATCATTTCTCGGCTGCTGTCATTGATAATAACCTATACGCTACAGGGGGAAGACTTTCCGGAGGTACCGGAGGGGTTTATAAGCCTACTGTTCCAGAGGTAGATGTTTTTGATTTTACGACAGCGACATGGAGCACATTACCGGCAGGCCAGAATATACCGACACCAAGGGGAGCTGCTTCAACCGTAAACTTTGACAATAAGTTGGTGGTTATTGGGGGTGAGGTACTAAATGAACTAGTGTACGGTGTGAACACTGATGATGCATTGAAGATTACCGAGCAATATGATCCAAGCACGGGTACATGGAGCCGTTTGCCGGACATGAATTTTGAGCGTCATGGTTCACAAGCCATAGTATCTGGACAAGGTATCTTTACTTTGGCGGGTTCTCCCAAACGAGGCGGGGGTAATCAAAAGAATATGGAGGTCTTTGGCATTAATTCTCCTCAGGGTTCAGCCGTTGTGGCCAGTGATTTGAACGCTCCAAGTTCAATATTGATTGCAAGTGGCACAACCGAGACCATAACACTGGACGTAGTTGGCGGCAATGTGGCTAAGATGATCCGTTCCATACAGTTGGGTGGCCCCGACGCAGCAGATTTCAGTATCGTAGCCGGATCGCTCTCCAATGCGTTGCTCAATGCGAACACTAGTTATGATATTGTGGTACAGCTAAACAACGACATAGGGAATAAGAGTGCTATCCTTACTGTAAATTACGGGGCCACCTCGACCTTGAACATTGCACTGTCCAATACAGAGGACACAGGTCTTTCGGTGGCCAATCCTGGGACGCAGAACAATAACGAGCAAGATGTGGTATCTCTTCAAATAAATACTACTGGGGGTACGGGTCTTACCTATGGTGCTACAGGACTTCCTCCAACGCTGAGTATTGATTCAAGTACGGGTTTAATATCCGGAACGGTATCCGATGGTGGAGCAGGCGATGGTTCCTTTATGGAAGAAAACGGACTGGTGGTTGTAGAGGCCGAATCTGGCAATTCGGCTGGCTGGGGCACTACCGCATTGGACGGTGCAACCGGCATCATAGCCAACACGAATAGTTTCACTAATCAGAATGGTAGTACCATACCTTATCAAATTACCATTGGTACTCCAGGGGTCTACAGATTTAACTGGAGAAGTTTATTTAGTGGGACTGATCCCACGGAGGAGAACGACAACTGGCTTAGTTTCCCAAACAATGATGATGTATGGTTCTTTGGGTTAAAGGGAACCCCGACCAATGAGGCAGCGATTATTAATAATTTACAAGGGGCACAGACGAATATTGTTTTTCCGGGAGGGACGACTAGACAAACTGCAGCAACGACACCCGAAGGATCTAGTTCCAACGAATATTTTAAGATATATAGGTCCGATGGCACCTCTGAGAGTTACAATTGGCAAGCGCGGACCAGTGACAATGATAATCATGAAATATATGTATGGTTTGTCAATCCAGGTACTTACACCATGGATATCTCAGAAAGGTCATCAGGCCATGCTATAGACAAGTTTGCATTGTATAAGGTGGATACTTTTGGAGCTACTTATGATGCTAATTTATTGACAAATACACCTCAGTCTCCCCTTGGAGGTGGGGGAGCAGGGGCTGCGGATAACGGTCCCTATAACGTAGAGGTTACGGTCGTTACTGGAGAAAATCCTCCGACCACCGAAACCATAGAGTTTATCTGGAATATCGGACAAGTAGGAGATCAAGCTCCGGTTGCCGTTGCTAGCGCAACTCCCTTAACCGGAAATGCTCCTTTACAAGTACAATTTACCGGTAGTAATTCTACGGATGCTGTGGGAGTTACCTCATATTCCTGGAATTTTGATGGTGGTACACCAGATGTTTCATCTGCAAATCCTTCACATACGTTTATGGCTCCTGGTGTTTATAACGTTCAGTTAACTGTTGGAAATGCTGCGGGATTGACAAATTCTACCCTCACAACTATTACAGTGGAAAGTGGAGTAGTAAACCAGGCCCCAGTGGTCACGAATCCAGCGGAGCAGAATGGAGTAGAGGGTGATGTTGTTTCGCTACAGGTTGTGGCTAATGATCCAGAGGGCGATGGGTTGACCTATTCGGCTACTAACCTTCCTACCGGACTTTCGATAGATACGGCATCGGGATTAATAAGTGGAACCATTACTATGGGTGCTGCTACCAATAGTCCTTATGCAGTTGATATAACGGTAACGGACGACGGTACTCCTTCGGAGCTTACCACGGTGTCCTTTACCTGGAATGTAACGGATGTTCCTGTGAACTTGGCCCCAGTGGTCACGAATCCAGGGGAGCAGAACGGAGTAGAGGACAATGTTGTTTCGTTACAGGTTACTGCAACGGATCCGGAGGACGATGATATGACCTATTCGGCTACCAATCTTCCTACCGGACTTTCGATAGATATGGCAACGGGATTAATAAGTGGAACTATTACTATGGGTGCTGCTACCAATAGTCCTTATGCAGTTGATATAACGGTAACGGACGACGGTACTCCTTCGGAGCCTACCACGGTGTCCTTTACCTGGAATGTAACGGATGTTCGGGTGAACTTGGCCCCAGTGGTCACGAATCCAGGAGGTCAGAACGGAGTAGAGGGTGATGTTGTTTCATTACAGGTTACTGCAACGGATCCGGAGGACGATGGTATGACCTATTCGGCTACCAATCTTCCTACCGGACTTTCGATAGATATGGCAACGGGATTAATAAGTGGAACCATTACTAGGGGTGCTGCTGCCAATAGTCCTTACGCAGTTGATATAATGGTAACGGACGACGGTACTCCTTCGGAGCCTACCACGGTGTCCTTTACCTGGAATGTAACGGATGTTCCTGTGAACTTTGCCCCAGTGGTCACGAATCCAGGGGAGCAGAACGGAGTAGAGGACAATGTTGTTTCGTTACAGGTTACTGCAACGGATTCGGAGGACGATGATATGACCTATTCGGCTACCAATCTTCCTACCGGACTTTCGATAGATATGGCAACGGGATTAATAAGTGGAACCATTACTAGGGGTGCTGCTGCCAATAGTCCTTACGCAGTTGATATAATGGTAACGGACGACGGTACTCCTTCGGAGTCTACCACGGTATCCTTTACATGGACCATAACGGATGTTCCTAGTAATCCAGCTCCGGTTGCCATTGTTACTTCTAGTGTAGTTTCAGGAACATCACCATTGACTGTAACCTTTACGGGAAGTAATTCTACTGATGATAAGGAAATCATTTCCTATATGTGGGATTTTGGAACAGGGGATACTTCATCAATTCCTAATCCGGAGTATACTTTTGAATTTGCAGGTATATTTGAAGTTAACTTAACCGTAAGTGATGAAGAAGGGTTGACTGATATAACCACTTTAATCATACAAGTTGAAGAGAATGAAACATTTGATGCCACAATGGACAATATGGTAATTTCCCCTAATCCTGCAAGTGAATTTACTAAAGTGTATATTAATTTAGAAGTTCCTGCACCACTTTTGGGCATTTATGTATATGATTCTAGTGGACGATTGGTCAAACAATATGATTATTTTGAATCTTATAATGTAAATGTAAATGCAAATGCAAATGGAAATTATGATATATTTGTTGGTGATTTGAGAAATGGAATTTATACTGTCTATGCTTACATCACTGATACATCAGAGCCCTTGGTGAAGAAAATGATTGTATTAAATTAGTTATAATAGGATTTTGCATATGTAGAGTTGCACGGGAGACATTCTAAGATTGGCAGTTTTATTCATATATGTTTATCCTGAAGTACGATAATGTTTTTTAAAAGCGGGATTTCCTATTCAGGATTTCCCGCTTATTTTATATTTTGGTTTTAAAAAAAAGTCACGAATATGGTATTTTTGCAATACTATTGATGTTGTTTATTCTGGTAAAATACCGCCAAACCCAGCTGAATTATTGATGAGTAAACGTGTAGAGGAGTTATTAACTGAGGTATCCGGACTTTATGATTATGTCATTGTAGATACGGCACTATTGATGGTCGTTAGTGATACCTTATTGCTTACGCCATTTGCCAATCACATAATTTATGTTACTAGAGCAGGGATTACCGATGAAATTGCTATTAAGTTTCCACTTGATTTGCGGGATTCGGGTAAATTAAAGGGCGTTTCTTTTGTCGTAAATGATGTGAGTATAGATGATTTGGGCTATGGAGGAAAGTATGGTTACGGGTATGGTAAAACAAGTAAAAAGTGGTGGAAGTTTTAACCCAAATTTATTTAAAATTATACGTCGTTTTTTGTAGTATAGGTTTTAGATAGTGTAGTGTTTTAGTGTCAATGCGTAGCTTTTTTAAGCTTTCTAATTGGGATACCTTATGAACGTCACTGGCAGCAAAGTCTATTAGATTATTTTTTAATAGCGTTTTTGCTACCTTTTGAACTTCGGTTCCATAATAGTCTCCTAACGACAATAAATTCAATTGAAACAACAATCCTTTTTTCTTAAGACTTTTGTATTCGCCAAGCCGGTTGTGTAAATAGGCATACCGTTCTGGATGCGCAAAAATGGGAAAAAGACCTTTATTGGTTATTTTAGTAACCGCTATATCAAAATTTAGAGACGGTTGTAAATAGGACATTTCAATTAATAGATAGCTTTTAGACAGCGGCAGTATATTTTTCTCATCTAAAAGTTTTTCAAACCCCGAATCAATCATATGCTCAGCAGCAGCATTCACATTTATATAATCCAAATTATTCATTTTTAAACCATTTTTAAGAAGCGATAATGATTTGTTTATTGTGGTTGGATTATTGGGATAATAGTTTTCCATAATATGTGGAGTGCAAATAAAATCTGTAACTCCAAATTCAGCAAATCCTTTTATCAGTTCAATAGATTCGTCAACAGTCTTAGCACCATCATCTATTCCTGGCAAAATATGATTATGAATATCAATGAAGCCTTCTAGATGATCTATTAAAAAATGTTTTTTAGTAAAAAAGCTAAACATACGTCGTAAGTAATTTTGTTATTTGCCGATACAGTATCTTCTTATCCCTGTAAACATTGGGGTAGGGGCGTTCGAGGTGGAAAATAGGTGAAAACTTTTAGTTTCTTTTGATAAGATGATGCTTTCCTTATAGATTGTTATTGCAAAATTATATCACTATCGATGTTCAATTTTTGATGCAATGCTTTGGCAACATTCAAAGTAATCTCTCTTTTACCGTTCAAATAATCGCTTATTCTTGAGGCACTGGTATTTAAGAGAGCAGCCAGATCTTTTCGCTTTAGACCCATTTCGAACATACGTAATTCAATCATCTCCTGTAAGGTAGGCAAACCTATTGGAAAATGAATCTCTTCGTATTTTTCGATGATATCGCTAATCTTTATAAACTCTTGAGCTAAAGGGTCCTCCGTTGGTGTATTGTCATTTACAACATCTATCAATTCTTCCAAGCGAAGATTTGCTTTGACATATTCCTCGTGTGTTATTGTTTTTTCCATAATCCTATAACTTATCTATATTCTTTATTTTGTCATAATCTCGGTGATTTCCAACCCACCTAATCAGGACTTTCTTAAACTTAAAGCGAACTATAGCTACAACTCGGTAATGGTTTCCCTTGACATTAAAAACAAATCGACCATTGCCGACACTATCTGCTGTATTGAAGGTGTTCTTTAAATCGGCAAAACTATCCCATTCTGCCTTGTTTGCTTTTTTATACCAATCTTGCAAGGCCACTTTAGCATTGGTTTCTTTCGAAAAATACTCCCTTAGCTTTTTAAATGAAATGACATGCACTAGCTCTGCTGATTAATTAAAACGTAAAGATAAGATGAAAATTACATATATGGTTATTTATTTTCAAAAATTGTAATATTTTGCCCCAAATCTTACCAAAAACTTACCTGCGCGTGGATCCTGTCCGGTTTTTGTAGTGTTCCGGCAGATAAGCGTCAAGCAAAAACCGGATAGGGCGCAATCTACTTTTTGCTTTTGGGTTCTCGCCATTCTTCATAGCGTGCGCTTGCCTCTGGGCTGGCCTCGAAAAATGCCCTGAAATGCCCGACCGCTTTTTCTTCTCCCTGCCCATAAGCTTTTTGCTTTAGTTCAGAAATTCGGGAAACCTTATAAATGGAGAAACCCAGCACCAAAATTATGCTGACGAATAGTCCACAAAATAGCTTTATCGCCCATTTCGGAATCGTCATGGACTTTTTAATGTAGAAGACCACGTTTGCCATCAGTTTGTGTTGGTCGTTAATGGCCTTTAGCTGATCGTCATTATACCGCTTTAGAATAAAATCGATGTCCGCGGTGTCGGGCTTGATTTTGTAGTTCATCAAAAAAGCCTGAAGCTCTTCCATGCGACTGACCGAGTTTTCAAACTCTTTAATTTCCTCCGTTAGTAATTCCGCTATTTCTTCTAGTTTTGCCATAATTTCATATTTCCATTCCTAATCCAATTGTTTTTTTGATGGCCAATTTAATCGCCTTTTGCGCAATGTTCGCTGCCAAGGTGGGAGATACCCCTATCGTTTTGCCTAATAGTAGCATGGTGTTTTCTTTACCAATTTTTTGAGCGATATTTTTATAAAAACCCATTCGCTCTGCTATTCGTCCTATTGACATGGAACGATGAACTTCACTTCCCTTTAGGTTTTGGCCTTTGTATGCAAAGCGAAAACCCCGCAGCTGATTTGATTTGTTAATGCTAGGAATGAGTTCAACACTCCTCTGTTTCATGAATTTTATATATTGGTCAAAATCCTTGGGTTTAAGTTCCGTAATAACCTTTTCATGGATTTGCTGTATTTCCTGTCTTACATTTTTTATTTCGTTCAATTTCTCTTGTTGTACTTCCCGTACCGTGGTCAAACCCATTTGCTTTGCCACCTTTTCAGCTGCCTGTTGGCTTCGTTTTCCCACATAGTTATCCTTGTAAGCTCTGCCATCAAAACCAATACGGTTTACATACAAATGAATATGTATATGGCTTTTATCTTGGTGTACAAAAGCAATCGCCTGTCGTTCTTGTAATTTCATTTCTTTGATGAACCTTTCCGTAATTTCCTTTAGTTCTTTTTCTTTCAATTCTTGTCCATCTTCAATGGTTGGGCTAAGCACAAAACTCAAGGTGTTTTTTTCACATCTATGGTTTTGCGATTGTATGATCTTGAATTCCTGAGTAATCTCTTTGGGATTGTCCCCTGCCAAATGTTCGCGGTAGACCACTTTAGCATCTTTCTCTTCGTTCCAGCCATATCCCATAGAGGCTCCTGTATGCGATATGGATTTTCCCATGCCTATCATTTTTTGAAATTGTAAAGATGTTTCCGTATTTCGTTGGCCAACTGGATCACTTCATTAGCTAGTTTCGGATTTCGTTTTCGGTACATATTGCCGATTCGCTTAAAGTTGATTTGATACTGAACCAGTAACTTATACACATCAATTTGTTCATCGGAAAACCGTTCGACAATTCTAATATCAAAAGCGGCACGGCGACAATATTCACTTATGGAAAGTCCGCTCTTTTTGGCTTTGATTTTGAGCAGCTTCTTCTCATAAATAGAACACCGAAATTGTACAAACTCCTTTTTCACTTTAGTTATTTTAATTGTAGTATTATCTGTTAATTCCTTTATCGGAAACTCGGTTACTAGTTCCTATTCTTTTGCGACCAACGGGAGAAAAAGCAAGATTTGTCATGACAATGACACATCTTGAATTCTTACTCAGATGGGTTTTCATCGCTATATTTGGTTTTATCTTTTCTTGCGATATACATCTCATTTATATCTTTGAAATCTTTATATAAATAGGATTTGTCTTTGCAGTATTTATGATTTTGCATTAACCAATTGGTAGCATCTTTGCCTGCTGTATCATTATCCAGATACAGTTCAACGTCCTTGAAAAATTCTATAAACGGCATAGCTTTTTTAATAAAGGATAGGGAGTTTAGAATGAGGAAAGACTTGTTATCATGACAAAAATTTGTGACCGTTAAAAAATCAAACATTCCTTCCGTCACTACCAATTGACTACATCCGTTGGACAGAAATGTACTATCCTTTGGGGATGATGAACTCTTAAAATATTGATTACGAAGTTCCCAACCACCGGAATCGTTCTGCAGTCCAATACCGAAATAATGGTTCCCTTTACAGGAATAATGAACTTCCTTGCAATACTTTTTAGCGGTTTCCAGTTTTACGTTCCGTTCGTTCAGATACGTCTTAAGACCATAATGCCAAATGGAATTAACACTTTTGACAATCAAGCTAGTATTCTCGGGAGGCACAAAATGTTGCGGGTGAAAAGAAAAAGAGGACGGTATATCCGACAGGAAGTGTAGTGCATCAAGAATGCGGCAGTCGTAAAACCGGACGACCAAATCTAGTACATTTCCTCCAAAGCCTGCCCCGTGGTCGAACCATAGATTTTTGACTTTCGACACCTTAAAAGAGGCATGGGTTTCCGGCCGGAACGGACTTCGAAACCAAGCTTCTTTAGTGTTTTCCTTACATGGAAAATGTCCTGCTTTAGCCATTGTTTTAACGATACAAACTGCACGGACTCTTTTCCAGTCAATTTTTTCCCGATTCATCTATGCCTGTTTTTAAAGGTGTAGTTCAGCGCTTCGGTCTCGATTTCCGACCTTGACTTTCTTTCATTCTGTAAAAGCCATGTATTGAGTTTGACCTTTTCAAAGAACAGCATTTTGCCGTTGGGTTTTGAGTGCGGGATATTTCCTGAGGCCGTCAGTTTGTATAGATAGCTTCTCGATATTCCGGTATAGTCACTGGTTTCCTCAAAGGTGAGTACTTCCTTATTGGCTATTAAAAGCCGTTCTAAACGATCAAGTCGTTCTAGGATTAAAAAATTGTCCATTTGTTTCTTTTTAGGGTTTCGAAATGAACAAAAGCGCTTTTGTTTTCTTTTGAAGAATTCTTAAGATAAAGGTAAAGTAAAGGAAGGGTGGAAGCTTAGTTTTTCAGTTTTATTTATCCACAATAATCTGATATACAATTACTTATATTAAATGAATTTAAATGAATTCAAATGTGATGTGCTAATTTTGATTTGGTTTCAAATGGCTTTAAATGGGATCACTTGATTTTTGTCAAATATGAAAGAATTTTGAGTTATCAACAATTTCAAATCGTTAATTACGAAAATGTTAGTTAAAAAAAGGTCAATTTTAATGTTTTTAAGAGCAGTCCAGTACATAAAAATTGCTTGAATCAACTTTTCACTCTGATAATGAATAAGATACTATAGATTTTTCCTTTTACCGAACTTTAGGAGTTCACTTGCCAATAATATGAACACGTCCCGTAACCAACTAATTTAGTTTTTTTCTATATTCCTTTATCTTCATTTCTCTAAACTTAAGTTATGGTTGTTTTCAATTTAAACATCAAGTTAATTCATAGATATATCGGTTCAAAAGTGACACCATATCGTACCTCTCAAAATAAGTAATAAGATTTTAGTTTAAAGTCTCCGTTATCATTACGTTTAAAGCTAAAATTAATTTAGTATATTCTCCATGATAATTATTTTGAAATGCTTAAACGGAATGATAAAAACTTGTGTAGAAAATTCTGGTTTAATACGTCTGAGTCTATTTCTCTGTATTATGCAATTAGGTTGCATAGACCCCGTCGCCCCCGAATTTCAATTTGAAGACGATTTGACTATAATCGAAGGTCAAGCAAGTTCAACCGTTGGCTCTTCGTTTATCAATATTCAGAGGACCAGTAATGAATTCGGCATATACAGAAACATATTTCAAGAAGGGGCCATAGTCACTTTTGACAATCTCGACTCGGGGGAATCGGTGACTTTGCGAGAACAAATAGATACTTATGTTACGCCAGACGACTTTGCTGTCGCCACTGGTGAAACTTGGGAACTGAACGTCACTTTAACCGACGGTAGCACCTACAAGTCCTTGCCGGAAACGGTAATCGCCCCAGTACCCTTTGACGATATATCCGCTACATTTGAAAAAGAGCTCTTTTTCAGGGAGGATTCAGGAAAATTCGTGCCAGGGCACAGCATAGCAGTAAGTTTCAATGAACCTGTAGCAGACAAAAATTACTACCTCTGGCGATTTCGTTCTTTTGAGAAACTAATTTTATGTAAGGTTTGTGATAATTCCATTTTTAGAAATGGGGATTGTGAAAGGAATCCGCCACCACCAGCGGTTCTTCCTGTGGGCGTTCCTCGCAGAGCGCCATATTATACGTACGGTTGCGAAACACCGTGCTGGACCATTCGCTATAATGAGTCTATTGAAATTCTAGACGATAAATTTACGAACGGCACATTCGTCGAGGAGTATCCTGCGGCAAATATCCCATTATACACGAATGAAAATATTGTCGTTTCGTTAGAACAAATATCTCTGTCTTTTGATGCCTACCAGTACTACCGTAGATTACAGGATATTATCGATAATAACGGAAATTTCGATGCGCCACCACCTGCCGCTGTAATAGGAAACGTATTCAATGTAAATGACGATAAAGAGATGGTGTTGGGCCGATTCACGGCGGCTTCCAATACTGTCAAGTCAATTTTTATTGAACGGACGGATATATTGGATGACGAAGTTGACCCGCCACCGATATTTAGTTTTGAAACCGATCCTCCTATTGGAAATCCAATCAGTTTTGCCCCCTGTATAGAAAGTCGATTTAGAACCGGTACTGAACCTGAAGGATGGATTGGAAATTGAAAGGATAATCGATTACATAAATAGTTTATAAATGAATAGAAACTTCCGTAATATAGCAATATTGATTCTGTTTTACGGATATGTCTGCCAATCCCAAAGCTATGATCTTTCTCTTGAAACAACAGCGATGGGCAGACCATTGGCCAATACCCAGATTGCTATAGACCCATGTTCCTGTGGCGGACTTACCGACAATGAAGGCCTGTTTGCAATTTCCCTGCCAGCCAACAACTATAGCGTTACCATTACCTATATCGGTTTTGCAACCGAAGTTCGGGAAATTGAACTTAACAGTAATATATTTTTAGAAATTGAGCTCAAAGAGCAACAAGAAATGCTTTCAGAGGTCATCGTTAAGGCCAAGACACAGAACGAAAACCTTACCGTACCGCAAATGGGTGTTGTAAGGCTAACATCCAAAGAGCTAAAAAAGATTCCTTCGGCAGTAGGCGAATTTGATGTGCTTAGAGCAATGACCCTCCTCCCTGGGGTGAACAATGCCGGAGAAATCAGTAATGGTCTTACCGTACGTGGAGGTTCCCTAGATCAGAATCTCATTCTTTATGACTATGCCCCTGTTTTTAATCCCACCCATCTGTTCGGACTTTTTTCCGTGTTCACTCCCGATGTCATCTCATCATCCGATCTCTACAGAGCCAACATTCCATCCCGGTACGGGGGAAGGGCGACCTCCGTGTTAGATGTCAAGGTCAAGAATCCCTACGTGGATAAGTTGAAGCTTAGCGGAGGTATTGGATTGGTTTCCAGTCGATTAAATATCGAAACACCTGTTATTAAGGATAAATTAATGCTGCTGGCCGGAGTAAGGGCCGGCGTGACCGATTTTTTATTACCCATCTTTTCAGAGCGTTTAAACAATACCAAGGCCAAGTTCTATGATAGCACCGTGAAGCTACTTTACCTTCCTACAGAGAATGATCAAGTGACTTTTACCGGATTCTTTTCCAAAGACTTTTACCAGTTGGATTTGGTGACACCTGTACAGAACATAAATGCCGAGAGCAACCAATACGATTTCATGACCCTTAACGGAACCCTTAACTGGTCCCATAGTTTTGAGAATAATTCTAATTTAAGGACTATAGTGGTAGCTAGTGACTACAGTCCCAAAATTATATTTCCTGAGCGTGATAGCGATAACGAGGTCGAGTATAGCTCAAAAATCAACTATCTAAGTCTCATTTCGGAATTTTCAAAGAAACAGAGTCCTAATATGGAGTATTATCTTGGAGGGCAGGTCAACCGTTACAATATTGGCCCGGGTGCGCTTGACCCTGGATCAGCGGAAAACGTACTCCCGATTTCCTTGGAAAATGAAATTAGCTATGAATTCGCCGGCTATGGTAATGCCAATTGGACACCGATTAAAGCACTTTCCATTTCCGCGGGACTTCGTTTTAACCATTTTGTTCTTGTAGGGCCCTATACACAAAATACGTTCGACAATTTCAGTGGGGAGTTGTTGGGTACCACGCAATTTGAAAAAGGCGCGGGAGTAAAAACCTACAATGGTCTGGAACCACGACTGGGACTGAACTTGGAACTGGACGAAACTACATCGTTGAAGGCAAGCTACGCCAGACTGAACCAATACTTACAGAATATTTATAACAATACCACGCCCGTACCCACTTCTCGATGGAAGACCTCCGACCCTACAGTACTGCCACAGGTAAGTGATAGCTATGGCTTTGGAATATATAAGAATTTAAACAACAATGCAATACAACTTGGTCTAGAAGGATATTATAGAGAGGTGGATAATATTTTGACCTATAAGCCCGGGGCGGACTTCTTTTTGAGTGAAACCATAAACCGGGATCTGGTCCAAGGTGAAGGACAAGCATACGGTGCCGAATTCAGTTTAAGAAAACCTGAGGGTACTATCAATGGCTGGATGAACTACACATGGTCTAGAAGTCGTTTACGCTCCCAAATAGAGAAGCCCGGGGATAGAATCAATAACAATGAATGGTATGCCTCTGATTTTGACAGGACACATGTGTTCAACGCTACGATGAATATAGAGTCCAATCCTTACAATACCCTAAGCTTTAATTTTACCGCTCAGACCGGTAGACCTTATACCGCTCCCAATGGCGTTGTGGAAATCGAAGGTATAGATACACCGCTTTTTTTGGAGAGGAACAACGCGAGGTTACCTACATATCATCGACTTGATTTTTCATGGAATATCAGGGGTGTTAAAAGTGAAAGCAAAAGATGGTCCGGTGATTGGACCTTTACCGTTTATAATCTATATGCAAGAAGAAACCCTTACAGTATTTACTATACACAAAGGAACGGTGGGGAGAACGGTGAAATTTTTGGGGACAGTCCTCTTGGTGCTTTCGAGCTTTCCATACTGAACAGCCCTCTTGTCTCATTGACCTATAACTTTGTTTTTGATTGAACTAACTGATCATATTGATCAAAGGATACTTTCTTCTTAAAAGAATTAGGCTGTAGTTTAATATCAACGCAATATTAAACTACAGCCAACATTTTAAAACGGCTTTAGCTAATATCCAGATTCAACTCAGGAATCAGATTAGCCGCTTCCTTCATTTTTTCATCAATGATTTTGGTGTAAATTTCTGTAGTTCGGATTTCTTTGTGCCCTAAACGTTTAGACACGGTATAGATATCTGCACCATTTTCGAGCAGGAGTACTGCATTTGTATGGCGTGCACTATGGAAAGTGATATGCTTGGTAATGCCTGCTTTCATGCACCACCTTAGAATTTCGGTGTTGTAAACCGCACCATATTTCAAGCCTTTGAAAACCCGATCACTTTCGTTGGCTCGTTCTCCCAGTAGTTTTCTTGATTGCTCTGAAACATAAAGGTATTCGAGTCCGTCGGTCTTCTTTTGTCTAAATATAATTCGCGTACCCGTATCTTCGTCGCGGACTTCTGACCATTTCATTTTATCAATATCGCTCCATCGTAAGCCTGTAAGGCAACTAAAAATAAAAGCACTCTTTAATATAGGGTACTTACATTCGGCTTGTGTCATAGCCTGTAATTCCGAATAAGTTAAGTATTCTCTAGTGGATTCACCCTGTTCAAAACCCTTAACCGATCGCAACACATTTTCTTCCAAATAATTTTCGGTATAAGCTTCCCGTAAGGCTGCTTTGAATTTATTAAAATAAGAGTATTTAGAATTTTGTGATAGGGGAGTACCACTCTTGGTTTTAGCCTTGGTATTTAAATAGCGCTTGAACCCTTTTACAAATTCTGTATTAATATCCTTTAGCTGCTTCTGGGGCGGACAATATCTCTCGATGTGTTTTTGAGCGGCATCCCAATTCCCATAGTTGGCTTTCGTCTCAAAACGATCTTCCTTAAGCTGTGTATAATAATCCATAAAGGTTACTTGTCCTTTTTTATCATTCTTTAATTTGAATTTCCCCTGATAGAATTCAGCTTTACGAATGGAAAGAATCTTTTCGGCAAGTTCATAGATTTCTTTATTATTTCTCTTTTCATCGGCAGTATTAGGATTTTCTAGCGGGTAAAGCTTTAAATACTCGAAATCACGATCGTATTTATTTACACCGTTTTTATCAATATAATGGCCTTTGTAAAATTCAATAAAGAGACTGAATTTTCCGTTTTTAATCTTTTTGGTTCTTAGACTTATTTTCATGGTCGAGGTGAAATTATTTCATCTTGACTACTAAAAATTACGCCGAGATGAAAATTAGATGAAATAAATATATGAAAATAGGAGATTAAGAGAAAGAGAGAATAAAAATACTTTTTAACAACTTATTGATTTACAGGTATATGAAACCAAATAGAACCATATGAAACCATATTAAATACTTATTTATTTGCCGATACAGAAATTGGCAAAAATATTTCCTAAAAGCTCATCATTGGTTATTTCTCCTGTTATTTCACCAAAATAAAATAAAGCGGCTTTGATATCTAAGGATAGTAAATCCCCACTGAGTTCATTGTCTAATCCTTGTTGTACTTTCTTTATTTCAGTCAAAGCATTTAAAAGGGAATCGTAGTGTCTACTATTGGTAACTATGGTTTCGTTATTTCGTAGTTTGCCTGTTTCTACAAAACTTAATAGTTTATTTTCAAGCTGGTCTACTCCAATTTTTTCTCTTGCTGATAAGTGAATTGAATTTGGGAAATGACTATTCAATTCTTCGGTAAATTCTTTAGTGATTCTATCAACTTTATTAATGACTGTAATGACTGATTTTTCTTTAAATCTTTCTGTGATTTTATTTAGTGCTGTTTTAGCCTCAACCACTTTATTGGTATTTAAGAATAGTTCATCACCACTAACTAGATATAGAATGACTTGGGCCTTCTCTGTTTTTTCATACGTGCGTTGAATTCCCATCCCTTCAATAACATCAGTTGTTTCACGGATGCCTGCAGTATCAATAAATCGGAAACTAATTCCGCCGATTACTATTTCATCTTCAATAGTATCCCTAGTAGTCCCAGCAATGTCTGAAACTAAAGCTCTTTCTTCGTTTAACAAAACATTTAATAGCGTCGATTTACCAACATTAGGTTCTCCTATAATAGCCACAGGAACACCTGTTTTTATTACATTACCCAAAGCGAAAGAATCGATGAGTTTTTTAAGAACCTCCTCCAGCTCGTTTAAAAGCTTTCTAAATTCATCTCTATTTGCAAATTCTACGTCTTCTTCAGAAAAATCCAATTCCAGTTCTATGAGGGAAGCGAAATTCAAAAGTTGTTGTCGTAGTTCTTTTATTTTATTACTAAAACCCCCACGCATCTGTTGAATTGCAACCTGATGGTTAGAGGCATTGTCACTGGCAATTAAATCAGCGACTGCTTCTGCTTGACTTAAATCCATTTTTCCGTTCAAAAAAGAACGCATGGTAAATTCCCCAGGAGTTGCCATTCTAATTCCATTTCTTAGAAACAGTTGAATAATTTCTTGCTGAATGAATAAAGACCCATGGCATGAAATTTCAATAACATCCTCACCAGTATATGAATTAGGGTTTTTAAATATGGATATTAAGACTTGGTCTAAAACATTTTTTCCATCCTTAATAAAACCTAAATGTAGCGTGTGAGTTTTTTGTTTTTCTAACTTTTTGCCGGATACGGATTCAAAATGTTGAGATACTATAGAAATTGCATTTACTCCAGAAAGTCTGATAATGGCAATAGCTCCAGAACCGGATGGAGTTGCTAATGCTATTATGGTATCTGTATGAATCATAGGGCAAAAATAATCAATTAATAACTGTTGTTGTTGTCTAATTTTGAGCGCATATTGATACCGGTATGTAATAAAATACTAATTTTATATTCAAAAAATTTATATACTAAAATGAAGAAACTTATTGTATTAATGCTGGTTGTATTGACTTATTCTATTGGGTATGCTCAAAGTGATTCTCTGGAATTAACAAATGAAACTACCGTAGAGCGCCAGAAGGAGTTTAAGCTGGTTAAAAAGAAAGTAGAGAAATCTGAAGCAGCAGCTAAAAAGGCAAAAAAAGAGGTGGCGGATTTAAAAAAGAAGGAGAAATTTAAAAAGCGATATAATGTCAAAGAGAAATCTATAATCAAACAAGAAAAACAGATATATAAGCTTAAAAATCAACTTGAAAAAGGAAAATTAAAAGGTACTCTTGCGCCTGTTGATATTCAAAAAATGAGCGATAAAATTGTAAAGATAAAATTGAAGGTAATGAATGAAGAAGAAAAGCTGAAAAAGGTAAAACACAAAATGTAAAATATAAAAGTTGAACTTGTGTAACAAAATGTATTATTAGTCGTCTTATTTCTAGTATTCATCTTAAATCAATCAAAAAATGGAACTAGTAAATAATGGTATAACGCTACGTGAAGATCGTAATCTTTTGGTCATTACACATCTGTCTCAATATTTAGATTTCATAACCGGTTTTGGAGGGCTACTTGTACCCTTAGGTATCTGGTTGACAACTAAAGATGCTGTTGTCGGGATGGAAGAGCATGGAAAATCAGTTATCAACTTTCAATTAACGTTACTTATATATGTAGTTATTGGTATTCCCGGAATTTTACTCTTTGGACTAGGAATAGTTTTATTGGTTTTTGCAGGGGTATTATCGATTGTAATGCCTGTACTAAATGCAATAAGAGCTAATAATGATGAATCACCAAGCTATTTTGGTACTATCCGATTTATATCATAGTAGGGTTGAAAAATTCATCAATAAAAAAGGGTCAGTTGATATCAACTGACCCTTTTTTATTTTACTTTATACCAACTAGCTATTCAGCATAACTGGCATTACCAACATTGTCACATATTCACCTTCATCCAAACCATCGGTTGGTGTCAGTATTCCGGCACGATTTGGTAAGCTCATTTCTAAAGAAACCTCATCTGAATTTAAATTGTTCAGCATCTCAGTTAAAAACCTTGAGTTAAAACCTATTTGCATATCATCGCCTAGATACGAACAGGTTAATCTTTCCTCAGCTTTGTTGGAGTAATCAATATCCTCTGCGGAGATGTTTAATTCTGCACCAGCTATTTTTAATCGAATTTGATGCGTGGTCTTATTTGAGAAAATAGAAACCCTCTTTACGGAATTTAAAAACTGATTTCTAGCGATAGTAAGTTTATTCGGATTTTCTTTCGGTATTACCGCTTCGTAATTTGGATATTTACCATCAATTAATCTACAGATTAATTCCGTTTCTTCGAAGCTGAATTTGGCGTTACTATCATTGTATTCAATTAAAACATCAGATTCACTACCTGCCAAAATTCCCTTTAAAAGAGTTAAAGGTTTTTTAGGCATTATAAATTCTGCTACCTGAGTTGCAGTTACATCCGTTCGTTGATATTTAACCAGTTTATGTGCATCTGTAGCAACAAAAGTTAAATTTTCAGGAGAAAACTGAAAAAACACACCGCTCATCACAGGTCTCAGGTCATCATTACCGGCTGCAAAAATAGTTTTGTTAATTGCCGTTGCTAAAATATCTCCTAGTAGCGTTGTGGAACTAGGACTAGTTAATTCTACCGCTTTTGGAAATTCAGCCCCATCGGCATATGCTAAGGCATACTTACCATGATTAGAACTAATTTCAACTGTATTATTATCTTCTACTACAAAAGTTAACGGTTGTTCTGGAAATGTTTTCAATGTTTCGAGAAGTAACCTTGCTGGTACCGCTATAGTGCCTTCATTGTCTGAATCGACCTTAATGACCGAACTCATAGTGGTTTCTAGGTCAGAAGCAGAAACGGTTAGTTTGTCCTTTTGCAAATCAAACAGAAAATTATCCAAAATTGGTAACGTATTACTGTTATTGATTACACCTCCTAGTATTTGAAGTTGCTTTAGCAAATAGGTACTTGAAACTATAAATTTCATTCTTTAATTTTTATGGGTAAAATTCTTAAAATCAATTAAAAATAATAGGTTTAACTCCTTACTATTGGCAGTTTTCATTACCAACAAAGATATTTTAAATGGGCTTTTTAAGGAAACAAACTTATTAACAGTTTTATTAGTCTACAGGTGAAGTAAATCTCTAGGTATTGCTACAGAAAGCGTATTAATACGAGATTCGTAAAATAGTTATTAACTTTTCATTTTTTTTAATTAATTGATTAAAAGTCCTATTGGACTTAGTATTGCTACGATTATATTTATTCGAAATCTATAATTATTGTATCCCTGTAATCTAGGCCTAATAGGGTAGAGGCACCACCAACGGTTGTTAGATTACTTTTGAATATCGCTAGTTCAATGTAATCTGAAGAATTAAATATAGCCAAAAGATCTCCTGCACCTTTACGCTGACTTTTTTCTTGGGTATAATCGATAAAATCATTATAAGCTTTATGAATTTGGCTTATTTTATGATTTCTTACCAAAAGCTTGTATGCTCGACCATGCCGGTATGCCTCAAATAGGTTTTTACGAATATTAGTGATTACATTACCATAGTTATCAATATAAATTACACTTCCAATAATTTTCTTGCCATCTTCAACAATTCTTGGCGAAAATTCTCTAAGATTGTTCAGTTCTGTGAAAGGGTTTCCAACGACTTCAAGTGTACCACCTCGTGCAATATGACAGGCCACTTGTATAAATACGTTTAAAACTGGAAATGAATTAGCAATTGAATCTGGTAGATTTATTTCTACGACTTTTTCAGGGGACATCTCAGAGGTGATAAGACCTATAACGCCCGTATTTGCACCTATAAAATAATGACCATTGATCAAAGCAACCACATGCTTGTTTTCTGGAGTCTCTTCAGAATCCACACCAACTATATGTATGGTACCTTTAGGGAAACTTTTATATGAATTTGAGAGTATGTATGCACATTCTTGTATATTGAATGGCATGATGTCATGCGAAATGTCAACAATTTTAGCATCAGGTAATTCACTATATATAGAGCCTTTTAGTACGGCTACAAAGTGATCTTTAAGTCCGAAATCTGTGGTTAGGGTGATGATTGCCATACAGCAATGTTGATATGTTTTTAATTATCCAAACTTAAAATTTGCTTAAATTTGATGAACAAAACTAAACAAAAAACAGCGATTTGAAACTAATCTTCGCTATCTATAAATGTTAATAAAACGGACTCTTTGAACGAAATTATTTTAGAACTGACAGAAATAAGCCCAAGAGAGTTTTTTGGGCAGCAAAATGAACATATAGATTTGTTGAAAAAGTATTTTCCAAAGCTTAAGATTGTTGCTCGTGGCAATAAAATTAAGGTCTATGGAGATGAAGAACTTTTACAGGAATTTGAACAACGGTTCGATTTGCTCACGCAGTATTTTATAAAATATAATAAATTAGATGAGAATAGTATAGAACACATTTTAACAAGTTCTGACGCAGATGAACCTAAATCTTCAGCTTACAGTGGAGAGACATTGGTTCATGGTGTGAGTGGTCGTTTGATTAAAGCTCAAACAGCCAATCAAAGAAGATTGGTCGATGCTTCGAGAAAGAATGATATGGTTTTTGTTGTTGGCCCGGCCGGTACAGGTAAAACGTATACTGGGGTTGCCTTAGCGGTAAAGGCATTGAAAGAAAAACAGGTTAAGAAAATAATTTTGACAAGGCCTGCTGTAGAGGCTGGCGAGAACTTAGGGTTTTTACCAGGTGATTTAAAAGAAAAGCTCGATCCTTATATGCAACCACTTTATGATGCATTACGGGATATGATACCTGCAGAAAAATTAGCACATTATATTGAGAACGGAACCATACAGATTGCCCCTATGGCATTTATGCGGGGTAGAACATTAGATAATGCTTTTGTAATTCTCGACGAAGCACAGAATACCACCCATGCACAAATGAAAATGTTTCTTACCAGAATGGGTAAGAATGCTCGATTTTTAATTACGGGAGACCCTGGTCAAATCGATTTGCCACGTAGAACAATTTCAGGCTTAAAAGAAGCTTTATTAGTTTTACAGAATGTTGAAGGAATAGAAGTAATCTATCTGGATGAAAAGGATGTAATTCGTCACAAACTGGTTAAGGAAGTAATAGCTGCTTATAAAACTATTGAACATCACAATTAAAAATTAACATGTCGAACACTACTATTTACGATACCAATTTCAATTTTCCAGGTCAAAAGAATGTATATAAAGGGAAGGTAAGAGCTGTCTATACCCTTGAGAACGATATGTTGCTAATGGTTGCAACAGATAGATTATCTGCCTTTGATGTGGTGATGCCAAAAGGGATTCCATATAAGGGTCAGATTTTAAATCAAATCGCAACAAAAATGATGGCTTCTACCGAAGATATTGTGCCAAATTGGTTAACGGCAACACCAGACCCTAATGTTGCAATGGGTGTTGCTTGCGTACCTTTTAAGGCAGAAATGGTTATACGTGGTTATATGTCTGGGCATGCTTCAAGAGAATATAAAGCTGGAAGAAGAATACTTTGCGGAGTTCCAATGCCCGAAGGGATGAAGGAAAATGATAAATTTCCGAACCCAATAATTACCCCTGCCACTAAAGCAGAAATGGGTGATCATGATGAGGATATTTCAAAGGAAGATATTATAAAAAAAGATATAGTTTCAGCAGAAGATTACGCAATTCTTGAGAAATATACCTATGCGCTTTTTGAAAGGGGTACAGAAATCGCTGATGAAAGAGGATTAATATTGGTAGATACGAAATACGAATTTGGGAAAACAAAGGCGGGAAAAATTGTTTTGATCGATGAAATTCACACGCCCGATTCTTCAAGATATTTTTATAGAGAAGGCTATCAGTTAAGACAAGATAACGATGAACCACAGAAACAACTTTCTAAAGAGTTTGTAAGGCAATGGTTGATTGCTAATGATTTTCAAGGATTGGAGGGTCAGACTGTTCCAGAAATGACTGATGCGTACATTGAATCAGTATCAGAACGGTATATAGAACTTTACGAGCATATTACCGGCGAGCCTTTCGTGAAGGCCGATACTACGCATATTCATGACCGAATTAATAGAAATGTCCTTAGCTATTTAGAAAGTCTTTAACGATTACCTGGTCAACATTTTTAGTGAAAATATTTTCTTTTCTTTTAAGCGAGTTATAATTTTTAAAAAGGCGACTGCGGTAATGTATGCGTCGCCAAGTGCTGTATGTCTATCTTTTTTTGAGATTGAAAATTTTTCTGCCAGCTCATCAAGGGTGTAATTTGTTTTGGGTTGTACTAGGTATGATTTGATAAGTGTTTTTCTATACAAGATACCGGTATCCAACACTGTATTCTTAAGTTCAGGTAAGCTATTTCGTAATAATGCACTATTTAACATACCCATATCAAAACGTGCGTGGTGAGCTACTATTATTGAGTTTCCAACATAATTTAAAAACCGTTCCAATGCTAAAATCTCACTAATGCAAGCCCGTTGACCGTGCTTTAAAAGTCCGTGTACTGGCACACTTTCTTTATTAAATTTTTCTTGTTCAAGGTATATGTCAAAGACCTCTTGAACGGAAATGGTTTCTCGTTTTATTTTAACGGCTCCGATAGACAGTATGCGATCTTCCTCAAAACTAAAACCAGTAGTTTCAGTATCTAACACTACAAAAACTAGTTCGTCGAAATCTTTTGAAGTAGGCTCTTTGAATAAATTCTCATACGATTTCCAAAACACCGGAAGGTTGGTGGGTTTGCTTTTAAATAGTCTCATTACCTTAGAATATTAGCAACCTTAAAACGTAGGGTAATCAATTCCTGAATTTCTTTTATTGCTTTAAATGTGCGTTTCAGTTTCATTTTTTCTTGTTTGGTCAATTGCTCCAGTTCAATAAACCTGCCCGAGTCATGGTGCAACAGGCCATGTTTTGTTCTAAATTTTAATAGGGCTTTTGTGGCATAAGAACAGGCTAAGTAGAGCTCTTTGTTGTTGGGTTCTAATTCAGCCAATTTTTCATAACGCTCCCAAGTGTTGCTGATTCCTTTTATAGAATGTGATAAAATTAAAACTCGTGCCGCATCAATCAAGGGTCTCAAGGCTCTACTTTTAAGGTCGAAGAAGTCTTTATGTTGGCCATCTTGTTCAACTAAAAATTGTCTAAAAAAACCTGTTGGAGATGGACTTTGTAAAGCACCATTTGCTAAATGGACCAAAAATATCGGATATTTTTCAACTGTATTAAAAATATGAGCAGACATGTTATCCAACAAAGTGCGCTCACCATAGGCTAGGCTATAATCGAAAAAGATAGAAGACATAAGTACTTCGTTCGGGCCGGGATTACTAATCCAATAAGACAATTTATTTTTCCATTCTTGTAAACTTAAGCACCATTTTGGGTTGGAGGCCATCATGTCTGCTGGGCAGTATTCGTACCCTATAGTGTTCAACCCCTTGGTTACTTTTTTAGAGAGATCAAGAAAATAGGATGTTGTCTTCGGTAAATTTTCTTCAGAAACGTCTTCAAATACCAAAGCATTGTCCTGATCTGTATGTAACAATTGTTCACTTCTACCTTGACTGCCCAATGCAAGCCAGGCAAATTTAACAGGCGGTGGATTCTTCATTTTTAATAACGAAATCTCAACGACCTGTTTAATGCAAGTATCATTGAGTTCAGAGATTATTTTAGCAACCAATCCTAAGGGGATATTTTGTTCTAAATATCCATTTAAAAGCATCATTACGCTTTTTCTGAGTTGCTTTATTTTTTTTATCTTATGTGTACGCTTAATAGCTTTGACCAATACTGCCGGATTGTCTCCTAAAGAGACCATAACATCATGCTTGGATAAAATGCCTAAAGCTTTTGAATTGGGTGTGCCATCTTCCGTAATGACCAAGTGGCTAATGTTGCTTTTCATCATAGCCATTTGGGCCTGCGTAATGGTAAGTTTTTTAGGGTAGGTAATAACTGGCGAAGTCATAATAGATTTAACCGATGCAGTTATGGGCTGTTTACCAGATATCACTTTGCTACGTAAATCTTTATCGGTAATAATCCCTACGGCTAATCCTTTACTAACAGCGAGAATAGAGCCTATATGCTTTTCAGTCATTAATTCTGCTGCCTTCTGAATTGTAGTTCTTGGGGAGCAGGAAATCAGTTTTCTAGAATAACGTACAAGCTGAAGATCCTGGATTTTAATTTCTTTTTGAGAATTCTCATCTCCATCAAGTCCATAAAGTTGACCTTTTTGATTTTTTGAATAGGGATTACGAGTGTTTGATGCGAAACTTTCCATCAGAAAAACAGAAACTTCTTCATTCTGTTTGGCAATAGGCCTAAATACATCTATCGGTATTCCATAAAGAATACATTCCTCATGTGCTCTAGCTTCGAGCTTATAATTTTCGTTGGCGAAAAGTGGTCGAAGTCCAAATACGTCACCTTCGTCACAATAATCCATAATATTGTTGGAGGAAGGAGTGTGAAGTGATACGGCACCCTTATGAACTAAATAAAAGTGAGAATGCTGATTTTCGTCTACGGCAAAAATGATACTATTCTTTTCTTTATAAACTATAAGTACCTGCTCAGCTAAGAGATATAGAGATTTGGAGTCAAGAACATTAAATGGAGGAAAGTTTTTAATAAAATCAGCAACTCTTTCAGAAATAAGATTTTTCATAAACTAAAATTAGCAGCATTTTTGATTCTATAAAAATGATAGTAAGCCATTAAAAGAAATAGATATTTTTCTATACTTAACAATCACTTAGAAATACACCAACCGCCAATCCACCTTCAGAGGTCTCTTTATATTTAGAGCTCATATCTTGGGCAGTTTCCCACATGGTCTGTACCACTTTATCTAATGGTACTTTTGCTGCAGATGGGTCAGAGCTCAAAGCAAGTTCAGCTGCGTTAATAGCTTTGATTGCCCCCATTGAATTTCGCTCTATACAGGGTATTTGTACTAAACCACCAATAGGATCACAAGTGAGTCCTAAATGATGTTCCATAGCGATTTCAGCAGCCATAAGCACTTGTTCGGGAGTACCACCTAGTAATTCAGTAAGGGCTCCTGCAGCCATTGCCGATGAAACTCCAATTTCTGCTTGGCAACCGCCCATTGCGGCCGATATGGTAGCACCCTTTTTGAAAATACTACCGATCTCACCCGCAACCAATAAGAATTGTTTTATATGCTCAAAATTACCTGCGTGGTTTTCTATGATTAGGTAATACATTAATACTGAAGGTATAACACCTGCACTACCGTTAGTAGGTGCTGTGACAACACGACCAAGCGAGGCATTTACTTCATTAACACTAAGCGCAAAACAACTTACCCATTTTAATATCTGTCTAAATTTAACTTCGGTTTGGCGTAAGGTTTGTAACCATTCTTCAGGGTTAGTGTAGGGGAGCTCGCTTTTAAGATTTTGATGCATCTCGAAAGCCCTTCTTTTTACATTTAGTCCGCCAGGTAATGTTCCTTCCGTATGACAACCTGTATACATGCATTCTAACATGGTATTCCATATTCTATGCATTTGATGGTCTATTTCCTCATCACTGCGCAACGAACGCTCGTTTTGTAAAATAATTTCAGAAATCTTTAACCCTTCGGTTTTGCAATAGTCAAGTAGTTCAGTTCCTTTTTGAACGGGAAAAGGAAACTTGTTGAACATGTCAACTTTACGTTTGGCATTTTTTCTCTCTTCAGTTATAACAAATCCTCCGCCTATTGAATAGTAGGTTTTTGATATTTTTTTCCCAGAAGTAAGTGTTGCTTGAAATTTTAAGCCGTTCGCATGAAAAGGCAGAAATTTTTTATTGAAAACTATGTGCTGTTTAGCGTTAAATGAAATTTTGTGTTTTCCGTTCAATAACAAACTATTCGTCTTCTTTATTTTATCTATTAAAGGATCAATATCTTCAATAGGCATGAATTCTGGGTCGGCCCCAAATAAACCCAGCATAATCGCATAGTCAGTGGCATGACCTTTACCAGTCAATGAAAGGGAGCCATATAGGTGTACCTGAACTTCTTCAATATTAGGGAGCTCATTTATTGAATTGAGATGGATGAGCCACCGTTCGGAAGCTCGCCATGGGCCAAGAGTATGTGAACTAGAAGGGCCTACTCCAATTTTTAGCATATCAAAAACACTTATACTTTCTCTTTCCAAACCATATAATTTTGATAAGCTAAGGTACAATGTTTCATAAATCTTTAGCCATACTAAACTGGCATATTTCTTATTTAAGAATTCGTAATTATGACATCATGTCAGTTTTTCTTGCTTGGCATATTGTTTGACCTTTAGTTATCGATTGTGAAATTAAGCAGTTAATTTAAAACATATAAAATGAGTAAGATTATAGGAATAGATTTGGGTACTACCAACTCCTGTGTTTCAGTAATGGAAGGTAATGAGCCAGTAGTAATTCCGAATGCAGAAGGAAAAAGGACTACACCATCTGTCATCGCTTTTGTTGACGGAGGCGAAATTAAAGTTGGTGATCCAGCAAAAAGACAGGCTGTAACCAATCCTAATAAAACCATTTATTCGATTAAAAGGTTTATGGGTAACAAGTATTCAGAGTCTAGTAATGAAGCTGGAAGAGTACCGTATAAAGTAGTAAAAGGTGACAACGATACGCCAAGAGTAGATATTGACGGTCGTTTATATTCACCACAAGAATTATCTGCTATGATTCTTCAGAAAATGAAGAAGACAGCAGAGGATTACTTAGGTCAAGAAGTAACTCGTGCAGTAATTACTGTTCCTGCTTACTTTAATGATGCTCAAAGACAAGCGACAAAAGAAGCTGGTGAGATTGCAGGTTTAACTGTAGAGCGTATCATTAACGAGCCTACCGCTGCGTCTTTGGCGTATGGTATGGATAAAAAAGACATTGATCAGAAAATAGTTGTTTTTGACTTTGGTGGTGGTACACATGATGTTTCCATATTAGAATTAGGTGATGGTGTTTTTGAAGTATTAGCTACTGACGGTGACACTCACTTGGGAGGAGATGATGTAGATCAAAAAATTATTGATTGGTTAGCGGAAGAGTTCAAGTCTGAAGAAGATATGGATCTTAGAAAAGATTCTATGGCGCTACAACGTTTACGTGAAGCAGCAGAAAAAGCTAAAATAGAATTATCATCTTCTACACAGACAGAGATTAATTTACCATATGTAACGGCAACAGCTTCTGGACCTAAGCACTTGGTAAGAACTTTAACGAAGTCGAAATTCGAGCAATTGATTGACGACTTGGTGAAAAGAACAATTAAACCTTGTGAAACTGCTATGAAAGCAGCAGGACTTTCTAAGAGTGATATTGATCAGATTATCTTAGTAGGTGGTTCAACTAGAATACCAGCTGTACAAGAAGCTGTTGAAAAATTCTTCGGTAAAAAACCATCGAAAGGAGTAAACCCTGATGAAGTAGTTGCAATTGGTGCCGCTATACAAGGTGGTGTTTTGACAGGTGATGTAAAAGATGTATTGTTATTAGATGTTACGCCACTTTCTTTAGGTATTGAAACCATGGGTAGTGTAATGACTAAATTGATTGAGTCTAATACGACAATACCAACTAAAAAATCACAGGTATTTTCAACTGCGGCAGATAATCAACCATCGGTTGAGATTCATGTATTGCAAGGGGAAAGACCAATGGCAAACGATAACAAGTCGATAGGTAGATTCCATCTAGACGGTATACCACCATCTAAAAGAGGAACGCCTCAAATCGAAGTTACTTTTGATATCGATGCGAATGGTATTATTAAAGTATCTGCAACAGATAAGGCTACTAATAAGACTCAGGACATTCGTATTGAAGCTTCTTCAGGTTTAACAGATGAGGAAATCAAAAAAATGAAGGCTGAAGCAGAAGCGAATGCAGAGTCTGACAAAAAGGCTAAGGAAACTGCCGATAAGCTAAATGAAGCAGACGGAATGATTTTCCAAACTGAATCGCAGTTAGAAGAATTTGGTGATAAATTATCTGATGATAAGAAGCAACCAATTCAAGATGCTTTGACAGAATTGAAAGCTGCTTATGAAACTAAAGATATAGCAGTAATAGCTCCAGCTTTAGATAAAATCAATGAAGCTTGGAAAGTAGCATCTGAAGAAATGTACAAAGCACAAGCTGATGCACAGTCTGGTGGAGCGCCTCAAGGAGAGCCTACGGCAGATGGTGCAGCTACAGAAGGTGATAATGTAGAAGACGTAGATTTCGAGGAAGTAAAGTAATATAACTTAAAATTGTTATAGAAAAGGGACGGTTAATACCGTCCCTTTTTTCTTTTGTGCTATAATTTCATGAGCTTAGTATTAATAAAGTAATTTTACCTTATGAATCAAAAATACGTTCAAACACTTTATGTTATTTTCTTAGCTTTTGTAGGTAGCGTACAAGGGCAAGAAATTCAAATTTTCACCATCACCGATTTTGATTTGAGAGGCAACGTGAAATTTTGTCTGGTGAGTACCGATTATGGGAAAGAAGAATATGATTTCAATAAGCAGGGTTTTCTAACTAAATCAGTGACAAGATATAATGACATGGACTACGATGTGGTTTATTATAAGTACAGCGAAGGTGAATTGTCAGAGAAACGATCAGAATCTTATAGAAATAATGCGTTTGATCCAAGTACCTCTATAGCCCACTTTTACCAAATTGATTCTACGGAAAATATAAAAATACAGGAACGAATATTTTCTTATGATAAACAGTTCTTAGATGAATATGTGTATGAGTATGATCAAGCTGGTGATATTGTGAGTATTCGAAGAACGAATAATGATGGAACGGATGTCACCCAAGTAGAGCATAAAAAAATTAATGGAGAATATACGGTAACCTATTTACTGAACGAGGTACCTTTAAAATCTATACGTACTTCTACATTAAAACCAAAAAATAAACCTCCTCAAAAAACTGTCCTCACAAAAGAATTTTTAAAGGGTGATGCCAATCAGGCATCTGAAGAGGTATTTAGTATTGAGGGGGAATTAATGGCACAACAAGATTTTAAGTATAACAATCAAGGTGAGAAGTTTGAACCAACGGCTAGAACTACCTATGTGTATGATGATAATAGTATGTTAATCTCCGAGACGACTATATCTGGGATGAAAACTATTAAAAAAGAATATATATACCAATACGATAGAGCTGATAATGGTAATTGGATCAAACAAATTGTCACCCCTGATAATACCTACAAAACTAGAAAAATAACGTATTACGTTTCCGAGCCAAAAGTAAAAGAATAAATTTAGGGTCTAGTGGTTACATTACGCCATTCTTCGCGTAATAACCCATAACAACAGGTGTTTCTTTTAAAACCATTAAGTAAGTACACATCTTTTCTTAGTATACCTTCTAAGGTACATCCTAATTTTTCAACTGCTTTTCTTGATTTACTGTTTCGTTCATCAATACGAAATTCTACTTTTTCAAAATCCATAGCCCCAAAAGCATAATCTAACATAAGAAGTTTCACTTGGTCATTCAATCCTGTGCCATGAAATTCTCGGCCAATCCAAGTTGAACCAATATGTAAAACTTTATTTTTATGGTTCATGTTCATATATCTAGTACTTCCGGCATAGGCTTTCTGTAACTTATCATAAATTATAAAAGAGATGCTGGTGCCATCATCTACTTGTTTTAAGGCTGTTTCAACATATTCCTTTAAAGTATTAGGCGTAGCAATATTTGAAGGAGAATATTGAACTAAATTATGTTGGGATGCAATAGAAATTAGTTCTTCGAAATTTTCAAGTGTTAGAGGTCTTAATACAACTCTCGCATTTTCTAAGATGAATAACGTGTTCATTTCGCTAAGTTATTAATGATTTCTTTTTTCATTTCATGTCCGCCTTCAAAATCAATATGCTGAATCGTATCGCTAAATAATAAATCTACTTTTTCTCTTTCTACAATTAAGCGTTCTGGAGTGAGGTATTCATCTTTATCTCCTATAATTGATAGTATGTCGGTATTGAAATTTGATAAAAATTTAAAATCATCTTTTTTTAATTCATGCGGAATTCCACCGGCATAAAGTACCAATTTGTTGCAACGTAGTTGTGTGTGTACCAAATAGCGCAAAGCAATTGAAACTCCTTGAGAAAATCCTAATACTATGATATTACAGTAGGTAGGAATTTCTTCATTAGTTAATACAGCATCGATATAATTGAAGAGATTGTTTGTTTCTTGTTTTGTATCTTCCTTAGTCAACCAGCTGGCACCTACATGCTTGTATTTACTGTTTAAATAATATTTAGAAGGTGCTTGTGGTGCTATGATATAATTTTCATTCTTAGGGAGTTCATCAAAATACTTAAGAAAGTAACGGCTTAAAAAACCTATCCCGTGAAAAACTATCCAAACATTTTTGGTCTCATCAGACAAAGTATTTAAGGTTTCGTAGGTGTTAGACGAATTGTAAGTGACGTTGTTAATTTGGTTTTTCATAAGGCAGGCAATTCTCTTTAGCTTTTCAATTGATAATCTAATGCTTAATTTTACAAAAAAAAGATGAACGACTACAAAGAAAAAATCCTAAAGATTTGTAACGAGACTTCTAAGAATACGTTAATGGAAACCTTAGAAATAGATTATATAGATGTTGGGGAGGATTTTTTGTTAGCTAAAATGCCAGTAACACCTAAAGTACATCAGCCAGATGGTGTTCTCCATGGTGGTGCAATGGTTGCTTTGGCCGAAAGTGTTGGTAGCGCAGCATCGTACATATTTTTAGATGCCAGCACGTATTTTGTGAGAGGTATTGAAATTTCTGCAAACCATGTTAAAAGCGTCAAAGAAGGTTATGTTTTTGCCAAGGCCATAATTCTTCATAAAGGAAGAACAACGCAGTTATGGGAAATAAAGATTACCAATGAAGCGGGGGAGCTTGTTTCGCTTTGTAAATTAACAACAATTGCTTTACCAAAAGCCTAAGATGGTACAAGAAATTTTTGACCGGGCCGCGTCTTGTTTAGATGAAGGATTGCCTTTCGTTATCTATAGAAAACCCAATGCCTCACAATTGACTGCCATTTTTCAAAACAATAATGATATTCATTTTGTTGATGATTTTTCGGAATCCGGATTTGTTTTTGCTCCCTTCAATGTAAACGCTGATGCAATTCTTTTACATTCAGATGACCTCTTAACTGCTCCGGTTGAATTAAACCATACTTCACTAAAAGTTGATCAAGGTATTAGTTCTATTAATGAAACTGATAGGGAAGGTTACATGAAGCTAGTTACCAAGGCAATTGAGGAAATACGTAAAGGTGAATTTGATAAGGTAGTTCTATCTAGAAAAATTGTGATTGACTGTAATGTGTATCACTTTGAAATGTTTCAACGAATGTTGAATAAATATTCAAAGGCTTTTTGTTATCTATGGCATCATCCAAAAATTGGAACCTGGATGGGTGCAACACCAGAAATTCTGATTAATACTAGAGGAGCAGAATTTACGACCATATCATTGGCGGGTACGCAAAGTTCGAATGAGTTTGTAAAACCTCAATGGACCAATAAGGAATTGAACGAACAGCAAATGGTTACCGATTATATAATAAAAGCATTAAAGGATGAGGTTAGTTCAATAACAACATCGGAAGTTGAATCTATTCAAGCAGGCCAACTTTGGCATCTACGAACAAAGTTGAACGGTAGGTTTGCACCCAATAAATTTGGTAATTTGCTTCGGGCTCTTCATCCTACACCCGCAGTTTGCGGTACGCCAATGGAAAAGGCGAGGAAATTCATTAGTGAAAATGAATTTTATGATCGTGCCTATTATACTGGTTTTTTGGGGGAATTAAACTTTAAAAATGAATTGTCAAGAAATAGGAATAGGCGAAATCAAGAAAATAGTGCGTATAGAAGTGTGGTGAACAAATCAGAACTTTTTGTTAACCTAAGATGTATGCAAGTACATGCAGATAAAGTTTCAATTTATGTAGGTGGCGGAATTACAAGTGATTCAAATTATGAAAATGAATGGGATGAAACGGTTTTGAAAAGTAACACCATGTTTCGTGTGTTGAATGATAAATAGCATGAAGACTATTGGGTAATACCCTGCTTAGGTCGTATTTTTGAAGTACATGAATTACTCTCTTATCCCCACGGCTCAAGCCATCGTACAGCATTGTCAGGCAAAGAATATTTCCAATATTGTGATTTCACCTGGTTCTAGAAATGCTCCGTTAATAATTGCGTTTACTGAGAATTCATTTTTTTCTTGTTATAGTATAGTTGATGAGCGTTGTGCGGCATTTTTTGCTTTGGGCATGGCGCAACAGTTACAAAAACCTGTTGTGGTACTATGTACTTCGGGTAGCGCACTATTAAATTATTATCCGGCTGTAGCCGAGGCGTATTATAGTAATATTCCCTTGGTTGTGATTTCAGCCGATAGGCCATTATATAAAATAGGAATAGGGGATGGGCAGACAATAAATCAGAAAAATGTCTATGAAAATCAAATAGGATATTCTGCTAATCTTAAGCAAGACGTAACCCATTCAACCGATAAAATTCTGCAATATCGTCAAGAATGGATAAATGATAGGAATATCGATGAGGTTCAAAATGAAGTTCAAGAGTATAATGATTCCGAATTAAATAGGGCATTTAATTTAGCTTTAACAGCTCAATGCCCTGTGCATATTAATGTACCGTTTGAAGAACCTTTATATGAAACTATTTTAGAGCCTAGTATAGCCTCACATAGTAGTCCGGTTTCTACGCAAGAAGACGGTGATACTACTTTGCAGCTTCAAAAAGATATCTGGAGCCAAGCGACTAAGAAGATGGTATTAATAGGTGTAAATGCACCAAATAGCATTGATGAAATAACACTTAAAAATCTTGCGAATGATCCAAGTGTGTTGGTGCTTACCGAAACAACGTCAAACTTATATCATTCTAATTTCTTCAATAGTATAGATTCGATTATTACTCCTATTGAAATGAGTGAAAACCCTGAGATTCAGTTTAAAGCATTACAGCCTGAAGTTTTGGTGACTTTTGGCGGACTGATTGTGTCAAAAAAGATAAAAGCTTTTTTGCGTAATTTTTCACCAGAGCATCATTGGCATATTGGCAGTCATGAAGCCAACGATACATTTTTTTGTTTAGAAGAACATATTAAAATACCCGTCGCGTATTTTTTTAGAGAAATGTATGCGGATACAAAATCTATTAAAAGTAATTATTTTGATTATTGGAATCAGGTAAAGAGGAATTATACGTTAAAAAAGATAGCATATTTGGAGAAAATTCCTTTTTCAGATTTTTTGGTTTTTAATGAAGTTTTAAAAGGGATACCGAATGATTATCTTTTGCAACTTGCCAATAGTTCTACGATTAGATACACCCAATTATTCGAATTGAACCCGACATTAAAGGTGTTTTGTAATAGAGGAACGAGTGGTATAGATGGTAGTACATCGACAGCTATTGGAGCATCAATAATAAGTGAAACACCAACGTTGTTAATTACTGGTGACTTAAGCTTTTTCTATGACAGCAACGCTTTATGGAACAATTATATCAACACGAATTTTAGAATTATAGTTGTAAATAATAAAGGAGGAGGTATTTTTAGAATCCTTCCTGGTAAAGAGAATTCTGATGATTTTGAAACCTATTTTGAAACGCGTCACGAGTTAAATGCTGAACACCTTTGTAGCATGTTTGGGTTTGACTATCATACTACAAATTCTTCAGATACACTTCAAGATCAATTGAATAGCTTTTTTGATGATTCGGGGCGACCTAAATTATTAGAAGTTTTTACACCGGCATTAATCAACGATAAAATTTTGATTGATTATTTTCGTTTTATATCTTAGAGGTATTATAACCATTAATTATAACACACTAAACATGAGTAAAAGAGACGATTTAATTGAAAAGTATGCTGCGGACATCAAAGATAAATTTGGTGAGAGTGCAGATATGGATTTACTTAAAAAAGTAACTGTAGGCTTAGGACCTTCAATTTACAATTTAGATGCTTCTAAGGTATCTGGTGGTGATCAAAAGGAATTGGATACTGTTAAGAATAACTATTTGATTAAGAAATTAGGTCTTAATGATGGTTCTGAATTAGATGATGCAATTAAAGGTGTTATGGACAAGTATGGTTCCTCTAATAAAAATAAGCACAGAGCAGTTATTTATTACATGCTTTGTAAGCATTTTAAAAAAGCATCTATTTATAAATAGCACAGCGCTGATTTGAAACTATAGACCGTTACCATTTTGGTGACGGTCTTTTTTTTTACGGCTAGGTTTCTAGATTTTAAAATGTAATTTTGTAGTATGATAGAATTAGGACGTATAAATAATCTAGAAATCTTAAGGGATACCAGTGTCGGACTATTTTTGGGCGACGAAGAAGGTAACGACGTTTTGTTGCCAAATAAATATGTTCCTACCAATTATGAAATTGGTGAGAACATAAAGGTATTCTGTTACTTGGATTATGATGAAAGACCAGTGGCTACAACATTAGAGCCAGATATAATGTTAGGGGAGTTCAGATTGCTTCAGGTTGCAGAAGTTAATGAGTTTGGTGCCTTTATGGAATGGGGTCTTGAAAAGCATCTTTTAGTTCCTTTTAGAGAGCAGCGCGTTAAAATGAAGGAAGGGCAATGGTATGTAGTTCATTGCTATTTAGACGAACGGTCAAGTAGATTAGTGGCATCCAATAAGTTGGATAAATTTTTAAGTAATGATAGTGTCGACCTTAAAGTATGGGAGCAAGTAGATTTGGTGGTAACCAGACAGACCGATTTGGGCTGGGAAGTAATCGTTAACGAACGACATAAGGGCCTAGTGTATTTCAATGAAGTCTTTAAACCAATTAATATTGGTGATGTAATACCCGGTTGTATTAAAACAATTCGAAATGATAATAAATTAGATATTTCCCTTCAACCCTTAGGGACTAAGGTATTGGAGCCAGCTGCAGCAAAGATTTTTGAAGTTCTAAAAGAAAATGGTGGGTTTTTAGCGCTGCACGATAAATCTGCACCTGAAAAAATAAGGGATGTTTTTCAGATGAGTAAAAAAACGTTCAAGAAAGGCTTAGGAACTTTGTATAAGGATAGAAAAATTAAGATGGAGTCGGACGGAATCACCTTAATTGAAGATTAGTTTAAATTTGTCAGAAAAATATTAATTAATTGATTTGCAGATTTATATGCTAATTAAACCATAAGATTTTTGTGATACTAGTCATTATATTTTATTTTTGAGGCAAATAAAAAGTTATTAATAATTTTTAACTTACATTTAGATTTAAGTATCAAATTTACAGTTGTTATATGCCTTTTATAGAAGAGAGTGATTTATTAGAATTACATAAAGATGTGGATAAAGCCCAAATTATCAATGAACGTCTTCTAGACCAAATAAAATATAAGAATAGGGAATTAAAAAATAGTAAAATCCAGCGTAATATTTTTGCTGGGATTACAACTCTTTTTTTTATTGGTGGTTTAGCATTTACCTCTTTCACCGCAGGTTTGTCTAGTTCGGGTGGTTTTAATAGAAATACCTCAAATGATTTAGTTCTTACTTCTATTGATAGCGTAGATGCTATAAGAACGCGATTAGAAAGCTTAAAAGAGCAGAATGAAGAACTTAGCTTAGTAAAGGAATTTTATTTGGCCAAAGAGTTCTTGCAAAAAGAAAAGATATATTCAGTTCAAGTAAAATCATTCGTTGATAATAACGTTACCCTAGCCTCCGAGGCACTTACAAATACGCTTTTCGTTAAAACAAACCCATTTTACTCTTATTCTTTAGGAAATTTTGAAACCTTACAAGAGGCTCAGTCTTTTAGAAAACAGTTGGTTGATATAGGCTTCGGTGATGCCTTTGTAGCTTCATATCAAGATGGTAAACGAATACAGATAGAAGATCCTTTTTAGTGACTAAAGTTAATGCTTGGCTCAATGCGGCAAGACTTAGAACCCTTCCTTTATCTATTTCAGGTATACTTGTAGGTACTGCTATTGCAGCGTCTCAAGGATCAACAAATGTGGTAATTTTTGTTTTAGCGCTATGTACGACTATAGGACTTCAAATAACCTCTAATTTTGCCAATGATTATGGTGATGGGGTTAAAGGAACCGATAATGAAGAAAGGGTAGGTCCTAAAAGGGCTTTGCAAAGCGGACTTTTAACAGCAAAACAACTTAAGAAAGGTATCTATATTAGCATTTTTATAAATAGTATACTAGTTGTTTTATTGGTGCTAACATCTTTTGGGTTAAGCCAAGTGTTATATCCCGCTTTGTTTTTGATATTAGGAGCTTTTGCAATTTGGGCCGCTATAAAATATACAGTTGGTGAATCAGCTTATGGTTACAATGGCCTTGGAGATATATTCGTTTTTATTTTCTTTGGCTTGGTAAGTGTTTTGGGGTCTATGTTTTTGAACCTCAAATCAATTTCCCTGATAGCATTTTTACCTGCAATTTCTATTGGTCTTTTGAGTGTAGGTGTTCTTAATCTAAATAATATGAGAGATTTTAAATCTGACAAGGCTGTAGGGAAAAACACCTTGGTTGTTAAGTTGGGTTTAGAAAAAGCAAAGACATACCATTATGCGTTGTTGAGCATCTCATTTTTATCTTTGTTTTATTTTTTATTAACAACAAACGGCACACTCTTGCGTTATGTATGTCTTATCGGATTTGTACCTGTGTTTATTCACATGATTAAAGTATCGTTAACGAGTAATCAGGCAGATTTAGATCCAGAACTTAAAAAATTGGCCTTAAGTACCTTTTTCATTGCTCTGCTGTTTTTTATTAGTTATTTTTATTTTTTGTAATTTTGAGTGTAACTTTCTAAACCATTTTTGACCTTGGAACAACCCATTAAAATTCTAATTGTTGAGGACAACGTGATTATCGCAGATGACATGCAGTCCATGTTAGAGGAGATAGGATATGAAATTGTAGACAACGTAATTGTATATGAACAGGCAGTTGAAGTATTAAAAACACAGCAAGTAGATTTAGTTCTTATCGATATAATTTTAGCTTCCGATAAAACCGGTATAGATTTAGGAAAGCATATTCGAGAAAATTATGATATTCCATTCATTTTTGTAACGTCAAACTCTGACAGAGCAACTGTGGAGAACGCAAAGACAGTTAAGCCAAATGGATATTTGGTAAAACCATTTGAGCAACAAGACCTCTACACCTCTATTGAAATTGCTCTTTCCAATTTTATTTATGGCAAACAGAATGTAGCAAAGGGACTTTCTAGTGAAGTTGTCGAGAAAGATGTTCCTATGTCCAATTCTGTTTTAAAGGATTCAATATTTGTCAAGAAACAACATTTATATTATAGAATACAATTTGGAGATATTCAGTTTATAAAGGCTGACAATGTGTATTTAGAAGTAAATACGGTTGATAAAAAGTTTTTGGTTCGTTCTCCTTTAAAGGACTATTTAGAGAAGTTACCACAGAACAAATTTTATAGAGCTCATAAGTCTTACATCGTTAATGTGGATCATATCGATGCTATCAATTCTAAGGATATTATGATTAACAATACGTTAATACCAATCTCAAAAGATTTCAAAGAATTTATAATATCGGCAATGAATTCATAAAACAAACTGTTTATTTAACCCATAAAAGCACCTTTTCGAGGTGTTTTTTTTGTTTTTAATCAGATGAGCTGTTCGCATTTTCCGCTTAAGTGTTGGTTATTATCGGTGAATTACGCGCTTAAATCGGTAAAGGTAGTTTCACAACAAATATTAGGGGTTTCACAACAAATAAAGATGAATAGCTCAGCTAAGCTATAATTTTGTACTCTTTGAGACTAGTAGAGATTCGGTACAAAATGGCAGTCTCAATTAAATTTTTTCAATTGTTTTGAATGAATGCTACAAGTTTATTTAAATGTACGTAGAACCCGCTTTTTGCACTTAACACAACTTAAGCTCACAACAAAAATTTAGTAGAATCAAGTATTAGTTATAAGTTTGATTTTACTTTTTCTTTTAAGGTAATATGAAAAAGAATCTTATTTCTAAATTGATATGCTCATTGTTCTTAGGTGCACTTTCGTGCATGGTCTTTGCACAAGATGAACTTTCTACTCAGAATGATGATTATTTTAAGCAATTTCAGGATTTAGAGAACGGCGAGCTTCGTTCTTTTTTCTTTTTCAATACTTCCAACCGTTATAATCAAAATTCTCCATACGATTGGTTAGATACGGTTAATGTGTATTTAAATAGTTCAGAAAAAACTAAGGATACTACCTCTATTAGATACTATCAACTCATACAAGCTAAGATTTACTATGATTTAGGTAATTATGAGAAGAGTTTAGCGATTTCAAGATCTTTGTATGTTTATTTGGATACGTTGGATAAGGATGTAAAGAGTTCTATTTTAGAATTGATGGATGATAATTATGCAATGTTACAATTGTATGATAAGCAGATTGAAATAAGGAGAGTTAAACGCGAATTAGGCTTAATAGAAAACGTTGCCTTCTATGATATTTATGCAAGCCTTGGTCAATATAGAAAGGCGATGCGTGATTATATGACGGAGGAAAAAAAGGAATTGAAAGATGATGATTACTATGGCCAAGCTGTTTATGACAACACTATTGGCAATTATCTTAGATTGGACAAATCTACCCCTACGGCACTTAGTTATTTTAAAAAGGCAGAAGGCTTAGTTCAGGTTTTTTTAAGCGATGTTACCAATCAAAGGACTGATAAGGAAATTACTGATGGAAAATTTTTAAGTGGATTAATAATAGGTAATATAGGTAAATGTCATGTTCAATTAAAAGAATATGAAAAAGCTATTCCATTTTTAGAGGAGAGTAGGGAGATTATTAAGAAATATAGTAAAGGTAAGTTTTCTCCTGATTTGATAGAGAACACCTTGGCGTTAGCAGATTGTTATCTGAAATTGGATAATTATGCTAAAGCAACTGATTATTTAAGTGATAATATAAATCCTATTAAGCCCGACAATATTCTTAAGCGAAATAGAATTTATGCAGATTACTATTATAAGACAGGTGATTTTAAAAACGCTACTGTTTATTTAAAACGAAATATTAAAATTAGAGATTCGATAGATGCGCAGGCATCTAATATAAAAAATCAACAATTGACTTCTGTAGTTACCCAAGACCTCGAGAATTCTCGTAAAATGATGGAGCAACAAAAAGCTCAATTAGAAGAATCTAGAAAAGATATAAAGGCTAGAGATGATAAAATTAGTTTAGTATTTGTATCCTTGATATTTACACTTATAGGTTTTGCAGGTCTGGTTTATGCATATTTGAAAAGTATCAAAAATCAGCGCCTAATTGCAGAACAGAAATTTATCATCGAAAATGCACTGGTTGAAAAGGATTCATTGCTAAAAGAGATACACCATAGGGTAAAGAATAACTTGCAGATGGTTTCCAGTCTGTTAAGCCTTCAGACGAAAAACACAAAAAGCAAAGCAGCTATTGAAGCATTAGAAGAGGGTAAGAGTAGGGTGAAAGCAATGGCTTTAATCCATCAAAAATTATATCAAAACGATGACTTGTCTGTAATTGAGATGCAAGGGTATATCGAAAGTTTAATTAACAGCATACAATCTGTTTATAAGAAGGGCGGACACAATATTAATATTACTATTGATGCTGAGGGTGTGGAATTAGATATAGACAGAGCCATACCATTTGGACTCATCTTAAATGAATTAGTTTCAAACTCCTTTAAATATGCATTTCCACAAGATGATAGTAATGGCAAAATTTATATTCATTTACGTAAAATAGTTGGTCAAGAAGGATTTTTCGAATATACAGATAATGGTATTGGGTTACCTGAGGATTCTGATGAACGCGCTAATTCTTCTATGGGAATGCGTCTTATGAATAGATTAGCTAATCAACTACAGACTTCGCTAAATACAGATAAAACTACCGAAGGGGTTCGTTTTTGGTTTAATTTTAAATAACCTAATTATAGGTTATCGAACGTTACTTTTCAATACTATTTTGTGTAGTAATTTTGGAAAGAACCTTTTAAGATAAATAGCATATTTTTCTTTTCCTCCAATATAGGTCTCGAACTTTTTCTTTTTAATAGCTGCAATAATTTTTTGTGCGCAGATTTTTACGGGCATACCATTCACTGTGGCATTATCTTCTTTTTGTAAAGCACTACCATCTCCTGTTAACGCATTTTTAGCCACATTGGTTTGAATAAATCCAGGGCAAATTAATGTTACATCAATATTATCCTTTTCATGTTCCATTCGTAATGCGTCAAAAAAACCGTGAAGTGCGTGTTTGGCACCACAATAACCAGAGCGATATGGGGATGAAAATTTCCCCATCAAACTGGTAATAGTGACAAAATGACCGCTTTTTTTAGCTATAAAATAGGGAAGTAATTGTTTTGTTATATTTATAGTACCTAGGTAATTAACGTCAATCATTTGTTGGTATACTTCAAACTTAGTTTCAGAAATCAATGAGCGTTGGCTAAGTCCTCCGTTATTAATTAAAATGTCAATCTTGCCGTATATTTTAATTGCTTTTTTTGTGATAGCGTTTAACGATTTAAAATCAGTTAAGTCTAACGGTAAAATAATTGCCTTGTCAGGAAATTTGCAATTGTATTTAACGTCGGTCAAGGTATTTTCTCGTCTTGCCGAAAGTATTATTCTACAACCAAGGCTATTTAATTGGTAAACTAATGCTTCTCCAATTCCTGAAGACCCTCCTGTTATCCATATCACTCTATCATCTATACTTTCCATTTCAACCCTATTAAAGTGAAAATATAGCTAAATTTGAAGGATTATATGAGGGCAACATTTAAAAAATATCAGCTTCAATTTAAAAACCCTAGTGGTACCTCTAGAGGTATTTTACGAACGAAGGAAACTTGGTTTATTATCTTGGAACATAATGGTGAGTTTGGAATTGGTGAATGCGGACTCTTTAGAGGTTTAAGTTTTGATGATGTTCCTGAATATGAGGATAAATGTTCATGGGTTTCAGCGCATATTACATTAGGGGAATCTGCAGTATTGAAGGAGTTAACTAATTTTCCAAGTATACATTTTGGTGTGGAGCAAGCATTTTTATCGCTTCGCTCTCAATATCCATTTGAGCTTTTTGAATCTTCGTTTTTAAAAAAGCAGCAACCTATTTCTATCAATGGACTTGTTTGGATGGGAGATACGAAGTTTATGCTTAGTCAAATTGAAGAGAAACTCAAAAATGGTTTTACATGTATTAAAATGAAAATTGGAGCTATCGATTTTAATGCAGAAATCGAACTTTTGAAATCTATTCGGAAATGTTATTCTAAAGAAGAGGTGGAGTTGCGGGTAGATGCTAATGGAGCTTTCTCACCTGATGAAGCCCTAAATAAGTTAGAATTACTTTCAAAGTTAGATCTACATTCCATAGAACAACCCATAAAGCCAGGTCAATGGGAATCTATGAGTCATCTCTGCAAAAATACGCCTCTATCAATAGCATTAGATGAAGAGTTAATTGGCATATTCGATGTAACAAATAAAGAGGAACTCCTACAAACTATACAACCTCAATACATTATTTTAAAGCCAAGTTTGGTTGGCGGTTTTGTAGGATGTAAGGAGTGGATAGATTTAGCCGAAACGAAAGGTATTGGTTGGTGGATTACCAGCGCATTAGAAAGTAATGTAGGGTTGAATGCCATTGCGCAATGGACGGCAACATTAGATAATAAAATGCCCCAAGGTCTTGGAACAGGTTCTTTATTTTCTAATAATTTTGAAAGTCCCTTAGAGGTGGTTCAAGGAGGGTTGTTTTATAATAATTCTAAAAAATGGAAAAATAATTTAATAAATGATTTATGTATATAGAACAAGCGTACAAAGGGCTTAGTGATAGTTGGCGCTACAGTATAGGGATATTTGGTATTTTGGTTGTTTGGCAAGTATTAGCTGCCATACCCTTACTAGCTGCATTAGCTTTAAAGGATGGAGGTATATCTGCTATGATGAGTGGCGATATTGGGGCGATGTCAACAGTTTTGGGCTCTAATACTTTTTTGTTTTATATGCTTCTTACGTTTGCAATTGCCTTACTCTCTATATTTGTATTTGCTAAATTTCTTCACAAGCAATCGATAACGTCCCTAACGACTTCAAGAAAGAAAATAGACTGGAAACGTATAATTTTTTCATTCTTGCTTTGGGCGTTGATTTCTGTAATTTTTATTTTTCTGGATATTTATTTATCTCCAGAAGGTTATGAGTTTAATTTTAACCTAGTGCCATTTTTAACGCTTGCAGTTGTAGCTATTTTAATGATTCCTTTACAGACCAGTATGGAAGAATATTTTATGAGAGGTTATATGATGCAAGGCTTAGGGATCATCGCTAAGAATAGGTGGTTTCCATTAATCTTTACATCATTGTTGTTTGGACTATTGCATATACTTAATCCTGAAGTAGAAAAATTAGGCTATGGTATATTAATATTTTACATAGGAACAGGATTCTTTTTAGGTATCATAACGTTAATGGATGATGGTTTAGAATTGGCCTTAGGCTTTCACGCAGCTAACAATCTAACGGCTGCTCTATTGGTTACTGCAGATTGGACAGCTTTTCAAACAAACTCATTATATAGGGACATCTCAGACCCTGTTTTGGGTTGGGATGTCTTAGTTCCCGTTTTTATAGTTTTTCCTATTCTCTTATATTTATTTTCAAAAAAATATGGGTGGACAAATTGGAAGGAGAAGCTAACCGGTAAAGTTTTGACAGAAGAAGAATTTATGGAACAATACAAAGAAGAAGTTGTATAAAGTTAACATACATCCAAGCTTTTGTATCGATGGGAAAGGATTTTCAGTAATTGATCTCATAGAATTGGGATACAGCTATATTAAAGAAGGAGCTGAATTTGAAAAAGATATCGGTCAGTTTGTTTTAGATTGGATAGATAGTTGCCCAACACTTAATGTACGGACTTCGGGATCGACTGGTGTTCCTAAATCCATCGTATTAAAAAAAGAGTACATGGTCAACAGTGCCCTAGCTACAGGTAGTTATTTTGCACTCTCACCAAGAGACTCAGCCCTTCTGTGTTTGCCAGCAACCTACATTGCAGGTAAAATGATGCTGGTAAGAGCCATGGTCTTAGGATTAGACCTTCATATAGGTCCGCCAACCTCAAATCCTTTAAAAACGATTACTAAATCATTTGATTTTGGAGCAATGGTTCCTTTGCAGGTATTAAACTCAATACCGTATTTAACTCAAATAAGAACTTTACTCGTTGGTGGAGCTCCTATTTCAACAGATTTAAGGGTTAAAATTAAAATGCTGGATAATAAGTGTTATGAGACCTATGGTATGACCGAAACGATTACACATATTGCGGTTAGACCATTAAATCATATCAACGGTTTAGATAAAGAACTATCTTTTAAAACGCTACCAGCAGTTTATGTTTCAAAAGATGAACGAGATTGTTTAGTTATTCAGGCTCCAAAAGTTTCTAATGAAAAGGTGGTTACGAATGATGTCGTTGAGTTACTATCATCGTCAGAATTCAAATGGTTGGGACGATTGGATAATGTGATTAACTCTGGTGGCATCAAATTAAACCCTGAACAAATAGAATCTAAACTATCAAGCATAGTAGACCAAAGTTTTTTTATAAGTTCCGTACCAGACCCAAAACTCGGGGAGCGTTTGGTATTGGTCTTGGAGGGAGCTGTTGAAGAGGAAGATTTATCACATAGAATCACCTCAAGTGATATTTTGACGAAATACGAGATACCACGATTGATTAAAACAATTCCAGAATTTATACGAACAGATAGTGGTAAAATAAAAAGAAAAGAAACCATGTCCTTATTGAACTCGTCACTTCCCTAACCATAAAGCAAGCTTCCCTCATTCATTATTTTTTTAATGTTACTTCTTCTATAGGTTTATAACTCAATCTTTAAACCAGTAATTATGAAAAATGTAGCATTTCTATTCTTTCTTTTTGGTAGTTTCTTAGTATCTGCTCAATAAATGGAGATAATTGGTTCTGTAAGTGATACCTATGGTCAGTCATTCTCAGGCGCAAATATCTTCGTGAAAGGTACTTCCAATGGTACACAAACTGATTTTGATGGAAACTATTCTATAAACACCTATAAAGGGGCCGAATTAGTGTTTACATACATTGGTTTCAAGGCCAGGGTAATTGAAGTTCAAGACCTATCCATTATCCATGTTTCATTAGAAGAAGACTATCAAGCATTAGAAGAGGTTGTAACCATAGGTTATGGTGGTAGTTTAAATCGTAGTCAAGCGGTAGGTGTGATTTCCAAACCATATATAAGATAGGTTCAAAAAGAAGATTTTCAATACAGTATTAGCCAACAGTTACAGGGTAAAGTGAGCGGCGTCGCTATTGGTGCCGACGATAGAAAAAATGTACCTGCTAAAATTAAAAGCCCTCTTTATATCATTGATGGAGTTCCTATACAAAAGGAATATAATGCTATTGCCGATAAAAAAATCTTGAAGGCTTTTAGTGCTGAAAAATTATATGGAACCGAAGCACAACATGGTTGTATTATCATCAATACCGTAAATGGTAATTATATACTTGAAGAAGAAGAAAGTTACGCTCGAATTACCGAAAATCAATTTCAAAAAGTTGAAATTAATCCATTATCTACTTTTTCCATTGATGTGGATAACGCCGCTTATAGCAACATTAGAAGATTTATAAATAATGGGAAAGAGATTCCTGCAGACGCAGTTAAAATTGAGGAAATGATAAACTACTTTGATTATGACTATCCGCAACCAAAAGATGATTATCCTTTTTCTGTACATACGGAAGTTGCCAATACTCCATGGAATTTAGATACTAAATTGGTACGTATAGGTCTACAGGGCAAGGAATATTTAAATGAAGAATTGCCGGCATCTAACCTTACCTTTTTAATTGATGTTTCCGGATCAATGTCTGACAGCAATAAATTACCCTTATTAAAATCTGATTTCAAATTATTGGTAAATCAATTAAGGGATAAGGACAATGTAGCAATAGTCGTTTATGCTGGTGCTGCGGGTGTCGTGTTGGAGCCAACCTCAGGTAAAGGCAAAATAAAAATAATGAATGCGCTCAACAAGCTAGAGGCGGGTGATTCGACTGCGGGTGGCCAAGGTATTGAATTGGCCTATACGTTGGCGAAAAAATATTTTAAAAAGAACGGAAATAATCGAGTGATTCTTGCCCCAGATGGTGATTTTAATGTGGATCTATCCAGCGATAAGGATATGGAAAATCTTATAACTGAAAAAAGGAAATCTAGTATTTTTCTTTCTGTATTAGGTTTTGGTATGGGTAATTATAAAGATTCGAAATTAGAAATTTTGGCGAATAAAGGGAATGGTAACCACGGCTATATAGACACGATGCAAGAAGCTCAAAAATTATTTGGTAAGGAGTTTGGTGGTACTCTATTTACTATAGCAAAAGAGGTGAAACTTCAAATTGAATTTAATCCGAATAAAGTAAGGTCTTACAGATTAATTGGGTATGAAAATAGAATATTGGCAGATGAGGATTTTATAGATGATACTAAAGATGCAGATGAGTTAGGGAGCGGACATAGGGTTACCGCTATCTATGAGATTGTTGAAGTTGGTATAGATTCAGAGTACGTCAAAGAAGTGTCAGATTTAAAATATATTAGTAGCGATAGCAAGAATAAATTTTCAAATGAATTATTTACGGTAAAGTTTCGATATAAAAAGCCATATGGAAACAAAAGTATAGAATTGGTCCATGTTCAAAAAAATATTATTGAAGAAATGTCATCAGATTTTTAATTTGCTTCTGCAGTTGCCCTATTTGGTCAGCAATTAAGAAAATCAGTTTTCAATAATAATACAACCCTTCACGATGTCATTGTACTGGCAGAGAAAGGTAGAGGTGATGATGAGAACGGATTTAGGGCAGAATTTATACGATTGGTTAAAAGTGTAAATGAGAATTTAGTAACAGATAGATATTAAACTTATTTAAGCCATAAAATTCTATTTTTTTAAAGGAATAGGTTATTTCAAATGTTGGTTATTTTGTATTTTCATACTTTATATAAAATAATACTCATGAGAAAACTATTACTTTTAATTTGCCTATTGTTTATCGGTAAAATGTATGCACAACAGATTCTTTCAGAAAAAGAACGTGCAATTGTAATCGATGAAATCTTAGATGACCGCTTTAATAATCTATTACCTCAATTAATGGATGAGGCCGGTTTAGATATGTGGGTGGTAATTTCAAGGGAATATAATGAAGATCCTGTAATTCGTACAATGCTACCAGCCACATGGTTGAATGCAAGAAGGAGAACGATACTATTGTTTTACCGTGACAAAGCAAAAAATACGATTGAAAAACTAGCCATAGCTCGTTACAATGTTGGAAAGAATATTGTTTCTGCTTGGGATAAAGAGAAAGAACCGAATCAATGGAAGCGTTTAATGCAATTGATATCTGAAAGAAACCCCCAGAAAATTGGAATTAATATGTCTAAAGACCATAATATCGCCGATGGTTTAGTTAAGACCGATTATGATGAATTTATGGAGAATCTTCCAAATAAATTTACTTCGAAAGTTGTATCGGCAGAGCAATTGGCGATTCGTTGGATTGAGACAAGATCAGTACGTGAAATGATTATTTATAATCAATTGGTAGATATTACCCATGACATTATTGCAGAAGCTTTTTCTGAAAAAGTGATTACTCCAGGAGTCACCACAACATCAGATGTTGTATGGTGGATGCGCCAAAAAGTGACGGATTTAGGATTAGATACTTGGTTTCACCCTACAGTTGATGTTCAACGAAGTGAAAAAGATAATGCGAGCAAATTTTATTCTTTTGCAGATAAACCAGAGGACATGATAATCTTACCAGGTGATTTAGTGCATTGTGATTTTGGTATTACATATCTACGCTTAAATACAGATTGTCAAGAGTTAGCCTATGTACTTAAACCGGAAGAAAAATCAGCTCCTGATTTTTTAGTTAATGGACTTAAAGATGGTAATAGGGTACAAGATTTTCTCACAACCAATATGGTAAAAGGTAGGAGCGGTAATGATATTTTGGCAAAGTCATTAGGCGAGGCCAAAGCTGCCGGACTACAACCTTCCATTTATACACACCCTTTGGGTATGTATGGTCATTCTGCAGGTACAACTATTGGTATGTGGGATTCTCAAGGTGGCGTTATGCGTGATGATGGTGAAAACTATCCTTTAAATCCAAACACGGTTTATGCAATAGAATTGAACACTACAATTAACATTCCTGAATGGAATAGAGATATTCGTATTATGCTAGAAGAAGCGGGTTTCTACGGAGAAAATGGTTTTAGATATGTGAACGGTCGTCAAACGGAATTATTATTAATCCCTAGGGTTAAAAATCATCAAGGAAATTAGATTTATAATAAATTGTAGGACTTATTTTATTTTAGAAGTATAGTTCTCAATCACTTTTTGAAAACTAGCTTTATGGGAATGGGTTTAAATTTTATTTTGAAAAGAATCCTGCTTGTTGGTGCTTGGTTTTGTTTATTTTTTTTACCAAAAATCTTGCTTTCACAAACGTATTTCAAAGGGATAGTTTTAGATGCGGATACAGGCTTTTCATTACCCTATGTGAATATTGGCTTCATTGATAAAGGGCTTGGAACCGTTTCGGATGAGAACGGTTCCTTTAATTTTTCTTTTGATGCATCAAAATTATCCTCTTTAGATACCTTAAAAGTTTCCTCGATAGCGTATAAAGAATTTAAGCTGCCATTTTCGAAAGTAGTGGAACAAGGCTTAAAATCAATTGAAATAAAGTTGGAACCAGAAATTGTAAGTCTCAATGAAGTTGTTTTAACCAGTACTAGAAGAAAGAGAAGAAATAAGAACGAAAAAATGGTAGGTTATGCCTTTGTAGGGCAATTGAAAAATGGTTCTTGGGAAGGGGAAGGTGCCCTAGGCGGGGAATTAGTAACTAAGATTAATGTTAACAAGAAAAAGAGAGCACTGAATGCTTTTTACTTTTATGTTCTAGAGAATACCTCAGATAGTCTTTTGATACGGATTAACGTATATGATGGTACTACCAAAAATCCTGAAAAAAAGATAACCAATAAGAATATCATATATACTTTAAAAACTAAAGTCGGTAAAGTAGGTATTGACCTTGCTCCCTATAATATTACTGTGCAAGATGATTTTAGTATCGGTATAGAACTACTGAAGGTATATGGAAATCAAATAGGGCTCATCTTAGCAGGGGATGATACTCCTGGGGTTTCCTACAGAAGATATACGAGCCAAGGAGAATGGAAAAGATACTCTAAAGACGCATTAACCTATTTCGTGAGTACCACGTTATTGGAAGAAGAGGAAGATGATGAGTTGAATAATGCAACTTTGGTTACTGATTATTCTACTGAACAATTGCTACAAACCTTGGGTGAAAATGAAGGTGTAGTTAATGGTTTTGTATTCAAAGAAGGTGAACCTCTAATCAATGCTCAAATTCAAAATCTAAATACAGGGAAAGTCACTGCAACAGATGAGAGTGGTAGATATAGCTTGCAAGTCAAAGTGGACGATGAATTGGAATTCAGCTATTCAAATTTAAAAGCAGAAGTAAGAAAGGTATTGGAAACCACGTTTGGCATCAACGTTTCATTAGAAGTAAAAGTAGTTGAATTAGAAGAGGTTACCGTAACCAGCATGGTCAAACAAAAAAGGACACAAAAAGAATTATACGAGCAGTATAACGATGATAAGGGGATTATTAAAACGTCTTTTGGTATTTATGACAAGGAGACAACCGCTGTTTCTTTAAAAATACTTGATGAGTCTGATTTTACGGGTGGTGTGAACTCAATCGGGAATTTGTTGCGGGGTAAGATACCTGGTTTAACTATGCGGTCTAATGATAATACGAATGGTTCGACAGAGATTTATTTGAGGCAAGGAGGTACTATTCGCTCTATTCCTGCAGCATATGAGGTTGATGGACTTATTGTGTCTGGTTTCCCTGATTTTTTAGACGTTTCCCAAATTAAACGTATTGCTGTTTTATCAGGACTTGCCTCTGTTGCAAAATACGGTACTGTTGGTGCTGGAGGGGTTATTATTATCAATACAAAGAATGCTAATTTTTCACCTCCGCCTTCTGGTTCAACTATTAAAGTGAAAACGTTTACCCATAAAATGAATGAGAAGGTAATAACCGAGGAGGAAGCTCGTCGTAATTGGCCAGATTTTTTACAGGAGCTTTATGTGAGCCAAAACTTTACGGAGGCTCAAGAGATTTACAATTCTTATAAAACTAAATACGGTACAAACCCCAATTTTAATATTGACGCCACTAATTACTTTCTTGAATTTTGGGACAAAGAAGCTTTTACTGAAGAATTAGTTTCTACGAATCTCAATCGTTTCAATACCGATGTTAATTATTTAAAGGCACTAGCTTTTGTATTGGATAAAAATGAAAAATATGACAAATCTGTAGATTTATACAAACAAATATTATTATTGAAATCAAATTTGGTAGAATCTTATCGAGATTTGGCCAATGCATATATCAATAATGGCCAGGGAGGAAGAGGAGAAAATTTATATGCTAGATATTTTAATTTGACCAAAGAAGGCTTTTTCTCAAAACAACCAGAAGCACTTCAAAATGTAATTAACTCAGAAGTAAAAGCCTTACTCGATATTTCAGAGAATGAATTGGATAGCTCACTATCAAATTTCATTAATCAAGACAATGTAAAAACCAGAATTTTATTGGAATGGAATGATGATGCTGCTGAATTAATTTTTCAATTTATCTCACCGGATAATAATGTAAGCAACTGGTCGAATGCTATGGATGGTGAATTAAGTGAAAGCCTACTTTCTAAAGGCTACACTAGCAAAGATTTTTTTATCTATGGAAACCAGACTAATTGGCGAATTAATGCAGATTACAAAGGAAATAAAACAGGTCTGGCTACGTATTTAAAAATTACGATTAGCACAAACTATGGTGCTGAAAATAAAGAAGACCTGATTAAAATCTTTAGAATGGATGTAAGGAATGTGAATAGAAATTTAATTCAAATTCCTTAAGAATACCCATCTTAAACCTGCAAGATGCCCATATTAAATGGCTTTTCAATCGGTGCATGGTTTGCAGCCTCAATGCCCATTGAAATCCATTTACGCGTATCTTTTGGGTCAATGATTGCATCGGTCCACAAACGAGAAGCGGCATAGAATGGTGATACTTGATGGTCATACTTCTGCTTAATTTTATCGAACAGCTCTTTTTCTTTTTTCTCTGTAATGGTTTCCCCTTTCTTTTTTAAAGAGGCTTTTTCAATTTGCAAAAGGACTTTTGCAGCAGAATTTCCACTCATTACGGCAAGCTCTGCACTCGGCCAAGCAACGATTAACCTTGGGTCGTACGCTTTACCGCACATCGCATAGTTTCCTGCACCATAGCTATTACCGATTATAATAGTGAATTTAGGGACCACAGAATTACTAACTGCATTTACCATTTTGGCGCCATCTTTAATAATACCACCATGTTCACTTTTACTACCTACCATAAACCCGGTAACATCTTGTAAAAAAACTAACGGAATCTTTTTTTGGTTGCAATTCGCTATGAATCGCGTTGCCTTATCTGCAGAATCAGAATAGATTACACCACCAAACTGCATTTCGCCACTTTGGGTTTTCACAACCTTTCTTTGATTAGCAACAATACCAACTGCCCAACCATCGATTCGAGCATATCCGGTAAGAATGGTTTTCCCGTATCCAGCTTTGTATTCTTCAAATTCAGAATCATCGACCAATCGTTTAATGATTTCCATCATATCATATTGCTCTGATCGAGAGCCAGGTAGAATTCCGTAAAGATCATCTGGATTCTCCTTTGGTTTAATAGATTTCTTACGATTAAATCCTGCCTTTGGAAAATCACCAATTTTATCCATAATATTCTTAATGGTGTCTAATGCTGCGGCATCATCTTTTGCTTTATAATCAGTAACACCACTAATTTCACAATGGGTTGTCGCGCCACCTAGCGTTTCATTATCAATACTTTCGCCAATAGCAGCTTTTACCAAATAGCTTCCTGCTAAAAATATACTTCCGGTTTTGTCTACAATTAAAGCTTCATCGCTCATTATAGGTAAGTAAGCACCACCTGCTACACAACTTCCCATTACTGCCGATATCTGGGTAATTCCCATACTACTCATAATCGCATTATTTCTGAATATTCTACCGAAATGCTCCTTATCCGGAAAAATTTCATCCTGTAGCGGTAAATAAACACCTGCACTATCCACTAAGTAAATAATGGGCAACCTGTTTTCAATAGCTATTTCCTGTGCTCTTAAGTTCTTTTTTGCAGTTATAGGGAACCAAGCTCCAGCTTTAACGGTAGCGTCATTTGCTACAACAATACATTGTTTGCCTTTTATGTAACCAATTTTTATAACAACACCTCCAGATGGGCAGCCGCCATGCTCTTCATACATACCCTCACCAACAAAAGCGCCTATCTCTATTCTTTCAGATTTTGGATCTAATACATATTCAATACGTTCACGAGCAGTCATTTTTCCTTGGTCATGTTGTTTAGCAATTTTTGCTTTTCCACCTCCCAAATGAACCTCGGCTAGTTTTCGCCTAAGATCTGATAATAACAACTTGTTCTTATCTTCGTTTTGATTGAATTTAATGTCCATTCCTTGTGTTTTCTTTTCTTTGTATAAAGATAAGGAGTTAAATTTGGGTATAGTCAATGGAACAAAAACAAAAAGTATGATAAAATGGGGTATAGTAGGTGCAGGTAATATTGCGCATAGTTTTTCAAAAGATTTAGCCTTGGTGAATGGTGGTGAGTTAACTGCTGTGGCTTCTAGAGATTTCGAGAAGGCAAAGTCATTTGCTGCAGCGTATGGTGCACCAAATGCATTTGGAAGTTATGAAGCTCTATTTCAAAGTAACACTGTTGACATTATTTATATTGCCACGCCGCATACGTCACATGCAGAATTAAGTATTGCAGCTATGAAAGCTGGGATTAATGTGCTTTGTGAAAAACCAATGGGTGTAAATAAAGGCCAGGTTCAAGAAATGATACAGGTTGCGAAAGAAAACAATGTATTCTTGATGGAGGCATTATGGAGCCGGTTTAACCCGACCATAAAAAAGGTAAAAGAATTGGTGGATAATGGAACTATTGGAGATATAGGATATCTTCATGCAGACTTTGCGTTTTATGCCTTAGATCGTGATGAAAATGGCAGGATTTTGAATCCGGCACTTGCAGGAGGGTCTTTATTGGATATAGGTATCTATCCTATATTCTTATCTTATTTATTATTAGGTATGCCAAAGGATATTCAAGCATCGTCACATTTTTATAAAACAGGTGTTGAGGTTCAGACGAGTATGATTTTTGATTACGATAATGCGCAATCCATCTTATATAGCGGTCTAAATTCTAATTCAGAAATGAAAGCTCAAATAGCGGGTAGTACCGGTTCAATTTTTATTCATCCTAGATGGCATGAAGCTACTGGTTATACGCTAGAAAAAGATGGAGATTCTGTCGCCAATGAAGTAGGGAAGCTTGGTAAGGGGTACACTCATGAAATACAGGAGGTTCACGAATGTTTAAATTCAGGTAAAAAAGAAAGTAATTTATGGAGCCATCAAAATAGTCTTGATCTTATTTATATTATGGATACTGTGCGTGCTAAGACAGGAATTGTTTTTCCCTTTGAATAATAGCGGTGTTAAAATTGGACAGATGTTTTTAAATTCCCGATATTTGAAGTTCGCTTAAATTTTAATTGATTTGAAAATGAACAAGAACACAGTGCTCGCATGGGCTACTTTTATTATGATTTTTGTAGGCTTGGCTTTGATTGCCTTAGGAGCTTTCCGTTATGATGATGTTGCTGGCTGGGGTTTCGCTTCAGTGGGTATAGGTTTCTTTGCTATTGCTTGGGTTTTCAACGCACTTAAAGGCAGGGTTTAATAATACATCCAAGATGCCTAAAATGTGTTCTACAACTAGGCTTTACTATTTTCACGCTTAATACTATATTTTATGTCAGATGATAAGAAGGTAATCTTCTCCATGTCAGGGGTTACGAAAACCTATAAAAATGCCAATACACCAGTTTTAAAGAACATTTACTTAAGTTTCTTTTATGGTGCCAAGATTGGTATTTTAGGATTGAACGGGTCGGGTAAATCTACCTTGTTAAAGATTATTGCCGGAGTAGATAAAAACTTTCAGGGCGACGTAGTTTTTTCTCCGGGGTACAATGTTGGTTACTTGGAGCAAGAACCTGAATTGGATGAGAATAAAACTGTTCTTGAAATTGTAAAAGAAGGTGTTGCTGAAACTGTTGCTATTCTAGATGAATACAATAAGATAAATGATATGTTCGGACTTCCTGAAGTTTATGAGGATGCTGATAAAATGCAGAAGTTGATGGATCAGCAAGCTGTTTTGCAAGATAAAATTGACGCAGCCAATGCTTGGGAGTTAGATACCAAGTTAGAGATTGCTATGGATGCTCTTCGTACGCCAGAACCTGATAAGAAAATAGGCGTATTATCTGGTGGGGAAAGAAGAAGGGTTGCATTGTGTAGATTGTTATTGCAAGAACCTGAAATTCTTTTATTAGATGAGCCTACCAATCACTTAGATGCAGAATCTGTTCATTGGTTAGAGCATCATTTAGCTCAATATAAGGGAACCGTAATTGCAGTAACTCACGATAGATATTTCTTGGATAATGTAGCGGGATGGATTTTAGAACTAGATAGGGGAGAAGGTATACCTTGGAAGGGGAATTATTCTTCTTGGTTAGACCAAAAGTCGAAACGACTTGCGCAAGAAAATAAGACTGCCTCTAAAAGGCAAAAAACGTTAGAGCGTGAGTTGGAATGGGTTCGACAGGGAGCAAAAGGTAGACAGACCAAACAAAAGGCCAGACTTAAGAATTACGATAAGTTGATGAGTCAAGATCAAAAGCAACTTGATGAAAAATTAGAAATATATATTCCAAACGGACCACGTTTAGGTACGAATGTAATTGAGGCCAAAGGTGTTAGTAAAGCGTTTGATGATAAATTATTGTATGAGAATTTAAATTTCAAATTACCACAGGCCGGTATAGTTGGGATTATTGGTCCGAATGGTGCGGGTAAGACTACCATTTTCAAAATGATTATGGGAGAGGAAAAACCTGATAAAGGTGAATTTGAAACAGGAGAATCCGCCAAAATAGCGTACGTCGATCAAAGTCATTCAAACATTGATGCTGAGAAAACCATTTGGCAAAACTTTAGTGATGAACAAGAACTCGTTATGATGGGTGGTAGACAAGTTAATTCTCGAGCCTATTTAAGTAGATTTAATTTTACAGGTAGTGAGCAGAATAAAAAAGTAAATATGCTTTCTGGTGGTGAGCGTAACCGTTTGCATTTAGCCATGACCTTAAAGGAAGAGGGTAACGTACTTTTATTAGATGAGCCTACCAACGATTTAGATGTGAATACGTTGAGGGCTTTAGAAGAAGGTTTGGAGAACTTTGCAGGGTGTGCAGTAGTTATATCTCACGATAGATGGTTTTTAGATCGTGTTTGTACGCACATACTCGCTTTTGAAGGTAATTCAGAAGTTTATTTCTTTGAGGGTTCCTTTTCAGAATATGAGGAAAATAAAAAGAAACGACTTGGCGGTGATTTAATGCCAAAACGAATAAAGTATAAGAAACTAATTAGATAATAAAAAAGCCCGCAATTGCGGGCTTTTTTATTTGGAGCTAATAGCTATTAATAATCTTCATTTGGATACCAATCTAATTGAACTACTTCAATATCTTGATTCGCAGCATTGACCAAATTTTTAAATTTATCAACATCACTTACGTCTAGTTTACCTCTAAAATGATAGGGGTACACTTGTTTAGGTTTAAAATCTAAAACTGCAGAAGCAGCGCTTTCTTCTGTCATGGTATAAGGCAGGTTCATACAAATAAAAGCTTTGTCAATATTTTTTAACGCACGCATTTCTGGTATGTCTTCCGTATCGCCTGAGAAATAAATACGTTGGTCGTCTATATTTAAAATGTACCCATTACCACGTCCTTTTACGTGAAACATTTTGGCTTCATTTCTAAGATTGTACATAGGTATAGCTTCTATTAGAATTCCATTAAGTTCTTTACTGCCTCCATTTTCGAGTACTACAATCTTCTTGTTAAACTTTTCAGGCATTTCATCAGCTACTGCTTGTGGTACGATGAATTTTGCTTTTGAAATGTCCAATTCTTCTAATGTTTCTATATTAAAATGGTCGCCATGAATATCAGTTATTAGTATTAAATCAGGTTTTCTCTGATCTTTAAAAGCAGCTGCTCCACCGATAGGATCTATATAGATTGTGAGATTTTCCCATTCCACAATTGCTGTTGCATGTTCTATGGGAATGATTTTTATATTGAATTCCTTTATATCCATAGCTATTGGAGCATCAGGAATATTTTCACCATATTGTGGTGTTGAATCTAGTTCATTTCCTGATTTTTTATTTTCTTTACATGCAACGGCAAGTGTAACTGTTAATAGAAATACAAGCAATTTTTTCTTTTTCATAGTCTAGTATTTTTAAAGTGTCAATTCCATTTTAATATCAGACCTAAGGTAGGTTATAGTATCTTCCAATGGCACCTTTTTAAATCCAAATTTTTCATATATATGCAGAGCAGTATTTAATTTGGTACTCGAATAAAGATCAATTTTTCGCCAATTTTTATTTTTTCCAAAATCTATGGCAAAGGCCAGCATCTTCTGCCCAATGTGAAGTCCTTGGTGCGATGTATTCACGGCCATTTTGCCTAATTCAAAATGACCTTCAGCATGTTTTTGTAGGGAAAAGCATCCTACAGGCTTATTATCCCATAACCCTATAAAGATAAAACCACCCTTATTTAGAATTGAAGACTCACAATTCTCTAGTAATTCAATATCCATTGCTTCTACCTGAAAGTGTTCCTTAATCCAAGCAAGGTTTAACTCTTTAAAACAAATAGCGTGTTTTGATTCATAAGGGACAATGGAAAACATACTAGGTAGTTAAGGGATTAAACGATAAATTTAATTAACTGAAACCAGTTTTAAGGTTGATTTATTTTTATTTAACATTAAGTAATCTAAAAATTGATTATGCTCGTATATAGAATTAACAAACAGACACTTTATTAAATTTAACATTATGACTGAAACAAAAAATAACAATGGTTTAAAGGTTTTGACCGCGCTTTTAGGGGTTGTGCTTTTAGGTACTATCATTTACACCGTAAGTCTTTATCAGGATAAGAAAAAGACTGAAACCGCGCTTACTAAAGATAAGGAATTGGTAGTAGAGGATTTAAATAGCTTGAAATCAGAATATGACAAAGCTATCTTGGAGAGTAATGCCACGAATGAAGAATTGGTTAGTGCTAGAGATAATATTGCAAAATATATCGATTCTGTAAAAGCAATGAAAGCTGATATAGGTTCTTTATCAAGATTTAGAAGACAAGTTGGTGTTCTTAAAGCAGAAAGAGAGCAATTGCTAAGACAAGTTGATTCTTTGACTCGTTCAAATTCAATGATAGCAATGCAACGAGATAGTACATATGTTGAATTGGAAAAACAAACTGTTTTTAATGATTCATTAGTTGTGCAGAATACAAATTTAGCGCAAGTTGTAGAAAAGGGTTCTGCTTTGAACTTATCTAAATTTAACGTTGATGCTGTAAAAGAACGTAACAGTGGTAAATTAGTTTCTACACAACGTGCAAGAGCTACTGATAAATTCAAAATCTGTTTTACTGTTGCTGACAACGTAATTGCACAAGCTGGTGATAGAGGGTTTTATTTAGAAGTTTTAGATCCTCAAGGAAATGTTCTTGGTGGAAGTAATTCTAAGACGAATGATAACGGAGCATCTGTAACGTACAGCAAGCAGACAAATTTTTACTTTGAGAATAAATCTTTAGACGTATGTGATTATATCAATAAGCCTTCAGGTGATTTTGAGGATGGAAACTATATGGTAAACGTATATGATGACCAATTAAAATTATTAGGTACTTCTAAATTCGTTTTGAAATAAAATTCAAAAGGTATAATTTAAAAATGGCGACCAATTTGGTCGCCATTTTTTTTAACTAAGCTTTTCGGGTTTAGTTTGGTAAACTACCAACCATGTCTTCTGGTTTAACCCATTCATCATAATCTTCGGCGGTAACATACCCTAAATTGACAGCTTCTTCTTTTAGTGTAGTACCGTTTTTATGTGCAGTATTTGCAATCTCCGCAGCCTTATAATAACCGATTTTAGTATTCAATGCCGTGACCAACATCAATGAGTTATTAAGAAGTTGTTTAATGACTTCACGATTAGGCTCTATGCCAGCCGCACAGTTTTCTTCAAAACTAATACAAGCATCTCCAATCAATTGAGCTGACTGTAGAATATTGGCAGCCATTAAAGGTTTAAACACATTTAATTCATAATGACCTTGAGTGCCACCAATACTAATCGTTACATCATTGCCCATAACTTGAGCACAGACCATTGTTAGGGCCTCACATTGCGTAGGATTCACTTTGCCTGGCATAATGGAACTACCTGGCTCATTTGCTGGTATCGTGATTTCACCGATACCTGAGCGAGGGCCTGAAGCCATCATTCGAATGTCATTAGCAATTTTATTCAAAGAAACTGCTAATTGTTTCAAAGCACCGTGACTTTCGACTATCGCATCATGAGCAGCTAATGCTTCAAATTTATTCTCTGCGGTAATAAATGGTAAACCGGTAAATTCTGCAATATATTTTGCGACTAATACATCATAACCATCTGGCGTGTTCAGTCCGGTACCTACTGCAGTGCCACCAAGAGCTAGTTCGCTGAGGTGTGCTAAGGTGTTATTTAGGGCTATTAAACCATGATCTAATTGCGAGACATATCCTGAAAATTCTTGTCCCAAGGTTAGGGGAGTGGCGTCCATAAGATGTGTACGCCCTATTTTAACTACGTCTTTAAACTCTTTCACCTTTTTTTGTAATGTGTCTCTTAATTGGGAGACCCCTGGTATGGTGACCTCTACAATTTTTTTATAGGCTGCGATATGCATTCCTGTAGGGAATGTATCATTTGAAGATTGTGATTTATTGACATCATCATTTGGCTGAATTGTCTTTTCTCCCTCACCAATTATATTGCCTGCAAGTTCATGAGCTCTATTAGCGACCACTTCATTTACATTCATGTTACTTTGAGTGCCAGAACCTGTCTGCCAAATAACCAACGGAAATTGATTATCATGCTTACCTTCCAAAATTTCATCACACACTTGTGCGATTAAATCTCTCTTTTCTGCAGCCAATACACCAAGTTCACAATTGGCATATGCCGCTGACTTTTTCAAATAAGCGAATCCGTAAACGATATCTAATGGCATAGATGCTGTAGGGCCAATTTTGAAATTATTTCGAGAGCGCTCGGTTTGTGCTCCCCAGTATTTATCTTTGGGTACCTCTACATTACCCATAGTATCTTTCTCGATTCTAAACTCCATGCTATTTATATTTTAATGAATCTTAGGTTAATTAGTTTTAATAGCTTCAAAAATAAGGTATACATTTATTTTTATAGTGACAAGATTGTTGGTAATGCTAAAATTTATTTTACTGAACGTTTGCAAAAAATAATTCGATTATGGTATCTTTGTAAAATATACGTATAAAGATATGTTCGAATTTGACCAATATTTAGGATTTTTAGCTTTCTTAACCATTTTGACGATAGGTTTTTGGTTAATGATGTTTTTGTTATTATTTGTAGTCCCTTACTGGTTGGGAGGTAACATTATAGAATTGATAAAAGAAAAGCGAGACGCTAAAAAAGCAAAGCGAAATTTATAAATAAAAAAAGAAGCCATTTGGCTCCTTTTTTTATGCTTTGAATTCAAGAATTTATTATCCTTGAATTTCATCCTCACCACCATATCCGCTTCTTCCGCCTCTTTCTCGTTTTTTAGCTTCATTGAATCTGTACATAAACCCTAAGGTTATTTGCCTAACTCTCCATTGAAACTCGCTATCAGAGGTGAAGAATTCTGTTTCTGTAAAAGATCTTCTTTTTCTTGAATTGAACAAATCACTTACGTTCAATGAAATTGTGCCATTGTCCTTCATGATATCTTTGCTAAGTGCTAAATTTACTGATAAAATACCTTTAGAAATGGTTTGCGCATTTTCTGTTTGACCTCTATAAAAGGTATTGGTTTGCCATTCAATTTTAGAGGGGAGGGTAACCTTAGAACTGAATCGTGCGAACCAACTAGTGTTATCGGCGCTGTAATCAATTCCATTAAAAAAACCTTCAGATGAAAATTTAAAGAAATTGAAACTTGAATTTAATCGCAACCATTTTGCTGGATTATATATAATGCCGGCTTCAGCCCCATATCTATTTTCCGTGGATAAGTTTATTGGAATAGAGCGTATTATTTCAATCCCATCCGTAGTAGTCTGTCCTGTCGTTTCCTGTATACGCTCAAAAGAATCCGTTTCCCTTTGATAATAGATAGAGGAAGTCAATGTCAATTTATCCCATCGTTTTAAATAACCAATATCAAAAGCATTTGAAAAAGCCGGATTCAAATCTGGATTTCCTTGAAAAATATTTGTTCTACTGGATCTGGAAGGAAAAGGATTAATAAACCAACCACGAGGACGATTAATACGCCTATTGTATCCCAAGGAAATATTCTCGTTTTCGGCTAATTCATAAATAATATTTAAGGTAGGGAAGAGTCCTAAATAGTTTTTATCAAAATTAACATCTACATCTATACCTAGGGCTTCCTCCAGTTCAGCGGAGTCATATTCTGATTCCAACTGTCCTTTCAATTGGGTGTTTTCTAATCGTAAACCTAATAGCACTGAAAATTTTCCATATTTATTACCATACTGTGTGTAAAGGGCATTTACATTTTCGTTATAGGTGAATTTATTGGTTAAACTTTCATTAATAACGAATTGACCACTAGCTTGATTCAGAGAGTCTAATTGGTAATTGGTTAACTCTTCTTTAAAAGTACCCCTATAACCAGCTTCAAATTGTGCATCGCCCATAGGTAAAACATAATCAATCTGTGCCAAATATTCATTTTGGCTTTCATTCTCAAAAACATTTTCGAGTACAATTAAATCGGTATCCGGGAATGTTCTATTTTCTTCAATGATAGAAATTGTTGTTTCATCACCCTTAGAATATTGAAGATCTGCTGTTAACTTTTGACCATCATCATCCAAATTATTTATATAATTCAATGAAAATTGATAATTTTCATCATCTTGGTTTTCATTTTCCTTTCTAAAGGTTCTACTGGCTAAGGAACCGTTGTTAAAACGTTGATTGGTGTTGTCGGTAACATCTTCATCTTTTGAAGTTCGGTAGAAAACACTACCTGTTACGGAAGATTTCTCCGTAATAAAATATTCCATTCCCAAATTAGTGTTGAAACTTTTATCCAATCTATTATACTGCCTGTCTTCTAATATACGGTCAAAATTTCCAGAGGTATATGTGTTTTCAAAAAAAGCATTCCCAGGTGCATCCCTGTATCGGTATCCGGTTGTGTTGAAAATATTGTATTTATCGGTTCTTAAATTAAGATTTACATTAACACCACTATTGGCAGGATAGCCTATTGTAGTATTTATAGAACCGTTAAATCCCAATGTTTTTTCTTTTTTTAAAATGATATTCAAAATACCAGCAGTTCCTTCAGCATCATATCGTGCAGACGGACTCGTAATTACTTCTACTTTTTCAATAGCATCTGCAGGAAGTTGGCGTAATGCATCAGTTGAACCAAAACCAGCAAGCGCAGAGGGTCTTCCATTGATAAGGATACGAACATTCTCATTCCCTCTTAAACTTATGGCGCCTTCTACACCTACACTTACGGATGGAACATTGTTTAATGCGTCGCTTACGGTGGCACCGCTCGTGGTGAGGTCTTTTCCTATGTTATAGATTTTTTTGTCCAACCGAACTTCTACCGTTGTTTTCTCACCAACGACTTCTACAGCATCGAGTTCGGCAGCATCAAAGGAAAGTTTAATCGTACCTAAATCCGTGTTTTTAATAAGGGACTGTTCAGGCTTTTTTATCGTTCTATAACCAATATATTCAATACTTACATTATAGTTTCCGGGTTCAGCCTCTACGTTAAAATTACCATCAATATCAGTAATACCTCCGGTAATTTTATTAGGATCACTGACACTTTGAAGTACTAGTGTGGCATATTCTAAAGGAATATCTGTTCCCTGTTCAAGAACTTTACCAGTGATTTCAATTGGACCTTGTCCCCGGCCTCCTTCTTCCGGTCTTTGACTATACGTGAATTGAAAAGTTGATAGTAGGACTAGGAGTAAAGGGAAAAGTTTTTTCATTAATTTAGTTTTTTCGTTTCTTTCGTTTTTCTTTTTTCTTCTTTTTCTTAAGGGTTTTTGCAACACCCTCTTCTTGTAAGGCTACAAAGGCCTCGTATTTATCTAGCGGCAAACCAGCCTTCAATTCTTCATCTTGCTTTTTCGTTATTTTATCATATACCTCCCTCATTTTTTCTGGGGGGAGTTGTAATATTTGGGCCTCTATTCGCTCTTGAACATATTTTTTAAGCACAGAACTTAATACTGCTTGCTCAAAATCGTTGAGCTCAAGTGCTTTTGAAATCGAAGGCATCTCGCCATCAACCAATTGTTCAGCAGTTTTTGGTTCAGGTGCTTTAGGTGCTTCTTGAGCTTGTGGAATGGTATTTCTTTGTCTTCCGTTACCATAACCTCCTCGTCCTCTTCCGTATCCATAACCGCCACCGCCACCACCGTAACCGTACTGTGCGTAAATTTCAGAACTTCCTAATAGAATTGACAGTAGAATAAAAAACTTGATAATACTGCATTTTATTACTTTTTTCATGTGCTTTGATTATAAAATTATAGTTAGGTTTAACCGCATTTGGTTAATTATTTGTTAAGATATTTAATAGGGTATTAAACATCTTAATTAATTAGGGCAACTATTTTAGTTGCCGGCCTTCCTATCACGGCTCTATTGTCATTAACCACTATAGGTCTTTCAATTAATTTTGGATAGGCTATCATGGCCTCAATTATCTCGACATCAGATAGTGTCTGTGATTTGAACTTTTCTTTCCAAATAGACTCAGTTTTACGAACGAGATTAATAGGTTTTATATCCAAACAATTAATAACAGATGTAAGTTCCTCCTTAGTCGGAATATCTTCAAGATATTTTACTACTTCAAATTTCTTGCCAGAATTTTCAAGAATTTCAAGACCTTCTCTAGATTTTCTGCATCTAGGATTGTGGTATATTTTAATCATGTTTCTGTAAGCTATTGTGTTATTGGAATTAAATCGATTATGAAAACTATATTCTTAGCAATAAGAATAAGTTAAAATAGTGGTCATTCTTCCTCTTTCTGTCCCATCATCATCAGGAATGCTTTTAAAAACTTATCTAAATCTCCATCCATAACCGCATCGACGTTACCTGTTTCTTCACCTGTTCTTACATCTTTTACTAGCTTATAGGGATGCATAACATAGTTTCTAATTTGAGAACCCCATTCAATCTTCATTTTTGAAGATTCAATTTCTTGTCTCGCTTCCATTTTTTTGCGCAGCTCTATCTCGTACAATTGTGATTTTAGCATTTTCATTGCAGTAGCACGGTTTTCATGTTGACTTCTGCTATCTGAACATGAAATTTGAATGCCACTAGGGTGGTGCGTCAATTGCACTTTAGTTTCTACTTTATTCACATTCTGACCACCAGCGCCACTAGATCTTGCTGTGGTAATGGTAATATCAGCAGGATTGACATCAACTTCTATACTGTCATCAACTAAGGGATACACATAAACAGACACAAAAGAGGTATGTCTTTTGGCATTACTGTCAAAGGGTGAAATCCGCACTAATCGATGTACGCCATTTTCCCCTTTTAACCAACCAAAGCCAAACTCGCCATCAATTTCTAGCGTAACGGTTTTAATACCAGCCACATCTCCTTCTTGGTAATTGAGCTCCCTTATTTTATAGCCGTTCTTTTCTGCCCACATCATGTACATGCGCATGAGCATTGCAGCCCAATCACAGCTTTCTGTTCCACCGGCCCCTGCAGTTATTTGAAGTACTGCCGGCAGTTCATCGCCCTCTTCTGAAAGCATATTCTTGAATTCCATTTTCTCAAGGGTGCTCAGAGCTTTCTCGTATTGAAGTTCAACTTCCTCTTCTGAGACGTCCTCTTCTTGTAGAAATTCTAGTAATACTTCTAAATCGGCAATAAGGATTTCCGCAGCGTTATAATCATCTACCCATTGCTTTTTAGATTGGATAAATTTCATATGCGCTTGGGCTTCCTGTGGATTGTTCCAAAAATCAGGCGCCAAGGTTTTTTCTTGCTCGTTGTCTATTTCTATTAATTTGGCATCAATGTCAAAGATACCTCCTCAACGCGCCAAGGCGATCTAAAAGACCTTTGTAATGGTCTGAACTTATGTTCATATAATTCTTATTTTCCGTAAAAATAATACTCTTTTAAATACTGACAGAAGATAATTCAGTAATAACTATTATTGACTTTAGACTTTTATCAAATAGGTCGTTTTATTCCCGTCTTGGAGAATACCTAAATTCGAATATGAACATATTCTAAAAAAACCGTTGTGAATTTTGACTAGATTACTTAAAACAAGTCTCAATTCGAGTGTTTTTTTGAAATATAAAGTAAATAAAATGTATTGAGAATCGGTTTTGGCCTTAAAAAGTTTGTAATAGTTCTGCTGTAGTGTAGGCTTCCCCATAAGTAGGACAGTTAATAATTCAAATTTACTAACTTTAAATTCAAACTGTCATCATGAAAAGCAGCAAGTTTAGCGAGAGCCAGATTATTAAAGCTCTAAAGGAAAATGAACA
>NZ_VAUW01000018.1 GCF_005771495.1 Maribacter sp. ACAM166
CTTTGGTAATTTCTTGGTGAATATTATCTCAGGCCTTATTGCATATAGCTTCTTGCCCAAGAAACCTAGCATCAAATATCAAACCGTTAAAACAAATCAACTAGTTATGTTTTAATCGAACTCAGGTTATTAAATACTTAACCAACATGAATGCTCAATTTAACCACGCTGTATCAAAAGAAAAAGTACAAGTATACCGAAATGATTTTTTCAGCGGATTTTTAAGACTTACTAAAAAGTTATTTATGATATAACGTATTTTCTATCAGTTAAAAAAGAGCGACTTAGACAAGTCGCTCTTTTTTTTGCCAAATTTTACCAATTACTTAGAATCAAGTTATTCACATAGGAGAGGTATAAGTAGAATTTTGTTATCCTTCTCAACTAAACTTGTATAGCTACACAACAAGTATAGTGCGTTTTACCACAAATATTAAAATGTAAGAAAAAAGCTACATATATTTGTATTGTAATACAAAGTGAATCCCAAATCGCTTTATAAACTTAACCTAACATGAAATCCGTATTAAAGTGCATGCTCCTATTGGTACTGGTTAGCTCCTGTTCAAAAATTGAATTAAATGATGACCCGATTATTGGTATTTGGAAACATTCCGTAAAAACTGCCACCAATACTAATAAAATGGTGATAGACAATGAGGAATGGATTTTCAACGATGTCTATATGGGTCGTTTTCATGGCTATAGAAAAGGTCAAGTAGTTTTCTTAACCGATTTTAAATGGTCTGTAGAAAATGGAACTTATATAGTTAGGTATCCTGGCACCGATTTCCCAGATGACTTAGTTGAAATGAAAGAGACAGAAGATGGTACTGTTCTCATCAGAGCAGAAGGTAAAATATTCGCACAAAAAGAGAAATCTTAATAAAATATCTTTAGGTATGCAGTTTAATTAGGAAGAAAATATAGTAAAGTTGAAAATTGCCCTGTTAACGATTGACTTACTAATACGAGAAATTCCAAAGTGGTCAGAATAATTCGTTAACCCAAGTTTTAATTATTAAATTCCCCCGAATGGAGCAAAGAAATTTGCTCCTTTTTTTATTTTAGCGGTATGGTACTTAAATATAGAAAATGTAAGACTACTGATTTAAATCAATTGATTCAAATTTCACAACAAACCTTTGTTGAAGCTTTTGAAAAAGATAACAATCGCAATGATTTTGCAAACTACATAGAAAAGGCTTTTTCTGAAAATTCATTAAAAGGAGAGTTAGCAAATACAAACACTCAATTTTACTTTGTGTATAACAACGTAGAATTGGTAGCTTACTTCAAGCTTAATGTCGGAACCGCACAAACAGATGTTAAATTGAGTGATAGCTTAGAGCTTGAGCGCATTTATGTCTTGTCGATATATCAAGGGATGGGACTTGGGGCACAGCTTCTTGTTCAGGTCAAGAATATAGCAATTGAAGATGGTAAAAACATGCTTTGGTTAGGGGTCTGGGAAAAGAATGTACGGGCCATACAATTTTACCAAAGACACGGTTTTCAGAAATTTGGAACACATCCTTACTTTATAGGTCTAGATGAACAAACAGATTGGCTAATGCGTTTTGATTTAGGTAACTTGTAGGTTTAAATACTGTCCTATGAAAAAACGTTACCTAATTATACTCCTGTTTTGTTGTTTCCTGAAATTACATGCGCAAGAATATTATTTCCCAGAAGCTAATTCCAGCTGGGAACGTAAAACTCCTAAATCTTTTAAAATTAACGAAAAGGAACTGAATAGTGCAGTGGCATTCGCAGAGGCCAACGAATATTCTGGTTCACGAGATTTGCGTATCGCAATTTTAAAAGGATTTGAACTCGAACCTTTTCATCAGATTCTGGGGCCTACCAAAAAGCGCGGAGGTCCGGCTGGGATTATTCTTAAAAACGGTTATATCGTAGCACAATGGGGTGATACGAAAAGGGTAGATATGACTTTTAGTGTTACCAAAAGTTTTTTGAGTACTATGGCGGGTCTGGCAGAAGATGACGGTTTGATGTCCAATACCAAGGATAATGTTGCTCATTATATATGGGATGATACTTTTAAGGGCGCTCATAATTCTAAAATTACTTGGGAGCACTTATTACAACAAAATTCAGCTTGGTCGGGTGAGTTATGGGGCGGTAAGGATTGGGCCGATAGACCATCAAGTGAAGGTGATATTGATGATTGGAAGTTCGAGGAACCAAAAGAACCAGGTACGGTAATGGAGTATAATGACGTTCGTGTAAATGTTTTAGCCTATTCTCTAACCCATCTTTGGCGTAAGCCCATGCCACTTGTACTTAAAGAAAGAATAATGGACAAAATTGATGCATCAACTACTTGGCGATGGTTCGGGTATGATCATGCATGGACAGAAATCGATGGACTTAAAATGAAATCGGTTACCGGTGGAGGTCATTCTGGCGCTGGACTATTTATTAATACAGAAGATATGGCGCGATTTGGGCTGCTTTTTTTGAATAATGGTAAATGGCAAAACGAACAATTGATTTCCTCCTCATGGATTAAAAAAGCAACTACGCCATCTACTCCAAATCCTAATTATGGATATATGTGGTGGCTGAATAAAAAAGGTGACCGCCATTGGGAAGGACTTTCTGAAAATATTTATTATGCCGCCGGTTTTGGAGGTAACTTTATCGTAATTGACAAGGAACATGATGTAGTGGTCATAACCCGTTGGTTAGAACCCAATAAAATTGAAGAATTCATGAAGAAAGTTACTGCTGCCTTCAAGTAAAAGTTAACTGTATAAATTAAAAAGAGCAGAGTATTTCTATAGCCTTTTCTAAAGTATCCTGTTTTTTAGCAAAGCAAAACCGTAGCATATGGTCATTACGGTTCTTAATGTTAAATGAAGAAATCGGAATACTAGCTAATCGATGGTCTACAATCAATCGTTTTCCGAGAGATTCATCATTTTCCATGGTAATATCTGTGTAGTCTAGTAATTGAAAATAGGTTCCTTGGGAGGGAGTAAATTTAAATCGACTTGCTTTTATACCATTAAGAAAAAAATCTCTTTTCTGTTGATAGAAATTGTTTAATTCAAGATAATGGGCTGTATTTTTCAAATACATAGCTAAAGCACGTTGAACCGGATGGTCCACGCAAAAAACAGCGAATTGATGTACTTTTCTAAATTCATTCATGAGTTCAGCTGGAGCGGCACAATAACCAATTTTCCATCCAGTTACATGAAATGTTTTTCCGAAGGACGCACAGATAAAACTTCGTTCGGCCAAGTCTTTAAAACGGGAGGCACTGTGGTGGGTCTCTCCATCAAAAATGATATGTTCATAGACTTCATCACTGAGCAGAATACTATTAGTAGGCTTCAATAGTTCTTGAAGCATTAACATATCTTGCTTAGATAGTATTTTTCCACTCGGGTTGTGAGGAGTGTTAATAATTACCATCTTCGTTCGGTTACTGATTTTTTCTTTGAAATCTGACCAGTCAATAGTATAATCCGGAGCGTTTAATTGTACATATATAGCTTTCCCTCCGTTTAAGGCAATTGCGGGCTCATAACAGTCGTACGCAGGTTTAATGACAATTACCTCATCCCCCAAGCCAATAAAGGCAGTAATGGCTGTATAGATAGCTTGAGTTGCGCCTACAGTTACAGTAATCTCATTTTCCGGATTATAACGGTGGTTATGTAGCGTTTCGATTTTTTCTGAGATAACTTCTCTAAGGCCCAAATAACCGGGCATAGGTGCGTATTGGTTATGTCCACTCTCCATAGCATCGGTAACTAAGGAAAGTAATTTGGGGTCAGCGTCAAAATTTGGAAAACCCTGTGAGAGGTCAATCGCATTATGTTTTCGGGCTAAAGTTCCTACAGTTGTAAAAATTGTCGTCTTTACATCTGGCAGTTTAGATTTGGAAGTAAGCAAAGCATAGTTCATAAAAGTAAATGTATGAAATTTAGAAAAGGTCATAAAATAAAGCCAAACCATTTGGTTAAGCTTTCTTCTTCCTTTAAAGTATGCATGTTGCACTTCATGTTTACCTACTTTAATCCCTTCGATTAGTTCAGCATTTAATAAATCATCTTTAACTGAATAGAAAGATGTCATTTCCTTCCTTTTAATACTCCGGCGCTAATTAAGATCCATTGTGTATGACATATAGCAGCAACAGGTTTTTTTATTTTAAAGAATTCACGAACATACTCTAAGACATTCTCGTTTGGTCTTAACATATTTGGATTTATTACCCCACCTTGTTAGTACAAAGGCGGAATAGTCTTCTGCTTTGACTTCCTATAAGCTCTTACCTAACTTATAACTGTTTGACTAAATCCAATCGGCCCAACCTTTGATTACACCGCTTTCTGGGCTTACTATTTCTACAGCAAAGCCTTTTCTTAGCATTGCTTCCTTTGGTGATGTTAATTCACTTTCTTCAAATCCATTGGTAGCTAAAAGTGCTATCCTCTTTATATGTAGTTTTAATGATTAAAACATTCTTTGATACTTAATTACAAATAATAAGGGGTAGATGCCGTTAAATGCACATTAAATAATAGACCCCAAGGGTTGAGGATTTCCTAATGGAGCTCATATATAATCAGTTTTCGCTCAATTAAACTGATTTTAAAGGTACAATGGTTTCTCCTAGTCATTTTGACAAGTTTTTTTTAACATCAATTTCCCAATACCGGATTACGGTATAGCCAAGTTTCTTTAATTCAGTAGTTACCTCTTTATCACGTTTCATATTACGTTCAATTTTGGCAATTTAAAATTCTCTATTTGTTTTTATTTTGGGTTTGCGTTCTTCCCAATTCTTTAAATGTCAGTATGCACCATCTATAAAAAAGATTGTTTTGTATCTGGGTAAGGCAATTTCTGATTAACTTTTTATAATCGATACGGTATCGGAAGCCAGCGGCATACAAATTTTTTCTAAAGGCTAATTCGGGTTTTGTATTCTTACCCCGAATTTAACTCATGATTTTAGAACACTGGGTGTGGTGAAAAAGCCAGATTCTTCGTTAAAACCCTGAACCTTAATGTGGTTTTCTTTATAGTCTTCAGGCAAAGTCTAAAACTAAAAAATCCCACGCCTTTTAGCATGGGATTTTTAGATTTATTATGAGTGGTAATTATCCTTTTAAAGTAGCACTTAAATATTCACGGTTCATACGGGCAATGTTTTCTAATGAAATGCCCTTTGGACATTCAACCTCACAAGCCCCGGTATTGGTACAATTACCAAAACCTTCAAGATCCATCTGGCGAACCATATTCTGTACACGCTCGGTAGCTTCTACTTGACCTTGCGGTAGAAGTGCATATTGAGAAATCTTAGCTGAAGTAAACAACATAGCACTCGCATTTTTACAAGCTGCGACACATGCTCCGCAACCAATACAAGCTGCTGAATAGAAAGCATCATCAGCTTTTTCCTTCGCAATAGGAATAGCGTTAGCATCTTGTGTGTTTCCTGAGGTATTTACAGAGATAAAACCACCTGCTTGTTGAATTCTATCAAAAGAAGTGCGGTCAACAATTAAATCTTTGATTACCGGAAAAGCTTTTGCTCTAAATGGTTCTATTACGATAGTATCACCATCATTGAACTTTCTCATGTGTAATTGACAGGTAGTTACTGCCCTGTCTGGACCATGTGGCTCACCATTAATTTGCAATGAACAAGACCCACAAATACCTTCTCGACAATCATGATCAAATTCAACGGGTTCTTCATCCTTATTAATCAAATCCTCATTAAGAACGTCCATCATTTCAAGAAAAGACATGTCGCCGTCTATACCATCTATGGTATAGTTCATCATGCTTCCTTTGGATTTGGCATCTTTTTGACGCCATATTTTTAGATTCAGCTTCATAGCTTCTTATTTATAACTTCTAGTTTTTAGTTCGATGTTTTCGTACTTCAGTTCTTCCTTATGCAATACTGCATCTTTAGGTTCCCCTTTGTATTCCCAAGCGGATACGAACTTAAAGTTTTCATCATCACGCAAAGCCTCTCCGTCTGGAGTTTGGTATTCTTCACGGAAGTGACCGCCACAAGATTCATTTCTAGCTAATGCATCTTTTGCGAACAATTCACCCAATTCAAGGAAATCGGCAACTCTACCAGCTTTTTCTAATTCTTGGTTTTTACTATTTGCGGTTCCAGGTACTTTTACATTTTCCCAGAAATCTTTTCTCAAAGCAGAAATCTCATCAATTGCTTCCTGTAAATCTTTTGCATTCCGAGACATACCACATTTGTCCCACATAATTTTACCAAGCTTTTTGTGATAAAAATCTACGGAGTGCAATCCTTTACCGGTCATCAATTTATCCATACGGTCACGAACCTCTTTTTCTGCCTGATTGAATTCAGGGGAATCCGTAGGAATTTTTCCGGTTCTAATATCATTAGAAAGATAATCTCCAATCGTATAAGGTAGCACAAAATAACCATCTGCTAAACCTTGCATTAAAGCAGAAGCACCCAATCTGTTTGCACCGTGGTCGCTAAAATTAGCCTCTCCCGCAGCATAACATCCTTCTATAGTGGTCTGTAAATTATAATCTACCCAAAGTCCACCCATCGTATAATGAACCGCAGGATAGATCATCATTGGCGTCTTATAAGGATTTTCATCAACAATCTTCTCATACATTTGAAAAAGATTGCCATATTTGGCCTCTACAACCTCTTCACCTAAAGCTCTTAATTCTTTGTCCGTGGGATCTTTATGACCACTTGTCAAGGCTTTTTCTCTACCGTAACGCATGATAGCAGCATCAAAATCTAAATAAACTGCTTCGCCTGTTTTATTTACACCAAAACCAGCATCACAACGCTCTTTTGCTGCTCTAGAAGCTACATCACGAGGCACCAAGTTACCGAAAGCAGGGTAACGTCTTTCCAAGTAGTAATCCCTATCCTCTTCCTTAATTTGAGTTGGCTTTAATTTACCCTCACGAATTGCGAGTGAATCTTCTTTTTTGTTAGGTACCCAAATACGTCCATCATTTCGAAGCGATTCTGACATTAAAGTCAATTTCGATTGATGATCTCCAGAAACTGGTATACAGGTTGGGTGTATCTGCGTATAGCAAGGATTAGCGAAATGCGCACCTCTACGGTGTGCTCGCCAAGCAGCCATAACATTGCTTCCCATAGCATTTGTAGATAGGAAAAAGACATTACCATATCCGCCAGTAGCCAAAACTACAGCATGTGCTGAGTGACGTTCTATTTCACCGGTTACCAAGTTACGTGCAATTATACCACGGGCCTTGCCATCAACCTTTACCAAATCCATCATTTCATGACGGTTAAACGGTTGAATCTTACCTCTATTTATTTGACGGTTCATAGCAGAGTATGCACCTAACAATAATTGTTGTCCTGTTTGTCCTTTTGCATAAAATGTTCTGGAAACCAAAACCCCACCAAAAGAGCGATTGTCTAAAAGGCCACCATATTCACGTGCAAAAGGAACCCCTTGTGCTACGCATTGATCAATTATTTGACCCGATACTTCTGCTAAACGATATACATTACCTTCTCTAGAGCGGTAATCACCACCTTTTACAGTATCATAGAACAAGCGATAATTACTATCCCCATCTCCTTGATAGTTCTTTGCGGCGTTAATACCACCTTGTGCAGCAATAGAGTGCGCACGCCGAGGTGAATCTTGATAGCAAAACGTTTTTACATTATATCCTAATTCTGCTAACGTTGCCGCAGCAGACCCGCCAGCTAATCCTGTGCCAACAACGATAATATCTATATTACGTTTGTTCGCTGGGTTAACCAGGTTAATTTTGTTTTTATGTGAAGTCCACTTGTCGGCCAATGGCCCAGCAGGAACTTTTGCATCCAATATGCCCATACTTAGTGTGTTATTGGGTTAAGGTGATGATATATAGCAATGAATGCAAAGCCAAGTGGTATTGCAATGGCATATATCTTTGTAAATGTTTGTATTGCCGGAGAGTATTTATTATTGAGACCCATTGACTGAAATGAGGATGCAAAACCATGTAATAAATGCAAAGCCAATAGACCAAAGGCAATTACATAAAGAACTGTTCTCCATATCGGTTCGAATTTTTCTACCGTCTCTGCATAATAACGTGTTGGATCTTCTAAGCTACCCTCTATGTATTTATAGGCCATTTCATGTACCCAAAAGTCATACATGTGTAATCCAAGAAAAGCAAGTACAACCAGCCCAGTAATAAACATATTTCTGGAAATCCAAGAGGAGTTGGCACCACCATTATACTTTGCATAGCTTATAGCTCTTGCTCTATTGTTTCTAATTTCCAAAATAATTCCCATAACAAAATGTACAATGACACCGGCAATTAATATTGGTTGTAAAACAAATTGTACCAAAGGATTATAACCCATAAAATGGGACCAAGAATTAAATGTATCTGGGGCAATCACAGAGGTAATATTGATGACGAAGTGTTGGCCTAGGAAGAAGACCAAAAAAAGACCAGAAAGTGCCATCACTACTTTTCGGGCTATTGAAGATTTTATCAATCTACTCATTATGTTGATTTTTTTTGCGATGTAAAGTTACGGTACAGGTAAGTTATTAACAAGTTTTCAAGAACTTTAGTATCTCTATTTAGACTGATTTTAAGATCAATTTTTTCGGTGTTGAAGAATTTAATAGAATATCGACTCAAAGAATTAAATTTATTAAACAAAAACTCAGAGGTTTATTCTTCGGTAGGTTGGTTAATGGCATTTGATTTATCTAATGCCCATAGTAGGGCATCGTCTAAATCTTGAAAATGAGCGATGAAATTCTTAAAGAATATTCGTTCTAACACAACACTGGCAAAACTTCCTTTTGTTTGCCCTACGCCTGCACAGTATGCCAACTCATTTCTATTTTTATAAAACATCACCCAACTAGATGGAACAACGTAGTAACTGTTAATACGATTGGCAATGTAAATTATGGGAATTTCCATTCCAAAAATGTCTTGTGCCGCAGACATAACCTTTTCGGCATTTTCCCATTTAAAAAGAACACCTTCATTTATTTCCGATATTATTATTCCTCCCTTGAAGAAATAAAAAACACCAAATTCAAACTCCCTTATTTCTCGAATGCGTTTAAATATATCAAGTTCCTTAACCCGCTTCATAAATGGAAATTTATTGGGGGTAAATGTAATTATTATTAATAAAATAGCTTGTCAAATCCTTTATAAAGGTCACATTTAAGGGCCACAATATTATTCTAAAATTGACACATATTTTAATGTCCTTAAAGTTGAATGGATATTGCTTTGGGGGGGGGAGTATAAAACTAACAACTAAAGTAATTTCACCTACTGCCGAATACTAATTTCACTCCTATTTTTAGAATTAAAAGATAGTAGTACCATGGCGTTAATATGTAGCGATGTAAAAATAGCATCGACTTACATTTGTCTCTTATGGGTTTTCTTGGGTATGTAGTTCACTTGGATCTGTAGGAATACAGTTCCGGGGCCGACTTCAAACTCTTTGCCTTCTATTGCGAAAATAGCGTTGCCGGTTTGTCTAAAAAAAACTTCATACCTTGTATTAGATTTATGAAGCTCCACTTTTTGACAAGGTTTAAAGATGGCAGTACCTAACATGATTAATAGTTGAATTTCATTAGAACCGATTAACATTCTTTTTTTAATTTAGGGGTTATGGATAACCAGTAAATTTGGTAATATATTCTAATCAACTATTTTCATGTTCACTACTCAATTTCAAAAGTAATCTGTTCTGTTTCTCCATTACCTTGAAGTTCTAGAGAATAGGAGCCTTTGGGAAGATAGGTTTTTCCATTATCGGCTTGCTTCAACGCTGTTTTGTGCTTTTTAAGGTAGTTCAATTTCCCAATTTTAGAAAAGGCCATGTCAGAGGATAAAATGTTTAATCCTTGGTCAGATATAATATCGGTTTCACTCACTACAATATCATCGGAAGATTTTATTGTAGCATGATATACTTCATCAGTTCCCGAATAAAAGGAAATGTTCAGACCGGGCGTGCTCGATTTGGACCATGAGCCCCGCGAATTCCCCCATCTGCTTGAAAATCTTATGTTTTCCAGCGGATAGAGGTGCAACCCTTTTTGTAAGATTTCTGGAGTTAATTTTTCTATTTGAGAGATATCTGCTTTGTATATACTTCTACCATGTGTGCCCACTAATAAATGTTTGGCTTCTGACTGAATAGCAAGATCGTGAACAGCCACATAAGGCATTCCGTTTTGAAATGACTCCCACGATGCTCCTTGATTAAGGGAAAGATAAAGTCCGTTATCGGTTCCTACGAACAGTAAATTTTCATTTTGTGGATCTTCGATAATTACGTTTACGGGCGATGTAGGAATGTTACTTGTAATATCTTTCCAAGTCACTCCTTTATTTTCACTAACATAAATATATGATGTAAAATCGTCTGCGCGATAGCCATTTAAGGTAACATATACCCTTTCCTCTTTATGTTTAGATGCGATGACCCTGCTTACCCATAAATTTTGTGGTAAACTTTTAGAAATCACGTGCCAACTATCACCACCGTTGTCGCTACGCTGAATGAGTCCGTCATCACTACCGGTGTATAATAAACCAAATTTGAATGGAGATTCGCTTATAGTAGCTAAGGTGCCGTAAGCCACGTTTCCATTTTTCCCACCATGTGTCAAATCATCAGATATAGTTTCCCAGTCATCACCTTGGTTTAAAGAGCGATGTAGTTTATTACCGCCCATGTATATAATATCTTGATTATGTGTGGATAATAAAATTGGAGACTGCCAATTGAATCTATAGGGTGTTTCACCTAACTCATGCTTTGGTTGTATGTATTTGTTATTCTTGGTTTCGAGATTTAACCTGTAGTAATTTCCAAACTGATACCCTGTGTAGAGAATATTAGGGTTGCGATTGTCTATTTGAACCTGCATACCATCACCTCCCATAATTGATTTCCATGGATACTGACCATCTTGATGCCATTCTGAATTTTCATCCGCATTATGTGGCCCCATCCACACACCATTATCTTGCAAGCCACCATATACATTATATGGTTTTTGGTTATCTACCGCAATTGCATAAAACTGACCTACTACCGGAGAATTATTTTTAACCCAATGTTCACCATCATCATAGGTTGTATTTACACCACCGTCGTTTCCATTGATTAAATGACCCTTTAACTTTGGGTTGATCCAAAGTGCATGATGATCAGAATGTACATTGTCACTATTAATAGATTTGTAGGTATTGCCGCCATCTTTGGAAGAAATAATGGGAACACCGGCCAAATAAATCGCGTTGGCATTATTTGGGTCTACATTAATTTGTGCAAAATAATAGCCATAACTATAGAAAAGGTCATCGATGTATTCGTCATTTTGTTTTTTCCAGGTTTTACCGCCGTTATTGCTTCGGTATACCTCGGCACCAATAACTGGTGTATCGAATAACATAGCATTTGCATTTTCTAAATAAAGCGCTAGGTCTGCAGGTTTAACCGCATCGCTCTGTATCATTTGCTTTACATTGGCAGCGCGGTACTTTTCTTGAAAATTGTTAGTCTTTAAAAAATCGTTCAGTTCTTTATCATTCAGGTTGAGGAATGCTTCTTTTGAAAGTGATTTAAAATCGTCTTTTGACAAGCCTTGCTGTTTATCTTTTTTTTCTTCAGATTTTTTTCTTCTATTTTGATTGTCATGTACGGCATAAACCGTGTTTTCATCAAAGACCGCCAGTCCTATTCTACCAACACCTTCACCCGTAGGAAATCCGCTGGATGATGTAGAAACTTTATTCCATGTACTACCAGCATCAATACTTTTATAAATGCCAGAACCTTCACCGTTACCGATAAAATTCCATGCTTTTCTATCCTTTTGCCATGCTGCGGCGTATTGTATGTTGAAATTATTAGGAGCAAAAGCCACATCTATTATACCCGTCTTATTATTGATAAATAAGGTCTTTTTCCATGATTTTCCACCATCGGTAGTTTTATAGACCCCACGCTCTTCATTTGGTGAATAGAGGTGACCTACTACACCAACCGTAACTTCATCTGCATTATTAGGATTGACCAAAATACGGCCGATATGATGCGAATCGGACAGGCCCATATGTTGCCAAGTTTTACCTTTATCCGTAGATTTTAAAATACCGATACCTGCATAAGAAGAACGTGAGGCGTTATTTTCTCCGGTTCCCACCCAAATGGTCCCACTAGCCCAGTGCACAGCAATATCTCCCAAATTTTGGGTTTGAGTTTCGTCCATTACAGGAGAAAAGGACGTGCCGTTATTATTGGTATACCATAATCCACCAGAGGCATAGGCTACATAATATTCTGTTGGCTTATCTTCGTTTACCGCCAAATCTACCACACGGCCGCTCATAATCGACGGGCCAATATTTTTTAATGGAACATTCTTGACCAATGAATTTGCCTCCATTGCCTTTTTAGAGACAAGTGACTCATCAACTTTTTGGGATGCTGTAGGTCGTATTTGAGCCGTAGCCATTGAAATGCCAGCGAGTAGAAGAAAGTAAAATTGTTTCATTTTGTAGCGTATACTATTGTTGATGGTAAGTTAAGGAATAGTTTGTCCCTTGGTAATAATGAAAAGAGAGCGATTGGGCTTATAGTGCGCTCAGTTTTTCTAATAAAGCATCCGATTTCGATTCGATTTTTTTTTGTGCATCATTAATCGCGTTCTTTACAGAACTATCGTCTTCATTCACAACATCGATTACGGATGCAATGGCCTTATTATACCAATCATTCCATGCATTTAGTATTTGAATTTCATGGGCTAATTTTTCGCCATTTTCAATTGCTGTTTTACTTAATTCAAATTCATTTGACAATCGAAGTAACGCTTGCTCTTTTAAAACTGATATCTGTTCTAGTGCAAAACTCGAATCTGAATTGACCAATTTTAAACCACTTACCAACGCTGCAGTTCCTACATTTTTTAAGGTTTCTTGCGACACCTTATCTATTCGGTCATTATCGGTATGGTAGAATTGGTCTGTAAAATGCCAAAGTAGGAGTCCGGGAATATTTGCTTCTAAAAATGGAGTGTGATCACTACCGCCCTCAAACGGATTCGTTCCAACTACCCAGTTAGCAAAATTGCCCTGTTCTTTGAAAGTGGTATATATAAAATCGTTGAGGTAATGGGGTTTCATATCTTCTAAGGACAAAACGTCACCGCCCCATTCCGTATGCTTATCCGCACCACGTGTCCAAATTGCACTTGGGTCAGGCATTTTCTCAATTAAAAACGAACCACCCGTTATTGATGTATTTTCACCTACCATATCTAAACTTATGCCCCATCTTATGCCTATGGCACGTTCTTGATTTTCTTGAATATACCTGCGCGTAGAGATGATTTCATCGCCCCATAAAAAAGTCATGGTACGATCTAATTCTATAGTTCCATTCCTGAAAAGTTTTGCGGCCACTTTAGCAATTTCTAATTGCGCACCAATTCCGGTGGCGTTGTCATTGGCACCCGGTTCTTGAATATGTGCGCTGAATACAAGTCGCTCATCTGGTTTCTTTGAACCTTTGATATTTGCTACAATGGTCAATTCTTCGGATGTGTACCGTTTGGTTTGAATAGTAACTAGCACCTTGGTTTTTCCTTTTTGTAATTGGCTAGTCAATTTTTCTTTTGCTTCATAGGAAAGTGCAATACCCCAAAAATTAGTTGAATCTTGTGATGGTAGACTTCTAAATTGTATTGATGTTTTGTTTTTTTTCGGTTGTAGATAATTCGGATTATCATAAGTGATGATGCCTAACGCTCCGTTTTCTAATACAGTTTCAAAAATTCTTCTGGCGCTTAATTCGGTAAAAACTATTTTATCCTTAATCGTTATAGTAGCTAACTCATCAATACTTTGAATATGTACAATTTCAGCTTCAACTCCATTTTCAGGAGTAGATGCCGAATTTAGGTAGGTCATATTTCGGTTCGAGACAGACTCTAAAAAAGGTTCGTCTTCACCAACGATTTGCAAAGATGCGGAAACCGGTTCCCACGTTTGGTGGTCCATTGTTCTCTTTTCAATGCGATAGGTTAGTCGGTCTGTAGTACTTGCTTTTTCTTCTAATACATAGCCAGCGGCTTTTAAAGTATCGGCAATGAGATAGATCGTATTATTAAATCCGGTATTCCCCACAACGCGCCAATAATCTTCCACAAAGTCCGTGGTTTCATAGGCAAGTTTTCCCGTAAATTCTGGACGTATCAATTCAAAATAATTGACCGATTTTTCTTCTGAATATTGCGAACATCCAATTAAAAAAGAAAAGCAGAGCAAAATGGGAATAATGCCCTGCTTAAACATTTTTTTTAATAAGGATTGTAGAATTTTTATTTCTCCCATTTCCAATCATTACCAATAATCAATTTTTCTTTCAAGTTATTTTTGATCATGAATTCTTTAGTAGTTTCACTATCCATTTTGGTTGCAGGTAATTTGTCTGCATTGGCTACTGAATAAAGCATCATTGTTCCAAAACGAGCGGTATTGGTCATGTGGTCTTTATTCACCAGATTGAAATTATCACAATCAGAATGGTAGCAGCCATAAATAGAACGGTCTAAATTGCTGTTTACGGATAGAATTGGAACACCTTCTAGCATAAATGGTTGATGATCGCTATGCAACCCAGAATTATTCGAAAAAGTATTTTGGTAGATGGTATCTTGTTGTTGAATCGCAGCACCTAACTCCTTAAAAAACTGCTCATCGTCTAATTTGCCACCAGCGTTCATACCTATTGGGTTACCAGACATATCTAGATTCATCATATACTTTATTTTGTCTATGGTGTTGTTTTTAATAGCTTGCTCTACTAAATATGTAGAACCTAAAAGCCCTTGTTCTTCCCCCATGAACATCACAAATTTTACGGTACGTTTTGGGTGCAAATTATTGGCTTTAAAAGCTCGTGCTATATCTATAACAGCAAAAGAACCAATACCATTATCGATAGCACCGGTTGCCAAATCCCAAGAATCTAAATGACCACCAAGTACTATTTCCTCTTCTGGAATTTCACTACCTGGTAACGTCGCTACGACATTTCTGGCTTTTATAACATCACTTTTGTTGGTCATTGCTATTTTAGCAGTGGCTTTTTTAGTTTTCAAGGATTCTTTTAGAGCCATACCATCTTCCTTGCCAATACAAACTGCAGGAATTGGGATTAACTCTCCGGTTACAGACGCAGTACCCGTTAATAGCACTCCGTTATCCACTTGATTAACGATGATGATACCGATAGCACCATTTTTAATAGCCAAGGCTGATTTTTCACTTCGATGAAGATTGGTCAACCCTTCTGGACTATCAGGTAAAATATTAATATACACCAAGGCAATTTTTCCCTTTACGGCATCTGGGTTGACAGTATAATTTGCATCCAAACCATTACCCATATCTACGATTTCTCCTGATACAATAGCTTCAATAGGAGAATGACCTAGCGTAACAACTTTTACAGGTTCATTATTGATTTCTAAGGAAACGTTACCTCTAGACCATGCTTCCACCTCAAAAGTTTGATATTCTACATTTTCAAAACCATATTCCTTAAACTTATTATAGGTGTATTCTTCGGCTTTTTCGCCGTTAGAAGACCCCGTCAATCTATGGCCGATTGTTTCGGTAGCCTCTTTTAAAGTACTATAGCCTTTAGTGTTTGCTATGATTTCAGTATCTATCCGTTTAAATAATTCGGCTTGTGATTCTTCTTTTTTGGTTTCACCGCAAGAACTCATCAAGATTGCTAATAAGGCGAAAGAGATTGGTTTTTTCATGTTTTGATGTATTATGTTATAATTTGAGTTTTTTGTTATTTTGGATTTGTAGTTCACTTTTTTTCAATTGAGTATTCAATTTTTTGATTTCAACATCCATAAACTTTTTGAACCTTGCATCCACATCTTTCAAACGTTTGTTAAAAATAGCATATACTTCTCTCTGTTGGTCTGTGGGTTTGAAATCGGCTCCGTATCCGCCAATATCACTAGCTAGAGCGCTCAACCTTCCATATAATTTCATAGGTGACCTAAAAGCATCTTCTCGTGCTCCGGTTAGTTGAATATCATATAGCGAGCTTACAATATTTTCGGCCAATTTTCTTAACTCTTGTGATTTTTTACGATCAGTACTACGCTTTAATTTTGGAATTATTTCGTTTAACTCTGCTCTAATGGTCTCCATATCATTTATCATCGTAACGGCAAGGTTCATGGCATCTCGTAGTTCTAATGAGAAAGCTACCTGCTCTTCTATTTCCTTTATAGTTCCTTCAGAACTAGGGTCCTTTAAAACCTTTAGTTCTCTGACAAATTCTTCTTCTCCGACAATCAGTTTTACTTTGTAATTTTTTGGTACCACACGTGGGCCAAATTGACCTCTCCATAAATCTAGATCCCAAGTAACTAAAGGGCGCCAACCTTCTCCATTCAATTGTACCCATGGTCTTCCCGGAGGCGTGGTTTGTAACTTTGCGGTATAGGTGGGTTCGTACCTTAAATCCCACATCACACGATGGATTCCTTCATTCTGTTTACCTTCTAAAGTTCTGATTATCTCATCGGAATCCGTCAATATTTGAATTTCAACTTTTCGGTCTGTACTATCCTTTAAATAATAATGGATATCCGCGCCGTATTCCGGGTTAGTTCCGGAGTTTAAACTAGGGCCATCGGTTTTTATACTTTGTTGGTCTATAAATCGATATGCAGGTCGAAGACTAAATAAATGAGCTGATTTATCTTTTGCATCTAAATCAAATTCACGTAATGGCGCCACATTGTCTAAAATGTAATAGCCGCGGCCATAGGTGCCCACTACTAAATCATCGAACCGTTCTTGTATTTCAAGCCAATATACAGGTGCTGGAGGTAGGTTGTTTCGAAAGCGCATCCAACTATTTCCATCATCATGACTTATATAGAGCCCATTGTCAACTCCCAAATATAACATTCCTTCCCTTTTGGGGTCTTCCTTTATAACATGTGCAAAACTATGCACTGATTTAGGTACAGACGCACTTATCAATTTCCATGTTACTCCGTAATCTTCCGTTTTATATACATAAGGGTCAAAACTGCCCATTTGATGTAAATCTACCGCTATATAGACAGATCCTTTTTTATAACGCGATACTTCAATATTGGCAATTGTTCCCCATTTTGGTAAATCTGGAATATTTGCTGTAACATTGGTCCAATTCGTACCCCCATTTTTAGTCAATTGTACCTGCCCATCATTACTACCTGTCCATATAAGGCCAGGTTCCAATTCAGATTCTTCAATACTAAATAATACAGAACCATCAAAAGTCATTAGGTTGTCTACTGCTATTCCCCCAGAATTTTGTTGGTGTGTTTTATCATTCAAAGTTAAATCAGGACTAATTACTTGCCAACTTTGGCCACCATCATCACTTTTATGAACGTATTGACTACCTACATAAACTCTATGTTTGGTATGAGGTGAAAAGGCTAATGGAAAGTTCCAATGCCATCGATATTTTAGTTTGCCTGGCTCCCAACCATACCCTGCCTCTGGCCAAACACGAACGTCACGAACATGTCCTGTTTTTGCATTATAACGTTGCAGCCCGCCATCATAGCAACCAGACCATACAATGTTATTATCAAAAGGATCTGGTTGAGCAAAACCGCTTTCACAGCCTCCGACGCTTTCCCACAATCCTAAAGGAATATAGCCTTGTCGGCTATTACTAGGACCTTTATAAGAATAGCCATCTTGTCGATTTCCATAAACATTATAAGGAATCTGATCATCAACTGATACGTGGTACATTTGTGCGATAGGCAGCACAATACGTTGAAAAGTTTCACCGTGATTCATACTAATACTCGCACCTCCGTCATGAGCGACCATTATACGGTCGGCATTGGTAGGGTCTACCCAAATATCATGATTATCACCCCCTGCACTATACCCACTCTTAATTGTTTTTCCGCCATCCTTTGAAATACTGAATTTTACACTTGCAAAATATAGCTCGTTCGGATCCGTGGTAGAAACCGCCATTCGGGTGTAATAGGGAGCACGTTCTGCAATGTCATGATTGTGTGTTTGTAATGCCCAAGTTTCTCCAAAATCTTCAGAACGATAAAGTGCAGGACTATCCATTTCAAAAAGGGCATATACGATGTTAGGTTGTGATTGAGAAATGGCAACTGCTGTTTTGCCTACCGGATTATCTTTACCGCCGGGAAGACCTTTTTCATTAAGTGGCTCCCAATGTTCACCACCATCTATTGTTCTATATACTCCGCCGCCAGGCCCGCCGCTATTCAACCCCCAGGTATTTATTTTTATAGACCACATGCCTACTAAAAGGCGATCCGGGTTTTTAGGATCTATGGCTAGTTCGGCAGCACCTGTGTTTTCATCTACAAAAAATATACGTTTCCAAGTCTTCCCTCCATCTTCAGTTTTATAAACGCCACGTTCTTGTTGTTTGCCATAGGTGTGGCCTAAAGCGGCGGCGTAAACAATATCTGGATTGGTAGGATGCACGATAACTCGACCTATACGACCTGTCTTTTCTAGACCCATGTTTTTCCACGTCTTTCCTCCGTCAATAGATTTATATATGCCGTCACCCATGGCATGGGCTGGTCTAATAATGAAGGTTTCACCTGTACCGACCCATACAATATCTGGGTTGGTTGGCGTGATTGCTAAAGAACCAATAGAAGATACATTCTGGTCATCGAAAATAGGTTTCCAAGTAATTCCTGCATCAGTGGTTTTCCACAACCCGCCAGATGCTGCGCCAATATAAGTGGTCATTGGGTCTCCGGGTATTCCCGCTATTGCAATAGTACGATTGCCTTCGGGTCCAATAAAGCGGAAGTTTAGATTCTCAAAAACTGAGTTTTTGGTTTGTGCTATAGTGAAACAGAAAGCTAAAAAAAAGAAAGGAGTAAGAAGTAGCCTATTTTTCATTAGTTGTTTGTTTTTGGTTGAAGCATCCAAGTTAACCAATTAGATGCTAAAATTAAGGGGAATATTATGTGTAAATTTTATTATTCTATGCCCTATTTTCTAAGTAAACAACTCATTATCCGTAATTTCATATCAAAATATAAATTCATGAAATACGAACAGATACCTAATTCCTTATTTGTAAAGAACCGAAGGAAGTTTATGGAACGCATGCAGCCAAAAACTATTGCCGTTTTTAATTCGAATGATGTTTACCCAATTGGTGCCGATAGTGTATTGCCTTTTGAGCAACATAGAGATATCTTTTACCTGTCTGGAGCGGATCAAGAAGAGACTATTTTAGTATTGTTCCCAAATGCAATAGATAGAAAACACCGCGAAATTCTTTTCGTACGCGAAACCAATAAACACATTGCCGTTTGGGAGGGTGCTAAATTGACGAAAGAAAAGGGAACTGAAGTTTCAGGGATACAGACCATTTATTGGTTAAAGGAATTTGACAAGGTATTCTTTGATTTAATGACCGAGGCCGAAACTATTTCGTTCAATACCAACGAACATTATAGACAGGCTGTTGAAACACAGACCCGTGAAGATCGCTTTATAGAAAAATGTAAAAAAGAATACCCGGCTCACAAAGTAGCGAAAAGCAATACTATTCTTCAAGAAATTCGTGGTATAAAGGAGCCAGAAGAATTAGTTTTGATGCAAACTGCTTGTAATATCACTGAAAAGGGTTTTCGCAGGTTACTTGGTTTTGTAAGACCAGGCGTAATGGAATACGAAATTGAGGCTGAATTATTACATGAGTTCATCAGCAACCGCTCAAAGGGATTTGCATACCCACCAATTATTGCTTCTGGAAATAATGCCAATGTGTTGCACTATTTGGAGAATAACAGACCTTGCAATGATGGGGATATGATTTTGTTGGATGTTGCAGCAGAATACGCAAACTACTCTAGTGATTTGACCAGAACCGTTCCTGTCAACGGAAAATTCACCAAGCGACAAAAAGAAGTGTATAATGCAGTTTTGCGTGTAAAGGATGATGCTACTAAAATGCTGGTTCCTGGTACGCTTTGGGCAGAGTACCACAAAGAGTGTGGTAAACTAATGACATCTGAGTTAGTCGGGTTGGGATTACTTGATAAGGCCGATGTTCAAAATGAGAATCCAGATTGGCCCGCATATAAAAAATACTTCATGCATGGTACCAGCCATCATATTGGTTTAAATACGCACGATTATGGCACATTAAAAACCCCTATGAAAGCTAATATGGTTTTTACAGTAGAACCAGGTATTTATATTCCTGAAGAGCAAATAGGTGTTCGTTTAGAAGATGATGTGGTGGTTCAAGAATCTGGAGAACCATTTAACCTAATGGGCAACATTCCTATACGTGCAGAGGAGATTGAAGAATTGATGAATTAATACTATAGCATAATGAAATTAGTATCGTGGAACGTTAATGGTATAAGGGCTTCTGTAAAAAAAGGGTTTGAACAAATTGTTTCAGATTTTGATGCGGATATTTTCTGTATTCAAGAAACCAAGGCACAAGATGATCAGGTGAGTGAAGCTTTGAAGGATTTAGATGGCTATGAACTATGTACCAATAGCGCTGATAAGAAAGGATATTCAGGTACCGGAATATTAGCGAAGCAAAAGCCCATAAAATTCGATAAGAACATGGGCGTGGAAGAGCATGATATGGAGGGGCGTATTACACATTCTGAATTTGAACAGTTCCATTTAGTTAATGTATATGTTCCGAATAGCGGAAGTGGCTTGAAAAGACTCGATTATAGGGCAGGATGGGACACCGATTTTACCAAATATTTATCCAAATTATCTAAAAGCAAACCGTTAATTATTACCGGTGATTTTAATGTAGCCCACACAGCGAATGATTTGGCCAATCCCAAAAGTAATTATAACAAAAATTCTGGATTTACGCAGGTAGAAATTGACGGTTTTGATACGATATTAAATGATTTGAATTTGGTGGATAGTTTTAGAACTTTACACCCAACAACTTTTGACAAATATACATTTTGGAGTATGCGTGGTGGTGCTAGAGGGCGAAATGTGGGCTGGCGTCTCGATTATTTTTTGGTGAGTGAATCAATATGGTCTAAAGTGAAATCTGCCCAGATTCATGATCAAATTATGGGAAGTGATCATTGCCCTATTAGTTTGGAAATAGAATTTTAGTTTTTAGAATAAAAAACGGCCCATATTTTATGGGCCGTTCATTTAAATTAGAGGAATTTTATTTTTACATTCCTGGTAGAACTACAGAATCAACAACATGAATTACTCCATTTGATTGATTAACATCTGCGATAGTAACCATTGACATGTTACCGGCAGCATCTTTTAATTCTACATTCTTACCTTTTAACATCGCAGTTAATTTACCACCATTGACTGTAGTCAATTCGGCTTTACCTTTACCTTCTTTAATCATTTTTATTAAATCCAAGGCACTGATTTTTCCAGCAACCACGTGATATGTAAGTACAGATTGTAATTTCGCCTTGTTCTCTGCCATTAGTAACGTTTCAACTGTTCCTTTAGGTAATTTTTCAAATGAGGAATTAGTAGGTGCAAAAACTGTAAAAGGACCATCACCTTGTAACGTCTCAACTAAACCTGCTGCTTTTACTGCGGCAACTAAAGTTGTGTGGTCTTTTGAATTCACTGCATTTTCAATAATGTTTTTATCTGGAAACATTTCTGCACCACCAACCATTTTGGTATGCATCACCATTTTAACCTCTTTCATCATTTTCTTTTCTGCCTTCATCATTTTTTCACTCTTCTTCATTTCCATGCCACCATCTTGAGCAAAAGAAGAAGCGCTTAATCCTAATGTTAGGGCAAGTGTCGCTAGTTTAATAGTTTTTGAAATTTTCATATTGATTTATTTTTTTAGTATACCCTATCTACGCAACCTTTTTAGTGAAGGTTTGGTTTTAACACTTTTAATTTCTAAAGGATGTTTTAAACTTTAGAGACAAACCGGTAGTATTATAACCTTAACAATGGTAGATTTTCTAATTAATTTATGAAAGGAAATTTTCTATTAGTAAGAATTTCAAAATAAAGAATATGAGTTTTTATTTCCTTAAATAAACTTTTTCCAAAAAAATGGAGCGTTCTGCCCTGTCCGAATGTTTTCTAATTTGGGAAACCTCAAGCTCTCTAAGAAAAATAAAGGAAGGGACTAAATGGATTCTAGCATTAGAAAAGTTGAACTAATTAAATGAATTTTATTTTTTCTTGGACAAAAGAATAGTGTTTAAAAAAACAAATACCACCAATGCAGGTAAAACCCATCCTAAACTATATTGCTGCAATGGAATCCAAAAGAACGTTTCGGGTGAAGGGGCAATAGCACTAATACTTCCTAAAAAATCGGGTACACTAAAAAGAATAGTCGCAATAGTAACTACTTTGAACACTAGCGGAGAGGCAAATCTATCTGGTACTACATTCAACAAAATCAAAATGATAGTAATGGGGTAAATAAACATCAAGGAGGGTAACGCCACCGCAATAATATAACCAACATTGAATTGGCCCATAAGTACGCCCAAAACGCTACCTATGATTGCTGTAATGTTATAAGCTGTTTGAGAATTGTTGAATCTTGATTTTACAAAATCTGCGGTTCCTGTAACGATTCCTACGGCTGTGGTAAAACATGCGATACCTACCAATACGCTAAGAAAAAAATTTCCGACATTGCCTAAACTCTGTATTGCCAATCCCGAAAGTAGGGCAGTTCTTGTGGTATCCGCATCAAAGACTGAGTGGACCAAAGCTCCAGAAAGTATTAAGCCCATATAAATTAGAAATAGCGCCAAACCAGCTAGCCATCCGGCATTACGAATTAATGATTTTTTGTCTTCGTATGAAGCATGGGTGTGCTTTAAATTGATGGAGATAATAATTACGCCACCTACCACTACTGCGCCTATTGCATCAAATGTTTGGTACCCTTCCAAAATACCATTGGTAAACGGACTTACAATTGTTGTTGTTCCAAAATCGAACGGAAAAGAAAATAGTGTAATTCCGATTACAAAAATCAAAATCAGGATGATGGCAGGGGTCAATAGTTTACCCAATATGCCCAATATTTTCGAACGATTCATGGCAAAAATAAATACTAAGCCAAAATAAATACTGCTCGTAAACCAAGGAGAAATATCCCAAAATGGCTGTATTGCCATCTCATGGGTCACGGAAGCCGTTCTTGGTCCAGGTAAGGTAATAGCAATTGTATAAATGAAAAAAGAATAGACCAGGCTAAAGGTGGGTGATATTTTTTTTCCAAAATCGATCAAAGTACCTTGAAGTTTGGCATGTGCCAAAATACCCAAAAGAGGAATCACCATTGCGGAAAGACAAAAGCCAATTGTAACAATAAGCCATTGGCCCCCAGCTTTAAAGCCTAGCAACGGAGGTAAAATTAAATTACCGGCGCCAAAAAAAAGCGAGAATAGCGCAAAGGCCGTAACCAAAATTTCCTTTTTCTTGAACATGGCTACAAATTAAGTGAAAGATTATGATATAATTGGCTAGCCGAGGTTTTTGATTTGGTAAGACACCAAAAAAAAGTAGGTTGACAACAGGTTGGGGAACACTCACAACAATTACTGGTACAGTCCTTTAATATACAGTACATTAACACAAGGAAGTTTAGTATTATCGAATTTCTGAACAATTTTAATCTAATAAATTTTTAATCGCATTTCTCGATAACCCAAATCGAAACCCTTGCAACAAAAACCTATCGCATGAAAAAATTATTCTGCAACATTTTTGGTCACCATTACTCTATTTCAAAAAAGGTAACATCACACATCAAAGAATACAAATGTATTCATTGCCAAAAACAAGTAACAACAGATGTACGTGGAAACCTTTCTAGTTTGACACCTGAGTTAGAGGACATCAATAGAACTTTAGAACATATTTACCAAAGTAGGCATACTGCCACGCAACAAGTGGCCTAAACGTCATTTTTTAGGTGAATGAATTCCAACCCTGAGCGGTCAATGGAATCTTCGTATTATTCCTAGAGATCAAGAAAGCATCTTCATCTTTACCCGTCGTATGCCCCACAACGGTTAAATTAGGATTGCCCTTTATTTTTGGGAATTCTTTTTGGTCTAAAGTGAATAACAGTTCATAATCCTCACCACCACTAAGTGCAATAAGGGTACTGTCCATTTTAAATTCCTCACAGGCAGCAATAACCGTTGGGTCTAATGGAATTTTATCTTCATATAAATCGATACCCAATCTACTGCTTTTGCTCAAGTGCAATATTTCTGATGAAAGACCGTCGCTTATATCTATCATCGACGTAGGGTGAACATCTAATTTTTTCAATAATTCAATAATATCCTTTCGTGCTTCTGGCTTTAATTGCCGTTCTACGAGATAGGAATAAGGTTCTAAGTCGGGTTGGCTATTAGGGTTAACCTTGAAAACTTCTTTTTCACGTTCTAAAACCTGTAAACCCATGTAGGCAGCACCAAGATCACCAGATACGACTAAAAGGTCGTTTGGTTTAGCGCCTGATCTATAGGCAATATTTACTTCATTGGCTTCTCCAATTGCGGTTACACTGATCATTAAGCCGGTTTTAGACGAGGTAGTGTCACCTCCAACTAAATCTACGTTATATGTTTTGCACGCCATGGCTACACCGGCATACAATTCTTCTAATGCTTCTAAAGGAAATCTATTTGAAACTGCAATAGAAATGGTGATTTGAGTAGCCGTCGCATTCATAGCATAAATATCGGACAGATTTACCATCACGGCCTTATATCCTAAATGCTTTAGAGGCATGTAGCTGAGGTCAAAATGAACCCCTTCAATTAATAAGTCGGTACTAATGACTGCCTTTTTGTCTTTGAAATCTAAAACTGTGGCATCATCACCAATACCTTTTATAGTCGATTTTTGTTCAATCTTAAAATCTTTGGTGAGGTGTTCTATGAGTCCAAATTCTCCTAGTTTTTCTATGGATGTCCTTTCTTGATCTTTGTCTTCTAACATGCTGCAAATTTAAGAAGTAAAATAAGACTAGAGAATAAAAAAACTGGAGCTTTTCAACTCCAGTTTTAATTCTTGATTAATTAAAAGGTATTTGGCCTATCCTACTGAATATCCATCCCTGTACGTGCGTTTTACATATTTATTCGCAGGTTCAAAATTGGTGATTTTCATATTTTCTGCATCCCATAGTAAACGTTTTCTGCCATAGTATTGTTTGCCACTACCCCAGAAACCTTTGTTTTCGGCACTTGGATCTACTTCAAAATATGATTTTAATGCCAAGTTACCAATTAGAATACTTTCTGTAAATGGCCCTGCATAATCAAAGGAAGAACTGGTCTCTGCATTGCCATAACCAGCCATACATGCATTTACCCACTGTAAATAATGACCTTCTGGTACACGAGCAATGGTTTCTTCCACCTCAAATTGTTCATTAAGGCTTAATGGAAGAAGTCTTGGATTTGCTCCATAACAATCGGCCATTAATTTTCCTTTGGTACCAATAAACATCACACCACCATCCCAATTGCCTAAAGATTCATCATCTCCCATTTCTTCGGGTCTTTCGGGTAATAATCCGCCATCCATCCAGGTAACTTTAATTTTACCTTTTCCATCTGTTCTAGGATAGCTTAAATGTATCTTACTGGAATTAGGAAAACTTTTTGGGTAATCTTTATATTCAAAATTACCGCTAAAAGAATCCGAAACGCTACATTCCACATGTTCGGGATATAAAATCGGCAATATTCTATAAACAGGATCCATAATATGGCAGGCCATATCACCTAAAGCACCAGTACCAAAATCTGACCATCCTCTCCAATCAAAAGGTAGGTAAGCGTTATTGTAATCGCGCATTGCCGCAGTCCCTAGCCAAAGATTCCAATCTAATCCTTTTGGTACCCTATCTTTTTTAGAAGGGGTTTGTAATGCTTGTGGCCATATGGCCCTATTAGTCCAGCATTTGACAGTATGTACATCTCCAATAATACCGGTATCATACATTTCTTTCATTGTACGAACACCATCACCAGAACCTCCTTGATTCCCCATTTGTGTGACAACCTTATATTTTTTTGCAGCCTCAGTTAGCATTCTTGCTTCCCAAATATCATGGGTCAATGGTTTTTGTACATAGACATGTTTGCCCATTGCCATAGCCTGGTAAGCTGCTACCGCATGGTTATGGTCAGGTGTTGAAACAGATACTGCATCGATATTGCTTCCTTCTTTTTCAAGCATATCCCTAAAATCACTATAATAACTGGCCTTTGGGAACGCTTCTCTAGATGCAATTGCCTGCCTATCGTCAACATCACAAAGAGATACTATATTTACGTTTGGACTTTCAGCAAAAGAAGCAATATCACTTTGGCCTTTCCCACCAACTCCAATTCCTGCAATATTCAATTTATCACTGGGCGCCACATACCCTGGTCCGCCCAACACATGTCTTGGAACTATCATAAAGCCGGCTGCTGCCATACCGGTGTTTTTTATAAATTTTCTACGGGTGTTTTTTTTTAAATCGGTCTTTTTGTTTGACATAAGGTACTATTGTTTTATTCTTAGTTGATTTGACCGTTAATATAATTCAATTCTTTCAGTTACATGACGGTAGCGGCGGATTTATCAATAATTAAATGATGCAATTAGTATCTTTAGGTATTGAATATAAATTGATTGCATGAAAAACGTGTTGTGGTTTTTAACTTATTTTATTTTTGGTGGATGTTCAACAAATGACGCTATGCAGGAAACTTCTGTTTCCAATGGTGATATTAATACTATTGTACCATGCGAAAATGGTATGGCTGGGATATATCCATGCAGCGGTTATGATTTATTGGCTACTATTTCATTAGAAGTCATGTCTGCAGAAGCAGCAAATGATATTTGGGGATGGACGGATGCAGAGACAGGGAATGAATATGCCATAATGGGATTGGATAACGGTACTGCTTTTATTGACATATCGAATTCAGTAAACCCTATATATCTTGGAAAACTGCCCACGGCAACTACGTCAAGTTCTTGGAGGGATGTTAAGGTGTATGGCGATTATGTCTATATAGTTGCGGAAGCAAATAATCATGGAATACAGGTTTTTGACCTCAAAAAATTAAGAGATGTAGACAACGCTTCTCAGACTTTTTCTGCAGATGGGAATTATAGGGGCTTTGGCAATGCACATAATATCGTTATTAATGAACTATCTGGTTTTGCGTATCCTGTTGGTACCGATAGAGATGATCAGTTTAATGGTGGTGTACATTTCTTAAATCTTCAAAACCCTTTAATCCCTACTCTTGTGGGTGGTTGGGGTTTGAATGGGTATACGCATGATGCACAGGTTGTCACCTATAAAGGTCCCGATGCCAATTTTGTCGGAGCAGAACTATTTGTCGGCGCGAATGAAGATCAAGTGGTAGTTGTTGATATTTCGAATAAGGAAACTCCAATAACATTGTCGACATTGCCCTACCCGAATATTGGATATACGCACCAAGGGTGGTTTACAGAGGACCATCGCTATTTTATTTTAGGCGATGAGTTAGATGAGGTACGGCAAGGTTTTAAAACCCGAACACTAATTTTTGATATGGCAGATTTAGAGAATCCGGTTTTGCATCATACCTATTTGGGGCCAACAAATGCTATTGATCATAATGGGTATGTTTTAGGAGATGCGTTTTTCTTGGCAAATTATACTGCTGGTGTTCGCGTTCTGGATATTACCGATATTGAAGGAAGAGTAGTAGTCGAGAAGGCTTTCTTTGACACCTATCCAGCAAACAACAACACTCAATTCGCTGGGGTGTGGAGTGTTTACCCGTATTTTGAAAGTGGTAAAATTATCATCAGTGATATCAATAGCGGGTTTTTTGTAATTCGAAAATCGAACTGATTATGCGAAATATGTTTTTACTAGTATTCGCTTTCTTCATCTTTTCCTGTGCTAAAGAAGATGCTGAAATAGCATTTGATTCGGTGGATACTGAATTTAAAGGGGAGCTTGATTGGTCTAAGAATTTTGGGGGAAGTGGAAATGAAAGTGCACAAGCAATTATTAAAACAATTGATGGTGGTTATGCCATATTGGGATATACAAGCAGTACCAATGGAGATATCTCAACAAAGTCACAGAAGGAAAATGATTATTGGTTTTTAAAGTTTGATGGAAATGGAAATTTAAAATGGAACAAAACCCATGGTGGCAGTAAGGATGATATCGGTCAAAGCCTAGCACAAACAAGTGATGGAGGTTATATTTTGACAGGCTATTCTATGAGTAGTGATGGCGATGCTTCCAATAACGAAGGTTTTCATGATAATTGGATTCTGAAATTGGATGCTCAGGGTGATTTGGAATGGGAAAGCAGTTATGGCTTTTCAGGGCATGATCATTCATATGATATTCTCGAAGCATCGCAAGGTGGATATTTCTTTACTGGGTTTTTAGACATAACATCGGCCAGGTCAGATGGAAATACAGAAAAAGGAAGTTCATTGACAAGCCATGGTGTTGGAGAGTTTTGGGGGACTAAAATTGATGAGGAAGGTAACGTTCAATGGAGAGGTTATTTTGGAGGCACGAATAATGATCGGGCACATGGTGTTGTGCAAACGGATGATGGCGGCTTTGTAATGGCAGGTTTTACCGAGAGTGATGATTTCGATATTACTAACACCAATGGTAGTTACGATTTTTGGGTGGTCAAAGTAGATTCATTCGGTAATTTAATTTGGGAGCAATCTTTTGGTGGCGAAGGTATCGAGGTGTCTTATGATATCGGCAAAACAGCAGATAAGGGCTTCGTAGTAGTGGGAAATACGTTCAGTACCAATGGTGATATTCTGCTAAACCATGGAGAATCAGACATGTGGATGATAAAACTTGATGAAGAGGGAAATTTGATTTGGGAACAAACCTATGGAGGCAGGCAGTTCGATTTAGCTCAAGCAGTCGTTCAAAGTAAAGATGGCGGATTCCTTATAACGGGGAATACTAAAAGTGATGATCAAGATAGTACTTTCAATAGGGGTGAAAACGATATTTGGGTGGTTAAAACCAATAGGGTAGGTGACCTTGTTTGGGAAAAATCCTTTGGAGGTTCTGGCCTTGATTTTGGTTTTGATTTACTAGAAAATTTTGATGGAAGTATTTTGGTAGTAGGTGAATCTTCAAGCACAGATTTCAATTCATTGACCTCTAAAGGAAACACTGACTTAATTTTACTTAAAATCAAATAGTTAGTAGATCCTGCTCATTTCTTATAGGATTCTTCTATACGGATATACGTTATAATAATGTTAGGATCCATGGAATAAGCTTACATATAGTGTACATTTGTATATCTATTTAGATTAAATCTAGTTAATTATGATTCAAGTATCAGAAACGGCAAAACAGAAAGTCATTAACCTTATGACAGAAGAAGGTTTTGATGCGTCAACGGATTATGTACGTGTGGGTGTGAAAAGTGGTGGATGTAGCGGATTATCTTATGAATTAAACTTCGATAGTAAGAAGGATGATGCCGATAAGGTTTTTGAGGATAATAACGTTCGAATTATTATAGACAAAAAGAGCTTTTTATATTTAGTAGGTACTGTCTTAGAATACTCTGGTGGCCTCAATGGTAAGGGTTTTGTTTTTAATAACCCAAATGCCCAACGAACTTGTGGTTGCGGAGAGAGTTTTTCATTATAAATCGATAATTGTTAATTGAGTAAAACCAATTAACTAATTAAACTATATGGCATATACAGAAGAAGAATTAAAAAAAGAATTGGAAACCAAAGAGTACGAATATGGTTTCTATACAGACATTGAATCTGATACATTTCCTATTGGCTTAAGCGAAGAAATAGTTATTGCCATTTCAAAGAAAAAGGAAGAACCAGAGTGGATGACACTATGGCGTTTAGAAGCTTTTCGGATTTGGAAAAAAATGGAAGAACCTGAATGGGCTAATGTTCATTATGATAAACCAGATTTTCAGGCAATCAGCTATTATTCAGCTCCAAAATCTGCGGACCCTAATAAATCATTAGATGATGTAGATCCTGATTTATTAGAAATGTATCGCAAGCTCGGTATTTCGGTTGATGAGCAAAAGAAATTACAAAACGTTGCGGTAGATATTGTTGTAGATTCAGTTTCTGTAGCAACTACTTTCAAAAAGACGTTAGCAGAAAAAGGAATTATTTTTATGCCTATTTCAGAAGCTATTCAAGAGCATCCTGAATTGGTGAAGAAATATATGGGTACGGTTGTACCGAAGACGGATAATTTTTATGCCGCTTTAAATTCAGCGGTCTTTACAGATGGTAGTTTCTGTTACATTCCAAAAGGCGTAAGATGCCCAATGGAACTTTCGACATACTTTAGAATCAATCAGGCTAACACGGGTCAGTTCGAACGTACCCTGCTTATTGCTGACGAGGATAGTTATGTTAGTTATTTAGAAGGGTGTACCGCTCCATCAAGAGATGAGAATCAATTGCATGCCGCAGTGGTAGAATTGATTGCTTTGGACGGTGCAGAAATTAAGTACTCAACAGTACAGAACTGGTTCCCTGGAGGTAAAGATGGTAAAGGTGGGGTATTCAATTTTGTAACAAAAAGAGCGTTGTGTGAAAAGAACGCTAAAGTGTCTTGGACACAAGTTGAAACAGGTTCAGCCGTTACTTGGAAATATCCATCTTGTATCTTAAAAGGAGATAATTCAATTGGAGAATTTTATTCAATAGCCGTCACCAACAATTACCAACAAGCAGATACGGGTACTAAAATGATCCATATCGGTAAGAATACAAGAAGTACCATTATCTCAAAAGGTGTTTCTGCTGGAAAATCACAAAATAGTTACCGAGGTTTGGTGCAAATAAATAGTCGTGCCGACAATGCACGTAATTTTTCTCAATGTGATTCACTATTGATGGGAAATGAATGTGGCGCTCATACTTTTCCTTATATAGAGGTGAAAAATAAGACTGCCCAAGTAGAGCATGAGGCTACCACTAGTAAGATTGGTGAGGATCAAATATTTTATTGTAATCAAAGAGGTATAAGCACCGAAAAGGCTATCGCCCTAATCGTTAATGGCTTTAGCAAAGAAGTGCTAAATAAATTACCGATGGAATTTGCTATAGAGGCCCAAAAACTGTTGGAAATTAGTTTAGAAGGTTCTGTTGGATAAATTAAATCGCTATTTCTAATTTGTGTTGTACAACAATAATGAAGAGATTTTTAGTTATAGTAGTACTTATAGCCGCTTTTAGCTGTAAGGAAAATAAAAGTAAATCTAAAGTCCCTACAGGGATAGCGGAGATAGTTAAGCCTGAGGTGAAATTATATACCTTTAATGGGGGTACTGTAATGGTTAATAATTTAGAGTTGTTCTCTCAGGATACGACGTATCATGGTCAGACAAAGGAATTTTCAGATCCTTTTTATGTAATTAGTCATCCTAAAGGAAATTTAATGTGGGATGCCGGGCTTCCAGAGAATTTGGTTGAAGCCAAAGCACCATATACTACCCCAAATGGTAATTTTACGATTTCCCGAAAAGAGCGTGTTCTAGACCAGTTGAAAAATATTGGAATGTCGACTTTGGATATTAATTATATAGCCTTGTCACATACACATTTTGATCATACGGGACATGCCAATGTTTTTGAAAATTCAGTATGGTTGGTACAAGGAGATGAACATGATTTTATAACTAGTGCGGAAGTTATGAATGGTAATGCAGACCTATACAATGCAATATCTAAATTGGATAATGTACAAAGACTAGATGGTGATTTCGATGTTTTTGGAGATGGTACTGTGGTCATCAAATCGATGCCAGGCCATACACCTGGACATCAAGTTTTATATTTGGATTTATCGGAAAACGGTCCGACTCTTTTAACAGGAGATTTATATCATTTGTATGAAAATAGAGAACACAAGCGTGTACCAAGTTTTAACACCAGCTTAAATCAAACCCTTGCAAGTATGGAAGCGTTTGAAGTGTTTGCAAAAGAGAAGAAAGCAAAAGTGTATTTGCATCACTCAAAAGAAGATTTTAATAAAATGCCTAAGGCACCAGAATATTTAAAGTAGCATATTATGTTGAAAATTAAAGATTTACACGCAAGTGTAGAGGGTAAGGAAATATTAAGAGGAATAAACCTAGAGGTCAAGGCCGGGGAAGTACATGCAATCATGGGACCGAATGGTTCTGGAAAAAGTACGTTGGCGTCTGTAATCGCTGGTAAAGAAGAATTCGAGGTAACTCAAGGTTCAGTTGAGTTATATGGCGAAGATTTAGAAGAGGTTTCTCCAGAGGGAAGAGCGCACAAGGGTCTTTTCCTTTCGTTTCAATATCCTATTGAGATTCCGGGGGTTTCTGTGACTAACTTTATAAAGACGGCTATTAATGAGTCTCGTAAAGCAAATGGTTTGGAGGATATGCCTGCCAAGGACATGCTGAAAATGATTCGTGAAAAATCTGAACTACTAGAAATTGATCGTAAGTTTTTATCTCGATCATTGAACGAAGGCTTTTCAGGTGGTGAGAAAAAACGTAATGAAGTATTCCAAATGGCAATGTTAGAGCCTAAAGTGGCCATTTTGGATGAAACCGATTCAGGGTTGGATATTGATGCCTTGCGTATTGTAGCCAATGGTGTAAATAAGTTGAAGAGTAAGGATAACGCTGTAATTTTAATTACGCATTACCAACGTTTGTTGGAATATATTGTTCCAGATTTTGTACATGTTTTACACAATGGTAAAATCGTTAAGTCTGGGGGTAAAGATTTAGCTCTTCAGCTTGAAGAGAAAGGCTACGATTGGTTAAAGCAGGAGACAGCGGTTTAAAAATAGTACATGGTATAACGTAATAAGTATTTAGTATATACGCTAAATCAAATTATTGCTTTGTACCTGATACTTAATACTAAATATAATGGATTTAAAAGATAAATTAATTTCCTCCTTTATAGCGTTTGAGAATAATGTCGATGTTGAGCATCCAATACACGATGTTCGTATGGCCGCTATAAAGAATTTTGAGGCAAAGGGTTTTCCTTCTAAAAAAGAAGAGGCTTGGAAGTATACATCACTTAATAGTTTGCAAAAAGTAGATTTCAGTATTTTTCCTAAACAGGAAAACACATTGGAATACAAAGATGTAAAGCGTTATTTTCTTCATGAAATCGATTCATATAAAATTGTTTTCGTTGATGGAATATATAGCTCTTTCCTTTCTGAAACTACGCATGATGGGGTTGATATCTGTTTGATGAGCTCAGCATTGACAAAGCCAATGTATAAGCAGGTGATTGATGTTTATTTTAATAAAATAGCATCAAAAGATGAGTCTTTAACTACGCTTAATACTGCGTTTAGTCGTGAGGGTGCTTATATCTATATTCCAAAAAATAAGATGCCTAAAAAACCGATAGAGATTTTGCATTTTTCTACGGGAAATGAAGCGTCATTAATGTTACAACCAAGAAACCTGGTTGTGGTAGAGGAAAATGCAGAAGTTCAAATTATTGAGCGTCATCAAAGTTTAACTTCAAACGAAGTGCTCACTAATGCCGTTACTGAAATATACGCAGCAAAAAGTGCGATTGTTGATTTTTACAAAATTCAAAATGACGTTGCTACAGCGTCTTTAATCGATAACACGTATATTGACCAAAAGGATAAAAGTGTTGTTCGTTTACATACGTTTTCCTTTGGCGGTAAAATGACGCGTAACAATCTTAATTTCTATCAAAATGGTGAGTATATCGACTCTACCATGAAAGGAGTAACGATTTTAGGTGAGAAGCAACATGTTGATCATCATACTTTAGTACATCATATAGAACCAAATTGCGAAAGTCACCAAGATTACAAAGGTATTTATGGGGACAGCTCGACAGGTGTATTTAATGGTAAAATTATCGTAGATAAAATTGCTCAAAAAACGAATGCCTTTCAGAAAAACAATAATATTTTGATTAGCGATAAGGCAAGCATCAATTCAAAACCTCAGTTAGAAATTTTTGCGGATGATGTGAAATGTTCACATGGGTGTACCATTGGTCAGTTAGATGAGGATGCAATGTTCTATCTACGATCTAGAGGTATCCCAGAAAAAGAGGCTAGAGCATTGTTAATGTATGCTTTTGCGAACAATGTATTGGCAACGGTAAGAATACCAGAGTTGAAGAAAAGAATCAATAAATTGATAGCAAAAAAGCTTGGAGTAAATCTTGGTTTTGATTTGTAAGATTACTAAAGAAAAAATGTTAATGTCATTAGAAAAGGATAGTTAAAACATTTTAACTATCCTTTTCTATTTTGTAATAACTAAATATACATCAAGCCACATCCTGAATGTTTTCATTATCTGGTATCTTTGTATATAACAAGATTGACTATGTTAGATATTAAAAAAGTAAGGGAAGATTTTCCTATTCTTAAGCGAGAAGTAAACGGGAAACCATTGGTTTATTTAGATAATGCTGCTACTTCACAAACGCCACAGCAGGTCATAGATGCCATTGTGGATTACTACCAGAATTATAATGCCAATATTCATCGTGGTGTACATACACTTTCACAGGAAGCTACGGATAAATACGAACAGGCTCGTCTGAAAATTCAGAATCATTTTAATGCGGCGGAGTCTCATGAGATAATTTTTACTTCTGGCACAACGCACAGTATAAACCTTGTTGCAAATGGTTTTTCTTCATTTATCAAAAAGGGAGACGAGGTACTGGTATCTGCCATGGAGCATCACTCTAATATTGTGCCTTGGCAAATGCTATGCGAACGAACAGGCGCTATTTTAAAGGTGATTCCTATGAGCCAAGAAGGTGAATTGCGAATGGATGTTTATGACGAATTGCTGTGTGATAAAACTAAATTGGTTTTTTGTAATCATATCTCCAATGCCTTAGGGACGATTAATCCTATTGAAGAAATTATAGAAAAAGCACATCACGTTGGTGCAGCCGTTTTAATTGATGGTGCACAAGCAGTACCTCATTTGGTAGCTGATGTTCAAGCGTTAGACGTAGATTTCTATACCTGTTCCGCACATAAAATATGTGGACCTACGGGTGTCGGTATGCTATATGGAAAAGAAGAATGGTTGAATAAACTACCACCTTACCAAGGTGGTGGGGAAATGATTGCTGAGGTAACTTTTGAAAAGACGACCTATGCAGATTTGCCCCATAAATTTGAAGCTGGTACACCCAATATTTGTGGCGGTATTGCCTTTGGCGCAGCATTAGATTATATGAATGCCATCGGTTTTGAAGAAATTGCGAAGTATGAACACGAGCTTTTGGAATATGCTACACAAGAATTATTGAAAATAGAAGGACTGAAGATTTATGGTACTGCCAAAAATAAGACCTCTGTGATTTCATTTAACATAGAGAGCATCCATCCATATGACATCGGTAGTATTTTAGATAAATTGGGGATTGCGGTTCGTACGGGTCACCACTGTGCTCAGCCCATTATGGATTTTTATAAAATACCGGGAACGGTTCGCGCAAGTTTTGCTTTTTACAATACGAAAGAAGAAGTAGATGTTCTAATAGCAGGAGTATTGAAAGCTAAAAGTATGCTGTTGTAAAACAACGATTTATCGACTAAGCTAACTGTTGAAATCCACCAATTGTTATCGTATTTTTGTATAAAATAAAGCAATGGATATTAAAGAGATACAAGAAGAAATTATCGACGAATTTTCAATATTCGATGATTGGATGCAGCGTTATGAGTATATGATAGACCTCGGTAAGTCCCTTCCATTAATTCAAGAAGAATATAAAACCGAAGATAATATTATTAAAGGGTGTCAGAGTAAGGTTTGGGTTCATGCAGAGCTAGAGCATAATAAATTGGTGTTTACCGCCGATAGTGATGCAATCATCACTAAAGGGATTATTGCCATTTTAATACGTGTTTTTAGCAATCAAAAGCCACAGGATATTTTGAATGCCGATACCCAGTTTATTGACGAAATAGGGTTGAAGGAACATTTATCTCCAACCAGGGCAAACGGATTGGTGAGTATGATAAAACAGTTGAAGTTATACGCCGTAGCGTATCAAACACAAATTGAAAAATAAAGATTATGAGCGAAGAGATTATAGCAGAAGACAGTTCAGAATTAGGAGAGAAAATTGTTAGGGTAATTAAAACAATTTATGATCCAGAAATTCCGGTTGATATATATGAGTTAGGATTGATTTATGATGTTTTGGTCAATGAAGATAACGAGGTTAAGATATTAATGACTTTAACCTCCCCCAATTGTCCTGTGGCAGAATCTTTACCCGCAGAGGTGGAAGAAAAAGTAAAGTCAATTAATGAGATTAAAGACGCTGAAGTCGAAATCACCTTTGACCCACCTTGGACTCAAGATTTGATGAGTGAAGAAGCAAAATTAGAACTAGGCCTTTTATAAGTAACCAAAAAAGAGGTCTAGTTTTTTATAATTAAACTGTGTTCGTATGCAAGACGAAATTATTAATAGAGTAGCCCAGAGTAAACTAATAACATTTAATCTTGAGGATCACTATCCAAAAGGAGATAGGATGGTTTTGGATATTAAAGATTGGCTTTTTGAAGGGTTTATTTTAAAAGAAAAAGACTTTAGAAACTTAGCAGAGCTACATGATTGGCCCCAGTATGAAGGTGCCTTTGTAGCAATGCAGTGCTCTACAGATGCGATTATCCCAGGTTGGGCGTATCTATTGCTATCGATAAAACTCAGTGCTTTTGCAAAGAAGTCTGTGCAAGGTACGTTGGGCGATTTAGAAACGAGTATCTATCAATCTATTATTGAAAATTTGGATGTGTCTGAGTTTCAAGATAAATCAATTATAATCAAAGGGTGTAGTAAAAAGCCCGTTCCATCAAATGCGTATTTGTTTCTTGCAGAAAAATTAAGACCAGTCGCAAAGTCCATTATGTATGGGGAAGCTTGTTCTTCGGTACCTTTGTACAAAAGAAAATAATAATCTCCTATTTAAAGATTTTAGTTACAATTCTTACCTTTGTGCTACTATAAACTATAAACACTAGTAGTATGAAGAAGATTATTTTAACCATAGCACTTGCATTTGTTGCAAGCGTTGGTTTTTCTCAAACAGAAGAGGAACTTAAAGGGCAAATAGGACCGAAAAAGGATTCTATTGCTGCAATTCAAGGTAGGGTTGACGCTTTACAAGGTCAAATAGCAAAATTACCAGGTTGGAAAAAAGGGGCTTTTGGAACTATTGGTGCTAACATCAGTAGTTTTAACAATTGGTACGCACAGGGTTCTCCTAACAACTCCACTGGTAATATTGGAGTTACTGTAAATGGATTCGCAAATCTTAATCAAGATAAATATTTCTGGAGAAACTCTGGGAATCTCAACCTAGGATGGGTAAAATTTGACGACAAAGATGATCCTGCAGATGATGATAGCTTTAGACAAGCAGCAGATGTATTTACTATTACATCATTGTACGGTCGTAAATTAAGCGAAAAATTAGCTATATCAGGTTTAGGAGAATACCGAAGCACAATTCTTGATAATTTTAACGATCCGGGGTATTTGGATTTAGGTGTTGGTGCTACGTGGACACCAGTTACTGACCTTGTAGTGGTTGTACACCCACTTAACTACAACTTCGTGTTTAGTAGTAATGATGCTGTGTTTGAGTCTTCTTTAGGAGCTAAGATCGTTGCAGATTACACTAAAAAAATTGCAGCAGTTAATTTCAAGACAAATTTTTCTATGTTCCAGAGTTATAAAAGTGGGGATTTGTCAAATTTTACTTGGATTAATAGTTTAGGATATACGCTATGGAACGGAATAGGTCTTGGTTTTGAATTCGGATTACGGAATAATAAGCAAGAAGCTTTGAACTATGCATTAACAGGTCCAATACCAGATGGTACAGCTACGTTTGATAATGTAGATAATAAATTGCAAACATACCTATTGTTCGGTTTGAACTATGCGTTCTAGGTTTTGAAATAACAAACGTAATAATTATAAAAAAGCCCTCTTTAAAAGAGGGCTTTTTTCGGTTAAGTAATTATCGTAAAATTTGGGATTTTACTATTGGTCTTTATCAGTTAAATATCGATTTGAATCAACATTAGAACTAGACCCAGGGTAAAATTAAAGCTATACCTTAATTATTGATAATTTATGTTGTGAACCGAACGTAAATTGTTGTGAGATTTATTAGCGGTTCGTTTTCATCGGTGAACTGCGCAATTTAGATTATAATTGGTAATTAATATTCGTCCAAATGCTCAGGATAAAGAAAATTGTTATATGGAAAACGGGTTACATGAATATCTCTTACCTCGTCATAAACTCGTTTTCTGAATTCATCAAGATTTTCCTTATTCAAGGCTGATATAAAAATTGCCCGATCACCGACTTTTTCCATCCATGTATTTTTCCAATCGGTAATGGTAAAATGTTTGCCGGTACGTTCTGTAATCAAATCATCATCATCTATAGTTTCATACTCGTACTGATCGATCTTATTAAAGACCATGATGATTTTCTTATCTGAACTTTTTATTTCAGCCAAAATCTTGTTTACTGATTCAATATGCTCATCAAATTGAGGGTGTGAAATATCTACTACATGCAATAACAAATCTGCTTCACGCACTTCATCCAAAGTGCTTTTAAAGCTTTCTACCAGCTGCGTAGGTAATTTTCGAATAAAGCCTACCGTGTCACTTAAAAGGAAAGGTAGGTTGCCGACAACAACTTTCCTTACTGTAGTATCTAAAGTAGCAAAAAGTTTATCCTCTGCGAATACGTCACTTTTGCTTATAACATTCATCAACGTAGATTTCCCTACATTGGTATACCCAACAAGGGCAACTCTAACCAAGGCACCGCGGTTACCCCTTTGAGTTTCCATTTGCCTGTCTATTTTGGTTAATTTCTTTTTGAGCAACGTGATACGATCACGAACGATACGTCTATCCGTTTCTATTTCAGTTTCACCGGGTCCACGCATACCAATACCCCCTTTTTGGCGCTCTAAGTGAGTCCAAAGTCCGGTAAGTCTAGGTAGTAAATACTGATATTGTGCGAGCTCTACTTGCGTGCGAGAATAACTTGTTTGTGCTCTTTGCGCAAAAATGTCTAAAATTAAACTCGTTCGATCAATGATTTTACAACGTAGTTGTTTTTCTATATTACGCTGTTGACCAGGGCTAAGTTCATCATCAAAAATAACAGAACCGATTTCATGTTCTTCAACATATTTTTCGATTTCCTCCATTTTTCCAGTTCCAATCATGGTCTTGGGATTAGGGATGTCCATCCGTTGAGTAAAGCGCTTTAAAACCTCTCCTCCGGCAGTATAGGTTAGAAACTCTAGCTCATCTAGATATTCCTTGACCTTTTCCTCATTTTGGTCTTTATTGATTATACCAATAAGAACCGCTTTTTCATAATCTATACTTTTCTTTTCTATCATAATAACGTAAAGTGCAAAATTAAGCATTTAGCTATAAGCCATTTTGTATTTTTATTGACCCAATAAATAGCGACATGCGAATACCATTTTTTAATAAAAAGGCTAAAAAGCAACGATATACCATCGCATTCTACAATTTAGAGAATCTATTTGATCCAGAACGAAATACAAGCACATTAGATAGGGATTATACGCCAAATGGTTTAAAAAAGTGGACTCCAGAAAGATATCATCGAAAACTTTCCAAACTAGCAAAAACGATTGCAAAGATTGGGGAAGAAGGGCATCAGTATCCACCTGTATTAATAGGAGTGGCAGAAGCTGAAAACAAGAGCGTTCTTAGAGATCTTTTGGATACACAACCGATGGATGATTTGGATTATGATTTTATTCATTTTGATTCTCCCGATGAACGTGGTATTGATACCGGTCTAATTTTTCGTAAAAAGTTTTTTAAAGTGTTACATGCTGAACCGCTTGCATTAATGGTCAATAACCCTGGGGGTATTAGAGATACAACTAGGGACATTTTATATGTAAAAGGAGAATTAAATAAAGAGGTGGTTCACATTTTTGTAAATCATTGGCCATCTAGACGAGATGGGGATATTGAAACTGAGTACAAGCGAATAGTGGCTGCGAAGCAAATTATAGAAAAGGTTCAAGAAATCAAGTTGTCGGAGGTAGATCCCAATATTTTGGTTATGGGTGATTTTAATGATGATCCATCTTCAACAAGTGTTGAATTATTATCACAGGATGCTGGTTTGTACAACTCAATGAAAAGCTTGCATATCCCTAATAGTAAAGGGACTTCAATTTATAATATGAAATGGAATTTGTTCGATCAAATCTTGATTTCCAATTCTTTTTTCAATTATGTAAAAAACACCCATAGTTTCGACAGTGCTGCTATCTACGATCATAAATCTTTAAAGGAAAAAGAAGGCAAGTATAGAGGTACCCCATATAGAACTTTTGTATCACATAGATATATGGGTGGGTATAGCGATCATTTTCCCGTATACGCAGTTTTTACTTTAAATTCTTGACCCTCGAAACGTGAAAGAAAAAACCTACACATCATAAAAACGCATTTTCACAACAGTTCGCCTACACTCTAGGTGTATTTCGTCGAATAAAAACGTTGTTTCATCTAGCGTAAGCATAGTATTATATATTTGTAGTCCAATACTTACAAAATATAATTTACTCATGAATTTAAAAAATTCAACCCACCAGATAAAAAGTATTTTCCTATTAATATGTATCGTTTTTTGTTGTTCTAGTATTCTAAGAGCACAATCTAAAAAACAACGCTTAGAAATAACATCTAGTTATAAAAGTGCTAAGTTGAACAATTTCAAATCTAATTTGATTTCTGAGCACGCTGCTAAAACATTACGCATTAGCGAACTTGCGAAGCTGAATAATTGGAAAATCAAGGAAACATTAGCTAACGGTAAGAAAATAGAATTAAAGGAGATAGGTTCTGACGGTAGTCCTTTATATTATGAAACCTATTCTGATCAAGCAGGCTTAGTATCTAGAGCAAGTACTTTAAATACCAACGGTATGATGGGACTACATTTAGATGGTGAAGGAATGGAGGTAGGTGTTTGGGATTCTGGTATTGCATTAGAAAACCATGTTGAATACAATTCAAGAATTATAATTGGTGACGAAAGTACAGAGGTTGATGCCCACGCTACACGTGTTACGGGAAGTATAATCTCTGCAGGGTATAAAAACGAAGCAAGAGGAGTTGCAAATAAGGCGAAAGTTTTAAGCCACGATTGGAGTAGGGATAAGATTGAGGTTACTGAAGCTGCAGCAAATGGATTGTTACTATCTAATCACTCTTATGGTATTAAGGCCGACCGTGTGCCAGACTGGTATTTCGGTGCTTACACGAAAGTTGCGCAAGATTGGGATAAGATAATGTATAACGCACCGTATTACTTAATGGTTTCTGCTGCGGGTAATGCACAAAAAAGCAGGGATAACGACGTACCTAGTTTTGGTGCTAGTACAGATGGTTTTGATGTATTGCTAGGGTTCACCTTGGCTAAAAATGCGATTACTGTGGCGGGTGCAGATTCTAAAATTGATAGAAATGGTAATTTAAAAAAAGCGAATGTATCTGCGTATAGCAGTTTCGGCCCTGTAGATGATGGAAGAATTAAGCCGGATATCGCTGGTAATGGTTCTTCGGTACTTTCCACTGACTCCTATAGTAACACAAGTTATAATACTTCTTCTGGCACTTCAATGGCTACCCCTGGGGTTACCGGTTCTTTGTTATTGCTACAACAATATAACGAACAATTATATGGTTCTTATATGAAAGCAGCGACCTTGAAAGGTTTGGCGCTTCATACAGCAGACGATGTTCACGAGCAAGGTCCTGATTATAAAATGGGTTGGGGTGTAATGAATGCCAAAAAAGCTGCGGAGGTTCTTTTTAATAAAGATTTCAGTAGTTATGTTGCCGAGGAATCACTAGAAAATGGAGAAACATTTTCATTCACTGTTTCTGCAGAAGGTAATGAGACGCTTATTGCTTCTATTTCTTGGACAGATATAGAGTCAAATTTCATTAATAGAGGTGAATTAAATAATACTAAAGCAGCGTTAGTTAATGACCTTGATATTCGAATCACTAAAAACGGGGAAACTTTTTTACCTTGGAAATTAAACCCTGCACGAGCCAGTAGTGCAGCAATAAAAGGCGATAATAGTGTAGATCCATATGAGCGTGTAGAAATACCTAATGCAAATGGCACATATACCATCACTGTAAGTCACAAGGGTGAATTACAAAATGAGAATCAAGATTTTTCATTAATTCTTTCGGGAGTAATGATGACTACATGTTCGGTACAAGCACCTGAAGAAATTGTTTTAGGTGAAGTTGATGCAGTAAAATTGAATTTAACATGGGAGAACAGTAACGATGGTCTTTATGAAGTACAATACAAGGAAGTAAATCAACAAGAATGGTCTACAGAGTATGTTACCAGCAATACTTTTGTTTGGAACGGATTAATTCAAGACCAAACATATTCTTTTAGAGTTAGAACGTTCTGCTCTCAAAATGTAGCTTCGGAATATAGTACTCCCGTAACATTTACGTTTAATGGTGTTGATACCGTAGTGGAAACCTTTAATGCATTAAGCACAGATTCTGATATTCCTTTTAGTGTATATCCTAACCCAGCCGTTGATGAAATTCAATTAAATATTGAAACTAGTGATACCACAATGTATCGAATAATAAGTACAGGTGGGGTTGAGTTAAAAATGGACTCGGCTACAAATTCACGAATTAATGTTTCGGACCTACCTTCGGGGTTATATGTGTTGCAGATTCAAGACTTGGACTTTAGTAAGAGCACAAAATTCTATAAATATTAATATTATTGTATTCTCCGTGATTGCGTAGTAAATGAAAGTCCTTGTTGACCTACTGTTGAGTTCATTACCCCTTCAAACAGCGGTTCAGGACAATCTTTAGGTGATTTCCATTCAAAGATAAAGTTAGATCCCGTACCACCTTCTACATCCATTTCATCAATGATAATTTCAGCAGTTTCTAAGGGAGCCAAATAGATTGGATGGGCAAAGTAGCTTCGTAAAGAAGTACCATGGGTATCAAAATATTTTGCTTTTAAAATAAATATAGTATCCTTTTCACTAGTGTTTCTTAAACTAACCATGGCAGTTAGATTATGGGTTTTATGCTCAGTACTGCTATAAATTTGGGAATAGATGGATAAATATGATTTTCCATGTTCTAAAGAATCAATTACGGATATGGAGACCTCCCTTTTCGACCAATTTTCAGGATGGATTGAACTTATTTCTTTTTTTTCTTTACAACTTAGAAAGAGTACGGTTATTGAGAATAATAGGATAAACATTTTCATGGTAGTCGGTTGTTTAGGAAGAGAATATTGGTAACAAAATTACAGCATTAGCGCTATTTTTTAAAGGTAGATATATGATTTACTAAAGTATTCTTGAATTGAATGCTCGAATTCATCACGTTCTTTACTTCATCATCAATCAATAAAGGTTGATTTCTTAACCGTAGAAAGACTTGTGCGGTGGTTAGCACATCTAGTTCGCAATAGGTCACAATACGCGGTAGATTTTTTTCTTCATAATACACCACTCTCACCATACTACCATCTATATCTTCTTTTGGTGAAGGTATACCCAGAACATGAGCCATTAATTTTAGGGAAGTAAAGTGTTTATAATCTCCGAACTTCCAAAGTTCCATAGTATCTATATGGGGTATTTCCCACGGTTTCTTGCCGAACAAATCTAATTTATGGGGTAATGAAATACCATGAATGGTCATTCTTCGTGCGATATATGGAAAATCAAATTCCTTGCCGTTGTGCGCACATAAGACATTTTTGGAATGGTTGAAATGTTCGTTCAACAATGTTTTAAAATCAAGTAATATCTTTTCTTCTTCGCCATGAAAGGTTGTTAGCCTAAAACTTCTAGTGCTCCCCTGCAATGTGAAATAACCTACAGAAATGCAGATTATTTTACCGAACTCTGCCCATATGCCTGCTCGTTCATAAAATTCTTCAGCACTAAATTCTTCTTTCCGTTGATATTGCGATTTGTGTTCCCAAAGTTGTTGTGTGGTAGTATCCAATTCGTCAAAAGAACTTTTTTCTGGTACTGTTTCTATATCTAAAAAAAGGATATGGTCTAATGGTGTTTTGTCTAGCATTGATTTGTAAATTACTACAGAAGAGTAAATTAAGATAATTTATTTACATATGTGCGGTAGTAGGTTAGTCTGAAGATTTGGTATTTTTAAAAAAGGATATCAATTGCTATGAAATTCATTAATGACCTTGGTTCTTAGGGTTTTTTAAATTTTAAAATGAGTATGATATCTTGGTGTAAATTTCGCGTCATTTTAAGCGGTCTAATTAGTACTGTGTTGTATTGAAGAGCGTAAAGAAGTAGAAAGTAGCCAAAATATAAATATATATATATCACCATTATCGGTGAGAATTCTATCTTGGATATTAGGATTAATCAACGCTTTAAAGACAAAAAAAGACTTGGCTATTAGACCTGTATTGGGGTGGAATCTATTACATCAAAATATGTTTGCTATATTATATGCGCTTCAAAACACAACATAAACTGAGATAGGGGGCATGTTAATTTCTTTGAATGGAAATCTGGTTGTTCAAAAGAATTTGAACTTCCTACCTATTTTGTGGAATAGCCTAAAATCGACAAAGCGGTTGGTTTAAAAAACCGTAATAGATTGATGAATAGAATAAATTATGGTAAAAAACATTGCGTATCGATTAAGGACGTTTTTTCAAGTTAGGGTTTAGCCTAAGCGACGATAAACAAACCATGCGTTCTGTTTTATACACATTATTTCTAATTGTTTAGAACAAACGCTGCTGTTTGTGCGGACTCTCATGTTCCAACAACCACTTTTTACGGTGTAGGCCACCGGCATAGCCAGTAAGTGTACCATTACTGCCAATTACCCTATGACAAGGAATAACAATCCATAATGGATTTTTACCATTTGCGGATGCTGCTGCTCGAATGGCTTTCACATCACCTATTGATTTAGAAAGCTCCAAATAAGAAATTGTTTTACCATAGGGAATGTTCTGTAATGCTAACCATACCTTCTTTTGAAATGCTGTACCCTCTGGATTAAGATTCAAAGAAAACTCTTTTCGGGTTCCTTCAAAATATTCGTTCAATTGATAAACGGTATCTTCTAAAGTTTCTGGTATCACATCAGTAACGCGTTCTTCAGTATTTAAGATAATAATAGAGGTGACACCATCAGAATTACCAGTTATCTTAGCAATGCCTAATGGTGTTAAAATATATGCAAGGTCCTCCATGATGTTATTTATTTTTTATCAAGGGTAGGAGTAGTTTTTTCAATAACACCCGATGCCTTTGCGCGCACTTCCCAATTTTTTCGAGCTAGTACCTGCAGATCTGCTACATTATCACTCTCGTCCATTATTTCAAGTCCTAGAAGTGTTTCTATAACATCTTCCATGGTCACCAAGCCGCTCACCGAACCATATTCATCAACGACAAGTGCAATCGCCTCACGCTTTTGAATAAGTGTTTCAAATAAAGTTGGTATTGGGGTACTTCTACGCGTAATTAAAATTTCACGTTTAATTTCTTTAAGTGGAGACGCCCCATTTTGATTGATCATTTCTTCCAGAACATTATCCTTTAGTACAAATCCAGTAATGTTATCCATTTTTTCGGTGTACACGGGAATTCTAGAAAATCGTAATTTTTGATTATCCTTAAAAAAATCTGCAATTGATCTTTCTTCTGAAGCTATTTTCATAACTGCTCTAGGCGTCATGATATCTTTTACTAGAATGTCATCAAAGCGCAGTAAATTTTTTATAATGGTAGATTCAGATTTCTCAAATACACCTTCTTTATGTGCCATATCGGTCATGGCATGGAAATCTTCACGGCTCAGAACGCTACCATGATGTTTACCGCCACCAACCATTTTCGTAAAAAGACGTAATACCCATAGTAGCCCTGTATATTTTAAACCGACTACCATAATGCTTAGGGTCTTTGCCGAAAAGTTAGCAAGTTGTTTCCAGTACGTGGCACCAATGGTTTTAGGAATGATTTCTGATGCAACGAGTATGAGAATGGTCATTAAGGTAGATACTACACCTACCATTAGGTCTTCGGTAAATTCTATGCCAAAAAGCGAACGACTTTCATTACCATATAATTCAGCATAGGCTGTTTTGGCTTGTACACCAACTAAAATCGCACCTACTGTATGGGCGATGGTATTAATGGTGAGGATGGCTATTAAAGGTTGGTCTACATCTTTTTTAAGAACTTCTAACGTATGGGCGTATGCTTTTCCTTCCTTTAATTTCACATTAATGAATGTAGACGTTATGCTTAACAATACAGCCTCTAAAATTGAACATAGAAAGGAAAAGAAAATGGAGATAAATGCGTAAAATATTAATAAGCCCATAGGGTTGTTTTATACCTCGAAGATATCAATAAAATCACTAAGGTTTGAGCTGTTTAGCATTATCGAACGCTTGATAAAATACCTGTTGAAGAGCAGATCGGATGTTGAGGTCATATATGTCGCGATTCTTTCTAGTAGGATATACTCGATTTGAAAGGAAAATGTAAACTAATTGATGTTCAGGGTCTGCCCACACAAACGTTCCTGTGAAGCCGCTATGTCCAAAGCTATTTTGACTTACTTCTGGCGTAGGATATGCATCTACCAATGAAAACGTGCTATTGTTTAAATACGGCTTATCAAAACCTAAACCTCTTCTGTTTTCATTTTTCGGGTATTGTACCCGAGTAAATTCTTTGAGAGTTTTTTCAGAGATATAACGATTACCGCTATAAAGTCCATTTTGAAGATACATTTGCATGATTATCGCTACATCATCTGCAGTTCCAAAAAGTCCGGCATTACCCGAAACCCCTCCTAACAAAGATGCGTTTTCATCATGTACCCATCCATTGGTTAAGGTATGTCGGTATACCGTATCAATTTCAGTTGGAACTATAGTATTGGGAAAATGTTTTGTGCTAGGTAGAAACCCAAATGTTTTCATACCAAGTGGTTTATAAAATTCCTCCTCTAGATACTGCTCATAGGGCATGCCGGTTAATTGCGAGATTAACTCAGGAAATAGTAGAAAAGTCAATCCGGAATAGGTGTACTTTTTTTCTGGAGAAACTTCAGACCTGTTTATCATTCTATACATTTTTCTATTGAACCTATTTTTCACATAGATACTTTCAAATGCTTCATTAGTAAATCGTTTATTCGACTTCGTGCGAATAAATCTATTTTTAAACCGACCGTTATTTTTTATTACTTCATTCAAGAAAATTATGTATGGTTTAAGACCTGCTTGATGTGCAAGAATTTCTCTTAAGGTAATATGTTTCTTATCTCTTCTATGTTTCCACGGCTTCCAATACGTGCTAAATGGTTTATCTAAATCAAGTTTACCTTCGTCAATTAATTTCATTAATACTGGTAGCGGACCTAAAATTTTTGTGACTGATGCTAAATCATATATGTCATTTAGCTCAACCGATTGAATACTATCGTAGGTATGAAATCCGTATGCTTCATGAAAAATGATAGTACCTTCTTTAGTAATTAAAATTTGTGCACCAGGAAACGATTGGCTTATTATACCAATCGTCATAATGCTATCAACCTTCTGGTAGATGTCAGCAGAGTCTAATTCAAAGTGTGTCAACGATGACTTTTGCAGACTTGAGCCAATCGGCAAACCAAGTGGTAACTTTGAATTTTCTTGAGCAATAGATAAGCCATTAAAAATACCGAACAGTATTAAGATGTAAATTTTCATTCTGTGTTAGTTCACTTGGTGAATTATCCCATTAGTTTAACCGCGTCTTTTGCAAAGTAACTTGCAATGATATTGGCACCTGCCCTTTTCATAGCAATTAGTTGTTCCATCATTACGGAATCATGGTCTAGCCATCCTTTTTCTGCAGCAGCTTTTACCATTGCATATTCACCAGATACTTGGTAAACGGCTACTGGTACATCGACCTCATTTTTTATTTCACGTACGATGTCTAAATAACATAGGCCCGGCTTCACCATTACAATATCTGCACCTTCTTCAATGTCCATTTGTGTTTCTCTAATGGCCTCAAACCGATTCGAAAAATCCATTTGATAGGTGCTTTTATCTTTTGGAATGTTTTTAATAGTTACGGGAGCGGAATCTAGGGCATCTCTAAACGGACCATAAAATGCGCTTGCATATTTTGCACTATAGGCCATAATACCGGTATTGATATATCCTTCATCTTCTAAAGCTTCACGAATGCTTAGAATACGACCGTCCATCATATCACTAGGAGCAACAAAATCGGCTCCGGCTTTTGCGTGTGATACGCTCATTTCTGTCAAAACTTCAACACTTTCATCATTTAATATTTGGCCGTCAGAGACAATGCCATCATGCCCATAAGAGGAATACGGATCGAGAGCCACATCGGTCATGACCAACATATCTGGACACGCATTTTTAACCGTTTTTATTGCCAATTGCATTAATCCATTTTCATTCAAAGCTTCCGAACCGTGGTTATCCTTTAAATTATCAGGGACTTTCACAAAAAGAAGCACCGAACATAAACCCATTTTCCAAAGCTCTTTTGCCTCTTTTGCTAAATTATCGAGACTTAGTCTATAGTAGTTGGGCATAGATGCTATTTCCTCTTTTATGCCTTTACCTTCAACAACAAATAGGGGCACCAAAAAATCGCTTGGGGTTATTATGGTTTCACGCACTAAATGGCGTATAGCTTCTGAACTTCTAAGTCTTCTATTTCTAATAAGTGGATACATATTTAATTATTTTCTGTTATGTTAAATTTCTATTTCACCAATTAAATAGCAAACCGCATTACCTGAAATTTTAATGCGTTCACCATTATATTCACATTGAAGCATGCCGCCTCTTTTAGAAAGTTGTTTTGCCGTTAAGGTGGTTTTATTTAATTTTTTCGACCAATAAGGTGTTAAGGTAGTATGTGCAGAACCTGTAACTGGGTCTTCTGGTATACCACACTGAGGGGCAAAAAACCGAGAGACAAAATCAACTTCATTTCCTTTGGCGGAAACAATGATTCCTCTACACTCTAATTCATTCAAGAGATGAAAATTTGGCCGAATAGATTCTATTATTTCTTGAGATTCATAAATGAGCAAGAAGTCGGTTTTGCCTTTAAAAGTTTCTAATGGTTTCTTTCCGATTGCTTTTGTAATAGCTGCTTGCTCAGTTATAGTGTTTAAATCATCCGTAGGGAAATCCATAGTTAACAGCCTATTTTCATTGTTTTGAACCAGCAGTTCACCGCTTCTAGTCGAAATAAACCGAAGAGTATTTTCTTTGAAACCATAGTAGTTGTAAAGTACAAAGGCGGTGGCTAAGGTGGCATGGCCACATAGGTCTACTTCAATTTCTGGCGTGAACCATCGAAGCTCATAATGGTTTTCCTTTTTGACTGCAAAAGCAGTTTCTGCTAGATTATTTTCTGCAGCAATGTTTTGCATGGTTTCATCTGACAACCAAGAATTAAGGATGCAAACAGCCGCAGGATTTCCGCCGAATAAGGTTTTAGTAAAAGCGTCTATTTGGTATATTTTTTGCTTCATGTTCTATGCATCAATTCAAACCAAATTTACGATTTATCTCCTTGGCTTTTTCTATCAACTTTCTAGGAGCATCGAATCGATATCCAATGTAAAATTCAAGAAAACTAATCGAATCATCAAGCACAAAGTTATCTGCTGAAGTGTGTGTTAATATTTGGGTATTGATAGTTATACCGTTAAAAAATGATTCTGAATTATAACCTCCTGTTAGCCTAAATATAAATTGGGCTAACCCTGTTAGTGAAGTTTCTCCTGCAGATTTAGATAGATTAAAGCCTAAACCACCAATACCACCAGCAGAAACGATATAGTTATCATCAAATACCCAATTGTGATAATAACCAGGTCCAATTGCTAGATTAAAAGAGTGTTCGATTTGGTTTTCAAGCACTGGATCTTGTAATTTAAACTTAGTGTAATAGTATGTCGCGCCAGGAATAAAACTACCAGCACTTTTCTTTTGCCACTCATTCTGAAAACCAATAGCACGGAAAGAAAAATTTGGATTAAATATATAACTGGTACTCCCACCAATTTTTATCGTCCTTAAATTATCAACAGGTAACGTGAGATCTTTTGTGCGAATGAAAAAACCTTTTTGCTTATAGAAATCAAAAGTTTGCATGAACTGGTAAAAAAACATTCTAAAGTTAAGTGTAATCAATTTCGAGTCTCCATTGTCTTTATTTTCAGATAGAAAATTCGGTGCATATCCTAAATCAAGTTCTACAGAACGAAATGAGATGGAGAGGCCTAAATAACTTTTATCATTAGGGATAAATTCGGTTTTGCTCTTTGTAAGCTTATCTCTAAGCGCGAAACTATTTGATGTGGTCTGTACGCTTAGTCTAGCGGTGATTTTATCGGGAAATTCTTTTATATGAGTTGAGTCTTGAGCAGAACCAAGGTGGGCCAAAAATAGAAGACAGCTTAAAAGGATCAACCTTAAACCCATTCCTTAGGATGCATTAAAATATGAAGTAACCGTTCTTCTGCACTACCCTCCTCGGGCTGATGGTCATATACCCATTGCACATGAGGTGGGAGGCTCATTAAAATACTTTCGATTCGCCCATTTGTTTTAAGACCGAACAAAGTTCCCTTATCGTGAACTAGATTGAATTCTACATACCTACCTCTTCTAATTTCTTGCCAATCTCTTTGTTGTTGAGAATAGTCAAGGTCTTTTCTTTTTGTAACAATTGGTATATAGCTCTCAAGAAAACTATTGCCTACTTCGGTAACAAAATTAAACCAATCTTGCATACCCATAGCTTCAGTAGCTTTGCAATAATCGAAAAATAGACCGCCTATACCACGTGCTTCATTTCTATGTGTATTCCAGAAATAATCATCGCATCGTTTTTTGTAGGTCTGATAAAAGAATTCATTGTGTTTATCACAGGCCTTTTTGCACACCTCATGAAAATGAACGGCATCTTCATCAAATAAGTAATAAGGGGTTAAGTCTTGACCGCCACCGAACCATTGATCGACTATTTCGCCATCATTTCCGTACAATTCAAAATAACGCCAATTTGCATGAACCGTGGGTGCCTTGGGATTCTTTGGATGCAGCACTAAACTTAGTCCGCAGGCAAAAAAATTACCTTCCTTAACTCCAAAATAGGTTTTCATACTATCGGGAAGTTCTCCATGAACGCCGGAAATGTTTACGCCTCCTTTTTCAAAAACAGAACCGTTTTCAATCACTCGCGTACGGCCACCACCGCCTTCTGGTCGTTGCCAAATATCTTCTTTAAATTTTGCCGTCCCATCAACCTCCTCTAATTTTGAAGTAATGGTCTTTTGAAGGGTTTCTATATATGTGTAAAATTTATCTTTCATTTTTAAGGATGTAAAGTTCCATATCTAATGGTTCTTCGTTGGGTGGAGTGTGCTCTTTTGCTAAAGTTTTTTTCCAAATATAACCACAATTTTGAGCTACTTTAAGACTGGCAATATTAGAATGATGTACAATTATCCTTAGGGTATCAAGGTGTGGTTGTGCAATTGCCCACTCAGAAATCGTTTTCACGGCAAGGGAAGTGAATCCTTTATTTTTATAAGAATATCCAATACAATAAGCGATTTCGGCTTTTTTTTTTATCCTATCGACTTCCTGCACGTAGATAAGCCCAATGATTTTTCGATGTTCTGGTTCCTTTAGCGTAAAGAGATACTCGTGGCCAGAAACAAATTCTGATACTTTTTCCTGAACGAAAATGTTCGATAAATCGGGAGTGAGGTTAGCTGCGACAGTATTCGGAAAATAACGTTTAAGGTAGTCTTCATTAGAGGATATGAAATCACATATGCGCCATCCGTCCCGATCTAAAATTGGATTTATTTCGAATTGGGCTAAATGGAATGAATTCATGCTTATGGAAACGAATTTATTAACTTCTATAACAATTTCCTACCTACCACTAAAACCTTTAGACCGCTTTATATTCCTTTACCGCATCAATAAACGCTTTTGCATTCTCAACAGGTATATTTGGTAAAATACCATGTCCTAAATTAACGATATAACGATCCTTGCCAAACTCGTTAATCATTTGGTGTACCATCTTTTTTATTTCAGAGGGAGGTGATAACAAACGTGAAGGGTCAAAGTTACCTTGTAATGTTATTTTACCTCCACTTAGGTAACGAGCATTTTTAGCGGAACAAGTCCAGTCTACTCCAAGTGCACCCGCACCCGATTTTGCCATATCGCCCAGGGCAAACCAACATCCTTTTCCAAATACAATAACAGGAGCTTCATCCTTTAATGCGTCGATAATCTGTTGAATGTATTGCCAAGAAAATTCGTTATAATCGGTTGGGGAAAGCATACCGCCCCAAGAATCGAATACCTGAACAGCATCAACACCAGCGGCAACTTTAGCTTTTAAATAGGCAATGGTAGTATCTGTAATTTTTTGTAAAAGTTCATGAGCTACCACGGGTTGTGTAAAACATAACTCTTTGGCTTTATCAAACGTCTTGCTTCCTTGACCTTGAACGCAATAACATAAAATGGTCCATGGTGAGCCGGCAAAACCAATTAAAGGAACCTCATCATTCAATTTTTCTTTCGTTGCTTTTATTGCTTCCATGACATAACCCAATGTTTCATGAACGTCTGGAACGATTACGCTATCGAGGTCTTTTCGTGAGCGAATTGGATGCGGTAAATAGGGCCCAAAATTAGGCTTCATTTCCACTTCAATATTCATGGCTTGTGGAATGACCAGGATATCGCTGAACAAAATTGCTACATCCATACCGTACCTGCGAATGGGCTGTACGGTGATTTCTGAAGCTAATTCTGGAGTTTGGCACCGGGTAAAAAAATCATATTTTTCTTTAATGGCCATGAATTCAGGTAAGTATCTACCCGCTTGGCGCATCATCCAAACTGGAGGTCTTTCTACAGTCTCTCCTTTTAAGGCTTTTAGGAATAAATCGTTTTTTAAACTCATAGGGTTAATCTTGTTCGTCTTTGCGAGTAGATTTTTTGCTCTGAAGCAATATGTTTAATCGTTGTTCTTAAGAAACAGATTGCTTCGCTATGCTCGTAATGACGTTTATTTATATAATATCTCTTTAATGTGGTAGCTAAAAGCAAATAATTACTTTGTATAATCTTCGTTCACTAAATCAATTACACTTTCTACAGTTGGTATTTTGGCAACTTTCACTTCCTTAAAGTAGGTTCTAGCTGCTTTTGCAGTAGTTTCCCCAATACAATACGCAATTTTATCAGCTGAATTTTCTTCAAGGTAGCTTTCAACGTTTGATGGACTGTAAAACATGATACCTTTTACTTCATTAGGTATCTCTTTTCCAGATAATTTCGTTCTATATGCTTCAATAGCATTAATCGCAATATTGTTTTCTTCCAGAATCGTAGGTAAATCTTTTAAACTCAGGTTTCCATGAAAATAAGTAACTTCGGTTCCATCGATAAACTCTACCAAATAGTTGGCTAGATCTGTGGCATTATTTTCAAAATGCGCTACAATTCCAAATTTCTTTTTTATAAGTCTGCGTGTTTTTCTACCGACACAATAAATGTTTTCAAACTTTAGTTCTTCAGCACTACAGCTTGTTAAAACTGATTCCACCGCGTTTTTACTGGTAAACACGACATTTTTGTGCTCTTTTTTCAGAACAATAGGAGAAATACGATTGGGACTAACTTTTATAAAATCGTCAGAATCTGCATTTGCGGATATATTTAAACGCAACTGTTGTTCGTGTGTTAATTTTTTGGTTGAAAATATGTTGACAACGGCATCCGCACTGGCCAATTCTGTCATTAGTCTTTTACCACCTCTGGCCAAGATACTTTTGGCACAATCAATACCTAAGTTTTTATGCTTACCTAAAGGAGCCGTTAATTCAGCCTCTAATTTTTTACTTCCATCGACATTTAATAAAACTCCCTTAAGAGTGACAACATTCTCTTTGTCGATATAGGATAAGGCACCGATGGGAGCACTGCAACCACCCTCAAGTTCTCTAAGAAAATCTCGTTCTAAGGTTACGCAAGTGTCTGTTTCTTCATGGTTTAATTGGGCACAGGCTTCACGAATCTCCTCATCGTCTTCCATTGCAACAACCATAATAGCCCCTTGTGCAGGTGCAGGCAGCATCCATGTGAGTCCTATTGTGTTCTCAGGTTCCAAACCAATACGTTCCAAACCTGCAGCGGCAAATATGGCACCGTTCCAATTATTATCGTATAGTTTTTCTAATCTACTGTTTATATTTCCTCTTAAACCGACAACGGTATGTGTAGGGTATCGGTTCAGCCATTGTGCCTGGCGACGCAAACTTCCTGTTGCAATAATTCCCTCTCGTTGCCCTAGAAATTCTTCATTTTCTTTGAAGGCAAGAATGTCCATATAGTTGCCACGTTTTAAAACGGCTGCTTTCACAATACCAATTGGTAATGCAGTAGGTACATCTTTCATGGAATGTACGGCTATATCTATAGTGCCATTAAGCATGGCGACATCTAAGGTTTTGGTAAATATACCTGTAACGCCTAGTTCATAGAGAGGTTTGTCTAAAACTAAATCTCCGGTAGATTTTACGCGAACTAATTTAACAACATGCCCTAACGCTTGTAATTGGCCCTTAACGGTATTCGCCTGCCATAATGCTAATTCACTATCGCGTGTTCCTAATCGTATTACTTTACTCATTTTTGGTCCAATTCTAATTGAAATACTTTTTGGATAAATTCTAAACTTGAATTGGAATCTACCGTGTCATCCTTAAGATGGTTTGCAAATTGTGTAGTTATTTTTTGAATGATGCGATTTGTAATGACATCGGCCTGATCCGCATTGAAATTGACTGTTTTTTTCGACTGATAGTCAAGTTCCTCATCCTTCATCGTCTTTAGCTTTTTCTTTAATGCTTTAATGACAGGTGCAAACTTTCTGGTCTCTAGCCACTGATTAAAATCATGCATTACCTCTTGATTAATAGCTTCGGCTTCAGGAATGAATTGTTTTCTTCGCTCTAAGGTCTTATCGGTCATTTGCGATAAATGATCTAAATGAATTAGTGTGACATTTTCCATATCTGAAATAGAATCGTCCACATTTTTTGGAACTGAAAGGTCTAATATCAGTAATGGTTTCTTTGTATGAATTAATTCTCTGGTAATAGTAGGTTTCTGAGCGCCAGTGGCAACTACCAAGATGTCTGCTTTTCTAATTTCGGGTTGTAAGTCACCATAGTCCTTCACCATAAGGTTAAACTTTCCAGCAATTTGTTCAGCTTTGCCTTTTGTTCTATTAATTAAGGTAATGTGAGGGTTCTTGGTGTGCTTAATAAGGTTTTCACAGGTGTTGCGGCCTATTTTACCGGTTCCAAAAAGAAGAATATTTTTTTCTGAAACATTTTCAATGTTTCGTAGAATATATTGAACAGAGGCAAAAGCTACAGAAGTTGCCCCAGATGAAATTTCTGTTTCATTTTTAATACGCTTGCTCGCCTGTATGATATTATTGCATAAACGTTCAATGAAAGGATTTGCGATGCCGAGCCCTTTAGACCGTTTAAAACTTTGTTTCAACTGACTAATGATTTCAAAATCTCCTAAAATCTGACTATCCAACCCTGTGCCTACCCGAAAAAGGTGATTGATGGCTTCTTTGTTTTTGTAAACATAGGCTACTTCTTGAAACGCCTCAACGGTACCATTTGAATGGTCACATAATAACTTGATAAGTTGAAAGGGATGTTCAGCAAAACCATGAAGTTCTGTGCGGTTACAGGTGGAAGTGGCCAATAGACCATCAATTCCCTGATTTTTCGCCTCTATCAAAAGCTTTTTTACAGCGACCTCGTCCAAGCTAAATTTACCCCGTGCCTCAGCATCGGCCTTTTTATAGTTAAGGCCAATTGTATAAAAGGAGTTGTGTTTAGAAATATGATAGTCCTTCATAGAGCAGATGCAAAAGTATGGGCATCAATCTAATAAAAATAACGCTAGCGGTACAATTAGTGTCGACTGCAGAATTTTTAGACCAAATTGGCAATAATTTGTTTGAATTACTATAATTTTATGGTGCTATCAGCGTAATGGATGGATTTATTTAGATGCTTTCTAAATAGGATTAAAAAAATATAAAAAGTATGGAGGTTAAAAATAACGCTCAAGGTTCATTTGATGAGGTGCGTATAGAAGAAGGATTTTATGTGCTTAAATTTCAAAATGAAAGTGATTCATTCACAAACTATTCCCGTGAAATTAACAAAGGCTTTATACAATTTCATTTTTGTTTAAAGGGTAGTGGCACTTTTTTGTTTAACAAAGGCACTTATACATTGAATGTTTCTGAGGAGAATTCTCTGTTATTATATAATACACAATTAGATCTACCGCTTAATTTAAATCTTGAACCGAAATCTTCACTCGTTTCTGTAGTGATGACCTTGCGTAAATTTCATTCCCTATTTACAGCAGAAGCCGATTATATTCCTTTTCTAAGTACAGACAATAAAGAGAAAAAGTATTATGCTCAAGAACCATTTTCGCCTTCTATAGCGATTATTTTGAGTCAGATCATAAACTTTAACCTACATCCATCCATCAAGTCTTTATATGTAAAGGGAAAGATATATGAGCTAATAGCGTTGTATTTTAATAAGAGTCCGAATGCTGATATTGAACAGTGTCCTTATTTAGCAGATGAGGAGAATGTAAAGAAGATTAAAAAGGCAAAAGAAATCATTTTAGCAAATATGGCCGAGCCACCTACATTAGCCGAACTGGCAAGTGAAATCGGATTAAGCTTAAAGCGATTGAAAGAAGGCTTTAAGCAAATTTATGGGGATTCTGTTTATAGCTTTTTATTCGACCATAAAATGGAGTATGCCAAGCGATTATTAGAAACCGGACAGTATAATGTTAATGAAATAGGGTTAAAGGTTGGGTACAGTACTGCCAGTCATTTTATAGCCGCTTTCAAGAAAAAATACAATACCACTCCTAAAAAATACTTGTTGGCGTTGGTAGGCAATTAGTATAAAAATTAGAGCGGCCTGGCCACCATAATTCCTGTATTGCTTTTGATGTCTTTTAAATACTCGGCCAAGGGTAATTTAGATACTTCAACTTCCATCGAGCCTGTTGAAGCATGTAGCAAATGAATTCTACCATCATTTTCTCGTGTCGCAATGCCCGTATGTGTAACATCCAATCCATTAATTGAGGTAGCTAACGCGATAATATCTCCCGATTGTATTAGGTGTTCGTTTTCTGCAATTTTATCTTGTGCCAAAACACAAATCGCTTGGTTGTTTAGGTAGTTTTCCGATGCTTTAATTTTCGAAAAATTAGCGTCATCGGATAAAAATGGATATAAATCTCTGTGGGTACTCATAAAATCAATATCCTTGGTGATTTCTACTCCACCAATTTCACCGGTAATATCTTCTAAAAGTCCTTTCTCAGCATTATTGGCAATCCACTCTGAGAAGTAATGCAGACGAGAAGCGTATCCCTCCAAGGCGCCATCTTTATAGCGTATAATTTCTAGATTCTTGGTAAAGGCATCAAACGAATCTTCTTTTTGCCTAAGAAGCATTGAAAATGCCAATACGTTTTCAACAAAGGTGGTGCAATCTAGTCCTTGAAGATTTACTACTATGGTTTCGGTATCCCCAATTTCTAGGGTTTTAGCAACATAGGGGGTTTTCATAAACGTTTTGCCAACCCTCACCATGGTATTACCAAAATCAGGTTGTGAAAATTCATCAATTTCTTGGATTTTTTCCTCGACAGCTGTTTTGTCTTTTGGGGAGCAGGTTATTTGTTGTGAAAATCCCAGCTGGGTATTTACAAGTAGTATAATTAGAAGTAAAAATTGTCGCATCGTATAAAATTATAAAGGATTACTTTTTTCTATATCATTTTCCAAAAGTACTCGTGTTCGTACGATACTCTCAGGATAGTTCTCTTGTAAAAAAGTTATTAATTTCTCACGTACAAATACGCGTAAATCCCAAAGTGTGGAAGCATCCTGGGCACTGACCATTGCCCTAATTTCAACACAAGTGGGTTTGGAATCTGTGACTTGGATGTTTTGGTTTACTCCATCCCATAAATCGGTAGTTTGTAAAACCCGTTCCAGTTCTTTTCTAAGGGCATCAAATGAAACCTTATAATCGGTATATAAATAAATGGTTCCTAAAAGATCTGCCGAATTCTTTGTCCAGTTTTGAAAAGGCTTTTCAATAAAATAAGAGGTAGGTACAATCAATCTTCGTTTATCCCAAATATTAACAACAACGTAAGTCAATGTGATTTCTTCTATTCTACCCCATTCACTTTCAACAATGACCACGTCGTCAATTTTTATTGGTTGAGCGATAGCAATTTGTATGCCTGCCAAGATACTAGCAATCATCTTTTGGGCGGAAAGGCCTACAATAATACCTGCAACTCCTGCAGAGGCAAAAATACTGACCCCAATTTCCCGGATACTCTCAAAACTCATAAGGGCAATACTTAGCCCTATAATAATGATGATAACGATGATAATGCGCTCTAAAATATTGAATTGGGTATAGACCTTGCGTGCCTTGTAATTGTCGACAGCATTTACATCGTAATTTTTAATGATTTTCCGCTTCGTAATTTTTAACCCAATAATTAGCAGCCATGTAAAGGAAAAAATTATAGAAATCGTACTGATTTTACTTAGTACATATGTGAGTTCTTCGAATCCTAAAAGGCTATGAAACGTTTTAATACGTAGAGCAATGGCAATAAAGATAATGAAGAAGGGCTTTGTTATGTTTTTAATATCCTCTTTGTCAAATAGGTATTTAGGATTTTTGCCCAACCGTCTTAATATTTGAACAGTAATTAATTGAAGCAATAATAATACCAAGACCGCTCCAACAATGTAGGCTAAAAGGATAGGGTTTTTTGTTAAATTCTGCATTTTTAATCTCCTTTCATTAATTACGATCAAATTTAGGCATTAAAACATCCAAAAAAAGAAAGGTTAAACACTATCAACTTTACTTATACATTAATATGAAAGTTTTTTGAGTTCCTAAATGCGGGTTGTGTTACTTGTATTATTTTTGCAATAGGAAAATTAAACGTTATGAAAGGAGTATTATTGGTCAATTTGGGTTCACCAGAAAGTCCTACCCCAAAAGATGTAAAGCCTTATTTGGATGAGTTTTTAATGGATGAAAGGGTAATTGATGCCCCTAAATGGTTACGTGCTTTCTTAGTAAAGGGCATAATTTTGCAAACCAGACCGAAAAAATCTGCCAAGGCATATGCAAAAATTTGGTGGGAAGAAGGTTCACCGCTAATCGTTCTTTCTGAACGGTTTGCCAACAAAGTACAGCAACATACAAAAATGCCAGTTGCACTAGGTATGCGATATGGCACGATAACTATAAAAAATGCATTGCAAGAATTAAGAGATAAAGGTGTAGATGAGGTTTTGTTGGTACCACTTTATCCACATTACGCGATGTCTAGTTATGAAACTGTAGTGGTAAAAGTATTGGAAGAACAGCAAAAATTCTTTCCAGGAATGGATGTGACTACGTTACCTGCATTTTATAAAAATCCAGATTATATCCAAGCACTATCTGAAAGTATAAAGGATGGATTAAAGGGTTTCGATTATGACCATATTCTATTTTCGTACCACGGTATTCCAGAACGTCATATTCGCAAAAGTGATCCTACCCGTTTTCATTGTAAAATAGATGGCTCTTGCTGTTCTATTAATTCTGTTGCCCATAACACGTGTTACAGGCATCAAGTCTATGATACAACCGAGATGGTTAAGGCTTATTTGGGCTTGCCCGATGAACAAGTTAGCACTTCTTTTCAATCACGTTTAGCAGGTGATCCATGGTTAAAACCTTATACCGATTATGAATTTGAGCGTTTGGCCAAAGAAGGAAATAAACGTTTAGCAGTTATAACCCCGGCTTTTGTGAGCGATTGTTTAGAAACCTTGGAAGAGATTGCTATGGAAGGTAAAGAACAGTTCGAAGAGGCTGGAGGCGAACATTATAAGCATATACCTTGTATGAACGATAGCGAACATTGGGTGAAGGTAATGGCTAAATGGGTGAATGAATGGGAAGCAACTGGTAAATTAGCGGTTACGCCAAGCACCTAAAAAAGAACATCTAATCCTAAGAAAATCACTGCTATGAGAATCGAAGAAATAGAATTAAAATTATTGCCTTTAAGAGAGCGATTGAGAAATCATGAGTTATATGAAAAGCTGAATTCCTTATCTGATATTAAAATATTTATGGCAAACCATGTGTATGCCGTTTGGGACTTTATGTCTCTCTTAAAAGGATTACAAAGACACTTGACTTGTACTAACCTGCCTTGGAAGCCGGTGAAAAACGCGAATACAGCTCGATTCATTAATGAAATTGTTTTGGAGGAGGAAAGCGACCGTAATGAAGAGGGTATTTATAAAAGTCATTTTGAGATGTATCTGGATGCTATGGATGAGGTTGATGCAGATACGGCTAAAGTGAAAAATTTCTTGGAGTACGTTACCGCAATGGAAAATGTATTAAAGGGTATTGAAAGTTCAGAATTGAACAAGGCTGTAAAGGGGTTTTTGAAATTTACGTTCGAGGTTATTAAAACCAATGAACCTCATAAAATAGCAGCTGCGTTTACATTTGGGAGAGAAGAGTTAATTCCTGATATGTTTCTAAAAATTATAGAACAGGCAGGTGAAGAGGAATACCCTAAATTAGGCTATTATCTTAAAAGACATATTGAACTAGATGGTGAAGACCATGGCCCATTATCACTAAAAATGATTAATGAACTTTGTGGTACAGATGAACGCAAATGGGAAGAGGTGGCAGAATGCTCTGAAAAAGCCTTGGAGCAACGCATTGCCTTATGGGATTATATAGCATTGGAAATAAAACATAGTTCAAAAGTTTTAGCATAGCCAATAATAGCATCTCAAGGAATAGTATTAGCAAACAATAATCTTAAAAAATGGCAAACGTTTCCGCTGAACAATTAGGCTCGGAATCTATCTCAAGTTTGCTCATTAAACAAGCGGTACCTGCCAGTATTGGAATATTGGTGATGTCCCTTAATGTGTTGGTGGATTCTATTTTTGTCGGAAATTGGATCGGCTCAATAGCTATTGCTGCAATAAACGTCGTATTGCCGGTTTCTTTTTTTATAGGTGCGTTGGGGATGGCAATTGGCATTGGTGGCGCAAGTATTATTTCAAGGGCATTAGGCGCCAATAATAAAGAGAAGGCCTTACGCACTTTTGGTAATCAAATTAGCTTTACGCTAATAGTTACCATTATTATGGTTTTGTTAGGGCTTACCTATGTGGATAGCCTTATTCCTGCTTTTGGCGGAAAGGGTTCTATTTTTGAAATGGCTAAAATCTACTACGTCATTGTATTGTACGGTGTACCGCTTTTAGCCTTAAACATGATGGGGAATGCCGTAATACGAGCGGAAGGAAAACCGAAGTTTGCCATGATCGCCATGATTATACCATCAATAGGAAACCTGGTGATGGATTACGTCTTCATTAATGTGTTGGATTATGGTATGGAAGGTGCGGCATGGGCAACGACCATAAGCTATTTTTTATGTTTTAGTTATATCCTTTATTTTTTTCTCTCCGAGCACTCAGAACTAAAACTTAACCTGCAGTACTTCGGTCTCAATTTTGAGATTCTAAAAGAAATAAGCTCTTTAGGGTTTGTAACATTGTCAAGACAAGCTGTCGTAAGTATAATTTATCTTTTAATGAATAATATTCTTTATAATTTAGGCGGAGAGGCTATGGTTGCCGTCTATGCCATTATAGGAAGAATGTTGATGTTTGCTCTGTTTCCGGTTTTTGGAGTTACTCAAGGATTCTTGCCCATTGCAGGGTTCAATTATGGAGCAGGAAAATATAGTAGAGTCAAAGAGTCCATTTATACGGCTATAAAATATGCTGCAATTTTGGCAACCATTGTATTTACAGGACTTATGATTTTTCCAGAAGAAATTGCCGGACTTTTTCTAAGCCACAAACCAGACATGAGCGATGTAGAACTCGCTACTAATAAATTCGTTCTAGAAAATACTCCCTCAGCCATGCGCTGGGTCTTTGCCGCGACCCCAATTATTGCATTACAGCTTATAGGTGCGGCATATTTTCAAGCAATAGGAAAGGCAGTTCCGGCTTTATTATTGACCTTGTGTAGGCAAGGGTTTTTCTTCATCCCATTGATTCTTATTTTACCTAACTACCTAGGTGAATTAGGTGTCTGGATTTCTTTTCCCATTGCTGATGTTTTGGCAACTATTGTAACAGGATATTACTTGCGACGGGAAATCAATAGAACATTGATTTCTTGAAATAAATCAATAGAGACCAAACCTCATTCAACATTTTCCGTAAGTAGCTTTAGAAATACTAAAGAACACACGTATGATTTTCATCCTATCACAATTGATACCCGAAACCATCTTTGTTTTTGGTCTGTAGATTTAAGGAGTTGATTAACGATGAGACAACCTATATCGAATTGCTCAAGGAAAAACCTTTCAAACCCCTAAATTTCAGACAACAAGCTTAATGTTATAATTTGACATGAAGCAATTCCATTCCGGTGGACGACCTTGGTTTAAACCCGGTCCAATCCTTTTCATTTGAATTTTCTTGTAAATCTAAATACTTGGTGTTGTCTTGGTTTTTAAGATGTAGCCCAAGAAAGGCTGTTATGAAATGTTGATTAACATTATTCAATTTTCGTGAATCCCAAGACGGTTCTGCATACCTGTAATATTCATCAATATGTAATCCCGGAGCTAATGCCTCAGCCGGTGGTGGGTTTGGAGCAACATTATGACGTGCGTTTTTATAGGTCAATAAAAAACGGTCGGCATTAATCGCCCCTTCATATATCGCTTTAATCCCTTTTTCATATCCAGAGATATCATCTTGGCTACCTGCCACAAAGAACGTTGGTGTTTTTAGTCCTTTTAATCCTTCAGCATCCCATACACCCCGTTCCATACCCCATGGAGCAAAGGCTACGATGGCCTTAATTCTATCGTCCGACATTTGTTGATACTCTTCGTTGTTGGCTGTGTTCACAGCAATTGAGGTGCTACCACCAGTCATACCTGTGAAAAATCCGGCAAGTGCATCACTATATCCAGCACCGCCAACGTTAAGAACACCATATCCACCCATAGAATAGCCAATAAGAGCAGTATTGTTGGCGTCAACAAGACCCTCTAACATAGATTTTGAGCCTTTTGCACCTATCTTTTCCATTTCATTTATTACAAATCGAATATCCTTTGGTCTGTTTAAAAGGGTACTTTGGAAAGCATTCGCATCCTTAAATGTAGAGTCTGTATGGTCTATTGCCGCTACGATATAACCTTTAGAGGCTAGGTTTTCTGTTAGATACGTCATTAAAAAACGAGAGCCTACGTAGCCATGAGACACTACAACCAACGGAAATTTACTTCCTGTCATAGGTTGTGCATCTCTATATGCTCTGCCATTAAATGTAAAAGGGGTTAAGGGTCTTAGACTGTCATTTGCTGTTCCCATAACTTCGTCATAAACAACAGTTTTAACTTTCTCACCCACCGTTGCAGGATACCAAACTTCAATGGTTATAGCACGATCATACAAGGGGTCTTTGCCCTCCTTGGAGTTTAAAATGTCTACTTGACCAGGGTTGACCAAGTTAATTGTTTGAACACCAACGTTGTATTCTCCTCTTGCACTAAGTTCTGGCGCATCAGGCAATGGGTCTCCGTATAAAAATTGCTTAGATTGAGCATCAACCGATGGTATTATCAATCCGTTGAAAAGAAAAAGAAGTAATGAGCATAAGATTAATAGACGTCTAAATTTCATAATTTTTAATTTGTGTTCTTAAATATAGGAATACTTTGAATTATTGGTAATTTTTTTCCATTTTGTTGAAGTATAATTTTTGAAAGTATGAGCGTTATCATTAACGCTAACTTCTTTATATCATTTAATGGTTGCAAATCTTAGAACGGTATTAAAAATATTTAATACCGGAGAAGTTCAGAAACATTATTTGTGAAATACAGATTGAATTAGTCTTTGTACTTGGAAATTGATAATAATAATCTCAAGTTTACTTTTATACTGTCTGAAACACAACAATTTTCAAACAATTTGTTTAATTTTAGGCAAGACAAATCTCAAACTCAAAAAAATGAAAACGCTTCTTACCAAGGCTAGCATATTTATGCTGGTATTTTTTCTTTTGCCTTTATCCTTATTAGCTCAGAAAAGGAACAAATCACAAAGCATTGTACCAACGTATCCAGAGGAACTGTATTCAAGCTTAGATTACCGTTTAATAGGTCCGTTTCGTGGTGGTCGTTCTGCTGCGGTAACCGGTGTGCCTGGTGAACCTAACTTGTTTTACTTTGGTGCTGCAGGTGGTGGTGTTTGGAAAACCCTTGATGGTGGTCGTTCATGGGATAATATTTCCGATGGTTATTTTGGAGGAAGTATAGGTGCTGTTGAGGTGGCTAAAAGTGATCCAAACGTTATTTATGTTGGTGGTGGAGAGAAGACCTTACGTGGAAACGTTTCTTCTGGTTATGGGATTTGGAAGACGGAAGATGCAGGTAAAACATGGACGTCAGCGGGTTTAAAGAAAAGTAGACATGTGCCAAGAATTCGTGTACATCCTACTGATTATAACATTGTTTATGCCGCAGTATTAGGAGATATTTATAAGCCAACTCAAGATCGTGGTGTTTATAAAAGTACCGATGGCGGAAAGAATTGGAAGAAAGTACTCTATGTAAATGAGCAGGCCGGTGCTGTTGATTTAACGTTTGACCCAAATAATCCAAGAATTTTATATGCTTCTACATGGCATGCAAAACGTACACCCTATAGTTTGATTAGTGGTGGAGATGGTTCTGCATTATGGAAAAGTATAGACAGCGGTGAGACTTGGACAGAAATTTCTAAAAATGAAGGTTTTCCAAAAGATACATTGGGAATTATCGGAGTGGCAGTTTCTCCTAAAAATTCGGACCGTGTTTGGGCTATAGTAGAGAATAAAGAAAAGGGAGGGTTATATCGTTCTGATGACGGTGGTAAAAAATGGACGTTAATCAACGAAGAACGAAAAATTAGACAACGTGCTTGGTATTATACCAGAGTTTATGCCGATACGCAAGATGAGGATGTAGTATATGTATTAAATGTAAATTATCATAAATCTACCGATGGAGGAAAATCCTTCAATACATTTAACGCTCCGCATGGAGATCACCACGATTTGTGGATTTCACCTGAGGATTCTCAACGTATGATTATTGGCGATGATGGTGGCGCCCAGATTTCGTACGATGGTGGTGAAACATGGAGTACCTATTACAATCAACCAACGGCACAATTTTACAGGGTAACGACAGATAATGCATTTCCATACCGAATTTATGTAGCCCAGCAAGATAATTCTACATTACGTATAGAACATAGAAGTGGCGAAAGTTCTATTAGTAAAGCAAATTGGGAAGAAACTGCTGGCGGTGAATCGGCACATATAGCTGTAGACCCAAAGAATAATGATATTGTTTATGGTGGTAGTTATGATGGATTCTTAACCCGTGTAAATCATGACAAAGGTACCGTAAGAGGTGTCAATGTTTGGCCAGATAACCCGATGGGTGCTGGTGCAGAGGCAATGAAGTACCGTTTTCAGTGGAATTTCCCCATTATGTTCAGTAGGCATAATCCTAAAAAATTATATACGTTCTCCAATTATGTACATGTGACCGAAAATGAAGGTCAAAGTTGGGAAGTATTAAGTGGTGATTTAACTCGAAATGATCCTACAAAGTTAGGTTCTAGTGGTGGTCCAATCACACAAGATAATACCAGTGTAGAATATTATTGCACCATTTTTGCGGCAAATGAGAGCCCGTTAAAAGAAGGTCTTCTTTGGGTAGGTAGTGATGATGGATTAATTCATGTTTCAAAAGATTCTGGTGCAACTTGGGATAATGTTACTCCACCCAACATGCCAGAATGGAATATGATCAATAGCATTGAACCTTCTTATTTTGATGAAGGAACTTGTTATATAGCGGCTACAAGATATAAGTTGGGTGATTTTCAACCATACTTATATAAAACAACCGATTATGGTAAAAGTTGGACGAAGATTACAAATGGCATTCCTGCTGAGCATTTTACACGGGTAGTTAGAGAAGATCCTAAACAGAAAGGGTTATTATATGCAGGTACAGAAACAGGTATGTATATCTCCTTTAATGATGGTGCTAGTTGGAGTTCCTTTCAAATGAACTTGCCTATTGTACCAATTACAGATCTAACGATTAAGGATGATAATTTAATTGTAGCAACACAAGGTCGTAGTTTATGGATTATTGACGACTTAACTGTTCTACACCAATTAGATGAAAACAAGAAAAATCAAAATACCGTTCTTTTCAAACCAAGAGATTCGTACCGTACAAAAGGTAAGGCTTCAAAAACACCCTCTAAAATTGAAGGACAGAATTTAGAAAATGGTGTCATAACACATTTTTTGCTAAAAAACTATACTGAGAAAGATTCGGTTCAATTGACGTATACCAATATGGCAGGAGATACCTTAGCAAACTACAATTCGTCAGCAACAAAAAAGGACAAAAAGCTAGAGATAAAAAAAGGTGGTAATACTTTTGTTTGGGATACCCGTGGTAAGGGAGCAGAAAAATTAGAAGGAATGATTTTTTGGTGGGCCAGTTTTGATGGAGCTAAAGCAGTGCCAGGCGATTATAAAGTTCATTTAAATGTTAACGGAACTACTAGTTCAGAATCGTTTACCATTTTGGCTGATCCAAGAGCAGAAAGTACGGTGGCTCAGATGCAAAAGCAATTTGATTTTATTTCTGATATAAATATGACTATCGAAAATGCGCATCAATCCATAAAGAAAATAAGAAATGTTACCAAGCAGTTAAGTGCTTTTACAGAACAGTATAAAGATGATGAGCGCACCAAGGAACTGGTGGAAAATGCCAAAAAAATGAAAGATAAGTTGGGTGATGTGGAAAAGGCATTGTATCAGACACAAAACCGTAGTGGTCAAGACCCATTAAACTTTCCCATTAAACTGACCAACAAGTTAGGTCACTTGAATAGTTTGGTAGGCATTGATGATTTTCCGCCAACAGATCAAGATATTGCCGTAAAGAATGAATTGACTAAAAAAATAAATAAAGAGCTTAAATTGTTTGAAGAGGTTATTTCAGCTGAACTTCAAGAGTTTAACGCAGGATTTAATGAATTAAAATTGAATTATTTATTTGTTGAAGACAGTAAATAGTACGATAAAAAACCTCTCTAAATTTAGAGAGGTTTTTTTATAGTGCATTTTAAAATTATATAACGGACGACCAAACAACATATAGATGAAAAAACAAGTAGTATCCTTGCTAGTGGTTCTATTGACCACATTTACCTTTGCACAAACAGCCAATGATTATTTCAAACCTTTAAAATATCGAAATATAGGTCCGTTTAGAGGTGGGCGCTCCGTAACTGCAACGGGTGTAATTGGCAACCCAATGACCTATTACATGGGAACCACGGGTGGCGGACTTTGGAAAACAGAATCTGCTGGACAAAGATGGGATAATATATCCGATGGCTTTTTTGAATTAGGTTCTGTTGGTGCAGTTTCTGTATCGGCTTCTAATCCGAATATTGTTTATGTCGGCATGGGGGAACATGCTCCTAGAGGGGTTATGACTTCATATGGTGACGGTGTTTATAAGTCTACCGATGCTGGTAATACTTGGACTAAGATGGGTCTTGAAAAGACGCAACACATTTCACGAATAATTATTCACCCAACAAATCCAGACATTGTATATGTGGCAGCTCAGGGTGCTTTGTTTGAAGGTAACCCAGAACGTGGGGTATATAAATCTGTTGATGGAGGTATAACATGGAAAAACACGCTTTTTGTAAATGAACTAACGGGTGCAGCTGAGCTTTCTATGGATGCTAATTATCCGGAAATTATGTACGTTGCTATGTGGGAACATCAACGTAAGCCGAATATGGTCGTGAGTGGTGGTGTGGGTAGCGGACTCTATAAATCAACTGATGCCGGGGAAACTTGGAAGAAAATTCATAAAGGCCTTCCTGATGAAAAAGGAAAAATGGCGATTGCTGTTAGTCCTGCAAACTCAAATAAAGTCTATGCTCTTATTGAGAGCGACTCGAACGCGGATAAAGGGGGACTTTTTATTTCCGATAATGCCGGGGAATCTTGGTCTTTGGTAAGTAGTGATAATAGATTGGTGCAACGTGCTTGGTACTATATTGAAGTCTTTGCAGATCCTAATAACGAGGATACGGTGTATGTGTTGAGTGCGCCTGCACTGCGCTCTGAAGATGGCGGTAAAACCTGGGAGAACGTAGAAGTAGCTCATGGGGATACCCATGATTTATGGATCAATCCGAATAATTCTAAAAACATGGTCTTGGCAGATGATGGTGGTGCTTCTGTTTCCTTTGACTATGGAAAAACATGGTCTACGCAGAATAATATGCCAACGGCACAGTTTTATCGCATTAGTGTAGATAATTTATTTCCTTATAATATTTATGGTGGTCAACAAGATAATACATCGGTAAAGATTGCTAGTCTATCAACAGGAAGTGGCAGTATTACCACAAGAGATTGGACAGATTCAGCTGGTGGTGAAAGTGCTTTTTTAGCTTTTGACCCAGATAATCCACGCTATGTGATGGGAGGTCAATATTTAGGTACAGTTGAGATTATGGATATGGAATCTAAAGCTTCAACTCAAATTATGCAGGCGCCTATTCAATATTTAGGTCGTGAGGCTAGGAATATGAAATATTTGTTTAATTGGAATGCCCCTATCATAGCCTCTACACATGAGCTTGGTACGTATTATCACGGAGCACAATTTGTATTTAGGACCAGTAATATGGGAAAAACGTGGGATAAAATTTCTCCGGATTTAACCCGTGATATAGATGAAAAACAAGGTAATGGTGGCGGGCCGTATACTAATGAAGCAGTGGGTGCCGAAAATTACGGTACGCTCGCTTATATGTTAGAGTCTCCACATGAAAAAGGATATATATGGACAGGTAGTGATGACGGACTAGTCCACCTCACTAAAAACGGTGGTGAATCATGGGAAAACGTAACACCAAAAGGGCTGAAAGAATGTTTGATTAATGCCATTGAAGTATCACCTCATGACCCAGCAACTGCCTATATTGCCACTACAAGATATAAGTTCAATGATTATACGCCAGGGTTGTATAAAACAACAGATTATGGTAAAACTTGGACGGCTATCAATGCTGGTATACCTTATGGGGCCTTTACACGTGTAGTGCGTGAAGATGAAGTTAAAAAAGACCTTTTGTATGCAGGTACTGAAAAAGGAATGTATGTATCCTGGAACGGAGGTAAGAATTGGGAATCGTTGCAATTAAACTTACCGGTTACACCTATTATGGATCTAAAGATGCATAAAGGAGATATGGTTGTAGCCACTTCTGGTCGTTCGTTTTGGATTTTAGATGATGTAATCGCTTTAAGTCAATATCAACCCTCTAAAAAAGGACTTCAACTATTAAAACCTAAAGACGCCTATAATGGGTCATGGGGAAGTCCGTTAAATAAGACATCTGATAAATTTAAGGGTGGAGATACTTTTGAAGGGATAAACCCGGCAAACGGAGTGGTGCTATACTATGAGTTGCCAAAGTTGAAGGATAGTACAGAAATTTCCCTTGATATTTCGAATGCAAAAGGTAAGGTCATACGCACCATCAGTTCAGAAAAGGATCCAGCGTATATACCTCATAATGGAGGTAGTGCCCCACCGGCTCCTTTGCTTACTAAAAAAGAAGGTTTGAATCGTTTTGTCTGGGATATGGAATATCCAATTATGCCAGGAATACCTGGGGTTTATATAGAAGCGGGATTTGGAGGTCATAATGTTTCTCCAGGTGCCTACACATTCAAATTAGTTGTAGATGGCGAAATGGTGTCTACTACGGGCGTAATTAAAGAATTACCAACCTATGAGACTAAACCTGGTCAATACGAGGAGTATGACACCTTTATGGTCGATGCAGAGCAAACACTTACGAATATGCACAACATGGTTAATTCATTATTTGCGGTTCAGGAAGATTTAAAATCAGTGCTGAAAAAAGTTACGAATCCTACAATCAAAAAAGAAGGAGAAAAGTTACTTGCACAAATGAAAGCTTGGGATGAAGATATGATTCAGCGTAAATCACAAGCGTACGATGATGTAGAGAATTTTCCAAATAAGTTTACGGCAGAATACATATTCTTGATTAATCAGACCAATAGTAGTATACCAAGAGTAAACCAGTCGAGTAAAGACCGTAAAGTAGAGTTAGAAACGCAATGGGATGGTTTAAAAGCAAGGGGTAATCAATTGATTAAAACGGCAATTCCAGCTTATAATAAAACGTTGTGGGAAGCTGGTATTGGTGCAATAAGATTATAAGATGTTTTGATGTCACTTCGAGTGAATTTATGCGGTACGAATAAATTTGTATCGAGAAGCCTTTCGTAGCTGAAAAGGTTCTCGATATAATTTTTTCTTTGCGTTCTATTTAAATAAAAAACCACTCGAACTGACACATTCTATTTTTAAGACCTTTTAATATGACTTAATAGTGGTTTCATTAACTTTGAACTCGAACTTAGAATTTAATGAGCGAATATTATAACTATATCAAAGCCTTGCATCTAATCTTCGTGATAACATGGTTTGCTGGGCTTTTTTATATTCCTAGATTGTTCATTTACCAAATTGAAGCGAATCAAAAATTACCTCCCGAAAAAGAAATACTATCTAAGCAATTAAAAATGATGACCAAAAGACTTTGGTTTATCATCACATGGCCATCTGCTGTACTGGCAACATTCTTTGCGGTTTGGTTATTATTAATTTATCCCGGATGGCTCACACAACCATGGATGCATATTAAACTGGGTTTTGTGGCACTTTTAATAGCATATCATCTAAAGAACCATCAAATGTTCAAGAAGTTTCAACGCGATGAAATTGACTATACGTCTAACTATATGCGTATTTGGAATGAGGGTGCAACCCTTATTCTCTTTTCAGTAGTATTTCTTGTTATTTTAAAGGGAACATTCAATTGGATTTTTGGAGTAGTAGGAATTATAGTTTTAGGAATTCTTCTAATGCTTGGTATAAAACTCTACAAGAGAATAAGAAATAAAAACCCAGAAGTTTGACAAGCTTAAAACTTAAGTATCAAATGCGAGTCATCAAGATTATTTATTGAGTTCAATTTGTAGATGATATTTCAAAAATACAACCTAAATCTAGGGGAAATATAGGTCGTTTAAATGAACTTTTTTTTGTAAAATATTGATTTACATAATACTAAAAAAAACATATACTTATAGAGAAGATGTTTTATATGGTTCCACAAAAAATGCGGTTTTGTGGAACCATTATACATTTGTCACTACAGCGTTGAGTGAGAAAGGTATTGCAGTTGTTAAAATAGGTGACTGAAAATGTATTGGAACGGTATTCTAAAATGCTTCAAGACCAACCTAAAAATAATGAGATTTTGGATATGATTATTAATTACAAAAAAGCGCTATCTCATCCATATGAAAATGACATTAATGAGGTTCAAATGTTTGCGAAGAAGATATTAAGTGATTTTTTTGTTTAAAATTTCTGGTTTCATCCATCCAGAAGAAAAGAATAGTTAAAAGAATTAGATAGACTTACTATCTGGTAATTTCGCATAGCATTAGTAATTATATTTTTACATGAAATAAATTTAATACTTCAACCATAATAAATGAATCTACCGGTTACTACTATTTTTTTCATAGTGGCGTACCGAGTAAGTCATAGTGAGCGATAATTAATTACGCTACGAAGTTTACATTTTTGACATAAGAACGGACAAAGGCAGCGTTCATTTATTCTCCGGACAGTTCCTTCAAAAGTCCATAGGCAATTGTAAAGATGCTTAAAAGCATAACATCTCGTGAGATATTTCAGACAGACCCTGAACTAAAGAAAAAGCTTTGGTGCGATACTTTTCGGTCAAGTGGTTTTTATGTAAACACCGTCAGTAAGTTTAGTGATAAGAACGCGGTTTTAAAATAAGTACGCTATCAAGGATTGGATAAAGACTATGTTGTTTTGTACAAGGTTTAGTAATTAGCCGTGTTCAGCTACTCCGTCTGCTTTCAGCAGGCTAGCTAGTTCATTGCGTCTAATAAAAATTTGCAACTCGGATGAGACGTTCGATATTCAGTAATTGAATTTTACGACCATCTGTAGAAATAAGTTTATCATGTTTAAAATCATGAAGCACACGAGCCAACGTTTCAACTACCGTCCCGGCCATATTAGCTAAATCGGAACGAGAAAGCATAATATATGTATTTGCACTATCATCAACCTTATATTTATCATGCAAAATTAATAAATTAAGAGCTACTCGTTCCCTTACTGTACGTTGAGACAACACCGCCATAAGATTTGCCAACACACTAAATTCGTGACTTAAACTTTTCAATAGTAAACGTGAAAATGATGATGAATCTTTAATTATCTCATTAAAATCCTTTAGGGCTATAAATGCGATTATAGACTTTTCTATGGTGACTGCTGTATCTCCATAGGTGTTTTCACTTAAAACTGATGAATAACCAAAAAACTCACCTGCATTATAGATATATATTATTTGTTCTCTACCATCATTGTCTATTTTATATTTTTTCACTTTACCGCTTTGTAAATAAAAAATACCCGCTGGCAATGTACCTTCAGTGAATATAGGCTCATTTTTACGATACGTTTTATCAACCATTATGTTTTTAAGAAAATCCCTATCATACGATGGTAATTCGCTTAAAATATATTGGCTATTGAATGTGAATTTTGTAATCATATTTAGATTTCAAAGTTACACCATATTTATTTTGAACTTAAAATTTGATTTAAATCAAATTTTACCAAGATTCCAATCAACCCGCTTTATTTTTCAGTAAAGTACTTTTGTAAGCAACAATTAAACTAGCGTATCAATCATTTGCAAACGTTGAAATCTGCTCTGCAGCACCGTAAATATTACAAAATTTGAAACAGTATAGAGAATGTTAAAGATTAATACCGAAGCTATAATGAATTGTCCTAACTGTGGCTCTAAATACAAACAGAAAATGCCACAGATAGGTAAGCATATGAACAGTAAATGTGTGTTTTGTTATACTGTTTTTGGAATAAAGAATTCGAAAGATTGTTGTGTTTACTGTTCTTATAGCAATAAATTATGTCCAGAAGCACAGAAAATAAATACAAAAAACAAATAAATAGTTAAACAGCTTATATAACAACGACTGCGAATAGCTGCGATGAGAAAAAGTTAGCGCTTATATTGAGATTACTAATTTTACATAAAGCGAGTTAGGCGACATTGTTTATGTAGAAATTGAAACAGTAGGTGAAGCATTAAGGCAAATCAATGTATTTGGTACTGTTGAACCTGTAAAAAAGGTGTTGAATCTTCTTCTACTTATAAATAGTAAGAGTTTAGAATAAAATCTAAAATTGGAGTTTAAGCCGGAATCGGTTATTGAAGAGTCTCATGGTGAAGGCTGGATAATTAAATTAACAACTCGGGCGAATGTTTATTTAGCAGACTCATTAAAAGCGGACGCTTATGCACTATTAATTGGTCCTTAAATAACCTTTAAAAAAAGCCTATATGATGCAAATTCCTAGAAACGTCTATTACACAAAAGAGCATTTATGGTTGCAAAAAATAGGGCTATATGATTTTTGTGTAGGAATATCCGATTTTGGTCAAAAAGAAATAGGTGAAATTGATTTGATTGAACTAACCACGAAAAGTAGCTTGCTAAAAAGAGGATCTATTTGGGGAATTGTTTATGGAACCAATGACACCTTTCATTTAATTACACCATTTGATTGCAAAATTGTTGAGAAAAACCGGAACTTACATAAGCATACGGCATATGTGAATACGGCTCCATACAGCTATTGGTTTGCGATTTTAACAACTAAAATAGAGACTGTTTCCTTATTAACTTTTCAAGATTATACACAATTGATACAATGATTTTTAAAAATCTGCAATTAAACATTGACATTGAAGACCCTCTTTTTAATACACTTTATCCTTGGCGAATCAAAAAGCTTGCTGAACGTCATTGGACGCCTGTGGAAGTAGCCAAATTGGCTGCCGATTATTTAGTAGATAAACCAAACTGCAAAGTTTTGGATATAGGATCTGGAGTAGGAAAATTTTGTTTGATAGGAGCAGCTTCAACAAAAGGTCGTTTCTATGGTGTGGAGCAACGACAGAAGCTTGTAAAGTTATCTCAAAGTATAGCAAAAACACACCAAATCAATAATGTAGAATTCTTACACTCTAACATTACACAAATATCCTTTTCTGCTTATGATGCCTTTTATTTTTATAATCCTTTTTATGAAAATATTGATAATTCACTTCTAATAGACAGTAAAATCGTTTTAGATGAAAAATTATATTCAACGTATTCAAAATATGTAGAAAATCAATTAAAAAAAACACCTATTGGAACTCGCCTTGTTACGTATTGGAGTAGGTGGACAGAAATTCCAGAAGGTTTTGATTTAGAATTTACAGCGTACAATGGTAATCTTAACTTTTGGGAAAAGAAATTTTGATTGCTTGGTAGATAAAAATGATGTTATTGTGTATGATGCAGAGTCACAAGCTTGTATTCTAGACCGGGCACGATTAAATATGGAGAAACGTTTTGTATTTAGGCATAATAATATCGAAGATTGTGAACAACAATTACTGCGAGCTCAAAAAATAACAAACAAAAATAAAGGAGCAACCTTATTGATTACCGAAGGTGTTATTGGTATGTGTAGCGACCAAGGGAAACTAAAAGAAATTGTTGCTTTAAAAGTAAATTATAAGTTTTTATTATTGGTAGATGATGCACACGGCATTGGCTGCATGGGTAAAACAGGTGCTGGTAAAGGTGAAGCGCAAGGAATTCAAGATGGCATTGATTTCCACTTTGGCACCTTTGCAAAGGCATTTGCAGGAATAGGGCATTAACTGTAAGTACAAAAGAAGCCAGTATGTTTTTCAAATACAATATGCGGTCTCAAATCTTCACTAAAGCACTGCCTATGCACATAGTCTTGGAGCTTTAAAAAGACTTGAATTGATGCAAACATTACCAGAATTAAGAGAAAAACTATGTCAAATCACAAACGCTTTATTAAATGGTTTAACTGATGCAGGGTTTGATATGGGGGATACAAACTCACCGGTTACTCCGGTATATTTAAATGGAACCATAGAAGAAGTGACAGTATTGGTTTGTGATTTGCGATAAAATCATCCTATTTTTTACTCTATGGTTGTGTAGCCTGTGATGCCAAATGGGATGATTGTTTTAAGATTAATTCCAACGGCAGATCACACCTTGAAAGAGGTTGATAGGACTTATTACGGTATTTATTCAGATACAATTAAAACGTATAGATGGCCATTATAAACAAGAGATTGAGACAACAGTTTAAATGAATTAGAACTTTCAAGTTTCAGTTTTAACTCGATACTTGAACCTGAACTTTTTTTGGTGTGATATTTGTTAACTTTAGACGAAATAACAGAATCTTGTTAACGAGAGTATCTTTACGGTCCCGAATTTTTTTATCCATGATATTTTTGGTGTTGATTGCATCGGTATTAATTGCTGGGGTGACTGTATACCAATACAGAGAGCAGTCTAAAGATTACCATGAAAATAGAATGGAGCGCAAAGAGGAACAAATACGCCAAAGTATTGACCTCGCCATTCAGAAAACCACTTATCCTGTAACGACCGAAAATCTAGACCTTATTTTTAAGAATGAAATCTATGAGATTGCCGTGGTGCAAAACATGAATTTCAATATCTATAGTCTAGATGGTCAACTTATAAAAAGTTCACGTCCCAAATTCACCAACGATTCTATTTCTATGTGTTTAGATGCTGAGGTACTGAATAAACTAGAGGTAAGTACAGATAAACGATATGTGAGGGAGAATGTGTTGGCAGGGGATAAGTATCAAGCTTCCTTTACGTATATAGCAGACCAAAAGTTCAAACCGATAGGAATTCTAAACCTACCTTATTTTGAGGATAATTCCTTTAACGATTATGAATTGAGGGAATTTTTAATGCGTTTATCGGGAGTATATCTGTTTATGTTGCTCATTGCTATTTTATTTGCTTTTTTTATCTCGAAATATATAACCCGTTCCTTAGAAACTATTTCTGATATGATGGAACGCACTGCTTTAAACAAACAGAACAAAAAAATATTTATAGAGAACCCTGGGGAAGAAATAGAGAAATTGATTTCCGCCTACAACAGGATGATTGATGAGCTCGGTCATAGTGCCGTAAAACTCGCCAGAAGTGAACGGGAACAAGCTTGGCGCGAGATGGCAAAACAGGTAGCCCATGAGATTAAAAATCCACTTACCCCAATGCGATTGACAGTACAGAGCTTTGAACGTAAATTTGATTCAAAGGACCCCAACATTCAGGAAAAAGTGAAGGAATATTCAAATACGCTTATCCAGCAAATAGACACTATGAGCAGTATAGCTTCGGCATTTTCTAATTTTGCGGAAATGCCTGCACAACAAAACGAGACCTTGAACGTCGTTAAAATAGTAAAATTAGCCTTGGATATTTTCAATGAGGATTATATTCATTTCATAGCAGATGAGGAAGAAATTATTGCTAAGTTAGATCGTACCCAGTTGATAAGGGTGGTTACCAATCTGGTCAAAAATGCAATTCAAGCCGTACCAGATGTTAAATCACCACGAGTTCTGGTGTCGGTAGCTACAGAAGGGAATATGGTGAAAATTTCGGTAGCCGATAATGGCATTGGTATCGAAAAAGAAAACGAGGAAAAGATATTTGAACCAAAATTTACTACAAAAACCAGTGGCATGGGATTAGGATTAGGGATGGTTAAAAATATTGTTGAAACGTATAAAGGAACCATTAAATTTACCTCTCAACCGGGCAAAGGAACTGTGTTTTGTGTAAAGTTCCCCATGGAAAGTTAAAAAAAGATAGTAATCAACAAAAATTATAATATGTCTTACACAACAATACTCATACAAAAAGAAGCGGCAACAGCTATAGTGATTATTAACCGGCCTAATAAATTAAATGCCTTAAACAAGGAAACTATTAGTGAATTGCAGAATGCTTTTAGTGATTTACAAAAGGATAAAAATATAAAAGCTATTGTTTTAACGGGTAGCGGCGAAAAGGCCTTCGTTGCTGGCGCAGATATTTCAGAATTTTCCGATTACTCCGTTAAGGAAGGAAGAAAATTGGCTGCTAAGGGGCAAAAAAAATTATTCGATTTTATTGAAAATTTGTCGACTCCTGTTATTGCTGCCGTAAATGGTTTTGCTTTAGGTGGAGGTTTAGAATTAGCCATGGCCTGTCATTTTAGGGTGGCGAGTGATAATGCCAAAATGGGACTTCCAGAAGTTTCTTTAGGCTTAATACCGGGTTATGGAGGTACTCAACGTTTACCGCAGTTAGTGGGTAAAGGGCGTGCGTTAGAAATGATCATGACTGCAGGTATGATAACCGCAGAACAAGCACATTCTTACGGGTTGGTGAATCATGTAACCACGCAAGAAGAACTATTACCATTGTGCCATAAAATTATAGCCAAGATTACCAATAACTCATCCGTAGCCATAGCTCATGCAATAAAAGCTGTAAATGCTGGTTTTAAGAATACTGTAAATGGTTATGAGCAGGAAATTGAAGCTTTTGGTGCTTGTTTCGGAACTGATGATTTTACCGAAGGTACTACCGCTTTTCTAGAAAAGAGAAAGGCATCCTTTCCAGGTTCATAGCATAAAACAATAGGGTATGTTTAAACGTGGTGTGTGTATATGTCTGCTATTTATAAGCGCATTAGGTGCTTTTGCCCAAGAAGAACAAGTAAACTATACCATAGGTGAAAAATTTCACGATAAATATAGGTATTCTAATATGCTCGCCATGGCAGATGATGGCAGTGAGGGTACAGTTGTAGTACGTGCATATTATACGGGAATTATTCTAAGGCCTAAAGGATATTTTATTGAGCATTACAACAAGAATCTAGAGCTTATATCCGAATATAACTACAAATTAAAGGATGCAAATTTTATAGATGCCTATGTCCGAAACGGACAGGTGTATCTTTTATTTCTAGAATATAGTTTTAAGAACAATAGCTACCAGTATGAAGTTCATAGAAGTCCGTTTTCTCAGTTTCAGTTTACAAGAGAAACTATTCTGTCCATTGCATCTCAACCTGTAGAACAGCCTTTAGATAGAAATTTTTATAACAGAAATTTCACATCCGGATTTACGACATCGGTATTGTTCAACGACGAAAAATCGGCATTCGCCATTACTACCCATTATAAGAAAAGAAAGGTTGACCAACATACAATTCATGTGTTCGATTCAAACTTGAAGAAATTGATGGCGCATGATTTTACAGATGAGGTTGAAGAAAAGAACTATGCTTTTGAAAATATATTATTCTCGAAAGATTTGCAGAACGTTTACTTGGTAGGTAAGGCTTACTTTAAAAAGAAACGGTTTAATGCAACAGAGCGTAAATATCAGTATGAAATGGTGCGTATATCGAAAACTGGTCGTAGTGTGCAATCATTTTATACGCCAGGTAAGTTTCCTGAAGCATTAAAACCGATATTTAAGGGTAATGATTTGCTTTGCATCGGCTTTTATGCTGATCGTAAGGATAATCGTTATAACGGTATTTCCTATTTCAAATTGAATCCTATTTCTTTAGAAATTGGTGTCAGCAAGTTCAATCCATTTTCAGAACAGTTTATGTTGGACAAATTTGGAAGGGAAGATGATAAGGCTATTAAAGACTTAGTTTTTAAAGGTATGGATGTAACCAATGCAGGAAATATTCTTTTCAATGCAGAAGAATATTTCACTAGTTCTAGCATACAATCAAATACCAGTGGAGGAAGGGTGATGGTTACCCGATATCATCATAATGATATCATTAGCGCAAAATTAAGTCCGACAGGAGATTTGGTTTGGGCGCGTAATATTAATAAAACTGAGGTTACACAAGGCGATGGGGCGTATGCTTCATACAGTGCCTATACAAAAGAAGATACTACTTATTTTTTTATAAGCACATCGGCAGAAAATCCTCAGCAATTGAGTGATGATCGTATCATGTTCAAGCAGGGGATGAGTAGAAATAGAAATGTATTTCTGATTAGATTGGATGAAAACGGACATATGAACTACAGCAAGGTAATTGATGATACCGAGGCTCGTTTGCCGCTTATGGTTTCACGGCCTTATATAAATCGCCTTAATGATGAATTGATGTTCTATGCAAAGAGAGGAACTAAGAAACAGTTGGTTCAAGTAGCTATTAAGTAGGGTTTTTGTTTCTCTTAAAACTGTATGATATTCTCATACCAAGCCCCACAGTTCTGGTGTTGAAATTGTCCTTTTGAAATTTTTGGTTCTTGAAATCTAATTGATTGAGTGCTTTGCCTGCATTAAAACCGCTATAATTCAGATAGAAGCCATAGGTAGCATTATTAGACCATTTAGATTCTTCAATACCTAAGGCAAATGACCAGTAATAGATTCTGGTTTTTATTTCTTGTTCAATAGATAAATCATCCGAATCTATAAAAATCACCTTCTGCTCGTACTTTTCCAAAATGATATTTTGGGATAAGAACTACTCTGGTACCTTCCTCTTCATAAAATAACTTAGGGGAGAAACCCCAAATAAATCCTTCAAAAAACTGAGTTAAATAAGCTTTGTAGGTGGCCGGGCCGGTTTCTTCAGCATACTATCTGTCCTCAGTATGAATTCCAAAGTAGTAAGAAACATCAACTTCTGGGACTATACATTTAAACGAAGTTAATTGAGTGTCAAATGTTATTTTATGATAAACATTTGAGTCGAACTCCTCATCAACAAATAGATTGTATTCACCATAAATTTCAGGTGTTGTAAACTGGCAAAATTCTATATAGGGTAGTAAAAAGATTATTACTTTTTGGATGGTTTTCACCAGGCTAATATATCTTTTTTAATCTCATAATTTTTATAAATATCTTTTTTTAAATGGATTATTTCCATAATTTTGGAATAAATCCTAAAAAATGAATTCTGAAACTTTTGTACAAGGGAGAGGAGCGCAAAAAAATACGAACCATAAATTTTCTGCATATAGCTACGAAACTCGTGATGATTTTCTAGAATTTTGTCGACTTGAAGGTGAATCGGCTGATAGTAATAAGACGCAGTTTATTCCTATTTTTCCTAAAACTATTGTCAATAAAGTTACAAGTCTCGATGTTGGTATGAGTTTCTCCATGAACATGTATCAAGGTTGTGAACATGGTTGTGTCTATTGCTATACGAGAAATGCGCATGAATACTGGGGGTATAGCGCAGGCTTAGATTTTGAACGTAAGATTCTTATAAAACACGATGCGCCACAATTGTTAGAAGCCAAATTACGGAGTGAAAGTTGGAAGGCCTGTACCATTGTTTTATCTGGAAACACAGATTGTTATCAACCCTCAGAAAGAGAATTTGAATTGACAAGAAAATGCTTAAAGGTATTTTTGAAATATCGGCATCCGGTAGGGATTATTACTAAAAATGCTTTGATAATACGAGATTTAGATGTGCTTAAAGAACTGAATGAATATGGTTTAATCGGTGTGAATATTTCCGTTACTTCCCTGTCGGAAAAGACTAGAAGAATATTAGAACCAAGAACGACCTCAATCAAAAAGCGATTAGAAGCTATTCGAGTTTTACCTGAGAACGGTATTCCTGTAAATGCTATTGTAGGCTTCCCCGTCTTAGGACACCTCTAAATTCGATAAATAATTATTATTTAGGTCAGGTTTGATGAAGAATTTAAATTCTTCATCAAACCTGGGCATACACTCTTTAGGTGATTTATTACCTAAAGATTTATGTGGGTGGTTGAAGTTAT
>NZ_VAUW01000019.1 GCF_005771495.1 Maribacter sp. ACAM166
ATCACTGGAAGTCCAATTACTTCTTTGGAAGCGGGAGATTCTAGCGATGCAATCACTGGAACATATACCATTACACAAGATGATATGGATGCAGGAGGGGTAACCAACTCGGCTTTGGCTACGGCTAAAGGTCCTGAAGGGAATGACATAACCGATACCTCTGGTACAACAAACGAGAATGACACGCCAACGGTAACAACCTTCACCCAAACTCCAACTGTTGCCTTGATTAAGAGTGCCGTCGTGAGTGGAACGGGAACTCTAGGGGATGAAATCACCTATACCTTTACCGTTGAAAATACGGGTAATACGACTTTAACCAATGTCGTGGTAACCGACCCAATGGTAGGATTGACGATCACTGGAAGTCCAATTACTTCTTTGGAAGCGGGAGATTCTAGCGATGCAATCACTGGAACATATACCATTACACAAGATGATATGGATGCAGGAGGGGTAACCAACTCGGCTTTGGCTACGGCTAAAGGTCCTGAAGGGAATGACATAACCGATACCTCTGGTACAACAAACGAGAATGACACACCAACGGTAACAACCTTAGACCAAAATCCAGGCATTGCATTGGTTAAGAGTGCAGTCGTGAGTGGAACGGGAACCCTAGGGGATGTAATCACCTATATATTTACAATTGAAAATACAGGAGATACTACATTGAATAATGTCATTATAACTGACCAAATGGTAGGATTGATGTTCAGGGGAAGCCCAATTACTTCTTTAGCACCAGACGCAACGACTTTAACAATGGCTACCTATACCATTACACAAGATGATATTGATGCAGGAGGGGTAACCAACTCGGCTTTGGCTACTGCTCAAGATCCTGAAGGGAATGACATAACCGATACCTCTGGTACAACAAATGAGAATGACACACCAACCGTAATAGTAGCCTCAGTTCAACCAGACTTTACACCAACAATAGATATTGATGATTTAATCTTTTTATCTGCAGGAGATACAAAAGATTTTGTTGTTCACATATCTGAAATAAAAAGTGCACCATCAGTTGGGCAAGTAGTTCTTACAATTACAAAAGGAAAAGCATTTTTGATTACGTATGGAGCTGCGACTAGCACTTCTAGTGGTGTTTCAGTTAATAATAGTGACTGGATAATAACTGAAAATTCATTCAGTATAACAATGACATTAAAACCAGGTGTTATAATTAATGCCAATACATTCTCATCTATTGGTTTTACGATAAAACGGGAATCAGATATACCAACTCAAACTACGCAACCAATTACAGTTACAATTGAAAATGGGTCAGGATTAGATAGTGAGAATTCTAATAATACTTACAACACTGTTGTTAAAGCTCAATAAGAATGATTGTTGTTAAATATCCAAAAAAAATGTTACCGTTAAACAATAAGATCATGAACAATTCTCTAAATAAATTAATAGTATTGTTTTTTACAGCATTTATGGTGATACCGAAAGGATATGCACAAAATAACGCAGATCCTGGAATTGCAATTTTAATGAGTCCATCAAGTGTTTCTCAAGGTTCCACAGGAATTTTGATTGCTACTGTTGGTAATTATAGTAACCAAACTATAGTTGAAAATTCATTACGAGTCACTATTAGTGTTGGCGCCAATACTGAAATTATAGGAATTGCTTCAGGAAGCGACACACGTTGGAGTCAATTGAGTTTAACAACTGGTTCTTCAAATACAATAAAATTAACAAATTCAGGTGGAGGTTTTGACAACTCTAATGGTGGTGATATTTTGCTTACTGTTAGAGGCAATGTGCTGAGTGATAACGATTTAATTTTAGGGAATATTGTATATATTATGGCACAAAATGCGGTATTATGCCCTAATTGTAAAACACCTCCATTAAATACTTCTCAAGGCAATGCGAATAGTTCAAATGATAACTCACAAACAAGTTTGGCTGTAATCTGCGATTCAGGACTAGAATTAGATGCAGGAACAGACGGAGCGCTTACAATTTGTGAAGGAACTGATAAACCAACAGAAGCAGAATTATTTGAAGCCATAGCAGGCGAAGAGGAAGGTGGAGTCTGGACAGGTCCAGTAGCAGGTGTTTATACCTATACAGTTACTAGCGAATGTACGACAGAAACAGATACATCTATAGTAACTGTATCAGAAAGTCCAGCAGCAAATGCAGGAACAGACGGAGAGATTACTATATGTTGGGGGACTAATCAACCAACAGAAGCAGAATTATTTGGTGCGCTAACAGGTGAAGATACAGGTGGGACATGGTCTAATGTTGATTTGGTATATACCTATACCATACCCGCATCAGGAGCATGTCCAGGAGATACAGCAGTAGTACTAGTAACAGAAGTTAGCGCACCAAATGCAGGAACAGACGGAACATTTACAGTTTGCGAGGGAACTACACCAACGGAAGCAGAACTATTTAATGCCTTAACAGGAGAAGATACAGGTGGAACATGGTCTAATGTTCATTTGGTATATACCTATACCATACCCGCATCAGAAAAATGTTCAGGAGATACGGCAGAAATAATAGTAACAGAAGTTAGCGCACCAAATGCAGGAACAGACGGAGAGATTTCAATATGTTGGGAGGCTAATCAACCAACAGAAGCAGAATTATTTGCATCTTTAACAGATGCAGATTCAGGCGGAACATGGTCAGGACCTAATTCAGGTTTTTACACTTATTCAGTTGTAGTAAAAGGAATATGTGGTATTAACGCTACAGCTAAAGTAAAAGTAACGGTTGAACAACCAAAAGAACCAACAACAGCTTGTTATGAAATAGCAACATTTGATAGTGATAACTGTGTTTGGATGGTATCGGGTACGCAGCCTAAAGAACCAACAACTACTTTACACGAAAAAGCAACGTTTGATAGTGATAACTGTGTTTGGATTGTAACTGGTACACAACCAGAAGAACCAACAACCGAATGCTATGAAATAGCAACATTTGATAGTGATAACTGTATTTGGATTGTAACTGGTAAACAACCAGAAGAACCAACAACCGAATGCTATGAAATAGCAACGTTTGATAACGATAACTGTGTTTGGATTGTAATTGAGATACAACCTGAAGACCCAATAACAGCTTGTTATGAAATAGCAACGTTTGATAGTAATAACTATGTTTGGATTGTATCGGGTACACAACCAGAAGAACCAATAACAGCTTGTTACGAAAATGCTACGTTTGATAGTGATAACTGTATTTGGATTGTAACTGGTACGCAACCAGAAGAACCAATAACGGCTTGTTACGAAAATGCTACGTTTGATAGTGATAATTGTGTTTGGATGGTAACTGGTACGCAACTTGTAACACCAACCTTAGGTTCGGTAACACAACCAACATGTGAAACAGCTACAGGAAGCTTTGTTATAAGTAACTATGATGCATCATACACCTATATAGTAAGTCCAATTAAGGGAGTACGTATTTCAGGAGACACTGTAATAGTACCAGAAGGAACTTACACCGTAACGACAGAAGGACCTCATAACAGATTGGGAGATTGTACTAGTTTAGGTTCTACAAGTATAACTATTAATTCCCAAATAAAGTGCAGCGCAAAATTTGATGTTACTTTAGCTGAAAACCCTTCTTCGGATACTTTTACGTTGCGCATTGAGAGTATGAATCGTGAGAACCTCTGTATTAGAATTATTGATGCTTATGGAAAAATGATTAAACAATACAATTCACCTTATAAGGATATTATTAAATTAAGAAATGAATTAAGTCCTGGGCTTTATTTTATAGAAATTAGGCAAGGTGGGGAAAGAGTTATATTAAAAGCCTTAAGATTATAGAGTGAAAAATCTTATCTAATTACTCTATTTTTTCCCTTTATTAAGCAACGCTGAGTGCAACACATCTTTTATTTAGGACTTCAATTGGGTTATTATAATTAAACTTTCTAATAGGTCTGTAATTTAGTAATCTTTCTACTTCTTTTATCCTTTTGACCGAAACCTGTCGAAGGTCTGTTTTCTTAGGGAAAAATCTTCTGATGATACCTATTCTATTTTCTACCGTTCCCTTGTCCTGAGAGGTATATGGTCTAGTGAAATAAGTTTTTACATTTAAGTGCTCTGCTATTTTGTTGTGGTGTGCAAACTCCTTTCCATTATCAAAAGTTATAGTTTTTATCCAAGAAGCATTAAAATTGGTAAGTCTTTTATTCATTTTGAGGTATACTTCGTCCGCATTTTTACTGTGGAGCTTCTCTAGCATGGTAATCAGTGTTGTTCTATCGGTCATTACCAGTAACGCCGATTTATGATTGCTTCCCATCATTAGGTCTACTTCTATATCGCCTATTCGTAATCGTTGCTCCACGACCTCTGGGCGTTCATCTATACCCACCCTTCCTATAATGGCTCTGCGTCTGTCCTTTATATTATTGCGCCTTTGCCGTCGTCCGGTATGGCGTAAATATTTGTAAAGCTTTTTATATGGATCATGTTTACGATGATTGCTATGTTTGCTTAACCATATCCATTTGTATATGGTCTCATGACTTACAGACTCCTGGGATTCTTTTGCAAGCCTATTCGCAATAAGCTCGGGACTCCACTTTTCATATTCCATAAGCCCCGAAATACGCTTTTTAAGTGCATCGGTAAGCAATACCTGTTTTGGTTTGACTTTATGCCTCTTAAGTGCCTTGTCTTGGGCATGTAATGCAATATAGCTGCCCGCAGTTCTGCCACGGACAGGAATATTCCTGCATAGCTCGCGCGATACCGTACTTTTGTTTACGCCTATAATCTGTGCTATTTTAGTAATACTTGAACCTGCCTTTACCAAAGCTTCGATTTGATATCTTTGCTCCAAAGCCAACTGTTTATAATTTTTCATATAAGACGAATATAAATATTGAGCCTAAAAGATATTCTCTAAACAGAATTATTGATAAGACAGTCTTGTTTCGGCCTGGTTCTTCTTGTTTAATTTACTGCGCAAGGAAAGCATATCCTATGAAACCTTTTGTTCAATGACCCGGGCATAGATTTGAGTTGTGGAAAGCTTTGTATGCCCTAAAAGTTTAGATACTGTTTCAATGGGCACTCCATTGGAAAGTGTAACGGTGGTTGCAAACGTATGTCTGGCCGCGTGAAACGTAAGTTTTTTATTAATTTTAAGTATTGACGCTATTTCCTTCAAATATATATTGACTTTTTGATTTGAAAATACAGGCAAAAGTTTTTCCTGTTTGTTTTCGGAATCTTGGTCATACTTTCTTATAATATCAAAAGCCTTATCCAAAAGAGGGATTTTTACCGCTTCATCGTTCTTTTCTCTTTTTGTGAATATCCAATATTCTCCATCGATACCGCGCACAATATGTTCATCGCTAAGCAATTTCACATCGATATAAGACAGGCCCGTATAACAGGCAAAGACAAAAACGTCCTTTGTTTTTTGATGCATCTCTTTTGAAAGCTGAGCAGATTCCAGAACTTCAAGTTCCGATTGGGATAAAAACGCTCGTTGATGTTTTGTGAACTTCAGCGAGAACCTTACAAAAGGATCTTTTTCCACCCATTCCAATCGGAGGGCGAGGTTCATCATCTTTTTTAATCGTTCCAAATGTTTCATAACCCCATTTTTCTTTAGGGGTTGGGAACGGTTTATAGATTTACCGTTACGAAGGAACTGTTCAAAGTCAATTATAAATTTATAGGATAATTGTTTGAGGAAAACGTCATTGGTCTTTAGCTTATTCTTCAAATACCTTTTGATATAACGTTCCGTAGTATAATAATTTTTCATAGTGCCGGGTTTGAGCACGGAAACCATATTTTTATTATGGTAGGAAACCAGTTGGAGAAGTGTTTTGTGCTGTTCATCTTCGCCGAGATACCTCGCCTTGATGGCTTGGGCTGTAACGTATTTGGATTCTCCAACAAGCTGTTTCTGACATTCCAATAAATCAGAGTAAACTTGGTCTAAATACACGTTGAGGGATTTCCCCTCGGAAGTTCTTGAATTTGCCCTTTTGGAACGGGTATCCCAATAGGTAACCGAAGTGAACCGTTTTAAACTGATTTCAGCACGTTTACCATCAACCGTAATTCGTGCATAAATGGGTGCAAAATCTTCTTTTTTCTTGGCCATACTCAACCAAAAATGAATACTAAAAGTCTTTGAAGTCTGCATAAACTCTCGCTTTAAATTAATAATCGATTTGTTTACGAAAGTCAAATCGTTGCGAAAGTCAAATCTATTCAATTACCAATGTAGTGAAAATTCTGGTAATAAATTAGGTAACCGAATAGGTAACCTTTGATTTGATAATAAAGCCAATCTTATGATATCAAGAAAAATGAAAATCCCTGATTTCCATAAGATTAGCTATGTTTTGGTGTCTATTGACACCCTTTTTGTCGGGATGACAGGATTTGAACCTGCGACCACTCGACCCCCAGCCGAGTGCGCTACCGGACTGCGCTACATCCCGAAACTTCAATTAAAAATTATTATAAATGGAAATCAAAATAAGCTTTCTTAATAAGCCAAAACCTAATATAGTACAGTTAATCCTGAACTTTTCCAAAGGGCTACATCATGAAATCGGATTGCAAAAATATAAAAGTTAACTAGATTAGCTTCTATATTTTTCTCGAAAAATAAAAACTAATCCAAGCTTTCTATCCAATCATACATAAGCGCTGTCCAACCTCGTAAATATGGGTCATTAAGTGCTAGGGAAAAACCGTGTCCCCCTGTAGGATACAAATGCATCGTAGCGGAGACTCCTTTGTCCTTAAGTGCCTTATAAAAAAGTAAACTGTTCTCAACGGGTACGGCATTATCATCCGTAGCATGAAACAAGAACGTGGGTGGTGTATTTGCTGTCACTTGTTTTTCATTCGAAAAATGGTACTGTAGTTTTTGGGTCGCATTATTCCCTAATAAATTGTTTTTGGAACCTCTGTGGGTCATTAAGCCCATACTTATTACTGGGTACCCTAATACCATGAAATCTGGTCGTGCACTCTCCTTGTCCGCAGCATCTATAGAATCATAAACAAGGTCGTCAAAATGCGTGCCTAAAGTAGACGCCAGATGCCCACCTGCAGAAAACCCAATGATGCCAATTTTATCATGGGAAATATTAAATTTTTTAGCATGAAATCGAACCAATCGCAAAGCTCTTTGCGCATCTATTAATGGAACATTTTGTTTCTCTTTTTGGGTTTTATCAGATGGCAATCTATATTTCACAACAACACCTGCAATACCTTTACCGTTCAAATATTTTGCAATATCCGTTCCTTCCCAATCATAAGCGAGTACCCCATACCCACCTCCTGGGAAAATGAGCATCGCCTCCCCATTTGCATTTCGTTTCGCAGGTAAATACACTTCTAGTGTAGGTTCTTGAACCTTGCTTACCACCAATATTTCATCAAGCTTACGGACTTCTGACTCATTAGATGCTATTTTATTGGGTATCTTATCTTTTGGCCACAGTGGCATAATAGTATCTTGCGCCATTATTTGACCTATAAAAATTAATACAATTGGTAGTGCTAAACTTTTCATATTTCTAAACTTTTTCATTCACATGACCATTTAAAATTTGCTATTGGGTCGTTGGAAGCGCCTTGCAAGTTATAGTGCCACCATTCTGTTCTAGTGGACCAAAACCCATACTTTTCCATGGTTTCTTTCAGTAATTTTCTATTAGCCAGAATTTCTTGCGGTAAGTCTAAATTATCATGATAGGCTCGCTTACCAAAAAAATCAAAATCCGTTCCCATATCTAACTCCACATCATTTAAAGTAACTAAAGTGATGTCCACTGCCCCGCCCTTATTATGAATGGAACCTTTAACAGGATTTGCAACATATTGTGGATTCGGAACTATTTCCCACATTTTGTATTGCACCGAATTTGGACGGTAGCAATCATAAAATTTTATTTTCACCCCTTGTTCCTTAAAATATGCGTTTGCCGCTAATAATGCTTTTGCTGTTTTCACCCTAGTATAACATTCAGCACAGTCATAAACTTGTGCCTTTAGAAAATTATTATCTGTTGCATATCTTAAATCATAACCAAAATCATCACTGTAATCTGCAAGCCGTATGAAGGTTGTGTCCATCAATGAACTTAAAGCTGTAACGACCTTTTTAGTTTCTGTTTTGATACTATCTTCTACAGTAAGTGTGTCTGATTGAATACTGAATTCTGATGATTGATGGCCTGTTTCTATTGCCTTAGTATTTTCCTTACAACAGAAAAACAACACCAAAGTAAAAACCAATAGTATAGCAATGTTATTGCCTTTTTTCAAACCTTTTAGCAAGGTGTTTATGTAGTTTAATTTTTCACGCATTCTGTTATCCAACATCTTCCAGTATTAATATTTAGTTCATAAAGAATAAATGTCTATCTTAAAATTTACTGATATTTTAGCAATTTAACCAAAAACAATGAACAAGCATATTACATTAGTTTTCACTTTAGTTATATTATTTACCTCATGCGGACTGGAGAAAGAAAAGGCGGTCAATACAAGTGATTCGAAAGATTCTCCATGGTTATTGGGGTTTGAAAAAACAGAAATCAATCCTATCATGCAGGCCGACTCCACATATACCTTTCTTGACCCTGTTTCAAAAAAAGAAGTTCTTTGGCAAAAAGCTGACGTTTTTAATCCTGGTGCAATCGTGAAAAATGATACCGTATTTCTATTATTTAGGGCAGAAGATAATCCTGATGCTATTCTAGGTGGAAGAACATCACGTATAGGGTTGGCGTACAGTACAAATGGTGTTGACTTCACCAAATATTCAAAGCCTGTGTTGTTCCCGGATAATGACGAATTTTCACAATGGGACCAACCCGGAGGTATTGAAGATCCTCGTATAGTAGAAACTCCAAACGGCACCTATATCATGCTTTATACGAGTTGGAACAAAGATATTGCCCGTCTTTCAAGTGCAACCTCAACAGACCTCAAAAATTGGACTAAACAAGGCCCTGTCTTTGAAAATGCATACAACGGTAAGTTTTTGGATGAATGGAGCAAATCAGGCTCCATAGTCACTGAATTGGTAAATGGCCGCTTAATCGCTAAAAAAATAAAAGGAAAATACTTAATGTATTGGGGTGAACTTTTTGTTAATCTAGCCACTTCAGAAAATGGAGTAGATTGGGAACCAACTTTAAATGATGATGGTCAATTATTACATAGTTTTAAACCCTCGATAAATGAATTCGATAGCCATTTAACAGAGCCAGGCCCACCTGCCCTATTTACCGACGCTGGTATTCTTTTGCTATATAATGGCAAAAATTTAAGTGGCGATGGTGCTACTTCTAAATATCCAGAAGGAACCTACTGTGGCGGTCAAGTTCTGTTCGATAAAAATGATCCTACTAAAATGATTGAACGAATGGAAACTCCCTTTATATGTCCTAGCCTACCCCATGAAGTTAGTGGTCAATATAAAGCTGGCACCACTTTTATTGAAGGGTTAGTGTATTTTCAAGATAAATGGTTTCTGTATTATGGTACTGCAGATTCTATGGTGGGCTTAGCTGTGAAGGATTAAAGTTTTATTTTAAAATCGGCTATTTAGCTTTAAGAATACAAATAACAGAGGTGAATTATGGCTCTATTTAAAATTTCAACCATTTTTATTTTATTGCTGCTACTTTCCTGTTCAGAAGAGAAAAAAAAAGATAGCTCTGAATCCTCAGTAAAAACTCCGAATATCATTTTAATTCTTGCCGATGATCAAGGTTGGGGCGATTTAAGTAGTAGTGGTAATACCAATTTAAATACCCCTCATATCGATTCTTTAAAAAACAAGGGTGCTTCCTTTGAAAACTTCTATGTGCAACCGGTATGTTCACCTACTAGAGCTGAAATTTTAACCGGTAGGCACTTTACCCGAATGGGCGTTTATGATACATCATCGGGTGGTGAACGTATTAATTTAAATGAAACCACTCTAGCAGAACTTCTTAAAGATGCTGGATATCGTACCGCAGCTTTTGGCAAATGGCATAATGGCATGCAGCCACCGTATCATCCCAATTCAAGAGGTTTTAATCGTTTTTATGGTTTCGCCTCTGGGCATTGGGGTAACTATTTTAGTCCGATGTTAGAAGATAATGGTGAACTAGTAAAAGGAAAAGGTTTTTTAGTTGATGACCTTACCAATCAAGGGCTCAAATTCATAGAAGAGGATACTACGACTCCTTTTTTTCTTTATTTACCCTATAACACTCCACACAGCCCAATGCAGGTACCCGATATGTATTGGGATAAAATGAAAAGTAAACCACTAAACTTAGTATCCGAAGATAATTTAGAAGAAGATTTACGATTTACTCAAGCAGCTTTGGCCATGGTTGAAAACATAGACTATAATGTTGGTCGGGTTACCAATAAAATTAAAAAGTTGGGACTGGAAAAGGAAACTATACTCATCTATCTTTCTGATAACGGCCCTAATGCTTATCGTTGGAATGGTGGCATGCGCGGCAAGAAAGGTTCGGTTGATGAAGGCGGGGTTCGTACACCTTTCTATATACAATGGGCAAACCATATTGAACAAGGGTTGAACATCAAGGAAATTGCCAGCGGAATGGATATTTTACCTACCCTTTTTGGTTTGCTGTCCCTACCTATTAATACCGAAAAACCAATTGATGGAAAAGATTTAAGTCCGTTGCTTTTAGGCAAATCAATGAATTTAAAAAACCGTTTGGTTTACAACCATTGGAATGGTAAAACAAGCGTTCGTAGTCAACAATTTAGATTAGATGAGGAAAATAGATTATATGATATTAATGCTGATCGTGCTCAAACTAATGATGTATCAAAGCAGTACCCTAAAATTACGGATTCTCTAATAGAGGCAAAAAATGATTGGGAAAAAGAAACCATTCTCATTACCAAAAAAAATGATAATCGTGACTTTACCATAGGCTATCCAACAGCTATATTTACACAACTTCCTGCCAGAGATGGTACGGCAAATGGCAACATTAAAAGAAGTAATCAATGGCCAAATGATTCATTTTTTACGAATTGGAAATCCGTTACCGATTCTATTACTTGGAACGTTGAAGTACTTGAAGATGGTCATTTTCAAGTTGAGTTATATTATACATGTCCAGAAATAGACTTAGGTTCAAGTATTGAATTAAGTTATGAAAATAGTAAAATTGCTAAGAAAATAACAGAGCCGTTCGACCCTCAATTAACAGGTATGGAAAATGATAGGGTACCAAGAATGGAGTCTTACGTAAAGGACTTCAAACCACTAGAATTAGGCGTTATCATTCTCAAAAAGGGAACGGGAACGCTTACACTAAAAGCCTTGGAGATTCCAGGTAGTCAAGTAGGTGATTTTAGACTATTGCAATTTAAGAGATTAGATTAATCTAAATCAATTCCAGTTCAGCATCTCACTATCCTGATATCCTATTCGTTCAGCCTTAGCTTCAAAGGGAATAACCTTGTTCAGTGGCTTCACATATACATTCCAAACAGAGTCAGTTACATACCGCCAAGAGATAGTTGTACCAGTTTTTGGATGGATTAATTCAATACCCCGAGCTGTTTCCTCTAATTGCAATTTTTTTAATTTAGGCTGTTTTCCTTTAATCAGCCAGTTTTGTACTAAAACTTGCTCTTTCACTTCTCCTAAATCTTTCATATTCTTTATCCATTGATTTAGCAATTCTCGGTAATATACCAATGAATCTTTATATTCAGGAATCCTTGAAAGATTGTGTAATTCAGTAGGGTCTTTTTCTAAATCATAAAATTCCTCTTTTGGTTTAACCGATTGCATCCAGATGGATGGAAATTCGGTTAATTCATTCAAGCTATCTAATCTCCTTAATTCTTTCATAGTAGCCATTTGCTCCCTGTAAGTAACGGGTAACGCCCTACTTAAATCCTCATTAAAATTTTTAATGTATTTAAATCGAGGAGATCGCACAGCGCGCAGTCGGTCATATAGTTCATCAAATCTATCTGAGGAATGAAAGGTTATTTTGGGTTTAACGTTGACTTCAAATTTTCCGAATTGAGCACTGCCCTGTATCACTTTTGGTGGCTCTATTCCTGCAAGAGAGAGTACTGTCGGCGCCAAATCAATGAAACTGAATAAACGATTATCGGTAGTTCCAGCTCCTTTGCTAACGGGAAACTTAATGATCATTGGCACCTTTAATCCTGAATCATACAGTGCTCTTTTATACCTAGGGAATGGTCCGCCATGATCTCCATAAAAAAAGATATAAGTAGTGTCGTAAAGTCCATCCGCCTTTAATTGATTCAAAATTTTTCCAATTTGATTATCTAGTCTCTTAAGATTGCTATAATTAACAGCCAAATCATGCCGCACTATATCAGTATCAGGAAAATAAGGCGGAACCTTTACATCTGCCGGATCTACGAAAAGTGAATCATAAGTTCTTGCCCAAATTTGCGATTCATGGCAAACGGAGAAATTAAAAACACTGAAAAATGGTTGGCCGGATTCTCGGTTACGCCAATGATGATCTTTACTTGAATCATTCCATGCCGCATCTGTTTTTTCAAAATTATAATCCTCTTTGGGACCGTTGGATGTATAATATCCGTTTTTTCTAAGGTACTCAGTAAACATTTTAACTCCTTCAGGTACTACGGGAGAATAGCTAGGAATACCTATAGTAGGTTCATTTTCACCTTTGGCGTATGCATTATAAGTGCGCATGTTATGCGTCCCTAAAGTTGTAGGATACATTCCGGTAATAATCGCGCTCCTAGCCGGTGCACATACGGGAACTGGAGCTACAGCATTAGTGAAAATCACACCATCTTTAGAGAGAGACTCTAAATATGGAAGGGACTGAATTGAATCTCCATACATCGGAAACCAATCTGGCGATTGATCTTCTGCCACCAACCAAATAATATTGGGTGATGATTCAATTTTCGCTTCGGTTGCTTCGGCACGTTCCCTACAAGAAAAAGAAACTGCTACGAGGCATGAAAGTAAAATCCATTTCATACAGTAAAATATTAAAGATTTCAATTCGTATAAAAAAACCCCTATTCAATAAATCAAATAGGGGCCTTAAAATTTAAAAAAATGAATGTATTAATCTAACGCATCCAAATATTTTAAACTTTCCGGAACTTGCGAAACAACGTTAGAAGATTCATCTTCTATAAACATATATTCAATTCCTAACTTTTTGGCTTCAGCAACAATACCTGCAATATCAATTTGACCGGTACCAAGAACTACATTAGTCTCAACATCCTCATGCCCTGTGTTATTTCCTTCAATTCCTTCTTCTAAATCCTTAAGATGCAGGAGTACAAATTTAGATGGGTATTTTTTCATTAAAGCCAAAGGGTCAGCTCCACCGTGAAATGCCCAATACACATCTAATTCAAAATTAAAATCAATTGCATTTTCAGCCATGTAATCAAACAAAGTACCATTCTTATAAGGTCTAAATTCATACCCATGGGCGTGGTACGCTAGGGTAAGTCCGTTCTCTTTCAAAACTTTACCTGCCTTATTGAATACCTCAGTTGCATGTTGAGTTTCTTCTAAATCCCATTTGTTATCATCATGAGGTACCCAGGCACACATTACGTATGTAGCTCCAAAATCTTTGGCATTTTTAATGACCTTATCAATATCATTCTCTAAATCACCAAATTCAGCACCAACACTTACCATCTTTAGATTGTAAACAGCCAGTAAAGCTTTAAAATCTTCCATGGGCATATCATAAGTACCACCGCCTTCAATCTTCGTAATTCCCCATTCATTAATCAGGCCAAGTGTATTGGATACGTCAACTTTAAATTGATCTCGTAGACTATACAATTGCAAACCCACTTCCTGGGCCTGTGACAAAAAACCACTCCCTAAAAGAACAGCGGTTATCATTAATTTTTTCATCATCATCTTCCTCTTTTCATTTAAGTAAGCAAATTTCCTTTTTCATCCCACTCTGCGATGACGTTTCTTTGGCTCTGATCTACGCATTTTGCAATCCATTCTGGATCATAGGCCACACCATGTTGGTCCAAAACGTCTTGCGGAACACCATCCCACACATTGGGCGAATTTCCTTTGTAGCCTAAATCCGCTATTCCTACTTTTGATGTGTAATACCCTGTAACGGTTAGGCCTCGCATCATATAGAAAAACTGAATTTCAAGCGGTTGTTCCTCTAAAGGAACTTCTGTGTCATGCCAGCAAATTTCATCACAGATTTGTTTTTTCTGTTCTAAAGTTGCCGACTTGAATTCAGTTCCGAAATCTGTATTGCTTTTATGATCCAACCACATTAACCCACCTAAAAGCGTTGGTGCCATTCTGGGAATATCCTTACCCATAAACTCAACGAGTTCAGGAACACCTGCCTCGATAGGGCCTCCATTAGGTTCTTTCGAGGGAAGAATAACTACGCTTAACGCCGCAATGGTCTCCATCTCATGTTCGTTGAATAATTGTTCTGCATTTAATTTCTCAATGCGCTCCAATTCCTTTGGTGTTCGTCCAAAATATTTTTCACTACTTGTTGCAATCGCCTCATCAATAGTTTCGCCGTTTTCTGTCTTACAGGAGTTGAATACTAAACCAGTGCCGGCAGCCGCTCCACCAAGTATTAAAGTTTGTAAACTCTTTCTTCTATCCATGTTCTAAATATTTTGTGCCTTAAGTTGTTCGATAATATAATCAGATGCCCTCCATGAAAGTGCCATAATCGTCCATGTACAGTTCTTATCTGCTTGAGAAACAAAAACACCTGCATCTACAATAAAAACATTGTCTACATCATGCAGCTGCTGAAACTTATTCGTAACAGACGTTTTTGGGTCATCTCCCATACGTGTGGTTCCCACTTCATGAATAATTTCACCTGGTTTATGTAGACCGTAATCTTTATCTTTACCCGGTTTATCACCTAAATAGTGCCCCCCCATATTATGAATTATTTCTTCAAAAGTATCCTGCATGTGCTTGGCTTGATTTCTTTCCAAATCTGACCAATTGTAATTAAACTTTAACACAGGGATGCCAAATTGATCTACCGTTGTCGGGTCTATCTCACAATAATTTTCTTTACGTGCCAAGCCTTCTCCACGGCCACCAAAACCAACTACTGAACCATAATATTTTTTCACATCATCACGCAAACTATCTCCATAACCACCTGTTTTAAGGCCAAAATACTTATTCATAGCATTAGGGTCCGAACCAAAACCATAATTAGGTTGGCTCATACCACCCCAAACTTCAATGTGATAACCACGTGGGAAATCTAGTTTGGAATTATCACCCCACCATGGTGAATACACATGCATACCACCTACACCATCTTCATTATAAGAGGTCTCTCTATTCATTAAGCCCGGTATAACACCAGCAGCACTTGCACCCGTAGAATCATGTAAGTATTTACCCACTATATTACTGCTATTACCTAATCCGTTTGGGTGTTGTTTACTTTTCGAATTTAATAGAATACGCGCAGAACTACAAGCAGATGCAGCTAAGACCACAACTTTTGCTTTAAGTTTATATTCTTTTCTGTCGTCCTTACTTATGTAAGAAACTCCCGTTGCTTTCCCTTCTGCATTGGTAGTCACTTCACGTACCATTGAATTAACAAATATCTTTACTTTACCACCACTCTTTTGTGCCGGAAAAATTAAGCAGCTACCTGCAGAAAAATCAGCATACACAGAGCATGACCGAGAACATTGCCCGCAGTAAAAACAAACTCCACGTTCGTTATTTATCCTTTTGGTCAACATTGAAAGTCTACCTGGAATTACAGGTATATTAGATTTCTTTGCCCCATTGATATAAAACAATTCATGCAATCTCGGTTTTGGAGGAGGAAGAAAAAATCCGTCAGGATCATTTTCCCGACCTTCGTTGGTTCCAAAAACACCGATTAATTTATCTAACTTATCATAGTATGGTTTAACATCTTCATATCCTATAGGCCAATCATCACCATGACCATCACGAGTCTTCCCTTTAAAATCTTTTGGCCCGAACCGCAAAGAAATTCTGCCCCAATGGTTGGTTCGACCTCCTAGCATTCTTGAACGCCACCATTTAAATTCAGTTCCTTCGGCATGTGTGTATGGTTCTCCATCAACTTCCCAATCACCATAAGACATATCCCATTCCCCAAAAGCGCGATCAGTACCTGCACCTCTTCGAGGAGAATCATATGGCTGTTTCATTTGTGTTTGGGTTACCGGATCGGCAGGATCAAAATAGGGTCCTGCCTCAACGACAGCAACATTTAAACCTGCATCTGCCAACTGCTTAGTAGCCATACCACCACCGGCTCCAGAACCAACGATAATGACATCATAGATTTCTGAGGATTCTTTTATCTGCATAATTTCAAATTAGTTAATGATTACAATTTAGCCATTTAATTAAAAAATCAACGTGTTTTTAGCTGAATAACCTTGGTTATTGGATGGGCGTTTGATTTTAAAGTTCATTTGTACATTATTACTACCCATTTATTATTCACTCCTAAACGTCGAAGCAGGTAAACCTACTTCATTTTTTAAATTGCTAATGTCCGTACTTTTCCAAGCATACCTAACAGCTTTAGGATTTTTCACTTCTTTTGAACTGACCAAAACAACACCATCCTTCAATTTTACCTTTGCGGCAAACCATTCCCCTTCGCTATTACTGATCTCAAATAAATCAATCTTTTCTCCCTTGCTATTTAGTCCTTTATCATGGGTAAATTCTATGTGAATTTCATTCCCTATTATTTTTGCCGAATCAAACAACGGACCGTAAACCTCTTGTTCCAACACGTTATAGTGTTGTTTAAGGGCGATATTTGCCAATCGTAAACCAACATCTTGTTTGTTCTGCGGATGGATATCCTCAACAGTACAAATATCGCTCGTCATAGCCATACCCGTATTATTCAACGCTAAGGTTCTACGCTGCTGATCTCGCAAAACACCACCTTCATAAGGCTTTCCGTATTTAAAGGGTGCTATCTGTACATAGTAAAATGGAAACTCATCATTCCATTTCTTACGCCAAGAGGTAATCATACTTGTAAAAAGCTGTTGGTATGTTATAGCATTGGCCGTATTTGATTCTCCTTGATACCATAGAACACCTGCAATTTTAAAATTGGTCAAAGGCGCTATCATGGCATTGTATAAGGTAGATTTCTCTATCGTTACCCAGTTATTTGGTTCCACCAACTCATGCGCAGTGACCAATTCTGGGTGCTCTTTAAAAACGGATTCGGGTGTCCAAACTTCTGCACATGAAGCACCCCAAGAAGAATCAATCAACCCAATGGGAATATTCAATTCTTTTTGCACCTTTTTAGCAAAAAAATAAGCTACTGCGCTAAAATCGGGCATGGTTTCAGTTGAACAGGTTTTCCAAGTACCTGTTACATCTTCCAACGGATATTCAGCTGATCTTTTCTCAACAGTGAATAATCGAATATTAGGATGGTCAGCATTTGCAATTTCTAATTCCTTATTATCAATTTTACTATTCGCACTCCATTCCATATTACTTTGCCCAGAACAAAGCCACACTTCACCTATCAAGACATCGTTCAATATAATTTCGTTGTCATTCCCTTTAAAGATTATTGTGTAAGGTCCACCTGCCTTTGGCGTTTGAACTTCTAAGTGCCATTTAGCATTATTACCGGTTTTCATTTCAATCGTTGTATCATTCCAACTTGTATATATAGTAAATTCCTCATTTGGACTTGCCCATCCATAGAGTACTACATCGGTCTCACGTTGCAACACCATTTGATCAGAGAATATATTCGGTAAGGAAATTTCTGCCTTGACAAAAACTGTTGTTAAAATAAATAATAAGAAAAAAGTAAAACGCATGGAATAGGTCAGAATGTTAATGGATTTAAATATAGGCAATTATTCTCCCTATTTTTTAAATCTATTTGAGAAGTACCTCCTTTTTTTTAATAATTTCATTTCATACCTTGATCGATTATAAATTACTAATACCATCAAATTAAAACTAACTACCATGTCAAATTCAGCACTACCAATAAAACGACGTAATTTCATCAAAGCTGCATCTGCATCGCTGTTACTTACTTCATTTAGCTCATATGGGTTTGAATTTTTCAAAGACGAGAAGCCAAAAAAAGTAGCACTTATTGGGACTGGATGGTACGGAACGAGTGATTTAATGCGCCTAATACAAGTGGCTAATGTTGACGTGGTTGCACTTTGTGATGTCGACTCCAATTTTTTGAATGAGGCTGCAATCTTAGTATCTAAAAGACAAAAAAACGGTAAAAAACCTAAACTTTATGCCGATTATAGAACGATGCTAAAAAGTAACGATTTGGATATTGTGCTTATTGGCACTCCTGATCATTGGCATGCGTTAATTTGTATTGAAGCATTAAAATCAGGAGCTCACGTTTATGTTCAAAAACCAATAAGTGTTGATGTCATGGAAGGTGAAGCAATGGTTGCTGCAGCCCGAAAATATAACAAAACAGTACAGGTTGGTACCCAACGAAAGAGCACACCCCATTTAGTGGACGTGAAGGAGCAAATTATCGATACCGGACTTTTAGGAACTATTGGCCACGTTGATATGTGTTGTTATTATCATATGCGTGCAAATGGAAACCCTCCGCTACAGGAAGTACCCGATTTTTTGGATTATGAAATGTGGACGGGTCCTGCCCCATTGAGACCGTATGATGGCATACCCCATAGAAGATGGTGGCGTACTTTTCGAGAATATGGCAATGGAATAACAGGCGATATGTGTGTACATATGTTGGACACCGTTCGTTGGATGTTAGCCCTAGACTGGCCTAAACGGATTAGTTCAGAAGGCGGAATTTTTGTGCAAAAAGACGGCAAATCAAATATATCAGATACGCAGTCGGTCGTATTCGAATATGATGACCATAATTGTAATTGGCAACATCGTACATGGGGAAACCCAGCAGATCCAGAATATCCTTGGGCATTTAAAATTTATGGCTCTAAAGGCGTTTTAAAGGCTGATGTTATGAAAGCTGAATTTATTCCATCTGATGGAGGTGAACCTATAACGTTTGAGGTGCTTTACGAACGTGAAGAATACCCTGAAGATTTAACCGAAAAAGATATAGAGCTGCATGCTGCACCTGCAACCCGCAAGCATATGATCGATTTTTTAAATGCCATTAAAGATGGAACCAAACCCGTTGCAGATATCGAACAGGGACATATTTCTACTGCAAGTTGCATACTAGCAAATCTTTCTATGGACTTAAAAAGACCATTAATATATGACCCAAAAAGTAGAACTGTACTGAATGACCCAGAAGCTACTGGCCTATTACAAAGAACATACCGTAGTGATTGGGAGCATCCACACCCTGATACTGTTTAAATTATTGTAGTTTTTTAGTAGAATTCCTAACAAGAAGACTGGTCTTTACCGTTTTGGTTTCATACGGCAGACCCGGTGTTTTAATTCTATTAATTAATAATTTTGCGGTAAGCTCACCTATATATTTTCCATGCTGACTAACCATAGTTAATGATGGTGTTATGTATCTTGATAACTGTCCGTTAGTGAACCCTATAATAGAAATATCATTGGGAACATTATACCCACGAGCTTTCACCACCTCCAATACTTTTACAGCCGTTATTTCATCAAAACCAATAATGCCCTCTATGGTTTTATAATTGAGTAAAAAAGACATCAATAATTCAAGATCATCTTTTGGTACAAGATTCATTAGTAATTTGTCATCAAAAGGAATTTTATATTCTTCTAAGGCTTTCTTATAGCCTAGTATTCTTAATTTACCAACGCTAGAACTACCCGTTGGGTTGATTACTGCAATATTGGTACAGCCAATATTTATCAAGTGCTTTGTTGTTTTATACCCTGCCTCAAAATCATCGACCACTACTTTATCACATTCCAATAGATCAGATACACGATCAAAAAGTACAACAGGAATGTCATTATTTATGATATCTGTTAAGGCTTCATGCTTATTCTCATTTTGGGTTTCTTCCGCCAAGGAAATTATTAAACCATCGACGGTGCCAGAATCAAAAAATTCTAAAGTTTTACTTTCTTTCGTATTAGATTCATTACTTATACAGCTAATGATATTATATCCATGCTCATTGGCAACCTTCTCTATACCGTACAAGACTTGCACAAAGAAATAATTTAAAATATTGGGTACTACTACACCAATAGTTTTGGTGCTTCTATTAAGCAGATTAAGCGCTAACCTATTGGGTTTATAATGCTTTTCTTTAGCGTATTCTTGAATCTTTAATTTTAATACGGTACTTATTTCGTGACTATCATTTACAGCTTTTGAAACGGTAGAAATGGAAACTTTAAAGTGGCCGGCAATATCCTTTAAGGTTATTTTCTTCATATCTTATATCTTATATCTTAAAAGGAAATGAATTTAAGTCCATTAATTTCTTTTAATAGCAAAAAGTAAACTGTGCCTAATGAAATATCAAGGTACAGTTTACTTCATAATTATATAAGTGTATCGCGCTTACCCTAAACTAATTTTTAACTAGTTAATAGGTTATACTGATTATATATATTGATTAATGATATTCTCGAACAATTCTTGTTTACCACTCTGTAATGCTAACTCACCATTATCTTTTGCGATAGCGTAAAGGTCTTTCAAATCTAATTTTCCATTCTCAAAATCCTTTCCTTTTCCAGCATCAAATGAGTTATATCTTTTTTCACGAAGGGAGTTGTAAGAAGATGAAGAAATAATTTTATCCGCCGTAATCAAAGCTCTTGCAAAAGTATCTGCTCCACCGATATGTGCATGGAATATATCATCTAAGTCTGTACTGTTTCTTCTAATTTTAGCATCAAAATTAACACCACCACCTTGTAAACCTCCGGCTGCCAAGAAAACTAACATTGCTTCTGTTGTCTCTTGAATATTATTTGGGAACTGATCGGTATCCCATCCATTTTGATAATCACCTCTATTAGCATCCATACTACCCAACATTCCTGCTTTTGAAGCAACGGCTATTTCATGTTGAAAGGTATGTTGTGCCAATGTAGCGTGATTCACCTCTATGTTCATTTTAAAATCATTTTCCAAACCGTAATCTTTAAGAAACCCTATGGCTGTAGCACAATCAAAATCATACTGATGCTTCATAGGCTCCATCGGCTTTGGCTCAATAAAGAAATTTCCTTTGAATCCTTGGCTTCTTGCATAATCTCTAGCCATGGTTAGAAATTGTCCCATATGGTCTAATTCACGACTTAAATCGGTGTTCAAAAGAGACATATAGCCTTCACGACCACCCCAAAAAACATAGTTCTCACCACCTAAGGCAATAGTAGTATCTAAGGCTAATTTAATTTGACCACCAGCTCTTGCCATTACATTAAAATCTGGATTGGTAGCAGCACCATTCATATATCGAGGGTTAGAAAAACAATTGGCTGTACCCCAAAGTAATTTTTTCCCTGATTCTTTTTGCTTTTCCTTTATGTAATCGGTAATTATTGAAAGTCTTTTTTCAGATTCTACAAAAGTTGACCCCTCTTGAATTAAATCAAAATCATGAAAACAGAAATAATCAAATCCTATTTTATCAAAAAACTCAAACGCTGCATCAGCCTTATCTTTGGCGGCTTGTATTGCATCTGAAGATTTATCCCACTCAAAACTTTGTGTACCAGGACCGAATGGATCAGAACCTTGTCCACAGAATGTATGCCAATAAGCGGTCGAGAATTTAAAATGATCCCTCATGGTCTTACCTGCAACTACTTGATCCGGATTATAATATTTAAAGGCCATAGGGTTATCAGATTCCTTTCCTTCAAATTTAATTTTATCTATCCCTTTAAAATATTCCTTTTTTGCCATTATGTTGATTTTATTAGTTGTTTAACGTTAATTCCAATTCATTTTTCCAAGTAGTATAGGCATCTTGGTATGCCTTCTTATCTGCTTTCGGACTAAAGGTCATTACATAATCATTATCTAATATCACTTTACCAAATGCTTCAAAATCACCTTTATGTAAGTTCGCAGCCCTAGCTGCGCCAATAGCGCCAGTTGTATTATAAATTTCTATATCGTAGCCTATCAGCGTAGCAACGGTTGTGGAGAAAATTTCAGAGCGAAAAAGATTATCGTTACCGGCTCGCATTACGTTGACCTTAATACCATCTGATTTCATGATTTCCATGCCGTAGACAAAAGAGAACGCTATTCCTTCTAGTGCTGCCCTACACAAATGTCCTTTACCATGATTATTTAAGTTAAGGTTAACTATTCGTGTGCCAACTTCGGTATTCTTAAGCATTCGCTCTGCTCCATTACCAAATGGAATCAATGCTATACCGTCTGAACCAATCGGCACTTCATTTGCCAACGTATTCATTTCGTCATACGACTCAACATAGAGGTTGTTCAATAACCATCGGTACTGAATACCAGCCCCGTTTATACATAATAGTTTGCCAATTCTTGCTGGTTTTCCTGGGGAATAATTTACATGCGCAAAGTTGTTTACACGAGAACTTTCTTTAACCGATAGATTATCTGTCACAGCATAAACGACACCAGAAGTACCACCAGTGGCGGCTACTTCTCCCGGTTTAAAAACATTCAAGGTCAATGCATTGTTAGGTTGGTCTCCAGCCCTATACAAAATAGGAGTCCCAACGTTAAGTCCACTTTCACCGGAACCTTTTTTATTTACAGTTGACTGTATAGAAAAGGTGTCTACGATAGCTGGGATCATATCTTTATCCAAACCATAATACTGTAACAAAATATCTGCTAGTTCATCCTTTTTAAAATCCCAAAATATCCCTTCAGAAAGACCAGAAACAGTTGTGTTCACAACACCTGATAACATATAGGCTATATAATCACCTGGCAACATGATTTTATAAATCTGTGCGTAAATTTCGGGTTCATTTTCTTTAACCCATTTTAATTTGGAAGCGGTAAAGTTTGCGGGCGAATTCAATAAATGAGTGTCGCAAAGTTCAGAACCTATTTCATCGTAGGCATTTTGACCAATTTCCACAGCTCTACTGTCACACCAAATTATAGATTTTCTCAAGGCATTGCCTTCTTTATCAATAAGCACTAGACCATGCATCTGATATGAAATTCCAATACCGGAAATATCGGTTGTACTAATATTACATTGTAGGCTTAATTTTTTTATACCACTACAGACATAATGCCACCAATCTTCAGGACTTTGCTCTGCCCACCCATTCTTTAAAGCTTCCATAGACATTTCTGTCTCTGGCTCGGTTACCACTCCGATACTTATACCCGTTGAAGCGTTCACTAAGGCTATCTTAATAGATGAACTGCCAATATCTAGTCCTAAATGATACATATATGTTGTGAGTTGATTTTTAGCTGTAATAAACTAAACCAAAAATAACTACTATATGTCCACTTCTTTATTTTCGATACGAAAATAAATAGTAAAAGTATTTACGAGAACCGGATATTAATATTTATAATCACTTCAATACATTGATTATCAGTATTATAAAACAAATTTTGATATTCGAAAATTACCGAAAGGCTTTTCGTAAAGCGAATAAGTATTCAAAAAAATGATTACTATCATTAATATTCCTCGAGTTGATTTTGAAGCTGTTCAAGTTTTGAAAGTGCCTCTGATTTTGAGTTTACATCTAACTTTAAATAGATATTTTGGATGTGGAAATTAACTGCACTAGGCGTGACAAATAACTTTTCGGCAATCATCTTATACGTAGCACCTTGGCAGAGAAAGTCTACAATTTGATTCTCTCGTTCTGAGAAAAAAGCAAAGGTTTTTTTATGAAAATTATGAATAATTTTCTTTACAATATCATTGCTCATGGCGGCTCCTTCCTTTTCCATACTTCTTAAGGCATGTTCTAATTTATCTAAGGTCAAAGGTTTCGTCAAATAGCCATTGGCTCCTTTTTTAAAAGCATTTTTAATGATATCAAAATCATTTATTTCGCTGAACATTATAATTTTAATGCCCCACTTCTTTTTTCTAAACAACTTAATCGCATCAATTCCATTTACCCCATTCAAGGCTATTTCTGTTAGCACAATATGGGGTTGGGTGTGTTTAAAATCTTTTAAGGCCTCTGCAGCAGATGTGTAACTACCAACAAGTTCATAGGCCTCTAACTCTTCAAAGTGATTTTTATAAACGAAATGTAACGATTTATCACTCTCTAAAATTATTATTCGAATAGTAGGTTTTGTCATGATTTCCAAAATTTAGCGATATTATGCTGGGAGCAGAATAATATCTTGGGTTAGTTTTAAATAACTTCAAGAATATTTATTGAAGTTCTTGAATAACTAAACATAGGACAGTAATGATGCCCTTATAGATTACTCTATTGGTACATTAAAACAAGACTAATGATGGATTGTACTAAGAAAAATCGATAGATTCAGATTCTTCTTCGCCCTAGTTCAGTTAATAAATTTCACACCTAATGGAGCAGTCGCCAGGGTGTTAAATTTATGATGCTAAAACTCTCTCTAAACTGTGGTTTTGAATAATTCATTTCTATAAAGTAGCTAGAAATCAATTGAATAAACGGACTAAAATAAAGTAGGTAATTGTTCTTCATGTTTCTGGGGGGATTTGGGGTTAAACATTGGTTTACAATTAATTTTGTTTGAGGAATATATAATTAAAACCAATAAACTCGCTAAAAACATAAGAATTTTCGTTCAAATACACGATTTACCAAATAAAAAAGGTAGTTCATCGATTGTTAACCTTGTGTTAAACCAATAATCTCGATTATTTAAAAACAAAAAAAGGAGGGGACCCAGTCATCCCCCCGGATAACGCCCCTCCCTTATTGACAATTCAAATCAATCATAAAACTTCTAGAAAATAGTATTCTAGTTAACGCTATTATTCTCTACTAATTTCATCATCTTCGAAGGTATTGGAAGCAGTGGCCGTAGTTTCATTAACCTGCATAATCCACTTTTCTTCATTATACCGTCCATCTAAATTTGTACTAGCCGCCATTTGTGCTTCATTTTTATAGTTATAATCTGCTAAGTACACATAATAAAGACCGTTCTCTTTGTTATAGAATTGTTTTGGATTTAAACCTTTGCTTTTAAGATCCTCCATAAATAAATTTAAATATTTTGTCTCACTATATACATTGGCAATAACATAATATCCAGAATTCATGTCTATAACATCTGAATCTACTAACATTTTCACCGGTAACTCTTTAAAATTCGCTCTTCTGTTACCAGGAAATGCTTTTGCTGGCTCTGTTTCAAAATCAATATCATTTGAAACATATGAAGTATTCTCTTCGGTACTAAAATCTTGTAATGAACTTTTAATCGTCGTATCAATATCGTTTCTTAACATTCTAACAATTAGGTCAAAACGTTCTTCAAAAGCAGCAATTCTTACTTCCTCTATAGAATCTTGTCGAAGAATCAACTCATCAAGAACAATCTTGTTCTCATACGCAAGGTCATTTTCAGACACATCGGTAGATTTATTTTTCTTGTTCGATTGTTTAGCATTATCGCGTTCAGCAATTAAATGTGCAATTTGCTCCTCGTAATTACGAACAATATTGTCTATTTGGTTATCTGAAGAATTATCAGCAACCGTTATACCCAATTCATCATCTTTAAAGGTATAGGCTAAAGAAATCTCATGGTTCCACCCTAAATTAGCATCTTGTTTTGATAAATCCTTTTCCATCAAATAGCCGAGCGACATTTTTTTACTTAAGTTGAAACCTAGTCCTGCAGAAACTCCATATTCCTCATCAAATGTAGTTTGCAACCATCCGTAATTAGGTAAGTCCAATAAAAGAGACCCATAATAGTATAAGCTTCCGTCAAAATTCTGGCCCACTTGTGCCATTGGCATAAATCTAGCATTCTCAAAAAGACCTCTAGAATTCTCAAAAGCATGTGTGTACTGAACGGATGCCTTTACACTTTTCAAAGACAAATCAGTTAAAAATTCATTTGTTGTTTGATTGTATTTTAGCAAATCTTCGGCATAAAATCCAAAGTCAAATTTGCCAAGGGTCAAATTAATACCAGGTTGTACCGCAATCTTACTTTCCTTTCTTGAATCAGCAATTTCTGGATCCTCTTCTCCACTAATAATTCTATTTTTATCCAACCCTTGATTGAAATACGTAATATTTGTACCAAAGGTTAATACTGATTTTTCACCTAGTTGTACTGATGAGGCATAATTTGCATTAAAGCCAAACTCTTGTACAACGCCAGACCACTGACTATATACTCCTATACCTACTGCGGTATGTTCATTTAATTTATTACTAAATCCTAGAAAATAATTTTGACTATTGTCGTCAAAGGTTGCATATTGATTTCTATGTAAAATATTTAAATACGATTTGTTTTCGCGCACCAAAGAAAACGTAGGGTTTATAAAAAACCTATTGAAGTATAATTGGTTATGATAGGTACTACTTGATCCTAAATTAGCATTAGTTTCTTGACCTTTAACTGTTTGGACAAGGGCCAATAAAAGTAACGCAATAAGGAAGCTATTGATTTTTAACGGACTTTCCATAACGTTTGATTTTTATGATTAGAGAATTGATTGTCTTATTGAATTGGGAAAATTATAGTAAAGTGGAAATGAATAATGGGTGGTTATTCATCTTCAAAAACAGAGCTGGAATAGTGTGTCTGTTTTTCTGTATTAAACGCTTCTAAGAAACGGTAATCTCTATCTTTCTCACTTGCAGGTTTATCGTTTAAATTGAAAGCTACATTTTGGGTATTTCCACTAGTTGAATTTCTATTGGATACTACATAACCTGAACCATTACTTTGCAAAAGATTCACAGAATACTCGTCGTATTTACTATTTATAGAATTTCCCATATTTACAGCAAGACCTACCTTTCTTTGGCCTACCTCAACCAAAAACACATCTAGACCACCATAACCTTCCCGTCCATCTGATGCAAATACCAACCTACCGTTTGCTAACGGATTCGGATGTACATCATTCTTTGATGTGTTAACCTTTTTTCCTAGATTTTTTGCAGTTCCTAAAGCACCATTTTTATGTATAGTAGCTACATAAATATCGTAGTCCCCAAAACTGCCTGGCATATTAGACGCAAAGAATAAACGGCTCCCATCTGGCGAAACTGCTGGGTGTTTGGCAGAGTAATCTCCCGGACAAATAGGAACTTCGGTTATGCTCTTCCACTCTCCTGCAATTTTATCTGCCTTATAAATTTTATGGATTTTTTGCTTTTTTGAAAACATACCCGTAACTGGCTTTCGGTAGGTCGTTTTACTAAAATATGCAGTATTCCCGCCATTTGTAAGTGCAACAGGTGGTGTGTACTCACCTGTCGCTTTTATTCGATTTTTATGCGTAGAAACTAACTCAACATCGCCTTCTGTAGTATTCCAAGGCAAAAAATTAGCTCTATTATTAGCTGATAAACCTGTAGGTATACGGTTTTGTGTCATTTTATAATCTTCTCTTACCAACTCGGTCCAATTTTCATCCGCAATTTCATTTTGAACTTCCTTACCTAACTTAGATACGGAGTGATCAAATCTTTTTTGATAGCTTTTTTTCAAGGAGCCATCTTCTGAAATTTCTATGAGTCTACCATACCAGTACAGCGCATTTTCATACTTCTTAGTTAGAAAGTTGGCGTTGCCTAAGTCTTCAAAGATTTCCTCATCTTCATAACCAAGTGCCTTTAATTGCTGGTAATTTTCTGAGCGTTTAGATACCTCCGTTATTTTTCTTTTCTGAAAATTTTCGGAGCTGTGATTCATGGCCAAATCTTGACCATAACCCACGGTGACCATGCAAGCGAGCAAAAGGCCACATTTAATTGAATTGTTCATGTTATTAGATTTAGGGGTTTTATACTTCCAAAGTTCCAACAACAAATTCAATCCATTATTAATAAAAATTCATAGGTTTTAAAAAAATATATAAACTAAACCATTCAAAAAACATCTTAATTATATAATAATCAGTATCTTACAATTAATAAAACCAACTTATCCACTGCCTTGTTTACTTTTTATTTTATCGAAAACATAGGTATAACTCAAATATGCAAGCTGTAAACCTACAGCAGCAATCTTTGATTTCCTGTAATTTACTAATAGTTTAGCTAGACCAAATAAGGGTGACAATCCCATAATTCTGATTTTTTAATATTTACCCTAAAATAATATTTGATATAGTCTAAGCTTGACTCAATCCAATCAAAATCTAAGCGAATAACAACACCAAATTATTATAAATTTTAAATGAAACAACAATTTTAAAATAGCAAAAATTCGATTCAATATAGTCAAACCTATCGTTGGTTTTATCTTACTTTAGAAGTAGAATAATTTGAAATCGGTAGGCTATTCAGCCTATTCAAAAAATATAAACATGAATAAGGATATAGAAAAAATTGAAAATCGAATAAAAGATTTAGTTACCAACAATGAAGATGCCATTAAAGGTTTTGAGAAAGCTTCAAAAAATGCAGAGCAAGTAGGTATTAAAAGCTATTTCGAAAGAAAGGTGATACAACGCATGCAATTTCTGAAAGAACTTAGAGCGTCTGTACCAGACTTAGATATAGGGAGTGTCAAAATTGAAGGAAGTGCTACAGGAGCAGTTCATAGAACGTGGATGGATGTGAAAGCTTTTTTTGCTGGAGATAATGATGAAGCCATGTTAGAGGAAGCTGTTAGAGGAGATAAGGCTGCGATTAAAGATTATGACAAAGCTTTAGTAGAAACTATGGTTCCAGCAAGATTAAAGGAAATAATTCGAGTACAACGTGAAAAGCTACAGAATGATTTGGAAACAACTGAAATTTTAGAGGACTACAGATAAGTATACCTATCTAATTAGAAAAATCCCTTGCAATTCAAGGGATTTTTTTATCTTATTATTTTAACCTAGTTCAAGCTCTTCTACTTTTTGCTTTTTGTTTTGAACGACGCTTTTTAAGCCAGTGTTTATAAAACTTTTTTCCAAAATATAGTATCAGTGCTTTTTTCACTTTCTTAAGGGTTTAAAAATTTTTCATTTTATCTTTTCGTTTCTTTAGCTGCCGTTCTAACTCCCGAACAGATTCACCTACGGAATCTTCAAAATTTTGATTACTAGCTTCGGAAAAAATTCTAGGACCAGGAATACTTAACCGTATGTTACATATTTTACCTGTTTCATTTGAAGTGGTATTCTCCTCTTTTAGAAAAACGTCGGCCCTAATTATATCATCAAACTTACCGTGAAGTTTGTTCAATTTTTCTTCAACAAACCCTTCTAATCTTTTGCTAGCGGTTACGCCATCATACTCGTATATAATTTCCATAGCTGTATTTTATTGGTTAACATTTATCATCCATCCTATTCCGAAACGATCAGTACACCTGCCAAAATGACCCCACTCACGCTCTCTAAATTCATGATGAACTTGTCCTCCACTCGACAAGTCGTTGAACAATTGTTTTCCTTCATCCAAGTCATTTAAATCAATACTCATATTGATCTGATTTCCATTATTTAAAGGAGTATCCGGTGAAGCGTCATAAGCCATAAAATGAATACCTTTTCCTTTAATTTCTGCGTGTTGTAATTTTTGTCGGTACGATGATGGAACATCTATGTTCTTGTCTTCATACGTCTGTCTGTTTTTAACTTCGGCCCCAAATAGTTTGGCATAAAAATTTAATGCCTCTTGACAGTTCCCGTTAAATGCTAAATATGCTTGTATTTTCATGATATATTGTTTTAAATCAAGTTAGGAACAATTAAAAATTTAGCTTGTCTTAAAACGGATAGTTATTGATTCATTTACTTTTCCAAAATAAGTGCTAAATCACTTAAGCACTATTTTGTTATCATCAATAAACTGAAAGAACGATAATTTATCATCTGAAACTGTGAAAATTAGATTGGTAGAAAGTTCAAAAAGGTGTGCTTCGGTTTCGAAAAAGTGCATCATATACCCTGCTGTATTTACAAACCCAACATATTCTCCAATGGCAAGTAATCTAGGCAACCTGATTTTACGCTTGAGTAAAACATCTCGTTCTAAACAGTAAGCACCCGTAAAATAAACATCTATTGGCTCTGATTCATCCACCTCTGAAGAATACATCATATACGGGTCTAGAAGAAAATCTGCACTTGAGCTCATCATTTGACTCATATTCATTTCTAACCCAACCAACCATTGATTCTTTGCATCCTTTTTTCGGTACACCACTTTCGCCACAGTAAGACCTACTTAATCCAATAGTGAACGACCTGGCTCAATTCGAAGCTCAAAATCATGATTACGTAATAACGTTGAAACGGGCAGACCTGAATCGAAATCATTAAAATCTAAAACTTCACGTAAAAATGTATCCTTATTGATTTTATTAAAAAACGGATAGGTATTTAATTTTCCGCGTAATTTTCCATCCTCAAGCCTATACCCCAAACCGTTATCATTAAACGTAATATCATTACTTTGATTCGTGACTGCAGTTCTAAGTTTATCGTTAAGCGATTGCCATTCACTTTCGTATTCCAAATAATTCATCAAAATTCCCCACCCATATCTATAAATGAAATAGGGTATCCTTTCTGCTTCAAACTATTCCCGATTTTAATACTGTTCAATAAACCAATACTACGCTTGGCATGTAGAATATCCGTCTAAATGAAAATGTAAGCCAATAACATTCAACTCATCGTATGAATTGTTGTCACCAACGTAAGATGCGATAAAATCTACAACCTTATCTACATCAAAACCAAACTTACTATATAGCTTTTCGCCATCTACTTCAAAACCACTTATTCTAAATCCGACAGCTGCTTTTCTATCAATTCTTGAAGCTACTGCTTGTGTCAGTGCACATTCGTCCTCATTATCTAGAATTATTGGAACTTTGTTTCTAATCCCCAATTCTATCTGTTCTTCAGTCTTAATAGCAGAAGTCAACACTAAATTCTCGCCATTTCCACCAAGTGACAGCGATTGCTCCAATTCCTTAGAACTAGCTGTATCAACCCCGATACCCGATGCAAATGCTTGCTTCTCCAAACCTTTAGATTTGTTTACCTTGTGCGCATAAAATATTCGATATTTTAATCCGTAGGAATCAAAAAGCTGTTTATAATTTTCGTTGAATGATGGCAAATGATGAATATTAATAGGAGAACCATGTTTTTCTATCAACCCTCTCAAAACTGTTTGATCGTCAAACAGCTCATGCATCCAATCTGAAGTAATCGGTGTTAAGCCTTGCTCAGGATTTCCTTTATAATACATGCTTTTCGCTTTCATAATGTTCATTTATTCCTTCTCTATTTTGCAATGCTTCACAGGTCATTTTCGCCCATGTGGATGCAAAGTCATTTCTAGTTCTTGATAACGTATCATTATCAAAAGTTACTCCCTCCTGTTTTGACCCCTATAAAACAAGAGTATTTTTTTAAATTTCTATTATCAATTACGCGGTCAATTTATTCGTTAAGATTATATGTTTGTCCCTGTCCCATTTTTCCATTGGCGTAATACGTCCCAACAGGCCATGTAGCCTATCGTTGTTATAGAAAATGATATACCTCTTTAAGATCTGCTCGATTTTGACTCCATACGTCTTCAGAATCTTTTCAGTATATGCATTTAGTTTGGGGTCAACAACAACTATTAATTGAAGATCTTAATAAAGTCATGCTTGAGCCAAGCCCAATGCCATGTTACCAGAGCTGGATTCAACTACTGTATCTCCTGTTTTTATTCGGCCTTCGGCAAACGCTTCTTGCAGAATATATAAAGACGTTCTATCCTTTAAATTTCTCCCAGGATTTGCCGCTTCCAATTTTCCAAAAAGATTGAATTTTCGATGTTCTATAATCCTATGCAATTTAATTAATGGAGTTTCGCCAATAGTATGGATTATTGATTCAGCGACAGCAATTGAAATATTTTGAGTTATCATAACCGAATAATTTTTTTCTAAAAGCCATCACATGGAGCATGGCTAAATTCACCGCCATAAAATTACCGAGGCAAATAATAAACTGATTCCACTATTGAATAACTCTGTAACTCTTTCGAACCCAAACACCTGAAATTTAAAGGATACTTCTAATTTAAATTTTTCATAATCACATATAATAATCGTTCTTTTTGAATTTATATTATGATAAACCTCGCTTGGAAAAAAAAGCGTTTAAAGAGTGAAATTCTAATCTTAAAATCCATTTTTCAGTAGTGCACTACAAATGACCAAGAACAAATACTTTGATGTGCTTATAATCAGGCAATTGCACCTCTCTTGAGATTTATAAAACTTTATGAGTAAACCTATTTAATAAATATAAAATTTTCCCTAAATTGTTAAGGACTCAATTAAACATCAAAAACTAATGGCAAATTTCAGTTTAAAAGTAAATGGAAAAACAGAGCAGGTAGATGTAGATCCTACCACACCAATGCTTTGGGTACTAAGAGACCATTTAAAAATGGTAGGTACAAAATTTGGGTGTGGTATCGCCCAATGCGGTGCCTGTACGGTACACCTAGGTGATAATGCAGTGCGATCTTGTCAACTTCCTGTTTCTGCCGTAGGGGAGCAATCTATTACTACCATCGAAGGTCTTTCAGAAAATGGTGATCACCCAGTACAAAAAGCTTGGATAGAAGAAGATGTTTACCAATGTGGATATTGCCAATCAGGTCAAATTATGAATGCAAGTGCATTTTTGAAGAAAAACCCTAATCCATCAGACGAGGAAATTGAGAACGCCATGCATGGTAATATCTGCCGTTGCGGAACCTATACCCGTATAAAGAAGGCAATTAAAAATGCTGCCAGTACCCAGAGTGCCTAGCACAAATTAGTTGCCAGGTTTTTGGTTTTCAACTTTCAATTTAAAAATAAATAGATGACACTCATAAAAACAACATTCAATAGACGTTCCTTCATAAAAAGTTCTGCGCTTGCTGGCGGTGGCTTGGTCATAGGTTTTAGCTGGCTAGCTTCTTGTAAACCAACTCCAGAACAGGTAAACAACATGCCTAAGGAATGGTTTGATATTAATGGTTTCCTCAAAATTGGTGAAAATGGTATGGTAACCATCATGTCCCCAAATCCTGAAATTGGCCAGAACGTAAAAACATCGATGCCCATGATCGTGGCAGATGAATTAGATGTTGATTGGAATAACGTACTAGTAGAACAAGCTCCCTTAAATACTGATATCTTTCAAAGACAACTAGCTGGAGGCAGTCAATCTATCCGTGCTAGTTGGGGAGGATTACGCATGGCCGGGGCAACTGCCAGGCATATGTTGATTGCTGCCGCTGCCGAGGCATGGCAAGTACCTGCTTCAGAAATTACTACCGAAGCAGGTATGATTACCCATATAGCTTCGAATAAATCTGCTGGTTATGGCGAAATGGCATCTAAAGCTGCAACAATGGAGGTGCCAGAAGAAGTATCTCTTAAAGAAATCAAAGATTTTGATATTATAGGAACGGATAGAAGGAATGTGGACGGACTAAAATTGGTTACCGGCAAACCTTTATTCGGAATTGACATACAAGAGGAAGGTATGATGATTGCCATGATAGTTCATCCCCCTGCTTTTGGCATGAGTTATAAATCGATGGATGCAGAATCTGCAAAATCAATGCCTGGTATTAAAGATGTATTTCCTATCGATGTATATCCAGAAGGCATGGAAAAACAATGGTCTGATGGTGGGGCTATTGCAAAAATGGTTGCCGTTGTTGGTGAAACGACATGGCAATGTATGCAAGCCAAAAAAGCCTTGAAGGTTGAATGGGAGAAATCGTCAACCTTGGAAAATACGGCAGGTCATGACGAGGCTCTCGCTAAATTATTAAACACTTCTACAAAAGAGCCTGCACGTAGTGATGGTAATGTTGTCAAAGCATTCAAATCAGCATCTCAAATTATAGAACGTACATTTAGCGCTCCATTTTTAGCACATAATACGATGGAGCCCATGAACTTTTACGCCGATGTTACTGGCGAAAGAGCAATATTAAATGGACCAATTCAAACTCCTGAGTTTTTGGAAAAGTCATTGGCATCTAGATTGGATATGCCCGTTGAAAAAATAGATATACAAATGACCCGTATGGGAGGAGGGTTTGGAAGACGTTTATATGGAACGTTTGGTGTAGAAGCCGCAGTCATTTCGCAAAAAATGCAGGCCCCTATAAAATTGGTTTATTCACGTGAAGATGATATGACCCAAGGTACATATCGCCCTACCTATAAAGTAAAGTACAAGGCAGGATTGGATAAAGAGGGAAATTTAATCGCTTGGCATGTTAAAGGTGCAGGATCAAACGATGATTTAATTTTTGAAAATAGATTCCCTGCAGGGGCAGTTGATAATTATTTAGCTGAAAAATTTAGTTTAGAGACGAACGTCACTACAGGCGCATGGCGCGCACCACGCTCAAATTTTATTGCCGGTGCCGAACAAGCATTTATAGATGAAGTTGCAGAGGCTGCAGGTAAAGACCCTATAGAGTTTAGACTCGAATTATTTGATAGGGCTATCAAAAGCCCTGTCGGAGATCCAGAGAAAAATGATTATGACCCTAAGCGTTATGCAGGTGTTCTAAAATTAGTGAAAGAAAAATCTGGTTGGGATGGTAGTATGAAAAACGGAGCAGCTAGAGGTGTTTCAGCCTACTACTGCCATAACTCATATGTTGCCCAAGTATTGGATCTCGCAGAAGATGTTAATCCGCCTAAAGTAGATAAGGTATGGTGTGCCGTTGATTGCGGGATTGTAATTAACCCTATGGCAGCAAAAAATCAAATTGAAGGAGGAATTATCGATGGGATAGGTCATGCTACGTATAGCCAAATGACCTTTGAGGATGGTAAACCTCAACAATCTAACTTTGATACTTATCGCTTAATACGACATAAAGAGGCACCTAAAGAAATTGAGAGCTTTTTTGTGGATAATGGTATAGACCCAACAGGATTGGGAGAGCCATCTCTACCGCCTATTATAGGAGCATTGGCAAATGCATTATACAAAGCAACAGGACAAAGACATTATAATCAACCATTTATTATGGAGAAACCCGTTTTAGGTTAACACTCTTATGCTATTGCAAACGAAAACGCCGGAACATTATATTCCGGCGTTTTTATTTTTATGTTCAATATAGGTTAAATCTTAAATTTTAATACGGTCCTAAAATTACTTCTAGAGTCATTATCTATCATAAGTAGCGTGATATTATCACCATCTTTTAGTTTATTATTAAATTAAAGTTATATGCTAGTCTACTAACTAGTTGCAAGTAATCTGTAAAATAATATTCATACTGCAAGCCACCATAAATCAGCGACATAGTAATGATTTCTACCCTATCGGTTCCATTTACCACAGCCCATTTTGAATATTTGACGTAATCCCAACTAGTTGTGCAAATAACTTTATACGATGGTTTTCTGAAAGATGATATTGCGGGTTCGTTTTTAGAATACCTAAATCATATGACCAATCGGGTCTGAATTTCTTATAATAACTGATAAACGGTAATAAAAAAACATATCCTCTATTTTGTAAGTAGGTTATTAAGCCAAGTATTAAACGTGAAGGTTTATCAGATTCACTTTCGTACTTTTTAACAAAAACCAAATCTCCAGAAAAAACAATATCATCTGCAAAAATAAACTCTTAGCTATATGGTTAGTACTTATACCAGGTTGAAATCTAACACCTAAACGTTGTTAATTTTTTATCATTTTTGTTTAACCCGTATGTACATACAGTAGCTGAGAATTATTTAGCTGATTCCTATCAAAAGTGGAATTCTCATTTTCAAAACGAAGCTGTTAATTACTATAATGACCCCTCCGAATAAATACCTGCCTTCGTCCTTTAAGCGAATAGGATTATTAATCAAGCCCTAATACGGGAATATTCTACATTAGAATTTTTAGTGGGATGGGAATAAAATTAAAATCCACTCTTGCCAAATTGCTCAACTGAGTACTGAACGCTGAACGCTGAACGCTGAACGCTGAACGCTGAACGCTGAACGCAAAATATAAAACCAATTAGACATTTGAACTACAAAGGATTAAACACCATAGATTTATATTAAAATTATTCATGAGCAAGAAGAACGGGTAAGGTGTATTGGTAATTTGATTTTTAATAAAAATATGCGCTCCCACACCAAAAATTATGCTAGGTAAGCACACTAAAATATCGCTTTATTATTATAAAATATTAAGCGTGCTAATCCATTACAAATTTAAATCCTGCGGTTATAATACTCGAACTAAACGTAGTATCTCTATCATACTGATAGAACTTAAAGTCTATACTTTTAAGACCGAGTTTCCAAATATGTGCTTTCGTAAAGATATCGGTATACGAAATCCCTATACCCAATTGATTGGCTGAATATTTTGATAGATCGTAATCGGATGTGTAAAAGATATCGGTAGATAACGCTGTCTCATATGGGTTAAAATAATCTGCTTGCGTTTGCTGGTAGTATCGGTAAGATGGATATAACGTAAATTTATCTGAAATCTTAATCGGCACTTCGATACTTGCAGTATGTGAATCAATACCCCAATCATCAAAATAATATCTGTAAAAAGTACGTACCACAAATGTTTCGTTGATATACCAATTTAATCTACCGCCTGCAGCCACTTTAAACCGACTATCTGGCAGTTGTTCTATAGCATCGGCTAATTGAAAATTCTCAATAAAAGAGTCTGCCACATCACCAAAATAAACACGTTGAAACGGTGTGGATAATAGTCCTTGCTGCTGAACAAAATCTAAGGCTAAAGAACCTTGTACGTTTTTACTTAAGATTTGTGAAAAACCGAATCCAACGGAATAAGAGTTTCTAGTTTCATCTATAAATTCATCAAAAATGGGACTGTAATTAGAATTACCTGTAATAGTATTATTAGAGAAAAGCCGATTGGATAGACCGTTTGCCCCATTTGCGAAAGGCCTTAATTCTGACGGATAAATCGAATTCCATTTATCTAAATACACATTGGCATTAACACTTACTTCCGTGTTTTTTTCATTGAATAATTTTGTAAAGCCTCCTCCAAAACCCAAGGAAAAATAATCATATTCTGAGGATACGGAAACTTTACCCGATACTATGGTATTTCGGTCATCTGAACTATCACTATAAGACCCTGTTAAGTTGGCCCAAGTATCAGAACTTGATGCACCAGAACTAGCAACAAAGGGGTCTGCAGGTTGCCCACCATCAAACGGCCCCACATTACTCGATGATGCAGAAGTGTATGCAGAAACACCCGCATCAATCGTAAGCACGTCATCATCATTCAAAGGAATCGACACTACAAAAGTTCCTGTAACATCTGTTAATTCTTCGGTTCCTATACCACCACTCACCGCAGCATTATCTCCGTTTTGACTATAATAACTAGTTAAAAAATCCACTTCTGTGGTTTCCAATACCCGCTTCTTATAGGTTTGAACTGAATCTTGACGTTGTTGCCCATAACTTACTATAAACAATAGCAATAATGCTATAAAGCCTATGGTTTTAACTATTCTCATCTTTTCCGTTAGGTTATTATCTTAATTAATTACAGCCGCAGCCACCACCAGTTTTTCCTCCATTTGCCCCAACAGCTGCTTCCCTATACGAGTGCATGGTAGTCACATTACGATCAACTTTCTTATCCTGTAAAACCATGTCGGGATCATTAATATTTATTTTTTCGTATTCCTTTAAAACCGTACAGCTCCCAAAGGAAAAAGCAATAACGGTTACAATTAAAAATTTTCTAATCATGATTTCTCTATTTCTATATTCTTTGATGTTGTAATATTTCCTTTATCATCAATAATAATACATGCTACTTTTGGTAACTGCTCTATGCGGTTTAAGCCTGCCTCTATACCCATGACAAAAACTGAGGTTGCCAAAGCATCGGCCAATTCTGCTTTCGGAGCAAATACCGTAACACTGATTATCCCAGTAGCAGGGTATCCACTACGTGGGTCAATAATATGGGTATATCTTATATTATTGAACGTGACATACTTCTCATAATTTCCCGAAGTAACCACAGCCCCATTGGATATTGGCAACAAGGCAAAAACTTTATTCTTGTTCATAGGATTGGTAATCGCTATGTTCCATTCCTTATTATCTGGTTGTTTCCCCCAGGTATTCATATCACCCGACGCATTTATTATACCGGACACTACACCTTTTGAAATCAATACATCTTTAGCACTATCTGCGGCATAGCCTTTTCCTATAGCTCCGAAACCAATTTTCATTCCTATCAACTTTAGAAAAACAGTGCTATTCTCTTTATTCAAAACTATATTTTGAAAACCTACCTTCGCCACGGAATTCCTTATAGAATCTGCCGTAGGCATCACTGTCATACTACCATCAAATTTCCAAATCTTGTCCATCGATGCGTAGCTAATATCAAAAGCACCATCTGTTAACTTAGAGATTCCTATTGCCCTTTGTATCAAATTAAATAATTCAGCATCAACCTTGACAGGATGTATACCTGCATTCCTATTGATTTCTGATGTTTGGGAATTAGCATCCCATGAAGATATTAATCGCTCAATTCTAGATATCTCATTGACAGCCAAATCAATGTATCCATTAGCTTCTGTTGAGTCATTTGCTACAACCGTAATATCAAAACGACTTCCCATTAATTTCAGCGTGTGCTTAAAAGGTTGCTGGGCATATAGCACTCCAGCAATGAGGAGGGTGAAAATTGTCGCAGCCTTCTTCAAATTATTTTATGAATGTATTCAGTTCTTCGATATAAGCCATTACCGGTAATCTTTTGTAACTCGTTTCACCTAAAACCTTACCTGTATCGTCCATGATTACTACAAAAGGAAAAATCCCGTTCCTATTATACTTTTCTGCTAAAACCTTGTTCCTATTGGTTTGTTCAAGAGATAAGGCATTCCTTTTTCTTCTAGGGAAATCTGCTTGTAACATCACATAATGCTCTTTGGCATATACTTTAAAATCATTTGTATTCCAAACTTCACGGTCTAATTTAATACAAGGTGTACACCAATCTGACCCTTGAAACACCAAAATTATGGGCATATCTTTTTTATTGGCCACTGCCTTGGCACTGGTAAAATCGGTTTCCCAATCTTGTGCAACGGAAGAACCTGCCCCCAAAACTACAAATAGCACTATTAAAATATATTTCTTCATTTTATTTGAATTGTATTTACTACTGAATTAGTCAACCATTGTACCTGTAACTTTCTCTTAAAGCTTAATTAAAAAGTAGTTTAGCAAGTTCTCTTAAAATCACATTACTCCCCTATCAAGCTAAACGCACCTTTTACTAAAAATTGTGCTTCCGGTTTAAAAGTTGATGTATTTTTCAAGGCTGTCATATCCTCATAATTGCCATTGGTTATAACTGCAATTTGTTTGAAATAGTAACTATTATCCTTTTTCTCGTCCAAAATAAGCACATAGGCTTGTTCTTCTACGACACTAATGGCATTGGTAGGAAGAGATTTTTGTTTAGATGAATCTGTGATTATAGCGGCCTCCACAAACATTCCTGTTAAAAAATTGGAATCTTCATTTTCTAAATGCGCATGCACCTTAATAGTCCTATTTTTATCTATGGAGGTACCAACCAAATGAACCTCAGCCTCAAAAGTTTCCGATGATGCTTCGGGTATTCTAAACGCTACATCTTGCCCCTTTTTCACCTTCATTATATCCTTTTCAAAGACAGATAATTCTAAATGAATATGATCATTGTTAATAATTTCCATGATTGGAGTGGATGGAGAAACAAAAGTACCTTTAGAAACATGAACTTTGGTAATGCTTCCAGAAATTGGTGCATATATGGCGGCTATCGAATTAATAGTACCCTTTTCAACTAGTTCTGGAGAAATATTGATCATGGTCAATTGCTTTCTTAGACCATTGTATTTAGCAACAGCTGTTTTATAGTCGCTTTCAGCTTTCAAAAAATTTTTCTGTGAAGATATATGTTCCGAAACCATGGTTTGCTGCCGATCATATTCTGCTTTTAAATAACTCAATTGACCATAAACCTCCATATACTGCTGTTGCATAGTAACAAACTCAGGATTCTCAATTGTAACCAACAGTTGTCCTTTACGCACTTGATCACCAATCAGTAAGGGTGTTTTCCTAATATAGCCGCCCATTGTAGCGCTGACCATAGCCCTATTCTCTGGTGGAACGTCTATCATCCCTGTTGTATTCACCGTACTAGGAAAAGTTCTTACTTTAAGTACATCCAGTTCCATTTTACTCTGTTCAAACTGCTCTTGGGAGATTTGAATACGATCATCAATCATAGTAGATGGCGCTTCATTTTCTTCTGATTTTTTTTCTTTATTTCCACAATTCCAAAGTGTAGTTATTATAATAAGGACCGTTATTTTATATATGATTCTTTGCATAGCGCAGTATTTATAATGTTAAGAAATTAATGTCTACAGTAATTTGATTGTATTCTTTTAGCTTGTCTAGATATCCCAATTTTATATAATAGGCACTTTCCAAACTTTGAATGTATTGATAGAAATCAATTTCACCGTTTTTAAAACTGATTTGAGCCGTTTTTAAGATTTCCTCTGAAAGGGTAGCTCCTTCATTTTCATAATAATCAAGGGCATTTTGAATTTGCGACACTTGTTGTAGTAAGACTTGCTGTTTTGTATTTAACTGAATTTTATACTCAACAGACTCTGCTGTAGCTATTTGCTTTGCAATTTTGGATGCCTTAATCTTAGAAGCTTGACCACTAAACAACAACGGTATTTTGAGACCTAACTGATAACCATATAAATTAGTATTAAGTTGATCATTGGTACCCTGAAAATAACTTACACTAATATCTGGTAAAAGATGTTGCTTCTCAAAACTACTTTCTGCATCCCTTACCGCCTTATTATTTTCATAATACTGAACCTCAGGCGTATTTTCTACCACTAAAGGATTCAACCCTATCTTAAGGTTCAACCCATCCGCAATAAAAAGGCTATCCTCTACTTGAACTATTTTTAAGAGATTACGATAGGTAATGGACACTTCTTGAATGGCCTGCTTATAATTTAAGCCGATTTGGCGTTGTTTAGCGGCTGCGGTTATCTTTTCTAGATAATTGGTTTCGCCCAACTCAAACCGTCTGGCTGCCATAACAGAAAAATTGGCGTACAGACTATCTAATTCCTTAAACATCGTTACCTTTTTTCGTGCTATTTGATAGTCATAATACCCCATTGTAACCCTTCTTTCTAGTGCCTTCTTTTGAATATAAAAACCACTTTTTACTAATTTCGTTTGGGCCTTATTTACTTTTTTTTCAGAAAAGTAGGCTGTAGGGAAACGAAAATCCTGTTGAATACCAAACACTTTAAGAGGTACATTATTTGGAGCCAGGTTATTCTCATCAAATTCATAATAAACATGGGTCTTGTTAAAATTAAAGGCACTGCCAACCAATGCTTGAGATTGATTAACTTTAAGTTCATTTGCCTTTAAACCCATATTATTCTCAATGGCTAATGGAATTAAGTCCTCCAAGTTTTTACCCTTTGGCTCTTGTCCAAAAGCTCCAGCAGTAATAAGTAAAATAACCACTCCCAAAACTTTTTTAATAGCGGTTTTAGGCAATGCACTCTTCTTTTTGACATCACTATCAAATATGGAATACAGCACGGGCAAAACAACTAAGGTTAAAATGGTAGCCGTAAACAGACCACCAATTACTACGGTTGCCAAGGGCCGCTGCACTTCTGCACCTGCATTGGTCGAAATGGCCATTGGAAGAAAGCCTAACGCCGCGGCAGATGCCGTTAGTAAAACGGCTCGTAATCTGTCTTTTGTTCCTTGTTTAACTAAATCTTCTAAATTGTCAAAAGGCTCCTTTTTTAATTCCTTGAAATGCTCAATCAATACGATTCCATTCAAAACAGCAATTCCAAAGAGTGCAATAAATCCAACTCCCGCAGAAATACTGAAAGGCAACCCTCTCAACCATAATAACAGTACCCCACCAACAGCCGCCAAGGGTATTGCTGAGTAAATCATTAAAGCTTCCTTGACTGATTTAAAGGCGAAGTATAATAATATGAAAATCAAAACAAGGGCTATAGGGACTGCAATCAATAAACGGTCTCGTGCGCTTTGTAAATTTTCGAACTGCCCTCCATAGGTGATAGAATATCCAGCAGGTAATTTCACATTCGCGTTTATCAATTTCTGTACATCGTCAACAACAGATTGTAAATCGCGGTTACGAACATTAACACCAACCACAATACGTCTTTTCGTATCATCCCTTGAAATTTTGGCTGCTCCCTTTTTATAAGTAATATCGGCCAATTCACTCAATGGAATTTTCCCTCCTGCTGGCACATCTACATATAAATTTTTGAGGTTGTCAATATCTTGTCTTTTATCCTTATCCAAACGTACAACCAAATCAAAACGTTTCTCACCTTCAAATACGCTTCCTGCTGTTTTACCTGCAAAACCCATGGAAACCATATCGTTCAATTCTTGAATGTTTAGTCCATACCGTGCAATTTTTGCCCGGTCGTAGTTTACGCTCATTTCAGGCAATCCAACAATCTTCTCTACTGAAATATCGGCGGCACCCTGTACATTATGAATTAAAGTCCCGATTTCATTCCCTTTTTTTGCTAAAATATCTAAATCTGGACCAAATATTTTAATAGCTATATCGGCACGGACCCCAGTTATCAACTCATTGAAGCGCATTTCAATAGGCTGAGTAAATTCTACCTCCATACCAGGAATAACCGCCAAAGCTTCCTTAAACTTATCTGCTAATTCATCTTTGCTAGAAGCACTGGTCCATTCTTCTTTTGGTTTGAGAATAATAATAACATCACTCTCTTCCATAGACATGGGATCGGTGGGTACTTCGGCAGCTCCAATTCTAGTGACCACTTGTTTTACCTCCGGAAAGTTTTTGATAAGAATTTTTTCAATCTCCGTTGTAATTTCAACGGTATTACTTAATGATGTCCCCGTTTTCAAAATCGGTTGTATCACAAAATCGCCCTCGTCTAAGGTAGGTACAAACTCGCCTCCCATTGAAGTATACAAGAAAATTGAAATCGCAAGCAAAAACGCTGCTATTCCTAAAACCAATTTCTTGCTCCGCAGTGCCCAATCTATTATTGGTTCATAATTCTTGTTCAACCATTTCATTAGGCGTACTGAAATATTCTTTTCAGATTCCTTCGAAGGTTTTAAAAATAATGATGCGGCAACAGGCACATAGGTAAAGCATAATATCATTGCTCCTATCAAGGCGAAGCTAAATGTAAGCGCCATGGGTTTGAACATTTTGCCTTCTACCCCACTTAATGATAGAATAGGAATGAAAACAATCAATATAATCAGTTGTCCAAATATGGCAGAATTCATCATTTTAGAAGCTCCATTAAACGTGATTTTGTCTTTTAGGGCTTGTCTATCTGCTTTCGCTAGACTATTGATTTCTTGCTGTTTTCGTGTTATTTCAAAAGCAATAAATTCTACTATAATTACGGAACCATCTATAATAATTCCAAAATCAATAGCTCCTAAGCTCATCAGATTAGCATCGACACCAAAAATATACATAAGTGATAAAGCGAAAAGTAGACACAATGGAATAACCGAGGCAACTACAAGTCCAGACCTAAAATTACCTAAAAGCAGGACCACCACAAATATGACGATTAGGCATCCTAATACTAAGTTTTCGGTTACCGTAAAGGTCGTCTTTGCTATGAGCTCACTACGATCCAAAAACGGATTGATATAGACCCCCTTTGGTAACGATTTCGAAATTTCTGCAACACGTTCTTTTACGGCCTCAATAACTTTCTTGGAGTTCGCGTCTTTGAGCATCATGACTTGCCCCAATACTTTTTCACCTTCCCCATTACCTGTTATGGCACCAAAACGTATAGCGCTTCCAAAACCTACCGTTGCAACATCCTTTATATAAATGGGGATTCCATTTTTATTTTTCACTACGATGTTACGAATATCCTCAAGTGAGGTAACTAATCCTTCTCCACGAATAAAATAGGCTTGATTCACTTTTTCTATATAACCACCACCAGAAACACTATTATTACTTTCTACGGCTTTAAAAACATCACTTGACGTAATATTCATGGCATTTAGTTTCTCCGTATTAATAGCAACCTCGTATTGTTTTAAAAAGCCTCCCCAAGTGTTTACCTCAACCACACCGGGAATACCGGATAACTGACGCCTTACAATCCAATCTTGTATAGTTCTTAAATCTGTTACGCTATATTCATCCTTATATTCTGGTGTTACCTCAAGTACATATTGGTAAATTTCTCCTAGACCAGTGGTTATAGGTCCCATTTGCGGAGTGCCAAATCCTGCCGGTATTTTCTCCGAAGCTGATTTTATCTTTTCGGCAATAAGTTGTCTTGGCAAATACGTTCCTAGATCATCTTCAAAAACGATGGTCACTACGGAAAGTCCAAATTTAGAGACCGAACGAATTTCCTTTACACCAGGTAAATTTGCCATTTCCAACTCTATTGGATAGGTGATAAATTGCTCCATGTCTTGCGTAGATAGATTACGGGACGTCGTAATTACCTGCACTTGGTTATTGGTTACATCTGGTACTGCACCAATGGGGATTTGAGATAGGGAATATAGCCCGTATCCTATAATAAAAACTGTAAATAAAAGAACAATAAACTTATTCTTTAAGCTGAAGTTAATGATATGTGATAGCATTTTTTCATAAAATAATCAATGTTAAATGCCCTGATTCTAAGTTAATGAATCTGGACTAAAAATAAAATTTATCGATTGTTTTATGAAAATCGGGGTGGTTGCAAAATACCTTCTGTATGCAATGAAGATGAGGGTGCCTGGTAGTGGAAATTAGGTATTTTGTACTCCAAAATCTCCAATTGATTCAAATCTGTTTTTAAGCTATTAATAACCATGCCCGTAACTGAAGTAACTGAGCAACTGTGATTAAAAGGAAGTTTTTCATGATCCTTTTTTTCCTCTTGGTGTTCTCTTTGATGGTCTGCTTTTAATTCACCGTAATGTTTGGAAAGAAAAACAACAATATTATCTCCATATTGGTCGCTATGAAATTGAGCATGCTCAATTAATTCATCTAACTGAAATAAATCATCATAGTGCACCCCAAAGCTTTGAAGCAGGATGAATGTAGATAATACTATAGAAAACAGTTTGTTCACGTTTGTAAATTTAAGAAAATATTCGACATCAATTTCTTAAAATTTATTTAAAATGGAACCCTTATTCATAGAATGAAAATATTCAACAATTTTAAACGAAGTTCGAATAACTTTTATCCCAATCTTTCCAAACCACCTCGTACCCTTGTGACTCAATCATTTTTCTAATTTCATCAGTACTTCGCACATCTGAAATTTCAAATTGCTCTAATGATTCTGGATCAACTACATACCCACCAGGATTTGTTTTAGATTCGGCACTAATAGAGGTTATTCCTAGATTGATGATATTATTCCTGAAGATTTCACTTTCACGCGTTGACATCGATAATTCGACATCTTCATCTAATAAACGGTACGCACAGATTAATTGCACCAAATCAGAATCTGTCATTTCTACCTTGGGCTGAACCTCACCTTGATGCGGTCGTAACCTTGGGAAAGAAATTGAATATTTTGTTTTCCAATAGGTTTTCTGTAGATATTTTAAATGAAGGGCTGTATAAAAACTATCTACCCGCCAATCTTCAAGTCCGAATAGTGCGCCCAACCCTATTTTATGAATTCCGGCTTTGCCTAATCGATCTGGTGTATTCAAACGATAATCAAAATTTGATTTTTTTCCCTTCGGATGATGTGTCTTGTATGTTGCTTTATGATAGGTTTCTTGATACACCAATACCGCATACAATCCTTCTTGAATTAAGGTTTCATATTCTTCTTGATCTAATGGCTGCACCTCAATACTGATATTTGAGAAGTGTTCACGAATTAAAGCAATAGCTTTTTTTAAATAAGATACACCAACCGTTTTATTGGCTTCGCCAGTGACCAGAAGAATATGGTCATACCCTAGGTTTTTAATATGGTTAACTTCTTCAAGTATTTCTTTATCAGATAGTGTTTTTCTTCTAATTTTATTAATCATGCTGAAACCACAATAGGTACAAATATTCTGGCATTCGTTTGAAAGATACATGGGTATAAACATTTGTATGGTATTCCCAAACCGTTTCTTTGTCAGCGCACTACTGCGTTGTGCCATTTGTTCTATAAATGGCTTTGCTTCAGGGGAAATCAATACTTTAAAATCCTCAAGGGTAATTCTACTTTTTGCCAATACGTTTTCTACGTCGAAAGAAGTGAAACTATAAATTTCATTCTCAAGCGTATCCCAATCGTAGGTTTCAAAGGTGTCTTTAAAATTACTCATTCAAGAAAGAGGTTAATGGGCTACTCGCTACAGCATGTTGTTTTATTGGTGCCAATTTCGCCAAGTACGCCATTCGACCTGCTTCAACCGCCATTTTAAAAGCAACACCCATCGCTACAGGGTTTTGAGACACAGCAATCGCCGTATTTACCAACACGGCATCAGCACCTAATTCCATCGCATAGGCAGCATGTGACGGAGCGCCAATACCAGCATCTATAATTACTGGCACGTTACTTTGCTCGATGATAATCTCCAAGAAATCTTTGGTCATTATTCCTTTATTACTCCCTATAGGTGCGCCCAAAGGCATTACACATTGTACGCCAACGTCTTCTAAACGCTTGCATAAAACAGGGTCGGCGTGAATATATGGCATCACAACAAAACCTAAATCAACTAATTCTTTAGCAGCTTTCAGTGTCTCAATTGGGTCTGGCAATAAAAATTTCGGATCCGGATGAACTTCTAATTTAATCCAGTTGGTTTCTAGTGCTTCTCTTGCTAATTGAGCCGCAAAAACAGCTTCTTTGGCAGTTCGCACCCCTGATGTATTTGGTAAGAGATTAATGTGGTTCTCCTTTAAATGAACCAGAATATCATCAGATTCATTATGCACCTCAACTCTTTTTAAGGCAACGGTAACCAATTGGCTTTCTGACGCTAAAACTGCATCTCGCATTTTTTGAGAGCTGCTAAATTTACCTGTACCGGTAAACAACCTAGAAGCAAAAGTTTTATCAGCTATGCTTAGTACGTCTTTCATTAATTGTTATTTTGATAAGGTGTCCATACTTTTTCTTGAACTTCATCTCCTGCTATAAGTTGCTTAAATTTTCCTATTCGATTAAAATCAGCGGTTATTTCACCAGATACGGCAAGACCGTGAACACCGGTTTTCATAATTTCAGATACATCATCCAAGGTTATTCCACCAACCGCAATAATGGGAGTTTCTTTATTAAGCTCCTTTAATAGGTTTGCGTAGCCTTCCAAGCCTAAAACCGGACTCAAATTCTCTTTGGTTTGCGTAAATCGAAACGGTCCCATACCGATGTAATCAACTTTTTTAGCACGTAGTGTTTTACAATCATCTAAGGTATTGGCAGTACCACCAACCATCTGCCACGTGTATAAATGTTTACGCACAATTGATGGACAGGTATCGGATTGCCCCAAGTGCACGCCGTCAGCCTTTACAACTTTGGCAATTTTATAGTAATCGTTTAGTATTAATCGTGTTTGAAATCGACTGGTAATCTCCCTCGCTTTTTCAGCTGCCTCTAAAATAGCAGCTTCTTTATAACCTTTAAGTCTTAACTGAACTAATTCAATGCCACTAGTACAAGCATTGTTAATATTCGTTAAGTGCTCTTCTACAGTTTTACCTTGTGAGATATAATGTAATTTCGGTATCATTTTGTTATCAATTTAGTATGTATTCCCAATAATGAGGGATGAGAATTTAAATAGTGTTCTGTATATTTTTTTGCATTTCTGCAGGCATCTTCCAATTCAACCTCCATATCAATATTACTTGCCAGTGCTGAAGACAGAACACAACCACTACCGTGCTTTTCTAAAACTTCAGTTGTAAATGGAGGAATATTAACCATTACGATTTGGCTATAGTACAATTCGTCATAGCCCTTTTTGTCTTTTCTATGTCCGCCTTTTAAATAGATATTCGTGAAACTGCCAATGTGTTCAAGCGTATCTTCAATAGTCATTTGAGGATACAAACTTTGAATTTCATCGTAGTTCGGAGTAATAATATAGCACTTGCTCCAAATTGCTTCCAATATATTTTGGTCTTCGCTCTGATGAAAATCAAAGCCTGCACTTGCTTTAATAATTGGATCTAAAACAATTTTCACCTTCGGATTTATCGCATGTAGTTTTTCCACTATTAAACGTAAGGTCTGCCATGATTCAACAATTCCGATTTTCACCGTATTGATTTCGAAGCGTTCGAAAACTATTTGTATTTGGGATAAAATGGTCTCTACAGGTATCCACGAACACTGTTTAAATTCAATATCGTTTTGAATCGTAATAGCCGTACAGACAGATAGCCCATGCAAACCATGGGCATCAAATGTTTTAACATCTGAAGTAATCCCGGCACCAGCACATGGGTCGTGACCTGCGATGGTCAGTATAGTTTTTAGATTATTCAAAATAACTTTTCATTTTTTTAAAAGATTCAACTGGGTTACTACTTTTCCAAATTCCACCTAAAACACCAACACCTTTAAAACCTAAAACATTAAATTCTTTAATGTTATCTGTGGTTACGCCTCCCATACCAATTATTGTTTTATCGATGTGGTTTACATCAAATCTGCGCCCTTTGTATCCTGGTTTTGAAATAGATGAAAAAACAGGACTTAATAAATGGTAGTCAAATTCAAAATCACATTCCTCAAGTACATTAGGTTCATGAAATGAGCTACTAATGGTTTTACCATACATCTCTAAGTTCTTAAAATATCGCCCAGGGTTGTCAATGTTATCTAATCTTTTCTGCTCTTGAAAATGAATCCCCTTTAAATTAAATTCATTCACCAATTCATGAAATAAATGTACCACTACCCTAGTATGGTATTTTGAATCTATTTGATTCAAATAAGTGCGATGCTGCTCTAAGTTTTTAGCAGGTTTCCTAACATGATAATATGCTAAACCTTCTTCAAATAATTGATGAAGTATTTCTATTTCGCTCTTAACATCAGTTTCTGGCGCTATTAAAACTATCATTTTGACTATTATTTTGACTTTGCCCAATGTATGACTAACTTTTTAAGTTAGGGATTGAAGCGGCATCCTTTTTTATTTTACTTAAAAAAGATATAGCGAGAAAGCCCGACCACGCTTTTTTAAGCGTGGGAACTTCCTAATCATTATTTTATAAATATACTTTTGACCCTTTACTTTTAAATTCTTTAGACTTTTCATCCATTCCTTTTTGAATGACTTCGTTGTCTACAATATCATTCGCTGCTGCGAAATCGCGAACTTCTTGAGAGATTTTCATAGAACAGAACTTAGGGCCACACATCGAACAGAAGTGTGCAACCTTCGCACCATCGGCAGGCAATGTCTCATCATGATATTCTAAAGCGCGTTCAGGATCGAGACCTAAATTAAACTGATCTTCCCAACGGAATTCGAATCGAGACATACTCAATGCATTATCTCGATGTTGTGCACCAGGATGCCCTTTTGCCAAATCTGCAGCATGCGCCGCTATTTTATAGGTGACAACCCCTACACGAACATCTTCTTTATTGGGCAAGCCTAAGTGCTCTTTTGGGGTTACATAGCATAACATGGCACACCCGAACCAACCAATCATTGCAGCCCCAATACCCGACGTAATATGATCATAACCAGGGGCGATATCGGTAGTTAACGGCCCCAAGGTATAAAATGGAGCTTCATCACAAACCTCGATTTGCTTTTCCATATTTTCTTTGATCATGTGCATTGGCACATGACCTGGCCCTTCAATAAAACATTGTACTTCATGCTTACGTGCAATCTTTGTTAACTCACCTAATGTTTCAAGTTCGGCAAACTGCGCTTCATCATTCGCATCGGCTATGGATCCCGGACGCAACCCATCTCCCAAAGAAAAAGCTACATCGTATTTCTTTAAAATCTCGCAAATATCTTCGAAATGGGTATACAAAAAACTTTCTTTATGATGTGCCAAACACCATTTGGCCATAATAGATCCACCACGAGAAACTATACCGGTTACCCGATTGGCAGTCATCGGTACATAACGCAATAAAACCCCAGCGTGAATGGTAAAATAGTCTACACCTTGCTCGGCCTGTTCAATTAAAGTATCGCGAAAAATCTCCCAAGTTAAGTCTTCAGCAACACCGTTTACTTTTTCTAAAGCTTGGTAAATAGGAACTGTACCAACTGGTACTGGTGAATTCCGTATAATCCATTCACGGGTTTCGTGTATGTTTTGACCTGTAGAAAGATCCATGATATTATCAGCGCCCCAACGGCAGGCCCAAACCGCTTTTTCCACTTCTTCTTCTATAGAAGATGTTGTTGCCGAGTTGCCGATATTGGCATTTATTTTCACCAAGAAATTTCGTCCCAAAATCATCGGTTCTGCCTCTGGGTGATTAATGTTGGATGGAATAACCGCACGACCCTTAGCCACTTCTTCCCGAACAAATTCTGGCGTGATTTTAGCTGGAATAGATGCTCCAAAATGCTCCCCAGAATGTTGCTTTCTTATTTCGGTCATCTCATCTATTCGTTGATTTTCACGAATAGCGATGTATTCCATTTCTGGAGTGATAATTCCTTTTTTTGCATAATGTAACTGTGTCACATTAGTACCGTTCTTGGCGCGCAATGGTTTTTTTAATAATGAAAAGCGCATATGATCTAGACTCTTGTCTTTTAAGCGTTCATTGCAATAATCAGATGAAAATTCATGTAACCGTTCCACATCGTTTCTATCTAGTATCCATTGCTCACGAATTCTTTCTATGCCTTGGTGTACATTTATTACTTTTTCAGGATCTGTATAAGGGCCAGAGGTATCATAAACCGTAACAGGCTTGTTCGATGTCATTTTACCAGTCATAGAATGCTTGGTATCACTTAAAGCTATTTCTCGCATTGCCACTTTAATCTGCGAATGTATTACCCCACTCACATAGATTTTTGTAGAATTGGGAAAAGGATGTCGTGTGATTTCACCTTCTTTTGGTGCTGTGTCTTTTTTCTTCATTTAAAGTGTTTTGTTTAACTATTGAGCAGGAAATTATCCGCCTTGTGTGGCTTGAATTATCAAAACAGTGTCGTCATTGGACAAGGTTATGGATTCCCATAAATTTTTAGAGATAATGGCATTTTGAATTGCAATGGCAATGCCAACTTTGGGTGATTTTAAATGCTCAAGCAATTGAAGAATAGTGAAACCCTTCTCGATTTCTACACGTTGCTGGTTGACCCAAATATTAATCATAGTACAGTATATTTTTGAATATGCTGTAAATCTTAAGGGTGTGGAGAACGTTTTGAATTGATAGGTAAAATACGTTTTAGAACGCTTACTATCATGAAAAGATGTGTAAACACATATTGCAATGTGTTTTTCGACTTTTCCCTTCGTTGGTACTAACCAAATCAGGTTCAAAGGGTTTTTCTCAGTTCTAAAAATTTAGAACACCCCTAAAGTTTACGGTACAAATCTATGGTAAAATTTACTCCTAGTAGATTTTAATGATTAGTTTTTTTCTAAAAACATAATTGATAGAAGTATCATATATGTAAATCTTAATTGCGTGAAGTTGATTTTACCATATATGTCCAATATCATTTTTATTCAGGCAGGAACTTCGTCGTAGAAGAAAATACAGACTTAGTATTAAAAAATATTCAACTACCGAAAGCACCCTTTAATTTGGTTTGGCGAGAACGTTAGTGTGTAGAAGGAAACCAATAATCTTTACTTTCAGTAAAGGTTTAATTTGATAAACCGTAGACATCTCTCAGAATCGAAAGAACCACACCCTCGTCATAGACCTCTAAATCATATCTTAGTGTGATTTTAGTACCCAGAGGGGTATGATAATAAATCGTCCAAGCATCTGCCTCTCCTATTCCGATACAGCCATTGGAGTAAGCTTTCCCTAAGGTTTTAGGATTAGTAGTGGGGTGTATCATTTGGCCATTTCTGATATTATTGATTTCAGTTTCTATCCATGGAATTTGAGGCATCATCGTTGTTTTACCGTCGTCCCTTTTCGTTACATAAAATTGCGCACCATTTACAGGATTATAAAAGTCTGGATATTTTACATGTTTTACAATGCTACCTTTTCCTATTTTCGTTCTTAAATCAGTTATACGATCCCCAAATTTCAAATAACGCTCCCTATGCTGACCTACCCTAACCGGAAAAGTATACAACAAAATTGAATCTTGATATATCCGTAATTTGAATTCCGGAATATTAATATCAATTTCGGTGTTGGCGAAATTCTCCAAGATAGTACACGCACTAAGGGAATCCGGAATGATTAAATGGCTCCCTTTAGGAAGCACAATCATTTGTCTTTGGTTATATACAAAAGAATCACGGGCTATCATTCTGTAATAATCAGTATTCGCCAACGTATCCATAATCCATGGATTATGTCTTACCAAAAGATGTTCGGATAAGGTATATGGCATTAAGGTATCGTACTTTCTCACTAAAGAATCCATAAACTCAAAATACGTTCCCACTCTTATATTTTCAGAAATATTTATCCGTTTTGGAACTTTAGATGCATTATTATAGTGCTGCGATATTTTCATGAAATCTACTTGTCCAATTTCAACAATCGATTGTTTTTTAGAATGACAAGAAATTAAAAAGACCATACAACTAATGACGAAAAGTAGCCGGACATAAATAAATCTAAACATATCAACTTTTAATTTTAAGGGTGCATCACTTTTTATGAAATTAAAAAATAACCGGCATCATATGCGTTTTAGTTTCGTCTCTCCAAAACACCATCTCGTTACCATGGGTTTTTTAATGAATCCGAATCTCTTCACGGTATGTTCGTTAAGGTGTTCTTTCATTTCTTCTACAGAATCGGTCAAGAACATTAAATCGATATCTTCTTTTGAGATGCTTTCATTGTCTACCATGATTTTAATATGATGGTATAATTCTTTATGCTATTCCTTCCCTAAAACAACTACAGGAAAATTGTTAATCATCTTGGTCTGGATTAAGGTCACGGCCTCAAAAAGCTCATCTAACGTACCAATACCTCCAGGCATGCCCACAAAGGCAAACGAATATTTTAATAATATAAACTTACGTACGAAGAAATAAGGAATGTTTATCCATTTATGTGCATATGGATTGGGTTCTTGTTCGTGCGGAAGTATAATGTTACATTCTATGGAATAACCATAATTAAGATATGCGGCTTTATTGGCAGCTTCCATAATTCCTGGACCACCACCGGTCATTACGGCAAACCCCATTTCAGATAGGACTTTGCCCACTTGCTCGGCTTGTTTATAGTAAATATTAGTATTGTCAAATCTTGCAAATCCAAAAACCGTGACACAAGGTCTAATGAAGTGCAACTTCCGAAGTGCCGTAATAAACTTGTACTGCACCTTTAACGTAAACCAAAGCTCTTTAAATCTATTTCGAGGTCCGTACAAAAAAGCGCGTTCTTCACTGAGAAAGAAAGAATCAGTATGCTTTTTAAACTTGTCTTGCATCATTTGTACCTCACTGATATCCTAATCAAAAGTAATTCATGTCTTTTGGGATGAAAATGATAACTCTCATACGAAGGATATGATTTTGGTCATTTTTAAATAAGCCAACTCTATATATATTTGAGTATGTCAGATTCATCCCCAAACGCGCTGGTAAAATCAAAAACATTTCGCCGAATAAAGCATTTTTTTGTCCAGATTGGGGACTTATCTTACTTTGCAGGCCGCTTCTTCAAGGAAGTCTTTTCCCCACCTTTTGAATTTAGAGAACTATTGCGGCAGTGTTACCAAATGGGCGTGCTTTCCTTGTTCTTGGTAGGGTTGACAGGCTTCATTATTGGTTTGGTATTAACCTTACAGTCACGGCCTACCCTTATCGAGTTTGGTGCGGTATCGTGGATGCCAAATATGGTTGGAATCTCTATTGTCAGAGAAATTGGTCCCGTTATTACTGCCCTTATTTGCGCAGGACGTATCGCTTCAGGAATTGGCGCCGAATTGGGTTCTATGCGGGTTACGGAACAAATTGATGCAATGGAAGTTTCAGGAACCAATCCCTTTAAATATTTAGTGGTAACGCGCATTTTGGCCACCACCTTAATGTTACCATTACTGGTAGTTTTTGGAGATTTGATTGCCCTCTATGGCTCTGCGTTGGTTGAAAATATTAAGGGTAACGTCTCCTTTCAATTATATTTCAACACCGTTTTTGATGCTTTAAATTGGGGCGATCTTATACCTGCAACGATTAAATCCTTCTTTTTTGGGTTCGTTATAGGGTTAGTGGGTTGTTTTAAAGGATACTATAGCACTAAAGGCACAGCAGGTGTAGGCATTGCAGCAAATACAGCCGTAGTAATGGCATCACTTTTCTTATTCATCGTTGACTTTATAGCAGTTTTCGTTACGGATATTTTTTATGAACTCTAAACACATGGAAAAGACAGGTATAGTAGCAACAAAAGAAACTCAGAATTTGGAGAGCAAAACGAACGGCAAGGCGGTTATCCGTATTAAAGACGTTTGCAAAAGTTTTGGCGACAATAAAGTATTAAACGGATTTAATATGGAACTCTATGAAGGAGAAAACGTCGTAGTCATGGGTAAATCTGGTTCAGGAAAATCTGTTATGATAAAGTGCTTGGTTGGCCTTCTAGCGCCAGATAGCGGTTATATTGAAGTAATGGGGAAAGAAATCTCAACCCTTGACAGACAAACCTTAGATGAACTACGTTCTGATATCGGGTTTCTTTTTCAGGGTAGTGCACTTTATGACTCCATGACCGTGCGGGAAAATCTAGAATTTCCTATGCGAAGGCACAAAGAGAAATTAGGGTACGTTTCAGATACAACCTCCTTGGTCCTAGAAGCTTTAGAAAATGTTGGGCTTGCCCATACTATGGATTTGATGCCAACGGAACTTTCAGGAGGAATGAAAAGGCGTATTGCCTTAGCCAGAACGTTAATATTGAAGCCTAAAATTATATTATATGATGAACCCACTAGCGGATTAGACCCAATTACCGCTAAGGAAATCATAGAATTGATGCGAAGCATCCAAAATAAATACGGTACCTCATCAATAATCATAACCCATGATGTAGACTGTGCACGGGTTATTTCTGAACGGATGATATTGTTGGTAGACGGCATAAATTATGCCGAAGGTACATATGCGCAATTATCAGTATCAAAAGATCCTAAAGTGGACGCATTTTTTAAAAAATAGTAATATGGCAAAGACAACATTAGAAAATCTGAAATTAGGCATATTCGTAATCCTAGGTACCTCATTACTTTTGACTGCGGCCTACCTCATTGGCAATCGGCAGAATATGTTTGGAGGCACATTTAATATCTCAGCGGTTTTTAAAAATGCAAACGGACTCCAAAATGGTAATAATGTGCGGTTTTCTGGTATTAACGTGGGTACTGTCAATAAAATTGAAATGCTTAACGATACTACTATTTTGGTTTACATGAGTATAACCGAAAATATGAAGGGACACATAAAAAAAGATGCAGTCGCTATGATTGGATCTGATGGTCTCGTGGGAAGTATGCTCATTAATATTGTGCCAGGAGCTGGTGTTACCCCCTTAATAGAAGAAGGAGACGAACTCGAGTCGGTTAGTAAAATAGCTACCCAAGATATGATAAGCACCCTTAACGTCACCAATGAAAATGCTGCATTACTAACAGCAGACCTCTTAAAGGTCACCCAATCACTAACAAAAGGAAAAGGTTCATTGGGAAGGTTATTGAATGATACCGTAATGGCATCAGACTTGCAACAAACCATTGCTAATTTTAAATATGCCAGCCATAGTGCTAATAAAACTTTATCTGAACTCAATGGTATGGTCTCAACTATAAACTTTAAAGAAAGTACAGCGGGCGTATTATTGGCAGATACCATATCTGCTAGGAAAATGAGACAAACTATAGATAATCTGGAAAAATCTAGTAGTGAATTAGAGCAGATGTCGAAGGAGCTAAATAGCGTAATCAATGGATTAAATGGTAAAAACAGTTTCGTACAATATGTTTCCAAGGATACCACTTTAGTCTTTCAATTAGAGCGGACGATGCAAAATATAGAACAGGGAACGGCTCGTTTCAATGAAAACATGGAAGCGCTAAAGCACAATTTTTTAACTAGAGGATATTTTAGAAAGTTGGAGAAAAAGGAAAAGAAAAACACGAATTAATATTTACTTATAAGGTTTTACTGTAGCTTCAAGGAATATAAAAGTCGGAGTATATATAACATCAAGCTTTCGTTAAATCGATACAAGTAATTTCAGGTCGCATGCCCAATCGACCCGGAAAACCCATCCAACCTAAACCTGTTGTTACATATAAGTATTGACCTCCTTCCTTATATAAGCCCGCCCAGTGCTCATATTTATACTTAATCGGACTCCACTTTTTATTTTTAAGGTTGATACCGGCCTGCATACCGTGGGTGTGACCAGAAAGGGTCAAAGCAATATTCGTATGGTGTGCCACTTCTTCTCGCCAATGCGATGGGTCATGTGATAGTAAAATTTTAAAAGAAATATCCTCTACTTTTTCCAACGCTTTTTGCAAATTCCCATATTGCTTAAAAGGAGGATTCCCCCAATTTTCTACCCCTATTATAGCTATCTGTTCATTACCATTACCTATGCGTTCAGCATCGTTGAGTAATAGGTTAAAATCTATTTTATTATAAAATTCCTTAATATTTTTAAAATTGATTTGTTTTTCGTCCTCTGAAGACCACTGACTGTAATCTCCATAATCATGATTTCCAAGTACGGCATATTTCCCCTGTTTGGCAGATAATTTATTTAAAACAGAATCCCATCCTCTTAGCTCCCAAGCAAAATTATTTACCAAATCTCCCGTGAATAAAATAAAATCTGGTTTCAACTGATTTATATTCTTGATGGCACGTTCTAGAATATGATACTTGAAATTGAAACTACCTAAATGAAGATCGGATATATGTACGATGCGTAAGTCATTAAAATTTGATGGCAAATTATCACATTTCAATTTTATGTGATGCACCTTAAACTTGTAAACAGCACTAAAAACCGCGTAGAGAATCACAAAAAATGGTAAGAATCCAGAAAAAACACCTATTAAGGGTACCACAATCAAAGATTCCTTATCAGAAAAAACAAAATTGGTATAATACAGTATACTAATTACCACCACGAAAACAACTTTGGGTATAAAGGACGATACCGTAAGCCCGTATAACCTCGAAATCAGTAGTTGTTGGCGTTCTGGAGCAACCAAGTCCAATTTTATTTTTAGAAGTAAAATGGATGCAATCAAGCCAATCGTAAAAATCCAAAACGCCACATAAATACTATTTTTTAGCAGTGTCGATGTAATTGGTCGGGTTATGGATAATAACCAGTAGAACGCCAAGATATCAATTAACAATACTAGCGAACATAACAGTATAATTGATAGCAAGGAATAGGATCGCATCTTCTTGTTTATTTGTTCTTGGCATCGGTGCCAATTAATCTTCTTTTATCCTTTAGGGTAAAAAACAACTCTCTCACATCAGCTACCCAGGCATCACACATAAAAATCAGTGTGATTTCTTCCAAAGTTTCCTTAAGCCCCAAGACAATCAAAAAATAAAATAACCCACTATACAGGACCAAAAAACAAGAGCCATATGATGAATACTGCTTGTATATCGGTAGATAATTTTGCCAGATAGGTATGAAAAGCTGTCGCCTTGCCGTACTTAAAAAAAGCGATTGCCATTTGAAGCAGATAAGGTACAAAAGCAATGAGTATCAGCACCAAATTAGCTTAGATAAAGCCAGTCTCGAAAACAAAAAGACCTATACGACCCATCGTAAACGTCAACTAATCGCCAATTGAATCTCACTGCGACCCCCTTATGCTTGTTATTTTTAATTTTCTCGCCAAATATCTGTCATTGGCATCGGTACTATAGCTAATAAGTAAAAACTATGTAAACAATTCTCGATTACCCAACCATAATAGCAACAATAATAGCGGTATAGCAGCTACACGGTAAAATAAAAACCAATCCGCACTAGTATAATTTTTGAATCTAAACATCGCTATTTTATTCTTTTTCGAGCAAGGGTCTTAAGCGTTCGACGATTTTATTCACATAAAGGGATGTATTCGCTAGTATGGATTCTCCCGTGATTGCATCAACACCATCCATTTTATAATTCCCCTCTCCAGACGTTGTCAACACTATAATTTTAGTTGTATCCGTTTTTGTGCGTTCTATAAACGATTGTACTTCTGCTGGTGGTTTCCAGTTTTCCCAGGTATGTAAAAGGACAAGGGCATCATAATTCTCTGGGGCTATATCTGGTAATTCTTGAATATCCACAACCTGCATAAATATAGAATCAGACTTAAAATGACCTATTATTCCTTTGGTTACCGCATTTTTAAAACCACTACCCTGTGTAGCAATCAATAGTCTTTTGTTCCAGTGTGTTCCATTCACCTCATACGGTTCAGCAACATCCATAGAATATTTATATTGATACCAAAAGAGAAAAAGTAAAAAAGCGGCCATTATTGCCAAAAATAGCCATAGAAGACGTTTTAATCTTTTCATATTACCAGATTTTGAGTTCTTCTTTTTAACGTTTAAAATATGATGTAGAAAGATCAACAATCACATTTCACTTTATTGGTCAAACCTTTTACTTTCTTCAAAATAGCAGTTTAATTCCTTTGTCCATTATAATTTGAAGGCTGCTTAATACTAAATGTTTTTAGCTGTATAAATATAGTTTCGTGGAATAGCTATTACTATGATTTAAATCATAACAAAGAAATATTACGTTTTACATCCCCCATTTTTAATATTGGTTTTTGTACTAGATTTTAATTCTATTACTATGATATCATTTTTAGGTCTTGTCAAAACAAAAACCTTTCAAAAAAAGCGATTTACCAATAAAAAAGCTGAAATGGTTTAGGAAGCGATATTTTAAAAAGTGATTCATGCAGCGAAAGAATTTGGTCTTATTTTTTCGACTACCTTTTTATTATACTATGTATAAAACTATTCAGCAGAGATAATAAAAAAACAGCACTGTTCCTGTACTCCCATGAAAGGTTACTACGTTTAAAAAATTAGATTTCTAGGCTACCAGTAAAAGAACTTAAAGATTACCAATGTATCATGTTATTTATTAATGCTCGCTTAATGCACCTGTGATTTCTTCAACATCATCATAGATTTCAATTTCTCTTTCGTCTAAAAGGAATTCCTTGAATGCCAATATTACTTGTCTTTCAGACTGAACAAAAGCCCGATTGGCAATAATCGCTGTTGAAACATCGATATTCTCTATTTGTTTATCGTTAATGGCTTTGGTCAAATTATCTAGAAACGCCTCATCTTCCAGTTTTAACTCTTTTATCATTTTCAAAATTAACGTAGTGGAATCGGTACTTTCTTGGCCTTGGATTATTGTATTAAGTTTTACATATGTGGTCATTAAACGCCTTCTAAAATTATGGTATTGCTCATTCAAAAACTTGTTATCCGAATTATCAAAATCGTCAAAGTTATGTCCAACATCCTTTAATGTTTTTGCCGAGTGAAGCGCCATTCTTGCACCATGTAAATAACGGTTCAGATCTTTTGATTCTGATTCTGTTAGTTCGTTGGACTGTATACCAACGGCAAAAGTAAAGATATCGGCTTGAAGTAATTTTAAGTTTTCGTAGCTAGCTGCCAACGATAGATTTTGAGCCTTATGATTAGAAATAAATTCAAAATTCGAAAAGACCAGTTTCTGCTCAATTCTCAAGATAGCCAAATTGTGGTACAATGTTTTTTTTGCCAGGTGTAGTGTTTCTTTAAGCAAGGTAGTAATGGCAGTTTCAGCAACATCTGTGGTTGAGTTGTTTATATATAGGGTCAGACTCGTCTTACGGTCCGGAAATACTCTCGTTAATAATGTTGCCAATATCTTTATAAAGGGTAGAAAAAGAAGTACCCCTAACAGATTAAAAATGGTATGAAACAAAGCCAAGCCAATGACCGCATTTGAGGTAACGTCTACCATTAGTAATACCAAACGTATCAAAACCGGCATCAAGACAAGCGCAATTACCCCCGTCACTACGTTGAAAACTAAATGACTAAAAGCAACTCTTTTTTTAACTTGGATTCCTTTTATTGCTCCAAGTAATATTGTGACCGTAGTACCTAAATTGGAACCAATTACCATAGCAGCGGCCGCATCAAAAGAGATTATTTTTAGGTTTAAAGCGGTTAATATTATCGCAATGGTTGCAGAGCTAGATTGCATAACGGCCGTTAATAGTATTCCTACACCCAAATAGGTAAACATGCCATAATCTGAAAGGACGGTTATATCCAAGGTTTTAGTGAAAGTTTCCATACTCACTTTCATATAATCCAACCCCATGAAAAGGAATCCGAAGCCTACCACCAACTTGCTTATATTGGCATATTTTTCAGAATTACCAAGAAATATAAGTCCTAGTCCTCCTATACTGATTATAGGTAATGCAAAACTTTCTATACTTACCTTAAAACCTAGAAATGCCACAATCCAAGCTGTTATAGTAGTACCTATATTTGAACCAAGGATAACACCTATGGCATTTTCCATGCTCATAATACCCGCACCTACAAAAGCAAGTATAATCAGCGTTACCGCAGAACTACTTTGTAAAAGAGATGTTGCAAAAATGCCCGAAAGAATGGACTTTATTTTGCCTGTAGTGTATTTGCGTATTAATACCCGAAAAGATTTACCTGAAAGTTTTTTGATGGATTCCTCCATGATATACATTCCGAAAAGGAAAATACCCAATCCAGCAAGTAATTTCCATATATCAAAGCCTTCAAACACTATAATTTCTAAAGTTTAATTATTAAATCTACCGTCTGCATAACAAAATTTCATATAGATTAACCATCCTCCATTAATATAACTCAGTCTACCTGTTTTGTCAACTCAATAGTATAGTCTATAATTAAAGGGGATAGTCCTTCTTGCTCTTTCAATCGTTTAAAAACACTAAAAACGTTTTCAGAATTATGACTATCGAGATTACCGGTTTGCTTATTACCTACTAAAATAGAAGAGTATTGATTAAGACCCTAGTAATAGTTAACAATTGTTTCTCTCCACCGCAAACTCTAGAGGTACATTATTTTGTTAAATGCCCAATATGTCGCATTTCAAGTTTTTCCATGTCTTCGAATTCAATTTTTAAAGTTAGCATGTTGGTCTATTTTTTCACCGGTAACATTACTTAGCTAAGAACACTATACTATAATGGAAGGTAATAAAAGTCAAAAACAAATCCAATACACTTGTTACGTATGCATGAAAATTCCTGGCGGGGTCTTAACCAAGAAATCGCACATTCAAACAACAAGGAATATGCTACTGGAGCGGTTAGCCGAGATTATAGCATACTTATCAACGCTACGGGTGCTAACCAACAGTATACTCAAGAGTGAATGGTACGTTTTTGGAATAAATTAAAGGAACGGTATCATCACTAATATAAAAAAGAGTTTCTCAAAATTCAAAGAACAAAAAGGTCATCATTATCATGGAAAAAAATGAGCGTAGTTGCCATCTAAACCTATCTTCAAAAAATGAATCTCGTACCGTTCCTCTACACCAAGTCAAATCTCTTTGAAGGTCGCCGAAACATTATCGTTAAGTACATTTCTCCGATATTTGATGGGACAAACAAAATGATAAAGCAACAGGCTCTTGTTATGCCGCTTGTGAATGTGATCACTCATAATCACAAAAATACATATCAGTATGGTACCCCGAAGAGCCACGAGGAATTCTATCGATTAAACTTATCTAGGTCATTTTAGTCAGCTAAAAAGCACTATACCTTAGTCGTGTAGTAAAAAATAATATCAAACGGACTGTAGTATTCTTGATAGAGTACTAAACTGTCTTAAAAGAAGCGGTTATACACACCTTTTGAATCTCTAACGAATATAACTATATACTCCAGTAAAAATTTGTTTAAGTGGAAATTAGGTCGAAGAACTTCTTCTAAGAAACCGGGGCATTTCGGTACCCTAGTTTCTTTTACAACTATGAAATTGGTCTTTTATTCCTCAAGGAAAATAGGACCATAACGATGCGAAGGATGTCGTAAATGCCAAAATCAATTTCTAGGTCAGTTTAGAAATAAAGTGGTATAAATGCGTGATTTAAAGCAAAAAAAATTCAAACGTTTCGTAGGAAAGCGGGGATCGAGGTATCCTATTCCTGTTTTTGAATAATTTATGAAATACCTGAAAATAATCCCATAAATTTGTTAGACATAAACACCTCTTAACAAGTGAGCAAAGCTATTTATATTGTTACGACAGAGCCCAATAGTGGAAAATCGATTGTATCCTTGGGTCTAATGCAACTTCTACTGGGTAAGACCGCTAAAGTAGGTTATTTCAGACCTATAATAGATGACGTGTCTCAGGGGAAAATAGATAATCATATCGATACTGTACTGAGCTACTTCAATGTAGATATGCAACCAGAAGATGCCTATGCCTACACTCGAAGCCAAGTAATACAGCTCAAAAACAAGGATAAGGATGATGAAATCTTAGGCCAAATAATACACAAATACAAAGCTATTGAAGACCGATTTGATTTTGTTTTGGTAGAAGGAACCGATTTTTCAGGCGAGGGTGCTATTATAGAATGGGACATAAATGTGCTTATTGCAAAAAATCTTGGGATTCCCGCAATTATTCTTGCTAGTGGAAAAGGAAAAACCTTAGAAGAACTAGTGGGAAACCTTTACATGGCATACGATTCATTTACTGAGGAAGGCGTAGAAGTTTTGTTGATTATAGCCAATATGGTACAACAAGAGAATTTAGATTTAGTGGTGGCTGGCCTGAAGGAAAAACTACCTGATAAAGTATTGGTCGGTGCCATTCCACTAAATCCTATCTTAGGTTGTCCTACGGCCAAGGAAATTGCCCAAGAATTGGAAGCTAATGTCCTTTTTGGAGAAGATTATTTAAATAATCAAGTAGCTGGTTTTAGTGTTGGAGCTATGCAGCTTCGTAATTATCTGACTCATTTAAAAAAAGATAGCTTGGTCATTACTCCAGGTGATCGGGCTGATATTATTTTAGGTGCCCTACAGGCAAACATCTCATCTAATTATCCGAATCTTTCCGGTATTATTCTTACAGGCGGACTACTCCCTGAACAATCTATCATTAAATTAATTGAAGGGCTTTCTGATATTATACCCATTATTTCGGTAGCGGAAGGTACTTTTTCAGTAACGAATAGAATAGGCACTATCAGACCTCGTATCTACGCTGAAAACAAAGAGAAAATAACAACTTCTATTCAAGAATTTGAAAAACATATACCAACCAATGAACTGGCTCAAAGGTTAATCACTTTTAAAGCAAAAGGTATTACACCTAGAATGTTTCAATACAATTTGCTGCAAAAAGCTAGATTCATGAAAAAGCATATTGTACTGCCAGAAGGATTGGATGAGCGGATTCTTACCGCTACTAAAAAATTAATGGACACCAATGCCGTGACCATTACCCTTTTGGGAAATCCGGAACAGATTAAGTCCAAAATAGCAGCGTTGGATATTGATTTGAATCTCAATGACATCAATATCATTGACCCAACTAAATCACTTCATTTTATGGAGTATGCTACCACCTTGTTTGAATTGCGAAAACATAAAAATGTGAATTTGTCCATGGCCAAAGATTTAATGGAGGATGTCTCCTATTTTGGTACCATGATGGTGTATAAGGGTCATGCAGATGGCATGGTCTCTGGGGCTGCACATACAACGCAACATACGATACGGCCCGCACTACAATTCATCAAGACCAGACCTGATGTATCTATAGTATCGTCAATATTTTTTATGTGCCTACCAAATAGGGTAACGGTTTTTGGGGATTGTGCCATCAACCCAAACCCTACGGCTGAACAATTGTCTGAAATCGCCATTTCCTCGGCGGCAACTAGTGCGGCTTTTGGAATAGAGCCAAAGATTGCTATGCTTTCCTATTCCTCTGGAGCTTCCGGTGTTGGTGAAGATGTGGATAGGGTGCGAAAGGCCACTGAAATTATCAAGAAAAAGAGACCTGACCTCAAAGTAGAGGGACCCATTCAATATGATGCGGCTGTAGACGTCAAAGTTGGTCTTAGCAAATTACCCGATTCTGAAGTAGCCGGTCAAGCAAGTGTTTTTATCTTTCCAGATTTAAATACCGGAAACAATACATATAAGGCAGTTCAACGGGAAACCGGAGCTTTAGCCATAGGCCCCATGCTACAAGGCCTCAATAAACCTGTAAACGACTTGAGCCGTGGCTGTACCGTAGACGATATTTTTAATACTGTAATCATCACTGCCATACAGGCGCAAGGTCTTTAAAAAATCGATTTTTCATGAACATATTAATTATCAACTGTGGAAGCTCTTCAATAAAATATCAACTTTTAGAAATGCCTACAGCTAAAGTTTGTTGTGCAGGTACTGTAGAACGCATTGGTAGTTCTGAGGCAATTTTTACCTATAAAATCCAAAAGTCCAATAGTACCGAAATTTGCGAAATACCAAACCACAAAATAGGATTACAAAAAATAACGGCGCTCCTACTCCATCCTGAAAACGGAGTGCTTAAAAGTACTGAGGAAATTGACGCCATTGGCCATCGTGTGGTACATGGCGGAAATACATTTTCTAAAACCACGTTGATAGATTCCGAAGTTAAGGATAGAATTAAATTGTATTCCCAATTGGCTCCACTACATAATCCTGCCAATTTGGAAGGAATTATCATGGCCGAGGAAATCTTTCCGACCGCAAAGCAAATAGCTGTTTTCGACACGGCATTTCACCGTTCCATTCCTGAAAAGGCTAAAAAATATGCTTTACCCAATGCATTATATACGGAAAATAGTATTCAAGCTTATGGTTTTCATGGCACTAGCCACAAATATGTTTCAGAAAGAGCAGCAGAGTATTTGAAAAAAAATAATACTAAACTTATTTCCATTCATTTGGGTAATGGTTGTAGCATGACTGCTGTTCAAAATGGAAAAAGTATAGATCATAGTATGGGATTTTCGCCTGCCAATGGTCTTATTATGGGTACCCGTAGTGGTGATATTGACCATTCAATTATATTTTATTTAGTTAATAGCTTAGGGTATAATTTAGAACAGGTAAACCAATTGCTAACCAAAAAAAGTGGCATGCTAGGTCTTACGGGGTATAGTGATTTACGTGATATTCAAAACGAAGCCGAAAAAGGAAATGCCAGTTGTATTTTGGCCTTGGAAATGAACGCGTACCGTATCAAAAAATACATTGGTGCGTATACAGCAGTTATGAATGGATTGGACGCCGTTATTTTCACTGCTGGTATTGGAGAGAATTCTAGCCTAATACGCCAACTAATCTGTACAAATATGGGTTATTTTGGTATTGATTTGGACGACTCCAAAAACAATGTCAGGTCTACAAGCATCAACGAAGTTAACACCAAAGATTCTAAGGTCAAGATTTTGGTGATACCTACAAATGAGGAATTGGAGATAGCGAGACAGGTATTCAACTTACTATATTAGTTACTCATTAGGTTTTTTGACAGTCCTATTTCTACTACCCCTATCTATATTATTTCTTCATGGTAACGGCGAATATTGTTGTCATAATATTTAGGAATACGCTCATATCTGTACCGGCTTAAATCAATGCTTTGATAGCGTTTTGGTAAGAAATTTTTGCGAACCCAAACTCCTCCATCCGAATACACGTAAGAACGGGTCGATAAATCATAATAATACTGATTTCAGGGAAATATACATACCGCACCACTTCTACCCAATTGTGATAAAACCATGGGAGAGGCGGGTTACCAATCCTTGAAGATATGATTACAGGGCCACAACTCATTAAAAATTCAAAATTATTACCGGTAGTATACATTTTAATAGTTCTTTCTTTCCCATTGCTTATCGTTTAAACTACAAACTAAAGAGAAATGAAAACGTCTCGAAATGACTTGCATCATTTTAGTAGTGATTTTGTTAGGGTATTTTTATTATGGGTCATGTTGCTAAATCAACAATTTAAATTTTGCGATTATGAAATTATTTATACTACAAACCTGCATTTTGAGCACAAGCAATGGCAATTAGAACTTGCCTATTGGGAAGTAGAATTAAAACTGTTCAAAAATAAATTAAGTGAATTGGTAACGCACTGGACTTCAAAAGATGTACCTGCCAAGCTAGAGCACTTCCTGAATGAAATTATCCTACATGGTGAAATCATGAAAAAATAACCTCCCGCACGTTTTTTCTCTTTTATATCCATCACTGGGAATATTTAAAAAAAGAGATTTATCATTATTATAAAATAAAATTAATAAGCACATTAGTTATGGCATATGATGTAAATCATTTGCTAAACCTTTTTATTGATCTAATTTTGAATTGAAATATAAATAACATAAAAACTTAAATATCAACATTATGCAAAACGAGAGTGGAAATGTACTGTTAGCGCTTTTAACTGGAGCAGCAATAGGGGCTGGAATAGGAATACTCTATGCACCGGACAAGGGAGTAGAAACGCGTCACAAAATAAAAAGAAAAGTAGAGGATACAAGTCAAGACTTGGCTGAACGGGTTTCACATGCGAAAGACGAGCTTACCAAAACAGCAAATGAGAAAAAAGATGCATTCGACCGCAAATTGGATGAGGCAATATCAACTATGAGTTATAAAGCCGATGATATTATTGAAAAGTTGGAACAAAAACTAGAAGACCTTAAAAAGAAAAATGCCCAACTACATAAATAGTTTTTATGGCTTTTGAAGAATTTAAACAAGACCTCAGTGGGCTAGAAGCCGATATGAGGTCTTATATAGAACATAGCGATGAATACCTAAGACTTAAAATCTTTAAAGTCTTAATGCATTACATTACAGGTATTGTAAAATTTTTAATGATAGGTACAGGCTTCGTTTTTGCATTGCTATTCCTTTCATTCGCAGCTTGCTTAGCCATGTCTGAAGCATTAAGCAGTTATTTAGGTGGTTTCCTTATCGTAGGTGGTTTTTATATAGTGGTTGCCATTTTGCTTTATCTTTTTAGAGAACGGCTGAACGAACCGGTAATTAAAAAAGTATCCAAATATTATTTTGACTGATTATGATAACGAATTTTAGGTCTTTTGAAGAAATAGATAAGCGTTTGAACGTTTTAAAACTTCAACGCCAAATCGACCAGGAAAGCCTGAAACTACATTTACAGAACGCAAAGATAGATTTAGTTCCCCGTCAATTTCGACAGGGGATTGTAACGACGCTTGCCCAAAACGAAACTTTACAAAATATGGTCATTACTTTTATTACAAAAAGGGTGTTGGACATTATTCATAGAAAACGCAAAAAAAGAACTTAAACGAAGTATTAACTAAAATCAGCTACCATTGGTAATTGTTTTTTATCTAACAAGATGATCCTACGGCCACTATCAGTGGTAATTAAACCTTCCTCCTTAATTTCAGATAATGTACGGATTGTAGTTTTGGCAGAAGTACCAATCATACCCCCAAAATCTTCGCTAGCAATCCTAAGCCCCTTATTTGGTGGGTCTTTAATTATACCCTTATCGTAAAGTTCTAAGAGCGCCTTGGCGGCGCGTTGTCGAACAGAAGAAAAGGCCATTTCTACCAAATGGGTTTGTTCATCAATCAAGTCATTCGATACCATTCTTATGAACTTTTGGAAGACCAATGAATTACCATACAGCAATTTTACAAAATCATTTTTGCGAATAGCCGATAGTGTCGCATGCTCCAAAACTACAGCATTCTCTATATAGGTTCCTGCAGCGTTCATTATGGAGAGTTGACCAATAAAACTCCAGGACCATGAATACCAGTTACCTGTTCTTTTCAATTTTTAATTGTCTCGGCTAAAGTCTTAATGGCTTCCTGATCACCGTCAACTTCTTGAAGAAACCTACAATTTTCCCCAAGCACTCCACTATTTTCATACCCGTTCGTTTTAGAAAAGACTGAATTACTGTAGATAATTGGAAGTCCTTTTGCGATTACATCTACAATAATACCCTTACCCCCAGTAGTTAACGCCCTATTACGCAAAAAAAATATTTCTTAATCTTATGCTTGCTTCGAAATATCTTCACCAGAAGATATTAATTCAGTATTGTCTTTCGACAAGGAATTACACCATCGTACCAATCTTATTTTACCATCCTTTCGTAGAATATTATTTTCATGACCATAAGGAGGTTACTCTTCATTACGAATAATACTGTCAAAAAAATCTGAGAGTTCTTCTCTTTCCTTCTCTCGCATGAACTTATTACCAATAATTTCACTCCTTGCAGAACCAAATATTTCAAGGCCTTTTTTTATTTACTAGTTCAACATTATGCACATTATTGATCACCAAAAAAATAGAGTTGGCCGTATCGAAGTAGTTGAATAGTCTGCTTTTTTCCTTCTCTATCTCAAACTGCAAAAGTTTTTATATTTCGGTTTAAATACTTTTTATTGAACATAATTTTGATAAGTGGCTATTGATGAAAGGGTTCATTCATATTTTACTTTAGCGAAAACCAAATTTATGATGCAGCCTATCTAATAAAAATGATATTGGTCATAGCTAAAAAAAAAATAGCAAGAACATGACTTTTGTCATTTTAGACAGTGTAGATGCTACTTACTTTTGACTTAAGACTTAGAATAGGTATAGCATGAAAACAGGATTGGTTCTTTCTGGAGGTGGTGTACGCGGTGTTGCGCATATAGGAGCGATAAAAGCCCTAGAAGAACATGACATCTACCCATCACACATTGCCGGCACCAGTGCTGGCGCCATTGTAGGAGCGCTATATGCCGGAGGATGCCGCTGGGAAGAGATGTTGGATTTCTTTAAAACAGTAGAGCTATTTTCTATTAACAAATACGCTATAAACAAACCAGGGCTTATAGATACCTCTAGATTTTATGACGTGCTTTTAAGTTATTTACCCAAAGACAACTTCAACGCCCTTAAAATCCCCTTATATATCACAGCTACCAATTTATTAGATGGGACCTTAAAGGTATTTCATAAAGGACCACTAATCAAACCCATATTGGCTTCAGCAGCAGTTCCAGGTTTTTTTGCACCGGTACAGATAAAAGACGGGTATTATGTAGATGGAGGTACGTTGAACATCTTCCCAGTAGACCTGATTAAAACGTACTGTGATTTGATTGTAGGTGTATATGTGAATCCGTTCGAAAAAGTCCGTATAGAAGATCTTAAGCATGCTCATAACGTTCTGGAACGTGCATATCATATTAAAGTTGCCAATGAATCAATATCAAAATTTGATGATTGTAACCTTTTGATACGCCCCAAGGATATGGGAAATTTTGGGATGTTTTCCATGAAAAATATCGATACTATTTTTCAATTGGGCTACGAATCTGCTATAGATGCATTAAACAATATCTATACACTCGAGAAATCTATATTAACTGCAGAATTTGAGGCGATGAATGGTTTTTCAGCGGATACTATCTAATGGGAAAATACTGAAATGAACCATTTATAAAAATCGTAGAATTTGGAAGTCATATTTCTAATGACGTTATGCTCATATAAAATTTGAGCAATTCTAATGCATAGCCAAAATAAACTTCCTAGATGCATACACACGAGGTATTCAAAAGAAGATTTATTTCTAAATGAAAACCTTGGATTTTCAAACTTTCCTTTCTCATACGAAGCAAGCTTCGGAGAATTAATCCCTCAGAAATCAAAGCTCAAAAAATCTTCACAAGACATCTTTATCGCTTTAAAAGTTTATATTGTTATACGAATAACATCCATTACCCATTGGCTTCTTGAAATATTTTTCTAAATTCAATAAGAAAAGGATGATGGTATGAATTACTTATTTCTCTACCAGTCCTGTTCAGAATATAGTTGAGTTACATTGTAAGCACAATGTAATTATACTTTTGTGCTAGAAGTTTTTAACAGAATGAATTCGCTGATGTTTGTCATATCAATGGCGCCTACAAGTTTGTCATTTTCCACTACTGGAAAAAAGCTTTTCTTTCCTTTACCAATTATCTCCAGGACTTTGAAAATTTCCATAGACGCATCCACGGTCTGAAATGTTTTCTGCATAATTTCACCAACCAAAAGAGCTGGTGTCTTAGCATGTTTAATAATATCTTTTTGCGTTACAATACCGAGAATATTATCCTTTTCAAGGACTACAAAATCCTTTTCCGTTCCAGCAAGGAGTATGGCAATAACCTCTTCTAAGCTAGTATCAGGCCGTAGTTTCGTTATGTTGGTAAGGGTGGCGTCCTTCACAAGATAACCTTTTAACAGAGCCCCTTGCCTTACCATTTGATTTTCACCATAGGCCCCAAAAAAGATAAACAGTGCGATTAGAATCAAGAAAGGATTAAAAAAAAGGCCAAGAATTAAAAATATGAAAGCTAGACCTTGACCAATACTTGCAGCAATATTAGTGGCTTCAACACGACCTATTTTAAAAGATAATAGGGCACGAAGTACCCTGCCGCCATCCATTGGAAAAGCAGGAATTAGATTAAAGACTACCAACATTACATTGGCAATAAAAAGATAAAACAAGAAGTTTTGTAGCGTTGGTTCATACAATAGTTCCTCTAAAACAATGGAATCAAAATTAAAATAGCTTCTTACGGGTACTACCAAAAACAATATAAAGGCAATAAAAATATTGACTGCTGGACCTGCCAATGCTACTAGTAATTCCTGCGTTGGTTTTTCAGGCATCTTCTCCAAAGTAGCAACTCCTCCAATGGGCAATAACATAATATTTTTAGTTTTTATTCCAAACCTTCTTGCCGTGAGTGCATGACCTAGTTCATGCAAAATCACACAAAGAAACAGGACAATAATCAAGGCTTCATTCAATAGAATGCGATTTAGATTACTGCCCTGTTGTATTTCTAGAAAAGCAACCCAGAAGAGCAACAAAGTAAACGTCCAATGCACTTCAATTTTTATACCCGAAACACTTCCCAATTTTAAAACACCTTTCATTCCCAACTAATTTTAATACGAAGGTATTTGGGAACACGCATTACCACAATGACATTGGTCATAGGCAGTACCATGACATCAAATTAAATTTGTATTAAACCATGAATAGATTTGTGCGATGAATAAAATAATTACGCTTACGGTAAATCCTGCAATTGATAAAAGTACTACCGTTGCCGGTATAAAACCGAGTAGTAAATTACGGTGTACTGATCCAATCTATGAACCTGGTGGCGGAGGAATAAATGTTTCGTGGGTAATAAAAGAACTTGGCGGCACATCTATTTGTATGCACATGGCCGGCGGACCAACTGGAACACATCTACAAAACCAACTGGTAGAATTGGGTATACTGCAGCAGGTCATACCCATTTCCGGATGGGTACGTGAGAATCTTGCGGTAACCGATACTAAAAATAATGAGCAATACCGTTTTGGGATGCCTGGGCCAATAGTCAACGAAAATGAATGGAAAAATACGTTAAGGCAATTGGAAAGTGTAGTATCTGAAAATGATTTCTTGGTGGCGAGCGGAAGCCTAAGCCCAGGAATGCCTGTCGACTTTTTTGCCCAAGTCTCCAAAATTGCCAAAAAAAATAAGGTGAAGTATATTTTAGATACATCAGGAGAGGCATTGCTGCATGGGACAAAGGCGGGAGTCTATTTATTAAAGCCGAATCTTCGAGAGCTAGCTAAACTTTGTGGTATGGAAACAATTTCATTTATGGAATTGGAAACTGTAGCTAAGGAATTTTTAAACTACAACCCTTGTGAAGTATTGGTAATTTCTTTGGGTCCCCAAGGTGCAATGCTCGTCACAAAAAATATTGTTGAATATATAACGGCACCTATTGTATTTCAAAAAAGCACTATTGGCGCAGGAGACAGTATGGTGGCAGGAATGGTATTTGCCCTGGCAAAAGAAAAATCCTTAAGTAACATGGTCAAATACGGTGTCGCCTGTGGTACAGCAGCAACTATGACCGAAGGTACCCAACTTTGTAAAAAGAAAGATGTAGACCAACTGAACAAATGGATTTTGGACAATTCTGAAACATCAAAAAAGCTCAAAATAAATACATAACTAGTTAAATACTATTTTAAAATAATTCTATGGATTACTATTTTTCAACGAAACTAAAAAACCTAACCTTCCAAGATGCGGTAGCAAGAACTATAGCGGCTTTAAAATCTGAAGGGTTTGGAGTTCTGACCGATATTGATATGAAATCGATATTAAAGGATAAATTGGATGTTGACTTTTATAACTATAAAATCTTGGGAGCTTGTAATCCAACATTAGCATATAAGGCCCTACAAGAGGAGGATAAAATTGGCACAATGCTACCTTGCAATGTAATTCTTCAAGAAAAAGAGGAAGGTATTATTGAAATTACCGCTGTAGACCCTGCTGCTTCCATGCAAGCCGTTACTAATGAAAAGTTGATTTTCATTGCCCAGACAGTAGGTGAAAAACTACTACTAGTAATTCAAAAATTAAACTGAACTACTTAAGGTCATTTTAAAAAAATGTCCAAAACATTTAGACTGATATATATTAAAACTTAAAAAATAATGATAGTACATATTCAATACATACAAATGCCAACTAGTGAATCATTAAGCGCAATAGTTAGCCAGAACCTTGAAAAGGTAGCAAACAAATACCAATTTGTAATTAGGGCTGATGTAACTTTTAAATTAGGAAACGCCCACGACGGAACAGATAAAATCTGTGAAATAGAACTAAGTGCTCCAGGTCCAAGACTGTTCGCCAAATCTAACACTGACAATTTTGAAAAGTCAGCTGCCGAGACTGTAAAAGACCTAGAAAGACAGCTTAGAAAGCGAAAGGAAAAATTTGAAAATCACTAATAAAACGATTTCAAATGAATAAAATTCTAGTCCCTGTAGATTTTTCGGAATGTTCTGAAAACGCCCTAAAGATTTCGGCAACGATTGCGAATGCCCAAATTACGGTATTACGTAAGATAGGCCTTTCCGAGGCAGTTTTCACCAAAGATGAGAACCAAGAATTTATAGAGGCGCAGTATTACATGAAATTAGCCAAAAAACATTTTGATTCCTTTTTGGACAAGCCCTATCTCAAGGGTCTCAAAATAGAAACTATGGTCCAAAACTATAAAATATTCAGTGAAATCAACGAAATCGTTAAAAGTCATGAAATAGACCTCGTAATTATGGGCTCTCACGGCTTAAGCGGCGTCAAGAATCTTTTTGTAGGTTCTAATACTGAAAAGGTAGTCCGGACATCAGAGTTTCCAGTACTGGTTATAAAAGAAAATATACCCGACTTTACTATTGAAAAAATTGTTATGGCCTGGCATTATAAAGATGAAAAAGTATCTAGCTATAGAAAGGCAAAAGCCTTTGCAGATATTTTCAAGGCAAAATTATATTTGGTGTATGTAAATCTGCCTACCAATGACTTTCTTAGTACCAATGAAATAGAAGAAAGAACTTCTATTTTCATGCAGAATTATGGGGATAATATAGATGTTGGTATTTACGACGACTATAGTGTTGAAGATGGTCTTATTCACTACGCAGAAAAAATTAATGCCGATGTTATTGCAGTCCCGACCCACGGCCGCAAAGGTTTGTCTCATTTCTTCTTAGGAAGCACTGGTGAAAGTTTGGCTAATAATTCAAATCTACCTGTTTTGACCTTTAAAATATAGTAGGTTGACAGTCATAAACCTTATTAAAAAATAAGTATTAAGCGCTCAATCCTTTTATTTATTTACACTTTTATTACAAGAAATTAAATGTAGCATGCGGTAAAGAACAGATTCAAAATAAAATACGGCATTTTTTAGAATGCCTCGTTATTTACTGAAATAAAAAAACCTGCTAATCTTATGATTAACAGGTTTTGTCTATAGATAAATACTATAATTTGTCGGAGGCTGAATGGATTAGAGCCTAAAAAACAATATAATGGTTCAACGTTATTAAAATATTGTGAGCATGAAGTTTAATATTCTATACATCTATAATCTTGATAAAAACAAAAAATATCAGTAAATCCAACGTCTTATAATACAGGTATTAACTATAAATCACTTAGAAAAATAAGATAGTTAATTTAGATAATAATCGATGGAGTGGAATGTGTGGCTTGAGGTATTTATAACCATGGGGTGAAGTATAGATTAAAGTTTCTAGTTTTTAATATTGGGATAGATATTAACCACTATTTCATAGTAATGGACTCTAAATTGAAAGTAAAGTAACAGAGGGTGGGCATTACAAACTCTAAAGTGAATATTCATAGCTATATTGAATCCTTTTATTATCTTGAAACACTCAAAGTTATTCCGATGGATATGGTATAACTTAAATTAGGCTTAGACCGCTAATCAATTTAAATATAATTTTTAATGAAAAAATTCTACTTATTTCTTCTACTGTTTACTATCACTAGTGCCCTTTTTGCTCAAAGTAAGGTCATGGAAAGCCTGAGTATGAAAAGTGCTCTTTTGAATACCGAGGTCAAATATTCGATATACTTACCAGATGGATATGAATATTCTGAACGTCAATATCCAGTGGTTTATCTTTTAAATGGTTACACAGGTGACGAAACAGACTGGATTCAATCAGGTGGAATGCAACGGATAGTTGACCATGAAATTAAACAAGGAAATATCCAGGAAATGGTAATCATTATGCCCGATGGAGATGACAGACTTTATATGAATAGAACAGATGGTACCTATCCGTATGAAGATATGTTCATGAAAGAGTTACTGCCCTATATTGAAAGTCAATACCGTGTTCGTAAAGGAAAACGATATACGGGAATCAGTGGTCTCTCTATGGGAGGAGCAGGCTCCTTAAAGCTGGCCTTAAAGTATAACAAACATTTTGGAGCCTGTGCTGCGTTTAGTTCTGCGGTATTTACGGAGGAATCGGTTACTGCTTCCAATCAAGAATCTATGAATGGATATATTTCAAAGGCCATGCCCGATATGGTAGGTTCAAAAGGTAAAAAGAGACTCAATAAGAGCTATGAAGAGTACGACGTACTTCATCTTGTTAAAACCAAAGAGGCAGAGCTGTTAAAAACAGTAAAAATATATTTTGATTGTGGGGATGATGATTTTCTAACGCTAGGAAATGCCCAATTACATAAAGAACTTTTAGAGCGGCAAATACCTCACGAATATAGGGTGCGCAATGGGGCTCATACCTGGCCTTACTGGCGTGAGTCATTGCCTGTGGGATTAAAGTTTATTAGTGATTCTTTTTGAAAATAGAAATTTTAAGTTTATTAATTCGTTCTGGCTTAGTCTGGGCTATGAAGACTAATTTACTATTGCCCCGACAAATTATTTTATATCGTTCTAACGTTTTACATTCTAGCATATCACTTTTTGGGTCGAAATTTTAATAAGATTAGTATACTAATTCAATTAATTGAAAATAGGTTTAGTTGAACTTTGAAAACGGTTTTGTAAGCAAACGTTTTTATTTCGGTTCTATTAGTATGTTCCGATTTTCAGAAGTTAGATTGGTAATAATTTCAATTACTTTTTTTGACCATAACATTCTAAAATGACCAGTTCCTCCTATTTCTATAAAGTTTGAAAGTTTAAACTTCAGTTGTAGCAAGAAGAATTTAACATTCGTAAAAAGGGTTTACCACATCAGCTTCAAGATAATCGTTGATAGAATCTCGGTCATACACAATAGGTCTCAAAATTTGAATTGAAGTGTTGTGTAGAATGTTCTTGGTTCAGAAGGAATTATACCGGGACCGGGGTAACCTGTTGCTCTGCGGGTGAAATAACTATTATCTAAAAAGTTATTGACACCTGCTTCCAATTTCCACTTTTTATATGTGTAGGATAGGGAAAAATCCAAGATATCATATGCAGGAATTTCGCCTTCGATACCTCTTTGATTATCATTTACATCTTGAGGTGCATTCGTTGCGTCTGTAAATTGGTCTGACAAATAGGTGTATTGTAAACTACCTAATAGGTTTTGGTAACCGAAATTCAATCCCGTTTTTAAATTTACTGCGGGGATAAATTCTACTTGATTTCCTTCTACATTATTCTCTTCGGAAGAAAGATATTCCGATTGGGTAAGTGCTACATTTATGAAAAGGTTCAGTTTCAACTTATCGGAATTCGGAAGGAAAGTTTCCTTTAAACTCCAATTTCCAAAGCTTTCCAAACCATAGATGAATGCTGTACCTATATTTCCTCTGAAACGTATAATACGTCCAGTTTCTATTTCTTCACCGCCCGTGTTAGTGCGTGTCTCACTCTTGAGCACTTCTCCTAAACGGTTGTCGTACAACAATCCGAAACCACTTACGTCATAGGCCAAAATATCTTTATACCGACCACGAAAACCTAAGTCAGTGGTAAAACCATCCTCATCACTTATGTTTGGGTCTACTTGAAAAGACGGATTCACAACACGAATATCACTAAAGGTAACGGACCTATAATTCTGTGAAAAATTCCCGTAAAGTTCTAAGCTTGGTGATACTTTATAAGTTGCCCCAACACCTAATAAAACAAAAGTTCGGTCAAAAGTTCGGTTGTCTTCAGTCTCCTCATTCAGTAAAGGGTTTCCAGCCAAGTCTAAAACTATGTTCTTATAACTTCCTAAGCTTTCCGTTTTGATATGCTCCAAACGAAAACCGGGGGTTATGGTCAACCTATCCGTAAGATTAAAAATATTTTCTCCGAAGAAAGCGATGTTCTGGTTGGGAAAATCAAATTGCGATTGACGCTCATAATTTGGAAAAGTAGCATCGGCAAAAGTAAAATCGGCATTGGAAGCATTACTTCCGGGGCCTTGTCTTTGGTCATTTTGAGTTGTGTAGAATTTTGAGCCTAATAATAAAGCTGATTCTTTTCCCCATAACTTATAGCGGGTCAAAATACGTGCTTCGGCCCCCCAATTTTGAAAATTATCGACTAGCAATTCACGAGGCTCTTCTGGGTCATCGGCCTGCGAAACGCGGTTGGTTCGGAAACCTAAAGCTTTTCGAGATGCGTCTAATCCAAAGACATTCAAGCTGAAATCCGTTTTTAATGAAAATTTATGGTCTAACCGTAGTGCGTACAATTTCCAATCTACATCAAACCAGTTTCTATCGCGGTTACTAAAAGTAGGATTTTCTAAGAATTGGGCATCCGTCAAACCTCCTGCTTGTTTGGCTAAATAGTTTAGAAAAGTCGTTTCTAAACTGATTTTCGTTTTATCGGAAACTTGATAGCCTATATGGGCAAAATAATTTCTGCTGTTAAAGACTGAGTTTCGTCGAAACCCATTTCCCTCCTTATAATTAAAATAAGTATAGTAACTCAATTTACCAGCGGTACCACTCAAACTATTGAAACTGGTCTTGAGATTAAAAGAACCCAGCGTTTGCCTAGACGTCCATTCTACCATTTTATTCGGATTCGGTTTTTTGAATTTAAAATTAACCAAGCCTCCAAATTGGGTTCCATATTGCAAAGAGGCTGCACCCCGTACTACTTGTATTTCTTCCAAAGCTTCGGCTGGTGGCGTGTAATAGCTTTCAGGATATCCTAAAACATCGGCACTTATATCATAACCGTTTTGGCGTGTGTTGAAATTAGCCGTTCGGTTAGGATCCAAGCCTCTTCCACCAATATTCAGCTGCAATCCGGCATCGCCGTTATCATAGATATTAAGGCCCACTACTTGACTGTATATTTGCCTTGGGTTGTTGGCTGCTAAATTTCCTGTAATACCTTCTAATAAGACTACTTCACTTTTCTTTCCTGCGTAAATAGCGGTGCCTTCTACTTTTTTTAATTGTTTTAAAGCAAAGACTTTTTCGCGCTCTTGAGTTACTACGACCTCAGAAAGCTGCTCTCCTAAAGGTTCTAAGGTAATATTTAAAGTGCTATTTTGAGTAAGAGAGAAGTTACGTTCCGTTACTTTATATCCATAATAAAAAACAATAAGCACATAATTTCCTTCGCGAATATTCTCTAGTTTATACGAACCCTTACTATCTGCATTTGTAAACAATTCCAATTCTTTGAGATATACCTCAGCATCGGGTACAGTATTACCATCAGCATCTGTAATGTTGCCCGATAATTGATATTGAGACATACCAAAGAAGCCTAAGGTTAAAAAAACAAGAAGTATACTACAATCCTTTAATGTCATCTTTGAACGGAATAATCCATTTTTTGTGTTGAAATGATTCTTTTTCTTTTGTTAGGTCTACTTTTGGGTCAACAAAAGTAGTACTTAATCTTCCATTTAAGCTTACCTGACTATCAACATAAACAGCTATATTTTTGTGCCCATCTTTTTGAAAATGGTCTTTGAGGTAATGCGCATATTCCAATATAAAATCAGATTGAAAGGCCATTTGTTTTTCTTGAAAAGGCGTTAAAAAATCAGAATTATCGACATAAAACCATCTTCCAGAGACGCCATCTACCACTTTAAATTGTGAATAACCTGATTTCTCGGTCAACATTACCCGCCATGAAAATCGATAGCCTTCCTCGGTCCAAAACAATTCACCAGGGTATACTGAATATCGAAACGGAATTGTTAGTTGTAAAACAAAAAACAGGATTACAAGCACATAATTGAATTTTATCACGCTTCCTGTTTTGAAGATTAAGATTTTTTCATTGTCAAATTTTGCTTTTGTAATGCGAATTACTTTAGCAATAAAAGCAAGTATTTTATGATGTACTCTAGCATCGAAGAAAATCAATGTGGATATAATCATGATATATGGGAACATGCCTATGGGAAATAATACGCGCGTCAAAACATGAAAAATAACGACTAATACAAAAGCAAATGTTCGCGTTTTTCGATAGAGTAGTAAAAACGGAATCGCTAAATCATAGCCAGTTCCAACCCAACTAAAAGCATATTGCACCCATTCTTGACTTAGCAAATCTCCTAAAAGTGGCGTATCAAATTTAGAAGGCAACCATATCTTCAAAGGCATGGCCTTTACCAACCAATCTGAATTTAATTTGGCTAGTCCGGCATAGAAATAAACAATACCTAGTAGTAGTTTTATGCAGTTAATCGTCCAAACAGGAACATGTTGAAATGCTTTTTTAGGATTACGAAATGCATCTAAAGAAAAATATGCATTTGCCGGAAGAAATATCATTAAGAAACTCAGTGCGCTTACAAAGTAATAATGATTTAAATAGGTAGTTTTATCCATCAGTTCGATATAAGTAAAACTGAGAAAAAAGGTAATAATCGCGATTTTATACTTGTAACCAAGCGCTACGAATACAGCAGACAAAGCACAGACTACGAAAATCAAATAAGTATAGTGCCCCAAAGGTTTTATCCATTCAAAACCGTAATACGAAAAAAAGAATTTAGGTTGTATATACAGCTTATCAATCCATCCGTAGCTCCAGAAACGGACAATACTGATGAGCATCATTAGCCCAAACAAAATACGAAAGACCGCCAATGGGGCGGCCTCTGCAAGATTGTTTATATACTTCTGTTTAAATGATGTCATTGTTAGTCTCCATCGGCATCAACAAAATCAATACTAATACTCATCGCTGAAACCATATCAACTTTTAATGAGGGGACGATTCTTTGTACCTCATCATAGGCCAAAAGCATATCTGTTGCCGGATTGTTGTTTTCAATCTCCACTCTAAAACCATCTAGTGTTGTTACCAACTCACGCGCTTTATCCAATTGATTATTAATAACCTGAGTTCGATTAATAATATTTGATTATTATGCAACAAAAAAGATAGATTTTCAGTAAATTAAAGTGTTGAAATTCAATTCATTAATCTAAAAATCTATCTATGGTAATCTACTCTAAAGTTAC
>NZ_VAUW01000001.1 GCF_005771495.1 Maribacter sp. ACAM166
GCGATACCTTTGAAGACCTTGTGATTGTGTATGCGTTTATTCTTGCAGACCCTCACCGGAGTAGAGTCAATAAAAGATATTCCAGAGCAATCACCCAAACAGCAGGTCTTTAAAAATAAAGTCATAGCCATTAAGTTCTGTTGCATTAGTTCTGTAAATCTATTATAGGAAACTGTGTCAGGGAAATCATTCTTCATATGATTTTTTACATAGAAAACATAGAAGTGTTTAAAAGTTCTAAAACCACTTAACTGGAAAATAATCGCTATCGTGATTACTTCACTTTGGGACATTATCGAAGGACGTTTTGCTTTGTTTCCAATAAGAGCCTTATCGACTATTTCAGCATATTCTTTGCAGAACTCATCAACCAAACAGAAAATTTCTGTAACTTTAGAGTAGATTACCATAGATAGATTTTTAGATTAATGAATTGAATTTCAACACTTTAATTTACTGAAAATCTATCTTTTTTGTTGCATAATAATCAAATATTATTAATCGAACTCAGGTTTATATGGTGAGGCAAAGGTTTATTTTGATTCTGTTTCAATTGATGAGCTTACGGTTGCTATTTATGGAAGCAGCTATTTGGAAATAGCAGAAGGCACTATAAATCGCCAAGTGTTTAGAGCTTATGGTGAAAGTGAAGTGAACACCCTTGGTATGAATGCAGGTGAAACAAAAATAACTGCTTATGGTGAAAGTAATTTTAGGGTCAATGTTTCAGATCGATTGAAAGTAACTTGCTATGGGGAAACCAATGTAAGTTATACGGGAGATCCAGAAGTGGACAAGGGTATTATCATTGGCGAAGCGAGAATTAGAAAAATAGGATAGTAATAAAAGATTCTAGAACAAAAGTTAAAAACCCGCTATTTAGCGGGTTTTTCTATAATACACATGTAAGCTTTATTCAAAATCAACTGCCGAAACACCATCATTTACTTTAATTTCAGAAACAATAAATTCGAAATTTTGTGGTCCTACAGCTTGTGTTAATTTGAAAGGGAACAAGATGCCTGATACCTCTTTGTATTCTTCAAATGTAAATGTGCTTTGTATATGTTGACCTTGCATCTCGGTAATAGTTACTTCTTGTAGCTTCAAGCCAGTTTCAGCATCGTAAAAAACGGATTTATTGGCTGTTATTTTTAATTTGTAAGCCTTCTTTTCCCCGACCATTTCGGTGCCTTCTAATGTGATGTTGCCAGCGGTCAAATAATTTAATTCAGGAAATGGAGCTGACTCCTCTTTTATCTTATTGATATCTTCATCAGAAAGGTCTTTACGTTGCCCTTGATTAATCATGTAACCTTTATTACCATCCAACACTTGTTTGCTGATAGAATTCCCCATCATCTTAATGTTTTGCATGAATTGATCATTGGCAGTTTTTTTTACTTCAAGGTATAATTTCATTCCTTGCATTTCTGCTGCTGCAGTCATGGAATATGAATCAACACTTTCTAATTTTGCTTTTCCACCTATGGCTTCAATATGTTTTTTAATAACATCTTCGGCAGTTAAACCTTCAGGTATAGAGGCTTTGTAATTAGGAGTTTCGGTTCGTTCTGCAGTTTTAGAATAGAATAAAATCGGCAATTTTTTGCTTTTATAGGTAATTTTTTCAAGGTTCTCTAATACATCACTTCCCTTGCCCGTAACGACCACTCTAGCGTTAGAGGAATTAAAATGTTTTTGCGCAGCATTCTGGACATCTTCAATGGTGACCTTGTCTAATCTTTCTAAATAAGTTTTATAAAAATCTTTAGGAAGATCTTCTGTTTCAATATTCAAAGCATAACGGGCAACGGTTTGCGGATCTTCCAAGGCCATAATAAAACGACCAGCATATTTAGCTTTTGTATTCTTTAACTCTTTCTCACTTACTGGTTCTGTGTTGATACGATCTATTTCCTTCAAAATTTCAACTACAGAACTATCCGTAACTGCATTTCTTACAGAGGCTGTGGCCCTAAACCTTGATGCCGAGTATTTATTTTCGTTAACGGAAGAATATGAGCCATAGGTGAATCCTTTGTCTTCACGCAAATTAAGAAACAACCTGCCTTCTCCACCGCCACCAAGAATTTGATTGGCGATTAAAACAGGAATATAATCTATATCTTTCATTTTTAATTCCACAACATTCTGTACCGCTATTTCAGATTGAACTGCGTTGGGCATATCCACGAAGTTTATTTGTGTATTAGGAACATTTTTAGGGCTAGTGTAACTGAAATTAGGCGGAACTGCTTTTGTCCAAGGTGTAAAATACTTTTCTACCAATACCTTAACCTCTTCAAGAGATACATCACCAATAACAATTAAATAGGCGTTGGCAGGCACAAAATAATCCCTGTAGAATGCTTCAACATCCGGAAGGGTGACGTTATTTACAGTAGTTTCAGTAGTAAACTCACCATAAGGGTGGTCTTTACCATAAGCCAAAGCAAGTTGTACGCGTCCGGAAATTGCTGATACATCCTTCTCTTCCGACTTAAGTCCGGTAATCAATATATTTTTTTCCTTGTCAAATTCTTCTTTTGAGAAATTAGGGTTAATTGCGGCATCTGCCATTAATTCCATCATCCTAGGAAAATATTTTGACAATGATTGTGCATACGCACTTTGTGGTCCAAAATTTAATCGGGTACCGAGAAAATCGATTTCCTCGTTAAATTCATCTTTAGGAATGCTTTTAGAGCCATTTCCTAAAAGACTTCCGGTTAGGCTGCTAACACCTGCTTTTTCTCCCTCTAAAATTGGGGGGTTGTCTATAGAAAGTTGAATAGAAACTCTTGGTAACTTATGGTTTTCAACTACCATTACCTTTAAACCATTGTTTAATCTAAAGCTTTCGGGATCGCTTAAATTGATTTCAGGTGCCGGACCTGCTTTTGGCATTACTGTACGATCTATTTGTGCCTGTGCGGAAATAATCGTAAAAAATGCTGCTAGAAATATATATGTCTTTTTCATAAATGTTTTAGTTTGCCGTATTTTCTTCTGGTAAATATTCAAGTAAGAGTCTTTGGTTTGGGTTCAAGTATTTACGTGCTACTTCTTTAATATCTTCTCTCGTAATAGACCGATAGATGTCAATTTCTTTATTAATTAAAGAGGTGTCGCCATACAACAAATAATATTTAGCTAAAGAATTAGCGATGCCTTCAACGTTTGAATTTGAATTAACAAATTGATTTTCAAATTTGTTTTGTAATTTTTGATAATCCTTTTCAGAAATTAGAGTGGTCCTCACTTTTTCTATTTCTTCCTCCATTTCTATAGTAAGAACATCTAACGTAGTTTCACCAACAGGCAGACCAAATACTACATACATTCCATAATCTTCTTGCGAGATATTAAAAGCTCCAACCTGTAAGGCTTGTTTCTGGTCATCAACCATTTTTTTGTATAGTTTTGAAGATGGGCCATCACTTAAATAGGTGGATATTACATCTAATATATACGCATCCTTTTCTTTAAAGCCTGCTGTTCTATAAGCAATCATAGAGGCAGGTATTTGAATATTAGAATCGTAGAATTTTGCATTTTTTTGTTGGGTTATTGGGGTTTCTTTTGGGTAATTTCTTGTAATATCCTTTCCTTTAGGAATGGGTCCAAAATAATCCTTAATCAACTTTTTTGTTTTTTCAAGGTGGATATCACCTGCAACAACAAGTACTGCGTTGTTTGGAATATAGTATTTTTTATTATAGGCAATAACGTCATCTAGAGTTGCTGCATCCAAATCCTTCATGTAACCAATATTGGGATCTTTGTATGGATGTATGTCAAATAGGTTTTTTCCTAAAACAGGAAGAAACTGACCATAGGGAGAATTGTCATAGCGTAATCTCTTTTCTTCCTTGACTACTTCTTTTTGGGTATCTATACCGCTTTGTTCTATAATAGGGTGAAGCATTCGTTCAGATTCTAACCAAAGCCCTAATTTTAAATTATTTGACGGAAAAACTTCATAATAATAAGTTCGGTCTTGCGTCGTATTTGCGTTGTTTGTACCGCCATTTGATGCTACTATTTCAAACCATTTGCCTTTTTCGATATTTTCGGTTCCTTCAAATAATAAATGTTCAAATAGATGAGCAAACCCTGTTCTACCTTCTGTTCGGTCTTTGCCCCCTACATGGTACATGACAGATGTCGTAACAATTGGAGTTGTTTTGTCTTGATGTAAAATTACATGAAGGCCATTTTCGAGGGTATACTCTTCAAAATTAACCTCTTGTGCAAAGGCGATAATTCCATAAAAAAGTATAGCGGTAGCTAAGAGTAAATTCTTTTTCATTTAAAAAGTGTTTAGTAAAGTGTTATACAAAATCAGTGTGCAATTTCATGAAAATGTTACAATAAAGATATTTTTTTGTGGGTAACCTCTAAATGACGAAAATTCTTTAACAATAGATTTTAAATAATCTATTGTTTATTGATTACCTTGATAAGCTAAACAAACCAACGACAAGAATATGAATAGATTTACTTTACCCGTACGATTTGGCATTGCAGCAAGTGGATCCCTTATTGCCTACTTTTTAATTTTATCCCTTTTAGGGTTACATACTAATGTGTTTTACAGTATTTTCAACGGGGTTATAACGGGGTTTGCTATTTATGAAGCAATCAAATATCATAAACTACAACAAGGGGATAAATTCACCTACACGGAAGGTTTTAAGACTGGGTTAATTACCGGAGGTATTGCTACTATAATATTTACCATATTTTTCGCAATTTATTCTGAAGATTTACAGCCTGGTTTTTTAGAGCAACTTTCCACCAAATGGGCCAATACCTATCAAGGTTTTGAGGCTATAGTTTTCTTTGTTGTAGCCATAATGGGTTTCTCTACAACTATAGTTTTGACTTTGACGTTTATGCAGCTTTTTAAAAGCACAAATACGCCAAAAAAGAATAAGGTTTAAAAAAAGCTTGTAAATTCATCAGTAAGAATTATATTTGCACCCGCCTATGGAAAAAATCCATCAGGTTTAATTATTACATTTAACAATATGTACGCAATTGTAGAGATGGCAGGGCAGCAATTTAAAGTTGCAAAAGACCAAAAAGTGTACGTTCACCGCTTACAGGTAGAAGAAGGTAAAAAAGTCACTTTTGACAATGTACTTCTTTTGGCTGATGGGTCGAACGTTACTATTGGCGCCCCGGCTATAGACGGAGCCGCAGTAGAGGCTAAAGTCGTTAAACACCTTAGAGGTGACAAAGTAATCGTTTTTCATAAGAAAAGACGTAAAGGTTACAGAAAGAAAAATGGACATCGTCAATCTCTAACAGAGATTGTAATTGAGTCTATTATTTCAAAAGGAGCAAATAAAGCAGAACCTAAAGCTAACAAAGTAGATGGTAAGGCAGCCCCTGTTGAAGTCTCAGTAGCATCTAAGCCAAAAGCGAAAAAAGCTACAGCAAAAGGTGACGATTTGAAAAAGATTGAAGGTATCGGACCAAAAATAGCCGAAACATTAATCGCTGCAGGAATTTCATCTTTCGCAGAGTTAGCAAAAACTGATTCAGCTAAGATTTCTGAAATCATTGCTGACGTTCGTGGAAATCATGTAACAGAAACTTGGCCGAAGCAAGCGCAATTAGCTGCAGATGGTAAATGGGACGAGTTACAGAAATGGCAAGATGAATTAGATGGTGGTGTAGCTAAATAAGCTGACCATTAAGTATAATATATAAAACCTTAGACAATGGCACATAAGAAAGGTGTAGGTAGTTCGAAAAACGGAAGAGAGTCAGAATCGAAACGATTAGGAGTTAAGATTTTTGGTGGTCAAGCTGCAATTGCTGGTAACATTATTGTTAGACAGCGTGGAACAAGACACAATCCTGGTGAAAACGTTTACGCAGGAAAAGATCATACGCTACATGCACGAATAGATGGTATGGTTAAGTTTAAAAAGAAAGCTGGTGGAAAATCATTTGTTTCCATTGAGCCTTTCGAAGCTTAAACTGAATAATGCATAACTAAAAAACCTCTTCAGAAATGAAGAGGTTTTTTAGTTATATTTAACTTGGGCAATGTTGGTTAAAGACGATGATAAGCAATGTGCGTTAAAATAGTTTTTCGCCTATCTCAAACCAAGAATTTACGCGCTCAAAACCAGTTGTATTTTCATTGTGTGGTGATGTAAATTGAAGACCTCGACCTTCAAAACTCTCTAAGTTATAGCTTCTATCATCAATTAAAATATCACCTTTTAAGATGTGTTTGTGTCCGCAAAGAATGCGGTTTTGCCATGGTATAAATGGAAAGTGTTCATCTAACCATTCACTTTTTTCTTCTAATGAATTTGGGAATTGCATGGCTGCAGATGCTATATAGACCTCGTGAACGCTTGAAAGTTTTTCTAAAACTTCTTGACTACCAGCTATGGGTTTTAGATTTCTAAAGAAACCTTGTCTAGTGGCGTGTTTTCTAACACTATCTTGATGCGCTTCAGGAACCATTCGCCATACTTCTGAGCCAGAACATGAATTCGTGGTCAGTTCACCTTTGAATTCCATATTATAAAGCGCTATATGGGCGCCATAAGTATCAGCAATTACTTCATCCATATCCACAAATAGTATCATAGTAATTATTTTTAACGAAGTACGCTAAAACACTTTACATAGAAAAGGGATTCTATTAAATTTGGCGATCAATAGTATTTCACGGCTTGAAAATCGCGATATCAAAAACCAAGTTTTGAACTTTCCAATTCATTTTTCAAACACCTTAATAAATAAGTCAAACCTATCATGGAGCCTAAGAAATTGCTCAATACTTGGTTCATTTATATAGTATCGATTTTAAGCTGAATAGGTATTTTGCCTTACATTATTTCTTATTCGTTAACTTCAAATTCTGCAAAAATTTATAAAACTAATCTTGAAGGTTATGATAATTTCAGTACACTAAGGAAATGCAAGATAAGTGTTGTTATTGGGATTGTTTTTAATGAAGTCATCACTGGTTTTACTATATGAACGTAGGTTGGGACGCGCCTGGTTGTATGAGTTTATAAGAGGATAGTATGAAGGTTTAGAACATAGAGGAAGCGGCTAGCTTAATGAGGACAATATAAATTTCAGTGTCACAATGTTAATATGACACTACTTATCATCGCAATTATTTCATTTTATTGATATTTTTATAGCAGTGGATGAACCAATTCTACTGAATATGCTAAGGCTTTAATATTTTTGGTCAGTTCACATTTAAGTTATCAGTTTGTAACTTGAATAAGGTTAATAATATTAGTATAACAGCATAGGTTTATTTTATAATTTTAGCTACTTTAAACTATAATTTTAAATAATCTTAATCATGAAAAAATCAATCATTTGCGTTGCAATGGCTAGTACTTTATTATTTTCTAGCTGTTTGGGTTCTTTTAGTGCTTTTAATAATCTAAAAGATTGGAACCAAGGACTATCTGATAGTAAATTTGTAAATAACCTTGTTTTTTGGGGATTAAACATTATCCCTGTTTATGGTCTTTTCTTTTTAGGAGATACCATTATTTTTAATGTTATCGAATTCTGGAGTGGGTCTAATCCTATAGCAATGGAAGAAGGTGACCAAGAAACTCAAATGGTAGAAAGAGATGGAAACACCTTTGAAATGGTCGCAACTAAAAATAGAATGCAGGTAACGGTAGTGGAAGGTCAGAAAAAAGGCAATAAAATTGATTTGATATATAAGCCCAGTGAAAAGTCATGGAACGCTGTACGCCCAAATGGTGAAATCATAAAACTTTCATCTTTTGAAGAAGGATTCTACATTGTTTATATACCAAATGGAAAAGAAATTAAGATTAATCCATTAAGTTCTAAAGAAGAAGGATTGGCCCAGATTAAAGAGCAAACAGATTGCTATTATCTAGAAGGTATGTTGGCTGAAAACAACTGATACTTAAAAGCTTAAAAAAAAATGGTCCTGATTTTTTGTCAGGACCATTTTTTTTACAAACCTATATTTAATACCTGTAATACTCTGGCTTAAAAGGCCCTTCAACAGTAACTCCGATATAATCGGCTTGTTCCTTCTTTAATTCGGTGAGTTCTGCCCCTAAACGAGACAAGTGTAGTTTCGCTACTTTCTCATCTAAATGCTTTGGCAACATATAGACATCATTATCATAATTATCACTATTCTTCCAAAGCTCAATCTGAGCAAGTGTTTGGTTCGTGAATGAGTTGCTCATCACAAAACTTGGGTGGCCAGTCGCACAACCTAGATTGACCAATCTACCTTCTGCCAAAAGGATAAGGTCTTTACCGTTAATGGTATATTTATCGACTTGTGGTTTTATTTCATCCTTGGTATGACCATGGTTTTTATTCAACCAAGCCATATCAATTTCATTATCAAAATGACCAATATTACACACGATGGCTTTATCCTTAAGCGCCTCGAAGTGCTCAGCTCTAATAATATCTTTGTTTCCTGTAGTAGTAATCACAATATCGGCATTACCAATAACGGTTTCTAACTTTTTAACTTCAAAACCATCCATACAAGCTTGCAGTGCGCAAATTGGGTCGATTTCAGTAACAGTAACAATTGAACCAGCTCCTTTAAACGAAGCAGCTGTTCCTTTGCCCACATCACCGTAACCGGCAACTACAACGCGCTTACCAGCAAGCATGGTATCGGTAGCTCTTCGAATTGCATCAACAGCACTTTCGCGACAACCATATTTATTATCAAATTTCGATTTGGTTACAGAATCATTAACATTGATAGCAGGCATAGGAAGTGTTCCTTTCTTTACGCGCTCGTATAAACGGTGTACACCAGTTGTAGTTTCTTCTGAAAGACCTTTTATTCCAGCTGCCATTTCTGGATATTTGTCTAGTACCATGTTAGTAAGGTCACCACCATCATCTAAAATCATATTTAATGGTTTTCTGTCCTCACCAAAAAATAGCGTTTGTTCGATACACCAATCAAATTCTTCTTCGTTCATACCTTTCCAAGCATAAACAGGTACGCCTGTTGTCGCAATTGCTGCAGCTGCTTGATCTTGTGTTGAGAATATATTACAAGAGCTCCAAGTAACTTCTGCACCTAACGTTGTTAATGTTTCAATTAACACAGCTGTTTGTATGGTCATATGAAGGCATCCGGCAATACGAGCATCTTTTAAAGGCTGTTCATCCTTATACTCTTCACGTAATGCCATTAGACCTGGCATTTCAGCTTCAGCCAATTCAATTTCTTTTCTTCCCCAGGCAGCAAGGGAAATATCCTTAACCTTATAAGGCACATATGGAATAGTTTTGGTGCTCATATCTTTAATATTTTATACTTTCGTTAATCTGTGTAAAACTAAAATTAATTCGTGCAAAGGTACGAATAACCCTAATAATCCCATGGCGGTTTACAAAACTATAACAGTTAACGAGGATACTTCCCTAGCCATTTGGAAGGTAGATGAAGCCGAAGATAAGTTATGGAAAGACGTAGAATTGACACCCCATTGTCAAGCGCGATTTGATGGAATGAAATCTGAACTTCATCGCAGGGCATTTTTAAGTATAAGACACTTATTGGCCGAATATGGGTATACCGATTCTGATTTAGTTTATGACCTGAACGGCAAACCCCACCTTCGTGATGGTAAATTTATCTCCATTACCCACTCTCATAATTTCACAGGTATAATTATCAGCAAATCTGAGGAAGTAGGTATTGATATAGAAATGCAGCGGGATAAAATTCTGCGCATAGCACACAAGTTCACACCTTTCGAAGAATATAGAACGTTAGCCAATACTGCTGCTATTATTAGAAAACTGACTATTGTTTGGGGGGCAAAAGAATCACTCTATAAAATTTATGGACATAGGGGATTAAGTTTTTTACATCACATAAATGTGCAAGATTTCATGTTTGATAATAAAAATACAACAGCACAAATAATTTTTATGGGAGATTTATCTAACTATGATATACGCTTTCTAGAATTCGAGGAATTTACATGTGTTTATGCTACAAGAGATAAGAGTTAAAAATCAATAAAGACCAAAACAAGCATCTATGGATATATCAGTAGAATTAACATTTTCACCATTACAGGATGATTTTGAACAACATATTATAGACTTCATCAAAAAGATTAGGGCTTCTGGGTTAACTATTATTGAAAACCCACTAAGTACCCAAGTTTTCGGTTCTTATGAGGATGTAATGAAAATGTTGAACAAGGAAATCAAAATAGCTTTTGAACTAATGGATAGGGGGCTTTTGTTTATGAAAATCGTTAAATCTGATAGAAGCGCCTATGAGCCCCATTTTTGATTATTTCTTTGGGCAATACGCTGAGTATGAAACTTTAGATATTGTACTTGAAGTCGTAGCGGTGATTTTTGGGTTACTATCTGTTTGGTTTTCCAAGCAGAATAATATTTGGGTGTACCCGACAGGGTTGATTAGTACTTCAATTTTTGTATATCTACTTTTAAAATGGGGTTTGCTTGGTGATATGCTTATCAATATATACTATTTTATTATGAGTATATATGGGTGGTATATTTGGACAAGAAAAATAGACGCCGAACATTTTACACCAATTACCAGAGTCACTAAAAAGGAGAACATAATATCTATATTTATTTTTTTTGGGACGATTGTTTTTGTGTTTACAGTTTATCAGGTTTTTGATAAATGGAATAGCTGGACAGCATATGTTGATACCATAACAACAGCTATATTTTTTGTGGGTATGTGGCTTATGGCCAAACGAAAAGTAGAAAATTGGATATATTGGATAGTGGGTGATATTATATCAATTCCGCTATATTTTTATAAAGGATTTACATTTACTAGTTTTCAATACCTAATTTTTACAATATTGGCCATTTATGGATATAATGCATGGAAAAAAAATATAGACAGGAACCTTCAAACATCTTAAAAGTGGTTCTTTTTGGGCCAGAATCAACTGGTAAGACGACACTTTCAGAACAACTGGCGAGATACTATAATACAGTTTGGGTACCTGAATATGCTAGAGAATATTTGCAGGATAAATGGAATAATGAACGTAAAACCTGTGAACCTGATGATTTGCTCCCTATTGCTGAGGGACAAATGTGCTTAGAGAATGAATTATCTAAAAAAGCAACTAAAATTCTGATATGCGATACCGATCTATTAGAAACCAAGGTGTATTCTGAAGCTTATTATATAGGTGATTGTGACCCGATTCTAGAGAAATATGCATTACAGAATTGTTATGACCTTTATCTGTTAACGTACATCGATATTCCATGGGAAGCTGATGATTTAAGGGATAAGCCAGGAGAAAGAGAAGAAATGTTTTCCTATTTTCAAGGAACCTTAGAAAAATACGGTAAAAATTTTATTATCTTGAAGGGGGACAAGAAAACGCGTTTAGAAAAGGCTATTAACCATATAGATCAGTTATTAAATAAATGATACAACTTACAGAGAACGACGAAAAGCAATTAAAGGATAAGGGTATTACGAAAGAAAAGGTGATGGACCATGTCAGCACTTTTAGAGAAGGTATTCCTTTTGTAAAGTTAAAAAACGCAGCGATTATAGGAAACGGAATACTTAAATTTTCTGAATCTGAAGAAAAGGAGCTTATTCAATTGTATGATTCGAAATTAAAAGATTTAGATATTTTGAAATTTGTACCTGCTTCTGGAGCAGCTTCTCGTATGTTCAAAGCTTTATTTAATTTTTTGGAGGTGTATAAACCAGAAGAGGAATTACTTGATGCCTATTTAAAAAGGACGAATGATAAAGATATTAAGGTGCTATCCGGTGGTTTAGAACGTTTACCATTTTACGATATAGTAATGGACAGATTACCTAAAAACATTGATTCACAGGGTAAAAAGGTATTTCTTTTTGTTTCAGAGCTACTTGGTGAGAATACACTTAATTATGGTTTTTATCCTAAGGGATTATTACCATTTCACAATTATAAAGATATAGCAGCGACACCATTTGAAGAGCATCTTAAAGAAGGTTCGTTATATGCAGGTTCTAATGGTAAAGCAAAAATTCATTTTACCGTTTCTGAGCAACATGAGGAAATGTTCAAAAATGAATTTAAAGAGGCTGGACCTAGAGTTTCTGATTCTACAGGAATGAAATATGAAATAGACTATTCATTTCAGAAATCATCTACCGATACGTTGGCAGTTGATATGGATAATAAGCCATTTAGAAATGATGATGGTACAGTATTATTCAGACCAGGAGGCCATGGCGCTTTAATTCAAAACTTAAATGAGCAGGATGCAGATGTGATTTTTATAAAAAATATCGATAACGTAGCGGTTATGAATGATGCTAAGGCCGTAGCTGACAGCAAAAAGGTATTAGCCGGGATACTTCTGAAAGAACAGGTAAAGGCATTTAAATATGCTGAGCAGTTAGAAAACGGAGAAGTGGCAGATGCTGACCTATTGGAAATAAAATCATTTTTGAAGGAACGGCTAAATATTAGATTTCGTGACGACTTCGATTTAAAATCAACGTTGGAGCAGCAAGAAGTTTTGAAAAATAAAATCAATAGACCAATTCGCGTTTGTGGAATGGTGAAAAATGAAGGGGAGCCAGGTGGCGGTCCGTTTTGGGTTGCCAATACCAAAGGCGAAGTTTCATTACAGATTATTGAGTCTGCTCAAATAGATATGGATAGCAATCAACAGGCAGTTATTATGAAGAATTCCACCCATTTTAATCCGGTAGATTTGGTATGTGGAGTACGAAATTATAAAGGTGAGAAATATGACTTGCTCAAGTTTGTAGATCACAAACAAGGGTTTATTACAGGTAAAACAAAAGATGGTAAAGAATTAAAGGCACTGGAGCTTCCAGGTCTTTGGAACGGAGCCATGGCATTTTGGAATACAATCTTCGTAGAAGTACCATTGGTGACCTTCAATCCGGTGAAAAGTGTAATTGACCTTTTAAAAGATTCACATCAGGTTTAATCAATAGTTGAAAAGAATAAAAAAATGTGTAGTTTCTACACATTTTTTTGTTTACACAATTTTACCCACATCGTAGAAAAATACAAGACATTTAAACCGCTGTTATTTAGTATGTTAATTGGTTTTTTTATTTGATTGAATTGTTCTGATATAATGTTCTGTTAGAAGTATCAAGAATGTTTAATCTAAAAAACTTAATGATTAAAAAAATTAGTTTTCCCGACAGTACTGGCAATAAGAAGCTTGATACTAGGTACTGCGGCTACTGCGATTATGTTCTATGGAAGACATTTTTTACATGATTACAAAAAAGTAGCAACTTCTGATGTTCCCACACCCCAGTTATAGAATCTTTAGAGGTAGGCTAGTAGAAGCGACATTAATTAAAGTCTATGTGGATTAGCAGGATGATTAAAAGCTACAAGTTTCAGTGGAAGATGGCACATTAATGGAACGTTTTGCAGATGCCTAAGGTAGCTAGGTTAGAAATGTAATATTCCCTTTAATTTAGGAATCAAAAAAGCTATAATATTTAGTTAACCTATAGTCCATATGCAGGTTTGCACCGTAAATAGAAAAGATACAAGTAGTATTAACGATTAAAATTTTCAGAATGAAAAAGAACATATTACTTATTTTATTGGCTGTAGGAGTGATGTTTAATGTAACAGGAATGTCAATCTCAAAAACAGTAGAGACCAATGCTGAAATTATTATAGCTGATGAATTTGTGAAAATAAAATCTAGTGAGCTAACATCTCCTGTAGTAGAACAAATATTAAAACAATATCCTACTTCAAAGCTAGGTGCTGCCTATAAAAATGATAGAGGAGAATTTAAATTGATTATGGTTCTTAAAAGCGGAACAAGAAGAACCGTATTTATAGATCAGCATGGTAATTGGATAACTAAAAAATAAAATTTGGGGCTAGTACTCTTAAAAAAACTACAAATACCGGTTTTTTATTTTAACAGTGACCAGGCACAAAAAGTGGTATTTAAATAAGTGGAGCAAGTTGATAAACAAATGGTCACTATAAGTTTAATTACTACAATTTCAATTTTTGAGGATAGCAGTAGTTTTAAAAATATGTTGGGAAGAATAAAAATTAATCGAATAACTTTTACGTAGACACTAATCGTTAACAATGAGGCTGCCATTAAGCATTATTTTTTTACAAAATTATTTATGAGAGATGAATTTACTGCATTACATTTGCAACATCTCAAAGGGGTGCCGAATGCTGATTTTTTTCAGTATAAAGCTGAGATTATACCCAAAGAACCTGGGCGGGTAATGCTGCCAAGGGAGGCGATAGTCGCCATTAGGTTACAATTGTTGTGCTAGATAAGTTTTAGTGGCAACTAAAATCAATATAAACTTTAGAATAATAGCCCCTTTTATTCGTATAATATTTACGAATGAAACTATCTATTTTCACAATTACGGCGTTTTTTACGCTAATTATGGGCATTCAAGCCCAAGAACGCGAGTCAGATTCAACACAAGGTAAAAAGGTAATCCTAGATGAGGTTTTTGTCTCTGCGATACGGGTCACAAAAGAATCACCTGTAACATTTTCTAATCTTACAAAAGAGGATATTAAATCAAGAAATTTAGGTCAAGATATTCCGGTTTTGATGAACTTTTTGCCGTCTGTTGTGACGACTTCAGATGCTGGCGCAGGTGTTGGTTATACTGGTATACGAGTAAGGGGTAGTGATGCAACTCGAGTTAATGTGACAATTAATGGAGTACCTTATAACGATGCGGAGTCACAAGGAACGTTTTGGGTCAACATGCCAGATTTTGCCTCCTCTACAGAAAGTTTGCAATTGCAACGTGGTGTGGGTACTTCTACAAATGGTGCTGGTGCTTTTGGTGCTAGTCTAAATGTATTGACAGATGGGTTTTCCCAAGATGCCTATGGCCAAATTTCAACTTCACTTGGAAGCTTTAATACATTAAGAAACAATTTGAAATTTAGCACCGGACTTTTATCTAATCAGGTAGAAATTTCTGGAAGACTATCTAAAATTAATTCTGATGGTTATGTTGATAGAGCTAGGTCAGATTTAGATTCTTATTTTTTACAAGGGGCGTATAAAGACGACAATACCTTAATAAAGGCCTTGCTTTTCGGTGGCCATGAAATCACCTATCAAGCCTGGTACGGTATAGACTCCCAAACCTTAAAAGATGATAGAACTTTTAATCCTTCAGGAATATATACTGATGAAAATGGAAATGCCCAGTTTTATGATAATGAGGTAGATGATTACAAGCAGGATCACGCTCAACTCTTATGGAACGAACAGGTTTCAGAGTATTGGAGTACTAATATAGCATTACACTATACAAGAGGTAGAGGTTTCTTTGAGCAGTATAAAGAAGATGATGATTTTGATACCTATGGTTTTGAGCCAATAAATGTGGATGGAGAAGTTGTAAATACAACAGATGTTATTAGACGACGCTGGTTAGCTAATGACTTTTATGGAGCCGTATTTTCTGCTAATTATAAAAAAGAACAACTAAGTCTAATTATAGGTGGTGGATTAAATAAGTATGAAGGCGATCATTTCGGGGAAATTATCTGGGCTAGGTATGCAAGTAATAGTAATTATCAAGACCTTTATTACGATGATAACTCAACTAAAATAGATTTTAATTTATATGCGAAAGCGAATTATCAATTGAATGAACAGTGGTCTTTATATGGTGACCTTCAATATAGAACTGTTAGGTATAAGGCAAATGGAGAGGATACAGGGAAAGTTGATGATACGTTTAATTTTTTCAATCCGAAAGCAGGTGTTACTTATGATTTGAATGCCAACAATAATTTCTATTTTTCATATGCGGTAGCGAATAGAGAGCCGAATAGAAATGATTATGAAGGTGGAAATCCGAAACCTGAACGATTGAATGATTTTGAATTAGGATGGAGGTATGTTTCGCCCGATGTTCAGGTGAATACAAATGTATATTACATGAACTACAAGGATCAGTTAGTGTTGACTGGCGGCCTTAATGATGTTGGAGCACCTTTGCGTGCCAATGTAGGGGATAGCTATAGATTAGGACTCGAAATAGATGCTAACATTAAATTAAACGATAAGTTTAATATTCGCCCGAATGTAGCTATAAGCGATAATAGGAATATTGATTATTTTATTAATAGGGATGGCGCATTACAAGATTTAGGTAATACAACGATTGCATTTTCACCATCTTTAATAGCAGGTAATATTCTTAGCTATACACCATTTCATGCGTTAAACCTGTCATTGTTTTCAAAGTATGTAGGTGAGCAATATCTAAGTAATACAGATACAGAAGCATCTAAACTCGAGGCCTATTTCACTACTGATTTCAATATCACCTATGAGATAAAAATGAATAGAATTTTAAAATCTATAGTATTTTCAGGATTGGTTAATAACATTCTAAATGAGAAATATGTATCTAACGGATATACGTATTTAGATGATTTTTCTACACCAGGAAGTTCTTTTGAAGTTCAAGGGTATTATCCGCAGGCAGGAACAAATTTCTTACTAGGGGCTACTGTTAATTTTTAATACAAAGAAGCTTAATAAGTGAATTGAGCAGAACCATAAAACAGGAGCTTTTATGGTTCTGCTCATCATTAGTACTTTGTTCTGGGGTTAACTTAAGAGTTGACTATGAAGTTATACCAGTGTACATATGATATTTTTTTTGTAAAAAGTAAGGGGTAATATTAAGGCATGTTTAACTTTTACGTAAAAAAGAATATTCTAATTTAGGGCTTTAAATTCTTGGGTTATGAATCGTACCATTCCAGTTTTCGGCAGTAGGTTAAGAAATAATATTGTGACGGTTCCAGAAGTGATATCCGAATGTTCTGGTATACGGGTGTTTGGTCAATCTATTAAATCCTTCATTTTCAGTACAGATGTTGCTATACTTAGAAATACCAATGCGAATGCAATCATTGCAGTTTATCCTTTTACCCCGCAACCAGTAATTTCAAATGCATTGATATTAGCTGCAGATAAGCCTATTTTCTGCGGAATAGGAGGTGGAATAACTACAGGGCTACGATCTTTAGAATTGGCAATTCATGCAGAGTTTCAAGGTGCGTTGGGTGTTGTATTGAATAAGCCTACTCCGAATAGTCTAATTAGACTTTTGAAAGAAAAGATAGACATACCGGTAACGATTACCGTAGTTTCTCAAAAAGATGATATTAAGGGCAGATTACAGGCAGGTGTTGATATTTTTAATGTTTCAGGGGCAGGAAATACAGCTGATATTATAAAGAAAATAAGAGATTTAGATTCAGATGTTGCAATTATTGCCACAGGTGGTAAAACAGATGAAACCATAATGCTCGCAATAGAGGCAGGTGCAAATGCAATTTCGTACACCCCACCGAGTACGGGTGAATTGTTTAAAGAGATTATGGAAAAGTACCGATTAGAAGAATAATCTAATTAGATACGATAACAGTATTTCCACTAAAACGAGCACGGTATTCCAACATGTCATAATACCTTTTTCCATCATCTGGTCGGTTTAAAAGCTGTCCCGTGAAAAGGCTGTATTCATACTCTTCGCAAGAACAAGTCGCAACTTGGCCATTTAAACTCATGGTAGAGCATTCGTTGGGAGCATGATTTGGGCAACTGGCCTCAAAAGCCCTAAATTGATCAAAACCTGCATTGATAATAAAAACACCCCGTGTACCAACACCATCACTTTTAACAAAAACAGCACTTCCTGTATTGGTAAGTGGGTTATAGCTAGGCAGATTTAAATTGGCGTCAAAACGAAAATTTATCTCCTGTAAATACGGATTTCTAATTGTACCATCATTACTACAGGCAGTGATTATCAATAAAAATAAGATACTTAATTTACGAATCATGCTATAATTTTGTTTTGGAGAACTTGAGCAAATGTGCGTAAAAATTATGTATATTTGTGTTAAATCCTCTCTTAAAAAGCCTTGTTAAAAGGCTATTGCAGAGGATTTGTTTATTTGTAAATCGAGATGTTATGAGTAACGTATCATACTATACTGCTGAAGGGTTAAAAAAACTCAGAGCAGAACTTAATCACTTTAGGGACATAGAGCGACCTAAGGCTTCTGAAGCAATTGCTGAAGCAAGAGATAAGGGTGATCTTTCCGAAAATGCTGAATATGACGCTGCAAAAGAGGCGCAGGGTCTTCTTGAGATGAAAATTGCAAAATTAGAAAATACCGTTGCCAATGCGCGGTTGATTGACGAATCACAATTAGATACTTCTAAGGTATTGGTACTCTCAAGTGTGCGGTTAAAAAATAAAAACACTAGTATGGAGATGACCTATAAATTGGTAGCTGAAAGCGAGGCCGATTTAAAAACGGGGAAAATCTCGGTCAATTCTCCGATTGGTAAAGGTTTATTGGGTAAAAAAGTGGGCGACACTGCAGAAATCATTGTGCCTAGTGGCGCTATTAAATTTGAAATTCTTGAGATTACAAGAGGTTAGATTTTAAAATAACTATATTTAATCCTGTCCTTATATAAGGACAGGATTTTTTATTTATGTTATAAACATGAAATTATGTCAACTATTTTTACCAAAATTATAAATGGAGAAATACCTTGCTTTAAGGTAGCCGAAGATGCCAATTTTTTGGCATTTTTAGATATTAACCCCAACGCTAAAGGGCATACGCTTTGTATTCCAAAAAAGGAAGTGAACAAAATTTTGGACTTAGATGAGGAAACTTATATGGGTCTAATGCTATTTTCAAGAAAGGTCGGTAAGGCACTTGAGAAAACGGTTGACTGCAAACGTGTAGGTATAACCGTAATAGGTTTAGAGGTACCTCATGTACATGTGCATTTAATTCCATTAAACGAAATGAAAGACGCAAGTTTTCAACATAAAGTAAATCTAACCGACGAAGAATTCAACAATTTAGCAACGGCGATTAATGCTAAAATTGAATAGCACCAGATAAAAACAAATAAATAGTACCAGTAACTAATGCTAATAAGAACAGCATTAATCCATAAAAAAGTAAGGTTGGTTTAGATGACTTTTCAGCAGGTACTGCTGTTTTTTGATAGTATGAGACCATACGTTCTAAATCTTCTGTCCAGCTCACTGGGTAAATAGTAGTTTGGCACGTATTGCAAACCAATTTATGGCTCAAATCACCAGTAGTTTTGTGAAATAGGCTTCCGAAGGTGTGTTTTTGATAAAAGGTAAGGTTTAAATCTTGGTTGAAACACTCCGGACAGTTGTTGTTCAGATTTGCTTCCTTAATAACAATTAGTTTTTCCTTTACCATAAATCAATGTAACACTTTTAGTGATATTTGCATAATGGTACCTTCTTTGCCAGATGATAGCACCTTTATTTTACCATCATGATATTCTTCAACAATACGCTTAACTAAAGAAAGACCAAGACCCCAACCTCTTTTTTTAGAGGTGAAACCCGGTGTAAAGATACTACTATAGTTGCTTTTAAGAATACCATGTCCTGTATCTGCAATCAAAATGTTCACATATTTACCGTCGGGTACAATTTCAATGGCAATACTACCTTTACCACGCATAGCATCTATTCCATTTTTAACTAAATTCTCAATAGTCCAATTGTATAGTGAGCTATTTAACAGTACCGGCAGTTTATCCACCTTTGTTTGCAGCGAAAAATGAATCAGTTTAGAGCTTCTCCTTTTTAAATAGTCGTAAGCATCTTGGGTTTCTTTGACAATGTCACTTTCTACTAATTTAGGTAAAGATCCTATTTTAGAAAACCGTTCGGTTATCGTTAGTAGTCGATCAATATCTTTTTCAATCTCTTTGGTAATACTCGGGTTAATCGATTCAGTTTTTAATAATTCATTCCAACCCAAAAGAGAAGATAAAGGTGTTCCTATTTGATGGGCTGTTTCTTTGGCCATACCAGCCCAGAGCTTATTTTGTTCAGCAGCTTTGGTAGTTTTGAAGAGGAAGTAAATAACCGCAGCAAAAAGGAAAATAATGAGCAGTAAAGCAATGGGATAAAACTTTAATTTGTTCAATACATCAGAATTACCATAATAAAGTGTTGCCAAATGTTCTCCTTGTTGATCTATAGATATAGGGGTGTTCTCATTTTTGAATTGGTTTAATTGTTTTTGTATAAAAAGAGAGTCATCTACTTTGGTGGGAGGGAAATTATTGACCCTAATAGACTTGTCCTTATTAATAAGAATCATAGGGGTAGAGGTGTTGTTTTGAAAGACTTTTAAATGCAGGCTTCCCAAATCTACAGTTTCAGAAGATTGTAAAAACTCTGATTGCGCCGTAGCCCAAATTTCCATTTTTAAGCGTTCTTCTTCCTTAAACTGTTTAAAAAAACTATTCGTGTTCCATAAGATGAGACTCACTACAGCAAAGGAGCCTATCAATAGAAAAATGTTGGAAATCTTGTTTTTAGGAATAAAGTTCATCCAATTGCTTTCTAATATTAAGGATAACCCCAAATGTAAATAATTGTTGTGTGGTTATCTATCTAGCTAGTTTTATAACCGCATCATTTTATGTATTTTTGACCTTTATTGTAAAAAGAGTTCAACATGGAAATAGAAGGAAAAGTTAAATTGATTGGAGAAGCCCAAACCTTTGGTTCTAATGGGTTTAGAAAAAGAGAATTGGTAGTGACTACAGATGAACAATATCCACAACATATTATGGTTGAGTTTGTTCAGGATAAGTGTGATCTATTGAATAGCTATGGTGTAGGACAAGATGTAAAAGTCAGCATTAACTTAAGGGGTAGGGAATGGACTAATCCTCAAGGACAGGTAAAATATTTTAATTCTATTCAAGGATGGCGTATAGAGAACGTATCTCAATCGCAACCAGAAGGGATGCCGCCGGTACCACCAATGGAGGCTTTTGAACCAGCTGACAAGTTAAACGAAGAAGATCATGATGATCTTCCTTTTTAAGTGGCTTAGAAGATTATAAGAGAGATTAATGCTCTTTTAATAAATAAAAACTTGTTTAACTTAAGCGGTTAAACAAGTTTTTTGTTTTTTGACTTTTTAATTAATTTAAAAATAAAGAGTGACAAGGCCCCAGCACCGATTATTTTATTTGACGGATGCCATCGTATTCCCTCCAGTAGATACTGCAAATGCAGAGGGTCTGTTGGCGGTTGGCGGTGATCTTTCATCTGATCGTTTATTGGCAGCGTATCAAAAGGGCATATTCCCATGGTTTAATACTGATTCTCTTATTTTATGGTGGAGTCCAGATCCGAGAATGGTACTCTATCCTGATCAAATAAAAATCTCGAAAAGTATGAGAAAGGTTCTTCGAAACGAGCAGTTTAGATTAACAAAGAATACATCTTTTCAAAAAGTTTTGGAGCATTGTTCTTCTGTAAAAAGAGAAGGGCAAGATGGCACATGGATTACGGAAGATATGAAGAATGCATATATTGAATTACACAAAAGAGGTGTCGCCACATCATATGAGGTTTGGGAAGGCAGCAATTTAGTTGGTGGTTTATACGGGGTCGATTTAGGGTATATTTTTTGTGGAGAAAGTATGTTCAGCCTAACATCAAATGCTTCTAAGTTCGCCTTTATTAAGTTGGCAGAAGAACTGCAGGAAAAAGGGTGTAAGCTTATAGATTGTCAATTATATACAGAACATTTAGCAAGTTTAGGGGCACATGAAATATCCCGAAAAGAATTTATCAAGTATTTAAAGTGAAATCACCAAGCTGTTTAAAAAGAAGAAAACCTCTTGCGTGTTTTGGGTAAAATTCTCCAATTGGTTCTGAAGTCTGAATTGAAATTTAAAACTCTTCAATAATGACCAAACTATTTGCCAGGTAATGCGATGGCTGTACTTTCTCTTATACAAAGTAAAGATTCTGTTGTGGCTTACATATGGGGTTCTCCAATATTTAATACCGAGCCATTAAGGGAAATATCCATGGCAAAACGGTAACAAAACAGGTGTGCAGTATTTGAGGTAAGATGCGTTGTTCAGTCCTAAGCCTACTATCTAAATGGGCTCCTCTATATTTTTAAGTTACATTGTAGTGTTTGATAAATCTCAATTCATTTTCCTTTAAAGTTTCAAAGACTTCTCTAAATAGATATTGAATACCAAATCCTAAACTTTTATTCAGGTCTATTTTAAATGAAGTAAAATGGGTAAGTTCTACTTGTCTATCCGTTAGTTGGGTCTTTTGGTCCTAGCACAAATAATTGCGTTTGACCAAAGAAAAACTTTTGTGTGTATAATGCGAAACCTTATCATTAACAGTAGTTTGGGGTTCCAAATAGGCCGTGCTATTGTCCTGCGATGGAGATTAAAAGATTTAACTAAAAGCCTTTCTACTAGTATAAAACATGGTTATAATTTGAAGGAAGCGAGGTTTTAATACTTTTTAAATTTCCTTCAGCATCAAATAGAATTTCATAATCCGAATAACCTTTATCCTTTTTTCCTATGACTATAACCTCATAGTTGATTGAGGGTAGAATAAGATTTTGAAATGCATTTTTGAAAGTTTTTTCTAAAGAATCATTGTTTGAACAATATTGCTGTTTTAGTAATTTAATTCGATATTTCGAGAAAGTATTGTTCAAATAAGATTCTATATTAGTATAGGTATCGTTGGGAATATCTATAGGTTGTATCAATATTTCAATACCCTCCAAAACTCCATCACTATTGAATTCTATACTATACCTAAGTTTATCTTTTTTAAATTTGGCTTCAAAACTAACTCTTGTGCTATCTGTTTCCTGATAAAATTTTAAGCGTTTTAATTCCTGAACGTTGTCTTTTATTAATACAAGCGCATCTGGTGGAAACTGCGATTTTCGAATACGAAACTCTCGTTCATACTTATATTGTGCAAGGCCATAGTTACAGCAGAAAAATAAAGAGGCAAATATAACGAGTATAAATTTTTTTTTCAAATCTTACTTTATTGGCAATTAGACTTTGGTATACTTAAAGCAACTGATCTCATGGTCATTGACCATGCCAGTGGCTTGCATAAAGGCATAGACTATGGTGCTGCCTACAAATTTAAAACCACGCTTTTTTAAATCTTTGCTTATGGCATCTGATAGTGGTGTATTTGCAGGAGCTTCTTTATAATTTAGAACCTTGTTTTGTATTTGCGTACCGTTTACGAAACCCCAGATGTATTCGCTGAAACTGTCAAATTCTTTTTGGATTTTTATAAAGGCACTTGCATTGCTTACGGTGGCACGAACTTTTAATTTGTTTCTGATGATGCCTTCATCCTGCAATAAATCGAGAATTTTTGTTTCAGAGTATTTAGCAATTTTCTTATAATCGAAATTATCAAAAGCTTTCCTAAAATTTTCACGTTTGCGAAGAATGGTAATCCAACTTAAGCCTGCTTGAAATGTTTCTAAGACTAAAAACTCAAAAAAAAGGTCGTCGTCTTTTATTGGAACGCCCCATTCCATATCATGATAAGCTTCATAAAGTGTATCGCCCTTACACCAACCACATCGATTTTCTTCCATGATTTAAAAGTAATATATATTGGTATACGGTCAAATTAAAATGCGTTTACGATATACAGATAAAGAGGCATGCCAAGAGTAATATTGAATGGGAACGTAATAGCCAATGCCATGGGTAAATATAAACTCGGATTCGCCTTTGGTGCGGCTAATTTCATAGCAGCTGGCACAGCAATATAAGAAGCACTAGCAGCTAGAATGGCAAACAAAAATCGATCTCCAATACTATCAGTGAATAATGAACTTATAACAGCCACCAAACTGCCGTTAATTAACGGGATAATTATAGCAAACAAGAACACAAACCAGCCTTTTTTTAGAAAATCTGCTAACTTTTTACCACTTGTAATCCCCATATCCAATAAGAAAACAGCTAAGAATCCTTTGAAAATATCTGTCGTAAAAGGTTCTATACCACTTGCATGCTGATCACTTGTCAAAAACCCAATAATTAAACTTCCCATAATTAGTAAAACACTACCATTCGTTAATGAATGTTTAACGACACCATATAATGAAATTTTATTTTTTTTATTTTTTTGAAAGTATGACATTAATAAAACGCCAATGATAATGGAAGGTGCTTCCATTAGTGCCATAACCGCAACCATATGGCCGCCAAATTCTATTTGTTCCATTTCTAAAAAGGAAACAGCCGTTACGAATGTTACAGCGCTAACAGATCCATACGAAGCAGCAATTGCACCAGAGTTTGCCACACTGAATTTTCTTCTCAAAATAAAGTAAGTATATATTGGGACTGAAAGTGCTAAAAAAACCCCGAATAAAAGCGACCATAAAATCTCTAAATCTAAATTACTATGAGAAAGTTCCATTCCACCTTTAAAACCTATTGAAAACATAAGGTAGAGGGAAATAAATTTTGATGAATTAGGAGGAATTTCTAAGTCGCTCTTTAATTGAACGGCAATAATACCTAGAAAGAAAAAAAGCAATGCCGGGTTGGTCAAGTTATCTAACAGCAGATGTAAATCCATGAAAATGGTCTATAATAAGGAGGATTGAGTAAAAATCGGAGTGGGTGATTTGAGGACAAAGGTTTCGCTTAATTGGAAATAAAAAGACTCCTTTTTCTGATATGGTCTAAGTTCAAGTTATAAGTGAAATACGACATCAATTTAGGTTACCTAGTGTTCTTATTAGCAAATTATACCATATACTTAGGCAGGCGAATAATTATTTGTCAAAAATGGTTATTGCATTTATAAAAAGTTTAGACCTATCATATCACCATAAAAAGCTTAGGACTAGAAAAAATTATATCCTTTGTTCATGAATTGATGTTATACTGAACTAACCCTGTCAGGTGTTATTCATTCATTGAAATTTCTAAAACTCCATTTATTTTTATGGTAAATCCTTTCTGCTTAGCTTGTTTGAAGAATTTTTTAGCGACCAATTTTTCATGTTCTAATCTAATAATATTAGTGTCAGGAAATTTGGTGTTTGCTTTCAACGATCCTTCGCACAAGGATAGCCGCTGTAATTTGTGAAAATTTATTTTTTCATCAATTAATGATTGGACAACATCATAAGCTTCTGAAACGGTAAACACCCCATCAACTAGTTGAATATTTTGCTTTAATTTTGTGTTGGCGACTTCATTTTTAACTGCTACTTTCATAATAAAAAATTCTGTTTTAAGATTTCTACTGCAAAGTTTATAATAATTATTTATAAATTTTTATTTATATTTATTATGAAAAGCATTAAAATAATTTATGAACTATACACTGCATCAATTACATATTTTCCTTAAGATTACGGAGCACCAAAGTATCACTAAGGCCTCTGTGGAGTTGCATTTAACCCAGCCGGCCGTATCTATTCAGTTAAAAAATTTTCAAGACCAATTTTCAATTCCATTAACAGAGGTCGTAGGGAGAAAACTTTACGTGACAGATTTCGGAAAAGAAATTGCTCAAGCGGCAGAAAAAATATTGTATGAGGTTGATGCTATTAATTACAAAACCCTTGCGTATAAAGGAGAATTAGTTGGGCGATTAAAATTTTCGGTAGTTTCCACAGGCAAATATGTACTACCTTATTTACTATCTAATTTCATAACTAAAAATAAAGGCGTAGACCTTATAATAAATGTAACTAATAGGGCACAGGTTATAGAAAGTTTAGAATTGAATAAGGTTGATTTTGCTATGGTGTCGGTATTACCTAAAAAATTAAAGGTCGACCGAATAGAACTTATGGAGAATAAATTGTTTTTAATTGGGGGCAAACAAGGTTCAAATCATATAGCGTTAACCAAAAAAAAATTATTTGAGCAATTGCCATTAATTTATAGGGAAATGGGTTCTGCAACTAGAATGGCAATGGAAAGTTTTATTAGAAAGAATAAGTTTCAAGTTCATAAAAAAATAGAACTTACTTCTAATGAAGCGGTAAAGCAAGCTGTAATAGCTGGTTTAGGCTATTCTATAATGCCTTTAATTGGTTTAAAAAATGAGCTAAAGAATAAAGATGTGCAAATCATTTCGGTTAAAGGTCTTCCTATTAGTACAAAATGGAATTTAATTTGGTTGAAATCAAAAAAATTATCGCCTTCCGCAAAGGCCTTTTTAAATTATTTAAAGGCAGAGAAAGTAGAGGTTATTCATGCAAATTTTAACTGGATAAATTCATATTGATGTTTACCTAACTTTTAAACTTTTGCTGTTTCTGATCGTAAAAGTTCGGTCTGTTTATCATCCATATAGATAATAGGTACGGCATAGAACATAGGCATGTTTTTGGGGTATTTTTTTCTTAAAATTTTATTGATGGTATTAAATAATAGTGCCTTTGTCTTCCCTTCTATTATAGTTTGTTTACGATTTTCAATTACCCCTGAAATCTTATTTTTCTTAAAAACCTTTTTGGTTGAAATATTTGCGGTAAAAATTAAATTTTGTTCCAAAAGTAATTTTGTAATTTCTTTAGCCTGTTTCTTATTATTAACAGCGATATATCCTAAAATCATAACTCAGCTTTTTAGATACTAATCTAGATTATACAATGATGTTGTATTGCCATTGTGAAACCCTAAGCAGTCCAAATAAAGTACTACGGTTTAGGATTATTTATTTACTTATTTTATTCAATGGTAGATATAGATTTAAGATTAATACTTGGCCTCATAAGCAAGAGCGAAAGAATTGTGGTTTTTGCTCAGCAGTTTTAATTCGTTACTATTCAATGCCTTTTCTAGATTGGCATTAACATAGGGAAATTTATTAAAAAACTTCTTTCCGTCTAAAGGGGTAAGCTTAACAATAGAACCATCTAATATTTCTTCAATTTTTACCCGCATTCCATTCAGTCCTTTGAAGTTCGCAATAGCACCGCGTTTAATAATGAAATTTGGTCTTGGAAAGTTGAGATGATGAAAAGGGGTATTAGAATTTTTTATGATGTAAAGAACATCACCAGGTTTCAAATTATGAGAGGTGTCTTGGCTGAAATTGCTGATAGAGAATAATAAGAAGGTTAGAATTAATAGTGTGTGTTTCATAGTACTTGATATAAAGCGTAAACATTGTTCAAAACCGTCCTATTGCTATCTTTAAAATGTATCTATTAATAGTTGAGAATAAAAGATTATTAATAATGTATTTTTTACATCACGAAAATAATACTATTCAACAAAAAAGAAAGTAATACTTTCGTTAAAAAATGTTAAACTATTACTTAGCGATAGTATTACTATTATATTTGCAGCTAATTTAAAATTGATTTGGTATGGACAAATTATTACAAGGTGTAAAAATTAGAATTAACGATAAGCTATTCGTTAAAGATCCAGAATCCTCTGAACTAGGTAAGAATATAATTAGGATGAGTATTCTTATGATTAATGAAATAGGTTGGGAAAATTTTACATTCAAAAAGTTAGGCAAGCAAATCGGTTCAAATGAAAGCTCTATATATCGCTATTTTGAAAATAAGCACAAGTTGCTGCTATATTTAACCTCATGGTATTGGGGTTGGATGGAATATCACTTGGTTTTAGCAACACACAGTATTGGAAATCCAAAAGTAAAATTATTAAAAGCAATAGATATAATAACTAGAGAGGTAATAGAAGATACTGCCTATTTACATATTAATGAAGTCCTTTTAAATAAGATTGTCATTAATGAGTATTCCAAATCTTATTTGACTAAAGAGGTTGATGCGGAAAATAAAGAAGGATACTTTATTATTTATAAGAGAATGGTGGGTAGACTGCGTGATATGATTAAGGATGTTAATCCAGAATATACTTATCCTTCTAGTTTGGCTAGTACAATTTTGGAAAGTACCTTGCATCAACATTTTTTAAAAGATCATTTCACCTCCATTACTGATTGTAACGCAACCGTAACACCCACCCAATATTTAACACATCTAGTTGTTAATACGCTAAATCAAAACGTTAATGAGTAAAAATTTACTTACGTCTTGGCAGCGTTTTATAGGACTTTTAAAACTTGATAAGAGAGATGTTTTTCAAGTGTTTTACTACGCCATATTTGCTGGTATTGTCAATCTATCACTCCCTTTAGGTATACAGGCTATAATTAATCTGCTACAAGGTGCTCAAATAAGTACTTCATGGGTCGTTTTAGTAGTTCTTGTAACCCTGGGTGTTGCTTTTGTGGGTATACTGCAGTTGATGCAAATAAGAATCATTGAGAATGTTCAGCAGAAGATATTTACCCGGTCCTCGTTTGAATTTGCCTATAGGTTCCCTAAAATAAAGATGAGCGAGCTACATAACTATTATCCGCCAGAATTAGCAAATAGGTTTTTTGATACGTTAACGATACAAAAGTCGCTTTCAAAAGTGCTTATAGATTTTCCTGCAGCGCTATTGCAGATTATTTTTGGGTTGCTGTTGCTTTCTTTTTACCATCCTTTTTTTATTGTGTATGGTATACTTTTATTGTTGCTGATATATGTTGTGTTCAAATTTACGGCACAAAGAGGGTTGGATACGAGCTTAGACGAATCTAAAAGTAAATATCAAGTAGCCCATTGGTTACAAGAGGTAGCGCGTTCTATAGTGAGTTTTAAGTTGTCGGGTAAATCATCTCATGCCTTAGACAAAAATGATGTACTGGTAATGGGCTATTTAAACGCACGAGAAAGTCATTTTAGGGTTGTGGTTCTCCAATTTATTCAAATGATTGGCTTTAAAGTACTGGTTACAGGAGGTCTCTTATTGATTGGCGGACTTTTGGTATTGAATCAAGAAATGAATATTGGCCAGTTCGTTGCCGCCGAAATTATTATTCTATTGGTAATCAATTCCGTAGAAAAATTAATTCTAGGCCTAGAGACGTTTTATGATTTATTGACCTCACTGGAAAAAATGGGACAAGTGGTAGATAAAGAATTGGAGCCTCAACACGGTGAAAAACCATTTACTGACAATCAACCATTTACTGTTGAATTAAATGGAATTTCCTATAGTGTTCCCCAATCGAAAAGAGAGATTATTTCTAACCTAAATTTAACCATAACCCCTCATTGCACTATTTTATTACGAGGAAATAGTGGGTCTGGTAAAAACACCTTATTAAGAATTGTAGCGGGTATATTAGAACCTGATAGCGGTGGAGTGTATGTAAACGGAGTCTCACTAAAAAGCATGAACATAAATTATTATCGTTCACATTTGGGGCAATCCTTACCCGAAGAATCACCATTTGAAGGTACTATTTTAGATAATATCACCTTTGGTGATAAGGATACTACAAACGAGCAAGTCTACTGGGCTCTAGATAAAGTGGGCTTAACGGAATATGTGAAACAACAGCCAGAGGGGTTGAATACGATTATTTATCCCGAAGGAAAGCAAATTCCCAATAAGGTCTCTAAAAAAATCGTTCTCGCCAGAAGTATTGTAAGAAAGCCTAAACTACTTATTCTTAAGGATCCGCTAGAGCAGTTCAATACGGATGAGGCTGATCGCATATTAAGCTTTTTAAGCGACCCATCTAATGGTTGGGCACTTTTGGTAGTGAGTGAAAATGATAAGTGGATTAATAAATGCTCACGAGTCATTACGATGGAAAAAGGAAGAATAATAAACGAATTATAGGAGAAAGATGCTGAATATATCCCATAAAAAACTAAATGAAAAGGTTTCTTTAGATCGTTTTAAATCTGTGCAGAAGGTTTTTCATCAAAGACATTATAAGCATTTTAATCGCTTTTTATTTGCTTTTGCCGTAGTAGGTTTAATTATATTGTTTCTTCCTTGGACGCAAACCATAAACGCACGAGGATTTTTAACCACTTTAGAGCCTGGTCAACGACCACAAACCATTCAATCTCAAATACCGGGTAGAATCGAAAAGTGGTATATTAGAGAAGGTGATTATGTTGAGAAAGGTGATACTATTCTGTTTATTTCAGAAATAAAATCGGAATATTTTGACCCAGATTTAGTAGAGCGAACTGGGCAGCAGCTTAAGTCGAAAAGTTCATCGGTTACTTCTTATGGCGATAAAGTAAAGGCGCTAGATAATCAAGTTGCTGCACTTTTCAACGAAAGGAGGTTGAAGCTTGAACAAGCGAAAAACAAATTGCTTCAGGCCAAGTTAAAGGCACAGAGCGACAGTATTGAATTTGAAGCAGCTAAAACTAATATCAAGATTGCCGAGCGCCAATATAAACGAACTGAGCAATTGGAGAGTGAAGGACTAAAAGCAGTAACAGATGTTGAGGAAAAACGATTAAAACTTCAAGAAACTCAATCGAAGTTAATCTCGCAGGAGAATAAATTATTGGCAGCCAAAAATGAAATCATCAATGCTGAGGTTGAAATAAATAGTGTTTATGCAGCTTACACCGATAAGATTTCTAAAGCGCAGAGCGATAAGTTTACAGCAATGTCTAATCAATTCGATTCTGAGGCACAAGTAAGTAAGTTAGAGAACGATTATACCAATTATAAAATGCGTAATGATTTGCGCTATATTCGTGCACCGCAAAATGGCTATGTAAATACAGTTGTTACAGCAGGTATTGGTGAAACCTTTAAAGAAGGCACTCCGCTGGTGGGTATTATGCCAGCAGATTACGACATGGCAGTAGAGACCTTTGTTGAGCCTATTGATCTTCCATTAATTCATTTGGGTGAAAAAGTAAGAATTCAATTTGATGGTTGGCCGGCTATTATATTTAGTGGTTGGCCTAATGTTTCTTACGGTACTTATGCCGGTAAGGTGGTGGCTATTGAAACCTTTATAAATCCGAACGGAAAATATAGGGTGCTGTTGTCACCCGATGATGCGGATCAACCATGGCCAAATGCGCTTCGTGTAGGTTCGGGTGCGAATACCATTGCACTTTTAGAAGATGTATCGATTTGGTATGAATTATGGAGGCAGTTGAACGGTTTTCCACCAAATTATTATCAGCCTGAAGGAGCTCAGGTGCAACCTGTAAAGAAATAATAATGAGAAGTATTTTATTTCTGTTTTGTTTAGGTCTTGGTGGTTTTGTAAATGCCCAAAATGTAGATTCTCTGCAATTGAATTTCCGAGAATATTTGGGCTATGTGAAGAAATACCATCCTATTGCAAAACAAGCAGCATTGGTATTGGATGTTGGTCAAGCAAACCTTATGAAGGCCAGAGGTGGATTTGATCCAAAAGTAGAGGTCGATTATTCCGGTAAGGAATTTAAAGGAACTGAATATTACGATTTGCTCAACGCAACCTTTAAGATACCTACTTGGTACGGAATTGAGCTGAAGGGGAATTTTGAGCAATATACGGGTGAGTATGTAAACCCAGAACGCAATGTGCCCGAAGATGGATTATATAGCGCCGGTGTGGCACTTTCATTGGGCAGGGGTTCGTGGATGAATGACCGAATGGCAACTGTAAAAAAAGCTAAATTTTTTAGAGAGCAATCTAAAGCCGATAGAGATTTGCTGGTAAACCAAATTCTATTCGATGCATCGTTGGCATATTTCAATTGGTTGCAAGCATATAGGAATAATCAGGTTTTTTCTAGTTTTTTGGAAAATGCACAAAAGAGATTTAAAGGTATTGTAAGTAGCGCCTCAGCGGGTGAAATAGCAATTATTGATACAGTTGAAGCAAAAATTGCCGTACAGAATAGAGTTTTGGAACTGGAGCAAGCAAAGGTCGTTTTACGAAATACTAGGTTGGAGCTTTCTAATTATTTGTGGATGGGAGAGAACATACCAATGGAGCTGCAGTCCTATGTAATTCCAGATGTTTCTTTAGATACGGAAATAGACCAATCGTTGGAGATTTTAGGAAAACCATTGGATAGTTTTTCTATAGAGAACCATCCTAAACTTAAATCATTAGGGTATAAAATTGATGGTCTTCGAGTTGATAAACGTTTGAAGACGAATAAATTGCTCCCAAGAATTGATGTGGAATATAAGTTCATAACCGAATCACCTGAGTTTATAAGTTCTTTCGAAACTCAAAATTATAAAGGAGGATTGAATTTTGAACTTCCGTTATTTCTTAGAAAAGAAAGAGGTGATTTGAAATTGGCAAAGTTGAAATTAAGGGACGCTCAATTTGAATTTGATAATGCAGAGGTTCAAATTCAGAATAAAATAGTAGCGATTTATAATGAACTCGATTCATTTGAAATTCAGAATATATTGATTGATGATATTGTTGCTAATTATGAAGCTTTGTTGTCTGCTGAAGAGCGAAAATTTAGCTTTGGTGAGAGTTCACTTTTTTTAATTAATTCGAGGGAGAGTAAATTGATAGATGCGGTCTTAAAGCAAAATCAAGTAGAAAATAAATATTTTACTACCAAGGCCAAGTTGTTCAATAGTTTGGCGGTGAACCCAGAGAATTTGTAAATAACCTTAATTGATACGTAATGCAGCCAAATAGAATAAAAGAGCAAGTAGATTATAAGTTACTGGCTAAGGATACTTTTTTTATTGTAACTGGAATTTTTGCTGCTGCGTTTGGTTTGGAAAGTTTTTTACTTCCTAATAGTTTTATTGATGGCGGTGCTACAGGTATTTCTCTGTTGATTGCAGAAACTGCAGATGTTCCTTTATATATCTTAATAATTTTAGTGAATATTCCATTTGTATTTTTGGGATATAAGGTGGTAGGAAAACGCTTTGCGTTAAAAACGGGTTTAGCAATTTTAGGACTCGCTTTAGTTCTTGCATTTGTAAAATTCCCAGAGGTAACGCAGGATAAACTTTTGGTTTCTGTATTTGGAGGGTTCTTTCTAGGTGCAGGAATAGGATTGTCGATAAGGGGAGGTAGTGTGCTCGATGGTACAGAAGTTTTGGCAATCTTTCTAAGTCGAAAATTGGGGACCACTATTGGAGATATTATAATACTAGTTAACATTTTGGTATTTTCCGCTGCGGCGTATATGTTGTCCTTAGAAACAGCTTTGTATTCTATGCTTACCTATTTGTCCGCATCAAAAACCTTAGATTTTGTCGTTGAGGGTATTGAAGAATATACGGGCGTAACCATTATTTCAGACTCTAGTGAAGAAATTAGACGCATGATCATTGATAAATTGGGCCGCGGATTAACCATTTATAAAGCAAAAGGAGGATATGGAAAACAAGGTGCGCATACAGAATATGATGTCATTTATACGGTGATTACACGGCTAGAAATACGTCGTCTAAATATTGAAATAACAAAAATAGACCCAAAAGCTTTTGTGGTGATGGGTAAAATAAATGATACACGGGGTGGTATGATAAAAAAACGTTCTTTGTAAGGAATTAGCACTAAACACTACTAAGTTTTTTATGAGTACAGAAGATAAAGTGGTGAAAGCTAAATCAAATGTTCAGCTCGTCAAAGATAGTTTGCCAAGCTCCATGAGTTATGCTCAATATCGAGATTTAGTAGCAAAATTGGCTCTAGAAAAAAAGACTACGGGCATACTTCAAACAGAAGATCTGGTTGATTATACGCAGCTAAATGACCGCCGTATGAAACGCTGGGATAAAACACTCAAATTTAGCGATGAGGCCACGACGAAAATTAAATCGGTCGATCAAAAAATTACATGGTTAGTACTAACCGAAAGTTGGTGTGGAGATGCTTCTCCGGCCATACCTGTGATGCATAAAATCACAGAATTGAATCCTAATATATCTTTATCGATTATTATACGTGATGAGCATTTAGATATCATGAATCAGTTTTTGACAAACGGCGCCATGTCCATTCCCAAACTCATTTCAATGAACGCTTCAGAAAATCGTATAATCGCAATGTGGGGGCCAAGGTCAACTAGGGCCATACTAATGGTTGAAGCATATAAGCAAGAACATGGTCAACTAACGCCAGAATTTAAACAAGATTTACAAGTGTTTTATAACAAAGACAAAGGCCAGAGTATAGTAGAAGATTTACTTCGGTTACTTCCCTTGAAATAGGTATGTAATTGTACCTTTTTGAGTTTCTTTGTTAGATGAATTGAACCTCGCTTTAAGAGCATAAGCAATGGCATTTTCTACAAGGCATCCGTTAGAAGTGCCAGAACTCTTTTCGTTGAAATCAGCTTCGGTGACATAGCCTAAAGCATTCACCTCAATGTTGATTACGACTTTGCCTCCTTCTATACAGATGTATATGGGTGGTGGTAATTTATAATTGTTTCTGTCTAGTAAAGAGTAAGAAACAGAAGTTTTTCTTGCGGCAAGGTTGTTTGTAAACTCCTTTTTTTGAGCTTCCTTTTCACCTAGCAACTGTTTTTTTTCTTCTCGTTTCTTGGTCAAGGCTTTTACTCTTTCGGCATACCCTGAATCTGAAATCAAATCATCAGTAGTTTCACCTTCGATCATTTCACTACGTTCCTCAATTAACTCTTCTAAGGTTTTTAAAGGCTCAGGATTGCCGTAGCTTGGTTTGGCAGTTTCATTGAAGGCCAAATGACTTTTAATAGGGTCAGCATTATTTTGTTCTTTTGCTTTTTCTTCCTCCAATATATCTTCCAAGACTTCTGGGTCCAACAGCATTTCAACAACGTAATCTTCTGCTTCTTCTTCTTCTTTACTACCTAACTGAATACTGAACAACACCACTACCACAATAGCCATGCTAAAGAAAGTAATGAGCAATGATAGTTGTTGTCTGTTCGGATTCATGGTTATATAACCTTAATACTGCTAAAATATTTTAGGGCATCGAAATATGGAATACAATCGTTTATTATTCGTTGACCTCAGGCCCCAATAAAGTATCTGCAAAGATCAATGGGTCTTGAGCTATATCTACGTTGAAATCACCTATTTTGGTTCTTCTCAAGGCCGATAAATGTGCGCCAGAGCCAAGTGCTTTGCCAAAATCATTAGCAATAGAGCGAATATAGGTGCCTTTGCTACATGTAATTCTAAAATGAACATTAAGGTTGTCAACTTTGATAACTTCAAAAGCACTAACGGTTACTTTACGTTTAGGGATATCTACAGTTATACCTTCCCTTGCCAATTCATATAAGCGCTTCCCATCTTTTTTCAATGCTGAGAAAACTGGTGGTGTCTGTTCTATTTCACCCGTAAATTGAGTGGTAGCAGTGTGAATTAATTCTGGAGTTATGTGTTCGGTGGGGTAGGTTTCGTCTATTTCTGTTTCAAGGTCAAAAGAAGGGGTTGTACTACCTAGAGAAATAATACCTGTGTATTCTTTTTCTTGACCTTGGTACTCGTTGATTTTCTTTGTGAATTTACCGGTACAGATAATTAGTAGTCCCGTTGCCAAAGGATCCAACGTACCCGCATGTCCTATTTTAAATTTCTTTAAACTGAATTTTTTTCTGATTGCCCATTTCAATTTGTTTACCGCTTGAAACGAAGACCAGCCCAAAGGTTTATCTATTAATAGTACTTGCCCGTTAAGGAAATCATCTTCGGTCAAATTTTCCATGATAAATGGGTCAGGTTTAGGATGAACTATGGATTAGTAAATCCGTAAATGATTGCTATTAGTCCTACGATAAGACAGTAGAAGGCAAAATAAGAAAGTTTGCTTTTTCGCACCAATTGAATCATCCAAGTGCAGGCGCCTAAGCCAGCAATAAAGGCAGCTATAAAACCTGCTCCCATAGCAAGATTATTTTCTCCATTGAAATTCAATTCACCGCTCATAAGATCCTTTGCGATTTTACCAAAAATCAAAGGAACTACCATTAAGAAAGAGAATCGGGCAGCTTTAGATTTATCAACGCCCAAAAGCACAGAGGTGGAAATGGTAGCTCCACTACGAGAAATACCTGGTAGCATAGCGATTGCCTGTGAAATACCAACAATAAAAGCATTTCCGAAACTTACTTTTCTATCTGTATCCTTTGCTTTATCTGCAAAATAAAGCAGTATAGCTGTTATGATTAACATAAACCCAACGAACCTAACATTGCCTCCAAAGAAAGCTTCTAATTGATGCTCGAAAAATAGACCTACAACTACGGCAGGTAGCATTGAGATAATAATTTTAACAGAAAACTGACTTTCCTCGTTCCATTTAAATTGTAAGAGGCCACTGATAATTTCCCAAATGTCTTTTCTAAAAACTACAATGGTACTTAGAGCTGTAGCAAAATGTAAAACCACAGTAAATAATAAACTATCTTCCTGAACGGAATCATCTCCTAAAATGGCTTTTCCCAATTCTAAATGCCCACTGGAAGAAACTGGAAGAAACTCGGTTAATCCTTGAATAATTCCAAGTATAATAGCATCTAACGTATCCAATTAAACTTTCTTTTTGTGTGGGTTCAATAAAATGGCGTAAATCTCTATTCCTAGTCCAATAAGTACTAATGTTGGCGCTAATCGTATCCTTCTAAAGTTATAGATTTCGGGGTTAAAAACATTAGGGTCATCGCTACCGCCACCGCTCATTAATATGAAACCTAAGGTAATACAAGCAATACCAATAAACATAAATGTGTAATTTTTCTTCTGAAAAATAAATTCTTGCTTAGGTTGTTGTTCTACTTTATTCTTTTTACTCATGCGTCAAATTTAATAATATAATTCGTCGGTTCTAAGATTTAGGAAGCGTTGGGTCGCGAAATAGGTGCTAATGAACGAAATAAGAATACCCAAAAGAAAAACACTAACAAATAAAATAACTAAAATATAGGGCTCATCAAATAAGCCCAAGTCTTGAAAATTAGTATCTACGTAGTAAACCACTGCGCCAATGGCCACTAAAGCCAAAGCTGCCCCGATCATTCCTAATTTAATGTTTTGCCAAATAAATGGTTTTCTTATAAAAGTTTTGGTCGCCCCAACCATTTGCATGGTTTTGATAATAAATCGTTTGGAGTAGATTGAAAGACGAATAGAACTATTAATCAATAATACGGCGATAAAGGTAAATATGGCACTTGCTACCAGAATCCAAAAACCTATTTGTTCAACGCTTTTGGCAACCATGCTCACTAATACCTTATCATAACTTACTTCGTCAACAAAACTCTTCTCAGAAAGTGTCCCTGCAATCTCTTCTGCCTTTTCAGCGGTAACAAAATCTGCGTTCAATTTTACATCGATAGAGTTCTTGAGCGGGTTATAGCCTAAATAATCTACAAAATCCTCACCTATATCTGCACTATGTTGTTTAGCTGCCTCTTCTTTAGACACATAGGTAGATGATTTGGTGTAGTCAGACATAGCTAGGGTCTTTTGCAACTGTTCCACCTCAATTTCTTTCGTGTTTTCCTTTAAAAAAACAGAAATGGTGATTTGCTCCTTAGATCGATCTGCCATTTTTTTGGTATTCAACACCAAGAGGCCTAAAATTCCTAACAGGAACAAGACCAAAGCAATACTTAGCACCACAGAAAAATACGAGGAGATGAGTTTGCGTCTTTGATAATTTTCGAAAGAGTTCGCCATAGCACTTAAAAGTGTAGTAAAAATAGGAAAGTATTGTTAGATGGAACTTAAAAATTCATTCAGTTATCGTTTCAAGCTAAAGTGACCTTTAAATTGTGTGGTATCTGCCTCTATGTTGTACCAATAATCATCTTCTGGCATATCCTTTCCTTGAAAAGAACCATCCCAAGAAGAAGAGTTTGTATTTCCGAATTTCAGTAGTTTCCCATATCGGTCAAAAATTGAAAAGGATACATTCGTGAAAATATCCAATCCATCAAGTTCGAAAAGGTCGTTTATAGTATCTCCATTCGGAGTAAAAAACTTGGGTATTACCAAATGAAAAAAAGTTTGCGTAACTGTACCGCAATCCGTTTTATCTTGAACATATACAGTGTAGAAACCTCCTTCAACAGCTTCAAATATTGGGCTATCTTGGAAATAAAATCCATCCAAAGAAAATTCAAAATCACCAGTATTTGATGTCGAGACGATTATAGATGGCCCATCGGATACGATGCTTTCTAGCTTGGGCAAATCTATTTGCTCTATGAAAAAGGTATAGCTGTTAGCGCAACCGTTGTTATTTGTGACTATAATGATGTATTCGCCGGGCTCTGACACCTCTACACGTCTCGTAATTTCACCAGTATTCCATAAATAGGTTACATCATCTAGTGCTGCATCTATGGTGATGGTTGTGTTTTCGCAAAAATAAGTATAGGTGTCATCTGGTACTGCAGGTAGTGGATTAACAGTTAGTGTAATAGCTGTTCTAGAAAGGGAAGCACATTCTATTTCTGGGGAATTGGCTTCTGCGTAATACGTGCCTGCAGTGGCGATTTCAAAATTATTATTTCCTTCTAAAAGCAAATTACCGTCGGTTGGGGCATCGTACCAGTTTATGGTATATGAACTATCCGTTGAAGCCGATAGTATTCCAACTTCACCTTCGCAAATAGCAACATCACCCGTACTGGTAGGTACATTCGGAATAGGGAGAACGGTGATTTCAAAAACATCGGATACTACATTACATAAATCATTGTTCACATTAATAGGATCTTCTGCAATTTTGACCCTAAAATAGGTGGTTGAGATTATGGGTGGGGTAGCAAGGGTATTGCTGGTTTCATTAGCGATGTTAATCCATGCTACTTGGTCTGTACTTTGCTGCCATTGATAGGCATGGGTGCTGAATATAGAATTGTCGGGCGTTGCGGTTATGGTTCTGGAAACGGCTCCTTGATCTTCACAAACGGTTAAATTACTTTCGTCGGTATTCGTAGAAACAGTTACATTATCGCCACAAGATTTAAAAACGATATCGTCAATGGCAAGGTCATTTCCACAACCACCACCTCTATTATTTATCATTTTTAAGATAACCGAATTTTGCCCAGGTTTTGTTTTAAATACTAATGCATATTGTTGCCAATTGGTATTTTCGCTTGCAAAAATATCACCTGTATCCCCTTTGCCAAGTAAGTTGGTGTCTGTTTTGTCCCAAATTTGAAAACGTACATTTACAGGTATTTCAGGGTCTAATGGACAATTAATAGTGGGAAGTAAATTTATGAGCCATGACGAAAATTCATAAGTGGTATTTTCACAAAGTCCTGTTACCTGTCTTTGATAAAATTCTCCAGCGGTAAAGCTTGCATTGACTATAAGGGACTTACCATTTGTATCGCCAGGAGTATGGTCTTGAATATTAATCCAGTCTAAATAGTTAGTTGTACTAGAAATGGTATAATCACCATCATTAGGAGTGCTAGTAGTGAAATTATAGGTGGTTGTCCCAGCAGGCAACGCAGGGCCATCGGTATTTCCCGACCCAAAGTTTTCAGTAAAAATAGGGTAACCAGAATTACCACCGCAAAAGCCAAGTTGTGCTGTAACTTCGATAGAAACAAAACTGAACAGAATAAGGTAAATGAAGAATGGTTTGGGATTCAAAATTTTCACGATCCGAAGGTAGCAATTTTAGATAAAAGGACATGATTTTGAGTGTTTTCAATACCAAAACCTGTTAATCATCAATATCTTTTTAACTTTCATCGATTCGACCTATTTTTGCGGCTTACCGCAAAGAAGCAACTATCATGCAATACAATTTCAACGAAATTGAGGCCAAATGGCAAAAATATTGGGCAGAACATCAAACGTTCAAGGCAGAAAATGACTCTGATAAAGAGAAGTTTTATGTATTGGATATGTTTCCTTACCCTTCTGGGGCAGGGCTGCATGTTGGGCATCCGTTAGGATATATTGCAAGTGATATTTATGCGCGGTATAAAAGACATAAAGGGTTTAATGTGTTGCATCCGCAAGGGTATGATTCATTCGGACTACCAGCCGAACAATATGCGATACAGACCGGACAGCATCCCTCAGTTACTACGGCGGCGAATATTAAGACCTACAGAAGACAACTAGATCAATTAGGGTTTTCGTTCGATTGGAGTAGAGAGGTACGTACTTCTAGTCCCGAATATTACAAATGGACCCAATGGATTTTTATCCAAATTTTTAATTCTTGGTATAATACCGATGTTGATAAAGCGGAAGATATTAAAACGTTAACTGCTATTTTTAATACGGATGGAAATACAAATGTAAACGCTGTATGTGATGATGATATTGAATCTTTTTCTGCGGATGAGTGGAACGCTTTTTCAGAGGTTAAGAAACAAGAAATTTTATTACAATATAGATTGACGTATTTGGCAGATACCGAAGTAAACTGGTGCGCTGCATTGGGTACGGTTTTGGCAAATGATGAAATAGTCAACGGAGTTTCAGAGCGTGGTGGTCACCCTGTTGTTCGTAAAAAAATGACCCAATGGAGCATGCGTATATCTGCTTATGCGCAGCGTTTGTTAGATGGTTTGAATACAATTGACTGGCCACAACCCTTAAAAGATTCACAGACTAATTGGATCGGCAGAAGTGAAGGTGCTTCTGCAGTATTTAATGTACATGGGCATGATGCCGTTATCGACGTTTTTACCACTCGCCCCGATACTATTTTCGGAGTTTCTTTCATGACCTTGGCACCAGAGCATGAATTGGTTTCTAAAATCACAACGGCTGGTCAAAAGGCAGAAATTGAAGCCTATATTGAAGCTACTGCAAAACGTTCTGAGCGTGATCGTATGGCAGATGTGAAAACGATAACAGGGGCTTTTACAGGTGCTTATGCAGTGCATCCGTTTACGAAAGAACCAGTTCCCATTTGGGTTGGGGATTATGTGTTGGCCGGCTACGGCACAGGTGCAGTGATGTCCGTTCCATGTGGGGATCAGCGCGATTATGATTTTGCAAAGCATTTTAATATTGTTATTCCTAATATTTTTGAAGGAGTTGATATTTCTGAAGAAGCTTATGCCGATAAGGACAAAACGGTTATAACGAACTCAGATTTTCTAAATGGTTTACCCTATAAGAAAGCAGTAAAACGAGCCATTTTTGAATTGGAAAAATTAAACCAAGGAAAAGGGAAAATCAATTACCGTTTACGCGATGCCGTATTTAGTCGTCAGCGGTATTGGGGTGAACCGTTCCCGGTATATTATGTGGATGGAATGCCTCAAATGATAGAAGCGGAGCATTTACCTATAAAACTTCCTGAAGTTGAAAAGTATTTGCCGACTGAAACCGGAGAGCCACCATTGGGAAATGCTGAGGTTTGGGCATGGGATACAGTTGCTAATAAAATTGTACACAACAGTGCGATAAATAATGCCACAGTGTGGCCGTTAGAGTTAAATACGATGCCAGGTTGGGCAGGAAGTTCCCAGTACTTTAATCGCTATATGGATCCGCAAAATAGCGAAGAGCTGTTTTCACAAAAAGCCATTAACTATTGGCAAGATGTAGATTTATATATTGGCGGTAGCGAGCATGCCACAGGGCATTTGTTGTATGCTCGTTTCTGGCAAAAATTTATGTTTGATAAAGGCTTGGTGCCTAAAGAGGAGTTTGCTAAAAAGCTGATTAATCAAGGGATGATTACTGGTGAAAGTGCTTTTGTAAATATAATAGAGGGAAGGTTAAGAACGAGTAATGATGATGTTAGTGGTTATTGTCAGATTATAATTAGTAAACAGTTTTATGATAGTCTGGAATTAAAGGAGGGTTTACTTGAAAAATTACCAAAACTTCTTTCTGAATTTGTGAATGAGAGATTAGAACAACATCAGGATTTTAATCTTGATTTAGAAGAGTATAGTAAATATTTTAAAGCATTTAAATCGACCCAGATTAATGCTGATTACGTCAATATTCGAAATGAATTTAAAATATTAGATTTAAAGGATGACCCAAGATTAAAAGAGATTGGAAGTGCTCACTTCTTTGATGGAGAAATTATTATTTCCAATGAAAATATGACTCAAGAATCTTTGGTAAAGGTTTATCGCGAAGTCGAAAAAATGTCCAAGTCGAAATACAATGTCGTTAATCCAGATGATATTGTAAAAGAATATGGTGCGGACAGTTTACGCTTGTATGAAATGTTTTTAGGGCCTTTGGAGCAATCTAAACCATGGAACACGGCTGGTATTACAGGAACACATTCATTCTTAAAGAAATTATGGAGACAGTATCATACAGCTGAAAATGCTTCCTTTATGGTTAATGAAGAAGAGCCTTCTACAGAATCTTGGAAAACCCTGCATAAAACAATTAAGAAAGTTGAGGAGGATATTGAGAATTTCAGTTTCAACACATCAGTATCTACATTTATGATTTGTGTTAATGAACTTGCTACACAGAAATGTATAAGCAGACAGATTTTGGAGCCCTTGGCTATTTTGGTTTCGCCATACGCTCCGCATATCGCCGAAGAACTTTGGAGTAAGCTAGGTCATTCAGAATCTATTTCTAGGGTAGCTTTTCCGAAATTTGAAGGCAAGTATTTGGTGGAAAGTAGTAAGGAATATCCTATTTCCTTTAATGGTAAAATGAAGTTCACCATAGAGATTTCGTTGGATTTGTCCAAAGATGAAATCGAAGCCGTTGTCATGGCAAATGAAAAGACCCAACAACAATTGCAGGGTAGAACGCCTAAAAAGGTAATCGTAGTGCCTGGTAAAATTGTAAACATCGTAGGCTAGCCGTCTTCACTAGACGGCACGACGAAGTAATCTGCAGGTTCGGTACACGAGTTTTACAGATTGCTATGCACACTCGCAATGCCGTCTTAATGAGGAAGCATGACGAAGTAATTGACGAAACGTACATTTTGTCAGTAAGGCATACCCCGCAAGGTTCGAAAGGAATTTGGCGGGGTTTTTGCTTTAATGAAAATAGATTTTCTAGTAAGAGCGAATCTTTAGTATATTTAATCGATTTAAAAATTGAAATGGTATGATAGGATATTATATATTGATTGGAGCTATCGCTTTGGTCAGCTGGTTGGTAAGTAGAAAGTTAAAAAGTAAGTTTAAGTTTTATTCCAATGTGCATTTGGAAAATGGAATGAGCGGAGCTGAAATTGCTGAAAAAATGTTAGCAGATCACGGTATACGTGATGTAAAAGTTGTTTCTACGCCAGGGAAGCTTACGGATCATTACAACCCGAAGGACAAAACGGTAAATTTAAGTGAAAGCGTATATAACCAAAGAAATGCTTCATCAGCTGCTGTTGCTGCGCATGAGTGTGGCCATGCAGTACAGCATGCCCAAGCGTATGAATGGTTGGGGTTGCGTTCACAATTGGTGCCTGTAGTTAGTGTAACTTCTGGTATGTCTATGTGGGTAGTTTTTGGAGGCTTGGTCTTAGGTGGAGCAGCTGGTATAGGTTTAGGGTATTGGGTCGCTGTAGCTGGTCTAGTAATGATGGGCATGGCTACGTTATTCAGTTTCGTAACCTTACCTGTAGAATATGATGCAAGTAACCGTGCATTGGCATGGTTAAAGAATAAAAACATAGTTACGCCAAAAGAATATGCAGGTTCAGAAGATGCATTAAAATGGGCTGCACGGACTTATTTGGTTGCGGCAATTGGTTCATTGGCTACATTGGTATACTGGGGGCTTCAAGTATTTGGTGGAAGAGATTAAAAGTTCATAACCATTAACGATGTAAAACCTTCCTATTTCAGGGAGGTTTTTTTATATACTGATTTGTCTATCAATTTGCTGAGCAAGAGATATGAATGTTTCTGTTCGAGAAACTCCTTCAATCTGTTGAATTTCTTTATTCAAAACCTGCATTAGGTGTTCATTGTCCTTGCATAATACTTTTATAAGGATAGACCAATTACCGGTGGTATAATGGCATTCTAAGATTTCAGGTATTTTTTCCAGTTGTTTTACCGCCACAGGATTGCTCATGGCCTTGTCAAGATATATGCCAATATAGGCCATGGTGGTATATCCTAATGATTTCGGGTTAATAACGAATTTAGAACCTGCTAATACTCCCGAAGCTTCCAGTTTTCTTAATCGTTGGTGTATTGCAGCCCCAGATATACCTATACTTCGAGCAATTTCTAGAACTGGTTTTCTAGCATCGTTCATTAAGAACCGTAAAATCTTCTTATCGATTCCATCAATCTTTGCCAAGGCAGTAGGTATTTTCATATTTATCATATCAGATTAAATATAAAAATACCTATTTGGTTTCAATTTGATTTAAAAATGGGGTTAACTAATTACAGAATGTTGGTTGTAACCTAAATAAGGAACCTCGTATTCTTTAAAATTGATACCGTATGATTTCAGTTCTTCAAGAATGGGTTCGTAAACCTCTTTCAAAATAGGAATTTGAACACCAGGAGTGGTGATTTTCCCATTTAGAATTTTTAAAGCTGCCATTGCCACAGGTAATCCTACTGTTTTGGACATCGCTGTATAGGTCTGGTTTTCGCCAGTAACCACCAATTTAGAATCTATTTGTTTCTTTTCTCCGTTCAATTCATAACCAAACTTATGGTACATGACAATCATGTCCTTTTCGTCTGCTTTAAGGGTCCAGCTATCTTCAAGTATTCTCTGCAGCGCTTGAGCCGGAGTAGCATTTGGGATGTTTATATATTTGGTATCATCAAAAATGTTAAGTTCTAGCAATTTGTCCCAGCGGATATCATCTTGGTCTAATTTTAAATTGTGCCTAAGCTTCAATTCCACTGAATCTGTCGGAGAATAGGGTAAATATAGATTTATAAACTCCCTATAACTCATCTTTTCAGAATTCTCAATCGTATAGGTGTCATCGGTCACCCCTAATTGAATAAACATATTCCATGCCTTTGAGAAACCAACACGGCGCATCGTTCCTCTATATATAGTTAAGGCATCTTGCAGGCCATAGGCTTCCCTATACCCTAAAGAATCACGATTAGCATAGCCTTCAAATCGGCCATAACCTTCAATCTTAAAAAATTCGGTACGTCTAAAAAGTCGGTGATAGGGTATATATTTGTAAGTGCCTTCTTGTAAAAACTGAGCGGTGCCTCCTTGCCCGGCAAGAACAACATTTCTTGGGTTCCAGGTAAATTTATAATTCCAAAGGTTATTGTCATTTTCCGGAGCCACCAATCCACCGCAAAATGATTCAAATAAAATAACTTTGCCGCCTTTATCGCGAATACGATCGATTACCTGCATGGCACTCATGTGGTCGACACCGGGATCAAGGCCAATTTCATTCATGAAAACCAACCCGTTTTCCTTAACTTTTTTGTCAAGGGCAAGTAACTCTGGGCTTACGTACGATGCGGTTACGAGGTGCTTTTTGAGCACAACACAATCTTCAGCTACCTTGATGTGAAATCGTGCCGGAAGCATTGAGATAACGACATCAGAATTAGCAATAGCTTTTTTTCTTTCGGCGTCGTTAAAAATATCAAGGGCGATTACAGAACAGTGCTTATGGCTCGCTATCTGTTCAGGTATAGCCTGCGGATTGATGTCGCCAATGGTTATTTCTAACTTTTCAACTTCAGCTTTTCCTAAAAGATAATCTAATAAATAAGAAGTGGACTTGCCTGCTCCTATAACAAGAATTTTTCGCATCATACGATTTGAGTATTTTTGATTGGTAATGAAATACTAAGGTATCAAATTGTTACATTTATAAAGAAAGTTATAGAAAAAGTTATGAAAAAAACAGTTTTTATCACGGCATGCGTGTTTGGAATGCTTGCAGTAGTGTTTGGTGCTTTTGGTGCGCACGGGTTGAAAAATTTGGTCGATGCCGATGCTGTGACGACCTTTGAAACAGGAGTTCGGTATCAAATGTTTCATGCATTTTTCCTATTTATTCTTGGGTTGATGCCCGATAACTACATCAAATCGAGAAAACCAATCTACATCTGTACAGTAATTGGTGTTATCCTATTCTCTTTTTCCATCTATATTTTAGCACTGAATGACCTTGTACACTTTGATTTTAAGATTTTTGGAATTATTACGCCAATTGGTGGATTATTTTTAATAGCCGCTTGGGCACTTTTGGGATTTGGAATTTTGAAGTCAAAAATTTTGAAATAGAAGAGGTCTGAAGGTATGTTACCAATTATAAATCTGTATTTTCAACCTACAATGATATTTATATGAGTAAAACAAAATTGCTGGGACTTGTTTTAGGGCCTGTTTCCTTTATGTTGATTCTGTTATTTTTACACCCTGAAGGTCTTTCTAAAGAAGCCAATGCGGTACTTGCATCAACAATATGGATAGCGATTTGGTGGATAACCGAAGCAATACCGATTGCGGTTACGGCTTTACTGCCACTGGTATTATTTCCACTTTCTGGCGGATTGGATTTATCATCCACCTCTGCGTCATTTGGGCATAAGTATGTGTTTTTATATATGGGTGGTTTTATTATTGCCATAGCCATTGAAAAATGGAATCTACACCGTAGAATCGCACTGAACATCATCAATTTGATAGGCTCTGATGTGCGGAAAATCATCCTCGGATTTATGATTGCGACCGCTTTTTTATCGATGTGGATATCGAATACCGCAACTTCTGTAATGATGCTTCCTATCGGTTTGGCGATTATTAAACAGTTGCATGATAATCCTGATACCATAGAAGATGAAAATCAGACTTTTGGTAAGGCCTTAATGTTGGCAATTGCATATAGTGCATCTATTGGCGGATTGGCTACCTTAATTGGTACACCACCAAACTTGGTGTTGGCAGGGGTGGTTTTTGACACCTATGGTTATGAAATAACATTCATGCAATGGTTCGCTTTTGGACTCCCGATTTCCATTATTCTAATTTTTATCTCTTGGAAATATTTAACTAAATATGCATTTACGTTTAAGCAAAAATCCTTTCCAGGAGGAAAGGAGGAGATAAAACGATTATTAACAAAACTAGGTAAGATTAGTTATGAAGAGAAAATAGTCTCATTTGTCTTCGCCTTGACCGCTTTTTGTTGGATTACCCGATCGTTTCTGTTACAAAAGATTTTACCTGGCCTAGATGATACAATAATTGCTATATTTTTTGCTATCCTATTATTTTTGATTCCTTCAAAGAAAAAGGGAGAGCAACTAATTAATTGGGAAGAGGCCGTAAAAATGCCGTGGGGTATTATTTTATTGTTCGGTGGCGGTATGGCTTTGGCTAAAGGATTTGAAGTAAGTGGTTTAGCTGTTTACATCGGTAGCCAGATGAATTCTCTAGAAGGTCTGCCAATTTTGCTGTTAGTTTTAGTTTTGATTACCGCAGTTAACTTCTTGACTGAGATAACTTCAAATCTTGCAACCACCGCGATGTTGCTGCCAGTATTGGCACCCATGGCGTTAACGATAGATGTACATCCATTTGTATTAATGGTGGGTGCTGCCGTAGCTGCATCCTGTGCTTTTATGTTGCCGGTAGCTACGCCGCCGAACGCGGTGGTCTTTGGGTCTGGTTATTTGAGAATTCCTGATATGGTGAGGAAGGGCTTCTTTATGAACGTAATATCTATAATTATATTAACCTTTTTCGTCTATTTTGTGCTGCCAGAATTATGGGATATTACTATTGATGGATTCCCGCAAAATCTCAAGAAATGAAACTACTGCTAATTCCGGATAAATTTAAAGGCTCCTTAACAAGTGAGGAAGTTTCAAAGGCTTTTATGGCCGGGGTAGAAAAAGCAGGGATAAAGTGTACCTCTCGCTACATTAGGGCTTCTGATGGAGGCGAGGGTTTTATGGATGCTGTAGCCAATTATAGGGCTTGTGTTTCGGTGCAGCTTATTAGTAAAAACCCCTTGGGTAAACCTATTCAATCATATTATTTATATAATAACAAGACCAATTCGGCATATATAGAATTAGCCAATGCTTCTGGAATGGAGTTGCTTACCGTAACAGAACGAAACCCTATGAACACTAGTACGTTCGGTACTGGTCTGCAAATTATGGATGCCGTTAAAAAAGGCATAAAAAACATTTTTATAGGGTTGGGTGGTAGTGCTACCAATGATGGTGGAATTGGCATAGCTCAAGCCTTGGGCTATTCATTTTTGGATAATGAGGGTAAAAAATTACCCCCAACTGGAGCAAGCTTGAACCACATAAAAACCGTTGATGACACAGGGGTTGCTGTTAACTTGAAAAAGGTAAATTTTTATGCCGTTAATGATGTTACTAACCCCTTGTTTGGTATGTATGGGGCGGCATATGTATACGCAGCACAAAAGGGCGCTACAAAGGCTATGATTAAAGAATTAAATCTGGGTCTGGAAAATTTAAATAAAGTAGTCTCTGAAAAGTATACTGTTCAATATGCTCAATTACCAGGTTCTGGTGCTGCGGGTGGTGTTGCTTACGGGCTCAAAAGTTTTCTTGGTGCAAATTACACCAGTGGGATAGATTTTATTTTGGAACTTTCGGGTGTTGAGAAACTTTTAACCAAAGGAAATTTTGACTATTTAATTACTGGTGAAGGTAAAATTGATGAGCAGACATTAAATGGTAAACTGATACAGGGTTTGCTTAAATTAGGTAAGAAGTATAATATACGAGTAATTGCTATTTGTGGAAAGCTAGACATTTCTAAAAATGAATTGATAGAAAGAGGTGTTTTCGATGTTTTTGAGATACAAAACCCAATGAAAAGTCTTGACTATAATATGCAAAATGCTGGACAATTATTGGTCAAAAAAACCACTGAATACTTCCGTCTAAGGCAGAAAGATATACATATTAAACATCATTAAATTTTATTTATTTCTTAAAATTTTAAGTCAAAATCAATAATAATGTATTCCAAACAAGGTATTTATTGATATAATTCAATAAAACAAATAAACTAGCTACGAATATTTTCCATATTTCGCATTTCTTTAGTTGAATTCGTATTTCGACGGGTATAAGGGCTAAATAAACTCTGAACACAAAGGGTTCGTGGTATATTTTTTTAGTTTTACAGAAACAAATTTTCTAAAGCATGAAAAGCTCAGCAACGAATGCGAACACCATATCTCTAAAACAATACGGGATAACACACGCTAATTTTCATTATCAGGAAGAGCCTGAACAACTTCAGAAGGCCACACTAGAAATGGATATGGGAGTTGAAACAAGTAATGGTACACTTGCTGTTAACACGGGTGAATTTACAGGTAGATCACCCATGGATCGGTTTATCGTTAAAGATGATATAACGAAAGATAAAGTATGGTGGGGGACTACTAATATTCCTTTTGAAAAAGAAAAATTCGATTCATTATATACAAAGGTAATTGACTACCTCAACGGGAAGGAACTTTTCGTTAGGGATAGTTATGCTTGTGCTGATCCAGAATATCAATTAAATATTAGGGTGATAAACGAATATCCATGGTCTAACATGTTTGCTTATAATATGTTTTTACGACCTACTGAGGCTGAGCTAGAGGGTTTTACTCCAGAGTGGACTGTTATTAATGCTCCTGGATTTATGGCCGATGCAGATAAGGACGGAACAAGACAACACAATTTTGCAATTCTAAACTTTGTTGATAAAATTGCCCTTATTGGTGGAACTGGGTATACAGGTGAAATCAAGAAAGGAATTTTCTCTGTTTTGAACTTTATTTTACCAGTTTATAAAGAAACCTTACCAATGCATTGTTCAGCTAATGTAGGTGAAGATGGAGATACTGCAATCTTTTTTGGACTGTCGGGTACAGGTAAAACTACCTTGTCTACAGACCCTAACAGAAAATTGATTGGAGATGATGAACATGGGTGGACGAGTAGAAATACGGTATTCAATTTTGAAGGTGGTTGCTATGCCAAGGTAATCAATCTATCTGAAGAGCAAGAGCCAGAAATTTTTGGAGCTATAAAGCCAGGTGCTATTTTAGAAAATGTGGTGTTGGATAATCAAAGTAATGTAGATTTTGCCGATACTTCGATAACCCAGAATACAAGGGTTAGTTATCCTATTCATCATATCGATAATATACAGCAACCATCAATTGGTAAAAATGTCAAGAATATTTTCTTCTTAACAGCGGATGCCTTCGGAGTGTTGCCTCCGATATCAAAACTTACCCCTAGCCAAGCTGCATATCATTTTATATCGGGTTATACAGCCAAGGTTGCTGGTACAGAAACTGGCGTAGTAGAGCCACAACCTTCTTTTTCAGCTTGTTTTGGTGCGCCGTTTATGCCTTTACATCCAACCAAATATGCTGAAATGCTGAGTAAGAAGATGAAGGAGTCTGGTGTAGATGTTTGGTTAGTAAACACGGGTTGGACAGGTGGACCATATGGTATAGGAACGCGAATGAAGTTAAAGTATACAAGAGCGATGATAACTGCTGCTCTTAACGGGGATTTAGGCTTGTATTCATATGATAAGTACCATATTCATTCTGTTTTCGGAGTAGCACAACCTAGGGAATGCCCTGGTGTACCTTCCTCTGTTTTGAGTCCGAGGTCAACTTGGAACAATGATGACAAATATTACACCACAGCTTTTAAATTAACAAATGCCTTTAGGGAAAACTTTAAAAAGTATGAAAGTTATGCTAGTGAAGAAATACGAAGGGGCGGACCACAACGGTACGCGTTTTAAGTCATAAAAAAAGCCTTGCATTGCAAGGCTTTTTTTATGGTATTTTATGAGTGTGTTATTTGTTCACACTTGTAATATATTTTTGAAGCGCCATAGTCATTGATGGTGTTTCTGGAGTAGGCGCTTTAATATCAATTCTTAGGCCTGCACCATTCGCAGCATCTACCGTAGAATTACCGAAAACGGCAATTCTGGTTTCGTTTTGTTCAAAATCTGGAAAATTCTGAAAAAGAGATTCAATCCCAGACGGACTAAAGAAAACTAGTATATCATAAGAAACATCTCTCAAATCGGAAAGGTCGCTGATTACAGTTTTATAAAAAATAGCCCTTTTCCAATTAATACCCAAAGATTCTAAAGTTTCGGGTACATCTGATTTAAGAGCATCAGATGAAGGAAGTAGGAATTTTTCGTCCTTATATTTTTTAATCAACGGGACTAAATCCGTAAATAACCTTTTGCCTACATAAATTTTGCGTTTTCTATAGACAACGTATTTTTGTAAGTAATAGGCAACGGCTTCAGATTGACAAAAGTATTTCATTGAATCTGGAACTTTGAAGCGCATTTCTTCTGCGATTCTAAAAAAATGATCCACTGCATTTCTACTAGTTAAAATAATTGCAGTAAAATCATTCAAATCTATCTTCTGCTGACGCACATTTTTTGCATCAACCGCTTCTACATGAATGAAAGGTCTAAAATCAACCTTTACTTTCTCTTTATCAATAAGTTTGGAATAGGGGGAATTGTCCATTTTTGGCTCTGGTTGAGAGACCAGAATTGTTTTTACTTTCATACGCTGCACTATTTAAGAAAGCTTCCCATTATAACTAATGGTGAAATTTCGAGAGCGCAAAGGTACAAAATAAAATAGAAAAAATAAGAGCTTATAAAATTTCGGTAATTCCTGAGCACTGTCACCCAGCCTATTATATTTATGGCCAAGAAGAAAATTAGTGCAATTAGAATAACGGTTTTTGAATCAATGTAAACATAGGTCAAAAGTACATTGCCTATGAATAAAACAATTCCAGAATAATTTAGGTATGTCAATTTTCTGAAAATCAAATCACTCAACGTTTTATAGGAATTAAAGACAAATGCATTGACTAGTTGTACTATAGTTTTGATAGAAAGGAAAAAGAAAACTCCGGCGAGAAGTGTGGGGAAAATGAAAGGGTTTTTTATTTCCGATGGCAGTAAATCACGACGCCAAATAAAAAATATAAATAAGCTAGTATTTATTATTTGAAAAATACTCCATAGGATATGGAACCCATTGAATAATTTTTCCTTCTTTCTGTACATGGTAACGTACTTGTCATTAAAAGGAAGAATTATAAAGCTAAAAAAGCGGGAATAATAAAAACTTTTTGCGATTAACGGAAATAGAAGACTAAACACTAATGTTAATGTAATCCAATCCGTTTGTGCAAATGTTCTGGTGATAGGTTCCATTAATTAACTGGTATAGGTTTCCCGTTTAATCCGTATAACAGATTGTTCTCAGAAATGACGAGCCTAAAGTAACCAATGTTTTCTTTTTTTGTCTTTGGTAACCGAAATATAAAATTTGTTGTGTCTTGTGATTGTAAGGTCAATGTGTTTGGTTCAAACGCTTCTAGCACTATTCCTATAGTTTGCTGAGGTATTTTATAACCATCCATATAGGTAACCGCAAATTTCAATTTATTCAAATCGATAGGCTTTTTATACGGATTGAAAATTTTTAAATCTAAATTTTTATCAGAATTTAAAGAAACTTCTTGATCATCTAGTATACATTCCACTTTACGGAAAGATTCAAAACTTGAGATGTATTTGCCTTTGTAAAGTCCACCATCGGCTCTTTCATATGAGAATGAATTATCATTAATGTATTTTGAGATATAGGCTATATCCTTACCTCGTACCTTTTCTTCAGAATCATCAATTGAATACTGATTTTTACGATACATAAAATTATTCAATGAAAAAGTAGGCGTTCCATTCGTGTAGAAGGAATACATAGGGGCATTTCTATATGAATTTTCAAATACAACAGGAAGGTCACCTACCTCATCCTTTATAGCTTGGGCCCATTCTTTATTACCATGGCTTTCGTAATAAAAGTCGAATAAAAGGGGTTGGTACGCAAGGCCCATTCTTAAATAAATAATCAATACGGTATTGATAAGGCCTAAGCGAAAGATCCAGGTTAATGCTTGTTTGTTGCTGAGCATATAATTAAATGCAATGACCACCAAGGGAATGCAAATAAGGATAATCCATTGGGTTTGTACCCTTCTATTAAAACTAGAAATGAAAAAGAAGGCGATTACTCCATAAGTGAGGTAAATGAGAGCCTTGTTAAACAAATCGCTGCCTTTGGTTTTTAAGAGTGCTTTATAGATAAAAGGAAAAGTAAGGCCAAATATGGCTACTAAATTCACGAAAAAACCTAGGGTGTATTTTTCAAAGCTATACGCGCCATTGGGTCTTTCGTATAGATGGTATTTAATGGAAACGAAATCATTATCATAGAGCCAATAAAAATGTGGAGCGTAACAGCATAGAGCAACTAGTACGGCAAACCATGCATGTTTATTGCGAACCAATTTAAGATTAGACAGCAAAACAAAGAATATAACTAAAACGGCATGGTACTTACTATACATTAACGCGGCCATACATATACCTAGTAAAAACGCTAGACTAAGGGATTGATTTTTTATAAAGTGCTTATAGGTTAATAGGAAACAACTTGTAAAAAAGAGCAATGGAGTGTCTGGTAATGTGAAGAAGCCATAGGCATTTAGTAATGTCATGGAAAAAACTAATACAAAAAAATGGGTGATGTAGTCATTCTTTTTTGAACTGTCTATCATTAACCATAGCAGCAAAATATTAATCGTAGAAAGCAAGCAGCTAATAAAGCGCACGCCGAGTTCGCCATCAAAAAAATAGCTACTTATTTTGACCATTAATGCCACCATAGGTGGGTGGTCAAAATAGCCCCAAGCCATTTGCTGGCTGTAGTACCAATAATAGGCCTCATCAAATATGAGCTGCGTAAAATTGGATTGAATAAGGTTAAGAATAAAAATTGCAGCAAGAAAAAAGTAGAACTGCTTGGGAATTTTAGTCAACATTCGCATAGGATACTTGTAAGCAAAATTACAAATTTAAGGTTATGTACCTAGTTTAAAAATATCATAAAGGTATTGTCGCTCGTTTTAAGACGATTATTAAAACCTTACTTTTGTATAAATACCTTCTAATAACATATGGCAAGTAGTCTTGTAATCATACCCACCTATAATGAGATTGAAAATATTGAGGCCATAATAAGGGCAGTATTTGATTTGCAAAAAGATTTTCATGTGCTTATTGTAGATGATAATTCACCCGATAAAACGGGCGATTGCGTAAGAGGTCTTCAAGAAGAATTTAAAGAGGTACTTTTTTTAGAAACCAGGACTGAAAAATCTGGTTTGGGTACAGCATATATACATGGTTTCAAATGGGCGATTCATAGAGCTTATGATTATATTTTTGAAATGGATGCCGATTTTTCGCATACCCCTTCAGATTTGATTAGGTTGCAAAGAGCCTGTATCAATGGGGCAGATGTAGTGGTAGGTTCGCGGTATAAAAAAGGGGTGAATGTAGTTGACTGGCCATTGTACAGAGTATTACTTTCTTACGGTGCTTCTTTCTATGTAAAGATTATAACCGGTATGCGAGTGCATGATCCAACAGCTGGATTTGTATGCTACAAAAGGGAAGTTTTGGAAGCTATTGATTTGGATTCTGTTCGTTTTGTAGGGTATGCATTTCAAATAGAAATGAAGTTTAGGGCCTATTTGAAAAAATTCAAGATTGAGGAAGTATCCATTATTTTTAGAGACCGTGTACTAGGGAAATCAAAAATGAGTTCCTCTATCATTAGTGAAGCAATTTGGGGCGTATTGGTGATGAAAATGAGAAGCCTATTTCTAAAAAATAAATTTTAAATATGGGTAAAATTCTATTAAAAAACGGCACAATGGTCAATGAGGGAGTCATTCAAGAGAATGATATTCTTATCGTAGATGACTTAATTGTGAAAATAGCCAAAGATATCACTGATGCCGATGCATTGGTTATAGATGTAAAAGGCATGCATATATTACCGGGTATAATAGATGACCAAGTGCATTTTAGAGAACCAGGTCTAACGCATAAAGGAACTATAGCGACAGAGAGTAGGGCAGCGCTTGCCGGTGGCATAACCACCTATATGGAGCAGCCCAATACAACACCGCAAACAACAACGATAGAGAAACTAGAGGAAAAATTTAGTGTCGGTGCACGTTCATCGTTTGCAAATTATTCTTTTCTTTTTGGTGGTACTAATGATAATCTCGAGGAGCTAAAACGATTGGATAAAAATGCCTGTTCTGGTATCAAATTATTTTTAGGATCATCTACAGGTAATATGTTGGTTGATGATGAAAAGGTCATAGAGAGTATATTCAGAAATACAGAAATGGTTATATCTGCCCATTGTGAAGATGAAACTACGGTTCGTAAAAATTTGGTTGCCTATAAAGCTGAATTTGGAGAGGATATTCCATTAAAATATCATCCCATTATTCGAAGTGAAGAGGCTTGTTATTTGTCATCTTCAAGAGCGATTACTTTAGCTGAGAAAACGGGTGCTCGGTTACATGTATTCCATGTGTCTACAGGTAAGGAAACGGATTTGTTTCGAAACGACATTCCGTTACAAGAAAAGAAAATAACGGCTGAAGTGTGTATTCATCACCTTTGGTTTTCTGATGCCGACTATGCCGAAAAGGGAACATTGATTAAATGGAATCCTGCAGTTAAAACAGCCAATGATCGAGATTTATTATGGAAAGCGTTATTGGATGATAGAATCGATGTGATTGCTACCGACCATGCTCCGCATTTATTAGAAGAAAAGGATAACATCTATACCAAGGCACCTTCTGGTGGCCCGTTGGTACAGCATGCACTTCCTGCGATGTTAGAAAAGGTTAAGGATGGAACGATTAAGTTGGAAAAAATGGTACAGAAAATGTGTCACAATCCGGCAATTTTATTCCAAATTGAAAAACGTGGATATATACGGGAAGGATATTACGCCGATTTGGTAATAACGGACTTAAATAGTCCATGGACTGTTACTAAAGAAAATATAGCCTATAAGTGTAAATGGTCTCCTTTCGAAGAGGTTACTTTTTCTGCGAAAGTTGTGCACACGATAATTAATGGGCATTTAGGGTATAGTAATGGCAAATTCTCAGAAACACGGAATGCCAAAAGATTAACGTATAATAGGCCATGAAAAATAGCATAATAATTATCATAGTGATGCTACTACTTTTTTCATGTGCTGAACATTTGATAGAAAAGCCAGAAAAATTAATAACAGAAGACAAAATGGTTTTAATTCTTAAAGAGATGGCCATTGTCCATGCAGCAAAAGGAACCAACCTTGGGAAGTTGAAGGATAATGGTATAGAGCCAACCAGGTTTGTATTTAAAAAATATGAAATTGATAGTGCTCAATTTGTAGATAGTGACCGCTATTATGCCTCATTACCATTGGTATATGAAACGTTGTATAAGAAGGTTGAATCTGGTTTAGAAAATGATAGGGTACAATTAGAGGCAGCGAAAAAATCAAAGGATAGTCTCAACGCGGTAAAGAATACTCCAAAAAAGGATATAGATGTAAAGGCTAAGGATTCTGTGCTGTCTAAGAATGTTCCGCAATAAATAGCTTAGCAGATAATTCTATTATTGCGTCTAACGGCTCAAATTCAAATTCTAAAGCACGTTTTATTTTAGTGCTATCGAATGTGGTAGGATGTATAAGTCCATAAATAGTGTTGTTGGTTATAGTTCTAGGTTTTACTGTTACTACATGTCTTATCTGATCAGCAAACTTTCCTAATTGAAGTTGCCATAGCTTTAATCTCTTTTGTGGAGGTTTTTTTCCCATTGAACGTGATATTCTATCCAATATTTGTTTATAGGAAATGTTTTTTGCAACGGTAATAAATCGCTCACCGTTAATATCCGAATCCATAAGGTTGACCATTATAGTGATAACATCAGCAACAGAAACAAACCCAGAACCACCAGGTGGGTAATACGAATAACCTTTATGAGCAGTTTTAAAAAAAGTGCCACTTCCGTTTTCCCAATACCCAGGTCCTAAAATAACACCAGGATTCACGATTACTACTTGCAACTGTTCTTGGGCACCGCGCCAAACCTCCATTTCTGCTAAATATTTTGTTATTGCATATGGGTTGGTATGTTGTCTGCTCCATTCTGTTTCTTCATCGGCTTCTTCATCGGTAACAGTTCTACCAATTGTACCAATCGTACTCACATAGCATATTTTTTTAACACCTTCCGCAATACACATGTTTACAATATTGGCGGTACCTTCTCTATTTACGCGCTCTAATTTTTTAAAATCCGAAGGACTAAAAGATATATAAGCGGCGCAATGATACACATGAGTGACTTGTTGAAATGCCGATTTTAAGGAAGGAATATCTAAAATATCACCCTTTACCCAATCTATTTTGTTAAAAAGCGAATGAGCATCTGAGGTGTAGTAGGAGAATGTTCTTTTAACTTGCGCTAGTTTTTCGGGAGTTCTATAGAGCGCACGAACTTTACTATTGTCCATGGCTAATTTCAGTAACAAATGTGACCCTACTAAACCTGTGCCTCCCGTAACTAATACCATGTTTCAAAGTTAGGAAATACAGGTGGATAAATTCCTGCTTTGATCTACTGGGTACTGGTAAGAATTCCATTTATATTTGCAACTCAAATAAAATTCAGAATACGATGACAACAAATTTTGTCAAGGAGTTAGAATGGCGCGGAATGTTACATGATGCCATGCCAGGAACAGAGGAACATTTAATGGAGGGAATGCAGGCTGCTTATGTAGGTATAGACCCTACGGCAGACTCGTTACATATTGGTCACTTGGTAGGGGTTATGATGCTTCGTCACTTTCAGTTGGCTGGTCATAAGCCATATGCACTTATTGGCGGTGCTACAGGTATGATAGGAGATCCATCTGGTAAATCTTCTGAGCGTAATTTGCTTGATGAGAAGACCTTACGGCATAATGAGAATGCCTTAAAGGAGCAATTGTCGCGTTTTTTAGATTTTAATGTTGATGGCGATAATACGGCAGTTTTGGTCAATAATTATGACTGGATGAAGAATTTCTCCTTTTTGGAATTCATTAGGGACGTAGGGAAGCACATAACCGTTAATTACATGATGTCAAAAGACTCGGTGAAGAAACGTCTTTCTGCAGAAGCAAAGGAAGGAATGTCTTTTACTGAATTCACCTATCAGCTGGTGCAAGGCTATGACTTTTTACATTTGTACAGAGCGCATAATTGTAGCCTTCAAATGGGCGGTAGCGATCAGTGGGGGAACATTACCACCGGCACCGAATTGATTCGAAGAATTGCTGGTGGTAAAGGCTATGCACTTACGTGTCCCTTAATTACAAAGGCCGATGGTACCAAATTTGGTAAAACAGAAGGGGGTAATATTTGGTTAGATGCAGAGCGAACATCGCCTTATAAATTTTACCAATATTGGTTGAATACCTCTGATGAAGATGCGGAAAAATATATTAAGATATTTACATTTTTAGGTCAGGAAGAAATAGAAGAATTAACCAAACAACATCAAGACGCACCACATGTAAGATTGTTGCAGAAAAGGTTGGCAGATGAGGTTACCGTAATGGTGCACTCAAAAGATGATTTGGATAATGCTGTACGTGCAAGTGAAATTTTATTTGGTAAGTCCACTGCAACAGATTTGAAGGGATTAAATGAAAAAACATTTTTAGAGATTTTTGAAGGTGTGCCACAAGCGGAACTTTCAAAATCTGAACTGAATGATGGTTTGGATATGATTGGGGCCCTTGCAGCCAAAACCAACTTTTTAGGTTCCAATGGCGAAGCTAGAAGAGAATTAAAACAAAATTCCATTTCGGTAAATAAAGAGAAAGTAAAGGAAGACTTTTTGATTACTGCAGATGATTTGATCAACGATAAATTTGTGTTGTTGCAACGTGGTAAGAAAAATTATTTTGTACTCGTATTGAAGTAAGCAAAGCAACCATTGGCGTGTTGAATCATCTTATAGAAAATGTAGTGCTATGAAGGTTAAACTTTTAGTTGTATTGACTATGTTGCTATCTGCTTGTAATCAAGACGATGAACCTGCCATTGTAGATACTGCTTTAGAGGGTGATTGGGTGTTGTCACAAGTTTTATGTTATTGCGGATTTGACCCGGATACCGATTTTGCCCTCACCCAGATTAATTTTGATACGGAAAGAGATTTGGTAACCGTTACACAGAATGGGGAGTATACTTTTTTCAGAGAAGCCGGCGAATATTTTTATGGTGGACAAGTTGACCGTATAGGGTTTTCAGACGATTCGGTATACCGCTTTGAAGTTGATGAATCAAGGCTTACACTAACCTTTCAAGACAACCCTCAAATAGCCGATGATGAAGTAACCTATGTTTTTAAAAGGTAGAATTAATTTCCACACCATTACATTGACTTTTATTTGAAATAATACAGCGAATTAATCGTTAGCACAGCATAAACCCCCATATTATGTATAAGAAGTATGCTTTTATTTTAACTGTCTTTACACTATTTGTTAGTTGTGATAAATTAGACGAGCTCACCAAATTTGATATTGAATATAGCCAACAGGCCACTATTCCTTCATCCACAGGTATAAATTTACCTTTTGATGTTTTTACCCCCGAGATGGAAACGAATTCAGAATCTAAATTTTCGGTAAACGATACAAGAAAAGATCTAATAGAAGAAATAACCTTAACAGAGCTAGAACTGGTTATTATTTCGCCAGACAACGCTGATTTTAGCTTTTTGAATTCAATAGAAGTGTATATTTCTGCGGATGATTTAGAAGAAATTAAGATAGCATTTTTGGATGATGTGCCCGAAAATTCAGGAAATAAAATTACGTTGAATACATCCGATATAGATTTGAAAGAATATATTAAAAAAGATGAGTTTATTCTTCGCTTAAATACGGTGACTGACGAACTGATTAGTACAGACCATGAATTGGAGGTGAACTCTACCTTTTTTGTTGATGCTAAGATATTAGGACTTTAAACTTCGAAACCATTACATGCAACGTTTTTTGTTGGATTACATCTTCTCATTACGTATTGACGTTGTGAGAAAAATTGCTGCTTTTGCCTTATTAATAGTTACCATACTTTCATGTTCTTATCCTGATGATTTCGGATTGGAATCTACCGAGTTTGTCTATGCTGAGCAAAAATGGGGATTGATAAAAATGACAGGTAGTTTTGTAGGTTCTGAAAGTACAGGTGACGAGATGGACTGTCAAGAATCCTATCTATTTACACCAAATGGCACGTTCATTAAATCAAGAATTAGGGATGAAGTTGTTACAGAGTGCAACGGCACTTTTGAGGTAATAGAATATGATACCGAGCATTAATTGGAACTAACCTATGAAACCGGTAAAGAGTTAGTAGGGAATTGTACAGGTGATAACAATGAACTTATAATATACAGGACTTCAAATAGAATTACTAATATGTGGATGGCTTGTGATGGGCCAGGGTTAGATTATGCACGTAATAAAAACTAAAGCAGCATTAAATTACATCCTCTAATATCAGAATTGTCAAATCTGCCAATAACTTCAAACGAACCATCTTTATGTACCTTGCCTAGATCTTGTGTTGCAATGAAGGAGCAGGAATTGACATTGGCAAGGTCAATGACATTTATACCACCTGTTTTACCTATTTTCTGATAGGTTAAAGGGTCTTCTGTATCCCGGACTAACACCTTCATCCAAGGTGGGCAATTAAACACACCATGACCTTTAGAATATGCTTGTGATAATAATTCTGTCATTCCGTATTCAGAATGAATTTCATTCACTCCAAAGCCTTTTGAGAGTAGTTGATGCAATTCTTGCCGTACGAGTTCCTTGCGGCGGCCTTTCATGCCTCCAGTTTCCATTATTATGGTATTTGGTAGTAATAGCTGATAGTTTTCAGTAAACTCTAATAGCGCAAAGGAAACTCCTATAATTAATAGTTTAGTATTCGTTTTTTGAAGTTCTAGTATATGCTGGTATAACTGGTCATATTCATTTAAAAAGAAACCACTTTTAGGATGCTTGGATTTGGCTATCAAATCTTCAACCATATAAATAAGGGAAGATCCTGTACGTTCCAAATAGGAGGGCAGTAGTGCTAAAATGCAATAGTCTTCTACAGTACCATAAAATGCTTTGAAAGCTTTCAAATAACTCTCGTGATACAGTTCGAGTGCTGTGACGGAGTGCTTGCTGGTTTCACTTCCTGTGGTGCCACTGCTAGTGAAAATTATTTCTGCAGGATTGTTAGAACTTACAACACTTTTTGACTTAAAAAATTCGATGGGTAAAAATGGAATTTGATCTACTGATGTAACTATACCAGGGTGCACGTTTAAATGAGAGCAAAATGAATGATATACTGGGTTGTTTCTGTATTGAAACTGAAAAGTATGCAGTGCCTGGGTTAAAAACTCCTCTTCGGTGCGTATATTGAAAATAGCATTTTGCTTCATGAATTATTTCCCGTTGAAACAAAGATACTGAACCAAAGTATTTTAATGGTTTTGTTGTCAAATTAAGTAAGCGGTATTATTTAACCACCAGTTTACGGGTAATTGATTTTTTATTCTCAGTGACCTGAATCACATAAACCCCAGGGGATAGTCGTGAAATATTCATTGCTTTGGTGGATAACCTGTCGGTTAGCACTAATTCTCCAAAAACATCGTAAACTCTAACATCCTTTAGATTGTTCTTTTCTGTAGAAACATAGACTACATCTGCAAGAACAGGGTTTGGATAGAGTTTAAAACCGGCGATTTCATCATTTCGTAGGTTATTGAAATCTATGGTATCCTGAGCATAAACACCAACGTGAACTACCATAAATAGTAGAAAGTAGATTTTCTTCATGTTTAATTGATTTGGGGTCAACGGTATAAAGGTACTTATAAGCTATACTAGGGGATTAAAAATGTTGTGAAAGCTAAGATTTTGTAGGTCAACAATATACGTGATGTAATTCGTCGGAAATATATGCATTTTGCCGATAAGCATTAAGAAGTTACTTGATAACGTTAAAGGGAAATATACTACTTTACAATTAATTTTCGAGTAGCTAGCTTATTTTTTTCAAAGACACGTAAAACGTACACACCTGCATCTAAATCTGAAAGATTTAATTCTTTACCTAGTATTGTTGTTTTTAGCAATAAGGTGCCAAAGACATCGTAAATAAAGATTTCTTTAGGTGCATTGAGGTTTGTGGAAATATAAACTTTGCCAGTAGTAACCGGATTCGGGTACATACTAAAACCATCGATATCTCCATCGCTTCTGGTGCTTTGTCCATAGCTGAAGGAGATAAAAAGAAAAAAGATGATTAAGTAAAGGTGCTTCATACGCTACTACCATACAAATTGTATACCACAAATATATGAATATTGATTACTGAAAGTCAAGGTGGTAGACCTATTATTTTGCATTTTTTCGATGAAACGCAAAAAAGCCCACAATTTGCGGGCTCTTTCTTAAACTTAGGTGCTTATTATTAGTTAATTCCAGTTGTCCAACCAGCTGCCCATGTTGGTTCGCTAGCGCCTGCGCCTGCTCCAGTGTTATCACCAGTAGTGATAAATGTAGTATTAGCACCTGTATAATCAGTTTGAATAAATTCAGGTGCAGGAGTATCAAATTGAATCGGATTAATTGTTAGAGCATCGGCTTCAATACGAACGCCTGCTTCTGTATCAGTATCTTTTACCTTAACACCTAGATCAACACCTGAAGTGTAGAAATTAGTAATGGTAAAAGAACCACCACCTTCTTTGAAATAAAGTGCACCCTCAGATACAGGACCTACTACAGTTATGTTAGTTAAAGTAGTTGTTGTTACTGGAGAGGCATCGCCATCATCACCATTGTTTGAACCTTCTATTCCAGCTTTAGCACCGCCTTTTATGTACCAGTTAGTACCATTACCTGTCCATCCATCAGCAAAGTCAATTGAATCGTCACCACTTCCTATTGATACTAGATTAACTCCATCAACAGCTCCACCGAAGAATTCGATTCCGTCATCACCTCCCATATAAGATTGTACGTTTTCGAATTTTGTGCCTGAACCAACTCCAAATAAAGAGACACCGTTAAACTCTTTGTCATTAGAAAAAGTAGCACCAGTATACTCAACTCTTAAATAGGTGATATCACCAGAATCGTCATCATTTTCGGTTCCGCCGTAAGTTAAATCACCAACCTCGGTAGTAACGTCAACACCTTTGTTAGTAGCTGCATTACCAGCAATTACCAAACCGCCCCAATCGCCAGCTGCTGGTGTATCTGAACCAGATGTCATTATAACAGGAGCAGTAGCTGTGCCGTTTATAAAAATCTGAGCTCCTCTTTCAACACCTACGAAAGCGGCTGTGCCACCTGTCGCCTTAATTAGAGTACCAGCAGGGATAGTTAATGATCCACCAGTTTTTACTACAAAACCATTTGTAAGAATGTATTCAATACTAGCATCTAAAGAAACATCACCTGTAACTTCACCCGCTAAATTTTGTTGGGTTGAAGCAGCACTATTGCTTAATCCAGTTGTCCAGCCAGCTGCCCAGTCAGGAGCGGCCGCACCGTTACCAGCGCCAGTTGCTAAACCTTCAACAAAGAAGTCTAAATTGGTGCCGATATAATCAGTTGCAGTAAATTCAGCAGGAGTATCAGCAAATTGAATATTTGAAATTGCTAGATTATCAGCATCTATTCTAGCGTTTGCTTCGATGTCAGTATCCTTAACTTTAATACCTAAATCTGCACCACTTATATAGAAATTTTCAATTGTAAAGTTTCCACCACCTTCTTTGAAGTATAACGCTCCTTCGCTTACAGGACCTACTACGGTAATGTTACTTAGCGTTGTTGTTGTTACAGGAGTAGCGTTTCCATCATCTCCGTTATTTGAACCTTCGATTCCAGCTTTAGCACCACCAGCAATATACCAGTTAGAGCCACTACCTATCCATCCATCGGCAAAGTCAATTGAATCGTCACCACTTCCTATGGAAACTAAGTTGTTTCCTGTTACAGAACCACCGAAGAATTCAATTCCGTCATCACCTCCATTAAAAGATTGAACATACTCGAATGTAGTACCTGAACCTACACCAAATAAAGAAACTCCGTTAAATTCTTTATCATTAGAAAATGTAGCGCCTGTATATTCTACTCTTAAGTAAGTAATTTCTCCTGAATTATCTGAAGAGTTTGAACCTCCGTAGGTTAGGTCACCCACTTCTGTGGTTACATCTACACCTTTATTCGTTGGTGCATCACCAGCAATAACTAAACCACCCCAATCACCAGCAGCAGCATTTGTAGCTCCAGAAGTCAGAATAACTGGAGCGGCAGCCGTACCGTTGATGAATATTTGAGCACCTCTTTCAACGCCAATAAATGCGGCAGTACCACCTGCAGCTTTAATTGTTGTACCAGCAGGAATTGTTAGAGAATAACCGGACTTAACTACATATGCACCAGTAAGATTATATGCAATTGCAGCATCAAGTGTTGTATTTTCGGTTATATCACCAGTTAAATCTACAGATTCGACGGTACAGGCTGTACATGATCCACCACAATCAATACCTGTTTCATCACCATTTTTTATACCATCCGAGCATGTTGCTTCATTGGTAGGTATAGTATCATCATCACTACATGATGTTACAAAAGCCAAGGTTGATAAACCTAGCATTAAAGAGAAAATTGTTTTTTTCATGTTTACAAATTTTAATTTATTTTTAATTGAGACCTATGTTAAAATAGTTAGGTATTCTTTTTATTAGAAACGATAGGTGAGTGATAGTGATAGATCCATCCCTCTTTTATAGGATAATACAGTTACAGGTCCATCCTCTAAAAAACCTGGTACTGCTGGGTTGTCTAAATCAAGTTTTCCTTCGGCATTTTCATTCACTCTTTCTACAAGAGGATTCAATAAGTTTCTAAGGTTTAATCCAACGGCAAGATGTTTGCCAAATTCTGCCTTCGAAATCAAATCAAGCGTTACATAGCCCTTATCTACTAAGTGACCTCTGCCTGTGCTTCCTAAAGCGAAAAGACGTTCTGAGAAATAATTGGCAGCTAGTGTAGATCTAAAATTCTTTTCTTTAGCGAATTCTATGTAATAGCTTAAATCACCATTTAGAAGTACATCGGATGCACCTTGTAATGGGGCTTCAGTATTTGTAAATGCGGCTGATAAACGAGTTTCATCGGCAACTTTCTGCGAATCTAATTCTTGATTTGTTTTTAGGTAAGAAACGTTACCGCCAAAACTTAATGTTTCCTTTAAAAAAGCATTTTCGGTTTCTTTTTCCTTTTCTATAACATTTAATCTAAGTTCTAATTCAGCACCAAAAGCAGTGGCACTATCACCGGTATTAGCATAACTCAAATCATTAGCTGCAGAAACTACCAAGAAGGTATTGATTGGGTCTTTAATGAGTTTTCCGAATACACCGAAAGAAAGAAGTTCACTAGCCGTAGGAAATAGCTCCCAACGAATGTCAAAGTTGTAATTGATGGAATTTGTCAAATCTGGATTACCAAAGGAGTCTTGATTTATTTCCTCTTGAAATAGGAATGGTGCACGTTCCTTAAATTGTGGTAAGGTATAGGTTCTACTTGCCGCAAATCGAAGGTTTTGCTTATCGTTTAATGAGTACTTAAGTGCTAACGATGGTAAGAATTCGAAAATATCCAAATTATTATTCCCCTCACCTTGAATTACGGTGTTCCAAGTAATATCTTGTTTAATTTGTTCACCTCGAGCTCCTGCGAACAATGTGAATTTTGGAGAGAAATTATACTCAAGGGTTATGAATCCTGCATTAATTTGTTGTTCTCCGCCAAAAGTTTGAGGAAGTATAGCGTCAGCAAATGAAGCTGGGCCTCTAAAAGTTCTTATTTGATATAACCCTGAACTTAGTGGGTTTTGTTCAAAATAAGCATCAATATTTCTAGGGTCAACAATAGGTTGTTCGTTAACCTTTAAGAATTGATAATTAAATTGTGTAGCATCAAAATCTACATTTTTAAACCTACCATTATACCCTAGGGTTACCTTGCCATTAAACTCCTCATCATTATTTTTTTCAAACTTATACATTGTTGAAATAGTAGCCGAAATTTCTTCTTCATCTAGTTCTTGATAGAATCTGTGGTTTTCAGATGCTGCGGAAACTAGAGCAAATGATTTTGGACCATCAGGCTGATTATTTCTTACAGGTAACAGGGTGTTTTGTCTTCTGTCTGGAATAACATTCTTAACATAGTTATAAGCCCCTCCCCAGTTGATTTCTAAGTTTTCTCCAAATTTGTGTTCTCCCAAAAGTTGATGAATATAAAGGGTAGTTCTATCATAAGTTGATCTCTGAATAAAGCCACCACCTTCTGGTGCATCATCTTCCCGGTCAATTATACCATTAAATTCTTCCTGCTTTTGACTTGAATTGTTAAGCAACAAAAAATTGTATTTAAAACTAGATTTGGTTCCCAATCTTAATCCTACATTACCCATTAAGGTAGTCGAGGTATTATAGCTAAATCTTTCGTACTCAAAATCTGAGTTTGGTAAGCCGTTTCCAACATTTGGTGCGCCTCTATTGACACCTTGTCTATAAGCATTGTCATTACCAAAGGATCCCACGGCAAAGAAGTTTAATCGTGTTTCTTCACCTAGGTTATAGGAATCTCCGCCTTTTAATGAGAAGCTTGAGTTTATAGGTGTAGCACTTTGTTCTCTATCCCAACTGGTTGAGAAAGTATTTGAAAATGGATTGTTTGGAATAGCCGCGTTGTAAAATCCTGAAAAATCAGGACCATTATTCAAATAGAAGCTATCGACACCAATAGCCTCAGTGTTTGCACCGGATTGAGTAGTTAGCTCGAAAAACCCAGAACCATTATAATCTCTTGATAATATATTGATATTGGCTCCGCCAAAATCACCATAGTTACTGGCATTAAAAGTTTTATCAATTCCTATTGATTCTATTATGCTAGTGCTAAAAATACTAAGGTCAATATTCTTTTTAGAAGTATTGTTCGAAGGTATTGGCAACCCGTTTAGGGTAGTGATATTAAATCTATCACCAAGTCCACGAACGTAAACATTGCCAGATCCTTCTTCTTTAGAAATGCCAGTTACTTTACTTACGGCGGTAGCTGCATCACTAGCACCTTTTCTAGCTAGTTCTTGTGCCCCTATAGCAGTTTCGAGAGTAACTTTCTTTTTCTGGTCTAATAATAGAGCAGTTTCAGAATCTTTACGTGCTATTGTTGTTACGGTTACTTCATCTAAGGAAACTCCTTCTGATGCACTTAATGGTACATCTATGGTAGTTACTTTTCCTGCTATTACTTCTACTGCTGGAATTTCAACAGTTTCATATCCTAAATAGCTATACGAAACAGTATATGTTCCAGGTGCTACATTTGATATTTCATATAATCCATCAAAATCTGAAGTGGTTCCTTTTGTGGTTCCTTTTAATAATATGTTAGCGAATGCTAAGGGCTCATCACTGACTTCCTTATCAATTAATTTTCCAACAATGTTTCCAGAGTCTTGAGCGGTAACATTTACCAAGACAAAAAGGAATGTAAATAACAATAATTTGTTCATTAGATATATTGATTCTTTAATCAGCGGTAAAGGACGTTAGTGGTTGTAAAGGTCGAGTTACGTATATGTTAAACCTTTATTTTCTTAGTGTTACCTAATTGTTACTACATTAAATCAATGTTAACTCCCGCTTCAGTAACAGTATTATCTTTACTTTTGAGCGAAATAAACTAACTGAGACCATGAAAAAAAAGGATATAAGAATACTTTTAGTAGATGATGAACCTGATATTCTTGAGATAGTTAGTTATAACCTTTCTGCGGAAGGTTACGAAGTTTTTACGGCTAAAAATGGTGCTGATGGTGTAGCTAAGGCCAAAAAGAAATTGCCTCATTTAATTATTTTAGATGTGATGATGCCCGAGATGGATGGTATTGAAGCTTGTGAGATTTTGAGAAAGACTCCTGGTATGGAGAATACCATTATCACTTTTTTAACGGCTAGGGGAGAAGACTATTCTCAGGTGGCTGGTTTTGACGCAGGCGCAGATGATTACATTACCAAACCTATAAAGCCGAAAGTATTGGTAAGTAAAGTGAATGCCCTTTTAAGACGTCTAAAAAAGGAAGAAAATACCCAAGAAGATATTGTTAAGGTAGGGGATATAGTAATCAACAGAGAGGAATACAAAATTATTAAAAAAGGGGTAGAGATTATTTTACCCAGAAAAGAATTTGAACTTCTTGCACTTCTGACCTCTAAGCCTAGTAAGGTTTTCAAAAGAGATGTAATTCTTGATAGAGTTTGGGGTAATGAAGTTGTTGTTGGCGGCCGTACTATTGATGTTCATATTAGAAAACTTCGCGAAAAGATTGGTGAGGACCATTTTAAAACGGTAAAGGGAGTAGGTTATAAGTTCGTACTATAAATGGCAGCTCATCTACGCTCTAAAAAATCGTACCGTTTTGCATTTCGCTCTTCAATATATATCGCCATAATAGCCATAATTTTTTTGGTTTTATTGTTCTGGTCCTTCAATATGCTAAATTGGGTGGTATTGATTTTGGTCGGAATTATTTTCTTTGCAACTTCATTTGTTACGCTACAACTTCGAATAGATAAATTCATTTACAAAAAGATAAAAAAAATCTATGATGACGTAGCGTTGTTGGAATCTTCCACTATACCATCTTATCCCGTAACTACTGATATGCAAACTTTGACGGCAGAAATTGAAAAGTTTGCGAAGGATAAGAAAATAGAAATAGACACTTTAAAAATTCGGGAAGAATACCGAAAGGATTTTTTAGGGAATGTTTCACATGAACTTAAAACTCCACTGTTTACAGTTCAAGGTTATTTAGAAACGTTATTAGATGGTGCCATCGATGATAAAAACGTAAGAAAGAAATACATCATTCGTGCAAATAAAGCGGTTGACCGTTTAATTTATATCGTAAAAGACCTTGATCTCATTACCAAATTAGAAGTAGGTGACCTTAACCTCGAGAAGAAATCTTTTAATGTCGTTGAACTAATTCGAAATGTCTTTGATTTATTGGAAATGAAAGCAGACAAAAAGAATATCACGCTTACATTTGATATTGTATATGCTAAACCGATTATGGTGTTTGCAGATAAGGAGAAGATTCAACAGGTGCTCACAAATTTGTTAGTGAACTCGATTAAATATGGAAATGACAATGGTACTACAGAGGTGAGTGTTGAAAATTTGGTTAAAAATAAGGTTATTGTAAGGGTAACGGATAATGGCGAAGGCATACCAGCAGCCTACATACCAAGACTTTTCGAACGTTTTTACAGGGTTGACCAAAGTGGTAGTAGACGCGAAGGCGGCTCTGGATTAGGGTTGGCTATCGTTAAGCATGTAATTGAGGCTCACGGTGAAAAAATCTATATTGAAAGTGCCGTTGAGGTAGGGTCTGAATTTTCATTTACCCTTGAAAAAAGTTCTATCTAATTAGTGGACAAGCAATAATCTTTAACCCTCTCTTTTTTCTTAGATTTGTCACAGTTTAGAATTAATAATTGTGGGAAGTAAAAATAAATTAAAACGATTTCAGGAAAACGAGACTTTTCCAAATGTAATTCAACCTACTAGGGAAGAAATAGTAAGCGGATTTTCACTTAAGGGAAAATGGAATACCCATTTTAAGAATGACAACCCCATTGTGTTGGAACTGGGTTGTGGAAAAGGGGAATATACCGTCGGCTTAGCAAAAAGATTTCCAAACAAAAATTTTATTGGTATCGATATCAAAGGGGCACGTTTTTGGAAAGGTGCCAAAACCGCTATTGAAGAAGGTTTGACCAATGTAACCTTTGTACGTACTCAAATAGAATTGGTAGATCTAGTTTTTGGAGAAGAAGAAGTAACTGAAATATGGATTACTTTTCCTGATCCTCAAATCAAGTATAAGCGTACCAAGCATCGCATGACGAACAGTGAGTTTTTAAAGCGATACAAACAGATTTTGACACCTACCGGTACTGTGAATCTAAAAACGGATAGTGAATTCATGCATGGGTATACATTAGGGTTGCTTCATGGGCTTGGATTAGAGGTGCTTTACGCCAATCACGATGTTTATAAAAATGAAGGCAGTCCGCAAGAAGTAATTGAAATTCAGACTTTCTATGAAAATCAGTATCTTGAAAAAGGAAAACCAATTACCTTTATTAGGTTCAGGGTAAACTGATTCTATGCAACAATTAGTAACTTTATTTGTATTCACCTCTGCTGCTGCCTTTATAGCATCATTGCCACCGGGTCTACTAAATTTGAATGCGGCTAAAACCGGTGTCGAGAAGGGGAAATCTAATGGAGTTATTTTCGGTTTAGGCGTGTCGGTTGCAGTAATGCTTCAAACATATCTTGCTGTTCGTATTGCTAAATATATTTCTAGAAATCAACATGTTATAGAAGTACTAATGCAAATAGCCTTAGTACTGTTTTTTGTGTTGGCAATTTATTTTTTTGTTAAAGCAAAAAAACAACATAGAGAGCCTTTTGTAGTTGTAGAAGCAAAGAAACGTAATAGCTTCTCTAAAGGGGTGTTTTTAGCTTTAATTAATCTGCTGGCGATACCTTATTACAGCGGCTTGAATACTATATTTCAAGCGCAAGGGTTCATGAGTTATAACATTGTCGACGAAATTATATTCATAATTGCGACGGGTAGTGGAACGTTCTTAGCCATGTATCTCTACGTTTTCTATTTTGATAGAATGGAGCATAAAACAAATGCATTCTCCAAAAACAGTAATTATATTTTAAGTGCTTTAATGGTGCTTCTATTTATTATTACATGCGTTAGATTATTTAATTAAAGTTAGCATGCCTATGAAACCTGAAAATGAAAATTTCTTTGAAAGGGTGTATCAGGTGGCCAGATTGATTCCTGAAGGCCGAGTAACTTCTTATGGGGCTATTGCCAAATATTTAGGTGCCGCCCGAAGTGCTAGAATGGTTGGTTGGGCAATGAATGCTTCGCATACAATGGAAGATATTCCAGCCCATAGGGTCGTAAATAAAGCCGGACTGTTAACAGGGAAACATCATTTTGACGGAACTAACCTAATGCAACAATTGTTGGAAGGAGAAGGTATTGAAATTATAGATCTTCAAATTGTGAATCTTGACACCTATTTCTGGGACCCTTTTAAGGAGCTTCAGGTAGATATTTAATATTTATTCGAATGTTAGGGTAAAGGTAGTATTCCCGTTAGAGATTACACGAATACTACCACCATGCAATCGCATGATTTGCTTTGAAAGACTTAAGCCAATTCCTGTACCTGTGTTTTTGGTGGTAAAGAAGGGGACAAAAATTTCATCAATAAGTTCAGGAGAAATCCCGGGTCCATTATCTTTTACGGTTATAAATTTTTTGCCCTGCTCGGCAATTCCTGCATGTATGACAATGCGGCCGTTTTCTTGACCATCTATTGCCTGTTGCGCATTTTTCCCCAAATTAAGTAGTATTTGGGTGAGCTGTTTTTCATCAATATAGAGCTCTAAATTTTCAGGATCACAATTCACATCCAAGGTTATATCATGGGCACTTGTATATTCCTGTAAAAGCAATCTCACTTTTTCTAAAATCTTTTTTGCTGGAATAAGTTCCCTATCGGGTTCGGGAACGCTTAAAAATGTTCGGTACGACTGTACAAAACTCATTAAATCATTTCCCTGTTCTTTGATAACTTCCAACCCTTTTGCGGTATTCTTTATTTGAATTTCCCCAAACTCTTCTGCTGTAGCTAATTCCTTACCTTTTTTAAAATACTTTAGAATAGATTCTGAGATGGAGGTAATTGGGGTGATGGTATTCATAATCTCATGTGTTAGTACCCGTATCAGTTTCACCCAAGAATCAGTTTCCTTGTCATCCAATTCCTTTTGAATATCATGGATGATTACGAGCAAGAGTTTTTTTCCTTCAATCGTAATTGGGGTACACTTTAGTGTCAGTTCTTTTTTTCCTCGCTCATTGCCTAAAGAATATAAAGTGCTTTCAAAGGGCTCTAAGGCTTCAAATAAGCCATAAAGAGTAGGGTCGATTTGCTTGAGCTGTTTTACATGGTTGAGTGGTCTATAGTTTAATAGATTTTGCACTGTGGGGTTCGCGTATAATATGTGGCCTTTAACATTAATAGTAAAAATACCAATATCTGCCTGTCGTAGAATTTCTTGATAGTACTGTTCTTGGGCTTGTTTTTTTAAATGAATATCTTGAATCATAATATTCAGCATATTCAAGCTATGGTTAAGCTCCTCCAACGATTTAACGCTCAATTTTTCAGGAAACCGTAAGGTGAAATCCTCATTTTTTATGGCATCAAAGAAATACGCAATTTTCCTATTGGTCTGGTTTACATAACGAATCAAACTGTAGGCCTGCCAAATGAAGACCATACAAAGAAGGCTGCAAATGAGATAGTGCGCTCTAAAAAAGAGAAAAGCAAGCAAAAAGGCCGAAGCTGCAATAAGAATGATTCTAAAAATCAGTTGGTAGTAAATACTTTTGCTGACCATTATTTACCTGATTTTTTTAGTTTGTTATAAAGCGTCTGTCGAGAGATTCCCAATTGGTCGGCGGCTGCGCTGTAATTACCTTCATGCTCATCTAATGCCTTGTTTATCATTCTCAATTCCATCTCTTCTATGGTTTTCGGACCATTCTCTGAAGAGACTGTCGTTTTTGTTTCCAAAAGAAAATCTATAGGTTTTAGTACGTTTCCTTCAGATAGAATTACCGCGCGTTCCATCGTATGCAGCAACTCCCTCACATTGCCAGGCCAGGCATAGTCCATCAGCTTTTCTTGGGCAGTTTGATTTATTTTTATGCTCGGTTTAACATATTTATTTGCAAATTTTTTCAAAAAGAAATCGGATAAAATCAAAATATCTCCTTCACGGTCTCTTAGTGCGGGTACTTCTATTTGTATCGTATTGATACGGTATAAAAGATCCTCTCTAAAAAGACCGTCTGTTACCATTTGGTCTAAGTTACAATTGGTGGCACAGATTAAACGAATATCTACAGGGATTGGTTTGTTGGACCCTACTCTTACCACAACCCTATTTTGAATGACAGACAATAGTTTGGCCTGCATTTGTAAAGAAAGGTTTCCTATCTCATCTAAAAACAAAGTGCCGCCGTTTGCCGCTTCGAATTTACCGGCACGATCATCTTTTGCATCCGTAAAAGAACCCTTTACGTGTCCGAAAAGTTCACTCTCAAATAAATTTTCTGAAATAGAACCCATATCTACAGTAATAAAGACTTCATTATTTCTGGCAGAAGATTTATGCAGTTCTCTGGCAATCAATTCTTTTCCGGTACCATTCTCACCAGTGACTAAAATATTGACATCTGTTTTGGCTACTTTCTGAACAAGGCTAAGAACATTATTTAGCGCTTTTGAATTCCCTATGATATAATTTTTATTCTGATTAATCACCTGTTTTAGATTGCTTTCTTTTTGTCGCAGCTGTAAAACCTCTTTCTGTGATTTTCTTAGTTCGTATGCCGATTTAACTGTGGTTAATAACCGTTCATTGTTCCATGGTTTCAAAACAAAATCTGATGCACCTTCTTTTAATGCTTCTACTGCAAGTTCAATGGCACCATAAGCGGTCATCATAATGACTGAAATATGCGGTGCTTTCTTTTTTATTTCACGCAGCCAGTAGAGACCTTCATTACCAGTATTGACCCCAGCTGAAAAATTCATGTCCAATAAAATGATATCTATTTCTACAAGATTAGGGAATGATGAGAGTAGATTAGGATTGGAAATAGTTTGTACACTCTTATATTCAAATTGTAATAGTATTTCTAAAGCGCTCAGAACGCTTTTAGTGTCATCGACTACAAGTATATTGGCATCAATCATTGGCGATATAAAGTTTACTTCTACATAAAGCTACATATAGAAGCGTATGAATTTCACAAAGTGTCAAAATATTTTACATTATCTGTACAACATTTTTACAGTCTATCTAAATTTGAATTAATATGAAATATATAAGAAGCTGATAAGCAACGAATTAGAATCTTGGCACATATATAGTAATGTGTATTGCATACCATTATAGAAATGAATCAAAAAATTAAAATAACAACCATTTTACTCTTCTCCATGTGGAGTTCCATCTTTTCTCAAGAAACATGGACGTTAGATGAATGTGTGTCCTTTGCATTAGAGCATAATTTACAAATCAATGACTTTGAATATAACAACGAATCTAACAGGGAGACGTACAGACAATCAATCCGTAATTTATTACCATCAGTTAATGCCAGTACTAATTATAATGTCAGTTTTGGTAGAGCAGAAGATCCGAATACGGGAACATTCGTTAATCAAGATTTTTACTCTAATAATTATTCTTTAGAATCGTCGATTGATTTGTTTCAAGGATTTCAGAAAATCAATTCCATCAAAGCGTCAAAGTTTTTATTTAAGGCAACGCAAGAAGAAGTATTGCAGCAAAAATATTTATTGGCCTTTAGGGTTATGCAGGCTTTTTATGATATTCAGTTCTTTGAAGGGCTGGTCGCTATATCGAAAGAGCAGTTAACCGTTTCCCAATCCAATTATGATTTGGTAGAGAAGCAAATAGAATTAGGGCTAAAAGCCGGTGCCGATTTGTACGAAGCGGAATCGTTATTATTGACCGATAAGTTGAATGTGACACAAAGTAATAATCAATTAGCTGGTGCCAAGCTTGCACTTATTCAAGAGATGAATTTGGAAAATGTTTCAGATATTTTAATTCAAGAAGATTTCGATACTATGACTGATGTGTTAAAGGATGAGGAACTAAAATCAGATTCTATTTACATTGAGGCTAGGGAGTTTTTACCTTTAATTAAGGCACAAGAAATGAGGGCAAAAGCCGCTAAAAAGCAAGTAGCGATATCAAGAGGAAGACTCTATCCATCACTTTCACTATTTGCTGGTGTGGGTACAGGCTATTTTGAAACTACACGAGATACATTAGGGAATACATTACCCTTTAGAGAGCAGTTTAGAGATAATACATCACAATATATAGGTGTGAATCTAAATGTCCCTATAAGCAATGGTTGGTCTGCAAGGTCTAGAGTGAAACAATCAAAAATAGAACGACTTAGGGTAGAGAATAATTTGAAGACCCAAGAACAGGAGCTTTTTCAGGCAATTCAGAAATTAGTTCAAGAATATAATTCATTACTGGTTGAACTGGTACAGAGCAATCAAAAAATGGAAGCGCAAAACCTTGCGTTCACCATTGCACAAAAAAGATATGAAAAAGGGATGATAAATGCATTGGAGTTATTCACCGCAAAGAATTTGTTTGCAAGTGCACAAAATGAAAATTTACAGGTAAAGCTTCGCTCAGAAATAAATAAAAGTACGTTAGATTTTTACAGGGGTTTACCAGTATTTAATATAAACTAATTAAAAAAAAGGAAATATGATGTCTTTGCTAAGTACGAAGCAAACTGTTTATAAATCACTTCGTCTGGCTTTTAATAATAGAACAACGAACAACTAAATAATGGATATAAAATTAGAAAAGAAAAAAGGATTAAAGCCCAAGCATTATGGGTACATCGCAATAGGTTTATTGATTCTATTTGTGGGATATAAACTTCTGTTTGCAAGCTCGGTTTCAACCTTTAGAACGGAAAAGGACAAGCTATCAATAGCAGATGTGACAGCTGGCAAATTCGATGATTACATTACCATTAATGGTAATGTAGCTCCTATAGCCACAATTTATATGGATGCTTACGAAGGTGGACGTGTAGAGGAAAAATTAATGGAAGAGGGTGCAATGGTCAAAAAGGGTGAGATTATTCTGAAATTGGATAATATTAATCTCTATGAGCAGATATTACAGAGTGAAAGTGGATTGGCATTAAAACAGAACGATTTGCGACAAACTAAATTGAATTTTGATTCAAGACAGGTAGAAGGCAGAAAATCTTTGGCAACGGCCAGCACCGAACTTCAAAGGTTAAAAAGAAATTTTGAACAGAACCAGGCTCTGTTCAAAGAAGAATTGATTTCGAAGGAAGTATATCAGATATCAAAGGAAAACTTTGAACTATCGCAAAAACAATATGAAATTGTAAAAGTACAGACAGAGAACGATAATGAGTTAAGAGAAACATCATTGCCGGTACTGGAAACAGATTTAAATCGTATGCAAGAAACACTTGGTATGGTCTACCAACGTTTGGACCACCTAAACGTCCGCGCGCCAGCAGATGGCCAATTAGGGTTTTTAGATGCCGAAATTGGACAAAGTATTACACAAGGCCAACGTATCGGAGAAATCAATGTATTAACCGATTTCAAAATAAAAGCGAACATAGACGAACACTATCTTGACCGGGTCGTAAAAGATTTGACTGCACTTTTAGATCGAAACGGTAAAGAATATCCACTTCGATTGCGAAAAGTTTTTCCCCAAGTGAATAACGGAAAGTTTGAGGTAGAATTAGTCTTTACAAAATATAAACCTGAAACTATTAGAACCGGGCAGAGTTATAACATCAAATTACAGTTGGGAGAATCTAACGATGCCCTTTTATTACCAAAAGGGAGCTTTTTTCAAAGTACCGGTGGTCAATGGATTTTTGTAGTAGGACCAAATGGCGATGAGGCTATCAAAAGAAACATTCGAATAGGAAAACAGAACTCTAGATTTTACGAAGTATTGGAAGGTTTAGAAGCAGGGGAAAAAGTAATTACAAGTAACTATGATAATTTCGGAGAGGCCGAAAGAATAGTATTAAAATAGAATCAAACTGTCACATCGAGCAGTGCAGAGCTGTCTTTTACATAACAATTAAAATCAATTAAAAATGATAACCATTACGAATCTAAAAAAGAGCTTTAAAACAGAAGAAGTAGAAACTTTGGCTTTGAACAACGTCAATCTTAAAGTTGAGGATGGTGAGTTTGTTGCTATTATGGGGCCTTCTGGTTGCGGTAAATCTACGCTTCTAAATATAATAGGCATGTTGGATAACCCTACTGATGGTAGTTACAATTTTGCCGGTAACGAGGTTGGTGGCTTAAAAGAAAGTCAACGTACACAATTACGAAAAGGAAATCTGGGGTTCGTATTTCAAAGTTTTAATCTAATAGATGAACTTACTGTTTATGAAAATGTAGAACTGCCTTTAATCTATTTGAAAATGGGGAAAGCAGAACGTAAAGAGAAAGTAATGAAGGTTTTGGAGCGTATGAAGATTGCCCATCGAGAAAAGCATTTTCCGCAGCAATTGTCGGGTGGTCAACAGCAACGTGTTGCTATTTCAAGAGCGGTGGTAACTAACCCAAAACTGATATTGGCCGATGAGCCTACAGGTAATCTAGATTCTAAGAATGGATTGGAGGTCATGAATCTATTAACAGAATTAAATCAAGAAGGAACCACAATAGTAATGGTTACCCACTCAGACCATGATTCTCATTTTGCCCATAGAATAGTCAACCTATTCGATGGTCAAATTGTAACTGAAAGTCAGAATAGGGCTATAGGCGCAATGATATAATAAGAGAGTTTATTCATCAATAAAACTTGTACTGAGCGCAACCACTGAGCGTAGCCGAAGTGAAGTCGAAGAACCAGCCAACCAAATGTATCCCTTAATCACGGATGTTCAGTAAGAAAACGAACAAAAAAGCAAACCATGTTTAAAAACTATATCAAAATCGCTTGGCGAAATCTCTGGAAGAATAAAGGGTATAGTTTGCTCAATATTTTTGGCTTGGCAATAGGGATTACCTGTGCAGCCATGATACTGCTTTGGGTAGAGGATGAGGTTGGTTTTGATAGCAATTTTTCGAAACAAGATGTTGTGTATTATGTGCCTACCAATCAGCAATATGATGGGGAATGGCGAACGTTTTTTCAGGCAACTCCGGGTCCGTTGGCTCAAGAGTTGAAAGATGAGGTTCCGGGTATTGTCGGTGCTGCCAGAACAAAGGGAGAGGATTTGCTGTTTCAAGTAGATGACAAATCTATCAATAAAAACGGACGGTTTGCTGATCCAGATTTTCTAAACATGTTCAGTCTTTCTTTTGTGGAGGGGAGTTTAGAAAACGCTTTCAATGAAGTAGATGCAATTGTAATTTCAAAGAAAGCAGCCACGCAACTTTATGGGAAACATACAGCAGCTTTAGGAAAAGTGGTTAAAGTTAATAACGATACCAATTATACCATATCAGGAGTTTTTGAAGATTTGCCGAGCAATGTAACGTATAGTTTTGATTGGGTTGCTCCATTTGAACGATATGCCGTTGGTAAAGATTGGATGCTGGAATATGGTTCTCTTTTCTCAGATACATTTGTAGAACTTTCTCCAGAAGCAGATTTTAATACCGTGAATAGTACGGTAGAAAAAATACTACCAGCAAAGACGGAAGATGAAGAAACCTATGCATTTTTGCATGCAATGAAAGATTGGCATTTAAGGTCAACCTTTGAAGGCGGAAAAAAAATTGGAGGACAAATTATATATGTACGGTTATTTGGACTTATAGCCCTTATTATACTATTGATAGCGTGTATTAATTTTATGAACCTAGCTACCGCTAGAAGCGAAAAGCGGGCCAATGAAGTTGGGGTAAGAAAGGTATTAGGGTCAGGCAGAAAAGGACTAATTTCTCAATTTATGGCCGAAGCGGTTATTACTGCTTCTTTATCTGCCATGGTGAGTGTAGTGTTGTTAAAACTACTTATTCCTCAGTTTAATTTGCTTATTGATAAACAATTGGAGCTTGGTTTGTTTAACCCAGTACACGTGTTTACAATACTAGGAATAACATTGGTTTGTGGTGTAATTGCAGGTTGGTATCCTGCATTCTATTTATCCTCTTTTAAACCTGTAGATGTACTTAAAGGATCTCTTAGTAACCAAGGTAGTGCACCCTTAATACGAAAAGGATTAGTTGCAACTCAATTTATTATTTCCATAGTATTTATTATCAGTACTATAATAGTATATCAGCAGGTACAGCACGTTAAGGGAAGAGATTTGGGATATGAAAAGGAAAATCTAGTTAAAATTCCTGTGAACGGAGATATCATCAAAAATTTTGAGGTTATAAAACAAGACATGATTGCATCGGGCATGATTAAAAATTTGGGTCTCAATAATTCTGAAATCTTATCAGGAGGTAATAATACATCTGGCTTAGAATGGCAGGGTGGTGTAGATACTGAAAATGTGTTAGTTTCAACGCGGTATATAAGTTCAGGTTTTTTTGATACTGCTGGTATGGAAATAGTTGAGGGTAGAGGGTTTAGTAGTAATCCTTTGAAGGATAGTACCAACCTTATTGTTAGCGAGTCGTTTGCAAAGTTAATGGGAGCGGGTAGTGCTATTGGTAAAACAGTAGAAAATGATTACCCCGTAATAGGTGTTGTTAAAGACTATTTATATGATGACATGTATGGTTCTAGTGATCCAGTACTATTTTTCAATTACCATGGTGAGGCGCGTTTTCTATATGTAAAAGCCAAGTCTGGTATAGCAACAGCTTCGGCCTTGTCTGCGATGAAAGTGACCTTGGAAAAATATAATCCGGCGTATCCATTTGAGTATGAATTCGTAGATGATGCATTTAATGCCAAATTTAAAAGTGAAAAATTAATAGGAAGCCTTTCTCAAATTTTCGCTTTGCTGGCAATTATTATTTCTTGTTTAGGTCTATTTGGATTATCGGCATTTACTGCAGATCAGCGTCGTAAAGAAATTGGTGTTCGTAAAGTTTTAGGGTCTAGTATTACCAGTATTGTTAGCTTATTGTCAAAAGATTTTATGCAATTGGTAGCTATCGCTATTTTAATTGCAAGCCCTATTGCTTGGTTGCTCATGCAAAACTGGTTGGAGAGTTTTGCCTATCGTATTTCTATTAATATTTGGGTTTTTGTTATTGCTGGTATGGTTGCAATGGTCATCGCGTTGCTTACCGTAAGTTTTCAAGCTATCAAAGCGGCAAGAGCAAACCCTGTAAAAAGTTTACGTACACAATGAAGTAAAAATAAAATGCGGTGAGTTTATCGCATTATCAATCATCAAAAACGAGAATCATGTTTAGAAATCATATTAAAATAGCTTGGCGAAGCATAAAAAAAGATAAGCTTTTTACCACCATTAAAATTGGTGGTTTTGCGGTTGGTATTGCAGCCTGTTTGTTGATTGCCTTGTTCATTCGAAATGAAGTAGGTTATGACCAGCATTATAAGAATAAAAATCAAATATATAGGGTAGTAATGCAGGGCTTATTTAATAGCGAAACTGTTAAAAGCACCCATTTTCAATTACCACTTGCTGATGCACTACAATCAGATTTTCCTGAAATAATTAAAGCAGGTAAGGTAAATAATATCGAAATCTTTGGCGCCGGTAAACGTGGTATGCGTCTTGAAGGTTTTAATCAGAATAATTTTGAGGATGGTTTTCTACTTGCAGATCAAGAGGCCTTTGAAATTTTAGAAATCAACTTAGAGCAGGGTAATCCTGAAACCGCGTTATCCAATCCAAAAAGTATTGTCATTTCTAAAACGAAGGCGGCTAAATATTTCAAAGACGGTAAAGTATTAGGAGAAACCATTATTTTGGACAATGATTCTTCAACGCCTTATACGGTAACAGGAGTGATGAAAGATATTCCGAAGAACTCACATCTTAATTTTGATTTTCTGCTTCCCATAGAAGATACCCGAATGAGTTGGACAAATCAAAACTACTTTACCTATGTTTTGGTTGACCCGAATACCAATATTCAAGAATTGGAGAAAAAGATGATTTCCATTGTTGAAGACTATGTTATTCCCGCACAATTAGACCGAGGTCGCGCACCAGATTTTATAGACGTTCTTAGAACTATTGAATATAAGCTTCAACCGGTAACCGATATCCATCTGTATTCCGATATTAAAATGGCAGACGGTTTAAAACATGGAGATATCCGTTTTGTATGGTTATTTGCCGCCATTGCCGGTTTCGTTTTGTTATTGGCGGTCATAAATTTCATTAATTTATCTACAGCAAAATCAGCCAATAGAGCCAAAGAGGTTGGCCTTAGAAAGACCATTGGAGCATTTAAAAGTAACTTAATTTTCCAATTTCTGACCGAATCTATAATGTTTAGTCTAGTCTCTTTTCTGCTTGGTATTCTGCTAGCGTGGTTGTTACTTCCTTCGTTTAATTCAATTGCCTCTAAAACAATTACAATGCCATGGACAGTATGGTGGTTTTTACCCATGGTCTTAGTTTCTGCGCTATTGGTTGGGGCAATCGCTGGGCTATATCCTGCATTTTATTTATCATCCTTTAAACCTGTCAATGTATTAAAAGGAAGTTTAAGTCTAGGAGGTAAAAGTGGGAAACTAAGAAGTGGTCTAGTTATATTTCAATTTACTACTTCGGTCATCTTAATTATTGGAACCCTAATCATTTATCAACAAATGGACTTTATCCTTAAAAAGGAATTGGGGTATGATAAAGAGCACGTAGTTATTCTTGAAGGAACCAATGTTTTAGGTAAAAGTACCGAAGCGTTCAAAGCTCAACTACTACAATTACCAATGGTTAAGGAGGTTACCGTAACAAATTATTTACCAGTTGATGGGGCGAGTAGAAACGGGAATACGTTTAGGCGGGCTGATGAAGGGAATGAAGGTAGGGGTGTGCCAGCTCAAATTTGGAGAGTAGATTACGATTACATTAAAACATTGGGGATGAAGTTAAAAGAAGGTAGGGATTTTTCTAAAAAGTTCGCTTCCGATTCTTTAAACGCTATTATTATCAACGCTAGTATGGAACACGAACTTGGGTTAACCAATGCTATAGGCCAAGAAATTGACAATAACGGGCAAATGTTTAAAATCATTGGCATTGTTGAAGATTTTCATTTTAAGTCTTTAAAAGAAGATATTTCATCACTGTCACTAGTTATAGGTAAAGATACTGGTGCGATATCGGTAAAACTTGAAAAAGGAAATGTTAACCAAGCATTAGCATCCATAGAATCTCTTTGGAATAAAAATATTCCAAATCAATCTATCAATTATAACTTTTTAGATCAAGAGTTTACACGTATGCATGATGATGTTCAACGCATGGGCAAAATATTCAACAGTTTCGCGCTCTTCGCCATTTTCGTAGCATGTTTAGGCCTCTTTGCACTATCTGCTTTCATGGTAGAACAACGAAAAAAAGAAATTAGCATACGGTTAGTTTTAGGTGCTCCTTTTAAAAGTATTTACCAATTGCTAACGCTTGATTTTATGAAGTTGATATTTATTTCAATCTGTATTGCAATTCCGATAGGTTGGTATTTAATGAACCGTTGGCTACAAGATTTTGCATATCATATTACTATTGGCTGGGGCACATTTTTAGTAGCCTCACTCATTGCTTTAACCATAGCTATACTTACCATCAGCTATCAGTCTGTAAGTGCGGCACTCATAAAACCTTTAAAAGGGTTAAGAACAGAATAAAAAAATTTTGTTGAGCGAGTTCATTCAGCGTAGTCTTAATAAAAAACATCAATCATCAAAAATAAACCATGTTTAAAAATTATTTAAAAGTAGCATTTAGAAATTCGTTGAGACATAAAAGCAATAGTATAATAAACATAGCTGGTCTTGTTATAGGTTTAACGTGTGTAATATTAATAGCCTTATTTGTTACCGATGAATTAAGGTATGATCGTTTTTTTGAAAATGCCGACCAAATTTATAGAGTTAATATAAATGGTAAAATGGGTGATGGAGAATTTCATGCCGGATATACGCCACCACCCGCTGGTTTAACACTTACAGAAAATTTTCCCGAAATAGAGAGCTATACCAGAATATATAGACCAGGTGTAGATGTCCTCGAATTTGAAGGTAATAATGAAAAAAAGACCTTTAATGAAAATAAGATTTATGCTGTAGATACTAACTTTCTTGATGTTTTCAGCTATCCTTTACTGAAAGGAAATTCTAAGAGCTGTCTTCAAGAAACAAATAGTGTAGTTCTTACCAATAGTATTGCAAAGAAATATTTTGGAGATGTTGACCCCATGGGTAAAATTCTTTTCTATGGGAAACAAAGACAACCGTTAAAAGTAACCGGAGTATTGAAAGATATAACCACCCTTCCGGTTTCTGTAAAGTTTGATTTTTTAATACCTGTTAAAAATATTGAAAGTGTTACTCGTTTTAATTGGAGTTGGGTATGGTTACAAATGGCAACTTATGTGAAATTAACTGATAAAGCAGCTGAAAATCCAGATATACTAAATCATTTAGAAGCCCAATTTCCAGCAATGGTAAAGGTACACGCCGCTAATGCTTTCGATAGAATTGGACAACCTTTTGAGGAGTTTTTAGAAAATGGAAATAAATGGGACTTTCACTTACAGGCCTTAACCGATATACATTTATATTCAGGTGTAATAGAATCTTCTATTACCGAGCAAAACAATATTAATAATTTATATATTTTCGGAATTATTGCATTCTTTTTAATTGTACTAGCTTGTGTTAATTTCGTTAATCTATCCACTGCACAAGCATCAAAAAGAGGTAAAGAAATTGGAATCCGTAAAGTTTTAGGGTCATATAGAAGCCAGTTAATAAAGCAATTTCTTGCTGAAGCAGTTTTTTATACGATAATATCTACAGTTTTAGCAGTTGTGTTGGTTTGGGCATTGTTGCCACTATTTAATCAGTTGTCAGGCAAAACCCTTCTGTTTCAATATATATTTAAAGATGGTATTTGGTTATTTATACTATGTCTCAGTATTTTAACTGCGTTTTTAGCAGGTATTTACCCAGCTTTTTATCTTACGTCTTATAAACCTGTTAATATTTTAAAAGGAGATACTAGTTTATCGAATAAAAAAGGTGGCTTTATAAGAAATGGACTCGTAGTTTTTCAATTTACTATTGCCATTATTATGGTCATAGCCACATGCATTGTTTATTTACAATTAAACTATACCCAAAATAGAGATTTAGGCTATGACAAAGAAAATTTAGTAGTAATTCAAAACACCGAAAAATTAGAAAGAAGCGAAGAAACTTTTAGGCAAGAACTAGAAGCGCTAACAGAGGTTAAAAGTGCTGCCATTTCTTCGGGTATGCTCACTAAAGGTAATTTTGGTGATTTTTATGTACCAGAAACTTCTAATACAGAAGATAATATTGCAAAAGATATATCATTACAATCATATCTTGTCGATGAGCATTTTATCTCAACTTTAAACTTAAACCTCATAGAAGGCCGCGATTTTAATAATAAGTTTAACGATTCGCTATCGGTTGTAATAAATGAGGCTACTGCTAAACAGATAGGGTGGGAGAACCCTATTGGAAACATGATTCGTTACCCAGGCGGAAGAATGGAGTCGTATAAGGTGATTGGGGTTTTAAAAGATTTTAATTTAGAATCGTTACACAGTCATATTACACCGTTTGCATTATTTTCAAAAACATCGGAAAGTTATGATACAGGTGTATCTTATATAACTTTAAAAATTAAATCAGATAACACAGGAAAAATTTTAGAGGCCATCGAAAATAAGTGGAATGGCTATCAATCAGGTATTCCGTTTGAGTATTCTTTTCTTGATGACGATTTAAATACGGCTTATATAGCAGACAAAAGGCAAGCTAATTTATTTGGTATTTTTTCATTCTTAACCATTTTTATTGCTTGTATGGGCTTGCTTGGTTTAATTTCATTTGTCGCCCAACAGAAAACAAAAGAAATAGGAATTAGAAAAGTATTGGGTGCGAGTATAGTAGAGATTGTTCAGCTTCTAGCTATAGATTTTGTAAAGTTGATTTTTATAGCCTTACTTATTGCTATTCCATTCGCTTGGTTTTATATGAATAAATGGTTGCAAAATTTTGCATATAAAATTGAAATTCCTTGGTGGGTTTTTATATTTTCAGGAGTCATGGCTTTAGTTATAGCAATGGTTACAATGGGCTTTCAAGCGATTAAAGCAGCAATTGCAAATCCGGTAAAAAGCTTAAGAAACGAATAAGAATTATTGTTCGTCATAAGCAGGTTGATGATTATTTTATTGTAAATATATTAGACATCCTTTGTCCAAATATTTTACAGTTTAAAAATAGTAATTAATTTAAATAATTAATAATCAATACATTAGGTGTGTGGCATGAAATTAGTCTTTCGTATATAGATAATAGGTGTTATCATCAACTTGTGCTGAGCGCATTCACTGAACGAAATAGAAGCGTAGCCGAAGCATCAAAAAACGACAATCATGTTTGCAAACTATTTTAAAATCGCTTGGAGAAGTTTAAAAAAGCAATCTTTTTTTACATTTCTCAACATAATTGGTCTTTCCATTGGTATCACGGGAGCATTGTTGATTACGCTATATGTAGTTGATGAAGTAAATCATGATACGATGTTCAAAGATGTGGACCGGATTTATCGCATAGATACGGACATCAAGTTCGGCGGTGTGGAAATGAAAGCCGCCGAAGCTGCTGCGCCCATGGCGGCAGCCATGAAAAAAGATTTTCCGCAAGTGAAGCAAACCGTTAGATTACGCACTAGAGGAAGTGCCCTTGTAAGGCCAGTGGGCGAGCAAGCGAACGCCAAGGAAACGAACGTAGCTTTTGCCGATGCCTTTTTTTTTGATTTTTTCGGGATTGATGTAGTATCTGGCGATGCCAAGACGGCGTTGTCCGAACCCAAAACATTAGTCCTGACAAAAACTGCGGCCGAAAAGCATTTTGGTAAGGAATCTGCGTTAGGAAAGCGGCTGTTGCTTAATAACACGGATACGTATACCGTAAGTGGGGTTATAGATGATCTTCCAAAAAACTCAATTCTTAGGGATTATTCCATTTTTATGGCTATGGAAGGCTATCCTGCATCTAAGGAAAATAATTGGGGAGGCAGTAATTTTGTCACATTTATAAAACTGGCATCAGGTGCCGATATTGAAGATTTTCAAGAGCCTTTGCAAGGTATGTTGGAAGATTATATGTTGCCTTGGGCACAGAAGTATTTTCCGGGAATGACAGGTGAAACCTTTGAAGCTTCTGGTAATTATATACGCTATCATACCATGCCCTTAGCTGACATTCATCTTTATTCACAACGCGACCAAGAAATGAGTGCCAATGGTAGTATTCAAAACGTGTATATCTTATCGTTTATAGGACTCTTTCTCATGATATTGGCCAGTGTGAACTTTATGAACCTGTCTACGGCGCATTCCCTAAAAAGGGCAAAAGAGATTGGCGTGCGAAAAACGCTGGGGTCTAGCACCCGAGATTTAGTATGGCAGTTTTTAACCGAATCGGTATTGATTTCGTTTCTATCCCTCGTGGCGGGCATGCTATTAAGTGCAGCGTTACTTCCATATTTCAATCAACTTTCCGGAAAGGAGATTTCCATACCGTTTACTAATGCTACTTTTTGGATAATTATTTTAGCGGCCACAGTTTTATTGGGTCTTTTTTCAGGTAGTTATCCTGCTTCTTTTATGTCTCAATTTGAGCCGGTAAAAACCCTTCAAGGTGGAGGACAAAGTAGTGTTGGCGGAGGTAAGGTGAGAAATGCATTGGTTGTGTTTCAATTCGGAATTTCCGTTTTTCTGATCGTAGGAACATTAGTGGTATTTCAACAATTGAATTTTATTCAGAGTAAGGACCTAGGCTTTACCAAGGATCAAATTTTGATCTTGGAGGATACGTTTAGTCTAGGCAATCAGATTACTGTATTTAAGGATGAAATTAAGGAGTTGAGTCAGGTGGAGAACGCTACAGTAAGCGGCTTTTTACCGACGCCATCATGGCGATCAAATAGTTCTTATTTTGAGGAAGGAGCTAGAGATCAAGAAAGTGCCATTTCTATTCAGACATGGAAAGTAGATGACGATTATATGTCAACATTGAATATGGAACTTATTGCAGGTCGCGATTTTGATAAAAAAATAATAGCCGATTCTCTTTCGGTCATTATTAACGAGGCCACGTTGCCCATTATGGGGGTAAATGCCACCGAGGCATTGGGAATGCGTATTTCTGAAGATATCGAAAAAGAGATTCCCCAATATTTTAAGGTAATCGGGGTGGTAAAGAATTTTCACTTTGAGTCTTTAAAGGAGAATATTCAACCTTTAGGACTCTTTATGGGCGCATCAACAGGTACTATGGCGGTTAAATTAAAAGCAGGGGACTTTTCAGAAGCCCTTGCAGGTATCGAAGGTATTTGGAATAATATGGCACCGGGGCAACCCTTTAGTTATCGGTTTATGGATGAATCGTTCAACGCTACCTATGATGCAGAACAACGCCTGGGCAAAATATTCACTGTATTTACTTTTTTATCCATTCTAATCGCCTGTCTCGGGTTGTTCGGATTGGCAGCCTTCAACGCACAAAAACGAACTAAGGAAATAGGCATACGAAAAGTATTGGGTGCCAGTGTCGGTCAAATCAGTTTCCGACTTACGACCGATTTTTTAAAAATGGTAGGTATAGCAATTCTTATTGCAATGCCATTAGGCTGGTACGTGATGAACAAATGGCTAGAAGATTTTTCCTACCGTATTGAAATTGGCTTCGGGGTATTTGCTTTAGCCGCCTTTTTGGCAATTACGGTAGCAGTTGTGACGGTAAGTTTTCAAAGTATTAAAGCGGCCATTGTAAACCCAGTAAAAAGTTTACGGTCAGAATGAAACATTTGAATATTAAATCACTCTTTATAGTAGAATGAATTAATAATAAGAAACATCAATCAAATCAAAAAACGAGAATCATGTTTAAAAACTATGTAAAAATCGCTTGGCGAAATCTTTGGAAGAACAAGGGGTATACTTTTATAAATGTTGGGGGTCTCGCATTGGGTATGGCCGTAACACTGATTATCGGGCTTTGGATACAGGATGAACAATCCCATAATAGTTATTTTAAAAATAGGGATAGCATCGCCCAAGTCTATCAATCACAGACTTTGAATGGAGAAACAGAGAGCGGACCTGCGATTCCTAGACCTTTAGAAAAGGCCTTGAGGGATGGTTATGATGACAATTTTAAACATTTGACCATGTGTTCTTGGACCAATAATCATTATTTAAAATATGGCGAGACAAGTATATCTAGACCTGGTAATTATATGCAACAGGTGGGGCCAGAACTATTTGGTCTAGAAATAATTAGAGGAGAGAAAGACGGACTTCGAGAAATTAACTCCATCATGCTGTCCGAATCTACTGCCGCGGCACTATTTGCTAGCGAAGATCCGATTGGAAAAACAGTTACAGTAAGTAATGAACACAAATTAAATGTAAGTGCAATCTATACCGATATCCCTTTTAACAATACGTTTAATGACACCGATTTTATAATTCCTTGGGAGAAATATTTGGCAAGTAATGAATGGATTCGAAATGCAGAAGACCAATGGGGTAATAATTCTTTTCAAATGTTCGTTCAATTGGCCGACAATACAACATTCGATAAAGTCACCAATACAATCAAGGATGTAAAAAAGAATCTTAATGAGGATACAGCTCAATTTAATCCTCAGATTTTCCTTTTCCCTATGAAAGACTGGTATTTGCGTAATAATTTTGAGAACGGGAAACAAGTAGGTGGTCGTATTAAATATGTATGGCTTTTTGGTATTATCGGGGCTTTTGTACTGCTTCTGGCATGTATTAATTTCATGAATTTAAGTACGGCTAGATCAGAGAAACGTGGTAAAGAAGTTGGCATTCGAAAAGCAATAGGATCACAGAGAGGTCAATTAATATATCAATTTTTAAGTGAATCTTTTTTAGTTGTTTTATTTGCTTTTTTCTTAGCCATGTTGCTTGTAATTCTATCCTTGAGCGGATTTAATGAATTGTCGAGAAAGGAAATTTCGTTTCCTTGGGATAATGGCACTTTTTGGCTGATTTCCATCGTATTCATTCTATTCACCTCATTATTGGCAGGTAGTTATCCGGCGTTGTATCTATCTTCTTTTAAGCCTGTAGATGTTTTAAAGGGAACTTTTAAAGTGGGAAAATATGCAGGTTTGCCGAGAAAGATAATGGTTGTGGTACAGTTTACCGTTTCAGTAGCTTTTATCATTGGTACGGTGATTGTAATGCAGCAAATAAATCATGCTAAGAACCGTCCGGTTGGTTATGATAAGGAAGGTCTCATACAAATTCCGACATTTAGTCAAGATTTTTTAGGTAAATATGATTTGATTCGAACTGAGTTTTTAGGTTCGGGAGCCGTTGTAGAAATGTCAACTTCTAGTAGTCCGACTACACAAATTTGGTCTAATAGAGGAGGTTTTACATGGGAAGGAAAACCAGAAGGATTTCAAGAAGATTTAGCATGGACAGAAGTCTCGCCAGAGTATGCAAAATCCTTAAATCTCAAAATTATAGAAGGAAGAGATTTTTCAAGAGATTTTGCTACGGATTCTTTAGGAGTACTCATTAATGAAACGGCGAAGAAATATTTAGGTATGGAAAACCCTGTGGGTCAACTTTTAAGAGACGATGACGAAGAAGATCCGGGACCATCGTTGAAAATTATTGGTGTGGTACAAGATATGATAACTCAATCTCCTTATGAACCGGTTAAACAGGGTGTTTATGTATATGATAGGTTCAATAATTCGAGTTACTATAATCTAAGGCTAAACCCAAATCATAGTGCTACTCAAAACATTGTTGAAATTGAACGGGTTTTTAAAGAGCATTTTCCAGACATCCCTTTTGAATACGAATTTGTAGATGGACAATACGGAGAAAAATTTGCATCAGAAGAGCGTATAGGTACACTTTCGGGCATTTTCACTGCACTGGCTATACTAATTAGTTGTTTGGGGCTATTTGGTCTTACCTCATTTGTGGCAGAACAACGAAAGAAAGAAATAGGAGTACGAAAAGTATTGGGAGCATCGATATTTAATGTGTGGAATATGCTTTCAAAAGACTTTCTGAAACTAGTGATTACCTCTTGCTTTATAGCAGTACCCATCGCATACTACGTTATGAATGGCTGGTTGCAAGCATATCCATATAGAGTAGTATTACAGTGGTGGATTTTCGCATCGGCCATGGTGGGAGCTATGTTAGTAACCCTTTTAACGGTTAGTTTTCAAGCAATTAAGGCCGCCAAGACTAATCCGGTAAAGAGTTTAAGGACGGAGTGAATTAATAAGCTGTGTTCAGTAATCAGTTAACAGAATTTAGTTGTTTGTAATCTGGGAAAATGTAAACAATAAGTAATAGGATTGTCTAAGCGAACAAATCTAAAATGATGACTACACTTTATTTAAAAATTGCTTTTAGGTACCTACTAAAAAATGGGCTGTACTCATTTATAAATATTTTTGGGCTGGCAATAGGTATCGCTTCGTTTGTACTTATTTCGATGTACGTAAATTACGAATACGCTTATGATACCTTTGAAGGCTCTGAAAATGTACAACGGGTTTACATGGACTATACCGAAGAAGGTGTGTTTGTTCCTGGGGATGCGCAGACTTATAATTTGAGCGGACCTACTTTGAAAGAAGCATTTCCTGAAATCAAAGAATTCACACGGTTAAGTCATATTACCAATGTTACATTTAAACATGAAAATAAACTGATTAATGGGGAGAAAGGGGCACTGGCGGATCCATCTTACGTCACTGTTTTTAAGTATCCCTTACTTAAGGGTGATTATAATACCGTTTTAAAAGATCCCTACACTATTGTATTGACGGAATCGCTTGCCAAAAAGATTTTCGGGAATCTGAATCCTATGGGTAAATCGGTACAAATTTTTTATGGTGGGGAAAAAGTGTTTACGGTAAATGGCGTTTTGGAAGATCTGCCAAAGAACACCCATATGAAAAATGATTTCTTAATTTCATTCAACACAGCACTAACTTGGGAGGGGTATCGAGATAATCCAGAACCTAACTGGAGTGGTAATAATATATTTACCTATATCAAACTTGGCGAAAATGCAGATATAGCTCTTTTGAAGAAAAAGATAATGGCTTTTAAAGTGGATGCCTTGCCCTTTGAAAGACATAATATTGAACCTTTAGAAGATATTCATTTATATTCGGATAAACCGTATGAGGCAGAGGCAAATGGAAGTATACGTAGGGTTCGTTTTTTATTGGCGATTGCACTGATTATCATTATCCTTTCTTGGTTGAACTATGTGAATCTTTCGACCGCAAAATCTTTGGAGCGTGTAAAGGAAACCGGTATACGTAAAGTGGCTGGTGCTAAAAAATCTCAGATCATTTTGCAATCACTCTTAGAATCCTCATTATTGAATTTGGTTGCTATTGTCATGGCCACTGTTATAATATTAATTACGCTACCAATTTTTAATAGGTATATAGGTAAAGAATTAATTGTTGGTCTTTCGACGATTCAGCATTTTATACCAATGATTGGATTCATTCTTTTTGGAACATTGCTGTCTGGATTGTATCCAGCTTTTATTCTTAGCAATTTTACCACCGCCAACGCCTTGAAAGGAAAGATACGTGCTTCAAGCAGTGGGCTTACATTACGAAAAACCTTAATTATGGGTCAATTTTTAGCAACCATAATATTGCTGATAGGGACAATTACGATTACAAAGCAAATAGATTTTTTACAAGATCAACCTATTGGTGCAACTTTAAACCAAGTGCTAGCAGTAAATGGAAAAATTATGGGTAATAAATCCGATTCCATTAGAAGAAATGAAATAGAAGAATTAAAAAACGAAATCAGGAACTTATCCTATGTTAAAACCACCGTCCTGGCACAGACCTATCCCGGCGGAGAATATGACAACCTTTCTTCTAATGTAGGCATAACCTTTCCGAATGGTAGAAGAGATGAAACACGTATTTGGTATAACTACGCCGTCGGTCCTGAATATTTTCAGTTGATGGATATGGAATTTGTGGCGGGTAATTCTTTTATAAAAAATTCAAAAGGGTATAGTAATCAAATTGTTTTAAACGAACGCTTTGTGAAACATATGGGAATATTGAATATGGAGAATGCCATAGGCAAAACGGTAAAATTCTTTGAGGAAGATTGGATTATTTCTGGAGTTATAGAAGACTATCATCATTTTGGTTTGAAAACAAGTATTGAGCCGATGCTTTTACGTTACGACAAGAATGTAAGCAACATACTTATAAAAATAGACCAGAATGCTGTTTCAATAGGAGGTGTGAACGGGGCAATTAGCCAAATTGAGAGTAAATGGATGGAAAGGTTTCCTGAAAGCACATTCAATTATACATTTTTGGACCAAAAATTCGAAGCGCAATATAATGAGGATAGGGCCTTTGGTTCGGCCTTTCAAATATTTGCAATTTTGGCGATACTTATTGCTTCTATGGGCCTATTTGGTCTTACTTCTTACACCGTGGTACAGCGTAAAAAAGAAATTGGCATACGAAAAGTAAATGGAGCCACTATTAGGCAAGTACTTGTTCTTTTGAACAAAGACTTTGTAAAATGGGTCGGGTTGGCTTTTATCATTGCTGTTCCTATCGCTTGGTTTGCTATGAATCATTGGTTGATGGATTTTGCATATAGAACCACAATGAATTGGTGGATTTTTGCTTTGGCAGGGATTATTGCCTTGACAATAGCCATGCTTACGGTAAGCTGGCAAAGTTATACTGCAGCAAGGGCCAATCCAGTAAAAAGTTTGAGAACGGAATAATTTGACAGAATGATATTAATTAGAATTTTCAGCCAATCTTTTAAAATAAGTAGGTAATTTAATTTTTTATTTTGAGGCGATTGAAAGTAAAATTTTTAGCGTGCTACAATTAACTTGACCTAAAAAGATTACTAATTCATTGTAAAATTTTTATACAAAAACTGTCCAAAAATTTTACATTATTGAGTTTTGTCCTACCAATAATATAGTATAACTATCAGATTTACAATAGGTTGAGAATATGGCATGAAAATCGATTTCATTTAGAAGTGACCAAGAGGATAACTTTTGAAGATCGTAGATTTTTTGACATAAATTAATAGATTTCCTTCTTTACTGAAACAAGTTCAGCACAAGCGCAGGAATGACTAAAGAACATACTGATGCTACTGAACCACTTAAGATTATCGTTTAGAAACTTATGGAAGAACAGATTGCTCTCCTTCCTAAATCTTTTGGGGCTGAGCATCGGTATAGGCAGTGTTTTAACGCTGATGTTTTCGGTTTATGCCTTTTATATAGCCGATAACAATATCCCCGAACACGAGCAAATTTACTACGTTAAAACCCATCTTACGGATGGGAACGACTATATGGAGGCCGCTTATCCGTTAATGGATAAAATAATTAGTACATCTCCAGAAGTAGAAGCGGGTACCCATTTACATGGTTGGGGTAATGTTTGGTTGGAAGTAGGAGATAAAGAATTTCAAAAAGAGACGAATTATGCCGATCCTGAGTTTTTTGAAGTTTTTGGACTGCCATTCAAACACGGAAATCAAAGCACCGCATTAAAGGAAAAGTATTCTATTGTTTTGACAGATAAGGTAAGCCAGCAACTATTTGGGGATACGAACCCTGTTGGGAAATCCCTGATAGCAGCAGATACCCTAAACCTGACCATAACTGGTGTTTTGGAACCTATAAGTCCCTATTCTTCTTTCCGATTGGGCGTTTTACTGCCGAATACCTTATTAAAGGATAATCCCGGGTTTAAGCGACAAATAAATTGGGGTGATAGTTTTTCGCCCATCTTTCTAAAATTACGGCCAGATGTTGATATTGCACAATTGGAAAGCAGAATTGACCAATTGGTTCACAACAACTATTCGGATCCCTCGGTTATTTCGAGAATGGAAATAATTCCCCACTCAAAAATGAGGATGGATGCGATACCTGTGGTTGGAATAATTATTGGCGGTAACATTGCAACCTCTTTTTTTGTCTTGCTTTTGGTACTGGTAAACTTATTGAATTTGAATACTTCAACCATGTTCAGAAGAACTAAGGATATTGCGATAAGGAAAATATTGGGTGGGAGTAGCAAAGGTGTCATTACCCAGTTTTGTTTGGAAAATGGTATTTTAGTTTTGTTGTCTATATTAATTTCTGGCGGACTCTTCCTTGGCGTTTTATTGCCTCAATTGAACGATGTCTTTGGTGCCGATTTTGGCAAGATTAATTTTAGCTTTACCGATGATTACCTTGTGGTTTTAGGTGCTATTACATTAGGAATAGCCGTAACCCTTGTGGTGGGTATACTTCCTACCTTACGATTTGTATCTCTGCCAGTTTCTCAAGGGATAAAAGGGAAAATAAATAGTGTAAAAGGGAATTTCTTCTTTAAAAACGCTTTTATCATTCTTCAGTTTTCCATCGCCATACTTTTTATCTGCATTGCTATTATTTTGAATAGTCAAATCGGGTTTATGAAAAAGGCCGATTTAGGCTTTGAGCGGGAAAATGTCATCGTGGGAAACATCGACCTTGATTATAAAAACATTGATGCCGCCAATTCCAGTTTTAAGGTGCTGTTAGATAATCTGAAGGCTAATCCCTATGTCACGAATGTGAGCACGAGTCAGGCAATTCCATCCGATTATTACTTTAATTACACCAATTTTTACGATGCGAATACAGATACCGATGTACGCATTCGCCGCTCTTATACGGATCAAGGTTATCTTAAAACCCTTAAAATTCCGCTTTTGGAAGGCCGAGATTTTGATAGTACCTTGGATAATGGAGAGGAGTTATCCGTCATCATTAACCGCAGTGCTATGGAAGCTTTTGGGTGGAACTCCATTGAAGGAAAACGCCTAAAGTGGAAGAATGATGATTCTAAGGGCCACCGAATTGTGGGGTTGATGAAGGATTTTCATTATCAAGATTTGCAGAATGCTGTAGAACCCTTGGTACATTATTACAATGACGAAAAAGATTTAGCGGCACATCGCTACCTATCCGTCCGTGTGATGGAAGGGGAGGAAAAAGGGGTACAAGATATCATGACAGCTGCCTTTGCCAAAATAGATTCTAGAAAAACCTTTGCCCAAAGTTTTCTGACCGAAAAAGTAAGTGGTCAATACCGCTTAATAGAAGGTATGCTGAAAACAATAAATATTGTGGCACTTTTGACCATTTTTATCTCCTGCTTGGGCATGTTCGGACTTATTTCATTCATGGCAAAAAGAAGGATTAAAGAAATTGGAATCCGTAAGGTCTTGGGTGCTGGTGTACTGAAAATTGTAGTATTACTTTCTAAGGATTATATCATATTAGTAAGTATAGGGGCTTTAATTGCTTTTCCGATTGCTTGGTATATGATGAATGCATGGTTGGGCAGTTTCGCTTATAGTATTGCTATTCAGTGGTGGATGTTTGTATTATCAGGATTAATAGCTCTTTTCATTACCGCATTCACATTAGGAATTCAAGCTATAAAATCAGCAACGGCAAATCCTGTACAAAGTTTACGAACAGAATAAATCAATTTGCAGTGTACAGTAAACAGAAATTGTTTTTCATTCATAAGAATACTAAAAGTAACGAACTGCGAGCACCAAATTACTAATTCTCTATAAAACTATGTTTAAGAATTATTTCAAAATTGCCTGGAGAACGCTACTAAAGGATAAAACGAACACAAGTTTGAATGTGATAGGTTTATCTGTAGCATTTGCGGTTGCCATTTTACTGGGAATGGCAGCATTGTTTCAACTTTCATATGATGGTTTTCATAAGAATAGGGAATCCATCTACAAAATAGTAAAAACGCAACAAACACCTAAGGGTCCGGAAGCCGTGACATCACAACCAGCTCCACTTTCACCTTCTTTAGCAACAGAAGTGCCTGGTATAAAGCGAATCACAAGATATTTACAAGACGGTATGCTTGCAATACAAGCGGAGAAAGAAATGGACATGGATATCATTTGGGTAGACAAAGATTTCTTTTCTATGTTTAGTTTTCCAATAACCAATGGAGATGGAAACACCTCTTTAAGTGATTTATCGTCGGTTGTATTGACAAAAAAATCGGCGACTAATTTGTTTGGTTCAACAGACGTTATAGGAAAGACATTCAGCCTTTTAGTGAATGGGATAGAACAACCATTTACAGTCAGTGCTATTGCAGATGATATACTTCCAGAAAGTAATTTGGATTTTGAAATAGCCGCCCGTTTTGAAAGTCATCAAGATTATTCCGAGAATAAAGAAGCATGGGATTCCCAATATCATGATGTGTATGTAGAGCTCGAAGAAGGTGTGACCGCGTCAAGTTTTGAGAAAAGTAGTGAGTCGTTCATTGACCTTCATTATAAAGAAGGTATTGATATGTTAAAAAGGGATGGTGCATCTGCTGATAAAAACGGACGTTTTATAAATTTAAAATTGGTTCCCTTAAATGACGTTCATTTTACAAATCTTAAAAATGGTTTTGTTGAAATAAGTAGAAGTTTGCCCTACCTTATTCTAGGCATTGCTTTTTTAATTCTGTTTATTGCCTGTGTGAACTACATTAATATGAGTATTGCAAAATCTGCCAAACGCCTTAAGGAAATAGGCATGCGCAAAACCTTGGGTGCTCAAAAAAATGAACTGTTTTTTCAGTTTTGGAGCGAAAGTCTTTTAGTTTTTCTAGTATCCATAAGTATAGGGGTGCTACTCAGTGTAGTGTTTTTGAATGATTTTAAAACAATGTTCAATACCCAAGTTTCATCAGAAATGCTTTTACAACCTACCGTTTTAATCCTATTTGTTGGCGTTATAATGCTCATCACGCTATTGGTTGGAGGCTATCCTGCTTTATTGATGAGCCGTTTAGGAACGATTCAATCCTTGAAAGGAAAATTACAATCAACTGGGAGTAATAAGGTAAGGGATATGCTTATGGTATTTCAGTTTGGTATTGCCATACTCTTGATAACCGGTACATTAATATTGTGGAGCCAGATTGAATACATGCGTAATAAAGATTTGGGCTATGATAAGGAGCAGGTAGTTTCCTTTCCTTTGAACGGCAAACGGAATAGTAATGATGTAGTAGCATTGCTACGTGATGAATTAAAAGGTGATCCAAATATTCTTTCTATTAGCGGTGCTGATAGTAATTTAGGATTAGGAAAAGATGGCAGTAGGTCTTCAAGTAAAATAGGTTTTGAATATAAGGGACGCGTAGTACAAACCAATTTTTTGGTAGTAGATCATGAGTATGTGCAAACGTTGGGGATAAAAATGGTATCAGGAAGAAACTTCCAGAGTCCTTCAGATAGTTTAGGGGTTGTCATTAATGAAACTATGGCCAAAGAGTTGGCGGAGCAGGATCCATTGACTGCACAATTGGAAATAAGTGACGGAGTATATTTTCCTGTTCTAGGTGTTATTAAGGATTATAATTTTAACGACTTGGATAGGGCCATTGAGCCAATCACTTTTTATATGAGTAAGGAATGGGGGCTAACCTATGCCTATGCTAAGGTTTCTCCGACCAATATGGCCAATTCTTTTACAGTTCTCGAAAGCGCTTGGAAAAAACTAGAACCAAATGCCGAATTTTTAGGTTCATTTTTAGATGAAAACATAGATAGAACCTTTAGGCGCGAAAAAACCACGGCTAAAATGATAGCAAGTGGTTCCATAATAGCAATTATATTAAGCTGTATGGGGCTTTTCGCAATGTCTTTATTAATTGTTTCGCAACGTACGAAGGAGATAGGAATTAGAAAAGTGGTAGGGGCGAGTGTAACGTCTATTACATATATACTCACAAAAGATTTTTTAAAATTGGTTTTGGTTGCATTCTTAATTGCATCTCCTGTTGCGTGGTGGGTAATGAGCGAGTGGCTGCAGAATTATGCCTATCGAATTGACCTTAGTGTTTGGTTCTTTGTGGGAGCGGGAGCGATTGCAGTGCTAATTGCTTTACTAACCATTGGATCACGAACTGTAAGGGCTGCTAGGGCCAACCCTGTAAAAAGTTTACGGACAGAGTAAAATTAGGTTGATATGTTACGTAATTATTTAAAGATTGCTTTTCGTACTATTTGGAAAAACAAGGTGTTTTCCATTATTAATATTTTAGGTCTTTCCATTGGCCTAAGTGCTGCTTTTGTGATTGGTGCTATGGTTGTTTATGACCTTTCCTTTGATAAATTCCACCCAGGTGGTGATCGAATCTATAGAGTCACCACTGCATTTAAAAGTCCCGATGGCGATTTTTATAACGCAGGTGTAACGGTACCCTTGGCGCAAGCGCTAAAAGATCTTAATATGGAAGAATTAGAAACGGTAGCTCCTTTTTTTACTACCTATCCCTTATTTGTTGAAAATCAAGAAACCGGAAATCGATTTAAAAATCCAGAATTCGTAATCTATACAGAACCTTCATTTTTTCAAACATTTAAATATGATTGGCTGGCAGGCGACGCGCAAAGTGCCTTGGAAGAGCCTAACAATGTAGTGTTATCAGAAGAACGTGCAAAAAAATATTTTCCTAACCAAGACTTGGACGACATCCTTGGAAAATCAGTAGTTTATAACGATACAATTCCAGCTAAGATATCCGGGATTGTAGCTAATTTTAAAGATAGAACAGACATCGTATTTGAAGAGTTTATATCCTTAAAAACAGCAGCTACTCAAGATATGACCAATGCGGTATATGAAGCCAATTGGAACAATACCAACTCTGCCTCCCAATTGTTCATTAAGCTATCAGAAAAAACAGACCCAACTAAGGTTCAAAAAACCCTAACACAAATAGCAAAAGAGCATGATGAACCAGAAATGGTAGCAGTTGTCAGAAGCAATACATATAATATTCAGCCACTGGCAGATATTCATTTGAATCCAGATTATGGCACTTTTGATTTTAGTGAGAGTCGCACCACTATATCAGCTTTAAAAAGCCTGTTATTATTGGCTACTATTTTGGTTCTATTAGGGTGTATAAACTTTATCAATTTAAATACCGCCCAAGCCATGCAACGAGCAAAGGAAATTGGGATACGAAAAACCTTGGGTAGCTCTAGAAGGCAGCTGATATTTCAGTTTTTAGGAGAAACATTTTTATTGACTTTAGCCGCGACCTTACTTTCAGTACTCTTAGCTAAATGGCTAGTGCATTTATTTTCAGATTTTATTCCAGAAGGTCTAAGTTTTGAGCTTTTTTGGAATCCCTTGATTATAATAGGCATGGCCGTAATGGTTTTGGTAGTGACTTTGTTTTCGGGCTTTTATCCAGCATTGGTGTTGTCAAAATATAAACCCGTATCGGTATTTAAACAACAAGTTATACCGAACTCCGATAAAGGCACATTACGTAAGTACTTAACCATTTTTCAATTTGTAATAGCCCAAGTTTTTATAATAGCCACATTGTTGGTTGGTAAGCAGTTGAATTATGTGATGAAAAAAGATATGGGTTTTAAGACGGAGGCAATTGCTTATTTTAAGACGCCTTGGCGAGATACATCTGCTACAAAGCGAGCGAGGTTTGTTCGTGAAATGGAAGATTTGCCAGGAATATCTAAAGTTGTGCTTTCTGGAAATCCACCTGCTTCATTTTCTACAATGAGCATGGGCGCCTTATTTGTAGATGGAGAAAAGGAAGTGAATTCAGATATACAATTACTATATGGGAATGCACATTTTTTTAATTTATATGATTTAAAATTAGTGGCGGGTAGGATGCCTTTAAATGATTCTATTCGGGAATATGTAGTAAATACCTCTTATTTAAAGGTTTTAGGTATAAGTAATCCAGAAAATGTAGTTGGTAAGGCGATAAGGGCAGACAATGAAAATTCACCTATCGTTGGCGTGATGAACGATTTCAATCAACACTCCTTAAAATATGGTGTAGCACCAATGGCATTTACAGGTGGTTCTTATAATGGTAAGTGGACACAATTTAGAACGATACATTTTAAACTTGAAAGCTTAGACACTAACGATTGGTCGAGTTCAATTGCACAAATTGAAACAATATGGAAAGCTATATATCCAGATGCTGATTTCGAATATAATTTTATGGACGATACTGTAAAAAAATTTTATGAAAAGGAACAAAAAACTTCTATTCTTTTGCAATGGGCAACTGGTTTGGCAATACTTATTAGTTGTTTAGGATTATTAGGTTTGGTAATTCATACTACGGAACGTAGAACTAAAGAGATAGGAGTTCGAAAAATACTTGGCGCTTCAATCTTTCAATTAAACCTATTGTTGTCAAAAGACTTTTTAAAATTAGTACTGATTGCCTTTTTAATTGCTACACCAATCGCATGGTACGGATTAACTTACTGGCTTGAAGGTTTTGCAAATAAAACTATCTTAAGTTGGTGGATTTTTACATTGAGTGGATTTGCTATGGTTATGATAGCGCTTTTAATCATGAGTATCAAAATAATTGCTTCTGCTAATACTAACCCCGTCAAAAGCTTACGAACAGAATAAAAACAATAAACTATGCTACTACAATTAAATAATATTTTCAAATGGGTTCAACAAGGCGGGCAGCGCGTATTCTTGCTAAAAGATATAAATCTAGAAGTTGAGGATGGTGAGTTTATTTCCATAATGGGACCATCGGGCTCTGGAAAATCTACTTTGCTAAATGTGATTGGCATGTTGGACACTTTTGATGAAGGTGAGTATGATTTTTTGAATGAATCAGTGCATACTTTAAAAGAGAAATATCGCTCTAATTTATACAAGGAGTATATTGGTTTTGTATTTCAATCCTATCATTTATTGGATGAACTTACTGTTGAGGAAAATTTAGAAATGCCTCTATTGTATAAAAAAGTAAAGGGCTCTGAACGAAAAGCCTTAGTTGCCGATATGTTAGATAGATTCAATATTGTTGGTAAAAAAGATTTATTCCCTACACAGCTTAGTGGTGGTCAGCAGCAATTAGTTGGTGTGGCACGCGCATTGATTGGAAAACCTAAATTGATTTTAGCAGATGAGCCTACAGGAAATTTAAATTCCCAACAAAGTGAGGAAATCATGGAGCTATTTCAGAACTTGAACAAAGAAGATGGTGTCACCATTATACAGGTTACCCATTCAGAAAAGAATGCAGAATACGGTTCACGTATTCTTAACCTGTTAGATGGAAGAAAGATTTAAAATTTACGACTAATCATCACAAATATTATATCCTAACCTGTTGTGCATTTTGATAGAATCTTTTAACTAGCAGGGGTCAGTTCGAGTGTTTTTTCGAAATACAATGAAGAAAAAATTATCGAAAACCATTTGGTTTATTAAGGTTCTTGATACATGTAAATACCAATAAAAAAATTGATATTTAAACACTCGGACTGACATGCTTACTCAAAAATGAAACCTAATCAGTATATCCTTTAGGATGCATTTCATCAAATTCGGTATTTTCTTGAAAAGCTTTTGCCAATAAAAGAATACTGGCCTCATCATATAAATTACCTACGAGCGTAATGCTCGTTGGGTGTTTTTCTTTATCCAATCCCGTTGGAATAGAAATTACCGGATGCCCAGTAAGGTTAGTAATTACTAATTGTTTATTCCCAAATGTTGGAGAAATAAGAATGTCATAATTTTTCATGATAGCCTCCATTTTTTCAATAAGTACTTGGCGGTGTCTGTTGGCTTGTAAGTATTCTACTGCGGGTATAAAGCGAGCTTGGCGTAACGAATTTGCCCTTGAACTCTGATCTTGTTCTACCATTTTGTCCACGTCGCCTGAGCGAACCAATTCATCAAAGAATGCACCGGCTTCAGCTCTTAAAATCACATCAAAACTTTTATAGGGCAAATCTTCTGGTAATTCAACCTCGTTTAAGGTAAGACCCATTTTTTTAAAGGTTTCCAATGCATTTTCCAAATTACCCTTACTTAAGGAGGTATCTTTTTCGATATCCTTTTTTAAGTATCCAATACGGAGTTTTGTTATGTCTTTATTAGGTTCAAAACCATCGGGGTAATCAGTGGTCGTAGCGTCTTTTGGGTCCTTTCCTGTGATAACACTATATACTATGGCACAATCTTCAGCACTTCGTGCCATGGGTCCTACTTTATCCATAGACCAACTCAAACTCATAACTCCATGCCTACTTACTCTGCCGTACGTGGGGCGTAATCCTGTAACTCCATTTCTGGTACTTGGTGAGGTTATAGAACCTAAGGTTTCTGTTCCTAGTGCAAAAGGTACTAATCCAGCAGCGGTGGCAGAGCCAGAACCCGCAGATGACCCCGTGGCACCTTGCTCTGTATCCCAAGGATTTTTTGTCTTTCCGTCAAACCAAACATCTCCTCGAGCTAAAGAACCAGAAACTAATTTAGCAACCAAAACGCCACCAGCATTTTGTAATTTTTCAACTACGGTTGCCGTCATTTCAATTTTCTGATTTCTATACGGTTCAGCTCCCCATGTGGTTTTGTATCCATCAACCGCCATTAAATCTTTAACTCCGTAAGGTATACCGTGTAGAATTCCACGGTAAGTTCCGGTAGCTAATTCTTGGTCCATTTTTTTTGCTTGTTCCAATGCCATTTCCTCGGTAATGGTAATGGTACATTGTAAAATAGGATTGTACTTTTTTAATCGTTCAATGAAAAACTGGGTCAGTTCATAAGAACTTATTTTTTTACTTTTAATTAAAGAGGCAAGTTGTGGAATGTTATAATAGGCCAAATCTGACTCTTTCTTGGGGAGCTGTACGTCTTCCGGAATTTCCCAATCAGGAAAACCGGGCTGTGGTTTTGGCGAGAAGTTAAGTGGTAAAGGGTCGAATCGAATGGCAGGAAAAACATCATTACCTAATGTGTGTTTTCTTAAAGTATCAAAACCTTCCTTATTACGTTTTAGGTAGGGATATATAGTGTCAATATGCTTTTTATTGAATTCAAGCCCAATTAATTTTTGGGATTTAAGAACATCCTTTTTGGAGAATTCTGTTTTAGAACTAGAACAGGCGGTCAATAAAATAACAATTGAATTTAACGCAAATAGGCGGCTTAAACTTCTCATGGATTTGAACATGTACTATTAATTTTTATAAGTGTTCTAAATTACGGTTTTTGTATAGTTTCTATTACCGTCTATGGAATAAATGAAAAAGAATTTAAATTCTACTAATAACAGGATCTGTTTATAATGACATCTTCATTTTCAATACGCTAACTTCATAATCTCCTATCTAAGGAGTACCTTTGTTGTTTAGAATGAATTTATATAATGAAGATAGAAAAAAATGACATTTTGAAGGCTTTGGAACATATTACAGTTCCCGGTGAAGGCCAGAATATGGTAGAGAGTGGAGCAGTAACTAATATTCAGATATTTGGTGATGAGGTAGAGGTGGATATTACCATTAAAAACCCTAGTCTACAAGCCCGTAAAAAGACAGAGGTAGAGATTTTAAAGATTATCCATAAAGAGGTTTATGAGAAGGCAAAAATCAAGATTAACGTCAAGGTAGAAGCACCAGTTAAATCCAACAAGGTAAATGAAATAAAAGGGAAGCCAATACCTGGTATTACCAATATCATTGCCGTAGCTTCAGGTAAAGGCGGTGTGGGTAAATCGACGGTAACTGCAAATCTTGCAGTTACTTTAGCAAAAATGGGCTTTAAAGTAGGTTTGTTGGATGCTGATATTTATGGACCTTCAATGCCTATTATGTTTGATGTAGCTAATGAAAAGCCACTCGCAGTAAATATAGAAGGTAAATCGAAAATGAAACCTGTTGAAAGTTATGGTGTAAAAATGTTGTCTATAGGCTTTTTTACTCAACGGGATCAGGCAGTAATCTGGAGAGGTCCGATGGCTTCTAAAGCGTTGAACCAAATGATTTTTGATGCACATTGGGGTGACTTGGATTTTATGTTGATTGACTTACCACCAGGTACAGGAGATATTCATTTGAGTATTATGCAATCATTACCGGTAACGGGTGCTGTAGTAGTAAGTACACCACAAGAAGTTGCTCTTGCAGACGCAAGAAAGGGAGTGGCAATGTTTCAACAAGATTCCATTAACGTACCAGTGTTGGGGATTATAGAGAACATGGCCTATTTTACACCAGCGGAATTGCCAGAGAATAAATACTATATATTTGGCAAAGAAGGGGCCAAACATTTAGCAGAAGATTTGAAAGTACCTTTCCTTGGCGAGATACCTTTGGTGCAAAGTATACGTGAGGCAGGTGATATAGGTAGGCCTGCTGCATTACAGAGTGGGACACCTGTAGAGGCTGCTTTTGAAGAGATTACGAAACAGGTGGTGATGGAAGTTGTAGGAAGAAATAAAACACTACCTCCAACAGAAGCAATAAAGATTACAACAATGGCGGGATGTTCCGCTGTTAAGAAAAAATAAATATGACGCCGGAAGAACTAAAATTAAATGTTGAAAAAGCATTGGAGGAAATTAGACCATTTTTACAAAGTGATGGTGGTGATATCACCTTGATTTCCATTGATGATGAACACTCCGTGAAAGTAAGATTAGAAGGTGCCTGCGTAGGATGCAGCGTCAACCAAATGACCCTAAAAAGTGGTGTAGAAATGACCATTAAAAAATATGCTCCTCAAATAGATGAAGTAATTAGTATAGCAGGACTTTAACCTGATATATGTCATAATATTTACTTCTGTAGTAGGATAACTTTGAAGGGTTTTTTAAAAAGATTTTTTAATGATTAAGACCGATATACTAATAATTGGTGCAGGACCTACAGGTCTTTTTGCAGTTTTTGAAGCAGGATTACTAAAATTAAAATGCCATTTAATTGATGCGCTACCTCAGGCAGGTGGTCAGTGTTCAGAAATATACCCCAAAAAACCTATTTACGATATTCCTGGTTTTCCTGAAGTTCTTGCTGGTGCTTTGGTAGACAATCTTATGGAGCAGATTAAGCCATTTCAACCTGGTTTTACATTGGGTGAACGTGCTGAAACTATCAAGAAATTAGACGATGGCTCTTTTGTTGTTACGACCAATAAGGGAACGCAACACAATGCGCCAATAGTAGCAATTGCTGGTGGTTTGGGGAGTTTTGAACCTAGAAAACCGTTATTGGAGAACTTATCAAAATATGAGGATAATGGCCTTGCTTATATGATAAAGGATCCCGAGGTGTACCGCAACAAGAAAGTAGTTATTGCTGGTGGTGGAGACTCTGCCCTTGATTGGAGTATATTCTTGGCTAATATTGCAGCACAAGTTACCTTGGTACACAGAAGAACCGAATTTAGAGGAGCCTTAGATTCGGTTGATAAGGTACAGGAACTAAAAGATCAAGGTAAATTAAACTTGATTACTCCTGCAGAAATTATAGGTCTCAACGGAGACGAAGTACTAGAGTCTGTTTTGATACGGAAAATCAGTGATGCGAAAGAGGATATAATTTTAGAAGTAGATTCCTTTATTCCTTTATTCGGACTTTCCCCTAAATTAGGACCTATTGGAGATTGGGGCTTTGAAATAGAAAAAAATGCCATTAAGGTAGATACTTTCGATTATCAAACTAATATTCCTGGTATATATGCCATTGGTGATGTGAATACATACCCCGGCAAATTAAAATTAATATTATGTGGCTTTCATGAAGCTACGTTAATGTGCCAAAGTGCCTTTCAGAAAATATTTCCAGATAAAAAATATGTTATGAAGTATACTACTGTAGGTGGTATAAACGGATTTGATGGAAGTAAAAAAGAAGCGCCAAAGGCAGTTATAAAAGCGATAGATTGAAAGGAGTCAGGAACCACGAGATAAGGAAATAGTAAAAATGGCTGTAAAGAAATTCGAAGATTTAATAGTTTGGTAGAAATCTCAAGATTTTGCTGTACTTATTTATCAAGACTTTTCTGGTTAAAAAGATAATTCCTTTAAAGACCAAATCTCAAGAGCTTCTGTTTCGATTTCCAATAATATAGCAGAGGGTTTTGATAGAAAAACTAATCCTGATTTTATAAGATTTCTATATTTTTCCATTAGCTCAAATGGTGAAGTAAGACCAATGTTATATTTGTCCGAGAGATTGAAATATTTACATAAGGAAAGAACAAATGAGTTAATTGAAAATTCGAATGAAATTTCTAGAATGCTTTACGGACTAATTCAATCAATGAAATAAACTAGTTCACTAAATCCTAACTACTAAATCCTTTTAATGGATATTAAAATAAAAATTACTGATCGCAAAGGAGTATTGCATGAAATAGATGCGCCAACTGATATGAATATGAACCTTATGGAAGTGGTTCGTGCTTTTGAATTAGCCCCAGAAGGTACGATTGGTATTTGTGGTGGTATGGCAATGTGTGCCTCCTGCCAATGTTATGTTAAGTCTGATCACCAACTACCAGAAATGTCTGATGATGAAGAAGCAATGCTTTCCGAAGCTTTCAATGTAAAGGATAATTCAAGATTAGGTTGTCAATTACACATCTCTGAAGATATGGATGGTCTTGAGGTAGAATTGGCACCAGAGGAACTTTGATTGCTACTTTATGAGGAGTGTTTTTAGCAACTAAGTAATATGTTATATTTGGTGCTCCAAGCCAACTTTTAGCCACGCTGCACTAGCTAAGACGTCAATAAATACTGATTTCATCAACGTCATTGCGAGGTGCTTCGACTGCGCTCAGTATAACCTTTGGTTCTAAATTCAGCTCGAATGAATTGTTTTTTTTATTTTACCATCAACCATCAACCATCAACCATCAACCATCAACCATCAACCATCAACCATCAACCATCAACCATCAACCATCAACCATCAACCATCAACCATCAACCATCAACCAAATTATATCCTCGCTTGATATGTAAACAGATTGTGGTATCTACCTTCTGTAGCAATTAGTTCGTCATGCGTACCTTGCTCTGCAATACGTCCGTTTTCAATCACTAAAATTTGATTTGCTTTTCTAATCGTGCTTAAACGGTGCGCAATGACAAAAGTGGTTCTTCCCTTAGTCAGTTCTGCCAAACTTTTTTGAATCAATGCTTCACTTTCGGTATCGAGGTTAGAAGTAGCTTCGTCCAATATTAAAATTCTTGGGTTGGCTAAAACAGCTCTGGCAATGGCGATACGTTGTCTTTGTCCACCAGATAATTTTACTCCGCGTTCACCAATCAAGGTTTCCAATCCATCTTCAAAACGATCTGTAAATTCATTTACGTAGGCGGCATTTACCGCAGCGGTCAATTCTCCTTCTGTCGCATCTGGTCTAGGAAACAGAATGTTCTGACGAATAGTACCTTCAAAAAGAAATTCGTCTTGCAATACAACGCCTAAATGTTTTCTAAAACTACCCAAGTTCACTTTGGCAATATCTTCACCATCAACCGTAATCATACCCGATTGCGGATTTAAAAAAGTAGCAGCTAAACCGGCAATAGTACTTTTGCCTGATCCAGAACTACCCACCAAGGCAATGACTTCACCAGATTTTGCTTCAAAACTAATATTATGTAGCACTTCTTTATCCTCTTCATAAGCAAATGAAACATCATCGAAAATAATATTGCCTTCCAGGTTTTTTATGAATTTGGTTCTGTTCTCTTCATCGGATTCCGGTGTCATATTCATTAATTCTTCCGTACGATCTAAACCAGCTAGAGCTTCGGTCAGTTGACTTCCAATATTACTCATTTGAACAATTGGCGCTACCATTAGTCCCAATAAAAAGGTGAATGTTAAGAAATTTCCAATGGTCAATTCATCCATCATAATTTTATATCCACCTATACCCATTATACCTGTTGTTGCCAACCCCAATAAAAATGTTGAGGAACTGGTCATGAATGCGGTGGCTGTCAAACTCTTTTTTACATTTAGAAAAAGACGCTCCACACCTTCTTCAAATATTTTATTTTCTTGGTCCTCTGCATTAAACCCTTTGATCACACGTACGCCACCTAAAGTTTCGGTCAATCTACCAGTTACTTCGGCATTGATTTTTCCTCTATTTCTAAATATTGGACGAATTATTTTAAACGCTTTTAATGCAATCAACGCAAAAACAGCGAGTGGTACTAAGGTGAATAAAGTCATCGTCCAGCTAATGTTTAAAAGTAAAATCAGGGAAACTACGGCAGTAATAGTGCCTCCAACCAATTGAACTAACCCAGTACCTATTAGGTTTCGTACGCCTTCCACATCACTCATAATTCGGGAAACCAATGCACCAGATTTTGTGTTGTCAAAAAAGCGAATGGGAAGGGAAAGTACCTTTTTCTGTACTTGTGCTCTTAACTCCGAAATCAAATATTGGGCTTGAACACTTAAAATTTTGGTCAATAAAAAAGACGTTACCGATTGAACTAATATGGCTAATGCAACTGCACCAACCAATAACTTTAATAGTTCAATATTTTTGTTGGGGATAATATCATCCATTAAGTATTTAAGGGATAAGGGGGCAACAAAACTAGCTGCTTTACTAATAACGATTAACAGTAAGCCAACGAAAACGAGTTTTCTTCTGGGCCAAATTATTGTTTTGAATGCTGTAAGAATACTAACTTTTTTTTCGGACATGAAAAGGTGATTTTTAAAAGCCTGCAAGGTACTGTAATTCGATGCAAAAAGCCTTCATATTATATTTGGAAGCTTAACGGTTTTAAATGATTGGCTGTATCTTGTAGGTTCAAAAAAATCAAAGTATGAAATATATTTATTTTCTATCGGCTTTCCTTGTGTTTTCCTGCGTAAAGGAAAAAACAAATGGTGATGTAGAACGATGGGAGGCTCAAGCAGCTAGTATCGAAATTATTAGGGATAATTACGGAGTTCCGCATATATATGGCAAAACAGATGCAGATGCTGTTTTTGGACTTCTATATGCACAATGCGAAGATGATTTTAACCGAGTAGAGCAAAATTATATTTGGGCAACAGGTAGGTTAGCAGAAGTTGAAGGGGAAGAAGCTTTGTACAGTGATTTACGGGCTAAATTATTTATGAGTGAGGAAGAAGCTAAAGCCAATTATGAAAAAAGTCCGGCTTGGTTAAAGAAACTATGTGATGCCTTTGCCGATGGCGTGAATTATTACCTCTATACCCATCCAGAAGTTACCCCAAAATTATTGACCCATTTTGAACCTTGGATGCCTATGTACTTTAGTGAAGGCTCTATTGGTGGTGATATTGAACGCATATCCATCAAAAAGATAGCTGCGTTTTACGAAAGTGATATGGAAATTCCTGAGCTAGAAGAATTACAGTTGAAAAAGGAGATAGAAGCAGAAGAGCCACAAGGGTCAAATGGTATTGCTATTTCCGGAAAATTGACGCAGTCAGGTAATTCAATGTTATTAATTAATCCGCATACCTCATTTTTTTTTAGGGGAGAAGTTCATATGGTATCTGAGGAAGGATTAAATGCATATGGTGCGGTAACCTGGGGACAGTTTTTTGTATACCAAGGGTTCAATGAAAAAACTGGATGGATGCATACCTCTACCTATACCGATGTGATGGATGAATTCAAGGAAACGATTATCAAGAACGATGATACTATGTTCTATCAATATGGGGAGGAACTTCGATCTGTAAAATCAACTGAGATTGTTTTAAAATATACAGATGGTGACCAGATTAAAGAAAAGGTATTCCCAGCCTACAGAACTCATCACGGACCAATAACCCATGTGGCAGAGGGTCAATGGACCGCTTCAGCCATGATGTGGGAACCCGTTAAAGCTTTAGAACAGTCGTTCATTAGAACCAAACAAGATGGTTATAAAGGATTTAAGGAGATGATGGATATTCGAACTAATTCAAGTAATAATACAGTATATGCCGATGCTGAAGGGAACATTGCGTATTTCCATGGAAATTTTGTTCCTAAAAGAGATGTGAGCTTCAATTATTCAGAACCTGTGGATGGTAGTAATCCTAAAACAGATTGGCAAGGGTTGCATACCGTAGATGAAAATATTTTGGTGTTGAATCCCAAAAATGGATGGATACAGAATTGTAATTCCACGCCTTATACCTCGGCTTTGGAATTCAGTCCGAAAAAGAAAGATTACCCTTATTATATGTCTAAAGACCAAGAGAATTTTAGAGGAGTGCATGCCATTGAATTATTGACTGATAGAAAGGGTTATACAATTGACAGTTTAATTCAAATGGCACATGACCCTTATTTGCCGGCTTTTGAAGCCTTGATTCCTGGGTTGGTTAAAGCCTATGACGCCAGTCCTAAAAGGGAATTAAGAGAAGCTATAGAAGTATTCCGTAATTGGGATTATAAGACTTCAAAAGAATCTGTTGCAATGACGTTGGGCCACTTTTATGGAACCTTGAGTTACCAAAAGGCCGTTAGACCAGAAGGTATGAATAGTATGGAATTGGTGGAGTATTGGGGGGGTGATTCACCTAATGCAGAAAAATTAGCCTTATTTGAAGAGACATTGGAAACATTGCAAACTGATTTTGGAAAATGGCAAATGCCTTGGGGTGATATTAATCGATACCAACGGTTGAATGGTGATGTTAAGCAAGCGTTTAATGATAGTCTACCAAGTGTTGGAGTTGGTTTTGCTTCAGGAACTTGGGGTGCGTTGGCTGCTTATGGAGCACGATATACCGCTCCCAGTGCTAAAAAAATATACGGTACACGAGGAAATAGTTTTGTAGCGGCAGTAGAATTTGGGGATAAGGTTAAAGCAAAAACCATCTTGGCAGGTGGCCAAAGCGGCGACTCAAAATCATCCCATTTTAATGACCAGACCGAAAAATATATTAATATAGATTGGAAGGATGCTGCCTTTTATAGAGATGATGTTTTAAACGGGGCGAAGGAAACGTATAGCCCCGGGAAAAGAAAGTAGTATATTTACCTAGTAATCAATGGAATAAGAGTATCATGCATAAAACCAAAACAACCAACCATGGAACTGAAAATTGAGAATCTAAGTAAAACCTATTCAAATGGGGTACATGCACTAAAGGATATTACATTGACCATTCCACAGGGAATGTTTGGATTATTAGGGCCAAATGGTGCTGGAAAATCCTCGTTAATGAGAACTATGGCTACGCTGCAACAGGCAGATTCAGGAACCATTACCATGGGAGATGTGGATATTTTAAAAGACACCGATAAAGTGAGGGAGATGTTGGGATATTTACCTCAAGAATTTGGGGTTTATCCTAAAGTTACTTCGTATAAGATGCTTGATCATATCGCTTCGCTAAAAGGGGTTTCCAATAAAGGGGAGCGAAAGCAACTTGTGGAGGCTTTATTGAATAAAACAAATTTATGGCATGTTCGAAATAAAAGTTTAGGCACCTATTCCGGTGGAATGAAACAACGTTTTGGTATTGCTCAGGCATTGATAGGGTCTCCAAAATTGATTATTGTAGATGAGCCTACTGCAGGCTTAGATCCTGCTGAACGTGTTCGATTCCATAATTTATTGAGTGAAATAGGAGAGAATACAATTATTATTTTATCTACACATATTGTGGAAGATGTTGCCAACCTGTGTAAAAATATGGCAATTATCTGTTTAGGAGAAGTGGTAGCTCAAGGAAACCCGACGGAACTTATACAAGGTATACATGGTAAGATTTGGAAGAAAATGATTGACAAGAAAGAGTTGGATGGTTATAAATCTAATTTCCAGGTCATATCTACCCATTTAAAAGCGGGTCGTACCATAATTCATGTGCACAGTGCGACTAGGCCAGATGATACTTTTGAACCAAGTCCGGCAAATTTAGAAGATGTTTATTTTACCGAAATAACCACTCGTCTAAATGAAGTAACGGTATAAGGTTCAATCTCATCAACCTAAAAAATCATCCACCATGTTCACTGAAATATTTTTATTTGAATTAAAATACCGATTAAGGAGGCCTGCTACCTGGGCTTATTTCGGAATATTGTTTGTTTACGCCTTATTTCTCTCGATTGGGGGTCTTGATGGTGGTTCCGAAAAAGTTTTTTTAAATGCACCGGCATCCTTGGCATCAACGTTGAATGTTATAAGCATATTCGGTATTATGTTGGCAAGTGCCATTATGGGCGTGCCCGTTTATAGAGATATTGAACATGGAACCCAAAACTATTTATTCAGTTATCCAATTAGTGAGAAAGGCTATATCTTAGGTCGGTTTGCCGGCTCTATGGCTACATTATTCGTAGTGAGTTTTGGTCTTATTCTTGGTTTTATGATTGGTTATGCAATTGGGCCGTACGCCGGCTATGAACCGGCAGAGCGCTATGCGAGTTTTAATCTTTGGTATTATTTACAACCTTCCTTAATATTCTACTGGTCAAATTTTTTCTTTACGGGTTGTATATTTTTTGCATTGGTTGCACTTACAAAGCGTATCATGCTCGCCTATGCTGGCGGGGCCATATTGTTTATAATTTATTTGGTGACCTTAACCTTGACCCAAGATATTGAAAATAAGGAATTGGTGAGTTTATTAGATCCGTTTGGTTTTGGTGCTTTGAATAATACTATCCAATATTGGACGCCAGAAGAACAAAATACACTAACCATACCCTTCAAGGGTACCGTTCTGTGGAATCGCATATTATGGTTGGGTATAGGCGTTTTAATTTTTATTTTTACGCTTTTTAAATTTGATTTTCAGCGCTTTCTTAATAAAAAATTAGGCTCAAAAAAGGAGGGTATTGATGATAATGAAGTTTCATCTGCGGCAGTATTTACTAAAATACCCAAAGTCTCCCAAGTTTTTAGTGGAAGCAATAATTTTAAATTATTATTCAGCTTGTCTTGGATGGAGTTTAGAAATATTACTAAAGACCTATTCTTCAAGGCTATTTTAATAGCGGCCGTGGCATTTCTATTTTTTGATGGTTGGTTTGGTAACCCCACTTATGGTACGCCAATGTTACCGATGACCTATTATATGTTAGAGATAAAGGATTTTACGTATGTAATTCTCATATTCATTCTTATCGTTTTCATGACTGGGGAAGTATTGCATCGTGAAAGAGGTGTGAAATATGAACAGATTTATGGGGCGCTTCCATTGCCAAATTGGGTGATTTATGGATCAAAATTTTGGGCCTTGGTATTTGTCTGTTTCATATTGGTGAACATGATTCTGATTAGCGGTTTACTTAACCAAGTACTCCAAGGATACTTCAATTTTGAATTTGCAATGTATTTTACCGATCTCTATTTAATCGAGTTTCCGAAATATATAACCTACGTCATGTTGGCATTTTTTATTCATGCCCTAATTGCTAAAAAGTTTTTGGGTCATGTAATTACAATCGCCATCTGGGCTGGAATGTTTGCAATAAATAGCCTAGCAGATATCGATTACAATATGGTGCTATATGGGTATGCGCCCGGTTATACTATTTCTGACATGAATGGTTTTGGGCATTTTTTGGCCGCACAAAATTGGTTTAGACTTTACTGGTTAGGATTTGGAACTATTTTAACGGTTATAGGGCTTTTATTCTGGAAGCGCGGTACCGATTCTGGCTTAAAGTCCCGTTGGAAAGAGGCAAGCCAACGGTTTGGAGGTAAAGCTAAAATTGTTATGGGGCTAGGTGCCTTAGTGTGGCTAGGTGCTGGAGCATATATCTATTATAATGTAAGTATGGTAAACTCTTATAAGAATGTAAAGGAAGGAAGAGTGCTATCGGCGAATTACGAGAAAGAACTGAGTAAGTACAATTACATAAATCAACCAAAATTTACAGATATAAAAGTAGATGTCGATTTAGTTCCTGAAGAACGCAATGCAACCATGTCGGGTGTTTTTACAATGGTAAATAAAGGAGATGAGCCTATCGACTCGCTACATATTAATTGGGGATATGATCAATTGCTGCAAACCGAGCTACTGAAATTAGCGGTTAATGATATTGATTTAAAAGAGGGAAAGGTATACGAGAAGTTTGATTATAAAATTTATAAACTCCCAAAAAGAATGATGCCGGGCGATACGGTCATAATGAAATTGGCACTTAAACGTGGGTATAAAGGTTTTCCAAATGAAGGCAGTGGGTCTGATATTGTCTATAATGGCACATTCTTAAATAACGGATTTTTTCCTTCATTTGGCTATAATCAACAATCTGAACTTACTAGTGATAAATACAGGAAAGAGTATGATTTGGTTGAAAAAGAATATTCTGTACCGCCACAAGATGATAAATGGGGTCTAAGTAATTTATTGTTTAATGATGATGCTGATTATGTAACTTTTGAAGGAACTGTAAGTACAGCCCCAGACCAAATTGCAATTATGCCTGGGTATTTGCAAAAGGAATGGGAAGATAATGGTAGAAAATACTATCATTATAAAATGGAAGGTGAAATGGATTACTTCTTTAATGTTTCTTCTGCGAAGTATGATATTTATAAAGAGGAATGGCAAGGCGAAAATGGAGAGAAAGTAGCTGTTGAAATTTTCCATCACCCTAGTCACAACTATAATGTGGAACGATTTGCTAAGGCAGTCAGGCATTCATTTGATTATTTTTCTGAAAATTATGGCCCTTATCAATATCGCCAGATGAGAATTATTGAATTTCCAAGATATCAATCATTTGCACAATCTTTTCCAAATACGGTTCCGTACGCTGAAAGTTTTGGCTGGACTGCTGATTTTAGCGACCCCGAAGATTTAGATTACGCATATATGGTAACGTCACATGAGGTAGCACATCAATGGTGGGGACATCAGATAACACCTTCAGCTACGAGAGGGGCAAATCAAATATCAGAGTCCATGGCAGAATATTCATCATTGATGGTAATGAAAAAAGAGTATGGTGTTGATGCTATGCAAGACTTCTTAAAGCGTGAACTTGACAGCTACTTAAGAGGGAGAGCGGGTGAAAATAAATTTGAAAAAACATTGCTTGACAATGATACGCAGGGTTATGTATGGTATCAAAAAGGAGGGTTGGTTTTATATGGTCTTCAAGACTATATAGGTGAGAAAAATTTGAATAATGGATTCAAAAAATTTATCGATAGTGCAGCGTTTAGGCCAAAAGCACCCTTTGCAACGTCGAATGAGTGGTATAGCTATATTAAGGAAGTGACACCAGATTCATTACAGTATTATCTAGAAGATAGTTTTGAGAAAATCACCTTATATACCAACAAGGTAAGTGAAGCAACATTTAAAAAGCTTGAGAATAATACGTTCGAAGTTCAGCTTACCGTTGAAAGCTCGAAGAATTATTATGATGGTAATGGAAAAGAGTTGGGTTCTCCTAAACGTGCTAATCTATTGGATATAGGTGTGTTTCAAAACGATACCATAATCGATGGAAAAACAAAAAAAGTTCCCTTGATATTAGAGAGAAAATGGATGAAACCGGGAACCAGTACATTTACGTTTATAACCAAAAAGTTGCCGGTAAAAGCGGGTATAGATCCCTATAATAAAATGATCGATAGAATTCCTGATGACAATGTACAGGATATAGAAGAACAAGAGCTATCTTATTAGGATCTGTTGGGATTAGTTCACCTATATAATTCTCCTAATTTTTATGATTTCCGCAGGTTACAGCATGTTGTAGTGATATGACGAGTTTTTAACAGCTTATAATTTTGTGGTACTTATTTATTCCAATTGGCTTACACAGGAATGAAGATATTAATTATTATTCCTTGGTAACAATTAAAGTAGCCTTAGATCCAGAAGACAATAACCATTTATTGGAGTAGATTAATTTTCCGGTATCGTCATACACATCTACCTGTGCCGTATTCGGTGCAGAAGAACCATGGTTTAGGGCTTCAAAATCTAAACGGTTAAAACCGTCTTGTAAATCGACATTGATGCCTTTAAACGCCCCTGTTAATAGTAGATTTGGCTCAACGACCATATCATTCATGTAAATTTTGACACGGTCACCATCTACATATTCATGATCTCTACAAACAATACCTATGAATTTGCCTTTACTTTTTACATCTCCCAAATACTGATCAGCAAAAAACTGTCCTGAACCTCCCAAACGTTCGCCAGGGCCAATGCGAGGGTCGATTTTCATACCGGCACCTGCTTGTACTAGTTCCTCATCACGTAACATCTTAACAGGGTTAGGGTCTTTCATATTTACATTAGGTTGCTCTTTAATTAAAGAAGGTATATTCAAAACAGGGCCTGCGCTAGGTGCACCTTTTGGTTCTATAGGGTTAGCCGCTTCAATCTTAAGTGGTTTGGACGTAGGTAGGTCGGTTTGCGCAGATACGACAACCACAGTGCAACAGAACAGAATTATAAAAAGAAAAAAAGGTTTTCTCATTGGGTCATCAATATGATGAAATAAAGATAACAAATACCCTGCCATGGCAACTTAAGGCTTCGTTAAAATTATTTTAATGATAACTATATTCGATAAACGAAGTATTACTGACTAAGATTTCGCTTTAGAAAATGGATGAAATTACCGTTCATTATATTTTCAACATCCTGCTGGGAGTACCCTCTATTTTTTAATAAATCAGGAACCTTTTGAAGGTCGGCAATGGTGTCTAAATCTGCAGGGCCTTGTTCATTTCCAAAACCACCATCTAAATCAGAACCTATCCCAACATGATCAGTATTACCTGCCAATTGGCATATATGGTCGATGTTATCTAGCATTTTTTCTAGGCTGACACCAGCAGAAGTAGGCGTTGAAACACCTCGTTCCCAATTCGGAACCATCATCCAAGCATCTAAAACTACCCCGACTACTCCTTTTCGTGCTATAATTTCCTTCAATTGCTCATCGGTAAATTGCCTATGGTGGTCAACCAAGGTTCTGCAATTGTTATGACTAGCCCATAGAGGTCCGTCATAATTCACCATGGTTTCCCAAAAACTGAGATCACATAAATGGGTCACATCAAGTATAAGTCCCAATCGTTGTATTTCCTTTAAAAGCTCTCTTCCCTTTACACCAATTCCACCTGAAGAATTGGTGCCGTGAGCATAGGTGCCTGGTCCGTAATGAGCAGGACCAATAGCTCGTAGACCTTGGTCGAAAGATTTTTGTAAGTAGGAAATGTCAATAATAGAATCTGCCCCTTCAAGGCTCATCAAATAACCTATCGGTTTTTTTTCTTGGTCAGATTTCCAAAGTTCTAAGTGGGCTTCTAATTGTGTGCCGTTCGTAATCTGCACCATTTCGCCTAAATCTTCCATGCTTTTATACCAAGCCAATTGGCCTTGTGTGTGTGCCCATGCCTGTTGTGCTGAGTTCCATCCTGGTAGGGGATTAGTCTTGTGGACATAGCGGGCAATTTGGGTGGCCATACAAAGTCCGATATTGCCTTTTCTCATGGCATCTAAAGAAACGGTATTGTTGCCACGGTCAGGCTTATCAGTTAAACCCTGTTCACTTTTTCTTATCTCCTCTACGGGCCATGTGAGGTCTCGGTTCCATTCCATAGCATTCATGGAAAGGTCTAAATGGGCATCAAATATGAACATGCTTAAACGGTTAATTTTTGATTTCTGGCAGTTACTTTCCAATGGTCAGTAACATTGCCATCTTTTATTACGGTAAGGGTGTCGTACTTTGCAACGGTTGGGCAAATATGTTTTGGTATTGCGTAATGAACATCACCAACTTCAGGGATGTTTATGTCATCATATTCTACCACTAAATGCTCCTCAGACTGACTAATTTGCCTACTATGATTTAAGTCTAAAAATTCAATCCTTGGAAAAGGCATCTCTGGTGCAATTGATTTATGGCCCAAATCGAAACATAGAATTCCTGTTGCAGGTTTACTTACTATTCGGGTCAATAAAACAGCGGCAGGTAAAAACCCCATTTCGGGAAATTGGGCACCATAACCTATATCCCACAATAGTGTTGTACCAGGGCTAGCATCTACATCTTTCCGTTTACAATGGAAAGGAAATGTAGGAGAGCCGCCGGCGATAATTTTAGGGCTGGGTATACCTTGGTCTTCAATATTCTTCTTCAATAATTCGACTGTTTTAAAGGCAGCGTTACAATCTTCTTCTCTTACTACTGGGTTGGAATTCCTTAAATGGCCGTCATATACATGTAGGCCTTGAGCAATCAAATAGGGGTGTTTATGTATTTGAATATACAATTCCAAAGCTTTCCTATCAGGTGAAATACCTGTTCTATTCATACCGTTATTAATATCCACCCAAAGGTGAATTTTAGTAGTACTGGCTTTGGCTATAGCTCCTAAAATAGAAAGTATCTTTTCATTATCGACTACTGTAGAAAATTTCGAATTGGGGTATTTTTTTACTAGTTCTAGAAACCGATGGATATTCGGGCCAATAGGTTGCATAGCCAACAAAATATCAGGTGCATTACAATCCCCTAACAGTTCAGCCTCAGCAATGGTAGCGCATTTGAATTTTTTAATTCCTCGCTCCATCTGCATGTTGATGATATTGGCGTTTTTATAGGTTTTCACATGAGGGCGTAACCGGTTTACATCGCCTATCATTGAAATCATCAGGTCAATGTTATGTTGAATTCTATCAGGATATACCAATAAAGAAGGAGATATAACTTCCTCTGGATGATTTAAAGAATACCAATTTTTGTTTTGCATAGGTAGTTAGTGATGTAATTCAAAATGAGCTTCAATTTCAACAGGAATGCCACCAGGCAGAATCATACCAACAGCACTACGAACACCTACACCATTTTCTGGGCCGAAAATATCTGCCATAAGTTCACTGAAACCATTGATGACCAAGGGGTGTTGTCCAAAATCTGGTGTAGAATTAACCATGCCTAAGGTTTTGACAATCCTTTTAATTTTATCGATATCTCCAAAATGAGTTTGTATCGTAGCTAACATAGTGAGTGCGACTTGCCTTGCGGCTCTTTTAGCCTCTTCCATATCCATGTCATAACCTGCACGGCCAATAATTAAGGAGCCATCATTGTTCATAGGACCCTGACCCGAAATATATAAAAAATGATCTACGACCAATACAGGTTTGTATAATCCTGCTGGAGGTGGTGCTGGAGGTAAAACCAGACCCAACTCTTTAATTCTTTCTGAAGGTTTCTTTTTCATAATAATCTAGATTTTATATAAAAATATTAATAACTAAAACACCAACTAGGCCCATAACACCAACTGTAGTTTCCATAACGGTCCAGCTTTTTAAGGTGTCCTTGATAGAAAGATTAAAATATTCTTTGAATAGCCAAAATCCGCTGTCATTTACATGAGATAACATTAAACTTCCAGAACCAATTGCCAGTACCATTAATTCTGGACTAACACCAGTTCCATGAACAAGTGGCAATACAATGCCTGCTGCGGTTAAGCCAGCAACCGTGGCGGATCCAACACAAACCCGTATAACAGTAGCGATTAGCCATGCCAAAATTAATGGAGAGATAGAAGACTCTTGTAGCATTGCACCAATATACTCACTTACACCACTATCAATAAGAACTTGTTTTAAGGCACCAGAACCAGCTATGATTAATAATACCATGGTAATTCCCGTAATTGCACTTCCCACAGAATCCATTACCTCTTTCATTTTTTTACCACGACCTAAGCCTAGAGTATAGATAGCCACCAAAACGGAAATAAGCATAGCTATCGCCGGATTACCAATGAAAATCAAAGTTTTCTTAAGGAAGAAAGTATCTGGTAGAGCGAATTCTGCTAGTGCAGCAGTAGCAATTAGGATAACAGGCAAAAGTGCACTAATAATGCTGTTTGCCATACTAGGCATTTCTTCTTCCTTTAAAATAACCGGATTTAAAAATTCTTTAAGTGGAGTAGCGTTGATTCCTTTCAGGGTTCTGGAAAGTAATGGTCCCGCAACGATTATGGCTGGTATGGCTACCAGTATTCCGTATAATAATGTTTTACCAATATCTGCATTAAAAGTGGCTGCAATAGCTGTTGGTGCAGGATGTGGAGGTAAATAGCCGTGTGTTACCGATAAAGCCGCCAACATGGGCAAGCCTACATATAAAAGTGGTAGACCTGTTGCTGCAGCAATCGTAAAGACCAAGGGAACCAAAATTACAAATCCAACGGAATAAAACATAGGGATACCTACAATAAATCCCGTGAGAACAACTGCCCATTGAATATTCTTTTTTCCAAATTTTTGAACCAATTTTGTTGTGATACGTTGTGCCGCTCCACTATCTGCAACTAGCTTACCTAACATGGCTCCAAGGCCCAAAATGATAACAAGGAAGCCGAGTATATTACCAATTCCTTTTTGAATGGAGTCCACCACCGATAAAGGTTCCATGCCTTCTGCAATACCAACGAATAACGAGACAATGATAAAAGTGATAAATGCATTCAGTTTGAACCGAGCAATTAGAACAAATAGGAGTAATATTCCTAAAATGACAATGAATAAAGGCATAGATTGGTTTTGTTGGATACGTTGAATAGCTAAATATACCATAAAAAATAGGCTCACGGTATTTTATAGAAACACGATGAGCCTATTTTAATTTAAGTTTTGAAATTAGAATCAAAACTTAAATTAATAGAGTAATAATGTTTGATTAAACAAGTACTAAAAAATAGGGAAGCAATAGCCAAAATGTGAGTCGAAAAATGAACAGACCAAATAATTTGATGCTTCACAATTCTAACACTTTATGAAATGCATAAAACAGATTTTGAACACCTCTTAATAATATAAGACTGAATGTGAGATTTGTATTAAAGGAATTTTTTCTATGAGCTTATTAAGCGTTTGCATACTATTTTTTTGCTATATAGTCTTCCAATTTCTGTGGCCCCTCCAACAAAATTCGAACTACACGTAGCGTACCATCATCGGTGGTATTGATTTGCCATTTTATTAATGAGATATTACCTTGTTCAATTTCTATTCCTGTGATACTCCTTGGGTGAACACAACTACCATCATTAAACATAGGTATATCGCCAGGCTCAGGAAAACGAGGTCTATGGGTATGACCAACGACAGTTACTTTTAAATTGTTTTTAAGTATCCATTTCTTTATCCGCCGTTCCACTTTTATAAGTTCGGTGTAATTTTTTGCTGGTGATGTTGGATCGGCAATACCCCAAACTTGCAGGGGTTTCCAAAGTACCCGTACCAGAAATCTTCCCCAACGCCAGAAGGTGTAATTCCACCAATCTGCTTGATGGCCGTGCGTTAGAAAAATTTCTTGTTGAGTTTTTGAATGTTTTAATATTAATGCCTCATTATATTTAATGCCCTCAAAGAGTGCCTTGTCTTTATCATCTATAGGTTCAAAGTAGCTAGATAGATGCTTCTTTACATAGTCTTCATCTTTATAAACCATATCATGGTTACCCCAAATCATATGAAGTCTATGTTCTAAATGAAATTGCTTTAAAAGTTGAAAAATATTCTTATGGGCTTCAAAGATAGATTCGAAATGAATGTTTTCCCATAATTCATCACCATCCCCAAGTTCACAGTATTGAAATCCTTCTGAAAAGTAAAATTTAAGAGCGTGAAAATAGATGTTTCGGTTGTTGGCGAATTCATCGGCAAAACTGTTATCACCCCTATGACAATCACTAAAGAGAATGAATTTTGAGGTGTTGTCAAATGCAATGACCTTGGCATTGTTATAAGCTCTAGAGAGTCTACTATCCGATGACATGTGCTATTTTTTGTTAAATATCCGAAAATCCCGCTGACCATAGGGGGTAGAGGCACTAAAATAACAGGTATTGTTTTGTAACTTTATAGCAAATTAGTAGACTAATTTACGTATGAATCATCTCGAGAATAAGTTAATGCCCATTAAGCACTTCATTTGTTTTGATAAACTTCTAAAGAAGTATGAGAAACATTTGGAAAGTGGTGATTCATTTTTAGCTGAGACAGCGAAACGTATAGTAGATGCACAAAGTGGTTATCCTGAATTGCGTGAAGGTTTTTCTGATTTAAGATTATTAGATAAATACAGAGAGGTAATAGACAATATTTTACAGGATACCTTCACCGAAGCCTTAAGCTCAAATGAAATAAAAGTGGCTTCCTTACCATATACAGATGTTATTATTAAAACATCAAAACGTTTTAAGCAAATTATAAAGGAAGCCGGAGATAATTTTGAACCAGAACTTCGAAATTCGGGCGAGGGTATGGATTATATCATGAGCTGTGTGGTAATACTAAACGTTCATTATGGTTTTGACCTAGATTTTAGTCGTCCATTTTTTTATGATATTCCAGATTCGCAAGGAGTGATGAGGCATTACCGTATATTGTATAATGCAGATTTTATTGATATAATCCCTACAGAAAAAGCAAAGAAAATTACCCAAGAAGATGTAGAAGAATTATTGGAAAACCCATACGATGTAACTCTTTGGAAGGATAAAATTCCGCCAGAGAGCTTTATTTCCAAAGGTTTTGTTATTGCCAATATGTTCGACGTTTCTGCAGAACAGGCCATTTCTGATATAAAATCAAAACTGATTTCTAAAGATAATTTACGTTCCGGTAAGTTCATGCAAGAGTTACAAGAAACGTTTAGATCGTTTTTTAGACTACCGAACATTAAGGTGGGTCTCGCTTCCTATAATGAGCATAGAGAACAGTTTGAGGAAATTGTGGGTATGGGTTTTGAAAGTTTTTTATTAAATGGTGAAGAAACTAAAAAGTGTAGTACCGTGCTATGCCAGGCTTCTTTTAAAAAATTAATTAAAGATAACTCTTACTTTACGATTACAGATGTGGAGCGTTATTTCGAAATGTCTGGTGGAAGCGATCTTTATAAAGGTTTGAAAGAACAAGAAGTACAAAGCGCCATATTTGCCCCGATAGCCTATGACGGTAGACTTTTGGCAATATTGGAGGTGGTCTCTGAGAAAAAAGGTGTGCTCAACGGTGTAAATGCAAAGAAGTTAGATGACGTTATGCCTTTTATTGTATCTGCGGTGGTGCGTTCTAAAAATGAAGAAAATAATAGAATAGACGCTGTAATTCAGAATGAATGTACGTCTGTACATTCTTCTGTTTATTGGAAATTTAAAGAAGAAGCCAAAAGATTTATTGGTGATCAATTGGAAGGTGGGTCACCAACTTTTAGGGAAATTATCTTTAAGGATGTATACCCATTATTTGGGCAAATTGATATTAAGGATTCTTCGAAAGCAAGAAACTTAGCCATTCAACGTGATTTAATGATTCAGCTTTCTGAAATTAATGACGTATTGACGATAGCCTATGGCAAATGGAATTTGCCGATTTATGAAGAGTTGATGTTTAGGGTGAACAATCACCTCGAAAGCATTAAAGAAATGCTGCACACCAATAGTGAACAGGCAATTTTCGACTTTGTTAATGATGAGATTTCTCCGGTATTCAAACATCTTAAAAAGGCTGATAATTCTTTAGAAAAACATATTTTAGCATACGAGTCTAAAATTGATATAGGCACAGATTCATATTATGATCATAGAAAGAATTATGACGAAAGTGTTATGTTGATTAATAAGAAACTTTCTGCAGTAATTGATAAAAGACAGGAAAGTGCTCAAGAAATGTATCCGCATTTTTATGAACGTTATAAAACGGATGGTGTAGAGCATAACCTGTACATAGGAGCTTCTATCTCTGAAAATTTGGAGTACGACAATCTATATCTCAATAATCTTAGATTGTGGCAACTACAGGTTATGTGTGAGATGGAGAATGTTCACTATGCGTTAAAATCAGAATTACCCGTTCCGTTAGATGCTACATCGTTAATATTGGTTTATAATACATCATTGTCAATTCGTTTTAGAATGGATGAAAAACAATTTGATGTTGATGGTACTTATAATGCGCGTTATGAGGTGATTAAAAAAAGAATAGATAAGTCTTACATAAAGGGAACCGAACAACGATTGACACAGAAAGGAATGCTTTCCATAGTTTATTCTCAGAAAAAGGATGAGTTGGAATATTTACGATACATTAAATTTCTAAAATCAAAAGGTTGTTTTACCAATAAAATCGAAATCGTAGAATTAGAAGGGTTACAAGGTGTTTCTGGATTGAAGGCCATACGCGCAGAAATTCTATATAAGACGGACAAGGCATCTGAAAATACCTACACGTATGACGATTTGATAGAGGCTCTAAAAGACTAGCACCTGACTTAATAATTCCAGTTTACGCTCAGGGCCGAAAAATTTAAAGGATATAGCAAAAGCGATAACAGATAATATCATACCAATCATGAAAATGGTATAAGTCCAACGTAAGAGTGTATATTTTCTATTTAACACGATACCAAGAAAATAAAGGTCCTTAGTTAAAGAGGTATAGATATAGTCTTTGTCTTTAATCATTTCTTGAATTGCCCACTCATATTCTCCCAATTTCATTTTATGAAAATTACCGAAGAACAATAGGTTTACATTTTTATTCTCAACATCTTCCTTGGTGAATTCACCACTGGTAACATTGGGCCTGGTCGCCAAAACAGCTAGGATCATTGAAACAATAGCAAATAACACGAATATTACCGTTGGGTAAATTAAGTAGTCATTTGATGGGTTATCTAATTTCGGTATTAGGTTTGACAATGCCAACGAGATTATAATCGCATTTACAGACAATAAAATGTTTGCCTTTGTATCTGCAATATCACTTAGTGTAATGTGATTTTTTAAGGTTACCCTGTACAAAGTCTGTATACCACGATCCGGACTTTCTCCCTTAAATTGGGCTTTGAGTCTTTCTTTTTTAGCGATCTTTTTCTCAGATTTTTTATCCTTGATTAATTTTCTCAGATTTTTATCCTTCTTTATAAGCCAGTGCTCTTTAGCGTAATCGGTATAATATTGATGATTGGTTCTAAATACTTGTATGTTTTCTTGTAGCCATTCTTTTTGGCTATAATTTTTAACGCCTAATAATTTCAGTTCTTCTCGTAATAACTCTGTAGTTTCAATATAACTACTTTGCGCAAAGTGAGAGGAATCTGCATCTCGTATGATTTTTTCCATTAAATTAGTAGGCTTGGTATTCCATTTTGTAGCCCGAATGCACCCTTTTATTTTCTCAATTTTGTCAAGGGTATAACCTACTTTCGTTAGGAATTTCTCAGCTATTTCACAACTACTTTCCTCATGGTCTTCAATACCTTTTGTGTAGCCAGTGTCATGTAGCCAGGCTACTAGCTCCAAAATCTCCTTTTCCTGATTTGATAGAGAACATGATTCCAATAATTCTTTAGTACTTTTAACAACTCGTTGTGTATGTCTTAGGTTGTGGTATAAAAAGTTCTTATCCAAATGATTGGTAAGTAATTCAACCACAAACTGTTGTGTCTTATCTAAGATATCTGACATAGAAAAAATTGGTTAGAATTACCCAAATTACGAAAATTTAAAGGGGGTTTATTGCTATGAAAAAATATTATGCTTATTTATTGCTTTTACTGGTTATTACTGGTTGTGCCACCTATAGTACAAAGTATGTGGATGACAAATATGCTATCGACGTTATCGAGCTAAAAGAAGTTTCTCATACCTTTTATTTAGTAGGGGATGCAGGGCTGTCTCCAATGGGTGGAATGAACCCTGCCCTTAAAATTTTCAAGGACAAATTGGATGAAGCAGATAAGAATAGTACTGCTATTTTTTTAGGGGACAATATCTACCCTGCAGGATTGCCAGACCCTAAAGATTCTACTGTAGCGTATTTGACAGCTAAAAATCATTTGGATGCACAATTGAAAACACTTGACAATTTTAAAGGCAGACCACTTTTTATACCAGGTAATCATGATTGGTATACAGAAGGTTTAATCGGTTTGGAACGTGAAGAAGATTATATTAAAAAAGCTCTAAAGCAAAAAAATCCTTTCCTACCCGAGAATGGATGTCCTATCGATGTTGTAGAAATAGGAGATGATGTTGCTATCATAACCATTGATACCGAGTGGTACTTGACGAATTGGGACAAGCGGCCTGATATAAATGATAAATGTAATATAAAAAGTAGGGAGAAGTTTTTCTTGGAGCTTGAAGATGCCATAAAAGATTACCGAGACCGAACTACGGTTATTGCCATGCACCATCCTACAAGTAGTTATGGTCCACATGGTGGGCAATTTTCATTGAGAAAGCAATTTTATCCTAAAGAATTGCCTTTTCCAATACCGGTTTTAGGAACTTTTATCAATGTATTAAGAACTACTTCCGGTGCTTCTATAGAAGACTTAAACAATAAGCGATATAATGAGTTAATGAAAAGGGTGACCACATTGGCGCAATTTTCTGAACGCGTAGTTTTTGCATCTGGTCATGAACATTCACTACAATATATTGTAGAAAATAATACACCACAAATTGTAAGTGGTGCCGGTGCAAAAGAAGGAACGACCCGATTATTGAACGGTTCGCAGTTTAATACTGGGAGAATGGGGTATGCTACCTTAGAGGTATATACCGATGGTTCTTCGAGAGTTCGATTTTATGGTGTAGGTGATGATGAAAAGGAAGAATTTTTATTTACCAATGTTGTATTGCCTCCCAAGCAAAAGAAATTTATAGGTGATTTTACGACCGATTTTCCAGATACTATAAAGGCGTCGGTATATACTCAAGATGAAATCGATAAAAGTGGCTTTTTTAAAACTATTTGGGGTAATCGTTACCGAAAGTATTATGGAACTAAGGTTAAAGTACCAACTGTAAATCTAGATACATTAATGGGTGGTTTGGAACCGGTTAAAAAGGGCGGCGGACATCAGTCTAAATCATTACGCTTACGACGCAAAGATGGTAGGGAATATGTTATGAGGGCATTACGAAAAAGTGCAGAGCTCTATTTGCAGTCAATGGCTTTTCAAGATCAGTATGTGCTAGATGATTTAAAAGAGACCTACACCCAAGAATTATTACAAGACTTTTATACGGGTGCTCATCCATATGGGCCATTTACTACAGGTATACTTTCAGATGCCGTAAATCTCTATCATACTAATCCTGTGTTATATTATGTACCCAAACAACCTGCGTTAAAGGAATATAATGAGTCTTTTGGTGATGAACTATATATGATAGAAGAGCATACAGGTGATGGTCATGGAGATTTAGCAAGTTTTGGTTATGCCAATGAGTTGAAGAGTACCGATAGTATGCTTGAAGACTTGCGTGATGATGAGAAGTATGAGGTAGATAAAGATCTTTATTTAAGAGCCAGACTTTTTGATATGGTTTTAGGAGATTGGGATAGGCATGTTGACCAATGGAGATGGGCAGAATTTAAAGATGAGGAAAAAGATAAAATTATTTATCGACCAGTACCTAGAGATCGAGATCAAGTGTTTTCTAAAATGGGAGATGGAGTATTAATGAATATTGCAACTCGTATTATACCAAGCTTAAGACTTATGGAAGGTTTTACCGAGGAGATACGAAGTGTAAAAGGCTTTAATTCATCACCTATGACCTATGTTTTGGATTTGGCTTTACTAGGGGAGACCGAAAAAAGGCAATGGTTGTCCCAAGCGAAATACTTACAAGAAAACTTAACACCAGATGCCGTTGATAAAGCATTTAAAGCTTTTCCAGAAGAAGTGCGTGATGAAACCGTCACGGAAATTAAAAATATCTTATTGGAACGGTTAAGTCGTATTCAAGATACAGCTAAAAAGTATTACAATGTTCTTAATAAATACGCAGTAGTTGTAGGTACCGACAAAGATGATTGGTTTGAGATAAATAGATTAAATAACAAGGAGACAGAGGTAAAAGTATATCGAAATATAGATGATAAGAAGGAAAAATTGTTTTACAATAAGGTTTTTACAACTGAAGACACGAATGAAATATGGGTTTTTGGATTGGATGATGATGATATTTTTGAAGTTGAAAATCCCTCAAATTTTAATGGTGTTAAAGTAAGAATTATAGGTGGTCATAATAATGATATCTATCGAGTGAAGAGTGGGAAGAAAGTTGCTTTGTATGATTACAAAAGCAAGAATAATACATTTGAAGAAACTGGTGGGGCTAAAGTCAAACTATCAAATGATTATGAGCTTAATACCTACCAACCCCTAAAATTAAGAAATAGTTTTAGTCAGATAATCCCAACCGTTGGTTTTAATCCAGATGATGGTATACGTATAGGGTTCTTGAACACGTATACCTATAATGGGTTTAGACAAAATCCATTTACTCAGCAGCATACGTTTGGGGCTTCCTATTATTTTGCTACAAGTGGTTTTGATTTTAAATATCAAGGAGAGTTTGCGCATATATTTGAGAATTGGAATGGTGAAGTTATGGCAAGGTTTACTAGTCCCAATTTTGCTGTGAACTTTTTCGGATATGGGAATAACTCGATAAATCTAGACGATGATTTAGAACTTGATTATAATCGAGTAAAATTAAGACAAATAGAGTTTTCACCTTCTTTAGTATGGAGAGGGCAATTAGGTGCAAAAGTTAAGCTTGGAGTTTCCTTTCAAAATATAAGTGTTGAAGAAACAGATAATAGATTTATAAATACCTTTTATCAGCAAAATGGCGAAGAGACAAATAGTGATTTTTTAGGCGTACATGCAGGGTATTCCTTCGAAAATAAAGACAACAAGGCTTTTCCAACGTTGGGTATGGCTACCTCTTTATATATAGGGTTTAAGGACAATATTTCTAATGATGGTGGTAATTATGGATATATAATTCCATCCATTGGTTTTGATTATAAATTGGTCCCTAATGGTAGGTTGGTGTTGGCTACTAAATGGAAAGCTCATTTTAATATGGGTGATGGGTATGAGTTTTATCAGGCCGCAAGTATAGGTGGTGCCGATGGTTTGCGAGGCTTTAGAAACCAGCGTTTTACCGGTAAAACTGCTTACTATCAAAATACAGACATAAGATTTAGCCTTAAAAAGAAACGTACGCGATTGCTGCCAATGGCTATGGGTGTGTTTGGTGGGTTTGACTATGGAAGGGTATGGTACCCGGGTGTACGTTCTGAGCGATGGCATACATCCTATGGCGGTGGATTCTTTTTAAATGCTTCTGATATCATATCCATCAAAACAGCACTTTTTGCAAGTGAAGATGGACCGAGATTTTCTTTTGGTTTAGGCTTTGGTTTCTAGTAACAATTTTAATTACTCTAAAGAATAGGTATAGAGATTGCCACCAGTGCCATGTGTGCGTTCATCAGAAATCAATAAGGTGTTTTCATTAAGAAAACAAACCGATTCTAATTGAGTTCGTGCGCCTAAGTCAATTTCCTGCATTTTACCTTTAGAGAAATCATCCCATGTAAATTCAGAAAAAATAAAAAGCTTACCGTAGCTAAGGGCTATTATTTTATCTCCTTTAGGTGAAATGTCTATAGAGGTTATTTGGCATATTTTCCATTCTTTACAAGGTGTAAACGACCCAACTAATGTAGCTTCGTACGATCCTTTTGTATCTGGCAAAGAATAAATATTCGCCTCACCAGAAAAAGGTTTAGAACGATTCTTTGTGACTATAAAAAGCTTGTTTCCGTGGTGAAATAATGCTTCTGCATCATAAAACAAGCCATCTTTTTTTGGAGGAAACTCCTTTTGATCAGGATAATAAAACTCTATATGTTCAGCATCTATTTTATCACCAGGTTCAATAGTAGGGTTTGGAATTTTATAAATGACTAGATTTTTTCGAGAATTACCATTGTTGCCAATATCGGCAATGTAGAGGTTGCCTGCCTTGTCCATCGACATATCTTCCCAATCATCATTATCCCCATTTTTAACTTTTAGGCTTTTCAGGATATCGCCTTTGAAGTTTACTTGGTAAATTTCATCTTCGTTTCCTTTGTCTTCAAGGACCCAAACTGTAGCGTCATTATAGGTGGCCATACCAGAAATTTCTTCTAAACTTAATGGTAGGTTTGTGATTACCTCTAATTGTCCATAATTAATACAGGAAGTGAGAATGATTGGTAAACAGTAGAAAAGAAACTTTGACATGGAGTGCTTATCCCAATTTTGAATTAAATATATTATTTTTAGGCGGTAAAATAAATTTGTAGAAATCAAATTATTTTACAGCTACTGATTTTTTTTCATTTTTATTTTAGAATTTAACAGATTCCCTACTTTTCTTCCTTGGTCAACACCAACTTCAACAGCAGCCCTATAATGAATGCCACCATACATTCTACTTATTGCTGCTTCATCTGCTGCTTCATTAAAGGAAGTATAATTTCTAATTGGAAGTCCAAATGGTGTTTCGGTATCATCAACAAAGCTGAAATCTTCGCCAAAAATACTAGTTAACGCAGTAGCAGCGGCTCCTGAAACTACACTGTGCCCACTAGTGTATTCAGGAAATGGAGGCGTCTGTAAAATGGGCTTCCAATTTTCGTCTATATGCTGATTGATCAGAGTTTCAGGTCTAATTAAATTACTCCTATACTTTTCATCCCAACAACTTATAAATGCATCAGCTATGGCTAAAGAAGTTTTGGTGTATGCAAATACGGTGTCATCAAAATTACGCTTCGTTTTTCTAGATGCTATTTTAGTAATACCAATCCAATGGGCACCAGGGGTGATTTTTTTGGTAGCAAACATTAAATGCCCTCTTGTAACCGATACATATGGATTACAATCCCAAAATTTTGCTATCGCTACTTCCTCAGATTCATCTCCGTTTTCAGTTATTCTGTTACTGATATCATATACCTCTATCAGCTCTTTATAAAAATCTGAATCTTTTTCCATAGAAAAGGGCGGCGGCGGTATTGGTTTGAATTGTGATGCTGAGTCTAGTACAAATGGTCTAATCTTATCCCAATGCGGTTCTATACCATCCATGTAGGCGGGTGGTGTTGGTTGCCATCTAGAAGCCTCATCGGTATTTATAGTAAATTTAGGCATTGTACGCGTTTGGCTGTATTTGTCGTTTCCCATCCAATCTTTTATATGTTCCGAAACTTTCAAGCCATAGGTTTTTGAAACCTCAAATTCGGTTTCATTTAAAGTTCTCCATTGATGAAACAAGCTATCTTGCAAAACATCGAATTTATCTTCGGAAAAAATCAACTGTCGACTGATGTTCATATGCGCAATTAAGGCCGCTAATTGTGGATTAATCCCTTGAACAGTATCTAATTTTGGTACGGGTTTTAAATCAGTAATTTGACCCGCTAATGATTGGTAGTTGGGGTTTACTTGTGCTATTATTTCGTAAGCGGCAATATTTGGATAAGCAAAAATTCTACTTGCTACAGGCGGAGAAAAGATATCATGAACCATAATTTCCACAATTTTGTCAATAGAATTGTGTAATTCCCCTGGGGTAATAACAATAGGTTCTTGTTTTTTTTCTTTCGAACAAGAAATTATAAAGGCTAAAAATAGGAAGCCAAAAAATTTGTTCAATAAAGTTTTAAGCTTTGTAATAAGATTTTTCATGTGACTTTTGGTAAAGGGACAAAATTAAATAAAATTGGGGCTATTAAGTATTCATCAAGGCTTTAAGATGAGTTTTAATACAGTATTTTGATGATATATCATTTATTCTTGCCTACTGCATGAATGATTTTAAGATAAATCTAACATTTGATTGTGGTAATCTTAAAATATCCAATATATTTAAGCACTTTATATTTTTCAATTTTCAAATTAATGATAGGGATACTTTCTTTTTTAGGATTTACAATTTTGGTGGCGGTTATATCATATTTAGCAACCCGGAAAACCGATGAAAAATCGTCTGATGGATATTTTTTAGGAGGGCGAAGTCTTACTGCAGGTGTTATTGCTGGATCTCTATTATTAACCAACCTGTCTACAGAACAGATTGTTGGATTGAACGGAAGTGCTTACACAGACGGATTATCTGTAATGGCTTGGGAAACATTAGCCGCTATAGCAATTGTTATAGCTGCAATATTTTTACTTCCTAGATATTTAAAAGGAGGATTGACTACTGTACCTCAATTTTTAGCGAAACGGTTTGATGTTGCAACCAAAACTATTACATCGGGTCTTTTTTTAACAGGCTATGTAGTAGTGCTGTTGCCTGTTATTTTATATTCTGGATCTGTTGCTATTAGTGGAATGTTCGACATTCCAACATTATTGGATGTGTCGGATAAAACAGCATTGATTATTTGTATTTGGGGAATTGGAATTATAGGGTCTATATACGCAGTTTTTGGAGGTTTAAAGGCGGTAGCAGTATCAGATTCTATAAATGCAATAGGCTTGTTGACAGGAGGCTTGTTAATTCCAGTATTCGGCTTGATGGCCATTGGTGACGGCAGTGTTTTTCAAGGTTTAGAAAATTTGATAAGTGCAAACCCAGAACGTTTTGATTCGACGGGTAACACAGGACAGGAAGTGCCATTTTCTACTATTTTTACGGGTATGATGTTAGTGCAATTGTTTTACTGGGGGACTAATCAACAAATTATACAAAGAGCATTAGGAGCTAAAAATTTGGCAGAAGGTCAAAAGGGATTGTTGTTGGCTTCATTTCTTAAAATACTAGGACCATTAATTTTGGTTTTGCCAGGTATGATTGCCTATCATTATTTTGATGGAGGATTAGATTCTAGTGATTTAGCGTATCCAGAATTAGTACGTGCCGTTTTGCCTAAGCCTTTGGTTGGGTTTTTTGCAGCTGTACTTTTTGGTGCAATATTAAGTTCTTTTAATAGTGTTCTGAATAGTTCAGTAACACTTTTTGGAATTGATATTTATAAGCAACATATTAACAAGGAAGCTTCTGAAACTACCGTTGTAAAATATGGTAAGATATTTGGTATCTGCTTAGCTTTGGCAGCAATGTTTATTGCCCCATTAATAGCGAATGCAGGCAGTCTATTTAATTACCTGCAGGAAATAAACGGAATCTATAGTATTCCAATCTTTACAATTATTGTAGTTGGTTATCTGACTAAAAGAGTGCCTGCAATTGCTGCGAAAGTTGGTATATTTTCAGGATCAGTATTGTATTGCGTAAGTCAATTCTGGCTGAAAGGTAGGTTTGTAAGCGATGCATTGGCCGAAGCAAAAAGTGCTGGAATTACGGATGCAAATAGTCTTAAGCTGATTGAAGCAGAGGCTTATCCACATTACTTACATATTATGGCAATTCTGTTTGTGACTAACATTATAATCATGTTGGTTATTGGTGCTATAAAGCCACGTAAAGAGCCGTTTGTGTTAGAATATACAAATCAAGTCTCTATTACGCCTTACAAATATGTAAATCAAGTGGGGATAGGAATTTGTACTATCGTAATTGGAATTTACATCTATTTTGCTCAGTAGGTGGACTTTTTAATCGGCGTTAAAAGATACGTACTACTGCTCAATGATAATGGGTAAATAAACTTCGGTCTTCCAATTAATTGAATTCCCACCCATATCTGGGTTGTTGTAAAATATTTCTATAGCACGTGGTGCTACATCTAAGTTGTTTTTTTTAGCGTAACGTAACAATGCATACCATGCTCTATCTGATGTGATGTAATTCCCATGATAAATCGCTTTAATTCCTTTTCTGGCTTCAAGCTTTTTATATTGAATTTCGGTATTCGTTGGTAAGTTTTGTTGAGGTAAAACAGGATAGCCAAAATTATAGGAAATACTATCTTTTAATCGATTCCATTCTGTAATCTCCAACATAGGCGGTCCATTTAATTCTACACCGTTTTTTAGCAGAACTTCACCTATAAAGCTTGAATTTTCCATCATTCCTTTTGCCTTTTCTACTTGTGTTTTCTTAATAGGTATAAAAGCGAGAAATTTTTCAGGAATCTCTTCAATACCAATAATTGTAATCTTGAAATTATCAACATGGTCTTTGAGTACAGTCATAAAATTAAAAACTATTTTTTCAGAACCAGTAGAGAAATCGGTATTTGAAAAAGGGACTAAAAGTTTATTTTTAAGACTATTTATTAGGTTTTTGTCGGTTACACCAACAGTAACTTGTGAAGTGGAATCTGTTAATAATTTAATTTGCCAGTCATAAATATGTGTAGAGTCTGCAATATTGAATGTCTGTTGTACATGACTGAGATTAGCATCTTCCCTTAATTCTACTGAACTATCCAAACCATTATTCCATAGTTTTAAGGATTGAATAATTGTTTCTGGAAACGTGTTTGATTTAAAATTAATGATATAATCTGCAGATTTGATAAAAAAGTACCAAACCAAGAATAATGATACTATTATTGAAAAAATATAAATTCTTCTTTTAATCATATTGTTTATAATGTGCCATATGTACTGCAGTGCATATGGCAAGTTTTAATAGCTTATTCTTTTTATGCCTTTGATACTAATACAGCTAATCATCTCTTGATTTTATATACTTGAGCTGAGCTATCGTTCATTGTTACAAGTAGATATGGTTGCTGTTTTAAATAAAAAATGTTCGTATGTCGTACGGATTTGAACATAAAATTCAATCCTAATTGATTTCCTAAAATGATGTCATTTGATTTTTTAAGTAATGCCCCCGGAAAAGAATCAAACCTACCGTGGTAAGGTTTTACGCCGAAATAATTACCTCCAATTAATACTTCATCCGTATTGTCGTTATCAAAATCGTATTTTAAAAAGGTAGTTAGAGGAGCCGTTTGAAGTTCATAACCAAAAGGGACGAACGAAAATTTACCATTATCATTTTTCAAGTATCCAGATGCTAATTCGGAAACATGTAAAATATCAGCATTGTGTAGTTGTTCACTAGTTAGAATTCCAGTAATTGATGTACCGGCAAATGAACTGTACGAGGTGAACTTTTTGCGAAGTGATACAAGTTGACTCGATAATTCATTTAAACTCGCTAAGGGGTAGTAGGAGCCGTTTTTGTAGGTACAAACAATTGTTTCAGTATCTCCATTTTTGTCAAAATCGCTGTAATACATTCTCATTGGGTTTTCCTTAGAGGCAGTGTATTTGGAGTTCATACCCCAATTACCCAAAAGGTAATCTTGATCACCGTCTCCATCTATATCAAAACTTTCAACGCTTTGCCATAGACCTTTTAATTCGTCCTCGATATATTGCTCCGTTAAAACAAAATTAGTTCCCTCATTTCTATAAAACTTTGGGGCCATCCATTCACCGACAATGATTAAATCTTGTATACCATCATTATTAAAATCTGTAGCAATAGCATCAGTTACCATACCTAATGATTCGAATGGATTTTCAGAAGACAAGGTGAATTTACCATTGGTATTAATAAGCAAATGCGAACTGGCGGGTTTACCAAAATCTGAAGACACAGCCTGGTTACCAATAAACAGGTCTAAATCATTATCTCCATCCACATCAATCGACACGATTACCGATGCATTATCGTAAAACAAAGGGAACGTATTAGTTTCGAAGTCCGTTTGATTAAAGCTGTAGTAACTATCTGAAAGTGGTTTTGATTTTCCATAAAAATCTGCTCCACCACTACCAATGACTAAATCAACTGCACCATCCTTATTAAAATCTGCTAGTATAGAAGTTACATCTTCTTTAATTGAATCTTTGGCCAAATTCTGGTATTTCACATTTATGAAAGAACTGTCTTGTTGAATATAGGTTTCGGATGGTATATACTTAGATCCGCCGAAGAAAATATCTTCCTTCCCATCATTATTGATATCCGCAACACTTGTTGCTGGGCCGCGGTCTGACAATTGGTAAGGAATAAGTTTTTGACGATTGAAATCTGTATAACGATCCTCTTTATGGGTGAAATTTATTCCTAAATTATCTTCTACACCTTCAAAAAGTGGTGTTACATTAGAGTGTAAATTTTTATAATCATAGGCTTTTGTTTTATTAGGTTCTATAATCAAGGTCTGGTTTACGCTAACATTTTTTATAACCTGATAGGTGGCATTAGGCCAAATAATTTTCAATGAATCAATAGTAGCTAAACTTCCATAACCAAAATGTATAATGGGCTCAGAGGACGCTTGAAAACCCCTTACGGTGTATAATTCTTTGAATTGCTTTTTGCCACCCGCAAAAGAAACTATTTTGGTTCCTAAGCCATAGTTATTCCCTTTTGTATAATTTAATTTCACTTTTAAATAGTTCGATTTTGAATTGGTTAAATTCTCGTAAACCGATAGCTTACTATTTAAGTTATTAGTTACAATATCTAAATCACCGTCATTATCTAAATCACCGTATGCAGTAGCACCAGAAACAAGAGTGTCATTAGGAATCCAACTATTGGACTTGTCCTTAAATAGTAAACTTTCATTCCCTTGAAATACTTTATTTCCCACATTGCCCGATGGCATTAGATTAAGTGCTTTGTGGTCTATAAGATTGGTGTTGTTCATTTTATTTTCAATATTATCATTGGAAAGAAAATTAATGTAATCTAAATCATTGGGACGTTTAGGAATGCCATTGCTGATAAACAAATCTTGTTCACCATCTTGGTCATAATCTCCAAAAAGGGCACTCCAACTCCAATCAGTAGCAGAAACGCCGCTTTGCAAAGCAGTTTCTATAAAAGTACCATCTGGTTGATTTAAGAACAGCATGTTTCTAGTGAATTGGTAGTGGTACCCATACTCACTTATCCTGATTTTTTGAATTTGAAGATTATCATCTCCTTCTGAAGCTTTAAGTACTTTCTCGTCATCGGGTAACATATCTAACGAAATCAAGTCTGGTCTACCATCGTGGTTAATATCTGTAGCATCGCTCCCCATTGAAAACCTTGAGGTATGTCCGAAATAGGTCCTCAAACTTTCTGTAAACGTACCATCACCATTATTTAAATAGTAATAATCATCTTCATGAAAATCATTTCCAATGTAAAGGTCTGGAAATCCATCCGTATTAAAATCAGCAACAGAGACTCCTAATCCATAGCCATTAATACCTCCAAAAATACCCGCTTGCTCACTTACATCTACAAATTCGCCATTATCATTTCGAAGCAGTTTATCGCCCGATTCATAATTTCGTTGATTTCTTAATTCCATTTTACCATACGTTTCTTGAGTGTGAACAGCATGGTTTAAAAGGTACATATCTAGATCACCATCTAAATCATAATCTAAAAATGCGGCATTTGAGCTATAAGAATCGAAATCAAGTCCATATTGGGCAGCGCTTTCTATGAATTCGCCATTACCCTTATTAATGTAAAGTTCGTTATGGCCGTTAAATCCATTAAGGCCAACGACGGCACAAACATAAATATCTAAAAGTCCATCACCATTTACATCACCCATTACAGCACCTGTATTCCATGAACTATTTCCTGAAATTCCGGCTTTATCTGAAATATCCTCAAAAGTCATATTTCCTTTATTAAGATAAAGTTGATTCGCTGTTTGGTTAGCGGAAAGAAAAATATCTGGTAGACTATCATTGTTGATATCACCTATGGCAACACCACCACCATTATAAAAATAGAGATAGTCCAGAATATTCAAATCATCAGATTCGGTAAGATTATTCTCAAAGTGGATTCCTGTATCTTTAGATGAAAGTTTCTTAAAAACCTCACCTTCATTTTTTGTGGAACAGCTTATTAGAAAGGAAAAGAAGAATAGTATTAGGATGCTATTTTTCATTTAATCGATAAATTTTCGGCTTCTCATTGTTAATGGCAGCGATTAAGAAAACACTGCCCATTTTGTCTTTGAACAATTCTAAATGTTTGACTTCTTCTTTTATGAAAATACCACTTTTATTATAGTTTTGCCAATCGAAGCCCATTTTACCATCACCTAACAAAACATTACCATAATTGGCATCTAATCTGGAAAATTGAGGTTTAAATTCGAAATTATTACCTGCCATAATTAAATCTAAATTTCCATCGTTGTTTACATCTGTACATTGAATACCACATATGCAAGAAAATTGTACGCGTGCCGGTAATTCTTTTATTGTAAATGTTCCATCTCCTTCATTTATGGCAATGACAGATTCAGCAATCGAAGCTTTTTTAACGATTGTATTTGCAATGATCTCTTTAGAGAATAGTTCGTCAATTGTTTTTTTAGCATATTCAGAAGCCTTAATGTTTTTTTTCTTTAATGCCAATATTTGGGTGGTAAGTTCTCTTTTTTGATGGATAGGGTAATCACCGCCATCATAATTTTGAGTTACGATTTGTTCAATAGTTCCATCATTGTCAAAGTCATTTACCCACATTTTCATGGGTTGATTTTTTTTAGGCTTGTAATGAAGATTGCTTCCAGAATTACCTAATACTAGGTCTAAATCACCATCATTGTCCAAATCTTTGGCATCTAGTGCTCCCCACCATCCGTCAAGACTATCTAAATTGGTAGAATACTTGCTAAGGCGTTTGCCAGAATTTTTAAAAATATTAGGTCTCCCCCAATCAGATACTGTTACTAAATCTTTTTTACCATCACCATCCATGTCCAGCCATTTCGCATCGGTAATCATACCCGCATTTTTAAGGTCGTATCCAGAACGTTCAGTTACATCAGCAAATGTATTGTCGCCATTGTTTAATAACAATAGATGATTGGGTTCAATACCATATGTGCCAACCACACTTCTTGATCCTACAAATAAATCTATGTACCCATCATTATTAAAATCATAGGGAGCTATTACTGAAATATTTACATTAACTGTAGGCAATTTATCTTTTATTTTCTTGAATTTCCCCTTACCATTATTTATAAATATTCTAATGCCGTATGTGTTTTGCATACCTAATTCATTACCACCATTACCTACCACTAAATCCAGGTCGCCATCATTGTCCATGTCGAAAAAGGCTGCAGATGTATCTTCGTAATCTGAATCATTTTCGAAAATAGATGTATTTGGTATACCGAGATTGCCATCACCACTATGTAGATAAATAGCCGCGGTCTCACCTTTGGCGCCGCCGACAAATATATCTTCATTACCATCGCCATTAACATCTCCTACAGCTAATGCAGGGCCTTCTTCATCTAAAGATTTATAGATAAGGCCTTCATTGTTAAAGTCATTATAATCATTTTCATGATGGGTTAATAAAGTTTTATTGGAAATTTCATTAAGTAATTTAGAATTGGTTTTAAGATTATTAGCCTTATAAATACCAGTAGCATCAGTATAGTCTATAGTAATATCTGAATTGACTGCTACATTGGTTAGTTTTTGCGTTGTATCATCTGGCCAAATGATTCTTATAGAATCTATTTTAGTGGTACTACCAATACCAATAGTCATAGGATAGTCGACAGATGATTGAAAACCTCTTGAAGGAATCAAAGTTTGGTCTATTATTTGGTCTTTATAATATACTTTGGCGTTAGTACCAATTGCAAACTTATTTTGGTCTGGTCCGATAAATCTTAGCTTTATATAATTATGGTCTTTAAGTTTGTCACTGTTGTTTTTGTAAACAAAACTTTCCATGTTTACATTGTTGACCACTAAGTCTAAATCTCCGTCATTATCCAAATCACCATAAGCAGCTCCATTTGATTTACTGGGTAGTTCGAAGCCCCATTGCTTGTTGAAGTTACTAAAGGTGATATCCCCGTTATTGTGATAAGCATAATTTGGTAAAGGACTCATTGGCATTTTGCTTATTATAGAATCTATAGATTCTTTTTTACCTGTGAGTGCCATTTTTTGGATAATTTCATTTGCGAAAAAATCAACAAAATCAAGGTCGGTTAAATCATGATTGATACCGTTGGTTATATAGATATCCTTTAAGCCATCATTATCCATATCAAATAGTAACCCAGACCAGCTCCAATCAGTTGCCTCTACACCACTATAGTATGCAACCTCTGAAAATGAGCCATTACCATTGTTAAGTTGAAGTGTGTTTTGAATATACTGCTGGTGAAAATCTTTGCTTTGTTTTAGTTTGAAAATATTATACCCTTCAAATTCCATGACAGACTTAACACGTTGGTCTGGTTCTGGGAGCATATCGGTAATAAAAATATCAGATAAACCATCATTATTGATATCTGCAATGTCAATGCCCATAGCAGATAAACTTAAATGGTTTGTCCATTTTTTAATTTCTTCAGTAAACGTACCGTCTTGATTATTTATATATAGATAGTCTCTTTCGTAAAAATCATTCGAAACATATAAATCTGGATAAAGGTCTTGATTGATATCTGCAACCATTACTCCTAAGCCGAAACCTATTAAGCTACCATATATTCCAGATTTTTCACTTACGTCTATAAATTTACCATCATCATTTCTCAATAACATATCACCGACGCCCTTAAAGATATCAGGTACACCTTCCCAATCTTGCGCTCTAACATTTCTTTGTTCTGCATATCCAAGGCTACTAACAGGAATGTTGCTATTGTTCAAAATATAAGCATCTAAATCTCCATCTTTATCATAGTCAAAAAATGTTGCATGTGTTGAAAAACCTGTTTTAGCTAGGTTGTATTCTTCCGCTTTTTCAGTAAAAGTTAAATCGCCATTGTTAATGTATAAATCGTTGTCATGGTTGTTACCTTCCATGTTGCCTGCATTACTAACATAAATATCCAATAAGCCATCGTTATTTATATCGACCATTACAACCCCTGTAGACCAAGGTTTGTTTCCTGTGGTGCCTGATTTTAAGGTTATGTCATCAAATTTAAAGTTCCCTTTGTTCAAATAAAGCTTATTCGGCACCATATTTCCGGTCAAGTAAATATCAGTTAGCCCATCATTGTTGATATCGCCTAAGGCAACACCACCACCATTATAGAAGTTTCGGTATTTAAAAATGTTGAACTTTTTCTGGTTTTCAATGTGATTAATAAAATCAATACCTGAGCTGTCAGAAGGGACTAATGTAAATAATGTATTTTCTTTTGAACTTCTAGGTACAATTTCAGATTTCTCTTTACAAGAGAAAATCAGCACTCCTAAAAACAGCAAAATTGTAATATGAAATCTGTTCATTTTAGTTATTATAAATATAAAAAAAAGGTGATTTGTTGTTTCTGCCAACTATATAGGTGTCAACTCCTTTTATTTTAATTTTATGTATTTCTCGTGAGGCACCGTTTATTTGAAGCATGTTATATGCGTCGCTAAATTGCACATTTTTATTTTTAGAATTAAACAAAATTAACCCATGAAGGGCATCTAATCTGCCTAATTGAGTGCTAATTTCGAAGTTGTTGCCAACAATTAACAAATCTTTAAACCCGTCAGAATTGAAATCTTCTGCTATAATGTCGTTAATGGAAGATATCTGTGCTATTGTAGGCAAAGGTTGTTTTTTAAAATTTCCAGAACCATCATTTCTAAACCAACAACTTTGTAATTCATAGACTTGTTTTTTATCTGCTTTGTTTAACGAGTTTTGCCCAAATAATTCACTGATACTAGCTAAAGCGAAATCTGAATAGGATAGGAATTTTTTATTTAAATAGGGCATTTGTTTTGCCAATTCATCTTTTGAAGCAAATGGGGTTTCTATGTCTTTATGATAATAGGTGATTAAAGGGTCTAATTGTCCATTATTATCAAAATCATAATTGTATAGGGTTATAGGATGTGATTTAGAGGCTTTAAATTTGGTGTTTGTTCCCCAATTACCGCAAACGAAGTCTAAATCCCCGTCATTATCTAAATCAGTAACAAGAATTGAATTCCACCATCCATTAGTTTCTTTAAGTGAACTAGAGTCTACTAGATTTAATTTTTTACCGTCATTTAGAAATATGGATATTGGCATCCAATGCCCTACTACAATCAAGTCATCTAGTCCATCACCATTAACATCTACCCAAGACATATCTTTTACATTACCAATTAATTTTAAATCTGGAGCAATGGTATCTATCTCATTTTTAAATTTTCCATTACCATTATTTGTGAAAAAATATTGCTCTGGAGTTATGCCATAGGCTGAAGGTTCTTGGTCTGAAGTAATAACCACATCGTTATCGCCATCATTATCAAAATCATTTACAGATATTTTAGAGGAATTTAGTTCAATAGTATTAAAAGCTAATGTGTCTTTTTTAAAAATTCCATTTTCATTAATATAGAGTCTCGGTTTTAGGGGTGATCCATTTAAAAATTCATTTCCACCACTTGCTACTAATAAGTCAAATTGTTGGTCACCATTTGCATCAAAAAAGATGCTTGCTACATCTTCATTGATTGCACTTTCATTAAATAATTCTGGTTGGCTATCTATGAAATTGCCAGATGCTGATTGAACGTATAAATGAGATGATTGTGCTTTAGCACCTCCTATGAAAATATCATCAAACCCATCATTATTTATATCGGAAATTGAAATTGTTGGCCCCTCATTTGAATTGGCGAAAGGAATTAAAGGTTCCTTACTAAAATCTAATGTTGGTTTTTCATTATGAACAAATTTTAGTATTGGTGCTTGTATGGTATCAAAGTATATTTCGTTGTTAGTGACTTTAATTCTTGGTTCATAACTGTTATTGTAATCCAATAGGACTTCTTGATTGTATTGAAGATTCACTATTGTTTGCTCTTTATTATCTGGCCATACTATACAAAGAGAATCTATGACAGTATCTTTTTCAAGTCCAAATAATAATTTGTTCGAACTGGATGATAAATAGCCGTTAGTAGTGTAATGTTCAAGAACTTGAACGCCGCTTTTTGTATATAAAGAAAGTTTAGCGCCTAAACCAAACCTGTTTTTTTTAGGGCCGTTTAATTTTAAGGTTATATAGTGTGAATTCTCTAATGTGTTTTCTAAAATATAAAGTTCATCATCAATGTTATTTACAACAATATCCAAATCACCATCATTATCCAAATCGGCATAAGTGCAGCCATTACTGTAAGAAGGTTCAGCGTTAAGCCATTGGGCAGACATATCATCGAATTTTAAATCACCTTTGTTTTTAAAAAAATAATTTGAAACTTTTTTTTCGGGTATTTCTTTAATGAGGGGCATATCTGTATTATCCATGCCAGTATCTATACGTCTTTGTATTTTTTCATTGGCAATGAAGTTCATGTAGTCCATATCATTAGTAGCTCCCTTGATGCCGTTTGAAATGAATAAGTCTTTGTATCCGTCATTGTCAAAATCTGCTAATAGTGAGCCCCATGACCATTCGGTGGCTGAAATACCACTTAAGTTACCAATCTCTGAAAAATTATGACCATTATTGTTGACATGCAAGGTGTTTTGCATAAACTGCGGAGCGTAGCCATTTTTAATATACTGTTGATAAATAGGGTAGGCATATTCTAAACCCGAAGTTTTGTAAGTATATAAATCTTCTGGTAGCATATCTAGGGATACAATATCTGTGAAAGAATCATTGTTGATATCTGCAATTGCATTTCCCATTGAATAGTGGGTGGTATGGCCTAATTGATGTTCGTCGTTAGATATAACTTCTATAAAAGTTCCATTTTTCTGATTCATATATAGGTAATCATTTTCGAAAAAATCATTACCAACATAAATATCTGGATATCCATCATTGTTTAAATCGCTTATTGAGAGGCCAAGTCCGTAGCCACTTTTACCTTGAAAAATACCTGATTCGTAACTTGTATCTTCATAATGCCCATTATTGTTAGTGTAAAGTCGGTCTCCTGAAATGGAACTGATGATTTTACGTTGTGTACCCTTTCCATAATTAATGTTTGGGTGAACCGAATGGTTCAAAAGATACATGTCTAAATCTCCATCTTTGTCATAGTCAAAAAATGCAGCTTTCGTTGATAGGCCAGAAAATGCCAATCCATAATTTTCAGCCTGTTCTATAAAAGAGGGTATGCCGTCGTTATTTATTCCTTGATTTACATAAAGCAAATTTTGCCCTGATAGGGCTCTATAGCCGGAAGCCTTACAGATGTAGATATCTAATAAGCCATCATTATTGATGTCAACTTGAGTAACCCCAGTGGTCCAATTTCCTATTTCAAGATTTTGTTTGGGTAATTCAATTTCTATGAATTTTAAGTTTCCTTGATTCAAGTAAAGCTTGTCTTCGGCTTGGTTAGCGGCACAATACAGGTCAATAAGGCCGTCATTATTAAAATCGGCAGTTATTACCCCAGCGCCATTATAATAATAGAGATAATTTAGAATGTTTAGTTGAGGTGAATTGGTTAATTGGTTGGTAAAGGTTACGCCAGTTTGTTTGGAAGATAATTTTTTGAACAGCGGTTTTTGCTTTTTACCGCATCCGAACAGTAAGCATGAAAATACTATAAGTAAGATAAATATTTTTTGCATGAGAGGTTATCTACTGTGCGAATGATATATTGAAAAGTATATTTCAATTTTCTTTAAAATTTGACAATAAAAAAGGGTTGATATATAGGTATTGGTAGTAAGAAAAAAGAATCCCTTAAAGTTAAGGGATTCTTTTAAATACTGTAGTATTTAATATAAATCTTAATACCCAGGGTTCTGAACCAAACTAGGGTTAGCTAAAAGTTGTGGTAAAGGTATTGGGAAAAGTAATCTCTTACTGTTACCAATTTCTGTATCGCCTTTAAATTCCCAACCTCTTAAATATTGTCCAAAACGAATTAAATCATTTCTTCTATATCCTTCAGTGTACATTTCTCTTCCTCTTTCGTCAAGTAAATCACTTTCGGTTACTGTTCCAAGAGGTGTTGCATCTCTTAATACACGTAAGGTGTTAACCATATTTGTTGGGTCTCCTGAGCTACGGAACATTGCTTCAGCTTTCATTAAATAAGCATCTGCATAACGAAATTGAATTTTGTGAAGGGTGTTTTCTCCAAAACGTGGGTTGTACTTTAATATACGTATACCCGTTCTTTCGCTGTTATTGATTAAATTTTTAGCACCTGTTCCGTCTACAAAATCTCTACCGAATACAAGGTCATTACCTTGTCTATCAGCTAATTTTGTACCATCTAAATCGTATTGTTGATTTATTAAGAAACCAAAACCAATGTTTGATCCAAACTCATAACCTTCAGCGTCAATAGTACCTGGCCTTGAGCTAAAAGCTATTCCTTCAGAAGGAACTCCTCCTCTTCTTTCTTCTTGATCATCTAAAGCAGTTAGGTCAGTTTCAACACGATTACTATTCGCATCACCTTCAAATAGGTCATAATATTCGGCAAGTGTACTGAAACCATTCCAACCACCACCACCGGCAAGTCCATATTGGTTAAGGTGCATTGGTGCATATATTACGTTTTGAACGTTAGATTCCGTAAACCAAATTGTTTCACTATCTGCGGTACTTTTGAAAATATCAAAATAGCCTGCTTGTAAATCATGGCCGTCAGCAGCTATTAGGTCTACCAATGAAATTACTTGTGCCATGTCTGCAGCTGCAGGAGAACCGCCGCCGCCAGTTAATTGATTTTCATAAACATGTTTGTTCAATAAAATCTTCGCCTTCAAAAAACGTGCAGCCGCTTTTCCTGGTCTTTTTAATTCATCACCTGAATTTGCAGCGCGAGTAGGTAAACCAGAAATACATAGATCTAAATCTGCGATAATAAATTGTACAGCTTCTGCTCCTGAATATATTACAGGTAGGTCTGTAGATGGCGCGGTAGTATCTCTAAAAGGTACTTGTCCATAAAGATCTAAAATCCACCACATGGCATATGCCCTAAGAAAACGAGCTTCTAGCTTTACATCTTCAGGAGAATTACTTCTATCATCTAATATCTGCGAAGCCGATAATTGATTCTTGTTCCATTGCTCAAATGGGGTGATTACATCAGAATCTTCTAGTCCCCATTCGTGTTGGTGCAATTTTCTCCAACGACCATTATCACCCCAGTCAGCTCCTCTTGTTGGGATGATTTGGGCATCAGTTGTTACTTCCGCAAGGGCATAAGTGTTAGCTTGATCAGATAATTGACCTCTAACATCACCGTACAAGGCCTCAAGTGCAGAGGTTGGATTTTCTAGTCCTTGAAAACCATCGGTTATAAAAGAGTCTGTTTCTTCAATTTCCAAATCGGTACAGGACACAAACCCCCAAGCCAAAAGGAAACTTGATAGATAAATTTTAATTTGATTTCTATTCATGATTTTACAATTTTTTTAATTAAAATGAGGCGTTGATGCCAAATGTTACTGTTAAGGGGTTAGGGAATGTCATAAAGTCAATTCCTCTAGTTGGTAATTCTGCTGAATTTAAATTACCTGTATTAACAGTTACTTCAGGGTCTATACCGCTGTAATCAGTTATTAAAAATAAATTTTGACCAGTTAATGAAAGTCGTAAGTTTCTAAGTGTTCCTTCTCCTGAAAGTGGCACGTTGTAACCAACCGATACATTTTGTAGTCTTATGAAATCTCCTTTCTCTAAAAATCTAGTAGAAACTGCAGTCGATGCCCCTGGATCTTCACCAAGACTTAATACATTATTAGTAACATTTCTAGCAGTACCAATTTGACCAGCATTAAAGAATGAGTTAGCCGTGTTATTGTAAACTGAAAAGCCAAATTGACCTGTTAAATAAGTGGCAACATCCCAATTTTTAACTTTTAGGTTCAAAGATAATCCTGAAGTAATATCAGGTAAAGCATCTTCACCAACAAATGTCTTATCAACATCTGGATCGCCTACTCCATTTCCATCTATATCAGTGTAAATAGGGTTTCCAGTACTGTCAAAACCTTCGAATTGCGCCATGTAATATGAGAATAAGGAATATCCAGATTCAAAACGTTGTGCAAATGCACCTGTTAAACCAGGGCCGTTAATTGGGCCTGAATTAATTGCACCAGCAAAGTTTTGAATTTCATTATCATTGTAAGAGATATTAAAGTTTGCTGAGAAATTAACATCTTCTTGTTGTATGAAGTCGTAACCTAAAGCAAATTCAATACCTTGATTGATAACATTGGCATCTACGTTACCAAATTGAAACGGCGTAGTTGCAGGAAAAGCTGGAGGTGTTTTTAATAAAAGATCTTTGGTGTCTCTACGATATACATCAACACTACCGTTTAAACGATCATTATTAAATCCAAAATCCAATCCTACGTTGAAATCCAATGTACTCTCCCATTTTAAAGAAGGATTATCGGTAGCAACAATGGCAAGTCCATTCGCTTGTATTTCATTACTATTGTTAATACCCAATCCTCCAAAACGTTGTCTCGCTACAAAGTTGCCATAACCTAAACCAGCTTGGTTACCGGTAATACCGGCACTTAATCTTAATTTAAGTGTTGAAACATTTTCACCGATGAAATCTTCTTCTCCAATTTGCCAAGCAAATGCACCAGAAGGGAAATAACCATATTGATTTTCTGGACCAAATCGAGAAGAACCATCAGCTCTCATAGTCGCTGTAAATAAATACTTGCTATTTAAGCTATAGTTAACCCTTCCAAAAAGTGACTGTAACTCATCTGTATTGTCATAAGTATCAGCAGTAAGTGCAGTTACGTTTCTATCAAATGAATAAGGTAGATTGTCTGTAGTTGAACTCGGGAATAATCTATTAATAACTAAATTGGTAGTGTTAGCAGCATAATAATATTGTTGAAACGATCCATCGATAGAGTTTTCCGCCCCATTAACTGTATTGACCAAATCATTACCCATTGCATTCAAATCTGTGGTAGAAAAACCACGAGCAACTGCATTACGACCACGAGTTCTAAAATCTTGGAAAGCATAACCAACAATAACATCGAAGTTTGAATTTTCAAATTCTTTTGCGTAATTAATAGTGGTTTCCAAGGTTTTGTTGTCTCTATCTAATGTGTAATATGTTCCAAACCCATTATCAGAAATACCAGGATAGTTAATGTTTTTTGCACTCAAAACAGAAACGTTCCCACTTTCAGATTTATCGAGACCTACATTGACTTTTGCAGAAAGTTCTGGAGTAAATTTGTATTCAGCAGACCCATTTAAAAGCAACCTGTCTGTTTTACTTATATTCTGAGATTCAACCAAAAGGTTGATTGGGTTTCTTGAAATACTACCATCTGGTTGAAAACCAGTACTGTTAGGCCATGTTGGATTTGCAGAATATGCAGCACCTAAAATATCGCCTTCAACACCTGCCGTTGAATTTAATGGTGGTTGTGATTTATTTACCCTAGAAATTGACGTTTGAAAGGTTAATAAAAGTTTGTCCTCCAAAAACCGTTGGTTTAGATTAATTCTACCTGTTATTCTTTCGAATTCAGATTTCTCTATAGTACCAAATTGCTTTTGATACCCAAAAGTTGCACGAACGTTTCCTGAACCGTAGTTATTAGAATACGATAAATTATTATTAGTAGATGCTGAAGATCTAAAAAGTACTTCTTGCCAATCTGTATTTGAGCCAAAATCATTTGCAGCTGCATCGCCACCATATTGTGGTAAAGCAGATAAGAATTCCTCTCGGTTCAATAAGTCAAATTGTCTTACTGGTGTCGCAACGCTTAAACTAGTAGAAAAATCCCAAATTCCTTTTTGGGCAGCTTTACCAGTTTTTGTAGTTATGATAACTACACCGTTAGCACCTCTAGATCCATAAATAGCTGTAGCCGATGCATCTTTTAAGATACTCATACTCTCTATATCATTAGGATTTAAGAAATTTAAAGGGTTGCCAGTTTGACCACTTCCAGTACCACCGGCATTAGAACCTGATGCTTCTGTGCTTTCTCCAAAAAGAGGAACACCATCTACAACGAATAAAGGGTTATTATTGGCTCTTACAGAGTTAGCTCCCCTAATATTGATTTGAATACCAGCACCTGGCTCACCAGTTGTTTGCTGTATATTCACACCAGCGGTCTTACCTTGAATAAGTTGCTCAGGTGAGGATATTGCACCGCCATTAAAATCTTCAGAGGTTACTGCAGCTACCGATCCAGTTGCATCTTTTATAGTTGTTGTACCATAACCTATGATTACTACCTCTTCTAAAGCTTCTGCATCTTCTTCTAATGTGAAATTAATTGAAGTTCTGCTATCTACAGATACTTCTTGACTTTTGTATCCGATATAACTGACTATTATTGTAGCGCCGTCATTTACGGTTAAACTGTAATTGCCATCAAAATCTGTCTGTGTCCCGTTGGTGGTGCCTTTTTCTAAGACACTTGCACCAGGTAGCGGACCACCTGCATCTGAAACAGTACCAGATACTTCTTGCGCCTGAGAAATACCGAAGGAAAGAAATGCCCCTAGCACTAACAGACTTTTAAGTAGTGTAATCTTCATAAATTATTGATTTAAGTTGAGTTAAATAATTTCAATTGTTAAAAATATGTAAAATTTGTAGCTTTTTGAATCTGTTTCTTGAAGTTTATTTGCGAAAACGTTTTCGTGTTGACAACTTTTTTATTGTCAAAATCATAAAAATATTATTTGGCTTTGCTGTGATTGACAAAAATTATGGTGCTAATATATGAATATATTAATATATGATAATTTTTTAAATATATGAAATTTCACTCATTTTCTAATTCATAATAATTATGATATTCAAAGCATAATTACATATTTTGCTTTTGTATAGGTGCTTTATATAAAAATATTATTAGATTAACGTCAAGTGAGATGTAATCTGATAAAACCTATTTTTTGAAACCAAAAATTACATTAAAAGACATTGCTAAAGAGTTGGATGTTTCAATTTCAACCGTATCTAAGGCGCTAAAAAATAGTGCTGAGATAAGTAAGGATACAAAAGATAAGATAAAAGCTTTCGCAAAATTCTATAATTATCGCCCTAATAATATAGCGCTCAGTCTAAAAAATAAGAGAACTAAAAATATTGGTGTTATCATTCCAGATATAGTTCATCATTTTTTTACCACCGTTTTTAGGGGAATTGAAAAATATGCAAATAAAAAGGGCTATAATATTATCGTTTGTATTTCAGATGAATCTATTGAGAAGGAAGTTATTAACATGGAGATGTTGGCTAATGGCAGTATAGATGGTTTTATTCTTTCCTTAAGTGCAGAAACCCAATTAAAAAATGAATACACTCACTTGAAAGAATTATTGGATCAAGGTATTCCTATTGTTCTTTTTGACCGTGTAACTTCAGAAATTGAATGTGATAAGGTTGTATTGAATCACAACGAAATAGCGCGCGAAGCTGTTGAGCATTTTATTAGTGCTGGATCAAAAAATATTGCATTAGTTACCACGGAGAAATATTTTAATGTAAGTGAAAGTAGGCGTTATGGATATTTAGATGCTTTAGAGGCTCATAATATAAAAATTGAAGAGAATTTGATTCTGACGCTTCCTCATGATATGGAAAACGATAGCCTTATAACAGAATTTTTTCAACATAATAAAGTTGATGCTGTTTTATGCGTAAATGAGATATTTGCCATTCAATGTATGAGTATTATACAGGAACTAGGTTTTAATGTGCCTAACGATATTTCGATAATCGGTTTTACTGATGGCATATTGTCAAGATTTTCTGTACCTAGAATTACTACGGTAGCTCAACATGGTGAATTAATGGGTGAGCGAGCAGCTAAATTATTGATTGATCGTATGGAGTGGGTAGATGAAGTTGAAGAACCTTTTAAAACAGAAGTAATAAATGCCACATTAATTAAGCGAGGTTCATCAATCAATTAATACTTTTGTGATTATGAAAAAAGTGGGATTTATTTTTGATTTAGATGGCGTAATCGTAGATACGGCTAAATACCATTATTTGGCTTGGAGGAAACTAGCCAATGAATTGGGGTTTGAATTTTCAAAAGAGCAGAACGAACTCTTTAAAGGAGTAAGCAGAAAAAGATGCTTAGAAATTCTATTGGATATTGGTAAAATTAAAGCTACACAAGAGCAATTTGATACTTGGATGATAGATAAGAATGTAGATTATTTGGCTTACATAGAAAAGATGGATGCCAAAGAAATACTACCCGATGTACCAAGAGTGCTTGAATATTTAAAGAAAAAAAACATCCCAATCGCATTAGGTTCAGCAAGTAAGAATGCTAGGCCAATTTTAGAGAAAGTGAATTTAGTATCCTATTTTGATAGTATTGTAGATGGCAATAGTGTGACAAAAGCAAAACCTGATCCCGAGGTATTTTTGATTGCGGCTAATAATTTAGGTGTCAATGCGAGTTCATGTATCGTTTTTGAAGATGCCGTTGCGGGTATACAGGCGGCAAATAGCGCAAAAATGACTAGTATAGGTATTGGTGATTCTAATATACTTGATGAAGCTTCCTATAATTTTAAAGATTTCACCGAAATAAGTGATAGTTTTTTGGAATCACTTTTAAGTAAAAATCGAAAGAAATAAACTAGACAATTTATTTAAAGTTCAATTATTTTTGATGACAATTCAATTGTAAATTAATGAATCAGAATTATATAAAAGCAGATAAGTGGTGCATCATTGAGGAAGATTTCGACAAGGAAAATGTAAAATCATCTGAAAGCATTTTTAGTTTAGGAAATGGGGCAATGGGTCAGAGAGCCAATTTTGAAGAAACCTATACTGGTGAAACTTTTCAAGGTAGTTATATCGCCGGTGTGTATTATCCAGATAAAACCCGTGTTGGTTGGTGGAAAAATGGGTATCCTGAATATTTTGCAAAGGTATTGAACGCGCCTAATTGGATCGGAATCAAAATCTATATTAATGAAGTAGAGTTTGATTTGGCAACATGTAGAAAAGTTTCACATTTCAAAAGGGAACTGAACATGAAAGAGGGGTGTTACACTAGAAGTTTTGAGGCGGTTACTTCAAATAATTTGGAAATAGCAGTTACGGTCAAACGTTTTCTAAGTTTAGATATTGACGAGGTTGGTGCGATTTCATATGTTATAAAAGTTCTTAAGACAGATGCAGACATTGTTTTCGAACCCTATTTGGACAGTGGAATAACAAATGAAGACAGTAATTGGGACGATAAATTCTGGAACACTACAAGTGCTTCTGTGTCTGAAAACCGTGCTTTTATTGAAGCGCATACCATGAAGACCAATTTTCAGACCTGTACGTTTATGCAGGCTTCTTTAAGTTATAATGGAAAACTAATCTCAGCTGAGAATGGTGTACAGGAAGATGATTTTGTGTCATTAAAATTTAAACAAAAGGTAAAAGTAGATGAATCTGTCACCTTAACTAAGTTCGGTGGATACACCGTTTCAAGAAATCACCCTAGTGATCAACTTATAGCTGTTGCCAATACGGCATTGGATAGCGCGCTTTCTTTAGGCTTTGACGGTCTACTGAAGAAACAGAAAGAAGCTTGGGCTTCAATCTGGGAAATGAGCGATATTGTGATAGAGGGCGATGTAAAGGCCCAGCAAGGTATTCGATTCAATATATTTCAACTCAACCAAACGTATTTAGGCACAGATTCAAGATTGAATATTGGCCCTAAAGGGTTTACTGGTGAAAAGTATGGAGGTAGCACCTATTGGGATACGGAAGCCTACTGTATTCCATTTTACATGGCTACAAAAGACGATAAGATAGCTAGAAAGTTATTGAAGTATAGGTATAATCATTTAGAAAAAGCAATTGCCAATGCAAAAAAACTAGGCTTTTCAAATGGTGCTGCATTGTACCCCATGGTTACGATGAATGGTGAAGAATGCCACAACGAGTGGGAAATTACATTTGAGGAAATTCATAGAAATGGCGCTATTGCCTTCGCAATACATAATTATTATCGCTATACAGGTGATTATAGCTACATACCAGAAATGGGATTGGAGGTACTTATAGCAATTGCTCGGTTCTGGCATCAACGTGTTAATTTCTCTGAGGATAAAGAAAAATATGTGATGTTGGGTGTTACTGGCCCAAATGAATATGAGAATAATGTACATAACAATTGGTACACGAATTACTTGGCTAAATGGTGCATTAATTATGCGTTGACCCAGTTAGATAAGGTTAAGAATGGTTACCCAGATGATTATCATAGAATTATCGGCAAGACTAAACTTACCGATAGGGAGTGTGAAGCATGGAAAAAGGTTGCAGACAATATGTACTTTCCTTACTCAAAAAAATACGGTGTGTTTTTACAGCAAGATGGGTTTTTGGACAAAGATTTGGTGAAGGTTAGTGCGTTGCCAAAGACTGATAGACCTATAAACCAAAAATGGAGTTGGGATAGAATTCTAAGATCTCCTTACATAAAGCAGGCAGATATTTTACAGGGCTTTTACTTTTTCGAGGAAGATTTTTCTTTTGAAGATCTTGAGAAGCACTTTGATTTTTATGAGCCGTTTACAGTGCATGAATCATCTCTATCACCATGTGTTCATTGTATTCAAGCAGCCAAACTTGGTAGAATGGAACAGGCTTATAATTTCTATTTAAGAACATCTAGGTTAGACTTGGAAGACTATAATAAAGAAGTTGAAGAAGGCTTGCATATAACTTCAATGGCAGGTACTTGGATGAGTATTGTAGAAGGTTTTGGTGGTATGCGGGTGATAGATGATAAATTATCATTCAAACCGCAGATCCCTGACCAGTGGAAAGAATATTCTTTTAAGGTTAATTTTCGTAATCGTATCATCAAAGTGAACGTGACTGCTAAAGCAGTAACTTTTGAATTATCTGGCTCTAAAGAAGTATCGATTAGAGTGAATGGTAAAAAGGTAGAACTCTACCCCGATGAGATCATTACGGTTTAGTAGTATCACGTAAATTTAGATTAGTTTTAAGAATATGAAATTGTGCCAATGAATAGGAAAATTGTTATTTATCATGTGTTTACCAGACTTTTTGGAAACACCAATACCAATAATAAGCCGTGGGGTACAGTTGAAGAAAATGGAGTTGGTAAGTTTGCTGATTTCACCAAAAAGGCGCTTACCGAAATTAAGGGCTTAGGTGTTACCCATATATGGTATACCGGTGTTCCCCATCATGCGGTAATACAAGATTATACAGAATTTGGCATTTCTAATGATGATCCTGATGTGGTGAAAGGTAGAGCTGGCTCTCCGTACGCAGTAAAGGATTATTACAATGTAAATCCAGATTTGGCAATTGACCCAGCTAAAAGACTTCAAGAGTTCAAAGCATTAATCAAGCGTACTCATGCGTTGGATATGAAAGTTATCATTGATATAGTGCCTAACCATGTAGCACGGTCTTATCAAGGTAAAACCAACCCAAAAGTAGTAACTGATTTTGGGTTTGGTGATGATACCTCTGTCGAATATCAAAAGGATAATAATTTTTATTACATACCAGGTTCTGAATTCCATACTCCAGAATGGAGAAATGGTTATACCCCTTTAGGTGGTAATACTCCAAATTTACCTGATTCTAAATTGGTTGAGGTGCCCGCAAAATGGACGGGTAATGGTTCTCGAAGTCCGCAGCCAGATATGAATGACTGGTATGAGACGGTTAGAATTAATTATGGGGTAAGCCCAGACGGTAAGTTGGATTTTGATATGCTTCCCAATGATTTTGGTGAACGTGATTACAAAGAACATTTTGACTATTGGAAAAAGAAAATTGTTCCTAGTTCTTGGAGGAAATTTAGAGACATTGCACTATACTGGTTGAATATGGGTGTTGATGGTTTTCGCTATGATATGGCCGAAATGGTTCCGGTTGAATTTTGGAGTTTTATGAATTCTTCCATAAAAATGAAAAATCCAGATGCCTTTATCATGGCCGAGGTATACAATCCAGACCTATATAGAACCTATATCCATAAGGGCAAAATGGATTATTTATATGATAAGGTTGATTTTTATGATGGGTTAAAACATATTATGAAAGGGTATGGTTGGTCGGATCATCTTCCTGTGGTACAAAATGGGTTAAAAGATATTGAGCACCATATGCTCCATTTTTTGGAGAATCATGACGAACAACGTATTGCTAGTCCAGAATTTGTAGGTAGTCCAGATATTGGTAAGCCTGCAATGGTAGTGTCGGCTACTATAAGCACTTCGCCAACGATGCTATATTTTGGTCAGGAAGTTGGCGAGCCTGCAGCTGAACATGCCGGTTTTGGAAGTTCTTCAAGAACTTCTATTTTTGATTATATCGGTGTTCCGAACCATCAAAGATGGGTGAATAACAAGAAATTTGATGGAGGCCAATTATCTTCAGATGAAGCTGATTTACGTGATTTTTATAAGCGACTTTTGAATTTCACAATTGGGAGTGAAGGGTTGATGGGTGCTTATCGTGAAATTCATTTTTATAATAAAGAACTTACCGAAAATTATACTCATAGAGTGTTGTCATATGTGCGTTGGTCTGCGAATCAAAAATTGATAATAGTCTCGAATTTTGATGTCAACGAGCATTTTTCGTTTGATCTTAAGTTGCCTGTAGATCTAATGAACGAATGGCATTTAAAAGAGAAATCTTATAATTTAATTGATGTTCTTTATGGGGATTCTAATTCATTGAGAATCGAAAATGGAGAGGGTCATATTTCAATAAACTTAAATCCATTGGAATCCTTTATTTTTGAATTAAAATAATCACTCATGTTAAATAAAATTTTCACACTCTTACTAATTTGTATTTCGTTAATTTCCTGTACTATGAAAAAACCTTTGGTAATTGGTCATCGAGGCGCTATGGGGCATGAAACAGAGAACACCTTGCCTTCCATTCAAAAAGCGATTGATTTGGGGGTAGACATGATTGAAATAGATGTTTTTAAGATTAAAAGTGGGGAAATCGTAGTTTTTCATGATGATACGGTTGATAGACTTACCAATGCTCCAGGAAATATTGAAGAGTATAATATTCTTGATTTGAAAAAATTGATTGTTGATGGCGGACATCAAATACCAATGCTTCAAGATGTATTAAAACTTATCGATAACAAAGTTGCGTTAAACATAGAGTTAAAAGGTGCAGGTACTGCTGATAAGGTCAATTTTATAATGGATTATTATATAAAGCAGAAGAATTGGTCACCAGAAAATTTTATAATTTCAAGTTTTAATTGGGATGAGCTAAAGGAAATGAGAAAAAAAAATCCCGATGTCGCTATAGCTGTTTTAACTGGAAAAAATCCAGTTGATGCAATACCTATTGCTAAAGAATTGAATGCAGTTGCCATAAACCCATATTTTGAAGAATTGAATTTAGAAGTTGCGAACGAAATACGTGATGCCGGATTTAAAATTTATACATGGACGGTAAATGACCCTACAGATATTGAAGCTATGAAAAAAATTGGTGTTGATGGAATCATTACCAATTTTCCAGAACGAGTCAACTAATGTATGATGTTCTAGTAATCGGTGGTGGTGCCGCAGGCTTTTATGCTGCAATTCATGTTGCAGAAGCTCGACCTAATGCTAAGATTGCCATTTTAGAACGTGGTAAGGAGGTACTTACCAAAGTAAGGGTTTCAGGTGGCGGGCGATGTAATGTTACCCATGCAGAATTTAATCCTAGCGAACTTAGTAGTAATTATCCAAGAGGTGAGAAAGAACTTTTGGGTCCGTTTCACCAATACGCAAGTGGAGATACAGTAGGTTTTTTTGAGGATCGAGGTGTTGCATTGAAAATTGAGGAAGATGGTAGAATGTTTCCTGTTAGTAATTCTTCACAAACCATTATAGACTGTTTCATGTCTGAGGTAGAACGATTAGGAATCCAAATTAAACAACGTTGTTCTGTAAGCGGTTTAGAGCAAATTGAAGAGGATGGTGACATACTTTGGAGAGTTAAGGTAGGAGATGATTTTTTAGTCACCAAAAAATTGATAGTAGCTACGGGCAGTAATCCAAAAATATGGAAACTTATTGAAGAATTAGGCCATACCATAGTTCCACCAGTTCCTTCCTTATTTACATTTAATATTAAAGATGAACGAATTACAGGTATCCCAGGCGTATCAACACAGGCAGAGGTTGTAGTGCTGCCTAAGAAAAAGTATGGTCAAAAAGCAACAAAGATAAAGTTCGATTCATCTGTACTTGCTTCTGAAGGGCCATTGCTTATTACACATTGGGGTATGAGTGGGCCAGCTATTTTAAAACTATCGGCATGGGGAGCTCGTGTTTTGGAGCACTATAATTACCAGTTTAAAATTCAGGTAAATTGGGTGCCAGAATATCATCAAAACGGACTTTTAGAATTGTTTTTGAAAGTGAAACAAGATGAAAAGAAAACCATTCTACGAACCAAGGTTTTGGATATCCCTAAGCGACTTTGGGTTAATTTAGTTCGAGCTTCAAAAATACCAGATGAAACTACGTGGCCAGAAATTTCTAAACAACAGCTAATATTACTGGCTCAGCAACTAACAGCTGGTGTTTTTCAAGTGAACGGTAAAAGTACTTTTAAAGAAGAGTTTGTTACCGCTGGGGGTGTACATCTAAAGGAAATTAACTTTAAAACATTTCAAAGTAAACTTCTACCTAGCCTATATTTTGCAGGAGAAATTATAAATGTAGATGCCATAACCGGTGGTTTTAATTTTCAAAATGCCTGGACAGGAGGTTATCTTGCCGCAAAAGGTGTCGTAGAAGACTTAAAATCAAATTAAGTATGGAACTCAAAAGCTATGTAGCATTTTTAAGAGGTATAAATGTTGCAGGAAAAAAGAAAGTTTCCATGGAATCATTGAAGGCTTTATGTGATAATTTGGGTTTAAAAGAGGTTAGAACGTATATTCAGAGTGGGAATATTTTATTCAAAAATGAACAGCTACAAACCGATTCGTTAGCAGGGTTATTAGCTGATGCGATTCAAAAAAAATATGGTTTTCAGGTTCCTGTACTAGTAAAAACTGTCAGTCAAGTAAAGAAAATTTTAGACTATAATCCATTTGACAATGAGGAAGATTTAGTTGCAAATAAAATCTATTTCGTTTTACTGAATGAAGTTCCAACAGATGAATTGCTTACAAAGTTTAAGGCAGATACATTTGAAAATGAAGAATACTTCGTAGCTGAAAATTGTATGTATCTTAAATGTAATTTAGGGTATGGTAAAGCTAAATTGAATAATAATTTAATTGAGCGAAAATTAAAGGTTTCGGCGACTACCAGAAATTTTAGAACTATAAGTAAATTGGTAGCATTGGGTAGTTAGACCTTTAGGTGTAGAGATTTGAAATTAATTCAATTCCCAGATTTTATAATTTAAAAAAGCCGCAAAGAACACCCATAAAACGTATGGTATCAATAAAATTGACGCTACCTTACTGACCACATTAAACCATTTAATAGTTAGAATAAGGACTGCCAGTAAAGTTAGAATTACCATTAGACCCCAAAAAGGTTGTTGTAGGCCAAAAAATACGATACTCCACAATCCGTTTAAAAGCAATTGGAAGCCAAAATGATACAAACCGGTTTTCACCCATTTATGATGAAATCCCTTTGCCCAAACCAAACCAACGGAAATTCCCATTAAAACATAAAGTGCCGTCCATATAGGAGCAAAGACCCAATTTGGCGGATTAAAATTTGGCTTGTTCAACGTAGTGTACCAGTCGTTTACTGAACTTTGTGTGACGACACTACTTAGAAACCCAATGGTAGAACAGATAAGGATGCCAAGTATGATGCATGTTATTTTCCTTTTCAACGGTTTGGTGTTTAGCTCTAAAATAAGGATTTATTTTAATTGACAGCCCTAAAAACTATCTTTGTATAAATTGTGATTTCAATGACCGAAAAAGAATTTATACCAGCTTCCTACACAGCATTGAATGATGAAGGGATAGTTGCTTATTGCTCTCCTAGCAATATAGCATTGATAAAGTATTGGGGAAAACGAGAAAATCAAATCCCAGCGAACCCCTCTATCAGTTTTACGTTGGACGCTTGTTCTACAACAACCAGGGTTCATTACAAAAAACGAATACATAAGAATGATGAGTTCTCGTTTGACCTTTTTTTTGAAGGTGAGGCTAAAGAAGAATTCCAACCAAAAATTAAAACGTTTCTAAAACGCATTGAAAAGTATATGCCTTTTTTGAAGGACTACCATTTTGTAATCAATACTTCTAATACATTTCCCCATAGTAGCGGCATTGCATCATCTGCTAGTGGTATGTCGGCATTGGCGTTATGTTTTATGGAAATGGAACGAGGGTTTGATAAAAATATAACTCTAGAATATTTCAATCAAAAGGCATCATTTTTATCCCGTTTAGGTTCTGGTAGTGCATGTCGTAGCATTCAAGGCCCATTGGTGCAATGGGGAGAGAGTGATGCGGTAGAAGGCAGTTCAAATCTTTTTGGAATTAAGTATCCATATGAAGTCCATCCAATTTTTAATAATTATCACGATACAATTTTATTGGTTGATAAAGGAGAAAAGCAGGTGAGTAGTACGGTTGGTCATGATTTAATGCACGGGCATCCTTTTGCATCAAATAGATTTAAGCAAGCCGATACCAACGTAGAGAAGTTAAAGATTGTTTTTTCAAAAGGCAATCTAGATGAATTTATAAATATAGTAGAAAGTGAAGCACTTACTTTACATGCCATGATGATGACCAGTAATCCTTATTTTATATTAATGAAGCCAAATACGCTATCTATAATAAATAGTATTTGGAAATTTAGAGAGGAATCTAAAACTCATGTTTGTTTTACGCTAGATGCAGGTGCGAACGTACATGTGCTTTATCCTGAAAATGAAAAGGATATAGTTTTTCCGTTCATAAAAGATAAGTTGATTTCTTTTTGTCAAAATGGACAGTATATTTGTGATCGAATAGGTTTGGGTGCGAAGAAGTTGTAAGTGAGTTATGTACGATTGAACCAAAAAATTCGTTAGTAAATAAGTATTTCGCCTATTTTGTTTAAGCATATACAGCAAAACGTTGAACTTTATCTTAATCTTTGGTTATATTTAAAAGTATTATCGATATTTGCACAGATTTTTAAAATGAAAGGACCACTGTTTTATTCCAAAATTCTTCTCTTCGGAGAATATGGTATCATTAAAGATTCCAAAGGTTTGTCTATACCCTATAATTTTTACAAGGGAGCTTTAAAATCTGATACCAATCTATCGAAAGAGGCAGCAAAGTCTAATAAAAGCTTAGAAGCTTTTGCGAGCTACTTGGAAGAACTTACAAAAAACGATCCAGACTTAATTTCTTTTGATTTAGATATCCTTAAAAAAGATATAGAAGCAGGCATGTATTTTGATAGTTCGATACCGCAAGGATATGGTGTAGGTAGTAGTGGAGCCTTAGTTGCTGCGATTTATGATAAATATGCAAAGGAAAAAATTACGGTCTTAGAAAATCTCACAAGAGAAAAACTATTGATACTCAAGGCGATTTTCGGTACTATGGAATCTTTTTTCCACGGTAAATCATCTGGTCTTGATCCATTGAATAGTTATTTAAGCCTTCCTATACTTATAAATTCCCAAGATAATATAGAATCTACGAGCATTCCTTCTCAAAATACCGACGGTAAAGGTGCGGTGTTTTTATTAGATAGTGGTACGGTAGGTGAAACAGCACCAATGGTTCAGATTTTTATGGAGCAGATGAAGAATGACGGATTCCGTAATATGCTCAAGAATCAGTTTATAAAGCATACCGATGCCTGCGTTGAAGATTTTGTGAGTGGGAACATTCAATCTTTATTTGGTAATCTAAAACAACTTTCCCATGTTGTTTTAGATAATTTTAAACCAATGATTCCTGTCAAATTTCATGAGTTGTGGAAGAAAGGTATTGATACTAATGATTATTATCTCAAGCTTTGTGGATCTGGCGGAGGCGGCTATATTTTAGGATTTACTGAAGATTTTGAAAAAGCGCAAACTGCACTTAAAGACTACAAACTAGAAGTAGTTTATAACTTTTAGGAAATTTCAAACATGTTTGATAGAAAAAGCAAACTCTTACTTTTAAAAGTATTGAGTCTTTTTTCCGTGGTTAGAGGGTATAATATACTGGTCATTGCCCTCGCTCAATATTTGGCATCCATTTATATATTGGCACCAGACTTATCGCTAAGAAAAGTTGTTTTTGATGTCAACCTATTTGTAATTGTTATTGCTTCTGCAATGGTCATTGCCGCAGGCTACATTATTAATAATTTCTACGATGCAGAAAAAGACCTAATCAACAAGCCTAGAAAAAGTATGTTGGATCGCCTGGTGAGCCAACGATTTAAATTGACTACTTATTTTGTATTGAATTTTATGGCAGTAATAGCAGCTAGTTATGTGTCTTTTAGGGCTGTCTTCTTTTTTTCTTCTTATATTTTTGGAATATGGCTTTACTCCCATAAGTTGAAGAGAATTCCACTTTTAGGAAATTTCATATCAGCAATCTTGGCCATAACTCCTTTTTTCGTAGTCTTTGTATATTATCGCAATTTTGAAACTGTGATTTTTGTACATGCAATGTTCTTGTTTCTATTGATTCTTTCACGTGAAATGATCAAAGATTTGGAGAATATTTCAGGAGATATTGCTCAAAATTATAGAACCATTCCTATAATTTATGGAGCGAACATTTCTAAGACAATCATTGCCAGCTTAATTCTGTTCACCCTATTACCGTCATTGCTTCTAATTTTTAAGTACGATGTAGGATATATGAATTTTTATTTCGGGGTATGCATTTTACTTCTAGTGTTATTCATTTTTCTACTATTAAGATCAAAAATAAAAAAGGATTATGTGTGGCTGCATAATATTCTAAAGCTCATTATTGTAGCAGGTGTCTTCAGTATTCTGCTTATCGATGTAGATATGGTTTTAAATAGAATACTATAGATCTCATTAATATGTATAAGATAATTATTTGAACGGCAATGCAATTTCCTACCTTTGTGCAAAATTGGTACAGTTATGAGTAGGGATGATTCTAGTAGAGAAAAAAAATCTTCGGGAAGACAGGGTGGTAATTTCAAAAAGAAAAGCTACGCTCGTGGTAATGCTCCCATAAAGAAAAATGTTTCACCCAGTAAGCCATCAGATCCAAATTCCATCCGACTAAATAAATATGTAGCTAACTCGGGTGTATGCTCGCGTAGAGATGCTGATATATATATCGCAGCTGGTAGTGTGACCGTAAATGGAAAGCCTATTATTGAGATGGGTTATAAAGTGAAATTGACCGATGAGGTTAAGTTCGATGGCCAATTATTGAACCCTGTTAAGAAAGAGTATGTATTGCTCAATAAACCAAGAGATTTTGTTACTACTATTCGAGATGAAAAAGGCAGAAGACATGTTTCTGGATTAATTTCTAGTGCGTCAAAGTCAAAACTTTTACCTGTTGATAAATTAGAAAAGGAGCATACTGGTCTACTTTTATTTACCAATGATGGTGCAATGACCAAGACGCTTAAGAGTCCTATAAACGGCTTACGTAAAATATATCATTTAGTATTGGATTTGGAATTACGAAGTGCAGATTTGAAGAAAATTCAAGAAGGTGTTACAGTAGATGAAAAGATGGTACGTGTTCAGGATATAAGTTTTATAGCTGACTCTCCTAAGCGTGAAGTAGGCATAGAGATATTTAGTTCTAGAAATAAAATTGTAGAACGACTTTTTGACACTTTAGGATATAAGGTGCAAAAATTAGATAGAGTAGTTTTTAGTGGTCTAACCAAAAAGGATTTACCTAGGGGACATTGGAGATATTTGACAGCTCAAGAGGTAATTAATCTTAAGGTCATTAAATAAAAAAGAGTCCTTTTCAAATTATAGGATAAAGGAATTTATTTCAAGGCAACAACGGTAAAATAAAGCTGTTTTAGCACACTATCACGTAACGTGTGTAAGTTTAGAACAACAAGGATTGGATTTTTTTGAGTCTGGTCCTTTTTTTAGTTCTGTTAGGAATTTATTTAAAATAATCCTCCAGTTCCTTATGGGTATGGTCTATTTTTAGCTGATTCACATACCGATAAATATACGAACCAGTCTGCACTCGGGTTTCAACACGGCATCGTCCGTTGAGAATTAAAACTTTTCCTTTCATGTTCTCGATAAATTTTGTTGTATAAATAATCTTGATTTCCATCGAAAACTGATAGAACACCGTGAGTACTTTTTAGTTATCATGCCGACTCTTGGTCGTATATTAATATTTATGCTACACTTTGGGTAAAATCCGCTAAGGGTTATCCTTGCTGCTTCTTGATAGGGAGCATTAGATGGACAGGCTTATAGCAATCATTAAGGAGGTAGTATTTTATACGATAGGATTAGTAATACCGAAGAACAAGCCATATTTTTAAGTAAGACCCTACAATCATATACATGGCTATAGAGCAACAATTTCAAATCTCAAAATTCAAGTTAAAGCACCTACCAAAATTGTTCGTAAAAACCTACCATGTTTGGATGGCGAAAGACCCTTTTAAAATTAGCGCGGTCATTGCGTATTACGCTATCCTTTCCCTGCCTGGTTTGTTGATTTTAATTCTGGAATTGGTAGGCGGTATTTGGGGTCGTGAAATAGTACGTGGAGAACTATTTTCCGAAATTTCATCAGCTATGGGTCCAGAAACGGCTCAGTCCATACAAGAAATGATTGCCGATAGGGGAAGTCAAAACACATCGATAGTGGCTACTATTTTAGGGGTAGGAGTTTTGATATATGGTGCCACAGGTGTTTTTTATCAGTTACAGAATGCATTAAACGATATTTGGGATACGAAACCAAAATATTCTAATGAAGTTTTATCAACACTTTTTATGCGATTGAAAGGATTTGGCTTTATACTTATTTTTGGATTTTTACTTCTGATTAGTTTTGTATTGACCTCTTTTTTATCCGCATTTTCAACACAACTTTCTAGACTTTTGCCCGATGGTATGCTAGAACTAAGTTTTGGTTTGGATATTCTTTTATCGTTAGGTTTTATATACTTATTGTTCGGTGCAATGTTTAAATACTTGCCAAGTACCCAAGTGCCATGGAAAGCAGTTAAAGTTGGGGCAGCCCTTACTGCATTTTTATTTTTGATAGGTAAATATTCCTTGGCCTTCTACTTTAGTAAGGCAGAACCTGGTTCTACATATGGTGCCGCAGGAAGCATTATTTTAGTAATGCTTTGGGTTTCCTATTCAAGTTTGATAGTAACTTTTGGAGCCCAGTTCACCAAAATTTATTCAGATAAGTATTTGAAACCAATATAACATTATATTTATTTTTCTTCGAATAAAAGCCAAAGATTGGGGTCAAGAATAACGGTGTCTGGTTTGGTTTCAGATTCAATTACAACGGATTTTGTTTTAGTTGATATTAGTACTGTTTCAATTTTGATTGCACCATTTTTAACAATAGCAACTTCTAATGGAAATTGAAAGGTATGAAAGTCTTGTACTTGCAGTATTTCGATGGTGACCTTACCTTTCTTATAGATCCATTCCCATTTAATTTCTGGGTAGCCTTTGGTGAAAATCCATTGTTGAAAAAAAGAATCAAGATTTTGACCAGATACAATTTCCATTTCATTTTGAAAGTCGATGGTCATTACATTAGCATTTTGATATCTGGTGTAATATGTCCTTATGCCTTTCCAAAATAATTTATCTCCTAGTTTATGACGTAGCATATTCAATACCCAACCTCCTTTTTGATACGTATTGGTGCTCAGAACCTTCATAGGGTCTTTAATACTTGCGTCAACAATGGGTGACGGATTTTTCTTATAATAAGCTAGAATTTCTTGACGGTCTAAAGCTAGTTCTTCCTTCCGTTTTTCATCCCCATAAACACTTTCTTGGTATAATATCGCAAAGTAGGTCGCAAATCCTTCACTCAACCAAACGTGATTCCAATCATTTTCTGTAGCGGAGTTTCCAAACCATTGATGAGCGATTTCATGTGCAATCAGCCCTTCTACCTCATTTTTACCGGTTACTGAATTTTCGAAATAGGAGATGGTGCCAGCATTTTCTAGTCCGCCCCATTGGGTTTTTGCCTGCATATTGGCAAGTTTTGCGTATGAATATGGGCCTACACTATCTATAAAGTATTTTAAGACCTTGGTGGCTACACCATAATCAGAGAAACCGTCCAACCTATTTTCAGGGTATACCCAAGCCGATACTTGAGTATCATATACTTGATCTAATAATTTACTGGCAAATTCTGTGACGCCAATGGTCACAACTTTCATTGCAACTGGTGCAGGTTCTTTGTATGTAGTTAGTTTTAACCCGTTACCTAAATTGCTTTCTTCAATTTTTTCACCAGTAGCAATTACATCATAATGAGCCGGTGCAGTGATTCTAAACTCAATACTGGCTTTATCATATGGATGGTCAACGGATGGCAGCCAATGCCGCGCCAAATTGGGCCAGTTATCACCAAAGAAAGAACGTTGTCCGAATTTGGTGGTGTCTATAACTAAACCACGCTCAGGAATACCATGGTATTGGATGGTAAATATTTTTTGCTTCGTTGCATCTTTGGTAGGTATAATTTTCAGTTTGTTTGCTTCATAGGTATAATCTACGATAGTACTATCTTCAAATACGCCAGTAACCTCCATGCCAAAAGTCTCTGATTTTGCGATGAGGTCCAAATTAAATTCATTGACTTGGTTATTAAAATGTACATTAATAATGGCCTCACCTATAATCTCATTCGTATCATCATTTAAGGATAAATTAAACGTATAATGCTGTATGTCTGCTGAGGTATTCCTATGATAGGTGTCTTGGCAATAGATGAATTGACTAACCATGAACATTAGTAGTATCAATACTGTATTTAGAAATTTTAACATGTAATGTTTTAGTTGGATTAATTTATTTTTTTCAAAACTTAATTTTATACTAGGTAAATATGAGACTGTTTATTATGCCAACCCCTACATTGTAATTATCTAAAAAGCCAAGTGTTTCTATGGGTATATAGTGTATTAGGTTTCTTGATAAAATTATTTTCAGATTAGACTTTCCCCTAAATTATTTACTATTATTGTTTTGAAATAGACTTAGCAGGAGTACGTTGCAGTACATATTCAAATAAAAAAAATATCTTTTAATCACTAATTTTGGTTTTTCCAGCTATTTCAAAAAAGTTCGAAGGCTTAAAATACTAAACCTTAGACATCTTTTTTCTAATTTCATTTAAACACAAATTCCCCAAACTGCCCTCATGGGAGTGATGTATATCTCTTTTTGGCGTAAACGTTCCCTCATTGATTTCTATACCCATTTTCTTATAAGCATCTCTAAATGGCATCCCGTTTTGTACAAGTTCATTCAACGTGTCTACACTGAATAGGTAATCATATTTTGGGTCTTCTAGAATTTCTTTATTTACACGTATTTCTTTTAGGCTAAACGTCAAAATTTCCAAACAGGCTTTCATGTCTTGTATGGCGGGAATGATGATTTCTTTGACCAATTGTAAATCTCTGTGGTAACCACTTGGTAAATTGTTGATGACCAAGGTCAACTGGTTGGGAATAGATTGTAGTTTATTGCATTTACCGCGAACCAATTCAAATACATCGGGGTTTTTCTTGTGCGGCATAATACTTGAACCGGTTGTCAACTCATCTGGGAAAGAAATGAAATTGAAATTTTGGCTCATGTATAAACAAATGTCCATAGCCATTTTAGATAGGGTTGCTGCAATGTTGGCCATCCCGAATGCAGTCGCTTTTTCTACCTTGCCTCGGCTCATTTGTGCAGCTACTACATTATATTTTAGAGTTTCAAAGCCCAGTTCATTTGTGGTGAAACTACGGTCAATACCAAAAGAACTTCCATAACCGGCAGCACTTCCCATAGGGTTTTGGTTGGCTACTTTGTAGGCAGCCTCAACAAAATAAAGATCATCGATTAAACTTTCTGCATAGGCTGAAAACCATAAGCCAAAAGAAGAGGGCATTGCAATCTGAAGGTGGGTATACCCAGGTAACATTACCTTTTTATGCTCTTCGGCCTTTTCTAAAAGAAGGTCGAAAAGTGATTTAGTCATTGATTTTATTTCAGTCAGCTCATCCTTTAAATACAAATGCATAGCCACCAAAACTTGATCGTTTCGAGAACGTGCGGTATGAATTTTTTTACCGGTATCCCCTAGGCTTAAGGTGAGCATGTATTCTATTTTAGAATGCATATCTTCAAAAGAAGGTTCAATTGTGAATGTACCTTTTTTGATTCTTGCTTCAATAATGTCTAGTTCATCAACAAGTTCTTTGGTTTCTTTCGGGGAAATTAGACCTATTTTCCCTAGCATTTTTGCGTGTGCCTTTGATGCGATAACATCATATTTTGCTAAGTGCAAATCCAATTCCCTATCATTTCCTACTGTAAAATGATCGATTTTTTTATCCGTGCTAAATCCTTTATCCCAAAGTTTCATAATCTTTAAATTAGTAATTAAAACTTATTATTTTTCATTTTAATTAGTAGCCGCACGCTTAGTGCAAAAATCCTTTTAGTATTTTAATATACAAATCTATGCCTTCTTCAACTTCATCTACATAAATAAATTCATTTGCAGAATGCGAACGTGTACTATCACCAGGACCTAATTTTAAAGACTGGCAACTTAATGCCGCTTGATCAGAGAGGGTAGGGGAACCGTAGGTTGCTCTACCTAAAACAATACCCGATTTCACCAGCGGATGCTCTTTATTAATATTGGAGGAATTAAGTCGTAATGATCTTTCCTTTAATTCGCATGGGGCATCTTTTTTCAACAAATCGGCAATTTCTTTATTTGAATAAACATCATTAACCCTAACATCCACAACTAAATCTACATGAGCAGGAACTACGTTATGTTGCGTGCCAGCACTAATTTGAGTGACGGTCATTTTCACATCACCCAAAGATTCCGATGTTTTGTTGAATTTGTAGTTTTTAAACCAATTTAATACTTCAATTGCATTATAAATGGGATTGTCGGTATTTGGGTGTGCTGCATGAGACGGTGTACCTTTAATTACAGCATCGAAAACCACTAAACCTTTTTCAGCAATAGCGAGTTGCATCAATGTAGGTTCGCCAACAATTGCAACATCGATAGTAGGAAGTTTTGGGAGTAATCCGCGCAAACTATTTTCTCCAGCATTTTCCTCTTCCGCTGAAGCGACCATCAAAATATTATGGGTTAGGTTTTCGCCATCGTAATAATGAACAAAAGTGGCTAAAAGTGATACCAATGGTCCACCAGCATCATTACTCCCTAAGCCAAATAATTTACCTTCCTCAATATGAGGATGAAAAGGGTCTTTGGTGTATGCAGTATTAGGTTTTACCGTATCGTGATGAGAATTCAAGAGTAAGGTCGGTTTGCTATCATCCCAACATTTATTCTTGGCAATTATATTGTTGCCATCACGTTCTGTTGGAATGTTATATTGTGCTAACCAAGCTTGAATGGCATCTGCAGTTTTGTCCTCTTCTTTTGAAAAGGATTCTATTGAAATTAATTCTTGTAATAATTTTAAAGCACTCTCTGTAAGTTCTATTTGATTCATTCTAAAGTGTTAACGTAGTGAACAATTCTGTGTTTTCATCTAACATGGTGACATCTCCTAAGCATACTTTTTTGACATCGTTTTCTAAAGCATGAAAGCAATTATGTAGCTTGGGTAACATTCCATCAGCTATGACACCTGCAGATAAAAGTTCATTATATTTTGTAGTATTTATTTGTTTGACAACAGAATTATCATCTTTAATATCCAATAAGACCCCTTTTTTTTCAAAGCAATAATATAAGGTAGTACCGTAATGGGATGCCATTGCTATAGAAATTTCTGACGCAATCGTATCAGCATTCGTATTCAACAATTGACCGTTGCCATCATGTGAAATTGCACAGAAAATAGGCGTTATCTTTAAGCTTAAAAGGTTTGTCAGTAATTCGGAATTTACTCCGTCAATATCGCCCACAAATCCGTAATCAATTTCTTTTACAGGTCGTTTGTGAGCTTGAATACTATTACCATCTGCACCACTCAAGCCAAATGCATTTATTCCTTTAGCCTGAAGTTGGGCAACAATCTTTTTGTTTGCCAAACCACCGTAGACCATTGTGATAATATCTACAGTTTCTTTATCCGTAATACGTCTACCATCTATCACATTAGAGGGTATGCCCAAACGCGTAGCTAATTGAGTTGCTAATTTTCCACCACCATGTACAAGAATTTTTGGCCCATCTAATCTTGAAAAAGCAGATAGGAAGACATCTAATGCATTTTCATCTTCTATAACATTCCCGCCAATTTTTACTATGGATAATTTTTGTTTCATATTACGTATTTAAAATTCCTCCATCAATGGTCATTGCCGAACCCGTTATCCACGAGGCATCTTCAGAAACCAGAAATAGAGCAAGATTAGCAATATCATTAGATTCGCCCAATCGTTTTAATAATGTTTGGTTAGCTGCATTCTCAACAGCTTTTTCAGGGTCATTAAAAGCTTGTGCAGAGTTCCGAAGCAATGGGGTGTCTACTGGCCCCGGACACATAGCATTCACCCTAATTTGTGGCGCATACTCAACAGCCATTTGCCGCATTAACGCAAGCGAACCTGCTTTTGAGGCGCAATACGCCGGATGATTTGGAAAACTTTTATAAGCAGCTATAGAAGCATTTATTAGAATAGTAGACCTTTTGTTTTTTTGTAATTCTGGGATAGCATATTTAGAAAGGTAAAAAATCGAGGATAAATTGGTGTCTATCGTATTTTTCCATAGCTCATCTGGGAGGTCGGTGACACTTCCTATCCCCAAAATACCAGCGTTCATTGAAAGAATATCCAATTTTCCAAAATGTTTAATTGCAGCAGTTACGAGTTGTTCATTATAGGATGGGTGCCTAATATCACCACCAAGAAAAACTGCTTGCTTGCCCAACTCATCGGATAATGCATTACCCCGAATTTCATCTCTACCAGAGAGTATCACTTTTGCGCCATGAGCTACAAAAGTTATGGCTATAGCTTTTCCCATGCCACTGGTTGCCCCAGTAATTATGGCTACTTTATTTTCGAGTTTCTTAATCATTTTTTTATTTTAAACCTTCCAGTATTTTTTTCAATACCAATTGTGCGGCATACGTTCTGTTGTTTGCTTGCTCAATGACTAATGATTGTTTGCTATCCAAAACTTCGTCTGCCACGACCACATTTCTGCGTACGGGAAGACAGTGCATGAATTTGGCGTTGCCCAATTTTTTCAAGGTTATCTGCCAGTCTTTTTCTTGCGGAATAACTTGCCCGTAATTCGTATAGCTACTCCAATTTTTCACATACACAAAATCAGCATTTTCTAGGGCTTTTTCTTGGTCGTTTTCAATTCTTGAATTTTTAGTAATGTTAGTATCCAGCTCATATCCTTTTGGATGGGTAATAACGAATTCAGCATTTTGTTTCTGCATCATCTGTATAAACGAATTGGCAACGGCATGTGGCAATGCCTTAGAATGAGGTGCCCATGATAAAACGACTTTCGGATGATTTGTAAAGGTTTGCTCCTCTAGGGTAATGGCATCGGTTAGGGCTTGTAACGGATGGCCTACAGAACTTTCCATATTTATGATAGGTACACTTGCATATTTTTTGAAACCATTCAACACTTCTTCCGCTTCGTCCTTTTCTTTATCCACCAATCCTGCAAAAGCACGTATGGCAATAATATCACAGTATTGGGAAATAACCTGGGCCGCTTCTCTAATATGTTCAGAGGTGCCTTGGTTCATTATTGAACCATCAGTATATTCAAGCGCCCAACCTTCACTTCCAAAGTTCATAACGATTACTTCCATACCCAAATTCATAGCTGCTTTTTGAGTGCTGAGACGGGTACGAAGGGAGTTGTTGAAAAATAACAAACCAATGGTTTTATCACTGCCTAAGTCTTTAAATTCTTTAGGATTGTTTTTGAGTGCAATACCTTCCTTGACCCAAGAGGATAAGGAATCGATATCATTTATGGAGAGGTAATTTTTCATGCTTTAATTTTTGTGAATATACTTTTATTTTCAATTGCGTCGATAATGAAATTATCGCGTAGACCATTCGTAATCCATGTTTCAATACCTGCTTCTTTGGCAAGGGTTGCGGCATCAATCTTAGATTGCATCCCACCGGTACCGTGAGTGGATTTTAAATTACCTATTTCTTGATTCATTTCATTTAAATCTGAAACGGTTTGAATAGTTTTTGGGGAGGTGCTTGTTAAAGATGCCTTGGTGTAAATACCATCTGTATTCGTTGCGATAATCAAAATGTCCGCACATAATAGTGCTGCGGTTAAACCAGCCAATTTATCATTGTCGCCAAACTTAATTTCATCGGTAGCTACTGTATCATTTTCATTGATGATAGGGATAAAATTATTAGCAACCAATACGTTTATGGTGTTTTTGATATTCACTTTAGACTGTTCTCTTTCAAAATCGGAATACGAAAGAAGACATTGTGAGGTAAATAGACCTAATTCACGAAAGTTTTCTTGAAAAATACGCATGAGGTGTGGCTGACCAATTGATGCAAGGGCTTGCTTTACATCTATTTCCTCACCATTGTGCTCTAATTTCACGAATTGTTTAGCTGCAGCTATTGCGCCAGAACTAACAATGATAAATTCGTACTCGTTCTTTAAAGTGGCTATTTGCCTGCCTATATCCTCTATTTTACCTCTGGATATATGGTCGGTATCCTTGGTTAACGTATTGGTTCCAATTTTTAATAAAATTCTTTTTTTTACCATCTTCTAATTGGCTTTTTATCTTTAGCTAATTGATTTAGGCTAAAAATATTCTGCTATTTTCTAGGTGCCGTCTCCGGGTTATCAGAATAGATATATTACTTTCCATCAACCATCAACCATCAACCATCAACCATCAACCATCAACCATCAACCATCAACCATCAACCCTTTTACTAAGCAATGCAGAAGTGATTAACGACTACCTTACCTGTCCATTGCCTTTTACATACCATTTATTGGTTACTAAATGTTGCAAGCCAATGGGGCCGCGTTGGTGTAATTTATCTGTACTAATTGCAAGTTCTCCACCTAAGCCAAATTGGCCGCCATCGGTAAAACGAGTCGATGCATTATGATATACCGCAGCCGTATCAACAGATTGCATAAAAGTATCTGCCTCCTCTTCATTTGCAGTAATGATTACTGCCGAATGCCCACCGCAATATGTGTTAATATGTTGAATGGCTTCATCTAAATCGGGTACTTGGCCAATAACTATTTTATAATCTAAAAACTCCTCATGCCAAACAGAGTCATCGTCGATTTGAGAAGTGCCTTCTAGTCCGGCTAATTTTGCATCGGTTAAAATTTTGAAGTTGTGTTTTTTTAAGGACTGCAATAATTGGTTTAAAAATTCCATTTTACGAGGCAAATCCCTTGAAATAATGACCTTGTCCACAGCATTACAAGCCGATATTTTGGTCGTTTTTGAGTTTAAAATTATATCTAAGGCCATTTGTAAATCTGCCTCTTGGGAAACATACACAAAATTATTACCACGTCCACTAACGATTACTGGGCACTGCGCGTGTTGCTTTACAAATGCAATCAAACGCTCACCTCCTCTAGGTATAATTAAATCAAGTTTTTGGGTCGGCTTTTCTAAAAATTGCTGAGTTTCTTCCCGAGAATAATTTAGATAGGTGATCCATTCTTTAGAACAGTCACATGCTTCTAAAGCCATATGCCAAAGATTCACCAAAACTAAATTAGAGTGTAAAGATTCTTTGCCGCCTTTCAGTAAAATACTATTACCTGATTTAAAAGCGATACCCGAAGCCTCAATGGTGGCATCAGGTCTTGATTCATAAATAATCATCACTGTACCAAAAGGTGCAGTTTTATTGCTTATTTCAAGCCCGTTGTCATGTGTGAATTGAAAGCGTTCAACATGTAAAGGGTCGTCAAGAGCAGCCAATTTTTTTAAGGAATAGACTATTTCGCCTATCTTTTTTTTATCGACTTTCAAACGGTCTATCATTGCTATGTCTTCAGATTCAAATGAATTCAAATCTTTGTCATTGGCAGAGAGTACTATAGACTCTTCTTGTCGTACGAGTTCTGCCATTCGAAGCAGCACCGCATTTCTTTTATCTAAGCTGAGTGTTTTATTCATTATAAAGCAGTCTTAAGAGCCTTAAAAAATTCATCTAAATCTTGTTGTGTAATATTCAAAGCTGGTAAAATTCGTAATACGGTTTTATCTTTGGCTCCGCCTGTGAATAGGTGATGCTCATAAATTAATTTTTTACGTAGTTCAGCTACTTCAAAATCAAATTCAAGCCCTAACATTAGGCCTCTACCTTTTACACGTTTTACTTGCGGAATCTCTTTTGCCTTTTTATTGAAGTAGGTACCCAATAGTTCAGCATTGGCCACCAAATTTTCTTCTTCAAGCACTTCAAGCACAGCCAAAGTAGCTGTGCACGCTAAATGATTACCCCCGAAAGTTGTTCCTAACATACCGTATTTGGCTTTTATGCTTTCATGAATTAAAACGCCACCTACCGGAAAGCCATTACCCATTCCTTTTGCGATACTTATTATATCTGGTTTGATATTGTGATGCTGAAATCCAAAAAACTTACCACTTCTTCCAAAGCCGGACTGAACTTCATCCGCAATTAACAAAACACCATTCTCTTTACAAAGAGATGCTACCTGTTGATAAAACTCGGTACTTGGTTCATCTAAACCACCGACCCCTTGTATTGACTCAATAATTACAGCGCATATATTTTTTTTGACAATTTCATTTTCAAATGTCTTTATTTCATTAAGTTCTAGAAAAATAACTTTTTGCTGTTGATTGATTGGGGCATTTATAGATGGATTATCAGTTGCGGCAACTGCCGCAGAAGTACGCCCGTGAAACCCATTTTTAAAGGCAATCACCTTAGACTTTCCTGTAACAAACGAAGCTATTTTTAGTGCGTTCTCATTGGCTTCTGCACCAGAATTACACATGAATAAGTTATAGTCATCACAACCGGATTGTCTGCCAAGCTTTTCGGCCAGTTCCTCTTGTAGAGGATTTTGAACAGCATTACTATAAAAACCTATCTTATCAAGCTGCTCTTTTAGTCGTTGTACATAATGAGGATGAGAATGCCCAATAGAAATAACGGCATGCCCACCATAGAAATCTAAATAATCTTGTCCTTTATCATCAGTCACTACTATTCCTTTTGCAGAGACCGGAGTTACATTGTATAATGGGTAAACGTCGAATAATTCCATATATCAAAAATTATAATTCCAAAATCTCATTCAAGCACACGCTTTTAAAATTGAATAGCGGTTGCTTTTAATCGTTATTGGTGTTTAAATTCAGTAATCTTATTATAGGATGCAACGATACCGCAAATCAATGATGAACTCAGCCCTTGGTGCTCCATTTCGTTCAAACCAGTAATCGTACAGCCCATTGGTGTAGTTACCCTATCAATTTCTTCTTCCGGATGGTTGCCCGATTCTATAAGCAAACTGGCGGCACCATTGCAGGTGTACATAGCCAATTCTTGTGCTTCTTTTGCATCGAAACCTAATTGTATGGCACCTTGGGTCGTAGCACGTATCAAACGCATCCAGAAAGCGACGCCACTGGCACAAATAACGGTTGCAGCCTGCATTTGACTTTCAGGGATTTCCATTGAAAATCCCATTCGGTTGAAAATAGCCTTGGCCAAATCAATTCGCTTTTTACCTTTTTCATTGCTACAAATACAGGTCATGGATTTCCCTACGGAAATTGCTGTATTGGGCATACTTCGGATGATATAATGTTCTTTTCCTATAACCCTTTCGATTTTATCGATACTAAAACCAGTAATGGTGGAAATTAGCACATGATTGTCATTGAACAAATCTTTTATGCTTTCTAGAATTTCAGCAAAATGAACGGGTTGAACGGCAAATATCAAAATATCTGAATTTTTCACAGCCTCTCGGTTATCTTCCGTTACGGTCACATTGCCATATTCTTGAAATTCGGCAATAGATTTTGCGTCTCTTTTAGTAAGGTACATACTAGTTGCCCCGTTACTATTAAGAATCCCCTTGGCTATTGAAAGGCCTAAGTTGCCGGCACCTATGATGGCTATTTTCATACTCATTATTTTAAAGTACCAGGTAAAAGTAATTAATACTAGTTTTTTATTTAATTTAAAATTTTCTAAAAATGCGCTGTACTACTTCCTAAATACTTTGTCGTACCAGTATTATATTTTAAAATACTCCTGCCTTCAGGTTCAGCCCTAAATCTTCTTCAAGTCCGAATATTAAATTCATGTTTTGTACTGCCTGACCTGATGCACCTTTTAATAAGTTGTCAATGGCTGAAGTAACCAGTAAAATATCATCATGCTTGTGTAAATGCACATGACATTGATTGGTATTTACCACTTGCTTTAAGTGTATAGGTTCCTCTGTCATCTGGGTGAAAATGGCATTGGTATAGAAATCTTGATAGATTTTTTCTGCCTCGGCTAAATTTCCCTCAAATTTGGTGTAGGATGTAGCTAATATTCCACGGGTGAAATTTCCCCTATTAGGCATGAAAAATAAATCACCTGTAGTATTCTGTAAGGCATGTAGACTTTCATTGATTTCGCCCAAATGCTGATGGGTAAATGGCTTGTACCAGCTTACATTATTATTTCGCCATGAAAAATGTGAGGTTGCCGACGGACTAACGCCTGCGCCTGTGCTTCCTGTTACCGCATTGATATGGACATCATGTTCCAATAGATTTGCTTTTGCCAATGGCAGCAATGCCAATTGAATTGCCGTAGCAAAACAACCTGGGTTAGCAATATATTGGGCATTCTCGATTTGTATTTTGTTCAGTTCTGGGAGCCCATATACAAACTGTTTTCCGTTAAAATCAGCATCTGCATGCAATCTAAAATCATTACTTAAATCGATAATCTTGGTATCCGTAGAAAAAGCATGCTCCTTTATAAAAGTGGTTGAATTACCATGCCCTAAACATAGAAATACGACATCAACTTTAAGGTTTACATTTCCTGTAAATTCTAGGTCCGAAATTCCTAATAAATCAGGGTGGGCCGTAGTTACTTTTTTACCTGCTCTGGTGGTGCTGTATACAAAATCGATTTCTGTTGCCGGATGGTTTAAAAGTATGCGAATAAGTTCGCCTCCCGTATAACCCGAACCACCAATAATTCCTGCCTTAATCATTTTTTTATTTAATTAGTCGCTTAGTGTTAGTTAACTGTGGTTCGTTCGTGGTTTTTTACGCACACCTAAACCCTTTCAACTAGGTCCTATTTATTTACATGGTTATAGATTTTACCGGCATTGGACTGTATTTTAATAAATCCTTTTGCCTCATCGGCTGTCCACCCTTTATTCATTTCGCCATAACTTCCAAAAGAAGCGTTCATCAAATCATGTTTAGAGGAGATACCATTCAATCTGAATTGGAATGGATAAAGGCTTACGAACACATCACCCGAAACCGTTTTCTGTGTATCGGTCAAAAAGGCTTCTATATTTCGCATAACGGCATCTAAATAATTACCTTCATGAAGTAACATTCCGTAGAAATTACCTTGTTGTTCTTTTTGATATTGTTGCCATTTGGTAAGTGTATGTTTCTCTAATAAATGATGCGCTTTAATTATTAATAGCGCAGCAGATGCTTCAAAACCTACTCGTCCTTTAATACCAATGATTGTATCACCAACATGAATATCCCTTCCGATTGCATATTTAGACGCTATGGCTTCTACCTTTTCAATATTACAGACCGGTGTGTCTTTTTCTCCATTGACAGCCACCAATTCTCCCTTTTCAAAAGTTAAGGTGATATCTGTCGGGTTTTTTTCCTGTAGTTGACTTGGGTAAGCACTTTCTGGTAAAGCCTTATCAGAAGTTAAGGTTTCCTCGCCACCAACTGAAGTTCCCCAAAGTCCCCTATTGACTGAATATTTTGCTTTCTCCCAAGGGTAGTCAACACCGTTCTCTTTCAAGTAAGCGATTTCTGCTTCTCTGGCTAATTTATTATCTCGAATAGGAGTGATAATTTCAATCTCTGGCGCTATGATTTGAAAAATCATATCAAAACGAACTTGGTCATTACCTGCACCAGTACTGCCATGTGCAATATATTTGGCACCTACTTTTTTGGCGTAGTTTACAATTTCTATGGCCTGTACAATTCGTTCTGCACTTACCGAAAGTGGGTAGGTGTTGTTTTTAAGTACGTTGCCAAAAATGAGGTATTTTACTACCTTTTCGTAAAAGGTTTGTACGGCATCGATAGAGGTATAGGAAGTTGCACCCAATTGTAGTGCTTTTTTCTCAATTTCCTTTATTTCTTTGGATGAAAATCCACCGGTATTTACACTTACCGCATGTACTTCAAACCCTTTGTCTTTTGATAAATATTTTGCGCAGTAAGATGTATCCAATCCACCGCTATAGGCTAAAACTAATTTCATTATAAAAATATTTTACTGCATTTGTTTGTTATAGGGAAGGAATTTTTTTAACGTATTCTCCCAGAAACAACTATTTATTTTTCTTTTCTTTTTTTGTTAAAAACAAACTTTCCTTTATGCTTTTTAATCTAGCAAAAGCCTTTCCGTTCATTTCTTTTACTTCGCTTACTTTTTCCTTACTGTTAGGCTCATAGAGCATACCAGTGCATAAGCACATTTTTTGCTCTGTACGTGTTAGAATATCAAAGTTCTTACACGTTTGGCAACCTTTCCAAAATTCGGGATCATCGGTCAATTCAGAGAAGGTTACTGGTTTGTAGCCTAACTCATAATTGATTTTCATAACCGGGAGCCCTGTGGTAATACCAAAAATTTTAGCATCGGGAAATTTTTTTCTACTGAGTTCGAATACCTTTCCTTTTATTTTCTTGGCTAGACCTTGTCCTCTGTAATCAGGATGGACAATTAGTCCAGAATTTGCGACAAATTTCTCATGGCCCCAAACTTCAATATAGCAGAAGCCAGCGAATTTATCACCGTCTAGAGCTAATACAGCATTGCCATTAGAAAGTTTTTTCTGAATATATTCTGGTGTACGTCTTGCAATACCAGTGCCTCGAATTTTTGCCGATTCTGCAATCGTATCACAAATATCTTGGGCGTATTTAAAATGTGATTGGTTAGCAACAATTAAGTTCATTGCCAATTGGATTTAAAGTGTAAAAAATAATTTTAATTTTTTGTGCGGAAATGGACTCACCTAATTCCATAAATATAGTTCACCCTTACGGGCGGCGACGGCGAGATGTGAACGGGCGCGCTAGAGCAACAGTGCTCATGGTGGTATACAAAAAGTAGATTTTCTCGTTCATTGTGGGGTAAATGTACAAATAATAATTAACGGACATCAACGATGCCTAAATTTTTACAAAAACGTCACTTTTTGTTATTATGTGTAATAATTTCATAAATTAAAAAGGCATATACAGAACAATATTCAATTGCAAGAAGCCACAAGTTTTCCTTAAATTCTGCTTGAGAATAAGCGAAATAACTAAGAACGATAGCAGCAGACCACACTAATGCATAGCGATAGGATGTGAAAATAGCGAGTAATACTAAAAAAACACTATACCACGGGTGTACTGTGGTAGACATGAAGTAGTAAATAGCGAGTACCCACATCATAGAAGATAGTACGGTATTTAAATCTTGTTTTTTTCGCAAAAAAGCAAATAGGGCTACTATGATAATGGTCACTATTGGCGTGATTTGGCCATATGTTTTTATTAGTTCCCACGGTTTGGCATTGAATTGAACCGCCGTTCGTTTTACAACATTGTACAAACTTGAATTAAACTCAAAATTTGAAAACCACAGACTTAAGGTTTCCGTGTAATTATGAATAAACTCTGGCGTATAAAAGGGTACAAATAGAAGTAGGGAAGTTGCACCGATTATTAGATAGAATAGGACACTTTTCTTCCATCCTAAATAGTTAAAAAACAGAGGTAAGAACAATAAGGGTACTAATTTTATTGATATCGAACATGCTAAAACTACCGCAGCCAAATGCCATTTTTTTATGGATAATAAATACATGGATAAGATGAAGAAGAATAGCATCACCCCTTCGAAATGAAGATTTCCGGTGAGCTCTACGATTACCAAGGGATTCAAAAAATACCAAAATATCAACTGTGGAGATTTGTTGAGGTTCTTTAACAGCTTTCTTCCAAAATAGAAAATACCTATATCTGCCAAAATAATCGTTCCCCGCATTACGATTAACGAACCAAGAATGCTTTTTCCTCCAAAAAGAGCGGCCAAGCTAAAAATAAGCTGATTTAAGGGTGGGTAGTTACTATAGTGTCTGGCGCTTAAACTTCCCATACCTTTGTAAAGTTCTTGGGCATTAGGAATCACAATATCCGTATTGGTTATCAATTCGTTTGGAAAATGTAGATAGGGATTAATTGCATTGGCGACCAAATGGCCATCCCATATAAACCGATAAAAGTCTTGAGAAAGGTTGGGTTCCGCTAATAAAAAAATAAGTCTAAAAGCAATACCTACTACCAATAAAAATCTGAAGTTCCATTTTTCAAACTGTATCAATTTGTAATAGAGTAAAAAAAGGGCAGCGAAAAGCGTAAGTAATTTTATAAAGTCCGTTCGTTCAAGATGATACCCAAACGTATAGTAAAACACCAAACTCAATACCGCCAACAACAATGAAACCTTATGTAGTTTCAGAAATGTACTCAGGGTATTGGACATTGGTAGTTTGGTTTAGTAAAAGGTCAATATAAGGTTTTAAGGGAATATAATTTTAACGTTCCATCATTTTACCTAAAAGCTCTTTCATCATTTTTGCGGCTAAATATGCAGTCATATCTTGAAAATCACGATCCGGATTGTATTCAACAATATCTGCCCCAACTACTTCGGTATTGATGCTTTGAATTAAATTGATAACTTGTCTTGATGAAAGCCCGCCAGGCTCTTGGTGCGATACACCAGGGGCAAAGGCAGGGTCAAAGCCATCCATATCCAATGAAATATAAAGTGGGTTTTCAAATTCAGGAATAGTATCTAAATTTAAATTACGCATTTCATGTATTTCAACTTTATATTTTTTTGCTTGCTTCGCTTGATGTGGGTTTAAAGTTCTGATACCAACTTGTACCAGTTTTACGGCAAAACCATTTTCCATAATTCGTGCAAAAGGGCATGCATGCGAATATGGGTCTCCCTCATATTCATGGTATAGGTCGGCATGTGCATCTATATGTAAAATATCAAGTTTCGGATAGTAATCATGAAAGGCACTGATAATTGGAAAAGTAACGGAATGATCACCACCTAGAGAAAACACTTTTGTATCAGTGCCAACATGCTGTTTGGTAACCGTGGTAATATCAAAATAATCTTTAATTATAAAATCACCTTGGTCGGTCACAGATTCATGTTCAATAGAAACTCCGTTTTCGGCATAGAGGTTCATTGAATGGCTATAAAGTGCTTTTCTAATTAAATCTGGCGCCTTCGCTGGGCCTTTTTGAAAGGATGATTTAGCATCCCATTGAATTCCTTGAATTATAATTTTTTTCATGTTTTAGGCAATGTTAGTTCATTGGTTCGAAACAATATTAATGTTTTTGAGGATTTTATTCTTTTCTTGTTTTTATTCTAAATTCACAATTATAAGTTTCTTGATTTCTGTACTTTGGCAGCATTAAAATTAATGCAAATGATTAAACATACTGTCACCTTTAAACTAAAGTATGCAAAAGGTTCTGAAGAAGAAACCATCTTTCTAAAAGCTGCAGCAGAACTTAGAGCAATACCTAGAGTTAAAAATTTTCAATGTCTACGCCAAATTAGTCCTAAAAGCAACTTTGATTATGGACTTTCAATGGATTTTGATTCTATGGAAGATTATAATGTATATTGTGACCACCCAGAGCATACAGCTTTCGTCGGCACATACTGGGCAGGCTATGTTGAAGATTTTTTGGAGTTAGATTATGAACTGTTTTAAGATTAAGTTTAGCTTGTGTAAATCAGTAACGTGCTTGTGAAGAAGAAAGGAGAAGGGATTAAAAGCATAAAGAAGCCTTGGCCAACGAGAAATGCTATGGAACAAGTTTATGCCATGAAACTTTGGGGTGGTGATGGTTTTGATTTTTATTCGGGCGAAGGATCTTACAATCCTGAAATCGTAAATCCATATGTAGCTGTTTTAACATTATTTTTAAAATCATTCAAAAGTCCGCTTGTGGTGTGTGATTTAGGATGTGGTGATTTTAATGTGGGTAAAGAATTGGTGAAGTATTCTAAGAAGTATATTGCTATAGATATAGTTGCAGATCTTATAGCATATAATAAAGTAAAATTTAAAGAAGAAAATTTAGAATTCCATTGTTTGAATATTGCAGAAGATGATTTGCCTTCTGCTGATTGTGTTTTGGTGAGACAGGTGTTACAGCATTTGTCGAATGCAGAAATACAACGTATTGTAAATAAGTTGAGAGCTTTTGAATATGTTATTTTGACAGAGCATCTACCTGAGGGAGATTTCACACCGAATAAAGATATTATTTCAGGTCAAGGAACCAGACTAAAAAAAATAAGTGGTGTAAACCTTTTAGCGCCACCATTTAATCTGATAGTAAAAGAAGAAAAGCAATTGTCATTTGTTGTTCCTAACAATCAAAAAGGAGTTATTGTAACTACGTTATATAAAATTAATTAGGTGTAATTTTTTAGGGCTACATTTTAAATGCTGTTTTCTTCTTTAAGTTTGAAAACAGTACGTTTGGGAAATTTGTATGTTGATACTATTTCAGCGGTTATGTCAATCATTTCAAGATAAGAATATGATGCATTTAGATTTTTTCATTTTACCAAATAAGCATTGAATTTTTTAATACAATTTAGCTGATAAAGACTAGCGAATTAGTCTATCTGATAAATGTCATATTATTAATTACATCGGTTGCTTAGCTTTGATTGTACCATAAAAATAAAGTTACATGACTAAGATAGAGGTGAACCAAGGAGAAATTAAAGTAAAATTCAATGAACCAAGTTCTGGTAAATTGTCTTTTGCGGAATTAGGAATTAATAATGAGGATTTTAATGTTGAAAGCGGATTACTTCGTTTGGTATTTGATCTTGAAGGAATAGGAGAGCATAATTATTATCAAATGCCTACTATCGAAATTTTTTACGAAGAAAATATGTCTGAGACTCATTGGATTTGTGAGTTTAATGGACAGACAATTTTAGATAAATTGGATCATCATGGTCATTCTACTACGTTATTATTAAACAGGAAAGTTTTGAATAATCTAGAACAACATCATGAGAATACATTAATTGTTCATGCGGAATTTCCACAACCAGCTCACCTCAATACAAAGGAGTCTTATATACATTTTTTTAAATAAGATTTAAAGGAGGGTTTGAAGTAATTTGTTTTTTTAAAATAGATTACTTAAAAGTTTAAGTATAATAATAGTTGCAGGTTTATTTACAAGGATTTTTCGAAGGAAAATAAGTGTATAAAACTTGCAGTTATTTTGGTATAACTTAAAAATACTCGAATCGTTAGGCGTCTTATTTTAAGACGTCCAATGCTTTTGCTACGTATACCTGCTAAACTACAGTTAGGTGAAAATAACATCGGCGGTTGTTGAATATCTCCAAAATCAGATTCTCCGATAAAGATGAAGTTTTTCCACTCTCGAGACCATGTAATTGCTCATTAAAACAGTAATAAGTAAAGCTGTAATCGGGTTTAATGCAGGTTGGCTAGTAATTTGAAAGACCTCACCCATAAACATTTGCTGGTTATATTTATCCTGTTTGTTGAGTGTTTCTTAATTTTCGACTACCAAAGCCGTTCCCTAAGTCCAGTAGCAGCTCGGTCCTCACGCATTTACCAAGATATAGTGAGCATTATGGGGTATTCAGAATATTTTAAAATACCATAGGCTACTTCTGAATTTCTAGTTGTGTTTTTTCTTGAATCAACGACGAGCTTCTTGCATTTCCTGATTTCAGGAAGGTATTTCAGGAATTCTACTGTTACTTTTCGTCTTAGAACAAGCTAAGAGTTAAAACTCCAACCTGATTCCGAGCATTTCAAACTTTATAGAGAACCACTCCAGACAAAGAACATCCCATATCATTCCTTTTGCTCTTTAAATGCATGGTAAAGTTGTGCTTCTTTTTTTATCAAGGGTTTTGTAAGTGATGCTGACGTCACTATCTGTAAGGTTTTTTATTAAAGAATGAGCAGCCCAGCTGTATGGCACTTATTCACTGCCAACTTTAGTGTAGGGATAAACATTCTCGTGAAGATGTATTGCTAACAGTACCTGGTTTACTATTGTAATCTGAGCACTCAAGGGTGTCTTTTCACTGACTTCCTTTGAGGGGTTCATCACTACTGGAATAGTAACTAATAATTCTATTCCAAGTTGCGGTCGGTGCCAATTACCTATAAGGTGCTTCGATAGGCAAATCGTTGTAGTAACGTTTTTAAGCAAGGGGCAAAACTTCGCCAGTAATCAGTAATACGCATCTTCATCCACAGTATGTTATACTAGTGGTATATAGTATTGTAGTGTATCATCCGAATTAAGTTCCGGTACTTGGCAGAAGCACGAAAATTGTAATTGGTTTCACTACAGCATTGCACCGATCTAAAAATCCGTTCGGCTGCAGTGAGTTGACCTTTTTTGATGGAGTAATAAAATCAGTTATTAGTTTGGGAGTGTACGATGTACAGCGAGCAGTATTTGAGTCACAGCATAAGTCTAAGTACTGGTTTTGTGATTTTTATGATAATAGTTGCTAGCAGTAGGGCTAAGGTTAGCTGCAAGGTATAGACTGAGGTACAATTTAATTAAGTTAAAAACAGTTTTTTGCAGATGATTTCATTTTTTAGTAAATCTACATACAATAAATTTTAGGCTTTATTGGTAAATGGGGTTTTGTTAGGACTTAAATTGAGTTCCCCTAATATTTGATTCAATTCATCCAATGATTGATTATCAATAATTTCTGTATTGATGATTAATTCTTGTTTTTCGGTTTGTAGAATATAATCTCCGGTAAATTTTTTTATCCACGTAATTTGGTTTAAGTCTAGTTTTTTTTTGCAAACCACGAGTTTTTACTTATTATTCCATCCTTTATGGTTAAATATTGGTTTTTATATTCATAAAAATAGAGCCCAAGATAGAGAATTGAAAGTATTATTAAACCGTAATCCCTCCAAAGCATTTTTTCATTTACGAATAGCGCCAAAGTCCCTAGAATCGCCCAAGTAATTCCGATAAATAAATTAACATTCAGCCGTTTCTTTTTATATTTTATTTTCATACTAACACCTTTATTTAGGAATAAGGCACTAAATTTCTTATTTATGGCGGATATACGCACTAGTACGCATATTTCCATTTTAGCTGTAATTTAAACAATCCTGTAGAATTATCGGAAAATTGGAAACTTTTGAAATAGTTAAAGTTTCCATTAAATATAGAGATAATCAATGACCCTCCCTTTATTTAATTTATTACAAATAATCTTCTACGCACTTGCGGTCAATAATTTGAAGAAAACAAACCCGAAACCTAGTAATAACAAAGAGGGAATGGGAATAAACTAAAATCATTTAAAGGTATGGTGCTATACATACTGAAAATTAAATAGACCATTATGGCAAATTCTGAAATCATATTAGGAGATAATTTTTTAGCAAGAAATATATTGCATTTCCAGTTTTTTTAAGGCGCCGATATCGAATTTGGGTGTATGTGCAAAATTCACTTTGTATGCTCTTTTAATATAGCAATAGTATGAATAGAAGCCAAATGCTACTGAAAATAAGGCAAAAATTTTCTTAGATAGCCTACAAGGTTATCAAAAAAAATGCCTAATATGCTGTTACAGGTGAGCCAATAGCAGCTAAATAGAATAACATGGTTTTTGAATAGGCTCGATAGTTTTCCGTTAGGGGGGTCTTCATTTATAAACAGGGAATGCTTAACAAGGCCACGAAGAATACGCTAAGAAACAGTGAACTGCACAACAAAGGCATAACCCTAAAACGTTATTTTTAACTGGATAGTTTTAAAGTTAATTTAACCTTTGTTCACACGCCTATAGATGTACGGCAAGAAAGGGGCAAAAAGGACAGCGTTGGTCAATGGCCAATCATTCTTTAAAAGACCGGGCTAAGCCTTCTAGGGGCCTAAAAACATTACAAGTTTAACCTAACTATACAAGGTGTTGTCATGTGAAATTACATGCTTTTTTACGTTATTTTGAAATTCTTGGGGGGTTTGCTCCACATGTAGTTTAAAAAAACGACTAAAATAAGAATGATCTTTAAAACCTAGATTATAGGCTATTTCTTTGATCGTATTCTCGCTGTGTATAATTTGTCGTTTTGCTTCTAGTATTAGCCGGTCATGGATTATTTGCACTCCTGTTTTATCTAGTTTTTCTTTTAATATTTGATTTAGCCGCTTAGAACTAATACCCAATTTTCCGGCATAAAATTCTGCGTTTCGTTTATCTTGATAATTCATTTCAAGTAAAAGCATAAACTCGTATACTCGCTTTTCATTGATATCTTGCAAGGTGAAATGTTGTTCCTTTAACTGTATCAACTTCAATAGAAATAATTTTAGGACCGCTTTCATCATAATTAAATTGCTGGTTTCCTGATTGTATTCCTCCTCTAATAGTTGCAAAACGGCAACTAATCCTTTTGAACTCTCTTCAGTTACCTGCAAACAAGAAAACTCGCCTTGGATATTGAACATTCTAAATACATCCAATAAAAACTCTTTTAAGTCCCCTTCCAGCAATTCTTGTTTAAAAGATATTAAGACGCCATTTTTACCAGCTTTATTCAGTTGGTGCACCCTGTAGGGCGGAATCAAATATATCCAATCTCCTTTTAAAGTTTGAAAGTCATGTTGTGGAACATGAAGTGCATCTTCGTTTTGCAGCCACACAATTTCATAGAAATTCCTTCTTGCTGGGTCATTTAAATAGGCAGGTGGACAATTACCCAAATTTCGAATATATAAAACTTTATCACTGAGCATTATACCTGTTTTTTAAATTGTAAATCACGGATATTTTTAAGCGGATATATAACCGAAAAGCCACCCGTTTCCAAAATATACCACAAAAATAGCGAATTACACCAGTCCATATGGCGATAAGGGCAAATTGTACCATATATCTATCAAATTGTGTAACTGTAAAGCACGAATCCCACTGTAAATTTGCATTCGATTTTGATGACACAAAAGATTTTTAAGTCAATTTAGTTATGGAAAACATACGTATAGAAGAAGATACCCAATTAGTTGAACGTGCGATGAATACTATTATGGATGAGCACCTTAAGCTAATAAAGACCATTCAATATGAGGAAATTTCCACTTTAATTCCGGCTATTGCAAAAGCTGGTCACATCTTTATTATGGGAGCGGGGCGAACCGGGCTTGTGATGAAAGCTGCAGCGATGCGCTTAATGCACCTGGGGTACAAGGTGTATGTAGTAGGAGAAACTACATCTCCAGCAATAGGCAAAGGAGATATACTTATCGCTGGATCTGGATCTGGTACAACTAGTGGAATTGTTAGGGCTGCGGAAACAGCTAAATCAGTAGGAGCAAATGTCGTTTGTTTTACTACGGATTCTAAGTCTCCCTTAGCTTTATTGGCAAACTATACGGTTACTATACCTGCCGCTCAGAAACAAGAACGGGACGAAGATATTTCCAAACAATACGCAGGTAGTCTTTTTGAGCAATCACTACTATTGGTCATGGATACTTTTATACAAGCTCTTTGGGAAATGGATGGTAGTCCGGCCTCCAACTTATGGAAGCGGCATGCCAATATGGAATAACAAATACGAATTGAAATAAATTATAAATACAATACAATTTAAATATTATATTATGGTAAAATTACAAGTAGCAATCGATTTATTGAAAATAGAGGATGCCATTGCATTGGCAACAAAAGTGGCACCTTATGTAGACATTATAGAATTGGGGACCCCACTTATAAAAAGTGAAGGATTATCTGGAATTAGAAAGATGAAAGATGCTTTTCCGGATAAATTGGTCTTAGCAGATTTCAAAACCGCTGATGCTGGGGAATTGGAAGCTGGAATGGCTTTTGGTGCAGGAGCTGATTATGTTACCATTTTGGGGACTTCAGGTGATTCAACAATCGCTGGAGCTGTTAAAGCTGCAAAAGCACACGGTAAGGGTGTTGTCGTAGATACAATTGGTGTTAAAGATAGAGTAAAACGTGCCCAAGAAGCAATCGCTTTAGGTGCCGAATTTGTTGAATTACATTCCGGTTTGGATGAGCAAGCAGAAGAAGGATATTCAATTCAGGTATTAATAGACGAAGCTTCAAGAGCTGGAGTTCCTGTATCTATTGCCGGTGGTGTTAACCTAGGCAGCATTAGAAGGGTAAAAGAATCTGGTGTTGTAGTTGCTGTTGCTGGTGCAGCTATTTACGGAGCGGAAGATCCTTCAAAAGCGGCCAAAGAATTAAAAGAATTATTGAATGCATAAGTAGCTTAAAAGCTATAGCCGCTTTTATTAATTTATACAGATTCCCATAGATTAGTTTTTATGGGAATCTGTTATTTTACAGTATATGGTACTCATAATTTTAGCTATATTTTTTATTTCATCCTTACCTAGTTTAGTTTAAGGAATGTTTTTACATCATCTTTCCGAGCTCGTAGTATCGACGAACCATAAGCTGTGCTGCTTGGTTGGGGATACGTGCCGACACACTCCGGATTGCAAGCATCAATGAAGGAGGATAAAGAGTATTGTCATCAAAGGAACTCGAAATTGTTCAGTAAGACTTTGACGGTTATTCAAAAAGAGATTTCTTATCTGATTGGCGTAATCGAAAAGGCAAAAGAAAATAGTAATTAACTTTTGAGAACTTGACACGATTTTTGTTTTCCATACAGTAGATGTAGCTAATTGCTTATTTAGGCATAATCAGTTCCAATGGCCCTTTTTCATTTTCAGGATAGAGCGCTTTTTTATTGTTCATTTCATCAGATAACGCCTTCATCATAATATTGAGTTGTTCAGGGTTTTTATGTGAAACATTGGTAGTTTCAAACGGATCTTTTTTTAAGTTGAATAGTTCATATCGGGTATGATTTTCTGTTTGAAAATGATAAATAATTTTCCACTCTGATTTAACCAAACTTGTGTAATAATTACTACGATGATTACCATGAGGAAAATGGTTTAGAAATAACTCATCACGCTGTTTGTTTTTTCCGCCATTAAACTGATTTCGAAGATTAAAACCATCCAAAATATAATCTTTAGGAGGTTTCACTTTAGCTACATGGCAAAGTGTAGAAAAAATATCCATGATAGTTCCTTGTTGTTGTTGAGCTGAATTACGGGCAATAGGCGTTTCTTCTTGACAGGCTATTTTTTCATTTCGGGAAACCCACGAAGCAATAAATGGTACCCGCATACCTCCTTCCCAGTGATTCCCTTTTTTACCTTTCAGGGGCGATGAACTGCTGTAGTCATTTTCAATTGGAACGGGCGCATCTGACCCATTATCGCCTAAGAACAGGAGTAGTGTATTTTCTCCTAACCCCAAATCTTTAACATGTTGTAAGATATCTCCTAATGATTTATCAATACCCTCGATTAATGTTGCATAAGCCTGAGCTTTTTCAGACTTTTCTGAGTTCTTATAGTTCTGTTCAAAACGCGAATCTGAATAAAAAGGTGCATGTACGGCGTAATGCGCCATATTAAGAAAGAAGGGCTTTCCTTCTTCTTTCGCTTGAGATATAGCCCTATTGGCTTCTAGTGTTAATGCCTCTGTTAAAAATATATCATTACCATGGTATTTTTCCAAACCAGGTACAGCCCTCATTTTATTTCCACCTGTATGTCCAAAACCTTCGGTGCCAAGGTAACTCCCTGGCTGACCAATGGAGCTGCCGGCAATGTTAATGTCAAAACCCAAATTAAGGGGGTTTTCCGCTTCGCTATTAAAAGGTCCAAAATGAGCTTTGCCCACATGAATTGTTTTGTAGCCAGCTTGCTGTAAAATTCTAGGAAGTGTTATTGATTTTTTGGTAAGCCCTTTCCAATTCCAATTTGTTGGTCCAAACTCAGTTCGATTATTTTCTTCGGATTTAATCCAATTCGTAACTCCATGGCGCGCAGAATTCTGCCCCGTTAAAATAGAAGTACGTGAAGGTGAACAAACCGAGTGGGCATAAAAATTTGTAAAGCGAATACCTTGCTCTGCAAGCTTTTCCATATGGGGTGTTTTGTAATAGTCATTCAGCGGATATTTCACCCAATTACCATTTGTATCTGTTAAAAATGGCACAGAAGTATCCATTAATCCCATATCGTCAACTAAAAAAACAATAATGTTTGGAGGGTTGATTTCTTTAGTCTGAGAGGTGCAATAGTTTCCATAAAACAATAATAGTAATAGAAAAACTAAAAATTCTATTCTTAATCCAATCTTGGTCTTCATTATTTTTTTCTTCTGATGATAATGCGATACTCTTCCGTGAAGCACAACGTATGTGACGTTACGTAAATTTTTTTTTATTTAGTAAGGTATATATACCGGCACCTATTTTTTTTATTAGCTGTAATTTAAACAATCTAATAGCATAAATAAAAAACCATAAGTCAAGATGTCAAAAAAGTTGATTCAATAACAAAGGATGGTCATTGACCATCCTTTGTTAAAAATATCGGTGATAATTTTCTACGCCCTTGCTGTCAATGATTTGAAGAATACAAACCCGAAGCCTAAGAATAACATAAAATGGAAAGGGAACAGCCCAAAGTCGTTTAAGGGTATGGCGCTATACATTCCGAACATGAAATAAACCATTAGGGCAAATTCTAAAATCATATTTGGAGATAGTTTTTTGGCCAAGTACTTATTGCCCTTCCAGCTTTCCTTTAAGGCACCGATATTAAATTTAGGTGTACGCACAAATTCACTTCGTTTACCCATATGCCCCTCTATTACAGCAATTGTATTATGCAATGAGAAACCCAATGCAACTGAAAAGAAGGTGAAAAATATTCTAATATAATCTACAAAATTATTAAAACCACTGCCTTGTATATTTTTATAGGTGAACCAATAACAGACAAACAAAATGATTGTGCTTATTGTAAATAGGCTTAGTAGAGAGAAGACCCAATCTAAGTGACCATATGTATTTTTTATATACAAAGATGGTATGCTTAATAATGCTACTAAGAATACACATAAAAACATAGAGCTATTCAGCAAATGCATAACGCCATGAAACTTAGTTTTGAATGGTATGTTCTTGGCGGTAACAACGCTCCAAACGGTCTTTCTAAAGTTCTCTGCGCCACCTTTGTTCCAACGAAATTGTTGTGAACGTGCGGCGCTAATTACTACAGGAAGTTCTGCAGGGGTCTCTACATCTTCTAAATACTTGAATTTCCAATTTTTTAATTGGGCACGGTAGCTAAGATCTAAATCTTCGGTAAGCGTATCACCTTCCCAGTTACCAGCATCAATGATACACTCTTTACGCCAGATGCCTGCGGTGCCATTAAAGTTGATGAAATGTCCTTTACTGTTACGCCCAACCTGTTCCAAAGTAAAGTGGGCATCTAAAGCAAACGCCTGTATTTTAGTTAAAGTAGAATAATTGCGGTTCAAATGACCCCATCGGGTCTGAACTACACCTATTTCCTCATCTTTAAAATAGATAACTGTTTTTTTTAACCAATCTGAGGCCGGTAAAAAATCGGCGTCAAAAATGGCGATGAATTCGCCTTTGGCTATTTTAAGTCCTTCTTTTAATGCACCTGCTTTATATCCAGATCTATCGATTCTACGAATATGCTGAATATCTAGGCCGGTCTCTTGCAATTTTGCAATGTTGGCTGCAGTAGCGATTACGGTATCGTCTGTTGAATCATCCAATACCTGAATTTCTAACTTGCTTTGTGGGTATTCTATTTTGGCGATATTTTCCAATAACCGATCCATCACATACTCCTCGTTGTATACAGGAAGCTGAATGGTCACAAACGGAATTTCTTTTGGGTCTAGCAAATTAAATTTAGGAGCCGTCTGATTCTGTTTTTTTTGAGACAGATAATTGTACAAAAGATTTAGCTGCGCCAAGCTATAAAAGAAAATCAATAGTAAAGAAAGACTATAAATTACGATGATAAGATACGCTACTGCTAATGTCATATTATTTAATACTGTATTTGAAGATCCACCCCAAAATTTTTATGCCCGCAAATATACTACCTTTTACTGTGCCAGAAACTTTTGAAACACCAATTCTTCTTTTGTAACGTACTGGTACTTCGGTATATGTCATTTTTTTCTTTAAAACTTTCAATTGCATTTCAACCGTCCATCCGTAGGTTTTATCCTCCATGTTTAATTCATTGAGCTTTTCGTATTTAATAGCTCGAAAAGGACCCAAATCCGTAAATTTTGCGCCAAAAAATAAGCGCATTAAAAATGTGGCCAGCCAGTTGCCAAAAACTTGTTGAGGGGTCATTGAACCCTCTTCACGCAAACTTCTTTTTCTGGCTCCTACAACAAAATCTAGATTGTCATTCAAAATAGGAGCTACGACCTTATCCAGCTCTTCTGGATAATCAGAATAGTCTCCATCGATAAATACGATAATATCGGGGTGTTTGGATTGGGATGCAACGTAGTTCAAACCACATAAACAGGCATAACCGTAGCCCATTTTGAGCTCTGTAAGTACGGTAGCCCCCGCTGAACGGGCATTTTTTACCGTATCATCGGAAGAATTATTGTTAATAACTATTACCTCTGATACCGAACTAGGTAGTTCATTAATTACATGTGCAATGGAATCTGCTTCGTTAAAAGCTGGAATTATTACTTTAATATCGGACATTATTTTAAATCTGATAAACTATTTTCTTTTGTGAAGGAACTAAAATTGGACCATTCTTTTATTTTCTCACCCTCGCGATATTTCTTGGCAGATATCAATTTCGAGTCTTTGTATTTCAAACAATACCCGTCTTCAACACTATTTTTCAATTGACACTTATGATTGATTCGACCTTTTTTGTCATAAAACAACCACCAACCTACTTGTATATTTTTGGCATAATGCCCTTCTTTGGTGCGTATTCTGTTTTCGTCATAGAAAAACCAGTATTTTTCCTTTTTGCCATAAGCGAAATACCCTTGTTCTGACTTTTTTCCGTTCGGGTGATAGAACGTCCAATAATCGGTTTTTACATTAAAACGTATCCATCCTTCACTGGCCAGTGTGCCGTTTTCATAGTACATGCGTTGATACAGTTTGTCTTCAGTACTAGTGAAAGCTAACAAGCCCAAACAAATAAGAATGCCGTAAACGAATTTTAGTAGCTTCATTTTAATTTTTATCTACCAGTTGTTAAACTGTGCCATACGCTATTGCCAAAGATCGGGTAAAATACTGTGAATAAGAATTTGTGCATTCACTTATGTTTTTCAATGGCATATTGATTAGTGACCTTCATTCTTTACGATGTACGTATTTCTTCCTACTTTAAGAGGTATTGTAATTTCCTTCCAAATAAAATTACCTTTGATAGTAGCGGGTAGTGTAATTTCTGCGGAAAGTTTACTCTTGGTTCTATTCAGATGAAATTCAATATTTCCTTTTGGAGTGGGTAGTGAACCTTCAATCTCAGTAAGGTCTCCAAGTGCAGGGGCAATCAGTACCTCTTCAAAATTATTTTTAACGGATTGAATTCCCGCCAAATAATTGAAATAAAAATAGGCAGGGGAGGCGCTCCAGGGATGCACTTCTGAACGGGTTGGTTTCTCAACACTTTCAAAACGCTCTAAAGTGGTAGTCATATGGTTTTCAATCATCTTCTCCCATGGTTTTTGGGCTACATCGAATAATTCTGGTGCCCTAACTTTTTTGATAGCTTCAAATAGGTAATAACGATAATAATACGTAGCCTGTAACAGGTCCTCCTCATTCAAGATTTTGACCAGTAATGCTTTTTGTTTTTCTTTAGGAATTGCATTTGTAAGAATTGCCATGATATTAGTATGCTGGTCATATATAGATTTATCTGGTCGTTCTGCAAAGAGGTTTCTATCAGTGTCGAAACAAAGTTCATATACCGAATTTTTAATATCAGCAGCTCGATTTTGATATTTTGTAGACGTAGTAATATCTCCAATTTCTTTAAATAACACGGCTGCGTTTTGCAATGCATGAACATAGTGTAAACTAACTACAGCAGAATTTTCTCCGTCATTTTTTGTAGCTGTACCACTACCATTATTTGGGCCTGTATACCAATCTATAAAATAGCGGTAAGGAGTTTTATTGACCAGATTCAATTCATTCATGTTCTTTTCAAATCCGGCCAAGGTGTTGATAATACCATCTTTATAGGTATTTATGAATTCTTTATCTCCTGATAGATTGTAGTAGTCGGCAATCATATCGACCCATACCAAAGAATACGTTGGGTAAATAAATGTAGATCGAAGCGGATAGGCACCAAGAATATTACCATCAGAATCTCTAGAATCGTCAAATTGGCGAATAGCATTTTTGGTGTGCTCAGCATTACCACTCATCGCTTGCCAGATTAAAGCTTGTATTTTAGTGTCACCAACGTATTGCATGGTCTCGTAATAGGCATCACTTAGAAAATAGTCTTGCGTACAGATATCGATGGTGCGTTTGCAAATCTCAAAAATGCTGTTATACATTTCGTTATCTGATGAGAATCGTGCTACAGAGGGTATAGTGGTTCGTGACCTGTGATTGGTGAATTTTTTTAGTATTAGCTCTTGGTCTTTGGTCTCAATCTCAAATTCAATAAATCTAAATGTCCGCATCCAATTGGGCGTGAATTTCTGAAGTTTTAGTCCGTTAGAAATGACTTGGTCATAATATCCTAAAAGTTGTTTGCCTTCAATTATGTTACGATCACCTTTCGAGTTGTTGGGGCCAAATAGGTTTTCAGCATATTTTATACGGATAGAAGCACCTTTTCCTTTACTGAAGACCAATTCAGGAAAGCCATTGGTAACATACTTCTGGTCTATAAGGAACGATGTTTTTGTGTTCGCAGGTATTTGAAATTCATCAGAGGAAGGAAAATTAGATATAGTAGGTTTGGAAGACCTTACAATGCTTCCTATTTGTTCCTTTTCCCACGATAACAAAGGCAAGTTTCGAGGTTCTAGTAAATATGCAATAGATCCACCCATACTACTGGCATTTTCAAAAAACTCTGTTTTTTGCCAGTTTGAATCCTTGAAATCTAGTAATTCCCATCCGGTAGCGTAGTTGTTCATATCAACATAATCGGTAGGGTTATTAGCGTAAAACCCACCAACGATAGCCTTATCTCCATTACCTCGCCATACAACTTCATTGGCCTTATACGAATCATCTAAGGTGCAAGCCCATGTATCACCAAAACCAGTAGTGTTTAGTTTTTTTGCATTCTCTGTAACACCGTTGACCATTAAACTTGTGAAGATAGACTGCATTCCTAGAAATCTTCTTTTTCCAAAATTGATAACTTTTACGGCCAAGACATTTTCACCTTTCTGTAAAAAGTCTTTTAAATTTAAGGTCTCATATTTCCAATGTTGAATATCGCTCAGCTGTGGGCCGTGGGTAATCAACGTACCATTTACGTAGAGAAAATAGTGGTTGTCTGCAGTTATATTGATAATAAAATCTTCTGAATTATCATCGATCTGAAACGTATTTCGAAATAAAATAATACGGTCTTCGCCACCTTTTATATCTGGGTGACTTACCCAACTAGCGCTTATGTTTTCAGCACCATAAATAACATCGGGATAATTAAGCTCTTCTTGGGCGTGAATAGGTAGAGCAATTAAGAAGAATAGGAGAAAATAGCGTATCATTTGAATTTGATATGTTTTGTTCTAAGAATACAGTCGATTACATGCGTAGTGAAACAATACGCTTCATGTAATCGATTCTCTAATCAACTTAAGAACTTGTATATGAATTTTAGGTTGCTTATTCTAAGCTCAGCATCAAAATTAAAGAATCTATTTTTTATTCACCAAATCTATAAGATTAACATCGTTGCCTAATAATACCTCAGTCGGATTAATACGGCCTTTTTCAGGTCCATTTTCTAATTTAAGCACACCTCTTGGGCAAACAGCAGAACACACACCACAACCTACACAACTAGAACGAACAATATTCTCACCCTTTTGGGCATAGGCACGTACATCAATTCCCATTTCGCAATAGGTAGAACAGTTACCACATGATATACACTGGCCGCCGTTAGTGGTAATTCTAAACCGCGATTTAAAACGTTGAACAAACCCTAAATAAGCGGCTAGGGGGCAACCAAACCGACACCATACCCTGTTACCGAAAATTGGATAAAATCCTGTACCGATCACTCCGGCAAAAATAGACCCTACGGCAAGGCTATATACATTTTGCACACTTTGAGTCTTAAGGCCTAAAACTGTACCGGTTTCTGAAAAGAAACTATAAAGCGTCATACCGGTCATCACAACTGCGAAAAGTAACACCCCGTGAACTAGCCAACGTTCTACTTTCCACGCGAAAAGTGATTTATCCGAATGTTGTCTATAAGGGTCTCCCAATGTTTCTGCTAGTCCGCCACAACCACAAACCCAAGAGCAGTACCATCTTTTTCCAAAGAAATATACCATAACGGGTACGATAACTAATGTTAGTATTACTCCCCAAAAAAGAATAAAAATACCAATACCACCACTATTTAAAAGTGTCTTTAAATTCCATTGAAAAAAGAAGTCATAATCCAATGGAAACGCATTTTTAAAATCATAGTAAGGCATTTGTAGACGCACCATAATTTCTGGAATTAGGAATGCGAATACAATCTGAAAGAACAATACAGAGGTTGTTCTCACCATTTGGTATATGTTGTGGCGGTATTTGATATACATGCGCACCGCCATTACCGCCATTACAACACAATACATAAAACCATATACAAACCAATGACCTGCCGGGTTTCCACTTAAACTTTCACTTAGTGGGTCTACTAAATATGTCCAATTTACCGCATACTCTGGACGGAAATAAAGCAACAAGTAAAAAGAAACTAGAAAAATAAAAACCAGCCAGGCAATCCAACCCCTGTTTGTGGAGTTTTGGTGATAGATACCATCATTTTTAATTCCTTTAGGGCCCAAAAGAACCACTTGAGGAATAATAAATAGGAGTGCGCCAATAATACCCAAGCCAAAGGTCATGAACCACATAAGGCCTTTATTCTCTACAATAAACCCCACTCCCGATTTTTTCGCGATAGATTCTGCTATACTCCGAGAATTTGTATAGGTAATCTTTTTATACTCTTTATTTTTTCTATGGGTAGCATTGGCATTTTCCAAGGCGTTCACAATAATCGGAGACAAACTCTGGATACCCTTAAACTCTTTTTCTAAAACCTCTTTTTCCAAATCAATGATGAATAATTCACTTTTAATTAAATTATCGGCTACTAATTCTTCCAATATGGTAGTCTCCACTTTAAATGTTCCAAGAAGTGGTAAGGCTGTAAATATGCTTAGACCAACCAAAAAGATAACTATTCCTATATTTTGAAGTACTTTCATTTTCCTTATTCGTTAAGCTTTGCTAAAAATTCGTTTCCAACTTTTCTTTTTCGCACAGATATGTTTATCGAATTCCGCATTGTATTTGGCTACAATTTCATCTTCATATAGTTTGTAAAACTCTGGGTCGAAATTTGCATCCTTTAGGTAGGTCATTACATGATCTACATCTTGATTCTCGGTAAGCCATTGGTCAAAAATTTCATGTCGCATGCGTATACCAAAGGTATTGATACCCAACAATTTCATGGTGTCCTTGTGAAATGCAATAGTGATACAAATTTTTTCTTTGGGATGCCTCCAGTGAAAATGATGTTCGTAGTCTTCTTTACTTCCTTCGCTGAACACCCAACCGTAGGTCTGGTATTCAATATCCAAGAATTTGGCAGAGTTGAACCAATGTCCGGGATTATATTCTCTAGACTTACCACAAAGTGTTTGTGCTAGTGTTTCGCCCATCATCCGTCCTGTGTACCAAACTGCCTCTATAGGTCTTCTGCTACCAATACCTTCATGCTGTTCAGCACAATCACCAATAGCATATACATCTTTAACGTTTGTTTCTAAAAACCGATTAACTTTTACGCCTTTTCCTAGTTTGATGCCAGATTCTTTCAGAAAATCAATATTTGGAGTAACTCCTGCAGTTAAACCAACAACACTACATTCAATCGTGTCGCCTTTATCAGTCACAACTGCCCTTGCCCTTCCATTTTCATCGGCTAAAATCTCTTCTAAATTGGTGTCTAACCGTAAATCGATATGATGTTCTAGAATGTGTTCATTAATCATAGTAGATTCCCCTGCGGGTAAAACACCGTTCCAAAAACTCTTTTCCCGTACAAGAAAGGTTACAGGTATATCTCTAGAACGCAGCATTTCGGCCATTTCAATACCTATGAGTCCACCACCAACGATAACAGCCCGTTTACAGGTCGTATTATTAGGGGCATTCTTTTCAAGTAACTCTAAATCTTGTTTTGAGTAAAGACCTTGAACACCTTTTAAATCTTGACCTGTCCAACCAAATTTATTGGGTTTAGATCCTGTAGCAATGACTAACTTATCATAAGAAATTGAAGAACCATCTGCTAGTACTAGTTTTTTGTTTTTCGTTTGAATGGTTTCTACATAACCATTCACTAAGTCTATTCGGTTCTTTTTCCAGAACCAGTTCTCATAGGGTTGGGTATGTTTAAACTTCATGTGACCCATGTACACATACATGAGCGCCGTACGAGAAAAAAAATAATTTGATTCTGCTGAGATTAAGGTGATTTTATTATCGGATAGCTTTCGTATATGCCTGGCTAATGTAACTCCAGAAACGCCATTACCAATAATTACGATATGATCCATATGGTGATCGGTTTAAAAATTTAGTCGCAACTAAAGATAGTTACTTTACAAGAGGTACCTGAAACTTGGTAATTTATAATTAATCTAAGGTGCTGTAAGTTCTTATGTTCGATTGAAACTAAGGTAGTATTAATTACGTGTAGGAAACTGTAAGCTTGGGTAAAAGATAGTATAATGTTGGTTTAGGCCAAATAGTGCGACTTATCATTAGAGAGTTGAAATTGATTGACATGAAATACAAAATAGTAGTATTGGTTTTTTTCTTAGGAATATCAATAGCAAAGGCACAACAAATGGATGCTTATTTCAATGCTACAGATGCGTTCTTAAAAACCCATGTATCAAACGGTAAGGTTGATTACAAAGTAATAGTCGAGCAACCTGCTCAATTAAATGCTCTAGTGGATATGGCCAAGAATATAAATGTTATGGAAGGAAAGCCAAATGAATATCAAGCATTTTGGATTAATACGTATAACTTATTGGTCATAAAAGGTATTGTAGATAATTACCCTTTGAAATCTCCTTTGGATGTAGATGGGTTTTTTGATAAGAAGCAATATAATGTTGGCGATAAAACGACAACATTAAATGGAATTGAGAACGAATTATTACGGTTTAAATTCCCTAACGAACCTCGCTTTCATTTTGTGTTGGTCTGTGCAGGTTTAGGTTGTCCTCCAATTATAGATGAAGTTTACGCCCCTGAATTATTAGAAACGCAATTACAACGACAAACGGCTAAAGCATTGAATGATTCAAATTTCATAAGAGTTGAAGGGAATACTGCTAACGTTTCGAAAATTTTTGAATGGTATAAATCTGATTTTGAGAATGCAGGCGGTATAATTGCGTTTATAAATAAATTCAGGACGTCAAGGCTACCTGCTGCAATTCAGTTGGGCTACTACCCTTATGATTGGACCTTAAATTCCAAATAGCAGTATTTTTAATATGTCTTTACGATTGGTCTTATGCTTAAATAAGGTCGTATTAATAAATAGTTGTGTGTGCGGCCTGTTGCTATCACACTGTAAATAGTATAATTTTGGTGATACAAGTAGTTCAGAAATGAAAAAATTAGGGCTCCTATTAGCATGTATGATTCAGTTTTCCTGCTACGGACAGGTGTATAAAAAAATTAACGGGGTAAGTTTTGTTGCTTCGCGAGAAGAGGTGGCTCAAGAGCAAGTAGAGGCTGTAATGCAAGTAAATTCAAACAGTGCTGCTGTTATGCCTTTTGGTTTTATAAGGGAAGTGAATAATCCGAAAATCAGTTTTAACACGGATAGGCAATGGTTTGGTGAAACTAAGAATGGGGCAAAGCAATATATTGATATGCTTCATAAAAATGGTATTTCAGTAATGCTGAAACCACAAATCTGGATTTCAAAAGGAGTCTTTACCGGAGTGCTTAAAATGGATAGTGAAGCACATTGGAAACAATTAGAAGAATCTTACAGTGACTTTATTATGACTTTTGCTCAATTAGCGAAAGAAAGCAAAGTAGATGTGTTATGTATTGGAACTGAATTGGAGCAGTTTGTTAAAAATAGGCCAGCGTATTGGAATACGTTAATACCTAAAATTCGACAAGTTTACAAAGGGAAGCTCACTTATACAGCAAATTGGGATGAATTTGACCGCGTACCCTTTTGGAAACAGTTAGATTATATTGGGATAGACGCCTATTTCCCGTTATCCGAGTCCAAAACTCCAACAGTAGAGGAACTTGTTTCCGGATGGCAACCTTGGAAAACCAAGATGCTTGACTTATCTACCGAAACCCAAAAACAAATTCTCTTTACGGAATATGGATATAGAAGTATGGATTATTCAGCCAAGAAACCTTGGCTTGTAGACCGTACCGAAGAAAAACCGAATATGGTGTCACAAATGAATTGTAAAAAAGCCATTTTTGCTGAGTTTTGGGGCGAGAAATGGTTTGCAGGTGGTTATGTTTGGAAATGGTTTGCAAACCATGATACCGCTGGTGGAGAAAATGACAACAGATTTACACCTCAGAATAAACCATCACTAAAAATAATCAGCGAGAACTACAAAAAGTATAGTGAATAGTTTAAATTTTGCAGGCTGTTAACTTTTTTAAAAGATGGCATAAACTTTGTTTCCCTTATCATATGTTTAGGTATTTAATTTTATTGGTATGTATCTCTCAAGCTTCTATTAGCCAAGATACGTTGACAACCGTAAAGGCCGAACCTGGTGATGGTATTCTTTCCCTTTTACGTAAACAGGGTGTTAATCCCTATGAAGTATTTGAGGAATTTGTGATCCTAAATAATCATGATTTAAGAGATAGTGTGCATCTCATTGCAGGTAAAACATATGTGATACCAAAGGTGATTCTAGATACGGTACTGATTATTAACTCGATTCAAAAACAGTCAACAGATATTAAGAAATTAGAAAGCGCTAGTTATGCAATTTTTGGTGAAAAGTATAAAACCGTAATTGCCAAAAGCGAAAGGCTTACCGGTAACGTGTATTATTTGGTTTCTGGTCATGGTGGGCCTGATCCAGGTGCTCTGGGAACCTATGCAGGTAAGACTATTGCAGAAGATGAATATGCGTATGATATTATGCTGCGATTAGCGAAAGAATTATTGGCGCATGGTGCAACGGTTTATATTATCATACAAGATGAAAATGATGGCATACGCGATGAAAAAATTCTTGAAATCGATCATGATGAAGTTGCTTACCCAGATAAGGTGATACCCTTAAACCAAGTTGAGCGATTAAAACAACGAGTAGATATTGTTAACCAACTTTATAAAGAGAATAAAGGTAAATACCAACGCCTACTAGTAACCCATGTAGATAGTAGGAGTGTGGGTCAGAATATTGATGTTTTCTTCTATCATCATGAAAATAGTAAGAATGGCGAAAAATTGGCTGAAAGTATTCATAAAACCTTTGATGCTAAGTATAAAAAATACCAACCCAACAGAAGCTACGCAGGTACTTTTGAAGATAGAACATCACTATATTTAGTGAAGAAAACACACCCTGCAATGACGTTTATCGAAATTGGAAATATTCGAAATGCGAAAGATCAGGTTAGAATATTAGATCCAGATAACCGACAGGCTTTGGCAAAATGGATAAGTGAAGGAGTGTTGTTGGACTACGAAGAAAAATAGGTATTATACCGCGATATGCTTTAAGTAATACTGATGTAATTCTTGTGGTTTTGCCCCGAGGTAGTGCTTTAAGTGAATCATACCAAAATGCCATTGTAATTTTACCATTCCTTTTTCTTCATACCGTCGCGGCGAAGTAGTTACTGTGGCAGCTATAATCTTAAAAGGTTTTAATTTATATATCCGTTGGATAAACTCGTTATCTTCATAGATGACATAACTTTCGTTGAATCCCTTAGTCTCCTGAAATAATTTATTGGAAATAAAAAGTGATTGGTCGCCACCACGACAAAGCTGGTGATTGATTCTTGTGCACCAAGCAAAGAATTTCAGAAAGCGACTATCACTATTAAAACGCATTTGAAAACAGCCCACTTCATTACCAACGGCTTCAGCTTGTAGAATGGCTAAGTCAAAGTTTTTTGGAGGTAGTGAGTCTACATGTAAAAAATAGAGGAGATCACCAGTGGCTTTTTTAGCACCAAGGTTCATTTGTATAGCTCTGCCCTTTTCACTCGAAATGACCGTCGCACCAAATTCAAGGGCGTTAGTTCTTGTTTGATCGGAACTCCCTCCATCAATTACCAAAATTTCTTTTATACGTTCAGAACCAGTATTTTGAGAAATAGACAGGAGTACTTTCTTTATATAATCGGCCTCATTTAAAACCGGAATAATAATACTTATTGTTGGCTTGAAAGCACTCATATGTACCTATTTGCTTCCTTATGGTAGCGAAAAAATGGATTAACTTACAATTGCTTAATCAATTCCTGAAACAATTTAACCATTTTAGGTTCTGTTTGTTCTGCTATAGCAATAATTTCGCTGATATCTACAGGCTTAAGATTATCGGGGTCACATTCATCGGTTAAAACTGAAACGGCTACAATAGGTAGCGATAAATGGTTGGCTACAATTACTTCTGGCACCGTACTCATACCTACGGCATCGGCTCCAAGTATTTTAATCATTCGATACTCTGCTTTTGTTTCCAATTGAGGTCCAACAACTGAAGCATAGACTCCGGTTTTCAATGATATATTATTGGCTTTAGCTATAGCTAGTAACTTATTGCGCATATCAACATCATACGGCTCTGACATGTCTGCAAAACGCTCACCGTATTCACTTACATTTTTAAAAGCTAAAGGCGATCCGCCTTGCAAGTTGATATGGTCTTCAATCAACATCATATCGCCTTTTTTGTAGTTTAAATTAAGTGCACCTGCAGCATTTGAAATGAATAGCTTGGTAATTCCAAGCATATGCATAACACGTATAGGGTATGTAATATCTAAAAAATCATAGCCTTCATATAAATGAAAGCGACCTTGCATAACCACCACTTTCTTGCCAGAAATAGTTCCATATACTAATTTACCCGTGTGAAACTCTACGGTTGCCAATGGAAAAAATGGAATATGATTATAATGGGCATCAATCGGGTCTTCAATTTTATCTGCCAATTTACCCAAGCCGGTACCAAGTACAATTCCTATTTCGGGTTTGTCAAAACCCTTGTTTTTAAGGTATGCTACAGATTCTAATAATTGTTTTTTTATCATGAATTTATATGTTTTAAAAAAGGTTTAAAGGCTTCGATATCCTTTATATCTTCGTAATAATCTACGTCGTTTCTAGTGTCCAAAAGGGCTATTTTTTCACTCTTAAGGTCGGTAATGGTGTCTTTTAGGACAGTTTCCGTTCCCCAGTCTTTGTCTTTAAAAAGTTGGGGTACGAATTTTTTCATCCCTAGTAAATAATACCCTCCATCTTCAGCCGGTCCTACTACAAAATCATTTGTTTCCAAGGCTTTAAACCCATTTTCTATATCTTCCTGCGATAAATCAAACATATCACTACCAATGATAATGATTTTTTGAAATCTGTTTTGGAATCCCTCCTGAAAGGCATTAGACATTCGTACACCTAAATCCTTTCCTTGCTGTAGTTTTTTGCCATACCGGCTATTGTCCCAAATATCCTTTTCCCAAATTTCTTCAGAATAATACACTAGCTTTTCGGCATATAGGTGACTTGTGATTTTTACAGTATGATTTAATAGAAATTGATAGATTTCTAATGCAGATTCATCACCAACAGTGGCAGCTAACCGTCTTTTTCCTTTACCTAATTCCGGGTTTCTGGTAAAAATAAGTAATAGATTATTTGAGTTGGCCAATGTGAAATCAATTACTTTGTCGTCTCGCTCCGCTTTGTTATTTTGTAATATTCCCAAAGTTATTTTTTTAGTTTTTCCTAACTCCTAATTAGTATGCCTTTACTCCTTCGTGTAATAACTTTCCCCATTGTTTGCTAAAGGCATGCACACTATCGGTTAAGATGTTTTTAGAATTGAATACGTCGCCACCTTGATTTTTCCACTCAAAAATACCACCGTAAAGGTTCAGTATTTTTGTATACCCTAGACTCTTTAATTTTTCTCCAATATTTTCTGAACGAACACCAATCGAGCAGTATACAATTATTGGTTGAGCTTTGTTAGGTATATTACGAAGTACTTCTTCTTCGCTGAAATTAGAATAACCTACCCATAGGGCATTTTTTAAATGACTAACGTCAAATTCCTCTTTCTCTCTAGTATCCAAATACACAATTGAATCTGGGATGGGTAAATTTTCAGGATGGATATAGGGGATGGATTCTTTATTCCAAGTTTTTAAAGCACGATCCATATCATCTTGACCCCAACTGATTATTGAAAAAGAAATAAGGAGGAGTACGCTGAAAATTAGTCGATTATTGGTTGACTTCATTATTACAAATGTACTATTTTTAGAGTCCAAGGTAAATAGAAATAAAAATAGATTTATGGTTAAATCTTTGCTAAATAGAGTTTCCAAGTTGTTACAGATTATTATGGTTCTATCCAATTTTGGATGTAAACAGGAGATTAAAAAGTGCGATAAGTAAGCAGAAATGGATGCATCTATGTATTATACGGAAACATATAAGCCACAGTTTCATTTTACACCAGAAGAAAAATGGATGAACGATTCTAACGGACTCGTTTATAACAAGGGAACGTATCATTTATTCTAACAATATTACCCAGATAGTACGGTATGGGGTCCTACGCATTGGGGCATCCAATTAGTGAAGATTTAGTGAAATGGGAGTACGAGCTAATAGCACTTTTTTCAGATAAGAACGGATTAATCCTCTCTGGTAGTGTGGTGGTTGATAAATAGAATACCGCTGGTTTTGGTGCCCAAGACAACCTGGCAATGGTTGCTATTTTTACGTATCATGATATGGAAGGTGAACAGGCAGGTCGAACTAATTTTCAAACGCAGGGTATTGCCTTCAGTTTAGATAGGGGAGACGTTGAACTAAGTATGAAGGTAATCTTGTTATTGGTAATAATTGAATAAAGGATTTTAGGGACCCAAAGGTTTTTTGGAATGAAAAAGAATAAAATTAGACCATGCTTTTAGTAGCGGGAGGCCATTTGCAAATACGGAATTCACCAAATCTAAAGGAATTGGAAAAAGTTAGTGAATTTGGAAAGGATAATGGTATCCATGGCGGCGTATGGGAATGTCCCGATTTGTTTCCTTTGAAAATTGAAGGCACTGATGAAGAGAAATGGGTATTATTGATTAGTACCAATCCTGGTGCACCTAACGGAGGTAGTGGAACACAGTATTTTATTGGTAATTTTGATGGAAATACATTTACAACAGACCAAGTTGAAGAAAAGTGGATTGATTTAGGAAGAGATAATTATGCAGGTGTCACTTATAATAATACTCCAAATAATGAGTAAATATTTATAGGGTAGATGAGTAATTGGAATTATGCCCGTGAAACCCCCACCAAAAAATGGCGTAGGCCATGATTGTACCTAGAAAATTGACATTACGTGAAATTGACGATGAGGTATTTTTAGTGAACTATCTTGTGGATAAATTCAACGAAATATTGGTTAAAGCTTATGTTAATGCTGAAATTAAACTAAAGGAGAATCAGAAGAAAATAATTACCTTTAAGTATGGCAATCAATCTGAAATAAAGTTCACGGTTAAAAAACCTGAGATTCAAATGTATTTCAGTAATGAGGTTGGGGTTAGTTTAGCTATTTTAATTGATAGTGAAATCCAAATGGTAACCTTTAGCCGGGTCATATCAGGTAAAACCGGTTTTAGCGAAAAATTTGCGCTTAGTTTACAGAAAATGGACATTTCGCATCTACCAAAAGGGACTATTGAGGTGAAAATACTTTTAGATTATTCTTCTATAGAACTGCTTGTGAATGAAGGTCAGTAAGTAATGACTAATCAAGTATTCCCTTACGAATTCTATTCAGAATTAACACTTATAAACACATCTACTGAGCTATTGAAAATAGATGATTTAAAAGAGCGAAAAGTAGAGCGAATATGATTGCTTGGTTTTATTGAACCATTTCTTTAGCTAGCGCTTCTAGGTCAATGCCTAAGTTTTCTTTGTTGACGTTTAATATGGTTTCCCTTAATTGTTGGGGAAGTTCTTTATAACCCAATTTTGCGCCTAAAATCATTCCAGCAACTGCGGCAACGGTATCATTATCTCGCCCATAATTGACTATGAACTGCATGGTTTTTTCAAAGTCGCCATTACCAAATTCGAGGCCAGTGACCAATATTTGCCAAATTTCTGCAGAATGAAAAGCAATGCTTCGTTTATCTTTTTCAAGTAATTGATAGAGCATTTCTTGTCTCACCCAATCTATTTTCGAACCGGCATACCCTTTCGGTGCTCTAAAAACTATAGAGTCTTTCAAGAGTAAAGAATCTATTAAAACAAGTTGATTTATACGGCGAACGTTTTTTTGCGCTCCATCGAGTATTATATTAGGGATACGACCTACCAATCTACTATCTGCATACCCAATAGGGTCTATAAATTTAGGGGAGTTCATGATAGAATCCATTTCTTGAGTTCGCAATGCCATATGCGTCATGGTTGAAACCAGTGCTGAAATATCTTTTGCGTAACCAATATCAAATAAACTAAGGTCATAAGCTTTTTGGTAGGCTTCTAATGGAGATTTAGAAATAAGCCCAATCATTGGGGTGTATAGTTGTCCAGCACAGGACATTTCGCCACCATAAAAACGATTCTGTGCTTGCAAGTAAGATTTTTTGTCCTTTTTATAAGCCATTGCTACTCTGGCCCATTCCTTAATCCAGTCAATTTTTTCTATTTGCGCATCGAGCGCATCCGTACTTGTTTGAATGTCTTTATTCGCAAGCGCTTTTGTTAGGCTATTATAGTATTCGATGATGAATAGGGCAAAATTATCTGGGGTTACAGTATTATGGTTGGCCTTAAAGTAGTGGACCATCAGGCTTTTCCAACGGGTATCATCTGTTGTAGCACCCGATAAAAGATTGTGCTCCCAAATTCCTTCTGGAGATTGTTCTCGTACCGCTGCGGTCAAGCCATTAATATAACCATAGCTAAGTTGAATATCCTTTCTGTGCCACATTTCTGTAGATGCTCCCATGGCATCGCCAATAGCAGAGCCCACTAATGCACCCAATACTTTGTCGTAATAGACCGAATCTGCTAAGTGTATTTCAGCACTCTCGTAATTACTATTTGTAGGGGAGGGGATGTCAAAAGTTTTGACTTCATTTTTACATGCTACTGTGAAAAAAAATATAAGGATATAATAATGTCTCATGATAGGATCATGTTTTTGCTAATCATTAATAATTCTCGTTTCTCCTCTAAAGTTCTGCTCAAAGGGAGTTGTGCTAGTCCGATTAATCGCCGCATAATTTCTATACCAGCTATTTTTTTCAATAGTTGGGTATCTAATAGGCTAGGGTATGAGTTTTTTATTTTTCTTAAATAAGAAATATCATGGGTTGCCATGATTAGGTGTGCCGCCATAACTCCCATATCAAATTCTGCAAAACCAACAAAACCAAATTCAGGATCTATTATATATAGATGGTCATCTTTAGCCATCCAACTACCTGGATAGTAATCACCGTGTAGCAGCGTATTTCCTTTCGATAAATATTTTTCACCAATTAAGGTGACCTGTTCTCTTAAATCTAAGTCTTCTTTGAAGGGTATGGATAGTTTTTGTAATCCTGGTTGAATAGTATCCAAAGAGAACCCATTATCCTTTTTAAACGGAAGTACAAATATGTGTTGGTGGTTGAGTTCGCGCATTTCCAAGTTTAGGGGAAAATTTGTGGGTGGCACGGTAGAATGTATATGATGGCTAACCGCAATCAATGTGTCTAAATTTTGATTGGAAATCGAGCGTTGCTCATAAATAAAATTCATGTCATCACAACCACCCAAATCTTCCATTACTAAACTATAGGATTCTGTGTCAAATCCAATTATTGCTGGAAAATGTTTTTTGATTGCTCCAGATTGAATGGCAGAATAAAATGTGTTTTCTACAACAATTCTGTTCAAGGGAGCTGGTATGTCTTGGTGTTTCTGAACAAAAGGTCTAGATTGTTTTACGATAATAGAGCGTAAGTTAGTAGTTACACGAAGTACTACATTCATGTTGCCTTCACCAGCCTTGGTGATATTGATAAGATGTTCCTTTTCTTTTAACCAACCCATAGAGGTTAAATAGTTTTCTATGGAAATAAACGAGCTGTCTTCATTAATTTGAATCAAAACTTTTGCATTTACAATTTTTGAAAGATAGGTGTTTATGCAAAAAAATATCGGACCCTAAAGAATTAATTCGGTTGTCGCCAGTACCGTAGATTATAGGAGAGGTGTTGTTTTAATAGTAGATAGCTTTAGTGGTATTGGGTTTGAAGTTTATTTTTTATGAGTTAAAGGATTGTTTTGAGGAATAGTACGATTTTGGTTGAATTCTATTTAAACAATAAGTAAAACCTCCCAATCATCAGTTATTTTACAAATACATTTATTGAAATTAAGTTGGTTGTGTTTGATGAGGCATTATTTTAGATTACCTACTTCATACTTGAAATTGTAATTAACCTACTTATTTTGAGGTTTATGAGTTAAATTAACGGGGGTGTTAAAACAAAAAAATCCTTACTGTGAAGTAAGGATTTTTTGTGGTGCCTCCAGGAATCGAACCAGGGACACATGGATTTTCAGTCCATTGCTCTACCAACTGAGCTAAGGCACCATGTCGCTGTAAGCGGCTGCAAATATAATTTCAATTTTACGATAAACAAACTAAATCATAAAAAAAGCGGATTGTTTTTTTAATTTTTAATCTTTGTGTTATGAATTTGATTATAGATGCTGGCAATACAAGTGTTAAGCTAGCCATATTTAAGAAGGCGGAAATTGTTCATTTAGAGATAGTTGTGCAAGATGATTTTGTGGATGGTGTTAAAAGAATATTCGACAAATACCCTAAGATTCATTCGGCAATAGTTTCTAGTGTAGGCTCACTTTCTAAGGATAAAATAAAGGTTGTAGCTGTTTTTTGTGAGCTTCATGAGCTTTCTCATGCCTCAAAAGTGCCATTTAAAAATTCTTATACCTCTCCTCAGACTTTAGGTGTAGACCGGTTGGCTTTGATTACTGCCGCCTATTACCATAATCCTCATCATAATACTTTAGTGATTGATGCTGGTACCTGTATAACATATGATATGCTGAATGACTTTGATGAGTATTTGGGCGGTGCAATTTCACCCGGTATACAGATGAGATATAATGCAATGCATAATCAGACAGCTAAATTACCTTTGTTAGAGAAAACTGAACTAATAGACTATATTGGCAATTCTACCGAAAATTGTATGCACAGTGGTGTTATTTATGGTGTGAAATTAGAATTGGAAGGAGTCATTAATCTATATAATAGTCGTTTTAAAGATTTAACAGTTATTTTAACAGGGGGTGATACACTATTTTTGTCTAAACGAGTAAAAAATACCATATTTGCGGATTCTAAATTTCTCCTGAAAGGGCTTAATTATTTGCTAGAATACAACAAGCACTAAATGATCAGAAAAATTGTAATTACAATTGTATGCATGACCACGATTGGTATGTACGCTCAAGACGGTACACTTTCTCCCTATTCTTTTTTTGGAATTGGTGATTTAAAGAACGTAAGTACAGTAGAAAATCAGATGATGGGGGGGGTTGGTATGTATGCAGATAGTATACATGTCAATTTAAAAAACCCTGCAGCTTATGGTAAATTAGGGTTGGATGTGATGGATAATGTTGGTCTCGTAACCTACACTGCAGGAGTTTCCAACAATCAATACCAGCTAAAAAGTTTTAATGCGGAAGAAAAAAGTTCAATAACCAGTTTGGATTATTTGGCCTTAGCTTTTAGTTTGGGTAAAGGCTTGGGAATGGGATTCGGTATTATGCCCTATTCTTCGGTTGGTTATAATTTAGTTGATGAGCAAGCAAGTGCAAACGGCTCATTGGTGAATGTGTATTCTGGTGAAGGTGGTTTGACCCGTGTTTTTTATTCTGTTGGGTACGAAGTTTTTAAAGATGTTACTTTAGGAGCTACTATTAATTATAATTTTGGAAGTTTAGATAGTGAACGTCTTCAGCAAGTGGATGGTATTCAATTCGGAACTTTTGATCGCCGAAGCTCTAGGGTGAATGGTTATGATTTCAATTATGCCTTGAACTACACCCCGCTATTTAATGATAAATATAGATTTCATTCTTCTATACGTGTCAACACACAGGGAAATCTAGTATCTGAAAATGATAGGCAAATCGGTTCTTTTTCAGTTGCTACAGGTGGCAATATTGAGGAGCTAGAGGTTGATTTGGCTGCACAAAATTTAAGAAATACTGAATTAAAAATCCCTACAACTACTACTTTAGGGTTGGGTTACGGAGAAGATTTAAAATGGTTTGTAGGTGCAGAATATAGTTTTCAAGGAATGGGTTCTTTTGAGAATTCCTTCCTAGGTGCAAATAGTGTGCGTTATGAAGATGCGAGTTCTTATGCCTTAGGGGTGTTTATTGTACCAGACCACGATTCATTCACAAGTTACTTAAAACGAATTACATATCGTGCCGGATTACGTTTAGATAAGACCGGGATGATAGTGAATGATGTTGATATAAATAACTTTGGCATAACTTTTGGGTTAGGTTTACCACTGGGTAGAAGTTTCTCTAATCTTAATTTAGGTTTTGAACTAGGGAAAAGAGGAACGACTAGGGCGAATCTAGTAGAAGAAAGTTATTTCAAAATAAATGTAGGACTTTCATTAAACGATCGTTGGTTTCAGAAAAGAAAAATCAATTAATAAAAATTTAGTACATTAACCACCTTAAAAAATTAAAAGATGAAAACGAAACTTTACTTCACGGCAATTATGTTCCTTGGAATGATGGGGGTAAGTAATGCTCAGGCTCAGAACCCCGAATGTATGACTAATCTGTCTATATTTTCCGAACATGCAAAAGTTAAAAATTATGATGCTGCTTATGAGCCTTGGAAAATGGTCTATGAGACATGTCCTCAGTTAAATAATGCTATATATGTATATGGAGAGCGTATACTAAAGGATAAATTAGGTAAGGCTACAGGAGCTGATAAAGAGAAATTCGCTAATGATTTAATGGGTCTTTATGATAACAAAATGACTCATTTTGCATCAAAGACGAATTTAGGTGAAACCATGGTAGACAAGGCAATGGTGAAATATGATAATAAAATGGCCGATGACGCTGAGATGTATCGTATGTTAAGCGATGCTTTTACTAAGGATCAAGCTAATTTCACGAATCCAAAGGCATTATATATTTATTTTTCAAGTTTAGTTGATTTAAACAAGTCTGGGAAAAAAGATTTACAGGAAGTTTTTGATGTTTACGATGCCGTTACTGAAAAAATTGAAACTGAAAACGAAAAATATACAGGAAAAATAGCACAGCTTTTACCTAAAGAAGAAGCCGGCACCATGACTTCTAAAGAAAAGTCTCGTTTTAAGTCTTATAATTCATATTCTGAGGTTTACGGTAAAATTGCCGGGAGTATCGATTCAAAATTAGGTCCTTTGGCTGATTGTAGCAACTTGATTCCGCTTTACGAAAAGAGTTATGAAGAGAAAAAAGGAGATATTGTGTGGGTAAAAAGAGCCGTTGGTCTTATGTTCAACAAAGAATGTACAGATGACCCATTGTTCCAAAAATTATTTGAAGCTCAATTATCTTTAGATCCATCAGCAGACGCTTATGTTTACGGTGGTACGTTAAAAATGAAGAATGGAGATACGAAAGGTGCGCTTGTAGATTTCGATAAGGCTTTGTCTTTAGAAACAGACAATGAAAAGAAATCTAAGATAGCGTATAAGATTGCTGTAATTAATAAAAGAAAGGGAAGTAAGTCTACAGCACGTAACTATGCTCAGAAAGCTATTGATGCCAACCCATCAAATGGCCGTGCTTATTTGTTGATAGCTAACTTATATGCAACTAGTGCAAATGATTGTGGTAGTACCACGTTCGAAAAAAGAGCAATCTACTGGAAGGCAGCTGATATGGCAAGACGAGCAGGTAGAGTAGATCCTTCATTAGGTGGTTCTTCAAGTCAGGCAGCAAATAGCTACCTAGCAAAAGCCCCAACTAAAGAGATGATTTTTAGTTCAAGTATGGCCGGTAAAACGGTTTCTTTTTCCTGCTGGGTTGGAGGAAGTATAAAGGTTCCATCGTTATAGTAAAAATGATACAAAACTTCAATTATAAAAGCATTGCCATGGTATGTACCATGGCAATGCTTTTTTTAGCTTGTAAGGACAACTACAAAAGAGTTAGAGGCGAAGCAGCCAAGAAAGTCTATCCTAGAGGAGTGGTTGAAGATTTTGTGTTTACATATACAGAAACTCCTGTCAGATTAGGGTCTGAGGATACAGGAACATCTAAGGTCCTTGCCATTTTATCCGGACCTATCCGAAATGATTTTGAACAACTTTCATTTCCTTATCAAACTTTTCCAGAAGGCTTATTGGTGGAGGTTTTTAATGAAAAGAATGAGAAAACCACGATTGAGGCCGATTATGGGGTTTTATATTCTACAACTTCTATCGTAGATTTGCGTGGAAATGTTGTGATAAAAGGTGATGATGGGAAAAAATTGGAGACCTCACAATTATACTATGATCGCGGCAATGATTGGGCATTTACTCAAGAAAAGTTTAAGTTTACTAATCCTGAAGATGGCACTGTGATGGATGGTGAGGGAATGGATATTCAAAAGGACCTTAAGTTTTTGAATGCACATAAAACATATGGTCTAATGTTGATAAAAGAAGAAAAGAATGATTAATATTTTGAGGTACACAGAATACCTATATATAATAGTAGCGGGTTTTTCTATTTTCAGAATTTTTACCGATTGGAATACCGATAGAAGTATGGCGTATATGTTCATATTTTTCTCAATAGTTTCTATTGGTATGTTTTTGTTTAGGAGAAACTATAGAAAAAAGTTTGAACAGCGTAAACGAGATAACAACAACTTGTAGTGGGTACAGCCGGTATTATCATTATTTTTTCACTGGTTTTTTCAGCTTTTTTCTCTGGAATGGAGATTGCATTTATTTCTGCGAATAAAATTCATATAGAAATAGAGAAAAAGCAAGACGGTTTTTTAGCTATGGTGCTTACCAGATTGACTAAGAAACCATCGAAGTTTATTGCAACGATGCTTATCGGGAACAATATAGCTTTAGTTATCTATGGTCTTTTTATGGGTGAAATTCTCATGAACTGGTTTATGGGAATGGCACCAGAAAATGCTATTTTTAAGATGTTGATAACAGATTTTAGTCTTGTGACCCAAACCGTTATTTCAACGTTTATTATTTTGATTACAGCGGAGTTTTTGCCTAAAGTAATGTTTCAGATTTATGCGAATAGTCTATTAAAGATATTAGCGATTCCAGCCTTTTTATTCTACATTTTATTTTCATTTATCTCTGACTTTATAATTTGGATTTCAGATTTGATTTTAAAATATATTTTTCGCACTTCTGGAGATGAGGTGCAATTGGCATTCAGTAAATTGGAACTTGGTGATTATATAACGGAGCAGATGGAAACCGTAGAAGCGGAAGATGAAGTGGACACTGAAATTCTAATTTTTCAGAACGCATTGGAGTTTGCTGCTGTAAAAGCACGCGAGGTTATGGTGCCAAGAACTGAAATTGTTGCTGTAGAAATGCTAGAGACACCAAAAAATCTTGCAAAAATTTTTACGGAAACTGGGTATTCCAAAATATTAGTGTTCAACGATACCGTAGATAATGTCATTGGTTATATTCATTCGTATGAGTTGTTCAAAAAGCCTAAAACAATAAAAAGTATATTACTTCCAGTAGAGTTTGTGCCAGAAACAATGCTTATTCAAGACATTCTAAATGTGCTTATTAAGAAACGAAAAAGTATAGCTGTAGTGTTAGATGAATATGGGGGAACTTCAGGTTTAGTTACTGTTGAGGATATTGTTGAAGAGCTTTTTGGGGAGATAGAAGATGAACACGATACCACTGATTTAAGGGAAGAACGGATAGATGATCGTCATTATCTTTTCTCTGCTCGATTGGAGGTAGATTATATTAATGAGAACTATAAGTTAGAACTTCCGGTTTCCGATGAGTATGAAACTTTAGGAGGTCTTTTGGTTCATAAATTAGGTGAAATTCCAGAGAAGGAAGTTGAACTTACTATAGATCCTTATTTATTTAAAATTTTGGAGGTCTCAAATACTAAAATAGATTTGGTTTCTATAGAACTTTTAGAACAAGAATAGTAGTGTATCGATTAATAAATATGGTGTCTTTTTAGTTTTTATTATTTCAATTAAAAATGGTAGTTTTGCCTCCCAATAACCACAAAGTATTATTTTAAACGTTAATTAGAATGGCAGTATTAGAAAACATAAGAAAACGTACAACAGTGTTGATTTTGATTATAGGTTTAGCACTTTTTGCATTTGTTATTTCTGGTGTATTTACCAGCAGTAATTTTGGAGGTGAAAAAGTGGGTTCGTCCATTGCCGAAATTAATGGTGAGGATATTTCGATAGATGAATTCAGACAAGAGGTAGAAACCGCATCGAGAAGAACAGGTCCAACTACATCTTCCATGCAGGTGGTAAATCAAGTTTGGGAAAACCAAATAAGAAAAACTATTTTAGGCGAACAATTCGAAGATTTGGGAATTGGTATTGAGCAAGATCAGATTGTTGATTTTCTTCGTACTACAGGATATGCTCAAAATCCTGAATTTCAAAATGAAAATGGTCAGTTTGATCCTAACATCTTTAAACAAACTGTAGCAGATTGGAAAGTAAATAACCCAGCTCAATACGAAGCTTGGTTAAGAACTGAGAATGAAATCATTCAATTGGCTAAAGAGCAGACTTACTTTAATATGGTTAGGGCAGGTGTTGGAGCAACGCTGAAAGAGGGTGAGTTGGATTATAAGTTAGCGAATGAGAAAATGGATATTAAGTATGTAAGAGTTCCTTATACTTCCATAGCAGATAGTACAATAACAGTAACAAAAAGTGAGATTTCTGATTACGTAAACGATCATAAAGAAGAATACAAGCAAGATGCAGCGAGAGATTTACAATATGTATATTTTGACGAGAAACCATCTCAAGACGATGATATGGCTATAAAAGATGCTATTTCTAAACTTCTTGACGATACAATAGAGTATAATTCTCAAACAGACCGTAACGATACCATTAGAGGTTTTAGAAATACAAAAGATGCATCAGCTTTCTTGGATAGAAATTCAGATACAAAGTTTGATACTATTTTTAAAGCAAAGAAGAATTTGCCTGCAAGTGTAGCAGACACGTTGTTAAATCTTAATGCAGGTCAAATCTACGGACCTTATAAAGACGGAGGTTCCTACAAGATTTCCAAAATGATGGACAGGAAATCAAATGGATCTGTAAAGGCTAGCCATATTCTTTTAGCATACACAGGAGCGACAAGAGCTAATCCTGAGGTTATAAGAACAAAGGAGGAAGCTGAAGCAAAAGCAAAAGAATTATTGAAAGAGGCTAAAAAATCAGGAGTTGTATTTTCTGAGTTGGCTAGAGATAATTCTGATGGTCCATCGGCACCTAATGGTGGAGATTTAGGTTATTTCCAAAATGGTGTTATGGTACCAAAATTTAATGATTTTGCCTTTAATAATGGTGTTGGCGCTATTGGTCTAGTTGAAACTGATTTTGGTTTTCACGTTATTAAAGTCGATGACAAAGAAGATGTAGTTCAGATTGCTACTATATCTAGAGAAATTGTGGCATCAGAAAAAACTATAAATACGTTATTTACGAGTGCTACTAAATTTGAAATGGATACTACGGAAGATGAAAGTGCTTTTTCAGAATTGGCTAAAAAGGAAGAATTTGTTGTTCGTCCGGTAAATAAAATTAAGGCTTTGGATGAAAATCTTCCTGGTTTGTCCAATCAACGAAATATAGTTCAATGGGCATTCAACGGTGATACTGAAGTAGGGGATGTTAAAAGATTCAATATCAATAATGGGTATGCCGTAGTTCAACTAACCGGAAGTTATGCGAAAGGTGTAATGAGTGCTGAGGATGCTTCTGTTTTGGTTTTACCACTTATTAGAAAGGAACGTAAAGCTGCTAAAATTATCGCAGCAAATAAGGGTAAAGACATGGATGCTATTGCAAAGGATAATAGTGTAACTATTTCGAATGCATCTGCTCTTACGGTTAAATCACCAACGATACCGGGTGCGGGTAATGAGCCAGTTGTTGTTGGTACAGCTTATGGCATGTCTAATGGAGCAACTTCAGGATTGATTGAAGGAAATACAGGCGTTTTTAAAATCGAAATGGTAAAGAAAACTGAGGCTCCTAAATTGGAAAATTATGGTGTTTATGCAAATGCTTTGAAAAAAGGTGCGGCTGGTCGTGTAAATACTTCGGTTTATAATGCGCTTAAAGATGGTGCAGAAATTGAAGATAAAAGAGCCATTTTTTACTAAGTAAAAGGTGAAGAAATAAAGTATAAAAAGGCGTCTTTTTTGGACGCCTTTTTTTATAAAATCATTTTTTTATACGGTAGAATTGTAGCATAGCCTTTCTCTTTAAAGTAGTCCATTTCATTTTCGCTTCCTGTTGCTAGAATAAAATCTCCTCCCCAAGCCCCTAAACTTTTTATAGTACCTGTGTAATCTGAAAATAACTGCTCTTTAATGGTTGGTGTTTTTAGTGTTTCAGATATAATATGTTCGTGGGTGTTCAATAGCAGTTCAAATTCTTTTAACTGGGTGCATTTTATAATTCTATCAGTTATTGCATCAATCTTTGATATTAAATCTAGTTTGTCAAAATTTACATTTCTATACGCTCGAATGGCATCTCGACTATTTTTCTTTTGATTTAGGTAAATAAAAAACAGCTGATTTGAAAAAAGTGGATGAAAATTTAAAGTAGTAACCACTGGTTTGTACATATTGTTTTGATATACGATTGGTGTGTTATGTTGTGCACAGGCAACATCATAACCACTACCACCAAATGTTGAGGCTAATAATTGATAAGGGTCAACTTGTGCCCATTCTGCAATATTGGCTATCAATGTAGACGAAGAACCAAGTCCCCAGTTTGTTGGAAAGGTGAGTTTGGCTTCGATGTTATTGTAGTCGGATGGGTTTGATAAGAAAGACGGATTAAGTTTCTTTGCTTCAGATAAGATTTGAACTAATCTATTTGATATGTTTTTATCCGTCGTATTTAATATTTTAAAATCAATCTTAGAAAATGTAGCGCTAAACCAAGGCTTGTTAGTGTCATCGATACTAACCCATTCGAATGTTTCTGAATCTTGGTGACTAAGTTTTAAATATTGTCCAAATTTTGTAGGGAGAGCTAGCCCCTTTGCGCCATCTAAAATAGCATACTCTGCTGTAAGTAATAATTTTCCGTTACTGTAGAGTTCTTTGGTCATCGGGTATTGATTATTTCCGTAGTTTCTTTAACTGTAGCTTAACTTTGTGGTGAGTAATGGCATTCGTTTTAAAATGTGATACCAGTTTATTTTTTTCAATCTCCGATGCACCTAATTGATTAAGAATATTAAGTAAATGCATTTTCATATGACCCTTTTGAATACCTATAGTCACTAAAGAACTTATTGCGGCAAAATTTTGTGCAAGGCCAGCCACGGCTATGATTTGCATAAGTTCTTCCGCTGTAGGATTTTGAAGTATTTCTAAATTAAGTTTAACCAAAGGATGTAGATTGGTGAGTCCGCCAACTGTTCCTAAAGCCAAAGGTAGTTCTATCCAAAATTTAAAAATGCCTTTGTCAATTTCAGCATGGCTCAAGCTACCGTATTGTCCGTTTTTGCAAGCAAAAGCATGAACTCCAGCTTCTATCGCTCTAAAGTCGTTACCGGTCGCTAAAACAACGGCGTCGATCCCGTTCATTATACCTTTATTGTGTGTTACCGCCCTGTAAGGTTCAACTTGGGCTATGTTAATTGCTTGAATTATTTTATCAGCGGTTTGTTGTGGTGATAAATCAGATGTTAGTTTTAATTCTTCTACGGGGCAGCTCACTTCAGCTCTTACAGTGCAATTAGGAACGAAGTTGGATAAAATACTCATGATGACCTCAATATTTTTTTCCTCATCAGAAAAATCAGTATAGGTTGCAACCTCTGCTTTTAAAGTTGTTGCGAACTGTTCCAAGCAGCTGTTAATGAAATTAGCTCCCATGGCATCCTTTGTTTCAAAGGTCGCGTGCAATTGAAAATAGTTGCTTAGTTGTGTAGACTTATCTCTTAATATAATATCTGTAATACCACCACCTCTTTTTTCCATATTCGTGGTAAGTGAAGCACTATCTGCAATAAGTTTAGGCTTTAAATAGGTGAAAAATGAGTTTAGTTTTTGAAAATCACCTTTAAACAAAAAATGTACTTGTCCGACTTTCTCGGTACCCAGAACTTCAGTTTTGAACCCACCTCTTTTTAACCAAAATTTGGCAGCTTTGCTTGCAGCCGCAATAACAGAACTTTCTTCTATTGCCATTGGTATAACGTGAAGTTTTCCGTTTATTAGAAAATTGGGAGCAACGCCCAATGGTATATATAGGTTAGTGAGTGTATTTTCTATAAACTCATCATGAAGTTGCTGTATACTATTATTTTGATTCCAATAGGTGCTAATTATTTTCTTGGCCTGTTCTTTATTCTGGGTATAATGGGTAGTAACCCAGTCTATTTTTTCTTCTTTGCTAAGTTTGGAAAAACCACTTATTGGCTCAATCATTTAGGTATATATTTCTTCTAAAGTTGATGTAATTTTAAAGCTATTTTTTAAAAGTCTTTCATTTTTTTCAACCGTAAATATAAGCATATTGACATCAACCGATTTAAGAAGTAAAAAGGGTTAAAAGAGTTTTATTTTTCTCAGTAAAGCGTGGTTTTTAAAAGAAATAGTAGTAAACTTGAGAGATTTAACAAAATTTTAATTTTTATGAGGAAAATATACTTGCTGTTTCCGGGCATTTTTATGATTTGATATATTCAGAACGTTTTATGTGCACCTCTGCTGGGAACCCTAGTGTGCATGATGATAATTAGCCACTCAATTATCATGAATTAAGAGATAGAAATTAGTTGTTAATTTATGGTTCTGTAGGTGATAATGTGCAAAATTCTATGCGTACGGTTAAAGTATTGAAACAAGCCAATAAGCAATTTTATTGAGGGATTTATCCCGATAAGAATAATGGTATCTATGGTGGAAGCACCAGAATTCATTTGTGTGCCAAAATGACCAACTTTATAAAAGAAAACCTTTAAACAAAATGTACTTATGATAGCATCTATTAAACCGCCACATGAAAGACAGTTATTTGGACATCCTGTAGGACTTTACATTCTTTTCTTCACAGAAATGTGGGAGCGTTTTTCTTATTATGGAATGCGTGCATTATTCACCTTGTTTTTGGTGGCAGAAACTACGTCAAGTAACGCAGGTTTTGGATGGACAAATGATGAGGCTTTAGCACTATATGGTTGGTATACAATGTTGGTCTATGTTTCTTCTATTCCAGGTGGTTGGATAGCTGATAAATTACTAGGTCAAAAGAAAACAGTTATGCTAGGCGGCGCTCTTTTGTGTATCGGACATGCAGTTCTAGCCTTGAATTCAGAAACTACCTTTTATGTGGGTTGTTTTTTTATTATACTCGGCGTTGGCTGCTTAAAACCTAACATATCATCTATGGTGGGGGGGCTTTATAAGGCAAAGGATGAACGTAGAGATCTTGGTTTTTATATTTTTTATATGGGAATTAATGTTGGTGGTTTTTTAGCTCCAATTCTATGCGGTTATATCGGTGAGAATATTAGCTGGCATTATGGTTTCGGTCTTGCAGCAATCGGTATGTTTATAGGTCAAGCGGTTTATATTTGGGGACAGAAGTATTTAATACATGTTGGTAATCTTATTAGTAGAAAAAATGAAAAAGATCGCGAGTTATTAGATCGTCCATTGTCAAAAATCGAGAAAGATCGTATCAAGGTTTTATTGATTTCATTTTTATTGATTATCCTGTTTTGGGCTGCTTTCGAGCAAGCTGGCGGATTAATGAATTTGTATGCGTCTCAAAAAACAGATCGAAACTTTTTTGGTCTTTTTGAAATTCCAGCTTCCGTATTTCAATCTGTCAATTCCTTTTTCATCATAACTCTTGCAACCGCTGTTGGGGCATTTTGGTTAAAATGGCGTAAAAAAGGAAAAGAATCATCCTCAATGTTTAAAATAGCAGTTGGGATGATTATAATGGCTTTAGGTTTCGGATTCATGAGTGCGGCTTCTATGCAATATGAAGCCAATGGTTCATCTGCAATGTACTGGTTGATTTTGGCTTATTTGTTACATACTGTAGGTGAATTATGTGCTTCGCCTGTTTCCTTGTCGTATATCACCAAATTGGCCCCATTAAAATATGCATCAATAATCATGGGACTTTATTGGGCCGCAACCGGATTGGGTAATAAGGTTGCTGGTTTAATAGGACAAGCATCTCAAGATCTTGGTGAATTTGAAATATTTACGGGTATAGCTGTGATTTGGACTCTAATAGGATTATTGGTAATAACGATGCTTAAACCATTAAAACGTTTGGCTCATGGCGCTGAAGATGGAGAGTCAAAAATATCGGATGATGAAGCAGAGGGTTTTGAATTAGCAAGTAACTAGAACAAATTACTTCATATAATAAGCTCCCTTTTCGCCAGTATAGTGAAAAGGGATTTTATTTTTCAGACAGGTCAATCTCCAACGGTCTATATAACTTCTGTAATTACTGCCATCTGCGATGATTTCAGTGGGCGTGGCGTTATCTATTAATCTTTGAAGATTTATTTTTGGTGATTGGGTTAATAAAATTTTATTCTGTGATTGCTTTAAGGAATAAATGCCAGAACTATCTAGTACCAGTAAAGTAGAATTTTCAAAAGCATAGCTGTTTTTCAAAGAATCATAACGTATTGTTTGTATTCTTTCACCTGTTTGATAATTAGAAATTAAATTACCTGACTTATTTTGCTGGTTCGTCAGAACAGCCAAATTTCTACCACTTCTATTAAATAGGATACTGCCTCTGTTTTGATGTAGAATAATCACTTCTTTCGTTTTAGTAGCTTCATGCTTTTTAAATGTGGTCCAGCTTTGAAAACATAGTGTACTGATTAAGAATAAAGCGATGCGTTTATAAGTGAAACGAGAGCAAAGTTCAATACATAGTATAAGTGCTAAAAAGAACAATAAGAGCTGACCGAAATCAAAAGAAAGGGAGCTAAAAACAAAACTTTCTTGTTTTGCTACCCAACCGATTACACTGTTCATAAGGTGAATAATTTCATTGTAAAACAAAACAAGTTGCGTTGGAAGCCAATTTATAAGGGACAAAAAAATGACAACTATTCCAACACTTAAAATCATGCCTAGGGCGGGTATTATTACTAAATTGGATATAAAGAATAAGCCTGGGAATTGATGAAAGTAAAATAAACTGATGGGTAATACTCCCAATTGAGCTGCGATACTAACACAGAGAAGTTGCCAAAAGTAACGAACGATTTTATTTTTAGGGAACCACAATTTCTGAAGCAGAGGGAATATCCATAGTATAGCGAATACAGCTGCATAACTCATTTGAAAACCAACTTGAAATAATAGATTGGGATTAATAAATAGTAGTATGAACAATACCGATAGTGCCAGAATGTTAAAGGAATTACTCGGCCTGTTTAAATACAGCGCGTAAGCGACGAAGGTAAACATGGTCGTTGCTCGAATGATGCTAGCTGATAACCCTGCCAAAAATGCAAAGCCCCATAGAAATACTACAGAAAGTAATAGGGTAATAGTTCTGCCTTTAGGAAGGTGTTTTAAAGGCTGTAACAAAAACTGTAGCAACAGTAATAATACACCTATATGGAGGCCGGAAACGGCTAGTATGTGTACTGCACCTGCTTTTTTGTAATTGTTATACGTTACTTCTGAAATATCTGTACGCTGGCCTAATACTAAGGCCTGAATGACTCCAAGTTCATCCGTACCGAAATTAGCTTCTTTAAGTTTTTGAATAATGTGGTTTCTTGCTTTAGAGGCAATACCTATAAAAGTTATTTCTGGATTTTCAAGGTGTACAAATTGATTTGGAACAACCCTTATCTGATGATAAACGCCTAAATTTTCTAAATACTTTTTGTAATTAAATTGATGCGGATTTAAGGGCTTGTTAATAGTTTGAATACTCCCATAGGTAATTATTTCATCGTCAACGTGTAAAATTTGAAACGATGAATCTTTAGGCATAGAAATCAAAAGTGATCCAGTGGTTAGGCTACCATCTGTTGATTTAACTGCTGCGAAATAACGATTTGAGTATTTGTTTGGCTTTAAGACTTCCTTGATTTTTAAATTCCAAAGTGTGTTATTCTGAATAACTATTTTGCTATAATGACTAGCGTGATTTATAGGTTGTGCCGTTGTATAGCAATAAGCGCCTAATGAAATAATAGTAATTGAAGCAACAAAGCCGAATAGCATGCTTTTGCTGTTCTTCTCAGACATAAATATGGCCGCAAATATTGCAAATAGTAAGGTTGTAGAAAAAAGCAGATAAAAAGGGTCTATGGGAAATACATACCCGATCAATATCCCTAGAATAAGCAAAAGCGTTAATTTGATAGGAATAAACGCTAGTAATTTCATTTTTAGAGAATTCTTGTGGCTTTTACAAAGGCTTGGTTCCAAAACCCATCGCGCAGCGACGAAACTGTGACGCCACGAGAAGTAGAAGCATGAATAAAAGTTATTTCATCATTCTCAGTTCCTACAACCATACCTACATGGTTAATCCGCTTTGAACCCTTACTTGTTTTGAAAAACAAAAGATCACCCTTTTCTATATTTTTCACAGTAATACGATAACCTTCTTTAGCCATGTGATTTGAGGTTCTAGGAAGTTGAACATCATGTTCTCTGAAGGAAACATAAAGTAGTCCCGAACAATCCATCCCTTTTTTGGTTGCTCCCCCAAATTTATAACGAACACCAGAAAATGATAGCGCTGTATTTATAATGTGATCTGCCTTACTGAGGTTGGTTCTAATATTTGTTCCTTGTTTAGTGTTTTTTTTTGACTCAGCTATTGTTGTGCCTAGTCGAGCATTGTTTGCGGCGGCAACAGAAATTTTTCGCTCTTTATCAGAACTAGTAGTTTTTCTACTTGAGCCGCAACTCATTAATAAACCAATAACAAAAATATAAGGCAGTATACGCATAAATATAAGGTATTCCCTTTTGTACGTGAATTTCAAAATTATAGAATTTTTTTGTAAAATTCAGAAACCTACGCGGTTTCGGTATTTTTTATAATAAGTGAAGCTGCTTTTTTACTTGCACCAGAACCTCCTAATTTGGTAATAAGTTCATCATAAGCAGTGACTTGTTTCGCCCGTGATTGCCCTTTAAGTATGAGTAAAAGTTCTTTCTTTAGATTTTTTTTGGTAAAATCATCTTGAATCAATTCTTTGACAACTTCTTTTTGCATAATCAAATTCACCAATGAGATGTATTCTAACGTAATTATTCGCTTTGCGATTTGGTAGGAGATCCAATTGGCTTTATAGCAAACAACTTGTGGCACCTTAAATAGTGCAGTTTCTAAAGTAGCCGTTCCACTGGTTACTAATGCAGCAGTAGAAATAGTAAGTAAATCATAGGTTTTATTTTGAATGAATTTGACATTTACATCCGTTAAGAAAGTAGTGTAAAATTCTTTATCTAAACTTGGTGCACCTGCAATTACAAATTCATAATCAGTAAAATCAGTGGACAATGAAAGCATTAAAGACAACATTTTTTGTACTTCCTGCTTACGACTTCCGGGTAAGAGAGCAATAATTGGTTTATTAGGGTCGATTTTATTCGTTGACCGAAAGGTAGCCTCATTCAATTCAGGTCTATTTGCAATGGCATCAAGTAACGGATGCCCAACAAAATGCACATTAAAGCCATGCTTCTTTTTGTAAAATTCTTTTTCAAATGGCAGTATGACATACATATGGTCAATGGTAGCTTTGATTTTCTCTATACGTCCTTCTCTAGAAGCCCAAATTTGAGGAGAGATATAATAGTTTGTGCGGAAACTATGTTCCTTAGCCCATTTCGCAATTCTTAAGTTAAAGCCAGAATAGTCAATAAATATGATGGCATCGGGTTGAAAAGCTAAAATATCTTGCTTGCAAAATTTAATATTTTTAAAAATCCCATTCAGGTTTAATATCACTTCTAAAAACCCCATAAAGGCCAATTCTTTATAATGCTTTACTAAGGTACCGCCAGCTTGTTGCATTAAATCACCGCCCCAACATCGTATATCAGCGTTTTTATCTTGATTTTTCAAGGCCTTTATTAAATTAGAACCATGAAGATCACCTGATGCTTCCCCAGCAATTATGTAATATTTCATTTTAAAAGACTTTGTAGTAAAGAATTAAAATTGCGGTTAAAATTGTTGCCATAAGTACTCCTTTTGCTCTATTATCTCTTTTAATCTTTAGAAAACCAAAAAAGGCGATTAAATTTAAAATGGCTCCAAGTGCTAAAAGGCTGCCAACATGGTCTTGGGCTACCGCAGCAGCATAGGTCTCAGATATGCTAAATTTAGAAAATAGGAGTATATATACTAAAGTGCCAATTGTGTTGGCGATAATTCCCACTATGAGTCCAATAAGGATTTCTTTTTTGGTGTTCATTTATAAAATTTGAGGAAAATATTTTAAACTATTACTATAATTTTTAATCTATTGATTAAAGCTCCCAAGTATTCAGTTCTTGAATAACATGATGGGCGGTTAAATCAAAATGTGTGGGAACAACGGAAATATAATCATTTGCTAACGCCCATTCATCTGTGTCTTCACCTTTATCCAATAATTCGAATTCACCGGTAAGCCAGTAATAATCTTTGCCCATTGGGCTTATGCGCTTGTCAAATTTTTCTTTCCAATTTGCTTTGGCCTGACGACAAATTTTAATTCCCTTTAGGTTGTTTTTTTCGAGTTTGGGTATGTTGACGTTTAGTACGATACCTTTAGGTATACCGTTTTGCAAAGCTTGTGCAACTATGGTAAAAATAAAGTCTTGGGCTTGTGAGAAATCTGCCTCCCATTTATAATCGCATAAAGAAAAACCAATGGCAGGAATCCCCTCTATACCTGCTTCTATAGCCGCACTCATCGTACCTGAATAAATGACGTTTATTGAAGAGTTAGAGCCGTGATTGATACCACTCACGCAGATATTCGGCTTCTTTTTTAGGAGTTCGCGCAGTGCCAATTTTACGCAGTCGGCAGGAGTGCCACTACAACTATATTCTAGAATGCCTTCACTTTCCGAATCTATTTTTAATTTTTCAGCATATAGAGTGCTATTCAATGTAATTGCATGCCCCATACCAGACTGTGGGCTATCCGGTGCTACGACTACAACATCCCCAATTTTTTTCATGATGGAAACTAACATTCGTAACCCTGGAGCTGTAATGCCATCATCATTGGTAACTAAGATTAATGGTTTTCCCATAGGATATACTTTCTATAGTAAAAATACGTTTTTATAAGTGATATGGCTGAAGAGCCGTTTAACAAAAAATTAATTCCTAGCCTCTAAATTGGCATGGTTTTTTCTTTATCTTAGGGATCTAAGTAGTTTTAGCGCTACAAGTAACCCTTAAATAAGGAGATATTGAAAAAGAAGGTAAAAGATAATTTTATGAAGAGAAATTTAGCTTACGTACTGCTATTGATGCTCGTTGTAGTCGCTTCGTGCAGTTTTACAAATAAGACTTTTGAAAACGATGATAAGGATAAATTGTTATTGGATTTAATTACGTATGTATTGGAAAAAGGACATTATGAGCCAAAAGTGCTTAATGATGAATTTTCGGTAAATGTATTCGAGGGTTTTATCGATGTAATCGATCCAACAAAACGCTATTTCATGGCTTCTGATATTGAAGAATTTGAAAAATATAAATTTCAAATAGATGATGAAATTAAGAATACCGACATTACTTTCTTTAATATAGTTTATGAAAGATTGATGCAGCGTATGGGCGATGCTAAAGAAATATACAAAGAGGTTTTAAAAACACCTTTCGATTATAGTGAGAAAGAAAGTATAAGTATTAAATATGAAGAAGAGCCTTTTGCAGCGAATAGGGCTGAGCTCAAAGAGCGATGGAGAAAGCAATTGAAGTATGCGACTCTAGGAACGTATGATTCCAAAATTTCTCATATGGGAGAAGAGGATTTAGATGTTACAGATGACCATGACCACAAGGCACATTCACCCAAAGAAGCTGAATTAAAATCTAGAGGTTCGACAGAGGATACTTTAGATGAATTCTTTGGTTTCGTAAATGACCTCGAACGTAAAGATTGGTTCGTACAATACATTAATACTATAGTAGACGAATTCGACCCACATACTTTTTACTTTGCTCCTGAAGAAAAGGAGAGGTTTGATACAAGTATGTCAGGTAAATTTGAAGGCATAGGCGCAAGACTTCAAAAAAAGGCAGAAGGAGCTAAAATAGTAGAGATTATCTCTGGTGGTCCTGTTTGGAGGGATCAACGGTTAGAAGTTGGTGATGAAATAATTAAGGTAGGTCAAAATGGTGAAGAGCCTATTAATATTGTGGGTATGCGGTTAGATGATGCGATAAAATTGATAAAAGGAGCTCAGGGAACTATTGTAGATCTTACCGTAAAAAAAGTTGATGGTTCTTTAGATGTGGTTTCTTTAACTAGAGATGTTGTCGAGTTAGAGGAATCGTACGCTAAATCTGCCACAATCATAAGAGGTACTGAAAAATTCGGTATTATTAACCTTCCTAAATTCTATGTTGATTTCAATGATTATAGTGAAAGAAATGCTGCTACCGATGTAGCTAAGGAGGTTGAACGTTTAAAAGAAGAAGGTGCTGAAGGTTTAATTTTAGATTTACGCGATAATGGTGGCGGATCTTTAAAGACGGTTGTTGAAATGGCAGGACTTTTTATAAAGGATGGCCCGATTGTGCAAGTTCGTTCTAAGGATAAGGGCAAAGATGTATATGATGATAAAGATGAAAGAATTCAGTGGGATGGACCATTAGTAATTTTAGTTAACGAACTATCTGCATCGGCTTCAGAAATTTTGGCTGCTGCTATGCAAGATTACAAAAGAGCAATCGTAATTGGCAGTAAACAGACTTTTGGTAAAGGAACCGTTCAAAACGTTATACCTTTAAACAACATGTTGCGTAGTAATGACCATGGAGATTTAGGTGCGATAAAAATTACGACCCAGAAATTTTATAGAATTAATGGTGGTTCTACACAATTGGAAGGGGTAAAAAGCGATATTGTTGTTCCGGATAGATATAGTTATATCGATTTAGGTGAAAGAGATCAGTCTAATCCTTTAGGATGGGATAAGATTACTCCGGCTGACTATACAACGTGGGATGGTTATATAGATTACGAAAAGACCATTGCCGACAGTAAGAAAAGAATGGAGACCAGTCAACAGATAAAATTAATTGAAGAGAATGCAAAATGGTTAAAGGCTGAGCAGGATGAAACGGAAATATCGCTTAATTTTGATGTCTACAAGGATGAAAAGGAAAAGGACAAAGAGCAATCGGAATATTTTAAAAAATTAACTGATTATGATTCTAAACTTACATTTAAGTCTTTAGGTTACGAAGAGCAATTGTTTACGAAAGATTCTGTTCTGCGAGAAAAGAGAAACAGATGGCATAAAAATTTAGCAAAGGATGTTTATGTTGAAGAAGCGGTTAATGTTTTGGAAGATTTAAAAATAAATAATATTAAGCAAGGTAAACTAGCTAGTGTTAAAAATTAAGGCTAGAAAATAAAATTAAAGAAGCCGCTGTACCATTGGTGCAGCGGCTTTTTTAAGGAATCACATTTGTTGTTTAATTTAGTTTGTCAGCATGTAGTTTTCTAAGTTTCGCCAGCTTAGGGTTAATGACGACTTGACAATAGCCCTGCTCAGAATTATTTTTATAATAATCTTGATGGTCTTTTTCAGCATCGTAAAATATACCCAATGGGCTTAATTCTGTAACTATGGGTTTGTCATAAGCTCCTGTCATTTGATCCAATACTGCTTCTGCAGTTTTCTGCTGCTTATTATTATGGGAATAAATCACAGAACGGTACTGTGTTCCCGAATCAGCTCCTTGGCGGTTTAATGAGGTTGGGTCGTGTGTAGTCATGAAAATAAGAATGATATCTTCATAAGAAATAATGTCTGCGTTAAAAGTAACCTGTACGACTTCGGCATGACCTGTAAGACCAGAACATATCTCTCTATACGTTGGTTTTCCTGGTGCATTACCCCCTGTGTAGCCTGAAACCACTTTTACAACACCTTTGACTTCTTGAAAAACAGCTTCGGTACACCAAAAGCATCCTCCACCAACGGTGGCAACTTCAAAATTAATTTTAACCATGTATGTCCTTCTTTTCTAATTGCATTGATTCAGAATTGATGCAGTAGCGTAAGCCACTAGGTTCTGGTCCGTCTGGAAAAATATGTCCTAAATGTGCGTCACATGTGTTACATAAAACTTCTACGCGTACCATTCCAAAAGTAATATCCTTATGGTATTTTATGGCATTCTCTTTTATTGGCTGTGTGAAGCTAGGCCATCCGGTTCCAGATTCAAATTTAATGGTTGAATCAAATAATGATGTTCCACAACATACACATTCATATTTTCCTGCTTCATGAGCGCTACAGAGTGCTCCTGAATGTGCTGCCTCAGTTCCTTTTTTACGCGCTATCCTGAATTGCTCGGGTGTAAGAACTTGCTTCCATTCCTGTTCTGTTTTTTCTATTCTTTTATCTGGCTTTGGGTTACCATTCACTGAGAAATGAATTACATCTTTCCAAGTTAACATCATAATTTTCCGTTCGATTTAGACTTTTTATACTCGGTTCATTGGTCGAAAATTTCCAATGTATATTACAAAATTAAGGTAATTTTACCGTATGGCATACCGCAAGAGAAATGGAACTATATATAGCGTATTAATCTTTGTTTGTGTTGTTGGATTTTGGCTCTTCGAAAATTTTTATACCCCTGCAACCTATTCCGATAATGAAAATGTTAACAACTCAAATAATTTCCCTCAAGAATTGCTACCAGCTTCAACAACGGGAGAAATAGTAAATCATTCTTTTTTCTCATTGTCTTATAGCGAACCTTTTGAGCAAGCGGAATGGGTGGCTTACACGCTAGATAAAAAACACCTAACCTATGATGATAGAAAACGGCCGTATTTTATAGAAGATCCTTTTGTTTCATCAAAATCGGCAGATTGGCGTAATTATAAGGGCTCTGGTTATGATCGCGGACATTTGTTGCCTGCTGGCGATCGTAAGTTTTCTAAACAAGCGTACGATGAAACCTTCTATACGAGTAACATAAGTCCGCAGAACAGGGAGTTTAATGCTGGAATATGGAATGATTTAGAACAGCAAACACGACGTTGGGCTAAGAAGTATGGTACATTATATGTGTTTACCGGTGGTGTTTTAGTAAAAGGCTTGGATGAAATTGGAGACGAAGATGTTGACGTACCTGATACGTTCTATAAGATTATTGCCCGTAAGCAGGATGACAAGTTAATTACTATCGCTTTTTTAATACCTAATAAGCCCCAATCCGCACAGTTAAGTAATTTTATTGTTTCTATTGATGAAATAGAGATGAATACAGGAATTAACTTTTTTAATAAGCTACCTACTAAGCAGCAAGGTTCATTTGAAAAAAACGAAGGTAATTCTGGATGGAAATTTTAGAAACTTTCCTTCAATCGATTGGTGTCCAATCGTAAAAAGATGAAGAGTAAGATGGTGAAAAATAATAAGCCTGATCCACCATAACTAAAGAATGGAAGTGGTATCCCAATAGTTGGTAGTACACCTATAACCATGCCGATATTTATGAAGTAGTGAATTGCTAAAATAGATATCACACCATAGCCATACATTCTGGCAAAAGCATTTTTTTGTCTTTCTGCTAAAGAAATTAAACGTAAAAATAGAATTGTGAATAATATGATTACTGTAGCTGTCCCAACAAAGCCCCATTCTTCTCCTACGGTACTAAAGATATAATCTGTATGTTGTTCAGGGACAAAATTACCTTTAGTTCTTGTGCCTTCTAAGAATCCCTTGCCAAAGAGCCCGCCAGATTCAATTGCTTTTTCAGATTGATAGGTATTATAACCAATGGTTCTTCGTATTTGTTCCAATTTATTCGGGTCCTCTTCAAGACGAAGCCACAAACTAAAACGATCTCTATGGCGTTGTTCAAAAACATTATTAAACACAAAATTTACGGATAGAGAAAAGAGAATAACTGCTACGCCAATTAAACTTAATGGTATAATAGGTATTTTAAGATTTTTTCGTTTTAAGGCGAATAATAGGATAATTAAAAGTACCAAACCGATTATAAGCCATACTGTGCCGAACTTTAGGGTAATAACAAATATGAGAATTAAGCTTACGATGATTAATAAATAGAATAGGGGCAAACCTTCTCGGAAAATCACGAAAATAAGCGCAAAAAACACGAGTGCACTTCCTGGGTCAGGTTGTGGAATAATTAGTATAGCAGGAACAAGAATGATTAATAGCGCGTAAAATTGATCTTTTCCTCGTTTAATATCTGTTTGAATATCACTTAAATATTTAGCAAGAGCCAAGGCAGTCGCAACTTTTGCCAATTCTGATGGTTGTAAGTTGAAAAAACCTAGGTCGTACCAAGAAGTGGCACCGGCTATTGTTTTACCAAATACAAATAGACCCAGAAGGGAAACCATCGATAAAAGGTAAAGTATGCTTGAAAATCGTTCGTAAAAATTCACCTCAAGAGCGAGTATAACAACAATGGTGATTAAACTAACACCAATGAAAAATAATTGTTTGCCATAGAGTGTTCCAAAATCAAAAATGGAGCTATGAGCATCGGTAAATGTACTTGAGTAAATATTGATCCATCCAATAAGAACAAGTGCTAAATAGATTAGAACACTTAACCAGTCGATTCGTTTTAGTATACTTCTACCAGACACGCTCATTTATTTTAAACTCCTCCCCACTGTAGGGTTTTGCGTATTCTGCTTCCAAGGTTTTATCGAGCATTCTTTTTTCAAGATCTTTTCTTGTGATTTCCCCTTTTAAGTATTTCTCTATCATTAGAGATGCAATATGACCTGCATATCTTGATCCGTAATATCCATTTTCAATATAAACGGCGATAGCAATTTTAGGGTTATCAACAGGTGCAAATGCAACGAAAACAGAATGGTCGGTCAATTGCGTACGGACGCCGTCTATTTTGGTGAAATTTTCTGCCGTACCGGTTTTACCTGCCATTTCAATACCGGGTATTTGTAATCTACTAGCCGTACCTTTTGTGTACACATCTGCCATTCCTCTAACTATCGGCTCAAAGTATTTCGGATCTATAGTCGTGTGTTTGGCTTTAGTAAATTTTGGTTCTGTAATTTCCTTGCCTTCAACTTTCTTTAGAATATGTGGTGTAAAGAAATGTCCTCTATTGGCAATAGCTGCGGTCATGTTCGCTAATTGAACTGGTGTAGCTAATATTTCACCCTGACCAATTGAATTAGAAATGATATAGGAGGAACTCCATCTATTATCGCCATACCATTTGTCGTAAAATTCTTTATTTGGAATTCTTCCCTTTTGACCAAATGGTAAGTCATAACCAAGGTAATCACCAAGACCAAAGCTGCGCATATGCTTTTCCCAAACGTCCATACCCTCATCGGTAGTGTCGAATTTTTCAAATATTTTTCTAAACGTACCGGCAAAATAAGCATTACACGAAAGGTAAATTCCTTTATTCATATTTCGCAAACCACCACCACAATGACAACCTCTTTTTTTCTTACCAACATAAAATCCATTATAACATCGAATTGTGCTTGATTCATCCAGTACTCCTTCTTGCAATGCAATAAGTGCATTAAGAGTTTTAAATGGAGATCCCGGTGGTTGTTGTGCATGTATAGAACGATCCCAGGTAGGGTTCGCAATAGTATCGTTATATAATTTGGTGTAATTTTTTGAGCGTTCCCTTCCTACTAATAGTGATGGGTCATAAGTAGGCCCTGAAATCATTGAAAGGATTTCACCAGTGGCTGGTTCTAAAGCGACAATCCCCCCCCTTTTTCCGTTCATTAATAGTTCGCCATATTCCTGAAGGGCTTTATCGATGGTAATACTTATTTGTTTTCCTTGTTCTGGCAAAGTATCTGAAGCTCCATTTTTATAAGGCCCAATGTCTCTGTTGAATCTGTCTTTTTGAATGTACTGAACACCCTTTCTTCCCCTTAATAAGTCTTCATAATATCTTTCTACCCCTGTGCGACCTTTAAGTTCGCCCTGAACGTAATATTTATTTACGGCAAGGTCACCTTCATTTACTTCACTAATATAACCGAGAACATTGGCGGCACTAGAAGTATCATAATAACGCAGCGAACGTTTTTGGATATAAAAGCCTTTGTATTTACGCATTTTCTCCTGTAGTTTGGCGTAATCTTGTTTAGAGAGTTGCGGAACTAAAACAGAGGGTAATCTTGGGGAATAAACCCTTGCTTTTCTTAATTTTTCGATGAATTTAGTTTTATCAATACCTAATAGGCCGCAAAACTCAAGGGTGTCCAACGGTTTTACCTCTCGAGGGATGACCATGACATCATACGCCGGGTCATTGCCCACCAGTAGATTTCCATTTCTGTCATAAATGTATCCACGCTCTGGATAATCATAAATAGCTTTAATTGCGGGATCTTCTAAAACTTGATCAGGAGAAAAGCTGAAAATTTGCAAATAAGATAACCTACCTAAAAAGGCAAAGGCTATAATGATAATTAAGGACGATAAAAGAATTTTTCTCATTCTTTTTTACTGCTGAATAAAGTGCTGAATAATATGCTTAAAATCAATGTGGAGATACCCACTGTAACCGTTTTTTGTAAAATTAATAAGCTGTTTGAAAAGCTAAAAATTTCTAAGGTATAGTACACCGAATGATGTACTATAATTAATAACGCTAAAAATGTAAATTGTTGTGCCTTAGTGCTGTTGTTTAACTTAAAACTTTGAAACTCATAGTTAACGCCAAATACAAAACGCATAATTGTTGGTCTTAAATAGGCAATAGTAACTGTTGCGGCTGCGTTTATGGCAAGTGTGTCAGAAAATATATCTACAAATAATCCTAAAATGAAACAAAGAATTATAAAAGTAGTTCTATTTTTTTTGATAGGATACCAATATAAAAATAGGATATAAACCAATGGGTTGATATACCCGAAAAAATTTAAGTTATTAAATACCAGTACCTGTAATAGAACCAGTAAAATAAATCGGAGTACGGTAAGAAAGAAAGTACTGTTAATCATTGGCCTGTGTTTCTGCTTCTAATTGTAATACTTCTTTGCGGTTTAAATTTTTAATGATGTATACATTGCCAATATTGGTCATGTCATTAAAAAGCTCAACGTTAATAAAATAGAAACTTTTAGAATTGTCCAAGTCAAAACTTTTAATGGTTCCTATAGGAATATTTTCTGGGAATATGCTACTCATTGCACCCGTAACGATAGTGTCACCAATAGTTAAGGGAACCAATCTGGGGATATCTATAAGTTGTACTACATTATAGTCTTGAGTATTCTCCCAGACCAAGGAGCCAAAATGATTCGAATTTTTAATTTTAGCATTAATGTTCGATTTTTCACTTAGGATGCTTTGAACTGTAGAAAAATTATTGGAAGTGTTTTCGACAATTCCTAAGATTCCTTTGTCTGTGACAACTCCCATATCCTGTGCAATACTATCCTTTTCACCTCGGTTTATGGTAATATAGTTTCGTTGATCTGCATAGCTATTGTTAATTACTCGACCTCTAATGACATCATAGTCAATTGCTATAGAGTTATATATGTTTGCCTTGGATAATTGAATAGTGTTAAAAAGTTTAATTCGAAGTTTTTTATTTTCTTCTACCAACCGATTATTTTCTTCTCTTAATCCAAAATACGAAGTAATATCTTCTGAAAAGGTATAAATGCTCCCAGAAATATAGTTCGAGGAATTTAAAAATTTAGACTGATGATATGAATGCGACTGAAACGTAAAAATCAAAGAGATTAATAGCAGAAAAAGGTATAGTAGGAAGGTTTTATACCTAATTAGAAAATTTATGATTTGTTGCATTCACCCCTAAATTTTAAAAATCAAGCAGAAAATTTAATTGCTGAATTCTTACTTAATCAATATGCTCTTATATCGTTCTAGATTTTTTAATGCAATACCTGTTCCACGTACTACGGCACGTAATGGATCTTCTGCAATATATACAGGTAAGTCTGTTTTTTGTGACAGTCTTCTATCCAATCCGCGCAACATCGAACCTCCACCGGCCAAATAAATACCTGTATTGTAGATGTCTGCAGCCAACTCTGGTGGTGTCTGTGATAATGTTTCCATTACCGCATCTTCAACGCGAAGAATCGATTTGTCCAAAGCTTTTGCTATTTCTCGATATGAAATTTGTACTTGTTTAGGTTTACCTGTCAATAAATCACGCCCCTGTACAGATTTTTCATCTGGTGGTGACTGTAAGTCTTCTGTAGCTGATCCAATTTCAATCTTTATTGATTCAGCCGTAGTTTCACCAACATATAGATTGTGCTGGGTACGCATGTAATAGATAATATCATTAGTGAATACATCACCTGCAATTTTCACTGATTTATCACATACGATACCGCCTAACGCTATTACAGCAATTTCAGTAGTACCACCTCCTATATCAACAATCATATTTCCTTTAGGTTGCATAATGTCTAAACCAATACCTATTGCCGCAGCCATAGGTTCATGAATTAGATATACTTCCTTACCGTTTACTCGTTCTGCAGATTCTTTTACGGCCCTCATTTCTACTTCGGTAATACCCGAAGGGATGCAGATGACTAATCTTAATGCTGGTGGGAACCACTTTTTCTTTAATGCCGGAATGTTTTTAATGAACATCATTAGCATTTTCTCAGAAGCATCAAAATCTGCAATTACACCATCTTTTAATGGTCTAATTGTCTTTATGTTTTCATGGGTTTTTCCTTGCATCATGCTGGCTTCCTTGCCAACGGCAATAATTTTTCCGCTAATTCTATCTCTAGCAACAATAGATGGACTATCGACTACAACCTTATCATTATGAATAATAAGCGTGTTCGCTGTACCTAAATCTATAGCTATTTCCTCGGTCAAGAAATCAAAAAATCCCATATGTGATATTTATATTTTAGATAAAAGGGTGTATTTTATCGTCAAAAGTAATGAAATTAATGTTTGAAATGACGTGTGCCGGTCATCACCATCGAAATTTCATTTTCATTACAATAATCGATACTTAATTGGTCTTTAATAGAACCACCTGGTTGTATCACACTGGTGATACCAGCCTTGCCTGCAATCTCTACACAATCAGGAAATGGGAAAAATGCATCACTAGCCAAAACGGCACCATTTAAATCAAAATTAAAAGATTGTGCCTTGTGTATGGCTTGGTTCAAAGCATCTACTCTAGAGGTTTGACCTGTTCCGCTAGCACAAAGTTGTTTGTTCTTTGTCAATACAATGGTATTTGATTTTGTATGCTTGCAAAGTTTGGATGCAAATAGCAAATCATCAAGTTCATCTTCTGATGGTTTATTATTTGTAGCATACGACAAATCACCAAGTGCATCTGTTTTGTGGTCTCTATCTTGTAGTAGCATTCCGTTCAAACAAGTTCTTACCAACATTTCTGGCATTTCTACCTCGTTCTGAATCAGGATAATCCTATTTTTCTTGCCCTTTAAAATTTCTAGTGCTTCAGCATTATAGCTAGGTGCAATTACTACTTCACAAAATAATTTGTGTATTTCTTCGGCAGTAGCTTTATCGATTTCCTTATTGCTAATAAGCACTCCGCCAAATGCTGAAACGGGGTCTCCTGCCAAAGCATCTACATACGCTTGATGTAAATTATTTCGTTGTGCAAGGCCACAAGCGTTATTATGCTTAAGAATTGCGAATGTCGGACTGTCATTTTTAAATTCAAGCATTAGGTTGACTGCCGCATCAACATCTAATAAGTTGTTGTAGGATAGTTCTTTGCCGTGTAATTTGGAGAACATAGCATCAAAATCTCCAAAAAAGAATCCTTTTTGATGCGGATTCTCACCATAACGCAAAACTTTACCAGAGGTTTCGCTAATTTTTAAAGTAGCAATATCATGGTTTTTATTAAAGTAATTGAAAATAGCAGAATCGTAATGAGAGGAAACATTAAATGATTTTGCAGCAAAACGCTTTCTATCTTCTAAACTGATTTCACCATTATTTTCGGTAATAACCGCGAGAAAATCAGCATAATCTTCCATGGAAGAAACGCAGGTAACATCTTTATAATTTTTTGCAGCAGCACGGATAAGTGAAATACCACCTATATCTATTTTTTCAATGATATCTTGTTCAGAAGCACCACTAGCCACTGTTTTTTCGAAAGGATACAAGTCAACGATGACGATATCTATTTGAGGTATATCAAATTCTGCCAATTGAGCTACATCGCTTTCATTGTCCTGTCTGTTCAAAATTCCTCCAAATACCTTTGGGTGTAATGTTTTGACTCTTCCTCCAAGAATAGAAGGGTAACTAGTTACATCTTCAACAGGAACAACGTCAATACCTAAATCGGTAATGAATTTTTCAGTACCACCGGTAGAATATATAGTAATGCCTAGTTCTTGAAATTTCTTAACTATTGGTTCTAGGCCATCTTTGTGGAAAACTGAGATTAAGGCTGAAGACGCTTTTTTTACACTGCTCATTGTAGGATGCTTAAGATTTTAAATAAGCAGACAAAAGTAGATTTTTTACGGCTAGGAAATACCTCAGATTATCAATAAATTTCCTAAAGTTTTAAAGAATTTTGGCTACTTCGGAATTTACGAATTCTAAAAAGTGTTCATCGTCCTTGGTGAAAGGATTTGCTGTGTTAGAATCAATGTCTATTTGCCCTATATTTTCTTCGTTCATAAATAAGGGTATTACAATTTCAGCTTTTACTGTGATGCTACAGGCAATATAATTATCCTGAGCCTTAACATCAGGCACAATAAAATTTTGATTACTTTCTGCAACTTGGCCACAAATACCTTTTCCAAATGGGATGATGTTGTGGTCTGTAGGCTCCCCGGCATACGCACCTAGTTTTAGTTCTCTTTTATCACCGTTTTTAAAATAAAAACCCACCCAGTCGTAATGTGGAACTTCAGCTTTTATAAGCTCACAAATGTCCTGCATTTTAACATCAGAAGAATTATTCGAATCAATTATAGAACTCACAAGGGGGCGTAGAACATCAAACATTTCTATTATTTTAGAAGAGGTGCAAAAATGATCTTTAAAACCAATATTTACAATAGGTTGTACTTAAATATTCGTTAAGAATATGAGCTCTTAAAATGATAGAATCTAATATTTTGTATCTTGGCGCCGATGAAAAATTTGCTTCTAAAATCATTTTCTGTTTCAATGGCATTGCTGTTGTTGTTGTCCACTATATCTTGGACAGTTGAGAAGCATTTGTGTATGGGGCGGGTTTTGGATATCGCTTGGTTTGACAGCGCAGAGGACTGTGGCATGGAAGCCGGTTTAGCATTGTTAGGTGATTCTATTCAAGATGAAAATCACTGTTGTGCTAATGAATCTTTTACCATGCAAGGTCAAGATAACTTAAATCTTAATATTCCCACTTTTGATTTCTCTCAACAGGTATTTTTAATCTCTTTTACAACTTCTTATTTGGGGTTGTTTCAAGAAACTGTTGAAAAGAATATCGTTATTAATTTCTATCCACCGCCTTTATTGGCAGAGGATTTGAATATTCTTCACCAGTTTTTTTTGATTTGATTAAAACCTTGTAGTACGTCGTTTTTGTGCGTTTATACATTTTTTAATCAAATTTAAATTCAATGAAAAATATAGTGTGGCTTTTAGCCATGATCGTATCTGGGGTGCGATTTGTTGAGGCCCAAGGTCCGCCAATCACCGCTGATAAACCTATAATGTTGGGTAGCGGTAGTTATACCGTTAATTCATTAATAGAAATACGGCATACCGAAATGGGTGATTTTAGCTACGTTCCAATTATGCTTGATTATATTCTTACTCCCAATACTTCAGTAGCAATACAATTCCCGTACATTAAGTATGATATCAAAAATGGGGCAAGCGGTAGTAGCTTGGCAGATATCAAGATTATTGGAAAATATCAATTCTTTAGAAAGGACGGTACGGGTAAGACATTTAGAATGGTTGCAAAAACGCTACAGACGCTTCCAACAGGCAAGGAGTTGGATGTAATGGAATTAAGTACCGGAAAATATGCAGGGTATTATGGTATCGTTGCAGGGTATGAGTCATTGAAATATGGTATTTCTAATGAGCTCGGTTATAATTGGGTTCCTGATGGTAGCTTAGATGCATTAACGCATAAGATAGGTCTTGGACTTCCTCTATTAAAACCGCAATATCCAAACAAACAGGTGAACCTCTATTTTGAATATACCAACACGTGGTTGGTAGAAAGGGATTGGTATCAGCTTTTGTATGCTCAAGGAATTCAATATGCAAGAAAGAACGTCACTTTTGATCTTGCGGTTCAGGTGCCTTTAGTGAATGATATGGATGCCGATAGAAAATTAAAATACAGCCTATTCTTAGGTTCTAGATATTCTTTTTAAAAATTTATAATGATGAAAAAATCAATAATCACAACAGTGTTTTTAACACTAATGGTAGTTTTTCCTACAGTAGCTCAAGATGGTAGAGATAACTTTATGGTACAAGTAGATGGGCTAGGATGTCCTTTTTGTGCTTACGGACTTGAGAAAAAGTTTAAGGAATTTAAGGGGATAAAAGATGTAAAAATTGATATCGAAACAGGAGACTTTAGTTTTAGTTATCCGTCAGATAAAGCGTTGTCTATGAATGATGTTGAAAAACAAGTTGAAAAAGCTGGATACACACCAATGTCGGCTAAGGTTGAACGTGCCAACGGTAAAGTTGAGGAATCCTCTACTAAAGAAATGGCAAAAAAAACCGAAGGTACCGTGAGTAAAAATGTAATGGTTGCCGGTAATTGTGCCATGTGTGAAGCCAGAATAACCAAGGCTGCAGGGTCAGTAAGTGGAGTTTCGAACGTTACATGGGATAAGGATACAAAAATTATGAACGTGTCATTTGATGCTGGCTTAACTTCTTTAGAGGAAATTGAAAAGGAGATAGCGGTTGCTGGTCATGATACTAAAAACCATGAAGCACATACAGATGACTACGGTAATCTTCCTGCATGTTGTAAATATGAACGTTTAAGCTGCTAATTATGAAGAACAGTATTTATATTCTTTTTGTGTTACTTGTAGCATCTGCGTGTAAAGAACAACAAGAACTTCCGAAAGAATGGGTCTTATCTAAAACCATCAAATTAGAAGGAGTTAATCCTATTGGTATTACCCAATTGAATGGCGATATATGGATTTCTGATGGTGATCATAACCGTTTAATTAAGATTGATTCTGAAGGTATAATTATTCAAACATTAGATTCGTTAGATAGACCAATGCATATTGATGCATCCGAAGGAGTTTTGTTTGTTCCACTGTATGGCACTGATGAAATTTTCAATTATAATCCTTCGAATCCGCAAAGTCAGCTACCCGTCTTTGACTATCCTGCAGATAGTCTTGATGCCCCAGCCAGTATTTCTGTATTTAAGAAAGAAAAGGCAATAGCTGATTTCTATAATAATAGGATTCTTTATTTTAATGGGTCCGAATGGATTTCTTTTGGAAAGGAAGGAAAAGCTGAAGGTGAATTTTATTATCCTACCGATGTTCAAATTACAAAGGATGAAATTTGGGTAGCAGATGCCTATAATAACAGAATTCAGGTTTTTGATAAAAAAGGGATATTTCTTCAAATGATGGGGCATGACCAAAAAATGAACGCAGCAACAGGTATTTTTGTTTCAGAGGATGAAGTATATATAAGCGATTTTGAAAATAATCGAATTTTGATTTTTGACAAAAACGGGAATCTACGTCAGACCTTGAAAAACCAAATTGAAAAACCTACGGATGTAATGATTAAAGATGAAATGCTTTATGTCATAAATTATAAGAATGGAAAACTCAATCTTTTTGAAAAACAAGAGGTAGCTCAGAAAAAGCAGTAATTCCATTGTCGTGTCTTAATGCTGATACTAGTGTGGGGTTCTTGTTGCGTTCCTAATTTATTAGATTATTGTTATAATTATAATGCAAAGAATGAAACCTATACCGAACTTGGTGATTACCAAGTTTACGGAATCAATTTAGTAGAAGAGGCGAATGTCTTTATTGGTAGCGACCAGGAATATACCTGCCCGACGCACCCTGAAATAGTTCAATATGAATCAGGTTGTTGCTGCATTGGCCATGAGTTATAGTTCTGTGTCGGTAATTGCGAACGCATTGCGTTGGCGTGCGGCAAAAATTGACTAATAAGAATTGAATAAAAAATTTAGATGAACAAATTTATAATAGGAATTTTTTTAACGCTAGTGCCTTGGTTGGTCTGGTCTCAGGAAAAAGTTGAAGGGTTGATTTTTGAAGAAGGTGATTCAAATGTCATGGGACTTCCAGGTGCCAATGTGTATTGGATGGATTCTCAGTTAGGAGTGGTTACTAATATTGATGGAAAATTTTCTATCCCTTTTGAAAAGGAATTCAATAGACTAATAGTTAGTTATGTTGGGTATGAATCTGATACGTTAACGATAAATAAGCCAAAGACACTTCGGTTGGGATTAAAGCCATCCAATGAATTGGATGAGGTGGTCGTTAGTCAAAAGAAAGATGCCGTACAAAAAACCTATTTTAGTCCGCAAAATGTAATCACTGTAAATAGTGCAGAATTATTAAAGGCAGCGTGCTGCAATTTGGCAGAAAGCTTCGAGACGAATCCATCAATAGATGTAAATCTTTCCGATGGATTAACGGGTACAAAACAAATTCAGATGCTGGGTTTGACAAGTCCGTATTTGTTGATTACTCAAGAGAACATCCCTATGGTTCGGGGTGCTTCCCAAGCCTACGGTTTAACGTTCACTCCTGGTACGTGGATAGAGAGTATTCAAATAACTAAAGGGGCAGGTAGTGTAGTAAATGGTTATGAGAGTATTTCAGGTCAGATAAATACTGAGCTGGTAAAACCACTTACAGATAATGCCATTTTCGTAAATGGGTATGCGAATGAAAATGGACGCTACGAGGTCAACACCCATTTTAATAAAAAGCTGACTGATAAGTTAAGTACCGGACTTTATATTCATGGGAATAAGAGAACTCAGAAAGAAGATAGTAATAAGGATGGTTTTTTAGATGCACCTCTGGCAGGCCAAATAAATGTAATGAATCGTTGGCAGTACCAAAACCCTGAAAAAGGATGGGTTAGTTTTTTTAATGTTCGGTTTTTGAATGATGAGAAACAAGTTGGACAAACTAATTTCAACCCAGAAACAGATAGAGTCGATAATAATCGACGAACACCGAGTATACCCGAAGCTCCTGTACTGGGTGTAGCCGAAGTGTGGGGTAGTGAAATAAATACACGTCGTTTTGATACTTCGTTAAAATTGGGTTATGTTTTTCCGGAATTACCCTTTCAAAGTTTCGGATTTCAGACTGCCTATAGTTTGCACAAACAAGATTCATATTTTGGTGTTAGAACCTATGACATAAACCATGAAAGTATTTTTACGAGTCTACTTTTTAATTCGATTATTGGCGATACGAGAAACAAATTTAAAACGGGACTATCATTTGCCTATGATGGATATGATGAGGTAGTTACAACGACAGATTATTCTAGAGAAGATACCTCTGTTGGGGCTTTTATTGAGTATAGTTATGAGAATTTGGAGAAAGTGAGTCTTACCGCTGGTCTTCGTGTTGATAATCATAATCGATTAGGAACTTTTGTGACACCACGTTTTCATATTCGTTATACACCATGGGAAAAGGGTAGTTTGCGCGGATCGTTTGGTAGAGGAAAGAGAGCGGCCAATATCTTTGCCGAAAACCAACAACTTTTTGCTTCTGCAAGAGAAATTAAAATAGTGAATACAACGGGTAGTGTTTATGGATTAGAGCCCGAAGATGCATGGAATTATGGAGTCAGTTTTTTACAAGGTTTTAATTTTTTAAATCGAAAGGGCGATATTTCTGCAGATTATTATGTAACTGATTTTAAAAATCAGATTGTTGTTGATTGGGAAAACCCACAAGAAGTTTCATTTTATAACCTAGAAGGGGAGAGTGGTGCCCAAAGTTTTCAAATAGAAATGAATTATGAGGTATTGTCCCGCTTAAATTTTAGGACAGCATATAAGTTTTATGATGTATCTACAGATTATAGAAGCGGGAGTCTACAAAAGCCATTACAGGCACAACATCGCTTTTTTGTTAATTTAGGATATGATACGAAGGCTAAGGATAATGGTGCGCAGTGGAAATTCGATTATACGTTACACAGTTTAGGGAAAATGAGGTTACCTGATACCAGTTCTAATTCAACACAATATCAATTGGGCGAGTATTCTTCGCCATATAGCTTAATGAATGCTCAGATGACAAAAGTTTTTTCCAATACCTTTGAAGTATATATAGGAGGAGAAAATCTAACGGGTGTACAGCAAAATAACCCTGTTTTAGGTGCGAATAATCCTTTTGGTCCTAATTTTGATACTACCATTGTGTATGCGCCAATAATGGGGAGAATGTTTTATGGCGGATTTAGATTTAAAATTTTATGATTAATAAACGTATACCTATGAAAACAACGATTCTAACAATTGCAATGATGTTTATTGCAGTAATAACATTTGCTCAGGATAAGAATAAAAAAATGAACTTTGATGTGAACGGTAAATGTTCCATGTGCAAAATGCGTATAGAAAAGGCCGCTTTGAATGTGAAAGGAGTAAAATATGCCTCATGGGATATTCCTACACATCAATTATCAGTTATTATGGATGAGCGCAAGACAGATGCTATGAAGATTAAAACAGCTATTGTTGCTGTTGGTCATGATACTAAAGAGTTAAAGGCTACAGAGGAAGCTTATGGAGGTGTTCACCCTTGCTGTAGGTATAGAGAAGATAATTCAGATGATGGTGTAAACCATAAAATGTAGCCTACATACCTACTATTAATTGAGTGTATCTTAAGGCTAAAAATTGTTTTAAAATTTTTGGTTAATCTTTTGCCAATACGATTATCACGAATCAAAATCTGTAATATATTAGCTTATATTTATTTAAATTCGATACTAATGGCACAAGCAAAATCAGCAGCAAAGCCTTCTCCAGCAAAAGCTGGTAAAAAGGCGGCTCCAAAGACTGCTCCTACAAAGAAGTAGTTTGGTAATAGCCTACGCATAGACAGTTACCACTTGGACATGAAAACCACCTTTTATAAAAAGAAGGTGGTTTTTTGTTTTAATCACCGAACTAGCTACTTGATAACTTTATTTTTTTACAGAATTTGTTCCTATACTTAATCAGGAATTGTACAAAGTATATTTTGATTAAAAAGTGTCCCATTCTGCGTAGCGCCAACAAGCTGAAGGTTTAGTTCTTTTTGTCCGTATTCTGGCACCTTGAAAGTTATGATGCCGTTTTTGTCTGGTGTCAAATATGGAAACCACCCAATTACACCGCACTTTTGGTAGCTAATATTGTCAAAGGAAGTGTAAAAAGGTCTAACGAATTTTGTTGGTCCGTCATATCCCTGGGTAATTGTAAATTCTTTGCTATTTTTGTCACTCTCGGCAAGTGGTCTTTTTAAATATTTTTCATTGGTAAAGACTACGAAATGACCGGGATCTCCTTTTTTTCTTTTGAGATAATAGATTTCATCAATAAACTCCATTCTGGTTTCGGTTTAGTCCATGACATACTCGGTAAAAACACCATTAAAGACTAAGCTCGGGTATGCATATATAGGTTCGCCAGTTCGCATATCATAGCTGATTATTTTGCATAATTGTTCTGATCCGTCTCTCCTGACGTCAGCTGAAGAAGAAGTACTTGTAGGGACAAATCGACTTTTTAAGCCAAATAGTTTCATATAGTTTCCAAGGGTATTAAAATTGTACATGGTGCTATCAACTTTACGACCATTGAACTCACCGAAGAATTTAGCATGTTTAAGTCTGTTCTTTACCACCATCACCTCGTCCAATTTAATCTCTTTTGATATGGGAGGAAGCGGGTTTTCGATTGAGTCTAATCGCACGGTACTTATTTGGTCTTTAGAAGTGCTATAATTGTAGTTGTATTTTCCTTGAAACGGTTGAACGGTAAAGAAAAAATTAGCATATATAGCTTCTCCTTTTCTGTCCAGTACGGTTAACGAAATTGAGCTATTGTTTTTTAGCGGTACATTTTTGAACAGAAATTTTTTATCTGTTAGCAATGATGTAGTTTCAAAAAGTTCATTGTCTGATGAATATAACATTATCGTCAAAGAATCATTTTCAGTTTTAAAAAGGTTGACGTAACCATTTATAGATGATAAATTTTGATGTTCACTCGAATTTTCTTTGTCGTAAGTAGGGAAATCGGTTCGGTTTGTATGTAAGCTTAAATCGGTAAGATAGAGCTTGTCGTTAAGTAGTTTGGAGTTTGGGTCACGGAGAATATTTTGCCCCAAAAAATACTATTTTTTGTGTCGTTGGAATTAATGGAAAAGTGATTGGCTTGTGACACGCTTTTCTCAGGAAGAACAGATAGGCTAATGCTGGGCTTAAAGTTTTCTTCCTCTCTTATTGTAGTCTTGATACGTATCGTCAGAGAATCATTTTCCCGTTTAACATAGGTTATTTGTGGCAGGGTCTTGTGTTGGTCTTTTAAGACAAAGACACTTCTAGAAGCCAGAGCAGAATCATTTTTACCCAAAAGAGAAATAGTGTTGATGCCATTTTTAAATTTCATATAGGGTAGTAGAAATTCTTTTTTAAGTTCGGTCAACACTATGGGTATTTCTAATAAAGTCGTTTTATTTCTGGTATCCACAAGTAATGAAATGGGGTCTGATTCTATAAGATTATCGGTGGCCTCGTTCGTTCTTATTGAAATAGCTATTTCTTTTTTTTCATGATTGGTGCTTGCCATAAGTACATAGCCTATTTCATGTACCCTTATTAACGGAATAGAGATGTATTTTCCACGATGAAAAGCAGTAACAATAAAGTTGACATCTTTGTCTGGAACCAATGAAAATTTACCCAGTCCCATTTTGTTGATTTTAATTGGCTGTCTCTTGAGATCTTTTATATTGGATAGTATTAATGAATCTACCTGCAAAGGTTTGTTGAAGATATCTCTAATTTGCATTACGCAAGAATTGAATATGCCTTCTACTAAATTACCACCCTCGGGAAAGAACTCTATTTTAATCGTGGAGGAGTCCGATAGCGTAGAAAAAAGTCTTGAATCGATATTGATTATTGAAATTGGGTATACAGAGGAATAGTCTTTATTCAGGCTGTTCATTTCCTCAGTGTATGCCTGAAGGTAATATCGACCAGATTTCATTTCTATATTCTAAATGAACCCTCCTGAGCCTAAGCCATTAGTTGATATGGTCACCCTGTCCTCTATTATATTTCCTTGCGAATCTAAAAGATGAATATTAATATACTCTGAGTCAGTGGAAAGTTCGTATGATTTTATACACAAAAGATAACTGCTGTATTGAATGCTTTCTCCACTGATGAAGGTGCTCTTATTTAAATATAAAACTATTTTTTTGAGTACTATTGTCCTAAAAGATGGTAACAAAGTAATAAAGACAAAACTATGGTTAAATATGTCTTACGGTAAACGGCAGCCATAAAGAAAATTTTGATTTTTAAATATGAGAATTAATAGCGCATAAAAAAACCGCTCTTGAGTAATCAAGAGCGGTTTTAATATTAACAGCGAATAAACTAATAATAGCCCGTCGACGCTGTCGACCTACATCATGCCTGGCATTCCGCCGCCTCCACCCATTGGTGGGCCAGCAGGAGCATCTTCTTTAATGTCTACCAAAGCACATTCGGTAGTCAAAATCATACCAGCAACAGAAGCTGCATTTTCCAATGCTACTCTAGTTACTTTCGCAGGATCGATAATTCCAGCTTTGATCATTTCAACATATGTTTCTGATTTTGCATCGTAACCAAAATCACCTTTACCTTCAAGTATTTTTGCAATTACTACAGAACCTTCACCACCTGCGTTTGAAACAATAGTTCTTAAAGGAGCTTCGATGGCACGGGCAACGATTTGTAAACCTGTTGCTTCATCTTCGTTCTCAGTAGCTACTTTAGAAAGAACCGCTTTAGCTCTTAAAAATGCAACACCACCACCAGCAACGATACCTTCTTCAACAGCAGCTCTTGTGGCATGCAAAGCATCATCAACACGGTCTTTTTTCTCTTTCATTTCAACTTCTGAAGCAGCACCTACATAAAGTACGGCAACACCACCAGCCAATTTGGCTAAACGTTCTTGAAGTTTTTCTTTATCATAGTCAGATGTAGTAGTCTCAATTTGAGATTTTATCTGATTGACTCTTGTTTTGATGTCTTTCGCAACTCCACCGCCATTTACAATTGTCGTGTTGTCTTTATCGATTTGTACTTTTTCACAAGTACCTAACATGTCAAGAGTAGTATTATCTAAAGAGAATCCTCTTTCTTCAGAAATAACAGTACCACCAGTTAAAATTGCAATATCTTCTAACATTGCTTTTCTGCGGTCACCAAAACCTGGTGCCTTAACAGCAGCAATTTTTAAAGAACCTCTTAATTTGTTTACTACTAAAGTAGCCAACGCCTCGCCGTCAACATCTTCAGCAATAATTAAAAGTGGTTTTCCTGATTGAGCAACTGGCTCCAATACAGGTAGCAAATCTTTCATTGAAGAAATTTTCTTGTCGAACAATAAGATGTATGGACTTTCTAATTCTGATACCATTTTTTCTGAATCGGTAACAAAATATGGAGAAAGATATCCTCTGTCAAACTGCATACCTTCTACAACGTCAACGTATGTTTCGGTACCTTTGGCTTCTTCTACAGTGATAACACCCTCTTTTCCAACTTTACTGAAAGCTTGTGCAATCAATTCACCAATTGTTTCGTCGTTGTTAGAGGATATAGAAGCAACTTGCTTAATTTTCTCTGAAGAATCTCCAACTTTTTTAGCTTGTTTGGCCAAATCCGCAACGATTGCTTCAACTGCCTTATCAATACCTCGTTTTAAATCCATTGGATTTGCACCGGCTGCAACGTTCTTTAAGCCTTCTTTTACGATTGCTTGTGCCAATACGGTCGCAGTTGTCGTACCGTCACCTGCCAAATCATTGGTTTTGGATGCAACTTCCTTCACCATCTGCGCACCCATATTTTCTAAGGGGTCGGATAATTCTATTTCTTTTGCAACAGTAACACCATCTTTAGTTACCTGTGGAGCACCAAAAGATTTGCTTATTATTACATTTCTACCTCTAGGGCCTAATGTGACTTTTACAGCATTTGCCAATGCATCAACACCTCTTTTAAGGCCGTCTCTTGCATCAATATCAAATTTTATTTGTTTTGCCATTTCTATATATTTTTTGTTTAGTTACACCTTTTTGCTAGTATCAAAAAAGGATTTAATTGTATGTTATTCGAAATCTTACTTGCAGCGAACTATCGTCCATTGCTATGAGCTATTTAAATAATAGCAAGAATATCACTTTCTCTCATCATCAAGTAATCTGTGCCTTCCAGCTTTAATTCTGTTCCGGAATATTTTCCATAAAGAACGGTATCACCAACCTTAACGGTAACTTTGTCATCTTTTGTTCCAGGACCCACAGCAACAACTTTTCCTTTCTGTGGTTTCTCTTTCGCAGTATCGGGAATGTAAAGTCCAGACGCAGTTTTAGTTTCAGCCGCCATTGGCTCAATAAGAACTCGGTCTGCCAATGGTTTGATATTAACTTTAGCCATAATTATTAAATTTTAAATTGATTTTTAAGTTTATTAAAATACTACCGGCAGAAATTATGCCATTGCCTAATACCTGACAAATTATAAACGAAAAATGCCAGCTTGTCATAAGCTGGCATTTTAATAATTATTTTGAAATTTTTTATAAACTATCCGAAGGTGTTGTTTCGTTGGTTACAGGTGGTGTAAACTCTTCTGGTAATGTCTCTGGAACCGTAGTTTCAATATCGTCACCTTGAAGTAATTTAGAATCTTGAGCACCATTATTACCTTTAAGGGCAATATTAGATGTTAAGATTAATACGATTAATAGTCCAGCTAAAGTCCAAGTGCTTTTATCTAAAAAGTCACCAGTTTTTTTAACTCCGCCTGCAACTTGGGTACCTCCACCACCAAAAGAAGAAGAAAGTCCGCCACCCTTGGGGTTCTGTACCATAATCACTAAGACTAACAATAAGCAAACGACGATGATAAGTATTAAAAATATTGAAAATGTACTCATTCTTTATTATCTTTTTGAATTTTTTCTACTGCCTTAATTCGGTCTGCAAAGAAACCACTTTTTTCCGGATATTTCAAACTTAAAATTTTGAATGCTTGTATAGCCTTATTGTACTTTTTTTGCTCTAAATAAACCCTTGCAAGGGTTTCTGTCATTAATTCATTTTTGTTGATTTCGGTAGAACTTGAAATATCGGTGCTTGTATTCTTTTGTTCTGTGGGAACTATTTTAGGGTTATTGGCTATAAACTTGTCAATACGGTCAAATTTATTCTTTTTTGCCGAATCCATTTTTGTAGAAGCTTTCAGATTGTTTTTCTTCTCTACTTCAGCTTTAGCGGGTGTTTTCTCTGCTGGACTATTTGATGCAAGGCTAAGCCATTCTGAAAATGAATATTTCTCTTTGGTGTCAAAGGTGAGTGGTTTTCCTAACTCCAAAGTCTCCTCTTCTTTGGATGATGTAGCGTGCTTTGATTGAAATAATTCTGGATCTAGAATATGTTCAGCGTCATCCTTATCTTGTGGTAACGGCTTGTCTGCAGATGCCTCAATTAATGAAACTGTTTCATTGTCAACATTGCCTTCCTTAGGCTGGATGCTTTCATCAATTGTTTTTTCTGAACCATCATAATGCAAAAAATCTTTAGAGGTGATAAAATCAAAAAGTACATCACGATCTGTGGTAAAGGCTGCAGTTGTCTTAAGTGCTTTATTGTATTTGTAGCTATTTAAGTTTTTAAGACCTTTTAAATGCAAAGCCCTTGCTGCTTGAAAATAAGGGTATTCGGTAATAATATCTTCTAGGTGTTTTGTATGTATAGGCTCTACCACTTTGGTAGGGTTTTCTAGAAAATATATAAAGTCCTTAACGTTCATTTGATTTACCAATCTGCTAGTGAGGCATTGAAAATATCTTGTGTGAGTCGTTCAAAAATAATTTCGTGTGCTTCACTTTTTATTGCGGATAATTGAACGTCTGCCGGATAGTCATAAAAGAAAGAAAAGCTTTGGTCAAAAGCCGCATCTTCTTTAAGGCGGTTATAAAATCGAACTTTTACGCGTATTGATAACCTATTTTCAGCAGCAGTCTGTTGGGCGGTAGCAGACATAGGCGAAATCTTATATTCAGTTATTTCACCTTCATATAATAAATCAGGATTACCTGAATTTATCAGGTCTAAACTGGTCTGGTTCAATATTCTGTCTTGTAATGCTAAGGTAAAATCTCTATCTACCCCAGGTTCAAATGTAGAACCTGGACTCTGTGTTGCGTAATTCTGAAAGTAGTTGACTTGAAATGTTTTGGCTTCGCCAACATTTCCCCCTGTAAAATTGTAAATACCACAACCCATAAGTAGTAGTATTGGTAGCATGTAGAGTGCTGATTTTTTAATGTATTTCATTGAAATGAAGTTCATTTTTTATTTAAAGGTCGTATTGTTTGATTTTCCGGTAGAGCGTGCGCTCTGAAATACCTAATTCTGCAGCGGCAGCTTTCCTTTTTCCTCGATTACGTTCTAAAGATTTTTTTATCAATTCAACTTCTTTCTCCTGTAAAGATAGGGTTTCTTCTTCTTGGATTTCTTCGGCAAAATGGTACTTGTCCTCGTAAGAATCATGTATGTGTGACGCCTCTTCCTTTTTGGGTTCTGGTAAATGCAATAGGTTTATATTAGGTTCTTCTTGCGTGTCTTGATCCATTTCAGCGTCTTCCTCATCTTCTTTTCCATATATTTTACGAATCAGGTTTTCATTATCCTTTTGAACCTTTTGTGAATCGTTATTTTTTAAGAGCTCCATAGTCAATTTTTTAAGGTCGTTCAAATCCCCTTTCATGTCGAACAAAACCTTGTACAGAATTTCCCGTTCATTACTGAAATCACCTTCAGATTTTTTATTTGATACAACCGCCGGTAAATTGTTTGTAGTATTATTTGGTATATAGCCATTTAATGTGGCTGCAGATATCGACCTATTTTCTTCCAGTACCGAAATTTGTTCCGCTATATTTCTTAGCTGGCGGATGTTACCTGGCCATCTGTATTTTATAAGAAGTGAAACAGCTTCGTCATCTAACCTAATAGTAGGCATTTTATATTTCTGACTAAAATCTGATGCGAATTTTCTAAAAAGCAAATGAACATCTTCTTTACGTTCCCTCAATGGTGGGATGTTGATTTCTATCGTACTCAAACGATAATAAAGATCTTCACGAAAACGCTCTTTTTTTATTGCCTCAAACATATTTACATTGGTGGCGGCAACGATACGAATATCTGTTTTTTGAACTTGTGAAGAACCTACTTTTAGAAATTCACCATTTTCCAAAACACGCAATAAACGTACTTGAGTGGTTAGGGGTAGCTCACCTACTTCATCTAAAAAAATAGTACCGCCATCGGCGACTTCAAAATACCCACTTCTAGTTTGTGTGGCTCCTGTAAACGCGCCTTTTTCGTGACCAAAAAGTTCACTATCAATCGTGCCTTCGGGTATGGCGCCACAATTTACAGCGATGTATTTCGCATGTTTTCTATGGGATAAGGCGTGAATAATTTTTGGTATAGATTCTTTACCCACCCCACTTTCACCGGTAACCAAAACCGAAATATCGGTTACGGCAACTTGCATAGCCTTTTCCAATGCTCGGTTGAGTTTTGGATCTTGCCCTATGATTTCAAAACGTTGTTTTATGCTTTGTATGCTTTCCATATAAAATGGCTACTATATAAGTTAATTATTAACAGAATATTCAACTGCGGTACCTTTTAAGGTTGCAGAAGTACAATCGTTTATTTTTACGTTTACAAAGTCTCCAACTTTATAATTTTCTTTTGGAAATACAACGACGGTACTTTGTGAATTTCTACCCATCCATTCGTTTTCCGATTTTTTAGAAGTTCCTTCAATTAAAACTTCTTGTATTTTACCTAGGTGCTTTTCTGTTCTAAATTGACAATGTTCTCTTTGAAGTGCTATTATTTCTGATAAACGTCTTTTCTTAATAAGTTCAGGAACGTCATCTTCCATTTTTCTTCCTGCCAATGTGCCTGGTCTTTCGGAATATGCATACATATACCCAAAATCATATTTCACATATTCTAGGGCCTTTAAGGTAGCAGCGTGATCCTCTTCAGTTTCAGTAGGAAAACCAGTAATGATATCTTGAGAAATTGCACAATCAGGTAGTATTTGTCTAATGTTCTCAATCAGTTCAAAATACTTTTCAATGGTATGCAGCCTGTTCATTTCCTTCAAGATACGGTTGCTTCCACTCTGTACAGGTAGGTGAATATGGTTGCATATATTTTTATGCTTGGCCATGGTTTCAATGACATCCAGAGTCATATCCTGCGGATTTGAAGTTGAAAATCGAATTCTCATTTTGGGATGCGCCAATGCCACCATCTCCAAAAGTTTTGAAAAATTTGTAGCCATTGCTTTCTGCATTTCAGAAGCACTATCAAAATTTTTCTTGAGTCCCCCTCCATACCATAAGTAGCTATCAACATTTTGACCTAGTAAGGTGATTTCCTTAAAGCCAGTTTGCCAAAGTTCATTAACTTCTGATAAGACTGATTGCGGGTCTCGGCTACGTTCTCGGCCTCTAGTAAATGGAACCACACAAAAAGTGCACATATTGTCACAACCTCTGGTTATAGAAACAAATGCAGTAACACCATTAGTATTCAATCTTACAGGAGCAATATCGCCATATGTTTCATCTTTGGATAAAATGACATTAACAGCGTCTCTGCCAGAATCCACTTCTTTTATTAGGTTGGGTAAATCTTTATACGCATCTGGACCAACGACCATATCCACTATCTTTTCCTCATCCAACAACTTGTCTTTCAGACGTTCAGCCATGCAGCCTAATACTCCTACTTTTAAATGAGGCCTTGTTTTCTTTACTTTGTTGTATTCGGTTAACCGTTTGCGAATGGTCTGTTCAGCTTTGTCTCTAATAGAACAAGTATTCACAAGCACCAAATCGGCCTCTTCCAAAATCTGGGTAGTATTGAAGCCTTCTTTTGCTAATATCGATGCAACAATTTCGCTGTCGGCAAAATTCATTGCGCAACCATAACTCTCTATAAAAAGATTGCGTTTATTAGCTTTTTTTGTTTCATTAGCCAAAGTTGTGCCCTGCACGTTTTCATCTATGGTTTTCTCCATTATCCTTCATTTACTTTTCAAAAAATATTCGGTTGGCGAAGATACCACTATAATCAAAAATATGACAAGTTGACATGATTATTTAGGGTATTTTTAGGCTTTGACCGTTTAACCAATTATTACAATTCATTTAGAAAACAGTATCCAACGAATTAAATTAAAACCAGATTTAGCTTTCGGAAGCATATTAAGCATATCTATTGAATTAGATAAGAAAGTATGGTTGCAATGTATAATTATCGTAGTATTTACCATCGATACGATTTCTCCCTTTTTATAATATTCTTTAAATTCCTGTGATTGCATCTGGTGTTTTATTTATAGGAGCTATTCGAACTAACGAATTGCTACCAATGGTTGCTATTGCCATGGTGTTTTGTCTCCGGTTTTTGCAATTGGGGTTACTACATTTGGTTTGGCCCTTAATTCGGCGTTCTTAAAAATCTGTAAGTAGAAGAATATAGACAAAGAGTCGAATGATAATTATTTTTTATTTTGTAGGGAAGATAGATTATTTGGGCTCTCTATATGTTTGGTATTGCTGTTGTAGGCTTGTTAGCCTCTAGGGTGGGTCTCTGTAATGTGATAATCCTTTTTCATTAAATCCTTTGTTTTTTGCTTTTCGGAAGAGCTTTGAGCTTTGGAAATTTTAAAAACAACTTTTTTCCACTTGGAAATAATAACTGGTAATAATTTTCGGTTTGATATACGTAGCTGAGCTAGGGTTGTTTTTCTATAGAATAGGAGTCCTTTTACGCGATGCTAAGTAACGTGTCGGCCTACTTAATATTTATAAAGATGGTGTACGGATCAATGTAGAAGAATAGTATTTTTCACGTATACCAACGCAACTAAAAACATTTTTTCTCATCTGATTGTTACAACCAATTAAATTGTACAACGATGAGAAGGAGCGTTTTTTTGTTAGTAAGCATAGTTTTGTCGGCTTTTGTTTCCTGTGATAACGATGGTCCATACGATGACTATTTGGTAGCGCGACCGATTGTAATTAATGCTGTTACGTTTAAAGCTGAGGCCATCGACATCTTAGACCCAGTGCCAGTTGTATCATCCGGAAAAATATACACTTACCAAAATTATATTTTTGTAAATGATGTTGACCTTGGTTTTCATGTCATTGACAATCGAACTCCCTCAGCGCCAAAAAGTATCGCTTTTATTAAACTTGAAGGTAATTATGATATTTCTATAAAAGACGATAAACTGTATGCAGATAGTTATGGTGATCTGGTTGTTTTTGATATTTCCGATATCGATAACATCACACTATCTAATCGGATAGTAAATGCGATTTATACTAATGATATGTGGCTTTCAAGCATAGAATTTCCACAAGCTGATATTTACGAATACGATGATATTGATTATGACAAGGATATCGTAATTGGCTGGGAAGTAAAAACAGAAAGAAGACCCCTGTCAGACTATGAGGCACAGTTTAATTGTAATTCGTGCGACACGTTTAATAGTTTGGAAAATTTCGAGGGTACTCCACAACCTTCAGTAGGGCAGGGCGGATCTTTGGCCCGATTCAAAATAATAGGAGATTATCTATATGTAGTGGATTATAGCGATATCAGCATTTTTGATATTTCAAATTTAGAAGAGCCAAAAATTCTAGAAGATGTACAAGTGGCTTGGGATATAGAAACTATTTATAATCAAGGTGATATTTTATTTATTGGAGGAAGACAGGGAATGTATATTTATGATATTAAAAATCCAGAAAAACCAAAATTCATATCAGAATTTAGACACGGTACTGCCTGTGACCCTGTAGTGGTAGCTGGTAATTATGCGTATGTCACTTTACAAGGAGGTGGTTTTTGTGGTAACACCGAAAGCGGACTTTATGTTATCGATATTTCAAATTTGAAAAATCCAGAACTCAAAGTTATTTATCCTATGAATGGTCCAAATGGTTTAGGGGTAAAAGGTAATCAGCTTTTTATATGCGATGGCGATGCAGGCTTGAAAGTTTACGATAAGAGCAATGCACCTAACTTAATTTTGATTAATAATTTTGAGAACATTGTTGCTTACGATGTAATTCCATTAGCTTCATCACTTTTGATGATAGGTGATCGAACGCTCTATCAATATGAATATGTAGAGAACGATTTACAGCTTTTGAGTACTTTTAAATTGTAAAATTAAAATTAAAAAAAAGGGAAGCTAATTTTAGCTTCCCCTTTTTTTAATGAACTACTGTTCTGAGGATATCATCTTAATATCGTCTTGGGCCACTTTTGTATTTACGATTGTCGTCTGTTTTGCTACAAGCGTATTCAATTTATCGGTTTCTACATGTAATTCTTTAACGACTTCTTTGAAAAACTGTTGGGCTTGTTGGGTAGGAGGGTAGTCGCCCCTTTGTGAATCTGCTAAAAGAAAAGCCAGCCTGTTATTTATGCGAATACCATAATTGAGCGGGTCTTGCCTGCTTTGGTTTTTAGTCATATGAATATTGTTCTCTATGACCGAAAGTTCAGTTTCATAATCAGCTATCAGTTTTTGAATAGCTGCATTGTCTTTAGTTTTTTCTTTAAGATATTTTAAATCTTTTTGAATACTTCTTATTTTAATAATAGCTTCATTAGCCTTGCTAACTTGGTCACGAACGTCAACTAAAAAATCGAACTGGTCTTGATAATCCTTTTGAGAATTAGGCAGCCTAGGGTCTTTTACGATGTTAAATTTCTGTTCTTGGGATACACTATTTACAGTTAGTTTAACGTTGTAATTTCCAGGAATTGCTTTAGGGCCAGTGTTAGGTGACGAATAAAAAATCATGCCCTCAAATGTTTTGAACCCTGGGTAACGCAAATCCCAAACCATATTGTTTCCACCGGATTTCACGGTTAGTGGCTTAGCTGCTTCAGGATTTAATTTATTTTCTTTAGCACTTGTTGAAAAACGTTGTACCAAGGTGCCATCTTCTTCTAAAATATCAAGATGAACCGTATCCTTTTTTTGAAATTTATCTAAGTAGAAATTTATAATAGCTCCATCTGGATGATTCTCACCCACCAACTTGAGGTTAGGCTCTGACCATCCGCCAGATTGATGCATTCTATAGGAAGCGTCAGGTTTGTACAAATGAAAATCACTAGTAGCTACTTCTGTAGATAATTGATGCAACGGAGTTAGGTCATCGATAATCCAAAAACTTCTACCATGGGTCGCTACGATTAAATCATTATCTCTAACCTGTAAATCACGTATAGCGGTAATCGGAAGATTTAATTGAAAAGGCGCCCAAGATTTACCATCATCGAATGAAACATACATGCCCCATTCCGTTCCGGCATATAAAAGTCCTTCACGCACAAGATCTGTTCTAATCACCCTAGTGTAATCAGTATCCTTAATACCGTTCGTGATTAACGTCCATGTTTTTCCGTAGTCATTGGTTTTGTATAAATAGGGCGTATAATCTCCAAATTTATACGCTGTAGCAGCCACGTAGACTGTTCCTTTGTCAAATGGACTAGGGTCTATGGAATTAATCATATTTAATTTTGGAGACATTGAGGATGGTGGGGTCACATTATCCCACGTAGTTCCATTATCTCTGGTAACATGAATTAAACCATCATCACTACCTGTCCAGATTACATCTTTTTCTAAAATTGATTCTGAAACCACGAAAATATTTGAATAAAACTCTGCTCCCGTATTGTCTTGGGTTATAGGTCCGCCAGACGATTTAATGGTTTCAGGTAAGCTTCTCGTTAAATCGGGAGAAATTGTTTTCCACGATTGACCTTCATCGGTGGTAACATGCAAAAAGTTGGAACCTGCGTAAAGTTTATTGGAATCATGCCTACTAAATAATACAGGGTAGTTCCAATTAAACCGGTATTTCATAATTTCTGCACCAGAACCTGCAGGATTATCTGGCCAGACATTTGTAGATCTTGCTTGACCTGTAGTGTGGTCTAGTCGGTTCATGTAGCCTTTGAAAGTGCCGCCATATACAATTTCATTATTTTTAGGGTCTGGTGCTAAATGTGCACTTTCTCCACCAGCAGTAGGTTCCCAGTCACGTTCAGTAATAGATTCTCCAGACGTTCTACTTGAAATTCGTATGGCAGAATTGTCTTGTTGTGCACCATAAATACGATAAGGGAAAATACTATCTGTTGCTATGCGATAAAATTGCGCAGTGGGTTGATTGTAATAGGTAGTCCAGTTGTTTCCACCATCATTTGAAATTTGAGCGCCACCATCATCTGCAATTACCATACGGTTATTGTTGTTGGGGTCTATCCATAAATCATGATGGTCACCATGAGGGGCGTTTTTTAATGTGAATGATTTTCCTCCATCCGTAGAAACACCATAACTCACATTCATGACATAAAGTTTATCAATATTTTCAGTATCCGCATAAATTCTTGTGTAATACCATGCACGTTGGCGCAATGCCCTATTTTCATTTATTTTTTTCCAGGTAACACCGGCATCATCGGATCTGAACAAGCCACCATTATCTGCTTCAATAAGCGCCCAAATACGATTAGAATCTAAAGGAGATACCGTAATACCAACGATGCCCCAAGGAGATTTAGGTAGGCCAGAATGTGTTGAAATATCCTTCCAAGTGTCGCCACCGTCAGTACTTTTAAAGAGTTTACTATCTGGTCCGCCACTATCCATTCGATAACCATTCCTACTCATTTCCCAAGTCGTAGCATATAGTATTCTACTGTTGTTAGGGTCAAGAATTAAATCTCCAGCACCTGCTTTATCACTTACATAAAGCACCTTTTCCCAAGTATCACCACCATCTTTGGAACGAAAAACACCTCTGGTCTCGTTGGGCTTCCATAAATTACCAATGGCCGCTACATACACTAAATTAGGATTTTCAGGGTGTATTCGTATTCGAGCAATATGTTCAGAATCCTTTAGGCCTATGAATTTCCATGTCTCCCCTGCATCCATACTTTTCCATATTCCTTTCCCAGAAGATACATTACCACGTAATGTCTGTTCACCTTCACCAACATAAATGATATTTGGGTCAGACTCCGATACTGCCACAGCGCCAATAGAACCACCAAAAAAACCATCAGAAATACATTGCCAAGTATTTCCTGCATCGGTTGTTTTCCAAACACCACCACCAGCAGTGCCCATGTAATAGAGATTTGGGTTGTTTGCCACACCGGCAACCGTACCTGCCCTGCCGCCTCGAAAAGGCCCGATAGAGCGATATTCCATTCCATTATATAATGAGTCGTTATAGCTAATAGTGTTTTTTTTTCGCTGAGCCTCAATATCTTGGAACGGTTGTAAGAAGAGAAATGCGATTAGAATAGAGAAGTAGAGTTTCTTCATTATAGGAGTGCTTTGAGTTATTTTCCTTAAAAATAGAACTATTTAATACGCATTGGAAACGGACTTTGATAAACTTTTTGATTTCTATGGAATTAATCATTTTAAAGGCATCTTTCTAAGTAATTACAGGAAGAAATAAATGTTTGAAATTTCAAAGTTTAATTTTTAGTATACATTTGTAGCCATAAATAAGGTTGATGGCGAAAAATTTAGTAATTGTTGAGTCTCCTGCAAAGGCCAAGACTATTGAAAAGTTTTTGGGAAAAGATTTTAAGGTTGAATCTAGCTTTGGTCACATTGCTGATTTACCTTCAAATGAATTGGGAGTAGATGTTGAGAATGATTTCTCCCCTAAATATATTGTAGACAAGGATAAAAAGGCTTTGGTTAAAAAACTGAAGGCTTTGGCGGATAAAGCTGAAACTATCTGGCTCGCGAGTGATGAAGATCGCGAGGGTGAGGCTATTTCTTGGCATTTAGCTGAGGAGTTGGGTCTTGATGAGAAGAAAACTAAACGTATAGTTTTCAACTCTGTTACAAAGGCCGCCATTCAAAAGGCAATTGAAAACCCAAGGGAAATCAATTACAATTTGGTAAACGCCCAACAGGCAAGACGAGTTCTAGACCGTTTAGTAGGGTATCAACTATCTCCTGTTTTATGGAAAAAAATAAAACCGGGTCTATCGGCTGGTCGTGTGCAATCTGTTGCAGTACGCCTTATCGTTGAGCGTGAGCGAGGTATTGAAGGGTTTGATCCTAAAGCATCTTTTAAGATTGCAGCAGAATTTAAAACAGAGGCGGGAAGTGTTTTTTCAGCCAAGTTGAATAAAACTTTTGCAACTAAAAAAGAGGCAGAAGCATTTTTAGAAAAAAATAAGGCTGCTGATTTTTCAGTTAGTAAATTAGATAAGAAGCCAGCTAAAAAAACACCTTCGGCACCCTTTACTACGTCTACACTACAACAAGAGGCTTCTAGAAAATTATATTTTTCTGTTGGAAGAACGATGCAAGTAGCCCAACGGTTGTATGAAGCAGGTTTGATTACATATATGAGAACCGATAGTGTGAACTTGTCAAATGAAGCATTGACTTCTGCTAAGGAAGCAATTGTAAAGAATTACGGTAAAAAATATAGCAAGACCAGGAATTTTACAGGAAAATCAAAAGGAGCGCAAGAAGCGCACGAAGCCATTAGGCCGACTGAGATGGACAATCAATCTCCTTCTTTAGAGCGAGATCAATCTAAATTATACGAGTTAATTTGGAAACGTACCGTTGCATCACAAATGAGCGATGCAGAGCTTGAACGTACGAATGTGAAAATTAAAGTAAATAAGCATAAAGAAGAATTTACTGCGAACGGAGAGGTCATTAAATTTGATGGATTCTTGAAAGTTTACATGGAAAGTGTAGATGATGAAGATGTAGCAGAAGAACAAGAAGGAATGTTGCCTGCCATGAAGGAAGGTGAGCGACTATTAAATAATTTTATATCGGCTACCGAACGCTTCACCAGACCTCCATATCGTTTTACAGAGGCATCTTTGGTTAAAAAATTAGAGGAATTAGGCATTGGTAGACCCTCTACCTATGCGCCGACAATTTCTACGATACTTAATAGAGGGTACGTTGAAAAAGGGACCATTGAAGGAGCGGAAAGAAAGTATCAGCAGTTAGTATTAGAAGCAAACGAAATTCAAGAAAAGAATCTTACGGAGAATGTTGGGTCTGATAAAGGAAAAATGGTACCTACTGATATAGGTATGATTGTTACAGATTTTCTAGTGAGTAATTTTGCGAATATTCTAGATTATAACTTTACGGCTCAGGTAGAAGAAGATTTTGATGAAATAGCTTCTGGTAAAGAGGATTGGAAGAAAATGATGAAGAACTTTTATAAAGATTTTCATCCAAATGTGGTTGACGTAGAAGAAAATGCAGACCGTGCCAGTGGCGAACGAATTTTAGGTAAAGACCCTAAAAGTGGTAAACAGGTTTCAGTCCGATTGGGAAGATTCGGACCAATGGTGCAAATAGGTACCGTTGATGATGAAGAGAAACCAACGTTTGCAAGTTTATTGCCAGAACAGTCATTGAATACCATTTCTTATGAAGAAGCAATGGACCTATTTAAACTTCCAAGAAAGCTTGGTGTTTATGAAGGCGAAGAGGTTTTGGCCAACGTAGGTAGATTTGGGCCTTATGTGAAATTTGGCGAGAAATTTATCTCTATGGATAAGGGTGAAAGTGCCTTTGAAATTGAAATGGATAGGGCAATTGAATTGATTGTTGCGAAACAAATAGCCGATGCACCTATAGCAACTTATGAAGATAAGGAAGTAACCAAGGGAGTTGGTAGATTCGGGCCATTTATAAAATGGGACGGAATGTTCATTAATGTGAATAAAAAATATGATTATGATACGCTATCAAATGACGATATCGTTGAGCTTATTGAAACTAAGAAGCAAAAAGAGATAGATAAGGTTATTCATAATTGGGAAGAAGAAGGTATTCGAGTAGAAAAGGCTAGATGGGGTAGGCACAATATCTTAAAAGGTAAAATTAAAATTGAGTTAGCGAAGACTGTAGATGCAACCAAAATCACCTTAGAAGAAGCCCAAAAGATGATAGAACAAAAAACGCCTAAGAAAAAGGCAAAAGCCAAACCTAAAGCAAAAGCAAAAAAGTAAGATGTTTTTAGGTCGAAAGTGTGATGTATTATTTTTCATGATGCTAAGAACAACGAACATATTAAAGAATTAAGAATAATTTCTAATACATGGCCTTTGATTTTTTAGTTCCAGTACCTGACAAAGTTTTGGCCCACAATGAGTTATTACCAGAACAAGCGATTGGTAAAAACACCCATATACATACGGAAAAAGATGGCTTGCCAGTATTAGCAAATGCCACTGTTGCTATCTTAGGCGTAAGAGAGTCTAGGAATGCTTTTGAAAAGAAGCATGAAAAGCTAGATGTGTCTGGTATAAGATTACAATTTTACAAGTTGTTAGTGGGTAATTGGAACGCAACTCTAGTTGATTTAGGTGATATTGAAGAAGGTGCAACAGTAGAAGATACTTACTTTGTTGTTAAGGAAGTTGTTGCCGGTTTATTAGAAGAAAATATTATACCGATTATTATTGGGGCTACTCAAGATATTACATACCCTGCGTATAGGGCTTTTGATGGAATAAGGGATATGATTAATCTGGTGGCTATTGATAGCCGATTCGATTTTGGTATTGACGATGAATTGATATCTTCCCATTCGTACATGAGTAAAATTATTACCGATAAGCCAAATAATCTTTTTAACTTTTCAAATATTGGTTTTCAAAGTTATTTCAATGCCCAAGAGGAAATTGATTTAATGGAACGGTTATTTTTCGATGCCTATAGACTTGGAGATGTGGCTAACGACCTTTCATTGGCAGAGCCTGTTTTAAGAAATTCGCATATGGTCAGTTTAGATATGCGTTCTGTAAAGGCAAGTGAGATATCCCTATCGGCCAATTTTTCACCTAACGGTTTTACAGGTCGAGAAATTTGTACCATTGCCAGATATGCCGGTATAAGTGATAAAGTCTCTGTTTTTGGAATGTATGAAATGGAAAATACGGTTCAGTCACAACAGCTTATCGCTCAAATTATTTGGTACTTTATCGAAGGCATTAATTATAGAATTAAAGAGTCTCCATATTCTAAGAGCGAAGACTTTGTTAAATATAATGTACCCTCAGAAGATGAGGAATTAGTCTTTTACAAAAGTTTATTAACAGAAAGATGGTGGACAGAAGTCCCATCAATTTACACTTCACATACTAAAGGCCATACACCTGCGTTATTACCTTGCACCGAGAAGGATTATTTAGATGCATGTAATCAACACATTCCCGAAAGGTGGTTTAAAGCCTACAAGAAAGGCTTTAATTAAACAAGTATATTTTAAAGCATTAAAGGACTTTAATACAATATTTTATATAAAACATAGTTTTAGATGTTAGAATAAACCATTGTATTCTGAGTTTAAACCATAATCGAAATTTAACCTAAAGTATGAAGAAGCTATTGTTATCCTCTATAGCGTTTGTTTTTTTTCTCACAAGTTGTGGGTCGAAGCAGAAAGGTGAGCTAACCGGAGTCCAGGGAAAAAAGTGGTATCCAGAAAAACCATATGGAATGGAACTTATCCCAAGGGGTTCTTTCATTATGGGTAAGAGTGAAGAAGATCAGGCGAAATTATTAAACGCTCCTACCAAAACGGTAACGGTACGTTCCTTTTATATGGATGATACTGAAATCACGAATAGCGAGTACCGTCAATTCGTTGAATGGGTAAAGGATTCTATTGTGAGAACCAAATTGGCCATTTTAGCAGATGAATTGGGTATCGGTCCGGAAGAAGGTGGTATTGGTGATTATGCATTTAAGGATGCAGATACGACTAGGGCTTCCGTTTATGATAAGTATATGTTGGATAATTACTCAGGAATGGGCGAAACCGGATATGAAGGTAGAGCATTGAGTAAGGATGATGAACTTGTTTGGAATACTTCAGATTATCCAGATGAATATTATACCGAAATAATGGATAGTATTTACTTGTCCGAAGAAGAATCCTATAATGGTCAACGTACAATTGATGTTAAAAAATTAAAGTTCAAGTATAATTGGATGGATATAGAAGCTGCAGCTCGTGCTTCTTTAAAAGGAAATTCGAGTCGTAAAGATTTCATCCGTACAGAAGAAATAGAAATTTATCCGGATACAACAGTATGGATTAGAGATTTCTCTTATTCTTATAACGAACCAATGCACAATGATTATTTCTGGCACGATGCGTATAGCGAATATCCAGTAGTTGGTATTACTTGGCAACAGGCGAAAGCTTTTTGTAACTGGAGAACGAAGTTCAAGAATGATGATAACAAAAGCCGAGGAAGACAGTTTGTGAATCAGTTTAGACTTCCTACCGAGGCAGAATGGGAATATGCTGCAAGAGGTGGTATTGAATCAGGAACTTATCCTTGGGGTGGACCATATGTGATTAGTGATACAGGGTGTTTTATGGCCAATTTCAAACCACAACGTGGTGATTATGCTGCAGATGACGCTTTATATACGGTAGAAGCTAAATCATATGAGCCTAATGACTTCAATTTGTATAATATGGCAGGTAATGTATCTGAGTGGACAAACTCAAGTTATGACCCAAGCGCATATGATTATGTATCTACTATGAACCCTAACGGTGGTGATCAATCGAACACCAGAAAAGTTATAAGAGGTGGTTCTTGGAAAGATGTAGCCTACTTTTTGCAAGTAAGTACCAGAGATTATGAATATGCAGATTCAGCCCGTAGTTACATAGGTTTCAGAACCGTACAAGATTACATGGGCGAAGAAGATTCAACACAATAAATAAAAATATTAATAGTTTTAGTATAAGTACAAATCAAATTTTTAACCAAATCTTTTTATTAAACCTTAATTAAATTAAAATTATGGCACAGTCAAAATCAACAAAAAAGTTATTTAACATGGCCTACGGCCTAGGAGCATCAGTCGTAATTATTGGTGCATTGTTTAAAATTCTTCACTGGGAATTTGGTCCATTAACAGGTGGTCTATTATTAGCAGTTGGTCTAATTACAGAAGCCCTTATCTTTGCTATCAGTGCATTCGAGCCAGTAGATGACGATGTAGACTGGGCATTAGTTTACCCAGAATTAGCTGGCAGCGAAAACAAAGCTCTTAAAAAAGGACAAGCTGCTGAAGTAAAAGAAGCAGAAGCATCTTTATCTAAAAAATTAGATGATTTATTAAAAGAAGCTGGTGTAGACGCAACTCTTATGGAGAGCTTAGGTTCTAGCATCAAAAACTTTGAAGGTGCCGCTAAAGGTATGGCTCCAACGGTAGATGCAATGGAATCTACTAAAAAATATTCTAGTGAAATGGTTCAAGCTGCAGCTCAAATGGAGTCTTTGAACAGTCTTTATAAAGTACAATTGGAAAGCGCTAGCAGACAAGCTTCTGTAAATGAAGAAGTAGTTCAAAATGCAAGTGCTCTTAAAGATCAAATGGCATCTTTATCTACAAACCTTTCTTCATTGAATGGTGTATATGGCGGTATGTTATCTGCAATGAGTAAAAACTAATTGGATTTTAATCAAACCCAAATTAATTATTAATTAAAATCTAAATCCATGGCAGGAAAAGCAACACCACGTCAGAAGATGATCAACTTAATGTATTTGATCTTCATCGCGATGCTGGCATTAAACATGAGTAAAGAAGTATTGGCCGCATTCGGTATAATGAATGAAAAGCTAGAGACTTCAAACGCAATGACCACCGCAAGTAACGAAGCGTTCTTGGGTAGTCTGGAAACCAAGGCATCTGAAGATGCAGCTAAATATGATAAGCTGTACAAAAATGCCCAGCAGATAAAAGTAATGTCCCAAGACTATTATGATTACTTGGAGTCACTTAAAATAGGCATGACTACAGGACTTGAAAATCCTAAGGATTATGCAAGAATGGATAATTCAGATTTCTTGGACCAAAAGTTCTTTCAAGGGGATAACCTTTCAGATGGTGGCAAGGAATTCATGAAAAGACTTACTGAGTATAGAAATAATGTAGCGGATATTGTACCAACTTCTTTGAAAAATTCTGTAGTAGATCGTTTTAAAACAGGAAATGAAGAAGGTAAAGTACAGGCTAAAGATGGTATGCAAGATTGGATCAACTATCATTATGAAGGATATCCTTTAGTTGCTTCCTTAGCTAAATTGACTGCGCTACAATCAGATGTAAAAGTGACCGAAGAGGCAGCTTTGAAATCTATGTTAGAAGGTGAGTTAACGAGCCAAGTATCATTGAAAAACTTTGCAACATCTCTTTTATCTTCAAAATCTGCTTACTATACAGGGGAGAAGTACGATGGTAAGATAATTATTAGTAAAACTGATAATTCTTCAACTCCAGTAAAAGCTGAATTAACGTTGGATGGTAGAAAACTTTCAGAAGGTTCTGATTATAAATTAGAAGCAGGTGGTATTAAAATGTTAATTGGTTCTGGTTCTGCTGGTGACCATGAAGTAAAAGGAACAATCTACTTTATGCAAGATGGTGAAGAGATTCCTGTAAAAGTGAACAATTCATTCGCTACTATCTCTAAGCCTGGTGGGGCATTAATTGCTGCTGATAAGATGAACGTTGTTTATCGAGGCGTAGCAAACCCAATGTCAATTTCTATACCAGGTATTGCAAATAACAAAGTAAATGCTTCTGCACCTGGTTTGAAGTCTATTGGTGGTAGTAAATATGTTATGAATCCTGAAACGGGTAGAACGGTTACTATTAAAGCTTCGGGAACATTGCCAGACGGTGAGCCTGTTGGGTCGTCATTAGAATTCAGAATTAAGGATATTCCAAGACCAGAAGGTAGTGTAAGTAAGCAAACAGGTAGTATTAAACTTCCAAAAAGAAATGTTGAAATTGCTACTATAGGAGCTGGTTTAGAAGATTTCGATTTTGATTTAAACCTTGCTGTAAGCGGTTTTAAATTCAAAGTACCGGGTCAACCAACAGTTACGGTTAGAGGTAATAAAATGGATGGTAAAGCAAAATCAGCCTTACAACGTGCCAAAAGAGGCGATATCGTGCAGATATTTGATATTGAAGCATACATTACCAATAACAAGAGTTACAAGTTGAAGAAAGTATCTCCAGTAGTTGTGGAGATAACAAATTAAAATAAATGGAATGATACCGGGTAAGCCTTTTGGTTTTGCCCGGTTAATTTTAAAGTGAAACAAACATGAATTGGAAAAATGTTTTTGTAATTGGAGCGGTAACTATGTTACCTATATCTATGATGGCTCAAGCAAATGTATTGAATGCAAAGAAACCCGATGAGGTTGGCGTACGTACAGAAGCTCAAATAGCTGTAGATAACGATGCACCATTAGAATATGGTTATGTTGATGATAGGGATATACTTTGGTCGAAAACGTTATGGGAGACCATAGATTTAGATGAACGTGTAAACTTCCCATTGTATTATCCAACAGATACTATGGATATTGGACCAGATAGAAGGTCTTTATATCATATTCTGATTAAAAATTTAAAAAGTGGAAACTTAGAAGCGTATACCGATTCTTATTTCACCAAAAAAAGAACATTTGGCGATTTGAAAGATGCCTTGCAAATGGTTGATACCCTTGATTATGGCTACGAACAAGTTAATGCGGGGGAAACTGTTTCAGAAGAATATATTACACGTAGAAGTATATCAGCTTCTGAAATAGAACAATATCATGTTAAAGGAATATGGTATTTTGATAAAAGACAGGGAGAATTAAAATACCGTCTTTTAGGTATTGCACCAGTTGCACCAGATGTGAATTTCATGGATGATGAAAATCCTGATAAAGTTGAACTGTTTTGGGTATGGTATCCAGATGCACGTGAGATATTGCATGAAGCAAAAGTATTTAACCAACAGAACTCGGCACAACCTATATCATTTGATATGTTGCTAAATGCAAGACGGTTTAATGCGGTTATTTACAAAGAAGATAATATTTATGGAGATAGAACTATAGATGATTATATTTCAGACAATGCTTTGTTTCAACTGCTAGAAGCAAAACGAATCAAAGAAACGATTAGAGATAAAGAACAAGACATGTGGGCTTATTAAGCTTCCCGCAAAATCCAATTCATAACATAAAAACCCAATCGTAAGATTGGGTTTTTTGTTTTTATAAAACTGTTCATACTTTTGTTATTACATTTGCCGAATGGTAGATTATCTGGTAGTAGGATTAGGATTGGCCGGCACATCGTTTTGCGAAACTTTGCGCAGAAATAACAAAACATTTGTCGTATTTAATGACCAATCTCAAACATCTTCTCGGGTGGCAGGCGGTCTATATAATCCTATAATATTAAAACGTTTTACACTCTCTTGGAGGGCAGATGAACAGCTATTGATTGCAGTAGAGTTCTATAATCAACTTGAGAAATTTTTAAATATTCAATTTGATGAGAAGTTAAGTGTCTTACGAAAATTTGCATCCATAGAAGAGCAGAACTTATGGTTTGAAGCAGCAGATAAAGATCGTTTGAAATTGTATTTAGATACGCATCTGGTAACCAACGAAAACCCAAGTCTTAAAATTCCATTCGGGTTTGGAAAAGTATTGGAAACCGGTAAATTGAATACTAATATTCTTATTGATAGGTATACCGAATGGTTACAGCAAGAAAACTGCATTCATTCAGAAACATTTGATTATGATAAACTAGAGATTGATACAGAATATGTAACCTATAGTGGCATTAAGGCTAGACATATAGTTTTTGCTGAAGGATTTGGCTTGCTACGCAATCCTTATTTTAATTATTTGCCCATGCAAGGCTCAAAAGGAGAGTACATAATTATTGAAGCTAAGGATTTAAAGGAAAGTAAGATCATTAAATCTTCAATATTTTTAATCCCGTTAGGGAATGATTTGTATAAAATAGGTGCAACATACACTAGAGGTCAAAAAGATAATGCTACAACAGAAGATGCAAAAAACGAACTGCTAAGAAAATTAGATAGTCTTTTAGATTGCTCGTATACGATAGTCGATCAACAGGCTGGTGTCAGGCCAACAATTAAGGATAGGAGACCATTGGTGGGTAGGCACTCTAAACACAACAATCTTTGGGTATTAAATGGTTTTGGTTCTCATGGAATTATGATTGGACCTTGGGCATCAAAGGCACTTTATGAACGCATTGAAACTCAGGTTCCTTTGCTCGAAGAAATGGATGTAGAACGGTTTATTCGAACTTAAGATTTTACAGTTTTCACCTTAGGATTGTATTTAACGAAAAGGTTGATCCAGATATTTCTAGATACCCGCATGATGATCGGCATAAATACAATCATTGTAATTACAATGGCTATATATGCTTCGATAAGGTTGGCTCCAATAAGAAGTTTTGCAATTACAAATGCGGCAACGGCGAAAGCAATTCCTACTCCATAACTTACATACATTGCACCATAAAAAAATGAAGGTTCAATTTTATATTTTAGGTCACAATGGCTACATCTTTCGTGCATTTTAAAAATTTTACCCAAATGATAAGGGTTTTTGTCCAAATACATACTTTCTTCGTGACATCTTGGACAACTTCCTGTTAAAATACTGTAGAATTTGTTTCCTTTTTTTAACATTTGCAAAACTTTATGCGAAGGTACGATAATATGGCTCTTTTCATCCTGTCAAGAACCACTCAAAGATAATTATTGCTTAAAATAGTCGTATTAAAAAAATGATGTTTTAAGTTTAAACTAGAAGAATTGTAATTTATGTTAAACGTTCACAACCTATCAGTCTCCTTTGGCGGAGAATACCTATTTGAGGAAATCTCTTTTAGGCTAAATTCAGGAAATAGGGTAGGTTTAGTAGGTAAAAATGGAGCAGGTAAGTCTACGCTGTTAAAAATGCTGAATAGAGATATGGCCCTAGATACGGGGGTGATTGCAGTTGAGAAAGATATTAAAATAGGTTTTCTTAGACAGGATATTGATTTCGTACAAGGTAGAACGGTTTTAGACGAAGCCTATCAAGCATTTGAGGAAATCAAGAAATTGGAATTAAAGTTGGATGAAATCAATCATCAATTGGCAGAACGAACCGACTATGAAACAGACTCTTATAGTCAGCTAATAATTGATTTAAATGACGTTTCTCATCATTATGAAATTTTGGGTGGCTACAATTACCAAGGTGAAACTGAAAAGATTTTACAAGGTCTAGGCTTTAGACGCGAAGATTTTGAAAAGAAGACAGAAACATTTTCTGGAGGATGGAGAATGCGAATAGAACTTGCCAAACTATTATTACAAAGTAATGATGTTCTTTTGCTTGATGAGCCGACAAACCACTTAGATATTGAATCTATTATTTGGTTTGAGCAATTTTTGAATACTTATACAGGAGCGGTGGTGATAGTTTCGCACGATAAAATGTTCTTGGACAATGTTACCAATAGAACGATTGAGATTTCTTTAGGGCGTATCTATGATTACAATAAACCATATACCCAGTACTTGGTACTGCGAAACGAAATAAAGCAACAACAGTTAAATGCTCAAAAGAACCAAGAGAAGGAAATTCAAGCAGCAGAACGGTTAATAGAAAAGTTTAGGGCCAAATCTACTAAAGCGTCAATGGCGCAATCCTTGATTAAAAAATTGGATAAAATTGAGCGTATTGAGGTAGATGAAGATGATAATAGTGTCATGAGCTTGCGTTTCCCCATATCCGTTACTCCAGGTAAGGTAGTGGTAGAAATAGAGCAACTTTCAAAGGCATATGGTAGTAATTCAGTACTTAGTGATATTAACCTTTTAATAGAGCGCAATAGTAAAACAGCCTTTGTAGGTCAAAACGGTCAAGGAAAATCAACCTTAGCGAAAATTATTGTTGGCGAGTTACAACATGAGGGGCATTTGAAATTAGGACATAATGTTCAGATTGGATATTTCGCCCAGAACCAAGCAGAGTATTTAGATGGTAGTAAAACTATTTTAGATACAATGATAGATGCGGCCAATGAAAAGAATAGAAGTAAGGTGCGCGATATTTTAGGTTCTTTTCTTTTTAGGGGAGATGAGGTTGAAAAATATGTAAAGATTTTGTCGGGTGGGGAGCGAAACCGACTTGCGTTGGCGAAAATGCTTTTGCAACCATTCAATGTATTGGTAATGGATGAGCCTACCAATCACCTTGACATAAAATCTAAAAATGTTTTAAAACAAGCCTGTTTAAATTTTGAGGGTACGTTGATTTTAGTATCTCACGATAGAGATTTTTTACAAGGTCTTACGAATAAGGTTTATGAATTTAAAGATCAGCGTATAAATGAATATCTAGGGGATGTAGATTTCTATTTAGAACAGCGGAAAGTTGAAAATTTTAGAGCGATTGAGAAAAAACAGGCTCTAGTTGTTGAGAAAACAAAACCAAAGGAATCCAATTCATTTCAAGATCAAAAAAAAATAAAGAGTTTAAAAAATCAATTAAGCTCGGTAGAAAGTAAAGTGAGTAGTCTAGAAAAAGAACTAAAGGCAATAGACCATGATTTATTGGTAGACTATGAGAAGACTATTCAGAAACCAAACTTTTTCGATACGTATCAAGCAAAAAAAAACAAGTTGGAAAAGCTCATGCAAAATTGGGAAAGTCTTACAATAGATATAGAGTCAATGGGGTGATTTGATTCAGCAGACTAATATTTTAACATGTTTCACAACATATACCTTCACTTTCACAACATAAGGAGGTTAGTCAACGATAAGATTTTAGTATTCAGCGTTATTAGTTCAAATTTGTAGGATAATTCCTAACTAAAGGAGTTTTGAAACCACCAACTCATGAAAAAACTATACTATCTAAGTTTCAGTTTATTTTTTCTAACGACAGTATGTTTCGCAGAAATATCAAAAAAGGAAAAAAAGGCCTTGATAGATTTATATTCAACCACCAATGGTAAGCATTGGGTTAAGAAATGGGATTTAAAAGCTCCGGTTTCTCAATGGTATGGTATTAAAATTGTTGATGATAAAGTAGTGGAGATTAATTTATTCCATAATAATCTTATGGGTCCTATAACATCAGAAATAGGAAAATTGGAGCACTTAAGAGTGTTAAATTTAGCATTTAATTCATTGACAGGAAATCTTCCACAGGAGATTGTGAATCTGTCCAATTTAAAAATTTTAAAACTCGAAATGAACAGGCTTCATGGTGAGATACCTATGGAAATAGGAAACCTTAATCAATTGGAAGAGCTTTCAGCGTTCAATAACTTTTTTACCGGTAAAATTCCTGCTACAGTTGGTGATATTAAAGGTTTAAAAGTATTAAATCTATCTAGCAATGATTTTTATGGTGACATACCTAGCTCTTTAGGTCAGTTATCTCAATTAGAAACATTGGGTCTATTTGAAAATAAGTTGGAAGGTACAATTCCAAAAAACATGGGTCAGCTAGGTAATTTAAAAGAATTGGTTTTAGCTAATAACAGATTAGTTGGTGACATACCAAGTGAGTTTGCACAATTGGCCAGTTTAGAAGTTTTTCAAATACAGAATAATAATTTCAGCTCATTTAAAGCTTTAGAGTTTTTAGAGACTAAAGAGTATTTGGTTTTTGATTACGATAAAGAAGATAAAAAATTAGAATTTAAGGATATCAACTTCAGTAAGACCAAAATGGCCGATACGAAGTTTGAAGATATTGAAGAGTAAGCGTAAACGTAGTTTACACTTTTAGTTAGTTTGGTAATAGAAAGAGATGTATAATTTACATCTCTTTCTTGATTAAAATCAAGTAACACAATCAAGTTAATAAAAATGTGTTTTTTGAACCTTCTAGTATATGAATATGCTGTAGTGCCCTCTTCTTTTATAGTCCTTTTAAAGATTAATAGACGAAATATTGACGCAACAGATTAAATCTTTTTCATAAAAATTAGCTATAAAGTACAGCTTTGTACTACTCATTATAGCTTGTATCTAATTTTTTAAGGTGTAAATTCCAAAAAATCAGAAACACCATGTAATAGATTTTCACAAAAGTGATGTTGGAGAAAAATAGCAGAATACCTAAAATTTAAAAGTAGATGCAATCACATGGTAAGGAGTGGAAATTTGTAATGGCTATGGAAAGGCCAGCTTAAGTACGCTTGAAGGTGTTCAGTTATAGGGAAATGATTTCAGCTCTTTGAATTCATTAGTATAGATGCAAATGCAAAACTTTACTGTACGTTATAGTGAGAAAGAATTTTTGATTGTGAAATTTAGTGACTACCCATTGAATAAAACTCGCTTTGTGGGTGCAAAATACAAGGACACACACTTATACAGATGCTTAGATAGTTTATAAGGGATGCGAAAGCATTCTTTTTTTATTGATATGTGTATAGTGAAAATTCAATATACTTTATGATTTCTTTAACCATTCATTCATTCAATGCCATATCTCTTTTTTTGTAGTTTCGCTTTCTGATTAGTTTGAGAGGTAGTTGAGATTATTTTTCACTCAAAGATGTATTGCTTGTTCATTTAATTTTGTTAACAGGTTTGGTTTTACATTTTGGCTATAGCGGGAGTACATGATTTTCAGTTTCTGTACTTCCGAAAATGGAATATTCCGGGTCAATATGGATTATTTATAAATAAGTATGTGTCTAAGATTAAACCTTTTCTGTTTTATGTGGTCTTTACTTTTTAAATTCAGATGAAGGTCTTTGCTGTTAAAACATATTGTATGCGTACAAGACAAAAAATACCTAATAACCAACATATAGAAATCAATCTAGTACTAGAACTGACTAAGTCTAAAAACCATATTGCCAAATGAGAAAAATTATTTTTACCGGTCTGGGTATTTTACTTATTGTGATATCCATCTTCTTATCAAAGGTTATTATCGATAGCAAGAAAACGTTTAAGCCTAAATCTGAGAAAGTGGTTAAAACTGTTTTTACCGAGATAGTAGAGAATAGTACAATACAAATTGTAGTTACGGCAAATGGTAATTTAACTGCGAAACAACGAGTAGAATTATATGCTGAGGTTCAAGGAGTTTTTAAAAAGGGTAGTAAATTGTTTAAAGAAGGGCAAGCCTTTAGGCAAGGTGAGGCGATAATTAATATTGATGCCGATGAATATGCGGCAAGTGTACAATCTGCCAAAAGTAATCTGTTCAATCAACTAACGGCAGTAATGCCAGATTTGCGTTTAGATTATCCAGATATATATTCGAAATGGCAAGGGTATCTTACCAATTTCGATATGTCAAAGAGTACGCCAGCCCTTCCTGAAATGATAACGGAGAAGGAAAAATTCTTTATTTCGGGTAGAGGTATTCTGACAAGTTATTACAATGTTAAAAACTTAGAACAACGACTTTTAAAATACCGTATTGTTGCTCCTTTTTCTGGCGTGCTTATCGAGGCTTTAGTAACAGAAGGAACCTTGGTAAGAGTAGGTCAAAAATTAGGTGAATTTATTAATCCGGAAGTGTATGAGTTAGAAGTGGCGATCAGTAAAACCTATGCTGACCTATTAAAGGTAGGAGAGTCAGTTGAACTTACCAATTTAGATGATGACACTAAATACAAAGGAAAGGTGTCTCGAATTAATGGGAGTATTGATCAAGCGTCACAAACCGTCAAGGCCTATATTGAGGTTGATAATAAAGACTTACGCGAAGGCATGTACTTAGAAGCTAATTTGGATGCCAAAAAAGAAGAGAATGCCATTGAAATTGATAGGGGTTTACTTTTAGAAGGCAATCGAATATTTGTAGTGCGTGATTCAGTTTTGGATATTATAGATGTTGATCCGGTTTATTTTTCAGATAAACGTGTTGTACTTAAAAATGTTCCAAATGGTGTCACCATAATGTCTAAACCATTAAGTGGCGCATATACAGGCATGGCAGTTAAGATCTACTCAGAACAACCAGAAAACAATAAAGAATAATGCGGAAACTGATAGAGTACTTTATACGGTATCATGTCGCCGTCAATGTTGTCGTGATTTCTTTTGCACTTTTTGGAATCGTAGGAGCAAAGTCTTTAAAATCATCTTTTTTTCCATTAACGGATTCTAAGAATATTGCCATAACGATAACATATCCTGGTGCCTCTCCACAAGAAGTTGAGGAGGGTATTGTACTAAAAATAGAGGATAACCTTAAAGGACTTCAAGGTGTTGATCGTGTAACTTCAACTTCGAGGGAAAATAGTGGGACGATTAATGTCGAGATAGAAAAGGGAGAGAATATCGACTTTATGCTATTAGAGGTCAAAAACGCCGTAGATAGAGTTCCTACTTTTCCAACGGGTATGGAGCCTTTGATTGTGTCGAAATTAGAGGCAGTACGCCAAACCATCTCGTTTGCCATTAGTGGGGAAAATATTCCATTGGCAACGCTAAAAAGTGTCGGCAGGGAAATTGAGAATGACCTAAGGGCCATGGAAGGTATTTCTCAAATAACAATTTCTGGGTTTCCACAAGAGGAAATTGAAATTGCTGTAAATGAAAATAACCTTTTGGCATATGGTATCTCATTTACTGAAGTAGCCAATGCAGTAAGCAACGCTAACATTCTAGTAACCGGGGGTAATATAAAGACCGATGCAGAAGAGTATTTGATACGGGCCAATAATCGTTCGTATTATGGCGATGAACTCTCTAATTTAGTGGTTAGGGCAGACCCATCAGGTAGTGTAATTCGTTTAAAGGATGTTGCTATTGTAAGGGATCGTTTTGCAGAAACTCCTAATGCTACTTATTTTGACGGCAACTTATCTGTAAGTACAACGATTACAAGTACAAATAATGAAGATTTAATAGCCTCGGCCGAGCAGGTAAAGGAATATGTAGAGGAGTTCAATCAAAAATACAATAACGTAAAGTTAGATATTGTATCTGATCAGTCGACTACTCTTGTACAACGTACCCAATTATTGACGGAAAATGCAATAATGGGAATGGTATTGGTCTTGATTTTTCTATCTCTATTCTTAAATACAAGATTGGCATTCTGGGTAGCATTTGGTCTTCCTGTTGCTTTCTTAGGGATGTTTGTTTTCGCTGGTTTCTTCGATGTAACCATCAATGTACTTTCTTTATTCGGTATGATTATCGTAATTGGAATTCTAGTGGATGATGGTATTGTGATTGCCGAAAATATCTACCAGCATTACGAAAAGGGGAAAACACCAGTACAAGCTGCTGTAGATGGCACTATGGAGGTGTTGCCTCCAATTATTTCGGCAATTATAACGACCATATTGGCGTTCTCTATATTTCTATTCTTAGATAGTCGGATAGGTGAATTTTTCGGAGAGGTATCTGTCATTGTAATACTAACTTTGGTGGTTTCATTGATTGAAGCATTGATAATTTTACCTGCGCATTTAGCGCACTCTAAAGCGTTACAGCCTATAGATACTAAACCAAAAAGCGGATTTGCAAATGCCTTTGCTAAACTTAGGGTTATAAACGAGTTTGGTGATCGCTTAATGACTTGGATGCGTGATAAATTGTATGCTCCAGGATTGCACTTTGCGATGAAATACAAGGTCTTTACGTTTAGTCTTTTTGCGGCAGCATTTATTTTAACGTTAGGATCTGTAGGAGGTGGTATTGTAAGAACTGCATTTTTTCCAAGGGTAGCTAGTGATAGGGTCGGTATCGAATTAGAGATGCCAAATGGTACCAATGAAAAAATTACAGATTCGATTATATCGATGATAGACGATAATGCTGAAATCGTTAATAAGGAACTAACGGAAAAATATCTAAAGGGAACGGGTAAGGTCCTTTTTGAAAATGTGATACGACAATTGGGCCCAGGTTCATCATCAGCCAAATTGACGATAAACCTGTTGCCAGGAAAGGAAAGACCAAATGAAATATCCTCAGATATGGTGACCAGTAGGTTGCAAGAACTAGTCGGACCAGTAATAGGGGTAGAAAGTTTGATTTTTGGTTCAGGAGGTAATTTTGGAGGTTCTCCGGTTTCGGTTTCTTTATTGGGAAATAATATACAAGAGCTTAAGGCCGCCAAGACTGAATTAAAAAATGCTTTAATAAGGAATCCTAGATTAAAAGATATATCGGATAATGATCCGGCAGGCATCAAGGAAATTCGATTGAAACTAAGAGAGAATGCCTATTTATTAGGATTAGACCTTCGTGCTGTAATGACCCAAGTACGTTCAGGTTTTTTCGGTGTACAGGCACAACGATTTCAACGGTCACAAGATGAAATTAGAGTATGGGTACGATACGAAAGAGATGAACGGTCTTCAATTTCTAACTTAGATGAAATGCGTATCGTAACACCTACTGGTGAGCGTGTTCCTTTCAAAGAAATTGCAGAGTATACGATTGAACGTGGTGATGTAGCTATTAATAGATTGGAAGGAAGACGGGAAATACAGGTATCTGCAGATATGAAAGAGGTAAAGGATAGCCCGACCGAAGTCATGACTGAAATTCAAAATGTGATTATGCCCGAAATACAATCCAAATATCCTACGGTAAGTGCCTCATATGAAGGGCAAAATAGGGAATTGGGTAAATTAACGGGGTCTTTAAGATTGGTTGGTTTTACCGTATTGCTGTTAATATACATTACTATCGCCTTTACGTTTAGAAGCTTTAGCCAGCCATTAATGTTATTATTATTAGTGCCATTTAGTTTCATTGCTGTGGCATGGGGGCATTGGATCCACGATTTTCCAATCAATGTTATTTCATTATTAGGAATTATAGCACTAGTAGGTATTATGGTAAATGATGGTTTGGTACTCATCGGTAAGTTCAATTCTAACTTAAGGGAAGGAATGACCTTTGAAAATGCTATTTATGAAGCAGGTAAATCAAGGTTTAGGGCAATCTTCCTTACCTCGATTACCACTATAGCTGGTTTAGCACCTTTAATGATGGAGACCAGTAGGCAAGCACAGTTTTTAAAACCAATGGCAATATCTATAGCCTACGGTATCGGAATCGCTACAATACTTACATTATTACTGTTGCCGCTATTTCTATCGTTTAGTAATGCTATAAAAGCTAAAAATAGAATGTTGGCCTCCGGACACATGATTACTAAGGAAGAGGTGGAAAGAGCTATTAAAGAAAAAAAGGAATCTGCTCATCTAGAAGGCCAGATGCTTCATTCAAACGATAATGAAATGGGCCAAATTGAAGGTGATTCAAAAACTGATAAGCAATTAGAAGGTACATTATAATGATAAGATTACGATTCATACATTTACTACTGTTGTTTCCATTGTGTAGTGCATTTGCGCAAGACAAAACTCTTTCTAAAGAAGAGGCCGTTGTTAAGGCATTGGAAAATAACTATGGTATTGAGATAGCAAAGAGTCAAATAGAAATAGCAGATAATAATGCTAGTATTTTGAATTCTGGTTACCTACCAACTTTGACGGGTACTGCCGGGGCAACCTATAATAATAACAATACCACTACCGAGTTTCCTGGGCAGTTAGATGAGAATAATATTCCTAGACCAGATATTTCGGTAAACCATGCGGAAAGCCAACGGTATAATGGAGCATTGAATCTTAATTATACGTTGTTTGATGGTTTAGGTAGGTTTTATAACTTTAAAAGGCTAAAAGAACAGTATCAATTGAGTACGTTACAGGCAAGGGAGACGATTGAGAACACCATGCTGCAAATGTTCAGTGTGTACTTTGAAATTGCTCGTTTAACAGAGAATAAGAATGTGCAAAAACAAGCGCTTGAAATTTCTAATGATAGAATTAAAAGAGCAGAATATTCATTTGAGTATGGTCAAAATACCAAATTAGATATTTTGAATGCGCAGGTAGATGTCACCAATGATAGTATTAATCTATTGAATACAGATCAGCAATTGGCAAATGCCAAACGAGATTTGAATGTCATTTTGAATCAGAATTTAAATGAAGACTACGAGGTAGATACTACAGTAGTATTTATTTCTAAATTTCAAATCGTGGAATTTATGGATAATGCAATTTCTAATAATGTTGCAATTCTACAAACGGAAACAAATTTAAATATTAATGCCTACGATATTAAGGTAAATAAATCTGGATATTTACCTACGGTTGGTTTGACAGGTTCATATGGTTGGAACAGAAATCAAAGTCCACCATCTGCATTTTTATCAGGAACATTATTTCCTGGCACCAATTCTTCTGCCAATAGTGCCTCTTTAGGCGCCAGTCTTACTTGGAATCTTTTTGATGGTGGTGGTACAACGGTACGTGTTAAAAATTCGAAAATAACGTATGCGAATCAAGAGTTGCTACGTAAGCAGGTAGAACTAGAAGTAAATAGAGACATGCAGAATGCCATGGCCATTTATGAAAATCGCTTAAAAATCTATCAGATTCAAGAACAGAATGTAGTTACAAACCAGAATAATTTTGAACGCTCTCGGGAACAATTTCAATTGGGGAGTATTACATCTATTGAGTTTAGACAGGCTCAAATAAATTTATTGAATGCGCAGACCAATAAGAACCTTGCAAAGTATGATGCCAAGTTGGCCGAGCTTCAGTTATTGCAACTTACGGGTCAATTGTTGAATATTGAACTGTAACGAGTTAATTAATTAGGTACGAAAATGTATAGCAATAGAATAGATAATGAGTTGATAGGGATTCTGAAACGACATTCCCTACTAACTTTTGAATCACAGTTGAATTTAAAGGATGAACTAGAGAAACGTGCTATTGCGGTGGATACTACTCATTTAGAAAATGCCATTTCTCAAAAATTAATTGAGATTAAAAATTTAGACTATTTAAAGGATTTTGGTTTTAAAGCAGAGAGAAATCAAGATGGAATAACCGTGAGACGAACGAATAAGGCAATGATTACAGATATTGTTGGAATAATTTTAGGTGTCTTTGTTTTCTTAGTAGGAATTTATGGATGTATCAACCTTGTGCTGACTTTTATGAATGGTGATGAATTAGATGTTTTTACATTGGGCTATAAGTTTGCTATGGCTGCTCTAGTATTTATAGGGATTAGCTTTTTCAGCGGATTAAAGCGTTTGTTCGATTATACAGGGTTTGAGCTTTCCAATCGTAGTGGAACTATTACATTGAAAAAACGTTTTGATGTATCGTTGGAAGAGATTAAAGCAACTGCTTCAGATATTTTTTTAGACTCAGAAGAGGATACACTTTATTTAAAGTTGGGCAATCAAACAATTTTCACTTCTAACGCCGATAATTTAATTCAGACCATTACGTTAAAGGAATTGACGAAAGAATTAAAAAGAATTTAGACGCGTATGTACGAGCATTTTTTTCAATGTCCATATTGCTGGGAAGAAGTCTCCATGCTTCTAGACCCATCCATCACGCAACAGACGTATGTAGAAGATTGCGAAGTTTGTTGCAACCCAATTGAGTTAACCCCGCGTTTTGAAGACAATGAACTTATCGCTTTTGATGCGCAAAGTATAGAGCAGTAATTAATTGATTACTTCTATTGTACCCCCAAAAGTATCATCTTTTTCAATAATTTTCGGGTTGCCATGTATAAAGATGGTCCCGCCAGCTTTTACTTTTGCCACTGCCTTTTCAGTTGCGTGAACTTCGGCAAGTCCGCCAGCCAATACGATTACCATGGTTTCTTTTGTTAGTAGGTTTTTATTGTAAAGTTTGCCTCCGGTATTAATGGTTGCATCTTGTACACCAGTAGTTCCAGATAGCGTTATTTCACTTCCACTAGAGCTTTTTGTAATGACCGTTTCCATATTCAGGTCTAACGTAACAATTCCAGCTTCTTGTGCCTTAATTTCTATTGATGCTCCTTTTATGACACCATTAGAAATGATTTTAGCATTTTCATTGGCATCAATAGCCACTAAGGATTCGGTGTGATACAATTTAATGGCAATCATATTTCCAGCTAAAAATGGATTTAAATCCATTTTTAGCTTTAGCACACCATTACTTTCTAATACTTCGACTTCATCTGTGTTTACAGTACTTATAATCAATTTGTTTTCTTCAGCCTTAATTAAGGTTACCGAAATACGGTCATACACTTTTAGTGTTGAAAATTTTTGTAAAGATTGGGTTGAAGGGTTTTGCGCTAAACAAGGTAGCATTGAAAAAAGTATAAAAACGATAGTTATGATTCGTTTCATGTGGTGTTGGTTAATTAATCGGTCAAAGTTAAGTTACATAATTAGTTATTCAAGAGTACTTCACAATAGATAATATATAGAGTACAAAAGAATAATAGTTAAATTAGGGCAAGTGATTCGCATACATTTTTTGTTTCACTACCTTAATCAAGCCGTAGTGCTTAGCTTGATATATGAAAAACAACTATTTAGTAGTCACCCTTGTCATAGCTTTGCTAGTAGTTGGCATTACGGGTGTTCAATTTTTATCAGGAGCTGAAAATGAAGTTGTATTGAACAAATTAGATTCAATTCCTACCAAACGCGATCTTCGACGCAGTTTCTTTGAAAAACGAGAAATACTAGTGGTATATGGCGCCAAAGATGCTGAGCTAAGCCAGAAGTATAAGGAAATACTAGAAAGGGTTTCATTAGAGGTGCCTACCAACTCATGGCGAAGTGCTAAAATTATTTATAAAAGTGTATCAGAGGTAACCGAAGAAAACCTTAATGAGTATGTTGTTTTTTTTGTGGGTGCTATTGACGATAACGTAATTCTAAAAAGGTATATCTCACAAACACCGTTTCAAATAAATAAGAAGTACATTAAGATTGGTTCAAAAAAAACCCGCAATGAAAATTTCATTTTATCAGTAGGTTTTTATCCAAGTCCTTTGAAGCCAAAAATGCCATTTAGTTTTTTGACGGGAACAAATTCTGAAGAGGTTTTCAACTTTTTTGTCGAAAAAATAAAAGACCATGGACAGTCTTTTTATCGGCAAAATCTTGATTATGAACTCTACAAGAATCATGAGCGAGTGATTATGGGCGATTTTGATGCGAAGTGGAAAACCGATGTTACTACTTTCTTCGATTTTTCTTCGGGTGCCGACGTACTTTTAGAAACAGAACGGTACCGGCTTATTAATCATGAGAGTGCTATCGAGTCATCGCAAGTAACTGAACTTACCGACCGCATAGAAAGGACTGCCTCAGAAATATTGGCATTTGTTGAGGGTACGACTACAGTCCCTAGAATCACCTATCATTTTTATAAAAATATGGAGGAGAAAGGCTTGATTACGGGTAGTACCGATCAGTCTCATATGGATACGTTAGATAATTCGGTCCACACTATTATCAATAAAATTTACCAGAATAATAACATCGGAAAGGATAATGCGCTACTGCTTCACCATCTCTTAGGGGCATCTAAGAAAGATATACTCACGTATGGTCTTTCTATCTATTTCACGGATGCGTGGCAGGTGAGAGGCTTTCAGTACTGGTCTGCAAGGCTTGTGGAGTCTGGTAATACCTTGTCGATAGCCGAACTTTTAGATAACGCGTATTTAGAGATGGAATCTCCCTTGATAAGAGATTGCATGGCAGGGTTGTTTGTCGATTTTTTAGTAAATTCTTGGGGCAAAAAATATTTTTTGGACAAGTATGAAGATGTTGAACTTACCTCACAAGAACTCCATGAGCTTGAAGGAGCGTGGCAACTATTTTTAGAAGCCTTGCCAATAGCTTATCCAAAGAATAAGGTCGAGGCAAAGAAACTTCCGTACTTAAAAGGATTCAATTTTGCACATGAGGGCTATAGTATTTATAATGGGTATGGTTCTAGCAAAGCAACAGAATCTTTATTGAAACAGAAAAACTTGGGTAGTAATGCCATGGCGATTGTGCCGTATAGTGGTATCGAAGATGTACATACACCGGCTCCATTTCGCTTTAGTACGCATGCAGGCGGTGAGAATGATGAGGCGGTGGTGCATGCTGCTTCAACTGCTCACGATATGGGAATGTTCACGCTGCTTAAACCCCAAATTTTTGTTGGTGGAAGTTGGCCAGGAGGAATTGAAATGCCGACCAATGAACAATGGGACGTCTTTTTTGACCATTACTATAGATGGATACGGCATTATGCATTTTTAGGCGAAATACATGAAATGGATGCGCTTTGTTTAGGGGTTGAATTTACCAAGGCAACATTGTCAAGACCCGATGCATGGCGAAGCATGATAAAAAGGACACGAGGTCTATTTTCTGGTCAACTTACCTATGCTGCAAATTGGGGTCAAGAATTTGAAAACATAGAATTTTGGGATGAACTGGATTTTATAGGACTCAATTCCTATTATCCATTAAGTAAGAAGGACAATCCTACGGATGAAGAATTGACCTTGAAGTTTGATACCATTAAGGCTAAAATTAGAACGGTATATAAACGCTTTAAAAAACCGATTGTATTTACCGAAATCGGTTTTAGAAGTATTGATGCGCCCTGGAAAAACCCACACGCCGAGGCCGATGAAAGCATCAATGAAGAAGCTCAAGAACGTTGTTATGAAATAATATTTAAAGGAATTGAAAACGAACCGTGGTGCCAAGGAATTCTCTGGTGGAAATACCCTAGTTATCTCGAGTACCGCGGAAGTGATAATAATGCCTTTACGCCTAATAATAAGCTCGCCGACGAAACCGTACGTAAGTGGTTTTCTAAATAGTTAAAATCATTTCGATTTCATAGCTGCTTTAAAAACCATAATCTATTATTTCTTTTTCTTCTACCATTTCCTTCGTTTTCTCCAGTTTATGGTATTGTACAAAAAGGGACGACTTCGTGAATTCAGAAAAATTCAAATGCTTTTTTCCATCCTTTACGTGGTCCGCTAAAAACCAAGCTACAGGCTGGACATTTGAATACCAGGGATATTCAGTAGTGTTACTATGGCAATCATAACAAGAAACCTGTAAAATGTTTTCTACATCATTAGGAATGGTGTAGTTGGTTTGTATAGCGAAGGTATCATTTCCTGAGGTATTTTTTTCCGGACGTATAAATTGAATGACGATTAAAATTAGGGCAAGGGCAATTCCTGTTTTTTTTCACGTGGTACTTTTGATTAAAGTTTCAATTTGTTTCCATAAAATCAAACAATTTTGATGGTACAGGTCCTTCATTTTCAATGGATAGGCAAATTTTCTATACCTATCGAAAAGTTCAGTTTTATTTTAACACGTTTCACCTTCCAATATAGACGGTTCAGTCAAAAAGTCACTATTCGTGGTTGGACTGTACCGTACATTTGTATCATCGAATCAAAAGAAATACAGTAATACATAAAATATAAAAACATGAAAAACATAAAAATAATTTTTGGAGTACTACTAGTAGCAGGGGTTCTTATTTCCTTTACAGCAGAACAAAAACATAGACAAGAAAGGAATGTTGCAAATGTTTCTTTATTCAATGAAGTTAACAATCCGTTTGAAGAGGCTATAAAAAATCAAGCCACTATTATTTCTCTGAATCCTTCAACAGATATCAATGTGATTGAAATAGAGGAAGAAATCGAATTAGATATTGATACAGAAGCGTATTTACCTTACGGTTTTGATGCCTATAAAGGTTTTCAATTAGATGTAGCAGATATAAATGTAATAGAGGTAGAGGAAGAAGTAGAATTAGGTTTTGATGTAAACCAATACTTACCTGCAAATTTCAATCCTTATAAAGTTTAGTTTTAGTTGGTTGGTTAATTAAGGCTTTCAAAGTAAATTTGAAAGCCTTTTTTTTGCTTTAAAAACGACCTGTCGTATCCGCAGTAAAATTGATGTAAATTTGAAAAGTGCTTCTCTAAAGCAAATGTCATGATCTTACCGACAGTTAAAAAACCACAAATAATAAAAATTGCTCTTTTGTTGGCGGTTTTAGTTTCCTTGCCTAGAAATATACATGTGTATAATATGATTAGTTCTGGTAATGAACAGCTTCAAAGTGTTTCGGTAATTGATTTTCTGTACCGTTTGGTATTTATGTTCTTTTTCTCTTGGACAATTTTGGAAATCAATGCCAATGTGGTGTATATAAAATTTAAACTTAGGGGTACCTATGCTACAATAAGTATCATTCTATTGGATTTGGCAATGCTCTTTGGCACCTTAACCCTATGGAAAGCGTTGCATCCCTTAATGGTCAATAACCCGTTATCTAATGAGGACAAGGGCTTTTTGGCATTTGGTTACATCACCTTGCTTATTGTATTGTATTTCGTTGCAAGAATTTTACGATTACAAGTGAACCAACGGGTGAGTGATATAGAGAATGAGCATTTAAAACATCAGAATCTACAGAAAGAACTCACGGCCCTTAAAAATCAGATAGATCCCCATTTTTTATTCAATTCACTGAATTCGTTGACATCGCTGATACGCGATAATGAACCCGCAACCCAATTCGTAAAAAAACTATCGTATATGTATCGGTATATTTTACAGAGTGGCAATAGTGATTTGGTGAGCATACGTGAAGAGCTTAAATTTTTGGAAAGCTATACCTATCTCATGAAAACCCGTTATCGAGAACGGTTTGAAATTGAGGTTACGATTGCCGAAGAATTAAAAGGGAGAAAAATTCCGCCATTGGCGCTGCAATTTTTAGTGGAAAATGCCGTAAAGCATAATGAAATTTCAAAATCAAACCCTTTGTTGGTTCGTGTCTATTCGAAAGAAAATTCTATTTTCATAGATAACCCCTTACGTCCAAGAACAACTATGGCAGCGGGTACCGGCACCGGATTATTGAATTTGAGAAAAAGATACCTGCTCTTACAGCAACAAGATGTGCTGGTACGTACCGAAAATGGTATCTTTCAGGTAGAACTTCCCTTAAGAAAAATAGCATGAAAATCGTCATTGTAGAAGATGAGCTTGCCGCAAGCGATAACCTAACCTATTTACTGCACAGCATAGACCCTAGCATTGAAATTTTAGCCATTTTCGATACGGTCAAAGCTGCCGTTGCCTATTTTTCAACAGCACATGATGCAGAACTGGTTTTAATGGATATTCACCTAGCAGATGGTATTTCTTTTGAGATTTTTGAACAGGTAAAAATCGATATACCAGTGGTGTTTACTACGGCCTACGATCAATATGCATTAAAGGCTTTTAAAGTGAACAGTATTGATTATTTGCTGAAACCTATTGACGAAGACGAGCTTACCGATGCCCTAAACCAGTTCACCGTACAGGTAAAGGAGAAATTGCAGGGCATCGATGATGACCAATTAAAGGGTTTGTTGAGTTTGATAAAAGGCAGTGCCGATAAAAAGGGTTATAAAAATACGTTTCTAGTGAGCCAACGGGATCAGTTGATTCCCTTAAAAACTGCTACTATTGCATATTTCTTAATAAATCTTGGGGCGGTAAAAGCGGTGAGTAAAGACAACCAAACTTATAGTGTTGAAGGTAAATTAGAAGATATAGAAGAAAGCCTAGACCCAACTAGTTTCTATAGGGCCAATAGGCAATGCATTGTAAATCGTGAGGCTATCGTAAATCTAAAATACTATTTCAATGGGAAGCTTATTGTAAGCGTAAACCCGGTCTCCAAAGAGCGGATAATAGTAAGTAAGGCCAAGGCATCTGATTTTAAAGATTGGATGAATTCTTAAATGTCTCCATAATTAGAAATCGTGTTGATCAACGGTTTCGAGTGTACTGTTTAACGATTTTGGCCTATTCAGTTCGTCAAATTTAGCGACTAGAATATTGTTTGTTATTCATCTATGCTAGAGTCAGGTAACTCTAAAATAGCGGAGGTTGATAAAGCATTTCCGGCAATACCTTTAATGGAACCGAACAACACATTTATGTTTTCTTGTACGCCCCAAATTTGTTTTTCCCGAGTAGCAAAATTTTTGAAGGCTGACTTTTTCTCATAGTTCAACTGTTGAATCATGGAGTCGTAATTTTCAATAATTCTATTGATATTCTGCACGAACTCGTTGCTTGTTAAATAGGAATACAGCAATTCCATTTTATCTCCTTTGTTCTCGTCCGATGATTTTATCGATTGTGTTTTTAACAATAACTCCCGTAGCACTAAAGAGACACTTTTCACCTCGTTAAAACCACAAATCCAAACGCCATTTTTTTCTCCGAACCGATCCATATCGGTTGGAAAGGTTTCCGTCACAATTACGGCGATATCTGCTTTGCAGTTAATTTGGTCTTGTTTGAGCTTGTTGATCCAGTCGTTAGAGAAATTCTTGGTTCGTTTACTTTCATACACAATAGAACCACAGGTTTGTTGCAATGAATTAATGACCGTTTGTACGCAATCTGCGCCACGAACCCCTTTACCAATCTCATCTATGTTGTCAAAAGGGTAGGTGTTCCTTAAAAGCTCCTCAAGAGCCAATTCTTGTACTTCTCCTTGCATCTGCATGGAACCTTGTTCAGCTTTACGCTTCATTTCATCAATGAGCTTTCTTTGGTCATCCAATTGTTTTTGGTATTCCTTTTCTTTTAAAGCCATAGACTCCCGTTCCTTGGCTTTGGCTTTTTCTTCTATTTCTGTTTGCTTTTCTAACAGTTCTTTTTGAACGTTTAGTTTAAGGTCTTCCGCTTTTTCTTTGAGTTCATTTTCTCGTTTTAACAGATCAATTTCTTGAGACCGTAAGGCCCTATTTTCTTCCTTCTTTTTCTCGTTTTCTTGCTGAAGGGATTTTAACTGTTGCTCAAAAGTCTCGTTCGTCTGCTTTTGAATTTTCTCCGATTCTTTTACTAAGCGTAGTTCTAGTTTTTCTTTGAACAGTTCATTCTCTTTTTCCTTTTTCTGCTCAAATTCCTCTTTTTCTTGGGCGAGTTTACCACGCTCTTTATTGAACTTTTCAGCCTGTTCGGCTACTTTACGCTCATATTCTGCTTTAAAATGTGCTTGCATTTTACCCGATAACGCTTCTTCTACATCAAATTCGTGACCACAATTAGGACATTTTATTTTATCTACCATGATTTTCTTAAATACATTATCGTTGCGATTTCTCAGCTTTATGCGTATGAAATTGGACTATTTTATAAAGATATACTCATATATACGGTTAGGCAATAGAATGCACCACAGTTTTCTACTACACCCTAATAAAAGGCATATTGGAAATCGGAATATAATTTTGAAATCCTGACAATTATCATATGTTGAAATGTCACTTCAGTATACATTTGTTTGAAAATAAATCACTGACCTATGATTTTACAACTGTTACCTCTTGTTAACTGGAACTACGGTATTATTTTGATAGCTATTTTTGGGGCAGTATGTCTAGGTCTAGTACTTGTAGTGCTAAGTTTAATGAAAAATGACAAGAAGAAAGAGGAGTAACTTCTTAATTGTTGTCACGTAGGGTGTTTATTTAATCTGCATTAATTTTTCATTTCTAAACCTCAGTTTTTAGATAGCTGTTTATTGAAACAAAACGTAGCGCGGTGGTACAAGTCCGTTTAGTCGCATGTACACCAACATTTGAGCTCTGTGATGCGTAATATGGTCAGCAAGCAACATGAAGATTTGTCGTTTAGACCGGTTCAAGCCAAAGTAGTCAAGTTCATCATCTAATTGAGCGGGTTTGAATTCATGTAATAATTTGATGGTTTCATCAAAAGTGGTATCAATGGTTTCCATCATTTCTTCTTTCGTTTTATTGGCTGGCTTATATACTGTGTCGGTAGTATAATCTCTTGATTCTCGCCCAGCTAATAGTGACTGACTGTGCCAATCTAGCGCATAGCCGATATGCATTAAGTTCTCGGAAAAACTCAAAGACTCCTTAGTAGCTTTAAAGTCATAGTTCTCTTCAGGCATCATTTCTGCCACAAGTAGTACATACGCTCGCGAATTTTCCAAACGCTCTATGGAATCTTCGATAAATATATCTTGTTGAGCGAATATCGGTGTTTGTAATGTGCTTAAAAATAGTAGGGTGGTTAGGGTGAGTAGTTGTTTCATACAATCTAAGTTTCGTTTATTTTTTTTAAACCTACTGACTTTTCGGTTTTATTTGTCACTAGTACTAATAGTACTAATAGTGCTAAGCTTAATGAAAAAATAACAAAAAGAAATAGGAGTAACTTCTTGATAAGTATTATTTAGGGTAAGGTCTTCAGCTTTTCCGTAGAGTTGATTCTTTTGTTCTGCTAGAGAGCACTTTTTAAAGATTAATTTTGGGAATACTAGTAGAATATTTTATGATAGCTACCCTTTTTTCTAATATGTACTAAGCGTCTTAGTTAACGCACCTAGTGTGGAATAGGGCTACTAACTTGTAGGTTTAGTTGTTTTGTGCCTGATGCCATTAAACTTCCAATGTATTGTTCCGAAAAGTTAAAACTTAGATTTAATCAAGCTCTTTAATCCTTATATTTCTGAAGGAAACCTTTCCAGGATGGTCTTGAAAACTAATATGTCCTTCTGAAAATATACCAAAGTCATACCATCGTGCATCGCCAAGGTATTCATAATCTTCTGATTTACTGAACTTGCTTTTCTTTAGCATAGTTTCCCATTCAGGACCTTTAAGTGGAAATGAATTAATTAAAGTATCGTTGAAAATTACGTCCCCACGATTCGCATCATAGTCTATTTTGATGTGATAGGAATTCCATTGCTCAGCTGGTCTGCTTACATTTAATTTAGTAGGTGCCGATAGATCATACAAAGCCCCTACATAATGCTTTCTTGCTTTCAAATCCTCTAGTACGTTATTTAGTTCAATTTCTCCTCCGAGAACTAAATTAGGGTCGTCATAAATGGCAGCATCTAAAATCTGGATTTCTTGTCCTGTTTGATAGGGGTATTTATATTTTCGGTCTTCATTTACTCCCCACATAAAACCGCTATTACCTCCAGGTTCAATTTTCCAATCAAATTGTATTTCGAAGTTTCGATATACTTTATCAGACAATAAACTTGCGTCTCCCGCACCTGATTCCATATCTGATACCCCATTAAAAGTTAGGGTGTTACCCTCAACAATCCAGCCTTTTTTTGTTCCATCATCTTGAAAAATATGCCAACCATCAAGAGAATTATCAGTAATTAGAGATTTCCATTCGGAATTGGTCGTATGACAACCTACAAGAATAGTGGCCATAAATAGGAAGGAAAGTGTTTTCTGCATTGTAACTAATTTAATGTGTTAGCGTATACTATATTCTAAAGTAAAAATGGAAATACATTTTCAAGGGTTGTCACCTCATAATTTAAATTATTGTTTTTTTAGCATGTTGGTAATGTTTTTGAACATGGCTTGTAGCGTGGTTGCAGACCTAATTTAGCAAATACAAACCGAACCTGCCTGTTGATAGGTATAAAATCCGTTCGAATTTTCGTAAGTAGGCTTGCCTTAATAATAAATATTATATGTTGCGGGCAGTAATTTCTAGTCGTCAGATAGAATTATTCCAAGTTGCTAAAAAAAAAGATAAATTATCCAAGAAATCTTGTTCTTGTCTTATTTTCCCGTCTTTCGTTTTAACACGTGTTACTCCGTCAATAGCTGCTTTTTTCATAGAAGCAAGTATTCCGAAAAATTCACCTGTATGCGTTCCTTTAAAATTCCAATGTTGAAAAATTTTATCGTCTTGTCCAAAAACATTAATAAGAGTGCATGTTATATCTGAAAATTCAATCAGATAATTTTGAAAGTAAGCCTTGAAACCTTCAATTCCAACTATGTTTTCTGGTGCTGCAATGAAAGTAATGCTTTTGTCAGAATTCGTTTCGTTTACTTTATCGATTTCCGTTTTGTTGATACTATCATCTCAAACTGTTTTATACATTTTCACTTAATTATCTTTCGGCTTTTTCTAAAGCAAGATGTTCGGCTGACAGTTTATTTACAGTTTCATCTTTACAGCTCATGATCGTTAATGAAAGTAGTAAAGCAACTATTCCGTTTAAAAGGGTTTTGGTTGGTTTCATAATTATAGTCTTAAAATATGCGCCTACTCTAATTCGGTTTTTGGCTTACCTGTATTTTTTGTTTAAACGACCTACAGCAGCCAAGTTAAAAGCAGTCCTGAAACGATAATACGCTTCACATTCCGAAAGCCCGTAGCAAAAGCCTTTTGTTTGATTTTTTCCTTTTTAAAGAAAATCTAAAAGTTTATGCGGACTTACACAAGTAAGCCTAAGCAAATGGATTCAACATTTTACGCCATATTTGTTTTAGTGCCTGTTGCTCAAGTAAGCAAAAAAGTTGGTTCTGATATTGGGTATTAATCAATGGGCGGTAACCATAGATATGCAAGAAAAACAGGAGTGTTAGGAAAATCTGTTTACCCATTTTCAATTGAGTGAGCGCATATAGAAGAACAATTTTTATGGAGGTTTATAAAGGGAGTTGGACCTTCAGTTTCTTTATCGATTTACCGAAGGTTAGTATAGCAATAGCGGCCAAAAGGGCATTGACCTTATGGTGTTTTCAAGCTATGCCTAGTGTATGGTAAAACCTGTCTTCGGCGCCCTGGCCCAATTTGTGGAATGCGCAAAATCAATACAATTAGACTTAAATAGGCAAACAAGGTGATGCGTCTTTCCTCAATCGCTTACAACCTCAAAAAGGACCTGAAATTTCTCAAATAACCTAGGTTTGCAATTATCTAATAAAACTCAACTATTATCATTGACTTTTACTTTTTAGGCTCAGCCCTAAGTAAAGGGTCTATACTATTGAAATAATAGATGCTCTGTTCATCTAAAAATTCAAATACTGAAGATAAGTTTTTTTCGAATCGTAATAAATCCTTATTGGTTTCCTTTGTCCATGCAGATTCTGATAGGGCTATCAGTCTTGGGAAAAGCATATAATCCAACCTTTGTTCACTCGCCACTTTTTCTGTCCATAAATTTCCTTGAAGACCTTTTATTAGGTTTATTTCCTGATCTGAAAACTCATGAGAACTATCAGGATAGCTGTATACATCTTCGATGGTGCCAAAATTATCGCCCCAACGTCTACCAACAGTATCTCTTTCGTGTTGTACAAAATCAAAATAGAAAGGGATGCGTGGGCAAAGGATAGTATTGAATCCTTTTGCTAAAGATTTCTCAAGTTGTTCTGGCTTATCATGACGCCACCAGTATACCAAAGCAGTTTCATTACTAATATTCGATTCAACAATTTCATCCCAACCAGCTAAATTTTTGTTTATTTTAAAAAGATTCTTTTCCATTCTTTCCATAAAATAGTGCTCTACATCTACGAGAGATTTAAGTCCTTCATGTTTCATAAGTGATGTGATGGAATCATTGGTAGACCAATTTTCATTACCGAAGTGAACTTCATCACCACCAAGATGAATATATTTAGAAGGAAATAGTTCAGCAACCTCTTCCAAAACTGTATTTAAATATCTATACGTACTCTCATTTCCTACATCAAATGTGAATTCTGGGTATTTTTCACTTCCGCCACCTGAATATTCAGGATATGCTCTATTGGCTGCAGTAGCATGACCAGGCATGTCAATTTCAGGTATAATTTCAATGAACCGCTCATTTGCGTAGTTAATGACTTCCTTAATGTCATTCTGAGTATAATATTTCACTGGTCCGTCTGCATTCGTAAGATCTCCTTTTCCACCTATCTCGCCAAGTTTAGGGAATGCTTTAATTTCAATTCGCCAACCGTCAGAATCTGTTAAATGCCAGTGAAATGTATTCAATTTAAAAATGGACATTAAATCAATCATCTGCATCACTTTCTCTTTTCCGAAAAAGTGCCTAGACTCGTCTAACATAATGCCTCTATAAGCAAAACGAGGTTCATCTTTAATTAATCCACAAGGAATAGCCTTAACCTTTGAAAATTTCAATTCTTGCCAAATGGTCATCAAACCGTAAAAAATACCGGAGGAATCTGAGGCTGTTAACTTAATTCGTTTTTTATTTATGTCTAATTTATACGCTTCTGATTTTATTTCATCCGCACTTACCAAACCTACTTCTATAATTTGATTTGACTTAATATTCGTATCAATTTCAAGTTCATTTAATTTTTTCTTAAATAAAATGATGGTTTTATTTAATGAACTGTTAGTAGATGAAATTGTAAACCCCTGGTCAAATGAAAATGTTCCTGGGCGAGCTGATATAGAGTTAGGATATGGAACGAGTGTCCAAGATTTACTTTTTTGTGTTTGACAGCTATAAATAGACATCAAAAACAGAGTTAGGGTTATTAGGTTTTTCATGTTTTTATTGTTGATTACTAATAAGTATGAGCTATATAATTGTTTTTCAGGGTTTTAATTACATAAAATATATCTGATAATCTTTTTAGTAGAGATTAAGTATGATGTTGATAATGACTTAGTTTAGTTTTTAATTGTGGCTAACGTTTCGGATTATACACGAGCCGAATTTTCATCTTTTTTTTACTAAAAGCCAAATTCTTAAATTTGGCGCTCTTCGTAATTATATAAAAGCCTCTCGTGAAGCCTATAACATCTATGTTTTATATACACTTTTATAAAACGTTTCTTACGCAATCTCTCTTTTTATTTCTTCTGGCCAAATTACAAATTGTCCATATTGACCTTCTTTTTCAATTCCACCAAACTCTTTTCCTTTTTTAGTTACAAACCAATCGTCATCTTTTTTATACATAAGTTTTTTATCGACAAGTACAGCATTAATTTTTCTACTGCTTATTTCAGTTTCTTGAGATAATTCTTTAGTTGTCTTGTATTTTGATTTTGAAAAGTTGCTTTTCGTTTCAGTTGATTTGACTGGATTAGATTTCTTTTCCGATTGTAAGACTTTTTGTGGTGCTTTTACATATGAAAAATCCTCGCTGTTGTGAATCATCGACTCAATGTCTTTAGTAGCACCTTCATAAACTATTCTATCCTCTTCGTTTTCAATGTCAATCAAAATTCCCATTTCGCGATTATTTTGTTGCGAGAATTCATATAAATTCATTGATGCAATTATCATTTTACTTTCATTCAAATAACATTTTGCGTGAAGGTTTTTAGAGAAGTAAAGTCGGATATATTTTAAATCCTCTAAAAAAGCCATTTCTTTTGGTGCAAGCTCTTGCTTTCCAAATATTATTCGGACATCAACTTTTTCCCTTTCCTTGTCGTTTAAAAGTTCTCGGACTTGATCGGAAAGTTTTAAATACGGACTAATTATATAAAGTTCTTTTCATGCGTCTTTAATTAAATTTTCTAATTCCGCACTAATGCTAGAAGTTCTTAAATATTTTGCCATTTATTAATTGGGGTTATTGTTTTTTTTAAATGTTTTACTACGTACGTATATCTCCCAATATCAGGAAATATAGTGACTAGTACCTATAGCTGTTTTTTAAAATTAATTACGCTAAAGTGATAGGGGGAATATACTTCGCTTGGTCTACTGCAAGATAAAGAAGAATGCGGTAGATGTTCTTACGGGTATCCGTAAAGGTGACATAAAACTAGGTCTTTTTGTTATGAAATTGGTGAGAGCATTTCGACTGCCCTCAATATGATATTTAGCTGTTTTATGCGGGAGTTGGTAACACGCTAGCTTCTCGATACTAATTTCTCATTCTTCGAAAATTCACTCGAAGTGACATTCGAACAAAAAACAGTCGAAGCTACAGTGGGGAATTAAAAAGCATAGTTGATGTGTCTAGCTATACAAACAGCAGAATAAGGGTCAATAGCATACCTGCCAAAGAAAAATACACGCCTTTTTTAAACACAGAGGTCTTCGGTAAGAACATCCAAAATGAAGAAATCACAAAGAATAGTAATGAAAGTCCGAAGAAAATATTCAAATAAAATACAGGGCTGTCCGTAGTTGCTTTGTGCAGATGCTCCATTTTATCGAGAATCACGGGCAGCTCCATCTTTTTAACAGTCGCCATACCGCTTGCGGTATTGTACTCGCCTTGTATAAAATAGACGACACCATCTTCTGTTTTTTCAGGTATTACACCACCTTTAATCCGTAATTCGGCACTTAACTCCCCAGTCGATAAATTAGGTTTTAATTGTTTCTCAGTAAGAACTTCGCTCTTTAAAAAATCGGTGTTTCTAAAAATCATGATGATTCCGCTAATGGAATACATAGCCATAATACCTGCCAAGAAAAAGCCCAAATAGCGGTGTATAATTCTCATTTTTAATCCAGTTGTCATTTTCATCTTTTATTTGGTGTTTTGCGGTGGCAAAAATATTCAAATAATTTTAAAGAGTGTTAGATACCATATGTGTTAAATAGTTTAATACTGTTTTAGTTTGATTTTGCTTTAGGTCAGAGAATGAAAAACCAATTTTCAGTCGGAGTGGTTTTAGGTGGAGTGCAACGAAGCTTAAAATATTGGTACACGCTAGCTTCTCGATACTAATTTTCCGTGCCTCAAAATTCACTCGAAGTGACAGGGTAGCAAAAATCTCACTTGCTTCTGAGTTACTAAAAATTAGTTGTGTCCTACTAATTCAAATAGTTCTTTATCTAGTTGTGATTTTACCTCACAGGTGACATCAAAATGCATCGTGGCAGTATTCGTAGTATTGTAGGTAGGCCAATCTCGAATATTTTTATAATTCGAATTTCCGGTTTTCGCAAAATTGATCCATGCACCGCTCATTTGATTGGCGTTATCGATATTATCAAAAACAAAAGGAAGTTCCATGCAATGTAGTGCCTTGTGTTTACCATCGAATACTGGTGATTGCCCTGTAAATAAACACATAAAAACAGGTGCGCCACCTTTTAAAGCTGACTTTTTATTTGATTCTACTATCGCACCAGGTCTAAACATCGTATCTATATCCACTAGATCTTTAGTATGCGTATCCTTTGGATAGGCTTTTTTAACCGCTTTTACATAAGCATTTGCGTGTCTTTGATATGCTACATGATGGTTTTTTCGGATGCACCCGTAAAACGCATATTGGCGAACGGTGAAAATTCATTCTTAGTTGTACCGATGATTAAGGGAATAATCTTTGATAATGCCAAAGCCTTTTTTGTGCCTAATTGATAAGGTAGATTTGTACTATTGCGACTAGGTGCCCAATTAAGGCCAAATTCGATGACATGTTTCCCTTCTGATTTCATTTTTCCTGCTACCACCTTTAATGCTTTGCTGCTCGCATCTGCCAATACTTCGAACGGAATATTTTAATGCTATCTACAGAATTTGCGTCTAGGCCAAGTATGTTCAAGGTCTCTTTAGCAATAGCTTGGGTAGCATCTTTCTCCAACAGGGCACTTCTGAAAGAACCGCTTTGATTGATGGCTTTATGGAACAATCCTTTTGCTTTCGGCATCACCATAAGGGTGTTCACTTTCACGCTCCCGCCAGATTGGCCGAAAATGGTCACTTTGTTCTTCACCTATTCCAAGGCCTTAACCATATCTAAAATACTATTATTGGCAGAATGTTGGTACTTGTCACCGTAAGCCGATAGGTCTAGAAAACCTAGAACATTTAAACGGTGATTAATGGAAACGATCACTACATCACCCTTTTTAGCTAAATTTTCACCCTCATAGGAAGTACGTTCATGACAGGAGCCAGTAGTGAATCCACCACCATGAATCCAGAATAGTACGAGTCTCTTTTTGTTATCGGATACATTCGGTGTCCAAACATGGAGGCTCAAACAATCTTCATTGGGAAAGCCCCAATAATGGTCGAAGACAAATTCAGATTCATCATGAATCGATATTGTCGGAGTAATCACTGGAGAAACAGGACCATACATAGTGGTGCTTTTTACACCGTCCCATGTTGTCGGATTTTCTGCCACTTCAGAACGCTTTGCCTCTGCGTACTGAATTACCCTTGTAGGTGTGTATGTCGTTATAGATGTAACCACCTAACGGGCCATTTTCCGTTTCGATTACAGGAACCTGTATTCCTGTAAGGACCGCATCTTGCCCAGAAATTGGAACGCTCAAAGTGATAACGGCCAGTACGGTCATTAGTTGAAAACAATATTTTATGTATGGTATATTAAACGGGTAACCGACTATTTAAAGCCTATTTCTTTAAGTCCCTCATGACTGATTTTAATAGCTTCCAAAGGCTTTAAACCATCAAAGGTCTTATCCTGTTCTACCATGTAATACTTCATACCAGATAATATTTTGTTGTCCAAAATGTTTTTGAAGTTAATTGAGCCTTGACCTACAGGAGCAAATCTACCTTGCTCGTCCATATCCTTAACATGCCAGATTTTGAAACGTCCTGGGTATTTGTTGAAATATGCAATTGGGTTGGCTTCTGCTTTGGTTACCCAGTATAAATCCATTTGAAAGTTCACATATTTTGGATCAAGATTTTCCAGTAGGTAATCTATCGGAACAATGCCATCTGTATTCTTTTTAAATTCAAAATCGTGGTTGTGGTAGAGCAATTTCAAACCCGCTTTTTTAGCTTTATGACCCAGTGTGTTCAATATTTTGGCCAAATCTTCTACAGAACCGTCCATGCCCATACCCTCTTTATTGACTTCGAACATACCCATTGGTGGCACAGGAATTACAAAATACTTGAATCCGGCAGTTTTTACATCAGCCATCATTTGGTCTGCATTTTCTAAGGTAACCGAACCTTGGTGGGTACTGATAGGTTTAAGCCCCATGGACTTAAGTGTTTTTTTGAATTCTACCGGAGTCATGTTGTAAAATTTCCCGTCCTGATAACCTGCAGCTTCAATATTCTTATATCCTGCATCGGCAACGGCTTGTAGGGTGGCTTTCGCATTTGTACCCATATCATCTCTTACGGTATAAAGAGCAAGACCACCAAGTTTAGTTTGTGCATAAGTCATTACAGAACCACACATAAATGCGGTTAGTACGAAACATTTTAAAAGGGTTTTCATTATCGAGTTTTTCATTGTTATTGATTTAAGTGTTGCTATTATTCTATTGTAAATTTATTTAAAACTATATAAGTAAGGAGCTTTGTGTGCTTTGCCTTGAAATAATTTTTCATGTCGTTCTAAAATATCAAGAGACAACATTTTTCTTTGAAAGGTGGTTCGTCTTAATTGCTGGTCTAAAACGGACTCAAAAACCAATTGTAATTGTTTCATCGTGAATTTTGAGGGTAAAAGGTTCATGCCAATTAATTTTTCACTCAAATTGCTACGAAGAACCTCCAAGGCTTTTTCTGCGATTTTATTATGATCCATCATAAGCTTTGGCAATTCATCAATGGAATACCAGCCTATACTATCTGATAGATGATCCGGTTTGGGAGTAACCTCTTCATAATTAATCAAGGCATAGTAACCAACAGTAAGAAACCGTTCCAACATCCAGCGGTTCTCTTTGGTATCATCATTATTAGCGACCAACATACGTTTCATATGCTCAGGGTCTGCTCTGTTCACTTCGCCAAATATGTAAAATTGATCTAAGAATACATTATCTAAGCCCGTACGATCCTTGACGCCTTGCTTTACGGCATCATCTAAACTTTGGTTTTCCTCAACAAAGCCACCAGGCAAGGCAAAAAGGCCCGTGTTCTGATATTCTAAAATAAGGATTTTAAGCAGGTTGCCATTGAAACCAAAGATGACGCAATCAAAGGAAAGGTTGGGTATGAAATTTTTATGTTCTGAACCTTTCATTAGTCGATTGGAGAAATTTTAAATGCCTTTTTCAAATAAAGCATAAATAACAATGCAATCAAAGGATTATTGTCGTAAAATGAGACAATAGGTAAAAAGTACTGATGTTGAATAGACACCTATTCAACATCAGTACTTTGATTAAAGATTTTTATACTAGAAACTGCTATGACCTTTTTTAGGTTACCTCATTGTAATAGAATAAGGCGAGGAGCTTAATTAAGGCTGAGGTCTAGACTTGGTCATTTCCTTTGAAGTACCAAATATTCATACTCTCCATGGTATCGCGAACCACACAATTATTTGTTAAAGTTCCTGCCAAAATAAATCCGTGTTTACTATACGTTATATTCAACCCGTATGAAGTTGCCCTAACCATGGCGTATACTGTTTTACAGCCTGAAGTTTTCATTTGTTCTTTAATATCCTGAACAAGAAAATAAGAGAGGTTTTGCCCGCGATAGTCTGGGTGCGTCACAAAATCTACTATTTCCATATTTGATTCATCTTCATGCATAGCTAAAATAGCAGAAACCAGCAGTTCTCCATTTTCAAAGAGCCCATAAAATTCATGGTTTAATTCTTTGAGCATGGAAAAATGAGCTTTATCCTTTATTTGATTAGGGTGGTATTTATATGCTTTTTTGTGTAAGTCCTCTAACTGTTCAAAATCACGTTCAGAAAGTTTTTCGATGGAGAGATTCACTGGCAATTCAAAATGAGAATCCGTACTAGGCTTATTTGCAGCAAGTGCTATGGTTTTGACCGTAGCGATTGTTTTCAGACTCTTTTCATCATTAGTATGCCGCTCTTTATTGATATAGTCTGCAAGAAAGTAGCCATCTATAGTGCCATTATAAAGACCGGGAATTTTGGCTTCTACCATAAAACCGTTCGACTTTAATACACCCATCGACCCTTCGGGTGCCTTGCTAAGAATTTTTTCATATTTATTCTCCTTTGCAAGGTCTTTCATTTTTGGAAGTAGCATGCCTAAATCAACCTTATTTGCTTCAGAGAAATAAATACGATTATGCATATTACCATGATATACCAAAGCACCATCTATGGTTTCTATTTTTTCTAACATTCATTAGGATTTAGCTTTATGTAACTGAAAATTTTATTCACGAATTTGGCCATCACCAAACACATAATATTTGTTGGTGACCAATTGCTTTAGACCGAGAGGGCCGCGGTGGTGAAGTTTATCGGTACTAATCGCTAATTCTGCCCCTACACCCATTTGGCCGCCATCTGTAAAACGGGTAGATGCATTTTGGTACACAGCCGCACAATCTACTTCTTCCATAAATTGTAATGCTGATTCTTTATTAGAGGTCATAATGGTAGCAGAATGCCCACCAGAATTGGTATTGATTTTTTCAATAGCCTCGCTAAGGGAATCCACAGCGCCTAAACAACATTTCATTGCAAGAAATTCTTCTTTCCAAACTGAGGCATCTTCAATAAGATTGGCCCCTTCAATTAAATTGTTTACATCTGCATCAACTAAAGTTTCTACACCTTTCACCTTCAATAACTTATAAAGGTCTTTTAGTTTTTCCTCGTAATTTTCAATATGGGAGCTGATGAGGATTTTGTCCAATGCATTACAAGCTGATATTTTAGCTGTTTTTGCATTGAGAATTACTTTTACGCTTTTCTCCCAGTCGGCATCTTCATCTACATATAGAAAATTGTTACCACGACCACTTACAAGTACAGCGCAAGTGGCATGTTGCTTTACAAAGTTAATTAGTCGCTCACCACCTCTTGGCACAATAAGATCCAATTTTTCGGGCGGATTTTTCAAAAATGCTTGAGTTTCTTCACGATTCAAGGTTAATTGTTGAATGTACTCTTTTGATAATCCGTTTTCCTCCAAGGCGTTATGCCAAAGTTCAATAAGAATTGTATTGCTATGCAATGCTTCTTTACCTCCTTTTAAAAGTATCTTATTATTCGCCTTGAATGCTAAAACGGCGGCTTCAATAGTTACATCTGGCCTAGATTCATAAATAATCACGATGGTACCAAAGGGTGCGGTTTTATTGTTGATTTCAAGACCGTTGTCTAAAGATATTGTGGAGATGGTTTTGCTAACGGGATCCTCTTGCGACCTCACTTCTTGTATAGAAGCAATCATCCCATCAATCTTACTGTCCGTTACAATTAACCGGTCATACATGGCTTGATCTTCCAATTTAAAAAGATCTAAATCCTTCTTATTGGCATCAAGAATCGACTTTCGATTTTCATCCAAAATGCGTTCCATGCTATGTAATACGTTGTTCTTTAGTTCTGTAGATAGTAATTTCATTATACTTCTTCTTTATCTTCCAAGGTCACTTTTGTGCCCACGTTTTTTCCTTCTATAATATCAATTAATGTACCCTCTCTTTTACCGTTAGCGATATAGGTAGGAATATTACTGGCTGCTGCCTGTTGGGCATAATCTAATTTAGAACCCATGCCTCCTCGTCCTTCACCGGCTTTCTTATCGCTATCCTTAATAAATTCATCTAGGTTTTCCTCAGGATTTACATGCTGAATAAGATCACTACTGTCTGAATTTGGATGCCCGGTATAAAGTCCGTCGATATCCGTAAGAATGATTAGTTTATCGGCGTCGATGAGTGTAGCAATTAAACATGCTAGTTCATCATTGTCGGAAAACATGCTCATAGTTACCGATACAGCATCATCTTCATTAGCGATAGGAATAACGCCTTCAGATAAAAGACCTTCTACACAATCAATCATGTTCTTTCTGTGTATCCCAGGCGTAAAATCTCTTTTGGTTGGGAGCACTTGCGCACATTTCATACCATAATCATTGAAAATATTATAGTAGTGACGCATCATACGAGGTTGCCCAATGGCAGAATATACCTGTCTGCGCTGTGTGTCGTCTTTAATATTCGATATTCCTAAAACCTCTTTTCCCGCTATTACAGAACCAGAGGATACAAGTACGGTAATAATGTCTCGTTCATAGAGTTCGGCAATCTGTTGCACCAAATTACGCAATACCGGTCTCACGATTCGGTTGTCTTTGTTGGTCATTACATTAGTGCCAACTTTAACGACAATTTTCTGTTTATACATTTACCTTTTCTTTACCAAGTTCAACTGCACGTTCAAAGGCTGCAAAAGCCGCTTCTTTTATTAATTCTCCTACATTATTGTTTTCCATTGAATCCAAAGCTGCACGAGTAGTACCGCCTTTACTGGCGACCATGTCCATCCAAGAATTTGGAGATAATTCATTCTGATTGAAAAGTTCGATTGCACCCGTGAATGTCTGTGCTACTAAAACCTTAGATACATTTGGTGAAAAGCCCATTTTCATAGCGGCCTCCATCATGCTTTGCATAAAGTAAAAAACGTACGCCGGTCCACTTCCAGAAATTCCTGTGGAGGCATCAATGAAATTTTCATCGCTTACTAATACAGATTTTCCTGTAGTATCCAAAAGACTCTCTACTGTTAAAAGCTCAATTCTTGTGACTTCTTCAGAAGCTACAAAAGAGGTTAGTCCTCTACCAATTGAAGCAGGTAGGTTAGGCATAGCCCTTACGATTTTGGTAAGACCAGTAAGGTTTTTTATACTTTCCATAGTGACTCCCGCCATAATAGATATTATAATCTGCCCAGGTTTTACCAAAGGATTCAATTTGAGAAATACACTCTCAGCATGATAAGGTTTTACGGCAATGAATATAATATCTGCCTGTGGAGCACATTTATTCAAATCGTCAAATGCATCAAATTGCGGATTTTCCCTCAGCGCTTCCAATTTTTCCTCTGAGGTGTCCAGCACCATGATATTTCTTTTCTTAAGTAATTTTGATTTAGACATGCCTTCTGCATACGTCAACCCCATATTTCCAGCTCCTATTACTAATATCTTCATGAATTCGAATTATTTTATTGATTGTATTTGTTTGTGTTCGTGTTTAAATAAATAGCATCTTTTCAATAGCGTTGTTTTTCCGACCATAATACGTTTGCGTATAGGTGTGTAATTCTTTGATAGGTATTCCTAAAAAGTATTTTGTAATCGAAGTGACCTTTGAGTTTTTAAGTTCGGTTCTTGTTCGATATAATTCTTTGGTAACGCTTTGTCTTTTGATATAAATAAATTTCATGTTGTAGTATTTTTCCTAGTAAAGTAACATATACTAAGCCAAGTCCTAATATGATGTGTTAAGCTTATGTTATAATAATTTAAAAAGGATACGTTTGTTGGTCTTAATAGCGTAATGACTTGAGAAATTAGATGTGACCTATAAATACGCTCGTAATACTTCTGTGTTGGATTTACGACGTAATGCTCTAAGACCTTTATCTTTTATTTGTCTGACACGTTCTCTAGTGACATCGAATACTTCCCCGATTTCTATGAGACTCATTGGGGGTTGGTTTCCAAGGCCAAAGAATAGTCGTAAGACATCGCCTTGTCTTTCAGAAATTTTATTTAACGCTTGGTCAATATCCATTTCTAACGATTCGCTCATTACTTCTTTGTCTGGGCTATCGAGTTTTTTGGACTCTAAGACATTATATAAGGAGGAGGATTCACCCTCTTTAAAAGGAGCATCTAAAGAAACATGTTTTACAGAGGTTTTAATGGAACTTTTCACTTTAGAAACACTTATGTCTAGTTCAGATGCGATTTCTGTAGGGCTAGGTGCTCTTTGATAGGTTTGTTCCAAAGAAGAATAAACCTGATAAATTTTAGAATTTACAGCTATTTTATTTTGTGGTAATCGTATGACCCTAGATTTTTTTGAAAGCGCCTGTAGAATAGATTGTCTAATCCACCACACTGCATAAGAGATAAATTTAAATCCTCTTGTCTCATCGAAACGCTTAGCTGCTTTGACTAAGCCGAAATTGCCTTCATTAATTAAATCGGTAAGACGTAATCCTCTATTTTGATATTGCTTAGCTGCTGATACAACAAATCTCAAATTAGCACTAACCAGTTTATCAAGCGCCTTTTGATCACCCTCACGAATTCTTTTAGCCAGTTCTACTTCCTCATCTGCAGTAATCAAATCTATTTTGCTTATTTCTTGAAAATATTTTTCTAAGGATTTTGCATCGCGGTTGGTAATTTGTTTCGTGATTTTCAGTTGTCGCATAGAATACTTTTGGATTAATAGATAAAATAGCATTTTTAAGTTAAAATGCAAGGAAATTACTCGTTTTATGATTTATTTGACTATTTTAAAGGGTTTTTTGATATTTTTTGTTTGAAATTGTGATTTTTTCGAAAATATAAATAGCTGGTAATTAATTGTAATGGATGTTAATGCAAGGCCCTATGCATTACAATATATTTTTATACGCTATTTTAAGAACTAATCAAGTAGTAGTGATTTATCTAAACGAGAAGTAATTTAAAAAAGGGGATAGCGTCGCTATCCCCTTTTTTAAATTGTTATAAAATCTAATCTTTATAGGCTGATAACATCCATACCAATTTTTCTTGCTGAACGATATAATCACTCATTAAAGAGACTGTACCTTCATCATTTGCTTCTGCTGCAATGGTGACAATGGCCCTTTCTTTTTTTAGAAGTATAGATAAGTTGTCAAGAATACAACTAACTGCCGTATCGCCGTCAACTACATTTTCTGTGGCTTTGATTTCTGAATGGTCTAAGTATTTTGAAAAGGTATGAATAGGAGTGCCACTTAAGGTTAAAACGCGTTCTGCGATTTCATCGACCTTTACTAAGGCATCATTATAAAGTTCTTCAAATTTTAGATGTAATTCAAAAAAGTTTTTCCCTGTTATATTCCAATGAAACCCTCTAAGGTTCATGTAAAATAGTTGATAGTTGGATAGCAAGTCATTTAAATGATTAGCGATTTCCGTGGTACTTTCCTTATTTAATCCAATTTTGGATAAGTTTGAATTTTTCATATACTATTTATTTAAAATTAGTTACTTTTTCGCTGAGGTCGAAAACCTTAGCTTCTTTGATTGTTTTTGAAATTATACTAGAACCAGCCGCACTTCTATAACCGCCTGCACAATGAACGACAATAGGCTTGTCTGTGGGAATATCCTTTATGGAATTTCTAAGTTCGTTCAATGGTATGTTAATGGCATTTTTGAAAATCTTTCCTTCTTGCACCTCACTTCTATTTCTAATATCCACAATGGTGTAGGCCTCTGTGTTGTCTTTAAAAGTTTTGAAATCAAAATCATCAGAATGTTCTATGTGTGTGTTTGCTAAAGTTACGACTGCTTCTATCTGAGTTTCGTAACCAATTTTTGCGATTCGTTCAAGAATTTCTTGCCTTCTAGAAATACTGTCTATGACTAGGTAGTAAGGTTCGTTTGGCTCAATGATAGATCCCAACCACGTTTCTATTTTGTCATCTTCGTTTCGTGCCATAATATTGATGGCATTGGCAACATGATTATTTTTGAAATCACTTTCATCCCTTGTATCTATTACAACACATTTTTTTTCTAAGGAAGCTACTGTCATGAGAAAAGGTATTTCAGCGATACTACTTTCGAAAGGGTTTGCCCCTTTTTTATTTAGGTCCACATCAAATCCAAAATAAGAGGGAATAAACGGTTGGTCTGCTAGAATATGATTTACAAAATCCTCTTCCGCCAATTTCTTAAAGGCCCAATTACCCATCCGCTCGTTACCCAATGTACTGGATGAATCAGAGCTCATGTTTTTGCCACAAAGTGACCCTGCCCCATGTGCAGGGTACACTATAGTTTCATCTGGTAGATGATTGAATTTAGTTTGAACTGTATCGAACATAGCTTTTGCAAGTTCTTCGCGTTTTGCTTTCATGTTACCCACTTTCTCTCGTAAATCGGGCCTACCGACATCACCAATGAATAAAGTGTCACCAGTAAACATAGCTTGTTTTGATGCGTTGTCCTTGGCTACAATGGTAATCCCGTCAGGGGAATGCCCAGGAGTATTTATAGCAGCGAAGGTAATGTCATTTATCATCACGGTATCACCGTCATCAAAAGATTTATGAGGGTAATCTGCACCTACCAGCTTACTAGTATATAAAATTGCACCTGTTTCTTTGTGAATCTGTAAATGACCACTAACAAAATCTGCATGAGGGTGCGTCTCAAAAACAGCAACAATTTCAGCATTGTTTTCCTCTGCAAACTTATAATATGGTTTTGGATCTCTCGATGGATCAACGAGCGCCATTTTAGTGCCGCTTAATATGGCGTAAGAATAATGGGCTAGTGGTTTGTCTTGAAATTGCTTTATAATCATACTATGGTTTTATTAGGAATAAAAATTTATAGAACCCGTCCCAAACCGAATGCTTAGGGACGAATACTGAAAATTTAAATAGATTTTTTTGCAAGATACCAATCCACTTTTTCAAGTGAATTGTCTGCTAATCTCGCATTGAGCTCATCTAATGTCTTAGGTGGTGAAACAATGACCTTATCTCCCCGTTTCCAATCTAAAGGCATAGAAACTTTGTACTTATCCGAAGTTTGTAAAGCGTCTAGCGCACGAAGTATCTCATCCATATTTCTACCAACATTTAATGGATAGTACATCACCAAACGAATTTTTTTCTTCGGGTCAATAAAGAATACTGCTCTTACCGCCGCTGTCTCACTTTCATTAGGTTGTAGCATACCATACAATTTAGAGACTTTCATATCAATGTCGGCAATGATTGGAAAGTCGAAATAAACGCCGGTATTCTCCCGTACATTTTGTACCCAACCCAAGTGGGCGTGAACGCTATCGATACTTAAACCCAATAATTCAGTATTTAGGGAATCAAATTCTTTTTTACGCGTGGCGAAACCACTCATTTCAGTTGTACATACAGGGGTGAAATCGGCAGGGTGAGAAAACAGTAGAATCCATTTGTCTTTGGCGAAATCAGACATTTTAATTTTTCCTTTGGTAGTAACAGCTTCGAAATCTGGAGCAATATCTCCAATTCTTGGCATTGAAATTATTTGTTCTGGTGCTAGATTTTCGTTATTCATTATATTGTTTTATTCTATTATTTTGAATATTTCTATAAAATTAAACTATCATTTGAGTATGGTCGGTAACAATGGTTACGTAAAAATTAGTTTAACAGTTTTTAACACACATTTGTGTTGATTTATGATTGAAAATAGTTCGATTGTTTAGCAGAACCCATTTCCTATAGTATCATACTCGAACTTTATGACGATAATAGCTCATGGTATAATCATTCAAATAGTAGGATTTAAGTTTGATTAATTATCTAGCTCTATTCTTTATATTGGGTCATCTAATCTTATAATTAAAAATGAATTCATTCCTCTTTAGATATTTTTTGGATATTGTATTTTTGATATTAGGAAAAAAATAAAATTTTCATGAAATTTAAAACCATTCTTACCTCCTTAGTTTTTAGTATCACCAGTGTGCTTTTAGCGCAAGAAATCGATTTTTCGACCATAAAAAATCTAAATATTCGAAATGTAGGTCCTGCGAATATGAGTGGTCGTATTACAGCCATCGATGTGGTAACGGCGAATCCTAAAATCATGTATGTGGGTGCCGCCTCTGGCGGTGTGTGGAAGTCGGAAAATGGTGGTTCTGCATGGAAACCGATATTCGATGAGCAGCCTACACAAAATATTGGTTCACTCGCCATACAACAAAGTGAACCAGATGTGATTTGGGTGGGTACCGGAGAAGGGAACCCTAGAAACTCTATGAATTTGGGAATGGGAATTTTCAAAAGTACCGATGGTGGTGTCACGTGGAAATATATGGGATTGGAAGCTACTAAAACCATTCACAGAATAAGCATCGACCCTACAGACCCTAACATTATATATGCAGGCGCCATGGGTGACCCTTTTACGGCGAATGAACATAGAGGTCTCTATAAGACTATCGATGGTGGCCTGCATTGGAAAAAGATTTTGTATACCAATACCAAATCTGGAATTGCTGATTTGGTGATAGATCCAACAAATCCTAAAAAGCTTTTCGCTGCTTTATATGAACATGAACGTACACCTTATTATTTTACTTCTGGCGGTGAAGGATCAGGACTATATGTTTCAACCGATGCTGGAAAAAATTGGAAAAAACTAGGGGAGGCAGCAGGCTTGCCATCTGGTAATTTGGGACGGATAGGTTTTGCTATTGCACCTTCTGAACCAACTAGAATTTATGCTAAAGTTGAAGCTATGAAGAATGCAATCTACCGTAGTGATGACGGTGGCGCAAATTGGAAAATGATTAATAACAATCCTAAATTTGCCAATAACAGGCCCTTTTATTTTCAAGATTTAGCCGTAGATTCAGAAGATGCGGATCGAGTGTATAATATTTACCAACCATTATCTGTGAGTTATGATGGTGGATCTACTTTTGATACAATCCCGATGATTCCTGCCGATGAAACAAAAGGTATTCATGCAGATTTTCATGCTTTTTGGGTAAACCCTAGAGATGCAGAACATTTTATTATCGGTGGCGATGGCGGATTAGGCATTACCTATGATCATGGAAAAAGTTGGTATTTTCCAGAGACGATACCGGTAGCCCAATTTTATCACGTCGGTGTTGATAATGATACGCCCTACAATGTATACGGTGGTATGCAAGATAATGGGAATTGGTCTGGTCCAGCCTATACTTGGAAAAGGGGAGGTATTCGCACCTTATATTGGCAGTATTTAGTGGGCGGTGATGGATTTGATATTTCTCCGGATTTGGATAATTCACGCTTTGGTTATGGTTCCTCACAAAATGGAGACTTGTATCGATATGATAAATTAACAGGTTATTATGTGAGTATAAAACCACCTGCGCCAGATTTAAAAACCTCTTTGCGTTTTAACTGGAATGCAGCTTTTGCAAGAAACCCGATTGATGATAATTCGGCGTTTTACGGGTCACAATTCGTGCATGTGACGAATGACAAAGGCGCTTCTTGGAAAATTATATCACCCGATTTAACCACCAATAATTCAGAACATCAAAAACCGGATTATGGCGGATTAACCCTAGATGTATCTGGTGCAGAACGCTACAATTCTATTTTAACCATCGCACCGAGCTCTATTGATGCTAACGTTATTTGGGTAGGTACAGATGATGGTCAGGTGCAATTAACCACAGATGGTGGTGTCAAATGGAAAAATGTCACCGAGAAAGTAAAAGGGATGCCCAAAGAGGGGTGGATAGCCGAAATAGAAGCATCACGATATAATGTTAGTACAGCATGGATGGTTGTGAACAACTATAGAAAAGGTGATTATGAGCCCTATCTTTTTAAAACTACTGATTTTGGAAAAACTTGGACTAGATTGGTGAATGGAGTTAATATAAAAGGGTATGCCTTAAGTATTATTCAAGATCCGGTGGAACCTAATTTAGTGTTTTTAGGTACGGAAAATGGATTATGGATAAGTATAGACGAAGGCATTACTTGGTCTCAGTTTAAAAATGGTTTCCCCTCAGTATCAACGATGGATTTAAAAATTCAAGAACCTGAATCTGCTTTGATTGTTGGAACTTTTGGAAGAGCTATATGGGTGCTAGATGATTTACTGTCCTTAAGAGAAATTGCTGCGAATCGATTAAAATCTGAACTAACGGCACTGCCTATGAATGATGCTGTACAGGTAAAAGGATTGTTCATTAATCCACCAGGAAATATTTGGACAGGGTTTCATACCACCTTTGAAGGTGGGAATAAAGTCTTTCAAAAAACAAAAATCCCTTTTTATTTATCGCAAGAACCTAAGGCCCAAACAAGTGCTACCGCGATTATTTATGACCATAAAAATAGATTAATCAATACGATTGAAACTAAGGAGTTGACCAAGGGTTTGAATTATATGATTTGGAAGCTAGATGAAAAGGCTACTTCATTGCCGGGCGCATGGCAAGATGATTTCTCTAGAGATATACCAGTGTTGCCAGGGGAATATACCATTGTGGTGCAGCAAGGTTCATCTAAGGATACCACTATGGTAACCATTATACCGGATCCAAGGTTTGAATTGGAACCTATTGTGGATGCTGAATTATATGAATTTAATAAAAAGCTAGACCATCAAATAGCGCTATTCATAAATCAATTAAAGGATATTGATAGAAAAAAGAAACAGGTAGAAGCACTGACTAAACAGCTCAATGAAAAACCTAATCAGACCAATAAGGCATTAAAAGAACAGGTTAAAAATATGTTGGGAGAATTAGCAGCCCTTCGGGCAAAGGGACAAACCCCTAAACCTGAAAGGCAAGTAGGAGCTTGGCAGTCTTTTGAAACATCGCCCTATTCTAAAATTAAAGAGGCGCTTAGTATTGGTGCTGCACAAGTAAATGTACCTTCAAAACAAAACAAACAAGTACTTGAACACGTAAACTTGCTCGTGTCTAATTTTTCAAAAATGACTACTGATTTTATGAATACCAAATGGGCATCATTTGAAACTGCCGTTGAAAATAGCAGCTTTAAATGGAGTAAGGAGTAATCTAGGATTGGACTATAGTATAATAGCTTCGGCCTCAATTTCAACTTTATAACCTTCGCCCACCAATTTAGCTTCAACTAGGGTATTTGCCGGATTGATTCCTTTAAATCGCTCACCATGAGTGCGGGCTACAAGTTCCCAATCGTCAAGTTGATGAACAAAAATACGGGTACGGACAATATCTGCCAGAGTACCACCAAAAGAGGTGATGACCCCTTCGATTTTGTCGATAATGAAATGAGTCTGTGCTACAGGATCATCACCCCCAATCATTTCGCTACCATGGGTAGCCGTAGTACCAGAGATATGTATGGTATTACCGATTTTTACGGCCCTACAATACCCTGCAAAATCTTCCCATGCTGTACCGCTAAAAATCTGTTCTCTGTTTGGCCCTGTTTTTACGGGTGTGAACGCTTTTGGTATGGTTTCTAAATGATCACTGAGGTCACCCGAAGCGGTCAAAAAAGGTGGCTTTCTATACTCATCGCCACAATCTCCTGGAATCGCGGCTAACTTTTGCTGGGCATTTTTAATTGCCATGATATCTTCTGAATCTAGTTTAATATCAAGCATTCGTCTGTTGTCATTGATATGCTCACTTTCACCCAATCTAGCACCAACGATAACTGCAGCAACTGCAGGGTGTTCTAAAATGAACCTACTGGCAACATTCGCTATGGAAGCATCGTGTTTATCGGCAATCTTTTTAACCGTTAGCAATAGGCTTTGGTACGGAGCCCATCCGCCAGCAGTATCTATAAATCGTTTGTATTTCATTTGTGACCACGTGGTCAATTCTTCATTGGTCGGTTCTGGTTTACCCAGCCATCTATCTGTTAAAAAGCCACCGGCCAAGGTTCCGAAGGTCAATAACTTTACATTGTATTGTTTGCAAACAGCTGCCATTTGTCCGTTAGCACGTTGGTCTATTAAAGAATGACAGATTTGATTGCTTACTATGGGAATACCACTGGCAAGCGCGATACGCAAATGAGCAGCATCAAAATTGGTTACACCTATGTGCTTTATCAGTCCTTCTTCCTGTAATTCCTTGAGGTAGAAAAGTCCATCAAGCCAACTTGCATCTGGGTAATACCACGCATGAAATTGTAATAGATCTATGCTCGGTTGTTGTATTCTGGCCAAAGCTGTCTGAATGGCTTCTCGCACATCGGTTCTACTTATTTTACCGGGTTTAGGAACCCATTTGGTAAACAATTGTACGTGGTCTTTATTCTCTAGACTATTTTTAAAGGTTCCCGCAATTATTTCACTAGACCCATAATGATCGGCCATATCAAAAGAGGTAAGACCAGCTTCTAAGTAAGGTGCCATAAATTTAGAGGTTGCGACTGGGTCTAACGTATTGCCATTTCGTTCCATATCGGCAATTTGCCACAAGCCAGTGATAACTCTAGAAATCTCAAATCCTTTTGCCAATTCAATTTTTGTCTGCATCTTTTATTCTTCAGGAAGTTTTAAAAATAATTCTTTCAAGTGGGCATTCTTTTTCTTTAACCTTCTCCAATTGAAACCAAATATGATACTCGCCAACGCCATGACGATAAGCCATATAGGTGTGGAGTGAAAATACCAAGCGGTTGTTTGGGATGTTAAATCTTTATAGGTATGAATACCTAAAAAAGCGGATAGTGTCAGTATGCCAAGCCATCCTATCCATAATTGTAAGGTCCTATTTTTCAATACTGAAATAGATGCAGCTAGCGTAGGGTTGACCTTGGTAATCGCCACCAAAGTAATACACATTAATAGAAAGTTGACCATCATAGAGGTAACCATAATATCTATACCTAAAAAGAAATCTCCGGCATAATGAGACCCTAAAACACCTAGGCTTGCCATACTTCCGGCAACAACTAATGCTATATGTGGTGTGTTGTTTTTTTGATGAATCCGAGAAATCGATTTTGGAAAAATTCCATCTTTTGCCCAGGCGAACATTAACCGTGATACCGATAAAAGCATGGCTGGTAAATCATTGATCAGTGCAATGGCGGCACCTGCTAAAATTGCGATTCCCAATCCAGAGGGTAGCACATAGCTAAGTAGTCCTGGGGCAGAAATATCTTTGGTCATAGCTTCTTCGGCCACAAAACTCCAAGGAACGATATGGTAAACTGCCGAGGCAAATAAAAAGTAAAATAAGCCTACCCCAACGATGGCTAAAAGTATGGCTTTTGGAAGTGTTTTTGTTGGATTTTTAGCTTCTCCACCCGCCTGGGCAATCGAATCGAAGCCAATAAAACTTGAAAAAAGCAGAGCGGCTGCTGATAAAAATATCCGCCAGTCAAAATTTATGTTTGTGATGGGATCAAAAGTGCGTCCCGTTTTTTCTTGAAGTCCGATTAAAAAATCAGATGAGTCATACATCAAACCAGCAGCTATGACAATTCCGCCTAGGGCGAACATCAAAAACATCATGGGGAGTAAAATGCGTTCATAGCTTTTTATCCCGCGGATATTAACAGCTACAAAAGTCCAAATTAATGATAAAGCAATTGATACTCTTATCCATCCTACTTCGAGACTTTTAGAGATATTCTCCCACCCTAAGCTTAGGGTGACATCACGAATAAAAGGTACCGTGACATAGGCGATTACACCAATAACAATAGATAAGCCAAACCATTGGGAGAAGCTGGCCACAAACCCTAAATAAGGGTTAAGACCCCTACTGGCATAAATATAGCTACCACCGGCGCGAGGCATAGCCGAGGCTAAAATACCATAAGCCAAAGCAGCAAATAATGCAGGGATTGCCGCAAAGGCGAATGCAGGTAATACGTACGGCCCTATACCCGGTACGTTGCGCTGAATCATAAAAGGAACTACATTAATAGAAGCACCTAACATGGAACAGACACCTGTGGCAGTAAGGGCGAGAAGCCCCATCTGACGGGTTAATTTTTCAGGATTCGGTTGGGCCATTTATTCGTGGTTTATAAATGAAACGACTATTCTTGACCAAGATAGTATTTAACCCCAGTCATTTCCCATCGGCCCAAAGAAATAGGAATATTGCCAATAGCATTTAGTTTGTCAAAAAAGGCACGCATCTCAAAAGGCTCGTCTTTTGACTCTTTTATTCTAGCGTATTCTGCCAAGGTATTTTCAAGCAGGTATTTTCCGGTAATATAACTAGTTCCGTAACCAGGTTGTCTAAGATAGAGGTGCTGTTCAAAAAGCAATAAGTCTTTTTCTGTTTTCATCCAACCCCTCGGCGTATATTCTGAATGTATACTACCTGCCTCCTCAGAGGTCATTTCGTTAGCTTGTGCATACAAAGAACCTAGGCCTCTTGCCGCACGTTGGGCAATCATAATATAAACGATTTCTCTTGAGCGAGGCTGATCATCATATAGTCCGGCATCCATAAACATTTCTTCAACTGCGGTTGCGGTACCCTCATTTCTTGAGTCGAATATATTATATAACAAAGCACCTCTTCTTATTTCACTTGGGTTCGGTTCATTATCCATTCGTGCCAATTCAAACCAATGGTAAAAATGTGAATATAATGGACGTTGATCATAATGCGCAGTTATCCAAAAAAAGTTTCTTTTCTCTTTAGGAACAAAGGCACCTAAATGTTCATTGAGGGCGGGTTCAAAATAATCTTTCACCGTTACCATTTCATTTTGGTCTAGAAAATCGAGAAGGCTTTTTGCAGCAGCTTTCGCACGGGTATTATATTCTTCTGGACTACTGGCAGAAGTTAATTGTGGTAAGTTTCGATTTCTATGCTCTTCTAATTTTAATGCCGCCCACGCTCTGGTAAGTTCTCGTTTTAAAAGCATGACCTCATCTTCCCAAGTCATTGGAACCAAATGAACATTTTGCAAATACCAAGTGTAATTTTCCTTGCCAATACCAGACGGACCAGTTTTGGAAGGTGCTTTTGCTTGTAGCCAATCGACCAAACTATTTGTAGATTGAACAGCTTCGTTAATAGCAGATACTAATTTTCTGTTTTTAGTTATCCCTGGAAGATTTTTCATGTCCTCTAGGTTTTTACTTTGCGTTTGAATATCACGTATACCGGCTACCCAAAGGTCTTTGGCATTACCGGTAAGATTAATTTTAGCCTGTTCATTTATGGCAGGAATCACCTTTAGCTCAGCAAGTAGTTTCTTCTCGCCGTCATTGTCCAGTGGAAATTCATAAGTCCATAAATCTAACACCCCGTGATGGGTTGGACCTTCGTGTGCTGGCACATCACTACGGTCAGTCCATAATGTGGTGTAAAACGCAGGATCTCTCACCCAAGATTTTAGAACCCGTTGATTAAAATCATAACCGTTCATTTCTGCATTTACGATGTGCCAATCCACTTTATTTGGAATTGACCATGCGGTCGTATCTATATTTTGAAGTTTTTGTTGTAGAATTTTGAAAGTAGGAGCTCTTTTGTTAAAAGTTTCTTGAGTATAATCTGGTGCACCATCACGCAGAGGTGGATTTTCAAACGATCGCCATTCTTTAAAAAGAGCAACCAAATAATCATATCCTTGATTGTCTTGGGAAAGAACATGTTTAGGAGTGATTAAAAAAAGGAAGAATAGACAATAAAAAAAGGTTTTTGAAATGGACTTGTTTTTCATTTTTAAAGGTTGGGATTGGTATATCAATGCAAAATAAGAATAGTGACTCAATCAACCATAGTTTATTTTAATTGTCGACGGAAATTGAAGCAATTTAGACATCGCTCGCTAGTTGGAAGTAAATAGAAATCTGTTAAAAACAAAAAAGCCATTTTTAGAAAGGAGCTTTGAAGGCAGTAATTTTATTTTCATAAAAAAATTTTCAATCAAATACTTAAAGATTTGTATTATTATATGAGTCGGAAATAGGTCTGAAAATTAATTATCATCTATGTGGGAGTATTTAATGCTCGGGAAAATAATTGTTTTATTAGGACAATTAATAGTTTATTGAAGAAACTAAATTAATAAATATAACTAGAATAATAATGAAGATAAGGACATTAGTAGAAGATAGTATATATCCTTATTCTTAACATTGGACCGTAAAAAAGCATAAGATCTTTTCATTTGGGTCTTTACTGTATTTATGGATATTCCATTTGATTCAGCAATTTCGGAATAACTCTGACCATGAACGACAAAGGAAATAAAAATCTCTTTTCTACATTTAGGAAGTTGATTTAAAAGATTAAAAATTTTATCATATCTATTGGGATTATCCAATGTTTTTTGAACAACAAACACAGGTTCGTTTAAATTTTGCGCCAATGATTTTTCTTTGATAGCTTTCTTTATTGCTATAAAGCTTAAGTTTTTAACCGCTTTTACAGCATATGCTTGAAAAGAGGTGTTTATGGAAATTATTTTCCGTCTCTGCCAATAGGAGATGAAGAAATCCTGTACCACGTCGCTCGCCGCATCTTCGTCCCGTAATATAGAGAGGGACACTAAACACAATAATGCATAATGTTCTTTAAATAGTTTTTCAAAAGGAACATGCTTTATTGGAGACTTCTCTTTCATACGATCAAGCAAAATTTTCATTTTGGGTAATGGCTGTCAGACTATATTGTAAGCCTAGCATTATTACCCCTATCAGGCGATAAATTCTATTTTACACTAAAATTATTTGTAGCCAACATTTAAGAATTCGTTGAATTATTGGTTGTTAAATGTAACCAATGTTTTTTTAACACAAAAATTTTAAATAATTGTCACCCTAATCATTAATTTTTACAACTCTATATTAAGAATATCATTTTTAATCTTCAAAAATCTCGTAAATCATTAAAATGAATTTTTCAATTTCTATTGATATCCAACTAACCTTACTACAGAAGGTATTTAGCAATATTGAATAACCATAAGAAATACTTCAAACCGGACTGAGTTACAAAACGGGTAAAATGAGGAAGAATATAGTGTCATAAAACAATTATTCTATTTGAATTCAAAGAGTATTATTTCAACAATCACTTTTAAAATCTATTTATTATGAAACAGTTTTTATTCTCTACATTATTAATACTTCCAATTTTAGTGACCGCTCAAATGATTGGGGGGCCTGATCGAACACCAGGTGAAGGCGAAGGCCCCTATGATCGACTTATTATACGTGGTGTAACTATGATTGACGGAACTGGAGGGCCTGCAAGAGGGCCTGTAGATATCGTAGTAGAAAAGAATAAAATAGTTGATGTTGTGTCTGTTGGTATCCCGAAAATTGAGATTGACAAAACGAAACGTCCTAAGATAGGGAATGGTAAAACCAAAGAAATTGATGCAAAAGGCAAATTTATTATGCCGGGCATTATTGATCTTCATGTGCATACAGGAGGTGATCCAAAAGCACCTGAAGCAGAATATGTGTATAAATTATGGCTTGCTCATGGTATAACTACCGTTCGGGGAGTGCCGACTGGAGATTTAGAGTGGTCTCTTACCGAACGTGAAAGAAGCGCAAAGAATCAAATTGTTGCGCCGAGAATCATTTCTTTCCACCGCCCTGGTAGTGGAAAAGAGTGGAAAGGGCGTAAGATTCTTACCCCACAAGATGCCAAAGAATGGGTTCAATATGCAAAGAAAAAAGGAGTAGATGGTTTGAAGGTAGGGTCTTACCGTCCTGAAATAATGAAAGCTTTATTAGATGAGGCGAACAGTTTAGGCCTTGGTAGTACAGCTCATCTTGCACAAAGTGGTGTAGCACAGATGAATGCTTTAGACGCAGCAAGATTAGGTTTAACCAGTATGACTCATTTTTATGGTTTATTCGAAGCTATGTATGATAATCATGACATACAACCTTTTCCTTTAGATATTAATTATGGTGATGAACAAGATCGCTTTGGCCAAGTAGCACGTCAATGGAATATGGTAACGCCAGGTAGCGAAAAATGGAATGCTTTGTTGGATGAGTTTTTAGCTTTAGATTTCTATATCAACCCTACCATGACTATTTATTCGGCTGGTAGAGATGTTATGGCTGCACGTAATGCAGACTGGATGTCCAAATACGCTTTACCTACACAGTTAGATTTTTATGCACCAAGTCGTTTAAGTCATGGCGCTTATTGGTTCGATTGGACTACAGAAGATGAAGTAGCTTGGAGAAATTTTTATCACGTGTGGATGCAGTTCCTGAACGAATACAAAAATAGAGGAGGAAAAGTAACGGTAGGCTCTGATTCAGGTTTTATTTATAATTTGTATGGTTTTGGTACCGTAAATGAGCTTGAAATGCTTCAGGAAGCCGGCTTCCATCCGCTTGAAGTTATCCGTGCGGCTACTTTGCATAGTGCAGAAGAGATATTCAAGCCTTTGAAAAGACCTATTGAATATGGAGTTATACGTGAAGGTTTATTAGCTGACATGATCATTCTTGACGAAAATCCGATTCAGAACATGAAAGTGCTTTATGGTACAGGCGCTGTTAGATTAAATGATGAAACCGGAAAACCAGAACGAGTTGGTGGTGTTGAATACACCATAAAAGATGGAATTGTATATGATGCTAAAAAATTATTACAAGATGTAGAAAATATGGTCAAAAAACAAAAAGAAGAAAGAGGTGGAAGTAAATAAGCTAACCTAAAATATTGCCCTTAAAGTCTATGATAATTTAGATTTTAAGGGTAGTATTAATTTGGAGAATTTTTCTTTACAAATTGATTTGTCTTTATAACCAATACCTTATCTTTAGATTAACATGCGAAAAGGATAAATCTTACTTATGTTTAGATATATTATTCAATTAAGAAAAATAAATATCTTTAAATTTTGCTTTAGCCAACGTTCTTTTTAACGCATAATTCAAAATTTCAATTTGCACATTCTTTTGTTGCTAAAGCAAAATAAAATTACAACCTCAGCTTTTAATTTAATCAATTAAACTAAAAAAATGTAACGTTCCTTTTAAATCAAAAGAGGTAATAGTTCGTTTTAAAATCGGACTAAATAGAAAAAGCTTAATTTATTGTCACCCTTTTCATTCACTTTTATAACCTATAAGTAATTACAGCAACCTAATTCAAATGTGCCTGTAAAAATTATTCAAAATAAACCAATATGAAGGCCTCTCTTATTTTTAGCGTTATCCTCTGTTTTTGTTTAATAGCTCCAATTTCGGCACAGACTAAAACGGTTGTACCCACTATTGATAAAAAACTATATGAATCATTGACCTATCGGAATATTGGTCCCTTTCGAGGTGGTCGTTCCACTACGGTCACAGGCATCCCCGATGATGTTTTAACCTATTATATGGGTGCAACAGGCGGAGGTGTATATAAGACAACTGACGGAGGTACTACTTGGCTCAACATTTCTGATGGATATTTTAATACTACTGGTATTGGTGACATTACGCCAGCGCCATCAAATTCTAATATAATTTATGTGGGTACAGGTGAATCGCCTGTTCGCGGCGTAAAAACTTCCCATGGAGATGGACTCTATAAATCTACCGATGCCGGTAAGACCTGGAAACATATGGGGCTTGAGAAAACTAGGCATATTAGTGATGTATACGTGCACCCCGATAATCCTGATAAAGTGTACGTTGCCGCTCAAGGAAACCCTTGGGGACCAAATGAAGAACGGGGATTATATCTTTCAGAAGATGGGGGTATTACTTATGAGAAAATATTATACGTAAATGAGAATTCCGGTATCGTAGATTTGACCGTTGACCCCAATAATCCTGATTTTATGATGCTTGCTACTTGGGAATTTTGGCGAAAGCCGTGGGTTGTTCATAGTGGTGGCCCTGGAAGCCGTATTTACAAGACTACCGACGGTGGTAAAACTTGGAAGGAAATCAATAAAGGACTACCTGAATTAAAGGGTAAAATGGGGATAGACATTTCTCCCGCCAATCCCAATATTGTCTACATTGCTATTGATGCATTGGGTAAGGAGGCAGGCGTATACCGCTCTGAGGATGCCGGAGAGAGTTTTAAACAGATGACTAACGATGCTACAACGTATGCCCGTTCGTGGTACTACATGCATATTATAGCTGACCCCAATGATGAGGATGAATTGTGGGTATTGAACAGCTTAGCAATGAAGTCAATTGATGGTGGTAAAACATTTGAAGGAATAATGGGGACTCATGTTGATCATCACGATTTATGGATTAATCCTATTAATAGTGACATTATGGTTAATGCAAATGATGGTGGTGGTTCTATTACATTTAATGGTGGCAAAACATGGTCTACAATATACAATCAGGCTACAGGACAATTTTACCGATTGATTACGGATAATGGTTATCCCTATCGAATATACTCAGGGCAACAGGATAATAGCACCATAGCCATAGATAGTAGGGTCGTCGATGATGGTATCGGGGAAATGCATTGGGATGTAATGCGTGCGGGCGAATCTTCTACCGTTGCCGTAGACCCAAACAATCCGCGTTACGTCTATTCCACTTATTTCGCCAGTAATTTTGTAGAATGGGACCGTGACATAGATAATACACGAATGGTAATGCCATATCCTACAAGGGTGACCGGTGAACAGCCAAAGAATCTCAAATATAGAGCTAATTGGAACGGTCCTGTAATCGTTTCACCTCATAATCCAAATGTAATTTACTACGGTTCGCAATACGTTATGAAATCATTAGATCGGGGAGTTTCCTGGGAAGTGCTTAGTGAAGACTTAACCCGTAACGACAAAGCGCATCAAGGTAAGGGAGGGGAGCCTATTAGCAATGAACAGATTACTGCAGAGAGTTATAATAATCTTTTTAATATTGAAGAATCGCCATTGAAAGAAGGTGTCATATGGGTGGGCTCTGATGATGGTTTGGTGCATCTTACTCAAGATGGAGGTGCTACATGGACAAATGTCACCCCAAAAGGCCTCAAAGAAAGTATCATCAATGTAGTTGAACCTTCACCACACGATCCTGCCACTGCTTACATTGCTGTTACTGGGTATAAGCTAAACGATTTTAGCCCATATATTTTTAAAACCAACGATTACGGTAAATCTTGGAAGAAAATTGTGGACGGAATTCCTGGTAATACCTTTGCAAGAAGTGTTAGAGAAGACCCAGACCGTAAAGGATTGTTGTATGCAGGTACTGAAACTGGTGTTTTTGTTTCATTTGATGATGGAAAAGCATGGTTACCTTTACAAAATAATTTGCCCGAAGTTCCGATAACTGATTTAAGGGTACAGCGAAAAGATTTAGTGGTTGCCACGCAAGGTAGGGCTTTATGGATCTTAGACGATTTAACCCCTTTACACCAAATATCAGAAGAAGTTGCAAAAGCAGATTATTACCTCTATAAGCCCAATAACACCAATACGGAACTTTCGGTGGCCTATAGTATTGACGGTGGCCTCGGTGATAATCCCCCTCAGGGAGTCCAAATTCATTATGTTTTGAATAACGTAGTTTCAGAGGCTACGCAAATGTCTATTGAAATTATGGACACTACAGGTGAAGTAATTCATTCAGAATATAGTGAGTTGCCAAGAACAGGTTGTGATACGTTAGTAAAACCTCAACTACAGCGAAAGATAGGGGCGCATCGTTTCCAATGGAATATGAAAATCGGCAGGTTCGATTGTTTGACCGAATTAGCGACTACCAATCGTGATTTAACGGCTTATAATGCACCTCCAGGGGCATACAAAGTACGCTTGAAAGTAGGTGATTTCTCCCAGACCCAAGATTTTGAAATCACCATCGATCCACGTTTGAAAAATAGCATAGAGAATGTAGAAACAGCTTATGAAGAAAGGAATAAAATTTCTAAATCTATTTATGCTGGTGCTACGGAAATGGCGAAAGGAGTTCGAGACTTACAAAAAATCAAACAACAGTTGGAATTTATTCTCGAAGTCGCTGAAGATGAAAACGTTAAAAAAGAAGGAGACCAGCTTAGTAAGAGTGTTGATGATTGGATTGCCGAGATATTACAAAAGGAAATGCGAACATTTCAAAGCAATTACATGTTTGAGGCACGTCTTTTAATAAAATTTAAAGACTTTTTGAACAGTATAGGAAAAGGAAATCTTCCCGTCACAGAAGGTACTCGAGAAGTAAGTAAAGATTATTTACAACAATGGAATATCTTAAAATCTAATTTGAAAGATATTAAAATCGAGCAGGTTACGGGGTATAATCAACTCTTGAAAAATGAAGGTTTACCAGAACTATATTTGCCTTAAAGAACTAACCTAATTCTTGATAGTTTTTAATGCCACAGCAGTATCGAGACCAGATGGCAATTGGGTCTTGCACGTTTTATAATAACGTTCGCTATCGAAGGATTAGGATGTCTTACCAGTTATCCGCCTTGGGGTCAAGACGAGTAATTATTTGATTATCGGATTTTCGCTAAAGTGAGCACTTTTATACATCGTATTTCATTGAAAAACCAAAGTAAAATAAAACGGTAGGTGCTTAAGTAGATTTCGCTTTTTAAAAATTAATTAAAAAAAATTAATTTTTGTCACCCTCTTTATTCAATATTATAACTTATAATAAAAGAGCTTGCTAATTGGATGTTTATGACTGACGGAGAAGAAAGATTAAAAGGTATTTTAGAAAAAATTAAAGTTTCTGGTAGACTGGACTCGGAAAGTTTAAAAGATTTGCCTTATTTGGAGAAAGACCTTGTTCAAACATTATATAATGAAGGTTTAATAGAAGAGTCAATTAGTCTATTATCAAATTTAAATACGGATAAGGAGTTACAGTCAATTAAAAAAAAATTAATTGACTGTAAAACGTCTGTTATTCCACTTTGGAAGTCAGTGCTAAAATACGCTGCTATTTTCATTGGAGTTTTTGCTTCCATTTATTACTTACAGTTAAAAGAAGTACCGGAAACCAAATTTCAAGTTGCTGAAGATTATATAAGGTTAAAAATGGGAGATGATAGAATGCAATTTATCAATCAGAATGAAACCCAAGAAATTATTTCAGCTTCGGGTGAAATAATTGGAAGACAGGAAGGTAGTAATATCCATTACCTGGCAGATACCAGAATTAACGAACTTATATTTAATGAGTTACAAATTCCTAACGGTAAGGTTTTTAATTTGGAATTATCAGATGGAACCATTGTTAATTTAAATTCAGGAACCAAAATTAGATACCCTGTAAAGTTTTTAAAAGGAAAGAAAAGAGAAGTATTTATAGATGGGGAAGCATTTTTTGATGTTACCAAGGATAAAGAACATCCTTTTATAGTTAATACAGATGATGTTGCAATTACGGTTTTGGGCACTAAATTCAACGTATCCTCATATAAGGAAGATTCTGAGATAACAACTGTTCTAGTAGAGGGTTCGGTAAATATTACTGATATGGTCGACATGGAGCATAATTTAGTGCTTAAGCCGGGAATGAAGGGTTCGTGGAATAAATCGAAAAAATCTATAAACATGGACAAAGTGGACACTAAGCTTTATACAGGTTGGATTAGAGGTGAACTTATATTCAAAAATTCCATTTTCAGCAAAATGGCTAAGACTTTAGAACGAAAGTATAATGTCTCTATTGAAAATAAGAACAAATATCTGGCTAAAAAAGTGTTAACAGCTAACTTCAACACCAATATTGAAAGTATAGAAGAAGTTTTGAAAGTAATTAGCGAAATACATCCTTTCAACTATATTATTAAGGACAAGCATATTCTAATATTGGCAAAAAATGAAAATCTATGAGATAAACATTTTTTAAATTAAAATTTATAAAAATCGGGAAATGCGTGAACATTCCCCGACAAATATGAATTATAAAATAACCACTGTAACCACAACGGTCTAAAACAACTCAAAAATTATGAAAAAATCTAAAATCAGAAACTTACCATTCTTGAGTTTCCGCAAAATTAACCTAAAAATAAAACTAATTTTATTTTTATTAGTTTCATTTTTAAAGATTCAAGCCAATCCTAGCGAAGATCAGGGTTTATTGACTTTACATTTAGAGAAAGTAAGTGTTGAGAAAGCATTTTCGCAAATCGAGGAAATCTCTGAATATAGATTTGTATTCGAAGCTAGCCAGATTCCTGTAGAAAAGGAAATAACCATAAATATTAAAAATAAAAAGATTTCCGAAGTTCTAAATGTTCTTTTTCATGACATGAATATCACCTACATGATAAAAGGGCGTCAAGTAATTCTTCTTAAAACAAAGAGCATTGGTGATATCGATGATCAATATGCCTCCAAAAGTAATCCGTTACATTTGAAACAGATGTTTCAAGAATCGGTTACAGGGGTTGTTCTGGACAATCTGGGTCAACCTTTACCCGGTGCTAACGTTTTAGAAAAAGGAACTACTAACGGCACCCAAACAGATTTTGATGGTAATTATTCCATTGACGTGCCAGGAGATGCAATTTTGGTTGTTTCTTACATCGGTTTTAAAAGAACGGAAGTAGAAGTTAACGACCAAAACAACATCAATATTTCTCTTGAAGAAGACTCACAGCAATTGACTGAGGTTGTTGTTACGGCCTTGGGTATTTCCCGTGAAAAAAAATCTTTAGGTTATGCCACGCAACAAGTTGATGGTGAGGATGTAAATAACGTTCCCACTGATAACGTTGTAAATGCACTTTCAGGTAAGGTCGCAGGTGTTCAAATTAAAACCAATACCAACTTAGGTGGCTCAAGTAATGTTGTTATTAGAGGTAGCACCTCTTTAACCGGAAATAACCAAGCATTATTTGTAGTAGATGGCGTGCCTGTTAATAATTCAAATTTTAACTCTGATACCCAACAAAGTGGCGGAGGTGGTTTTGATTATGGAAATCTTGCCTCTGATATTAACCCAAACGACATCAAATCAATGAATATTTTGAAAGGTGCTGCGGCTACGGCACTATATGGGTCAAGAGCTACAAACGGTGCTGTAATTATCACTACGAAAAATGGATCTGGATCAAAAAACAATCCTACGGTAACAATTAGTTCTTCCGCTACGGTAGGTTTTATTGATAAATCTACATGGCCAAAGTTTCAATATGAATATGGAACAGGATATGGTTCATTCTATGGCCCTGATCAGGATGGCTATTTTAATCAGAGTGATGTAAATGGTGATGGGATTCAAGATTTGGTCTCTCCTTCGACAGCTTATGGATCGTATGGAGCACCTTTTGACTCCAGTTTGCCAGTATACCAATGGGATTCTTTTTATCCTGGATCCCCCAATTATTTACAGCCAACACCATGGGAAGCTCCAAAGGACAAATTAATCACCTTTTTTGAGACGCCTGTTACATTAAGTAATAGTGTCTCAATAGCTGGGGGAAATGATAATTCAAATTATAGGATTGCCTATACCAAGTTTGATCAAGAAGGTATTTTGCCTAACAGTAAAATTTCAAAAGATAATATAGCAATAAGTACGTCATTTGATGTGAACGAAAAGCTTACCGCATCCGCTACTGCTAACTATATAAAAACAGATGCATTAGGTCGGAATAAAACAGGGAATGAAACGGGTTCCAATGCAGGGAATGTACTTGCATCCATGAGAAAATACTGGGCTATGAATGTAGGTATTAAGGAATTAAAAGAAGCCTATTTTACTACCGGTAGTAGTGTAGACCCCTTTATGGGCGGTTCTATAGATAATCCATATTGGTCGGTATATGAGAATTATCAAAACGATACAAGAGACAGGATTTTCGGTAATGTAGCTTTAAAATATAAATTTACCGATTGGTTGAATATTGAAGGAAGGGTTTCCCTTGACACCTATTCATTCTTTCAAGAAGAAAGAGTGAACGAAGGTTCAGCAGGTGCAGTAGGTCTATACGTTAGAAACAACATAAATTTCACCGAAATGAACTATGATTTAATGGTTAATTTCAATAAATATGTCACTGATAAATTAAATATTAGCGGTGTTATGGGTACCAATATTAGAAGGAATGACTTTGCTTCTATTCTAGCCCAAACTAATGGAGGTCTTGTTCTTCCAGGTTTGTACTCACTATCGAATTCGATAAATGTACCCAATGCCCCTGAAGAAAAAGTAGAGAAAATTGGGGTTGATGGAGTTTATGGCCTAGCATCTTTCGGTTATGACAGTACTTTATATTTAGATCTAACCGGTAGATTTGATCATTCATCTACTTTACCCTCAGAAAACAGCACCTATTTTTATCCTTCAGTTTCTACTAGTTTCATTTTCTCAAATTTGATTGGCGAAAGTGAGATTTTCTCTTTTGGTAAACTGAGATTGAATTATGCTGAGGTAGGTAGTTCAGCCCCTGCTAATAGTCTTACAGATGTACTTAACAAACCTACTCCATATGGTAGCATACCATTATATGGTGTAAATAGTACAAAAAACAATGAGACGCTTATACCGGAAACTACTGTAAGTGTTGAAGGAGGTTTGGAATTGACCTTTTTCAAAAATAAAATTCACTTAGATATGTCAGTTTATCAAACTAATTCTAAAGATCAGATTATACCTGTTGCAGTATCATCCGCAACAGGGTATTCATCTAAATTTGTAAATGCTGGTGAAATTCAGAATAAAGGTGTTGAAGTTGCCCTATCCGGAACAGTTTTATCAACTGATAATTTCAGTTGGGACGTAAATGTTAACTGGGCCAAAAATAGGAGTGAAGTTCTTTCATTATTCGAAGGAGGAACTAATCTACAATTAGGCGATGTAGCTGGTGTGACGATTAACGCAACCGTTGGAGAGCCTTACGGTACTATACAAGGGACCGATTTTATCTATGTAGATGGAAAAAGGCTAATTAATCAGGCAACTGGGGAATATGAACGTACTACTACATCGAACAATGTCATTGGTAATATTACTCCAGATTGGAATGGAGGTATATCCAATTCTATTAAATACAAAAATCTAAGCTTAAGTTTTCTGATTGATATTCAGAAAGGAGGCGATGTGCATTCTTCTGACATACAAACAGGTAATAGGTCAGGTTTATATAACTACTCCGTTGGATTGAACGACTTGGGTAATCCAATTCGAAATTCCTTAGCAGATGGTGGAGGAATCATTTTGGATGGGGTAGCACCAGATGGCGGTGTAAATGCAGTACGAACTGCAATGGACACTTACAGAAATGCAACGGGAAGCATCAAGGCCCCTAATGCAAATTTTGTTTATGATGCGTCCTATGTCAAGCTAAGAGAAGTAACATTAAGATATACATTGCCTACAATAGGCTTCCTCGATAAAGCTGACATCAAATCTGTTAGAGTAGGTTTAGTAGGTTCCAATTTATGGATTATCCATAAAAACTTACCCTTTTCAGATCCTGAATCTGGCGTCAGTTCCGGTAACCTTCAAGGTTTCCAAAACGGAGCTTACCCTACAACCCGTCAAGTGGGTTTAAATGTGCAACTACAATTTTAATCTAATACAGAAAATATTATGAAAAAGTTTTTTCTCATAAGTTCAATATTACTATTTCTTTCTTGCTCATCTGATCTAGAGGAGCTGAACGTCGATCAAAAAAACGCAACCTTTGCTCCGCCAGAAGCGTTTTTTAATTTGGCAGTGAAGAATTTGTCCGATTTGCTAAGTGGCATTGAATATGGAGCAACTGTTAATCCTTGGAGTAATTCAAGGTTATTGGTCCAACAGATTTCATCGGTAACTTATAATGAAGGCACTACCTACTATCTAAGTTTTAACTGGAGCAGTGTTTATCAAGACGTATTAATAAACTTACAACAAAGTAAAAAGGTCATTGAAACCTCTGAGGCAAGTTCCAGTCCTGAATCGAAAAACAAACTTGCTATATTAGAAATAATGCAAGTATATACATATGGCAGACTTGTAGAGACTTTTGGGAATATACCATATTCCGAAGCATTGGATATCAACATTATTATTCCAAAGTATGATGATGCTGAAATTATTTATATTGATTTATTGAATAGGTTAAGCACCGCAATTAATAATCTTGACGAATCACAAGCTAGTTGGAATCAAGATATTCTGTATGCCGGTGATGTGGGTAGCTGGAAGAAGTTTGGAAAATCATTACAGTTACAGATGGGTATGCGAATTGTTGATTCTAATCTTCAATTAGCTACCGAGACTATCGTCGAAGCAATTCCGGGTGTTTTTACAACTAATGAAGATAATGCAAAACTAGTGCACCTAAGCGCGCCACCCAATACCGCTGAGCTTTGGACCGATCTTGCCGTTGGTAATAGAAAGGATTATGTTGGGGCTGAACCTTTTGTTAATTTATTGAATGAACTTGAAGACCCAAGAAGATCGGTATATTTTAAGCCAGAAAATGGAGAATATATTGGTTCACCCTCTGGTTTAGTTGTAAGCTATGATGATTTTTCCAAGTATGGTGAAATCTTCTACCAACCAACAACACCGACAATATTCATGGATTATGCATCCGTTGAATTTTTCCTAGCGGAGGCTGCAGAACGAAACATAGGTTCGGTAACAGATTCCGAAGCACATTACAACGCTGCTATTACGGCTTCTTTTGAATATTATGGTCTTGGCGACAGTATAGAGGCATATTTAGCACAGATTGAAGTAGCATATACCACTGCTGAAGGAACATGGCAACAAAAAATAGCAACTCAAAAATGGCTTGCACTTTTCAATCAGAGTCCTGAGGGGTATACCGAATGGAGAAGAATGGATTACCCTACTCTTATTGCGCCACCTGATTCTTTTATTGATACTGTCCCTGTCAGATTTAGATATCCTATTTCTGAACAAACGTTGAATAGTGCAAATTATGAAAGCGCAGCGTCTGCTATTGGAGGCGACGTTATGACCACTAAACTTTTTTGGGATGTGAACTAAAGGCCTTGATGCTTCGGTCAAAAGTGGGTTGTAAAATTTGTTTGTGTTTAGTTTGAGTTAGCTAGTGAAAGGGTAAAAGTAGAATTGTTACTGCAATTTTACTTTACCTCTCACATAGTTATGACCATTAAGGTCTAACTAATTCTAAAAAGAGTTTATTGAAGATAGCATATTTTACTCCTTTTATTGGGATACACCATGCTTTATTAAAATATAAAAAATACGGGTATATGTTTAGAATCAATAGCGTCCTAAACGATTAAAAAAGAGAAAGGGAATTCTGTTCCTCAAAGTTACCTTTGTGGTGCACTCAAAACCACACCTTTCTCTTATGTTAAATATAACCTTGTTTTCCCAAATCATCTCGAAGCTCGACCGTGGTATTTTCAACAGACTGGTCGATCAAAGAAAAACGGACAAACACCAAAAAGGTTTTACCAGTTGGACGCACTTGGTCTCGATGCTCTTTTGCCAGTTCGCAAAAAGCCAGTCCGTTCGTGATATTAGTAATGGATTGCGTTCAGCTACTGGTAATCTTAATCATATGGGAGTAGAAAGAGCTCCTTCAAAATCAACGATCAGTTATCAGAACAAACGCAGGGATTGGGAGCTTTTCAGGGATTACTATTATTCCCTACTGGAAAGTCTGGGACAGCAGGCACATTTAAGACGCGTGAAGTTCAAGATAAAATCAAAAATATTCCTGCTTGATTCCACTACGGTAAGTCTTTGCCTGAGCCTGTTTGATTGGGCCAAGTATAAAACAGCCAAAGGGGCCATAAAAATGCATACCCTATTAGATTATGATGGAAATCTACCTGCTTACGTTAATATCACCAATGGCAAAACGGCCGATAACAAA